>JAPOVL010000043.1 GCA_026708115.1 Chloroflexota bacterium
ACACCGACACGCCTGTCCCTACCGACACTGACACGCCCGTGCCAACCGACACCGATACGCCTGTCCCTACCGACACCGACACGCCTGTGCCAACCGACACAAACACGCCTATCCCAACCGACACCGATACGCCTATCCCAACGGACACTGACACGCCTGTCCCTACCGACACCGACACGCCCGTGCCAACCGACACCGACACGCCCGTGCCAACCGACACCGACACGCCTGTCCCTACCGACACGGACACGCCTGTCCCTACCGACACCGACACGCCCGTGCCAACCGACACGGACACGCCTGTCCCGACCGACACGGACACGCCCGTACCTACCGACACGGACACGCCCGTACCTACCGACACGGACACGCCTGCGCCGACCGACACGGACACGCCAGAACCGACCGATACCGACACGCCTGTTCCGACCGACACTGATACACCGGAGCCGACCGCCACGGATACGCCAGAGCCAACAGACACCGACACGCCCACGGCTACGCCAACGCCGACTATCGACATCACGGAAACGGCTCAGGCCGAAGCAAGCCTGACTGCCGAAATTCAAGGAACATTGGATCAGCGCGCGACCGAAGAAGCGGATGAGCGCGCGACTGAAGAAGCCGAAGAAACCGAAGAGCCGACCGAAGAAGCGGCAGCGGTTCGACCGACGGTTACCGATGCCCCCACCCAAGAAGTGGTCGTCGAACCCACCGCCCAACCGACATTGACGCCCGTGACGATTACTGAAATCGACGCGCCCAGCGCTGACGAACCGGATACGCGCGACGCAGTGATCGCCATCCTGGCCGTAGCTGCCGGGCTGCTCTTGCTCCTGCTGCTATTCTTGCTTTCGCGGCGCAACCGAAGCTGATTTGAGACCACGCCTGGCGTTTATGCGTATCTAGGATAGAGTCCAAGTGATCTGCTTATGCGAACCGCGTCGCGCATGCGACGAGAAGGCTTGCTATTCTGCCTGAGCGCGACAGACCTTTTCGCTGCGCGCCCAGCGGCCCTTGACGGAGACCACCCATGAGAGATTTTGCAATTCGAGTGCTGATTAATGCGGTAGCTATCGCAGTGACAGCCATATTGATTCCCAATATTCAGGTCGCGAACAATGACATCAGCACGCTTTTGATTGTCGGCCTCATCTTCGGTGTCGTGAATTCCCTGCTCAAGCCGATCCTGATCCTGCTGACCTGTCCTGCGGTCTTGTTGTCGCTGGGCTTGTTTATCCTGGTCATCAACGGCGTGATGCTCTTGATCACCGATTCCCTGGCCGGCGATCGCCTGGTCATTGAGGGCGGCATCTGGACAGCCATCCTCGGCGGCATGGTCATGGGCATCGTGTCAATGTTTCTCGAAACCGTTCTTCGCTTGAATGACGGCCCTGCCGAAACGGACGACGATATCGTCATATTCAGGGATGCCGACAAACGCAAATGACCGCATCCGCCCCTGCTCCCGTCCCCGACCGGTCAGGCGCCCGGGCCGCGCGCCTGTAGCGCCCGCTGGACCTGCTGTTGTCATGCCAGTTGCCTGGGGGGAGCGCCGCCGTGCCGAAACCAACCGCCGTCTGCTGGATTAGCAGCGCCAGATATAGCCGCCCGCTCGACCCCGGTGATGCGCGCAAATGGGAGCTGCTGACGCAGCTGCGCGACTATGATATCCGCGTCATCGGTTTCTCAGCCTCCCTCCGTCCTCTGGCCTTTCGCGAACAAGCGGCCTTCTATCTCCTCCCGCAGCCGCCCACTTCAATATTGCGCTATCTGATCTTTTTTGCGTTGGCGCCCGTCCTGCTGCTCGCCCTCGTCATTCATCACGACTGTCGCATCCTGGTGGCGCAAAGCCCCTTTGAAGGCGCCATCGCCGCCCTGGTCAAAGGCCTCAGTCCTTTCTTTGGCAAGCGTCCCAAGCTCATCATCGAGAATCACAACAACTTTGAAGAAGATCTCTTTTTGCAGCGCACAATCCCCTTCATGAGCGCCTACCGCGCGCTCATGCTCAGTCTGGCCCGCTATGCCTTCAGCCGCGGGGACGCCCTGCGCGTGATATCGACATCCACGGCCGAACGCGCCGCCCACTACGCGCCCGACCTGCCGCAAGTTCGCTTCATGACCTGGAGCGACACCGACGTCTTTCGCGACGCCGGGCGCGGGATCCCGCTGGCACAGGCGATTGACCTCGTTTACGCGGGTGTGCTGATTCCGCGCAAAGGCCTGGATCTACTCCTGGAAGCCTTTGCCCGGCTGGATCATCCTCAGGCGCAACTCCATTTGCTCGGGCATCCCGAAAACGCCGACTACGCCGGCCAACTGCAAAATCAAGCGCAGGACCTTGGGATCGCTAGTCGCGTCCGTTTCCATGGCGCGGTCTCCCAACGCGACCTGGCCCAGCATTTCGGCAGCGCCCGCGCCCTGGTTTTGCCCTCCCTTTCCGAAGGACTGGGGCGTGTTGTCTTGGAGGCCATGCTCACCGGTACGCCGGTCATCGGCAGCCGCGTCGGCGGCATACCGGATCTGATCCAGGATGGCGAAAACGGCTTCCTGGTCGAGAGCGGCAATGTCGAGGCATTGACGTTGGCGTTGGAGAAGATTTACGCTGTAGACGTCGAGCGACTGGGTCGACAAGCGCTTGACTTTGCGCTGCATTTCTTTTCCCCAGAAAAATACCTCGATGGGTATCGGCGTCTATTCGAACTGGTCATGGACAGCGTTGTCCAATCCGATCGCGCTTCACCATGACAGCCGCGCGGGGCGTAACCGGTGAAAAGGTCCCAGGGGAATGTCGCGCTCACAGAAAATAACAAACTCGCTCCATACATGAGCAAGAGGTTCATTATAAAAGACAACAATCCGCTCACCAGCGAAGACATCCCCAAACTCATCCGCAAGATTGGCATCCCGGTTAGCATTGGCGTGCTCTTCAACAATCTGTTTCAGATCGTAGACACCTTCTATACCGGGACGATTTCCAACGAAGCGCTGGCGGCGCTGGCCCTGTCCTTTCCCATCTACTTCATCATCATCGGCCTGGCAAGCGGATTGGGCACCGGCACCTCCGCGCTGATCGGCAATGCGCTGGGCGCCGGGAAGCGAGATGACGCTGTCCTTATCGTCGCTCAGGGTCTGTCCTTGACCGTTCTGCTGAGCCTGATAACAGCCGGCGCGGGATTAGCGATTTCGCCGCGGCTATTTGAGATTTTGGGCGCATCCGGCGCTGCCGTCGCCTACAATATGAGCTATATCACGCCGATCTTCCTGGGCGCCACGTTTTTCAACCTTGTTTTTATGTTCCACGCGGCCCTCGCCGCCCAAGGCGATACGCGCCCCTTTCGCAACTTCCTGATCTTGGGATTCCTGCTCAATATCCTCCTCGACCCCTGGTTCATATATGGCGGCTACGGCGTACCGGCCCGGGGTATCGCCGGCGTAGGTATAGCAACTGCGATCATCCAGGGAATCGGCGCCATTTACCTGGGTTTTACTGCCTGGCGGTCGGGCCTGTTTCGGCACTTTCGCGCGCCCATGCTCATGCCCAATCCGCCCCAGTTGCTGTCGATCATCAAGCAGGGATTGCCGCCCGCCCTAGACCTGAGCACGGTGTCGGTTGGCACCTTTGTCGTGACTTACTTTGTCAGCCGCTTCGGCACAGAAGCGCTAGCCGCATTTGGCATCGCCAGTCGCCTCGATCAGCTCTTCTGGCTTCCTCTAATCGGCCTTGATTTGGCCACCCTGGTGCTCGTCGCCCAAAACAATGGCGCCCGCCGCTACGACCGCATGTGGCAAGCCTTCAACACCGCACTGCGCTACGGCATGCTGTTGATGATCGCCGGCGGCTTCATCATCTTCCTGTTCGCGCATGAGCTTATCGACATTTTCACCGACGATCCAGCCATCATCTCGGCCGGCGTGGCCTACCTGCGCATCAGCGTGCTCGCCGCCTGGTCCAAACCCTTCGGATTCATCGGTTTCGCTGCCCTGCGCGGCATCAAGCGCCCCTTGCTTCCGATGGCGATCAGCATGACGCGCATGATTCTCTTGCCCGCTGCCGCGCTAACCGTCGTGATCGTATGGCTAGGAGCAGGGTTGGAGACCATCTGGTGGACAATCATGTGGATAACAATCGCTACCGGTCTGGTTGCCTGGTATGCCGTGCGCAAATTGATGCCGCGCCCGTCGTCTAGCGACCGACTGTGATCGTCGTCAGATACTCCAGGTAGCGCCCGGTGGGTTCGCCGTCGGCGGTATAGATCTCAAGGTTCTGTACGGCGGTGTTGTCGTCCGTTGGCAGTTGATACATGCCCAGCAAGAGCGGATATTCTCCGGCCGGCAGGTCGCAGGGAATAGTCAACTGGCGCTCATCGAAGTAGGGGCCCCCCGGCTGCCAGATGGACGTCAAATAGACGCCACCCGGCACGTGGTCGCTGTTGGCCGCGCCCTGCCCGTGTCGATCCACGATCACGAGTGTGGAACTGTATAGTTGGCTGGTCTCATTATTGATCGACCACCAGCTTTCGACCGTTATGGTTTGGCAGGCGCTCACTTGATGATCATCGTTGAGCCGCCAGTCAAGCAGGTTGAAATCGGGGCCGTAACGCCAGCGTGTTTGCGTGTCAGCGGGATGCCGCCGGTACTCCAGTACTTCGATAGCTGTGTAGTAGGTCTCGCCCGGGAAGTCGATGACCTCATAAAGGGTGTATTCGCCTTCGATGGCGTCGATCATATTTCGGCCACCGATAAAGTCCCTGGTCCGAATGATCCATAGTGTCTCGTAGTCACCCAGCCAGGGTTGCAAGCGCCGCCAGTCACCTTTGGCCAAGCCGGTCACAAAGACCTCTTCGTCAATTGCGCTCGGAATAAACCGGTCTTTGTCACCACTTTCCCAACTCACGTAGAATATGTCGTCATCGGCAAATGCGATTTCGGCGCGCTCTTTAAGGAAATAGTTGATAGCGATCCACTCCCACGCTTGTTCGGTGATTATCAGAAGCCGATCCCGGTCTTGGTCATAGTGTCGCTCGATGTATTCGGCGAGTTCCCAATAACCGGCGTTGCCGTTATGCGAGCGCAACTGGGTGACGAAAGGAACACAGAAGAAAACCACGGCGATGAGCTGGGCTTGCGGCGGCATTTGCCGCAGGGCAATGGTCACGATCAAGGCCAAATACGGCGCGGCGATCAGCAGGTTTCTGGGCGTTAAGCTGGGAATATTAGTATTGACGGCGAAAGTCAAAATGACCATGACAACTGGCGAGAGCAGCAGCCATCCCTCCCGCCAGCCCCAGGCAAAGCGCATCGTTGAATCATCTACGCTTGTTCGCGCAATGGCCAGTTTACCCAGGACGCCAATAATGCCAGCCGCCAGCAGGAAATATCCGAGCGCCTCGGGACTAAAGCGATAATGATCAAGCACCTCTGCCAATCCTTGCCAGGATGTTTCGATGTTGTATTCAATGAGACCCGATCGGTCGCTAAAATTGACCCAAGCGCGCAAGCCAATAAGCAGCGCCATTACGGCAAAGAGCAGGGCGCCACGCCGATACAAGTCGCGGTTCCAACGGACAAAAACCAGCACACAGGTCAGTTGCGCGGCAATAACATAAATGATAAAGGGATGGATGTAAAAGGGCACTGCGCCTAGAACCAGCGCCAGGAGCGCGTTGCCGCGTTTGGGGCGATGGATAAAGCGCAGAAGCGCCCACTGAAAACCGACTGTGCCCAGCACCAGCGCGGCGTAAGGGCGCGCTTCGTGGCTATAATATGCAAATACGCTATACGTCCCAAAAACGACCAAGGCTATCCAGGCCGATCGTCGCTCAAACAGATCTGCTGTGAGCCTATAGTAAAGCGCTAGCGTGATCGTCGTTACCAAGGTAGAAAAGTAGCGTACAATGTTTTCTATGTGACCAAATAGATGTACCCAAATGTCCTGAAGGGCATTTTCCGGGGGCACCAGATAGAAGATCTGCAGGACATGATTCAGCAGTCCAACGCGCTCGATATTTTCCAGCGCATAATGCACCACCCAAGCTTCGTCCTGGCGGTAGGGACGATCGCGAAAGTGATGCGCTTGAATAACGATGACAAACAAAATGGTCGCTGCCGGCAACAACAGGGTCAGGAGTCGCGCGATGGGATTACGAGTTGTGGTGGTCATTTCAGGTTTGCATTATAGCACTCTTTTCTTGTATATCCCTGCTGTGGCAAGGACTGGTGGAAGGGCGGCAAGGCGCAGTTATGCGCCCGGCCCGCTTCAGTGGGGGACGCATTTGAAATGACTATCGTGCGCTGCGCATCGTGTGAGGGCTACGGTTGGTTTGAGGCTGGAATCGGCGGCGAAGTCGAAGACTGCGACTGGTGTCGCGGCGTGGGTTATGTCTATCGTGAGGCATCCGGCGGTGACAGTCCGATTCCAGCATCCGACTTCGGCAAACTGTCGGAGGAACTTGAGCGTCTGGAAGCAGAACGGATGCAGGAATTGGGCTACCGAGGCAAAGCACGAAAGCCCTGGCAACAGGCGATACGCAAGAACACCGCGCTTGGAAAGGATCCTTACGCGAGCGACCAAGATGACTGAAAAACAACATTTTCAGTTAAGCTCGCGCAGTGGTTCCGAAAAACCGCGCGCTCAATTGAGGCGCGCTGGAATCCGGAATCACAAGTCAAACGAGCTGCGCGCTCAAGCGTCTCCCGGTTCAGCTCCTTCCCGAGGCAGTTTGTTGAGTAGGTCAGCGATTCCTACCAACAAGTCGTCGATCTTGGTCTCGGCGCGTTTGCCGCCTTCGCCAAGCCGCTGGATCAATTAGGCAGTCTGCTACGGAGGAAAACTGCGGTGCGACCACCAGTAGACCAGCAACACCACCGCCAAGATCAATTGTTGGAAAATTTGTTCGTAGCCCAAAGCTTTCACTCCACTTCGCTCAAGCGGGCGAGCCGCCGCAATTCGATATGATGTAGATCGATCAAGACGCGCGTCAGTAACGTTTCTCGCTGAGACGCGCTTAGGCTGCGGGCTCCTTTCAATCCCGCGACGTTTTTCTTCAAGCGCTTCTGCGCTCCTCAGATCTTGCCGCGTGTATTGGCAGTGATGGTTGCCATTCTTAGGCCTCTTGAACAACTATCTGAACGGAAGCGCTGGCATAATTGCCACGAAGCCGATACACAAAGACGCTGTAGGAGCCGGCTGCCGGGCGACTCAAAGTCAAGGACAGCTCCCCGGAAATGACGCTGTCACTTCCCTGGGCATAAACTTCGCCATCAAACAGAACCAAATAGCCGACGTCATTGTCGTTGGCGATGGCTTGATCGCGGCAGCGAATGACTGGATCCGTCTCCCCTTCCCTCATGCTGGTCCTGGTTTCAAGCAACTGCAGTGTGTTGAAATGGTTCAGGATGTCGCTGGCGCGGCGCTGGTTAGCCACGTTGTCATTGAGCAAGTGGATGCGAGAGAAGCCACCGCCGACCGAGATACCGCTGGTCGCCCTGCCCATAACCCGCCGCGCGATATGATCGAGCAAGACGGCGTCAAACGTCCCTTCGCTTATGATATCCATCGCTCAGATCTCCTTTGCCCAAAACTGCGGGTGAGTCGTCACGATATCCATAGCCGCCGCGTTGCTACGCAGAGTCTTCCAGCGTAGCTTGAAGACATGGCTGCCCGTCGACAAACTCGGGATCATGACAACGATGCTTAGCGGTTTGAAGCGGAAATTGTCGTTCTGACTGGCATTGTTAAACTGGGTGACGCCGTCGTCGGAGAAGTAGTTGTTTCCATCGACGGCAATGTTGAAATAAGTAACTTTGTTGTCACCGCTATGACTGACCGCACCTGTGAAACCAAGCAGCACATCGCCACCATGCGTCTGAAGCGTCAATGCAAGAGCCTGCGGATCTATATCGACCCATTCCGTCGCGGTTGTGCTGTAGTTTCTAATGCCGCTCACAACAAGACTGGCGCTGCTGTCAATGCGGTCCTTGAGATGATTCTGGTTGTCCCGAACATAGGTATTCAAGTCAACCGATGTGAGCGGTTCGCTCGTCCAGGTCTTGGGCGTTGTCCATGCCATGGCCATCCCTCTCTGCTAAGGATTCAGTTGCCATAGACTAGCTCATTTGTTCTGCGAGAGGGCGACTAAATGTTCGCAGACCGCGAAATCCGGACTGCCCGGCTGCTAAACCAAATGCAGCGTCAGCACTCAATGAAGCGCGATTTGTCCTCAAATTCCCGGAAGTTGCCCTCATTTTGCGATGTTTTTGAGCAACAGTATAGATACAGTATGTATACGGGGGGGGGGGGGGTACCCCCTCCCCAAATCTGAGGACATGACAGTTTAGTTGGTTAGAATTTCGCGCCGAAACCTGTAGGTCTTGGGGTATTTTCGGGCGACCTGATAGGTCGCCCCTACAATTTTCGTCATAAGAGATGCCTGGCGATCGGTCAGGTTTCGGTTTGAAGTTTGTTCGTCTTTGTCCATTTGAGGACACAGCAATATCATTTTCCGACATGAGCGTCTCCTTTTGGACAATGCCGCTTCGTGTGCTCCAACGTCGAAGGATACAGCAATGCGGGGAGAAAAGGGGGTCTATATGGTCGCGGTTTCGGCAGTGAGTCGTGGGCTAGGGAAGGGGCTGCGAGAGGGTTTCAGGCAGTACTTTCCAAATAGGCTTGCAGCCGATTGAGGGTTTGATCTATGCCGGCTTCGGCGCCCATATCGACGATCTGGTCGCGCTGCTCTTTGGTATCATATCGGACTATGCTGCGAACGGTCGTCTGGCCATTGTCTTCGCTGAAGTCGACGGTGATATGCGCGGCGGGAAAGTCGTCCATGACATTGCCTTCCGCGTCGGCGAACTCATCCGTGTATACCAGGCGCCGGGGCGCGTCAATTTGCAGGTAAGTGGCTTTTCCGCAAGAGGTCACATCATCCGGTCCCGCCATGCAATAGAACCAGACGCCGTCAACGCGAAAGTCCAGCTCGCAGACGGGCAAGGTCCAGCCTTCCGGTCCCCACCAGTGTTTCAAATGTTCCGCTTGGGTGTACATTTCCCAGAGCCGCTCGCGCGACGCGTTATAACCCCGCGTGATATGGATCTCGCGTTCGGATGACTTGTCAAATTCTGTTTTCATCTCGGATTTTCTCCTGTTCGGTAACGACCATATGTTCATTTTCATGAATCGACCGCGGCGATCTGACCGTTGACCACCTGAAACACAGAGGCTCTGCGCAAAAAGGTCGGATTAAAGATTTCGAGCTCGGTCGTTGTCAGCAGCGTTTGCGCTTGGCCGTCCAGTCGATCCAAGAGAAAGGCCCGCCGTTTGCCATCAAGCTCGGCGACGACCTCATCGAGCAGAAATAGCGGATACTCGCCAATTTGGTCGCGCATCCACTCCAGCTCGGCAAAGCGCAGGGCCATGACGACGGTACGCGCCTGGCCGCGGCTGCCGTAGAGGCCGCAATCGCGCTCGTTGATCATCAAGCGCAGTTCGTCGCGGTGAGGCCCGGACAAGGTTATGCCGCGGCTGATGGATTCCTGGCGCTGCGACAGCAGTTTCTCGAGAAACTGCGGTTCTATCTCAGCGGGGCTCATTTGGCGGTTCAAGTCCAAGCCGTACAGGTCGAAGGAGAGTTGTTTGCCATCGCCATCCGCGTTGGGCGCGATGCTGGGCAGATATTTGAGGCTCAGCGCCTCGCGGCCGCCGGTCAGCGCATGATGGGTATCGCGGGCTTTGATCTCGAGTTCGCGCAGGAAACGCTGTCGACAGGAGACAATCACAGAGCCATATTTGGCCAATTGCCCGTCCCAAAACTCAAGTTCGACAGCATGGGCGCGCTTCTGGGCGACGCGCTTGAGCAAAGCATTGCGCTGCGGCAGCAGTTTGTCGTACTCGTTCAAGGCCAGCAGATAGTCAAGATTAACCTGTGTGAGCGTGGTGTTCATGAAGCGGCGGCGGTCGGAGGGCGAACCTTCCACCAGCGACAGGTCTTGGGGCAGAAAGAGTACGACGTTGAGCAAGCCAATGACATCGGTCACGCGCTTGTCGACATGATTGAGCTGGATCGATTTCTTGAATCGCGGCGCGCCGCTGCTCATATCGAGCATGAGTGTGATATCCAGTTTCTGATAGCTGCTGTCTCTATTGCCCAACTCGGCAGAGAGACGCGCGAAGGGAATGGGGTCGTTTTCCGCGCGCCAGTGGATCAATTGACGGTCGCTGGCGGTATATGGCGAGCTGGATGTGGCCAGATAGTAAATCGCTTCCAAAGCGCTGGTTTTGCCCTGGGCGTTGTCGCCGTAAAGCACAACCGGTTTTCCAGCGGGCAACTCGCATTCCAAGCGAGCGTAGTTGCGGAAATTGGTCAGCGAGAGATGGTTGATGTGCATGCATTAACCAGATCGTTGCCGGGTACTGAGTCATATTGTAGCGGGTCCCATGTGCTTGAGACAGCGCAGTTTAGCCCCGGAACAGCGTCAAGGGATGGATTTGGATAGCGCGGCGTTCTTGGCAAAAGCCGCTCGGCAGAGCGTTACTCAGTATGCGCAAGCAAGTAATGAGAATGAGAAAATGCCTTTATTAAACTCCACCCCCGGCCCTTGCCCCCTCGGTCCCCCTGCTTAGCGGGGGCGGAAACCCCGAAGCATCAGGGGCGCGTAGACACAGCCCTCCGGAGGGGGAGCGCGTTCGGCGGAACTTGGATTAGATCCAGAACTTTCGCTACAAATGAGACTTTTTGGCATTATTTTATTGGCACTACTTACATGCCAAAGTGGTTACTAGAGACCTACCCATTGGGGCACGAAGGCGTTCTCGACGATCTTGCTGGCATCCCCGCTCTTTAGATCATAGGTCCAGATCTCGGGAACGCGCTGGCGTTTGTCGGCGCCGTCCTCGCTGGCCAGAGGAAACCGTTGCATGACCAGGCGGTCTCCGGTTTGGTTCCAGCGGAAATAGGACGTGGTATAGCGCGGGTCAAAGAGGATGGGCGTGAGGGCCCCGTCGGCATCATTTGCGGAGCGGAGGTAGAGCTGATGCCCAGCGGTCCAGCGGTTGTCCGTATAGCGCCGGGCCAGGGCGACCGTTAGTCCATTGGGGTTCCATTGCGCGTTTACATCATCGACAGGACCGTCTGGATCGGTGAAGGCAGCGAATGACTTGTTGCGCAGATCGGCCAGGCGGAGGTGCGTGAAAAACTGTTCGCCGCGGCGCGCGATTTCCGGAAAAATGATGCGCTGTCCATTGGGCGAGATGGTGCCCATGGCGCCGTGGGACGAGGGTATGAAGCGCAATTGCGCGTCGCTGCCGTCACGCGGTATGAAGTCGAAGATCAAGATGCCGGGCTCGCGGACGTCCGAGCTATAAAATGCGATGGTATTGCCGTTGGCCGCCCAAACGGGGCTGTGGCCCACGACCCGAGAGTCGGCGATGAGTTGGGCCGTTTCATAGTTGCCGCTGGTCATATCGACTAGCCAGATGCGCGACAGGCCATAAGATCCGTTGAGCGATTCCGAACGCTGATATGCCAGCCTGCTGCCATCGGGGCTGAATACGGGCGTGGTGCAATAGGCGTACTGGGCTACGCAATCGACCAGGTCGGTGACGCGGCCGCTACGCATATCCATGAGCCGCAGGTTAACGATACCCGCCTGATTACGTTCGCCGAAGGCCAGCCAATCTCCATCGGGACTGAAGTCAAAATCGTAAACGCCGTTTTCGCTGAAGGTCAGTTGCTGCTGCGCATCGGGATTGCCGATTTCCGCCATCCAAACATTTTGAGGGCTGCTGACGGCGGGATAGAGATAGGCGACGCGAATCGGCTGTCGGGCTGGATCGCTGACGATAGCGGCCAGGGCGACGCCGAGCAGGCAGAGCGTCGCGATCCCGAAAACTACATAGTCCAGCTTCGATAATTTCATTGCACAAGCGTCAAGACTAGGGATACAGATAGGGTTGCGCGGGTTCTTCGATCGAGTCAACCGCGTCAGCAAGGACAATGGGCGCGAATTCCCCCCCGAACAGGTCGGCGAGCACTTCGCCACGCACCCGGACCCAGGCGCCGGGCGCGAAATCGCTCGCTGCGCCGGACCTGACCGGCATGCCAATGGGATAGGCATCGGCCACGCAGCAGCTCATTGTGAAGCGCGAGACCATGAACTCGTCTGCTCCCATTCTTGGTTCGCGATAAACAAAGCCGCTGACATCAACCGGTTGGCCATTAAAAGCGGCGGGCGTTGAGGCGCGATTGAAGGCGCGCAGCCAATCGAGAATATTGCGATCCAGGGGATTGCGATTGAGAGAGGCAACGCCTTCGACGCCGACGGGGCTGAGGCCGATGCCGCCGGAGACAGCTTCCACGCCCAGAGAGCGCGAGGGGATTAGCAGCGCGAGCAGCAGCGGAAAAGCGACGATCAGCAGACTATCCCAGCCGATGTGATGATGACTGTGGGCGCGGCGAGGACTGAGACAGGCATATAGATTTGCCAGGGCCAGCAGGAAAAAGAGCGCTGTGCCAACGTAAGCCAGCCAGGCAAAACGCAGGTTGATATAGTTTGCCAGGTTGCCGGTGAAGATCAACACAGCGAGGTAGATGCCCATGCCGAAAAGGATGAGCGATTTGGCCCAGGTTGCCTCATCAATCTGTGAATGATGTTGATGCTCGGCGCTCATGCGCGCTTCTCCGTGTGTCAATAACCGAGGGCGACGTTAATCAATACGCCTGCCAGCAGGTTCAAGACAAAAGGCAGCAAAACCAAATACAAGACGATCTTGCGGCGGAAGACACCGGTAAACATCAGCGTACTTTTAATATCGACCATGGGTCCAAAACTGAGAAAGCTAATGATGGCGCCGGTACTGAAGGTGTTGACAAAAGCCAGCGCGAGAAAACTATCAACAGTCGAGCAAACGCTGAGCAAGAAAGCCAAGATCTGCATAAAGAGAACCGACATGACCGGACCCGCGCCTAGGGCGAGCAAGCTGTCCTGTGGCACAAAAGTTTGCAACAGCGCCGCCAGCGCCGAGCCCAAAATGAGAAAGCGGCCCATCTCGAAAAAATCGTCCGCGCCGATTTGCATTGCGGAAAACAATTTGGCGCGCAAGCTCGGCCCGCCGTGGGGATGATGATGACAAGTTTCCTCGTCGGCTTTGGCCGAAGTCGGCTTGAGCACCTCGCGCGGATCCGCGAAAGTGCCGATGACTGTCGCGACAATCACCGCCACCAGAACGGTCAGCAGCGCGCGGCCGATCAAGACGCCGCCAAAGCCAAAGGCGATATAGGTGCTGGCGAAAACAATGGGATTCATGAAAGGCGCCGCCAGCAAGAATGCCACACCCATCGAAAGCGGCAGTCCCTTGCGGAAGAGCCGCCGCGTCACCGGTACCACGCCGCATTCGCAGACCGGAAATATCAGACCGAGGGCAGTCCCGCCCAAAGCGGCGCCGAGGCGACTGCGGGGCAAAAAACGCAAGATATCGTCGGTTTTTACAAAGGTCTCGATCAATCCCGAGGTGAGCGAACCCATAAGCAAAAACGGTACCGCCTCGATAAATATGCCGAGGAAGCGCGTGGCGAAGACACTGGCCGTCAAATAGAGATCGTCCCCGGCGCGCAGGGCCTGATAGATGGCGGCCGATAAAACTGACGCGGCGAGCAAGACGAATATGACTCGCTTGAGCGGCAATGGGGATGCTGTTTTGAGGTGATCAATTCGCATGTCCGCGACTCATTTCCAGAATGCCCCTTGCTGGGCAAACTCGCGTCCGAGGACCCAGCGTGCAACAATAGTCAGGCTTCAGGTCTGGTCGCTGCCCGACTTAGACATTATCAGTCCGATAAGCAATCCCAGCATGACGCCGGTAGGCATGCCCAAGGTTACATTGCCTATGCTAAGGCCGAACAAAACACCGACCGCCAAACCAATTACAATACCAACAGCAAAGAGTAGATTAGGCTGCATGCGGTAAGCTCCACATCCTTAGGACGCTGCTACCATGGGCGCTGCTCGGCTGCCAGCTGGTTTCATAGCAATAATACGCGTTTCCAGCCTCATGAATGCCGGCCCTGGGAATGGCCGTTGAATGCGCCGGACGGGCCGCTGCCATTCCGCCCGCCAGCAAGAACCCGGTATATGACCTCGTGGCGCTCGAAGCCGGCTGTCATCTTGGTGGGCGTGACGGCATGGGCTTCAATGTGATCCTTGACCAATTCATAGGTGTCGGCGCTGATGATAATCTCGCCGGGTTCGGCGTTTTCTTGCAAGAATTTGCTGTCTTCGGTGGCTTCGCCCAAGGCGGCGAATTCAATGCGGTTGGCGCCGCCCACCATGCCGAGAACAGAAAGCCCGGTGTGGATGCCGATACCAAAATGCAATTGATGATCGGGATCAACGACTTCGTGCAGCGCATAGACTTCTTGCATAATCTTTTGCGCGGCCCGCAATGCGCGCAGGGCATGATCTGTCTGATGATTCAACTGCGTATTCCACAGGGCAGTGATGGCGTCGCCCAAGTACTTGTCGACGATGCCATCGTGAGAGGTGATGGCGTCGCTGGCCGCGCCCAGGTAGCGATTGACGATGCGCATGAGGTCTTCCGGTTGCAGGTACTCGCTGAAGGCGGTAAATCCGCGCATATCGGCAAACATGGCAGAGATTGTCCGTTCGGTCGGGCTGGTATCAAATTCGCTGATGGAGCCGATGTTCTCCAGCAGGGCTTCGGAGACAAAGGTGCCCAACAGGCGCCGCTGTTCTTCCTGTTCTTTGCGCTCTGTCAAATCGTCGATCACCAGCGCGACGCCATGATTGACCCGGTCCTCACCGCGCAGCGGGCTGGCGACCACTTGCCAGTACTTTTGCTGCCCGTGCAATTCGAAGCGCTCTGCCCAGATGTGTTGGACCTGTTGGCGCCGAACCATTTCCACATTTTCGTGAAATTGCTCCGTGACACCGTGCAAGACCTCACGCAAGGGCAAGCCATTGCAGTCTTCGTTGTTGATTTTGGTAATGCCTTCCACAGCTTCATTACAGACAAGCACGCAGTTCTCGCCGTTGATTGTAATCACGCCGGATCCGATGGAGGCGAATATGTTAGACAAGCGAATCTGCATTTCTTCGACCAGGGCCATTTGCGCGCGAATATCCTCAAAAAGGCGGGCATTTTCAATGGCCACAGCGGCTTGCTGGCCGAAGCTGGTCAAGAGGTCGAGCTCGTTTTCCTTGAACAGGCCGGCCATGACACGGTTGTCACAATAGGCGACGCCAATGACCTCGTCGCGCACTTTAAGCGGTACCGCCAAGATGCTGAGCAAAGCGAAGCCGGCGATGCTTTCGCTATGCGCCAAGCTGTCGTCAGCACCGGCGTCCACCGTCAGCAGCGGCTCGCCGTTTTCAACGACTTGATTGATGATGGTCCAACTAACGATGCGCCCGCCGATGGCGGTTTCTTCCGCGCTTAGACCACGGGCGACAGTGAACTCCAGTTCGCCGGTATGTCGATTCTTCAAAACAATATAACCGCGCTCGGCCTGTGTAAGCTGGATGACAGTTTCCATGACCTGGTTGAGGACTTCGTCGGTCTCTTGCGCCGAGTTGATTAAGGCGGTGGTATCTGCCAGGCGCCGCAATTGCTGCAGTTTCATGTGGGAATCGACGAGGCCGACCGAGAGCGCGTCGATACTGGAACGCAGCGTCCAGAGCCTGTCGATAGCGTTGACGGGCAATTTGATGCCGCGCTGCTGCAGCAGGGCTTGCTGCTTTTCCAGCAAGCTCTTGGCCTCGTCGGTGCGCTGCTTGAGTTCCTTCAGTTGTGTCTGGATGGCGGTGAATCCGCGTGATGCCGCTGCTTGGCTCATGTGCTTCGATACACCTCGTAGGCCTGCATTCCCTGGGAAAGTCCCTTTCCAAAGATCGGATCGCGGGGACGAAACTGATATGCCAGTCGCCCGTTATTGTGATGCTCGATGTGGTCCAATGTTTGCTGCACGATGGTGATGGTACCCCGGGCAGCATTTTCTTGTACTCGTTTGGATGTGTTAATGGAATGGCCAAGGGCGGTGAACTCGCGGCGCTTGAAGCTACCGACATTGCCGAGCGTGGCTTCGCCGGTATACATGCCGATGATGTAATAATGCGGCTCTGGCTGAATACCCAATTCCTGGTACAAGATCTCAAAGTTTTCGCGCATCAGCAGGGCGCATTCGAGAGCCTGCTGGGCGTGGTTGACTTCGGGATTGAGCTGGGTATTGAAGAGCGCCATGACTTCGTTGCCGATGTATTTGTCGATGATGCCGCCACATTTGTGGATACAGGCAGTGGCTATGGCCTGGTACTGATTGATGATCTTGAGTTTATCGCTGGGGGAAACATCGGGCATGGTATGCCAGGGACGGACATCGGCGAAGATACAGGTTACCTCGCGGCGCATGCCGCCCATTTCGATATTGGCGATTTCATTGATTTGATCAACCATGCCCTCGGGCAAGATCCGTTTCATGGCGTTGATTGTGGTTTCGTGCTCGTGCAAGTGGGTGACATCGTCCATGACCATCGTCACGCCCTGGGTCATATCATTGTTGTCTTTGAGCGGGGATAGCGAAAGCGCCAGCGCCACTTGCCCGCGGCCGGGCAATTCGGCGCTTAGCTCCAACATGTGATCGGCATCCTGCTGCTTGACCAATTCCAACTGTTCTGTAAGCTGGAGCGCAGCGTTTTTGAGCACGTGATCCAAATCGAAGCCAACCGCGACATCTGGCGTCAGATTCAGAATCTCGGAGGCGGCACGGTTAAAAGTATGCACCCGGTCGTTGGAATCACTGGCGATGATGCCGCTGCCGACTGAAGAGAAGATGTTGTCCATTAACTCCTTGACCTGAGTGATTTCGGTCAGTATTTGTTCGGCATGCGTATACATGCGCGCATTGGCAATGGCCACGGCGGCGGTATTGGCAAAAGCCATCATTAAGTTTTTTTCGCGTTGGGTGAAGACACCTGATACCAGGCGGTTGTCGACATACACCACACCGATGGTCTCATCTTTGTATTGCAGCGGCACACAAAGCACTGATCGCAAAGTGAAGTTGATGATGCTTTGCTGATTCGCCAGGCGTTCGTCCTTGAAGGCGTTATCCGCCAGCAGCGCTTCGCCGGTATTCATGACCTCGTTGACGACGGTCATGCTGATTTGCGGGCGATCGCCGCCAGTAACGCCGGTGCCAAGGACACCGCTCTCGTTGCTGACGCGGAATTCCATTTCGCCGGTTTCAGGATGTGTCAAGATGACATATCCGCGTTCGGCGTTGGTCAACATGATGACCAACTCCATGGTCTCGTGCAGGACCACATCAACATCAAGCGAAGTTGTGATGCGGGTCGACATTTCCGAGAGGACGCGCAATTGCTGCAGCTCGGTTTGTTCCGACAGGACATTATTTTCCAACTGCTTGAAATCCTGCTTGATGGACTCAAGCGTGTCCAGGATGACGGGGGGCATCGCCAGTCGGTGGCGACGGAGCAATTCCCGCTGCGCGACGAGCGTCTTATTGATCTGATCAATCAATTCTTCCAGTTGTCGCAGTTGCGCTACGGGGTTGACGGTTGTTGCTTCAACTTCCGACATTTGGTTAGCTTGCTCCAGATCTCCGTCGCTAAACATGAAACCAGGCGAAGCGCCAAGTTTAGACCGTTCCTGCGACTTCGCCGTTCATGATTCAAGGTCAGCGGCAAAGTTGATCAGCATGAGCGAATCGTCGCGCGCCGCTTGGCAATCATCTACATTTAGCACTACAAACTCGACGGCAACGCGTCCGTTCCACAGTTTTGGACCGCTAACCCAATTTACAAGTGAGTATACTTGCTAAGTAAGCCACATGCAATTGTCGCGCCAGTTGGCGAAGGCCCTCGACGAGAAGAGCAACAGCCGCAAGCCGAGCGTGCCTAGCTCAGTCTTGTAAGATAAGGGACGCAGCGCGGCGACCAATCTCGACGGCATAGTTGGTACCGCGATCCCAAGGGTAAACTTGCGACATGCTGGCCCAATACAGACCGGGGATGGGCGTCTTCAAGCCGGGGATATTCCGGCTGTGATAAAGTTCCGGGACGGGCTGCGCGTAAGGCGCTCGCCAAACCCAAGCTTTGCGTATCCATTCTTCCGTGAAATGCGGGTTGACCTTTTGCAGCGCGGGAATGAAGCGTTCAAGCAATCCGGCTTCGCTCAGTTGGAAATATTCGTGATCGGGCGGCACGTAATCGCCGCAATAAATGATATGATCACCGCCGTAGCGCTCGCGCGGGATGAAATTGGTATGTTCCACCAGCGCCAAAAAGGGGAAGGCTGACTGTGACTTGTCGGCAGTGGTCGCCGGCAGATTCAGCCAGTAGGTATCATCTGGCATGAGCGGCCGTCTCAAGGCAAACACCATGCACAAGCCGCCGATGCTCTTGAGCGCGGCGACTCTTCTGCCATAATCCGTATCCGCCAAGCCCTCGGCCAGGCGCAACATCAAGCTGGGCGACGTGGTACTCAGGATGCGGTCGAAAGGCACTTCGCCGCCGCCTGTCATCAGCGCCGGGGCGCCATCGCGCAGGCCTATGCGCTCGGCGCGCGCGGCAAGCCGAATGTCCACGCCTTTTCCCCGCAGTTGCCGCGCCAACTCATCGAGAAAAGCCTGGAACCCGCCAATATATGTGCCCAGCTTGAGCGTGCGCTTGACGATGCGTGCCCACATGAAGGACATGGGCACTTTGTCATACTGCTCGGCGAATTTGCCGATCAAGAGTGGTTTGAAGAATTTTCCATAGGCTTCCTCCCCCATCCAGCGCCGCATCCAGGCATCGGCCGTCACCTTCTCGAAGGGCTGCCAGCGGGGCGACAGTTTGACGTACATGCCCGCCAGGGCCATGCGCATGGTGGCGATCGGCGACAAGGGCAGCAGCAGCGCCGAGGGCGAGATCTCGCTGCGGACCAGCTTGCCGTCCACCCAATAGCTGGTCTTGGGACGCGGGAAAATGACCTTGTCGCGCACGCCCATCTCGCTCGCCAAGTCCAGGATATCGTGGTCGTTGGCGAACCAGTGATGGTAGAACTTCTCCAGCGTCCAGTCCCAGTTATCGTCTTTGAAGCCGGCAGCCAGGCCTCCGACTTGGTCGGCGGCTTCGAAGATGGTGACTTGATGCCCGGCATGGGCGAGGTCCCAGGCGGCGGCGAGTCCGGCCGCGCCGGCGCCGATGATGGCGATTTGGAGTTGTGTCATGCCAGGCCCGTGACAGGTAAAGCGTTCATAATGTCAAATTGTACACAGATTTGGGTTCTTGGGCGCAATTGGCGACTGGCGTGATGATGGCAGTTTTCCGCCGGCAACTCGCTATTCCGAATAAGTCTCCGCCGACAAGCGCCAACTCGAGCGCGCCTCGAAGTCAAGCCCGCTGCGGTGGCCAGCGCAATAGCGATAGTGCGCGGCGGCGGCGATCATGGCCGCGTTGTCGGTGCAGAGCGCCAAGGGCGGAAAGCGCACCGGCAGCCGGCTCTGTTCCCGCAGCTTGTGCCGCAGCATCTGATTGGCGCTGACGCCGCCGGACAGGAAAATCTCGCTGCAATGATAATGACAAGCCGCCTTGAGCGTGGCACGGGCCAGGGCCTCGGTCACCGCGTCCTGAAAGGCGGCTGCCACATCGGCGATATCGATATCGCCGCGCAGTTGCGCGCGTTTTTCGGCGCCGCGGCGCCGTTTACGCTGGCCGTGACCCGCTGGCTGAACCGTGACCTGGCGCAGTACCGCCGTCTTGAGCCCGCTGAAACTGAAATCGTAGGGGCTGTCGGTTTTGGCGATGGGGAAGCTGTAGGTGGCCGCGTCGCCGTTTTGAGCCGCTCGTTCGATAGCCGGTCCGCCGGGAAAGGGCAAGCCGAGGGTGCGCCCCACTTTGTCAAAAGCCTCGCCCGCCGCATCGTCAATGGTGCCGCCTAGGCGGCGATATTCGCCGTGTCCAGTTATCAGCACGAGTTCGGAATGTCCGCCGGAGACGATGAGCACGACGACCGGGAAGTCGATTTTGGCGTCGTTGGGTTCGAGCAGGAGCGAGTAGACATGCCCTTCCAGGTGGTTGACGCCCAGCAGCGGCTTGTCCGTCGCCAGCGCCAATCCTTTGGCGAAGTTGATGCCGACCAGCAGCGAGCCGATCAAACCGGGTCCCTGCGTGACGGCGATGGCGTCAAGCTGCTGGTAGCATACGTCGGCTTCGTCCATGGCTCGGTTGACAACCGCGCTGATGGATTCGACATGAGCGCGGGAGGCCAGCTCCGGGAAGATGCCGCCGAATTGCGCGTGCAGGTCCAGCTGTGAGGAGACGACATTGGAACGGTCGACGCGGCCGTCGCGGACGACGGCGGCGGCCGTGTCATCGCAGGAGGTTTCGATGCCGAGGATGGTTGTCATGTTCGCGCTTTCGAATGGGCGTACAGCCGGGGCAATTGTAGCACTGAATTTGCCGAGCGCGGATGTATAATGGGTTCAGCTAGAGCGCTATGGGCGAGGAAGGCGCGTCATGTACAAGTCGTTTCGGGTGAAGAATTTCCGCTGTTTCAAGGACTTGCAGATCAATGATCTGGGTCGGGTGAATTTGATTGCGGGGAAGAATAATACTGGGAAGACGGCTTTGCTGGAGGCGATGCATTTGCTCGGCCGCCCGCTTTTCCCACCTCTGTTATTTGAATTGCAGGAACTGCGAGGCGTAGAAGTTCCCAATAATCATCATGTCCCGGTCTGGAGACTGTTCTTTTACAACGTTACTTCGGATAATGACATACAGGTATCCGCTAGACATATGGATTCCAATGAACCGGTTTCGCTCTCCATAAAGGAATACGCGAACTCGCAAGAGAACGCCGAGGCATTCGTCAAACACTTTCAGCACTTGACAGCACTTGGTGTACCAGCGGCACAGGCAAACGGCTATATTACTCGCGCTATTGCGATGCTCGAGTTCATTCACATTGATGAGCTTGGCACTGCAAGAGACGCGCATTACCTTCCCAATTCGCCTGTGCCAATAAACACGGTTGCAGATGATAAATCTATATTTCTTCCGGTGGGCTGGAGACCAGATAGGCAATTGGTTGCGTCTCAATTCAGCTTAGCGGATCTCGGTGGAAAGCTCGAACACCTAGAGCGCATCTGTAGGCTATTTGAGCCTAAAATCACCGACATGCGCCTGCTGTCTCCGCTTGGGGAACCGACCATTTGGGCACGACTTAATGGGATCCAATTGCCACTGAACCTCATGGGAGACGGAATGAACCATGTATGTGGTTTCATATTGGCAATGCTCTTGAATCCTCGATATCTGCTGATAGACGAAATCGAAAACGGTATACATTTCTCGCTGCAAAGCGAAGTTTGGAAAGCAATCGGTCAGGTCGCGCGCGAGCTGGACATCCAGGTCTTCGCCACAACGCACAGCCTGGAGATGATTCGCGCGGCATACGAAGCGTTCTCGGAAGACGGCAAACTGGACGAGTTTCGCTACCACCGTTTATACAGAAGCCGCAAAACCGGTGAAATCAAAGCTGCGACTTATAACGAGCTTGATATGGAAGCCGTCGCGGCCTTTGACTTTGATCACGAGGTTCGCTGATGGCAGAGTTAATACCGGAAGGCAAGACGCGGTTACTGCTAGTAGAAGGACAGGATGACCACATTTTCTTTGAAAACTTTGTGAATCATCTAGCAGATTCATCGGATGAGAAACTTCACGTTTCAAATCTTGCCATCATCCAGTACGGCGGCAGAACAAAGCTTACGCTGCTGCTGCGTGAGTTAAAGAAGGCGCAGAATTTCGAAATGGTTACCCATATAGGAATCGTACGGGACAGTGACTTCAACACTGATGCATTTCGCAGCGTGCAAGACAGAATCAGAACCGTGAACAGAGAAGGTCCACCGACACTTGGCATTCCGGACCACCCAATATTGCCAACAATCGGTGATCCCAGAGTGTCGATATTGATCGTTCCCTCGGTGGCTCGCGAAGGAATGCTAGATGATCTTGTAATGGACGCGCTGGCGGTCGATCCCGTTGCAACCTGCGTACATAACTACTTCAACTGTTTAGAGGAGCAACAGGTGACAATTGTTCCGGAAAAAAGATCCAAGGCGCAAATACGGGTTTTTCTCATCGGCAAGAATGTTGGCTTAGACACCGATGTCAGTGGGATTACCGATAGACTGTTTCTATCAGATGTATACGAAACTAACTTGTGGCAACGCAAGAACCTTTGGGAAAGCCATGAGCTAACCGATGCCAAAGCCTTCCTCACGCAACTCCTTGCGCCCTAGTGCCTGAGCCGGCTGAAACTAGACGCGCGGCATTTACGATATACTATGTACAGTAAGTTAAGCATCTCCGCCAAAGAGTGTCGTGGAGTCCGACTGTGACTGCCATATCCGCAGCGCTACAGAATCGACTGAGTTGGATACTCGGCGCCATTGTTGGCGCTTTCATCTTCGCTGCCTTCAGCGTATGGGGCGGCATCCCGGCGGAGACTAGTGCCGCGCTCTTCTGGCTGCAGGCCGGCTTGTTTTTCCTGGTTATCTGCGCCTTTGTCCTGGCGCTCTGGCATTTGCTAATGCGACCCTTGGCGCCGAACCTGCGCCAGCCAACGATAGCGCCTTTAAGTTTCCGCGCGCGGGAGACGATTGCGCTCATTTTGGCGAGCGGCGGCTTCTCCATCTCGATCGGAGCCGTATGGGATGAATTGTGGCATCGTAGCTACGGCATTCCTTTTGGAGAAGACCTGTTCTGGCGACCGCATCTGCTCATGTATTTCGGCTTCGCCACGGCGATCGTCACTGGCTCTTGGGCGCTGTTGTACTTGAATCGCAATCTGCGCGGCAACTTCCAGCAGCGCTTTCGCTCGAATTCCTTGGTCGGCTTGCTCATCTTAAACGCTGCTTTTCTGCTCTACGCCTTGCCCGCAGATCCCCTCTGGCACTGGATATTCGGTGAAGACATCAGCGCTTGGAGCGTACCGCACCTGATCTTGCTGGCGAGCTTTGTCTTGACGCAGTTGCTCGCTCTGGTTTTTCACGTTTCCACAGTGTGGCAGCCGGAGTGGCGCAGCATATTCAAGCTGCGGCTGGGGGACGGCCTATCGCTGCTGATCCTCGCCTCCATCCTGTTGAGCTGGTTGCTGTTGATGCTCATCGATTGGGACGCGACGCTGGCCGGCCTGCGACTCGAATGGCTGGGACTGTATCGCCCGGAATGGCTGCTGGCGGCCAATTTGCTGGCCTGCGTGACATTTACGGGTGTCATGGCCACGCGTTTGTTGCGCTGCGCCGGCGCGGCGACAGCCGCAGGGGTCCTCGCGCTTGCGCTCCGCTATGGATTGATTCAGCTCTTTGAGGCGGAGATGCTGCAATACGTGGCCTGGATTGCCGCACTGCTGCCCTTGGTTGCCATTGACATCTGGGCATTCTATTGCAGCGGGATCCGCAAGCGCGCGCCGGAATGGCGGGGCACAGCCGTCTTCGTCATCGCCGCCATGGCGCTGAACGCACCGGTGATACGGCGTCTCTATCAGCTAGAAGGCAGCGACAACCTGGCATACGGCCTGGCGGTGATCATCACCGGGATAGGCATGAGCTGGCTGAGCCACCGGCTGGCGGACGCGATGCGCAGTCGCATTCTGGTTGAGGCCGATGACGTTGCCGAGAGCCGGGCAATGTCCGTGAAGCTCTCTTTCGGCATGATCGGGACATTTCTGGCATTCATGTTCTTGTTCATCACAACCGCGTCGCCTCCGGCATGAGCGCTAGCGCCCCGATTTAGTCACAAGCACATCGGGAAATCAGCTCCCTATTTCGCAATTCCAGCGCCGGGACCGGGCTGCCGTGGCCGCTGTCTGTCCTATTTTCAGCATACAAGCTATCATCAGGCTTGCATAATCTGGACAACACGACAGGGATGCCGAGATGTTCTGGCGTTGCGCGATTCTGGTATTGATTCCCTTGCTGGTGGGCTGCAGCGCGATCGCATTACATCAAGAAAACGCTCGATCCGCCGAGGAAGCGCGCGTCGAAATCAGGGACGCGACGGCCCAGCCCATTTCGGCGGCGCAGGCCGAAATAACACAGGTCTACGCGA
This sequence comes from Chloroflexota bacterium, assembly GCA_026708115.1. Taxonomy (GTDB): domain Bacteria; phylum Chloroflexota; class Anaerolineae; order Aggregatilineales; family Phototrophicaceae; genus UBA6055. Next base: position 24,136 of record JAPOVL010000043.1, read on the forward strand.
CCGTAGAAGCGCTATCCCTCGGCGCTACACAGGTGGCCGAGACTATGACAGCGTTGGCAAGCGCCACAAGCGCAAGCCGGCCCACGGTGGCCGACGCAACGTCGATACCGGCGGACTACTTCGCCAGCGCCGTCGATACAGTCGTCTACGGTCAAGTCCCGGTCGACAGCGACCGCCTCAACGTGATTGCCGCGCTAGCATTCGACAGGGAGGATCGCCTGTTGGTCAGCACAAGAGCGGGCGAAATCTACCGATTGCTCGACCTGGACGAAGACGGGATCGCGGAAGAAAGGCGCTTGGTTTTCCGGGATGCTGACGACGAACTGGGACAAGTTTCAGGTTTGGTCGCTATCGGCGAGGTCTTGATGCTGCTCAACGACGGGCGACTGAGCCAACTGCAAGACCAGGACCGCGACGGCGCCTACGAGACCGTCACGCATTTATCACAGGAGTTGCCGGCCGGCCGGAGCCCCTTGCAAGCCAACAACAGCATCGTTCGGGCGCCAGACGGGCGCTACTTCGCGGCTGATATCGGCCGGGGCGAAATCCTGCAAATCGTCTTTCGCTAGCCGGCGCTGGAGCGCATTCGAGCCGCCAGAGTTTGACCATCTGCGCGGGGATCGCTTGCCGCAGCATCGTTTTCCACGCTATCATCTCCGCTTGCGAAGGAGGTGATTCAAGCATGAACTCACAAGACAAGGCTCGATTTGAAATAGCCATCAGCGTAGCGGTGCTGGCGTCGATAGCGATTATGGCGCTGGAAACGTTCTCCCTGCCGCCCGACCTGCAAGCGGCGCTATTCCTGGCGGATGCCGCGCTATCGCTGGTATTCGTGGCGGAATATGTTTATCGCATCGCGAGAGCGGAAAACAAACGCGCCTATGTGACCAGCTTCTTCGGCATCATCGATTTGATCGCCATATTCCCGATCTTGGTCCACGCAGCTTCCAGCGTACGCGTCGTGAGGCTGCTGCGCGTGCTGCGCATCATACGCCTGCTGAAGATCAAGCGCTACAGCGACGCGCTGGACCGCTACCGGCGGGCGCTGAAACTGATTGTCGCCGAGGCGACGCTCTTCGCCGGCGTTGCTTTTGTGTTCATCATCGGTTTCGCCTTTCTGATTTACGAGTTCGAGCATGAAGCGCAGCCCGACGTGTATCGCAATATCTTCGATTCGATTTGGTGCGCGGTCATCTCCTTGACGTCGGTGGGCTACGGCGATGTCTTCCCGATAACGGCGGCCGGCCGCATGTTCACGCTGGCGATGGTGCTGACCGGCATGGGCATCGTAGCTGTCCCGACGGCGCTGCTGGCCTCCGCGCTGAGCAGGGTGCAGAACCGTGAATCGGAGGAGGGATGATGAGGATGATCATGCAGCGATCAGTACCCGCCGACATAAGGGCTCAGAAAGTCCCGCAGATTGCCCTGCGACGGCAAGCGATTGGCCACCGAGAGCCCTGCCAGAGCGCTACGGCGGGCCGCGTTTTGCTTGCGGGTGGCGCGCCTTTTGCGCTATTCTGTGTGTTAACAGCGTATTGAGTAGGACGGGGCGCAAAATGGCCGAGATCGTTGCAGAGAGCGAAACCAAGACCAGGGAGCTGGCCCGCCCCAAGCCAAAGCCACGGCCCAGGCCGCGCCGCTATGACTACGATATCGTCATCATCGGTTCGGGGCCGGCGGGGCACCGCGCGGCGATCCAATCGGCCAAACTGGGCAAGCGGGTGGCCGTGATCGAAAAGAAGACGCTGATCGGCGGCGTTTCGGTCAATACCGGCACTATCCCCTCCAAGACGCTGCGGGAAGCGGTCTTGCACCTTTCCGGCTTTCGCCAGCGTTCCATATACGGCGCCTCCTACACGGTCAAGCAGCATATCACTATGAATGACCTGCTGCTGCGGGCCGATCATGTCATCCGGCACGAGATCGAGATCAACAAGCACCAATTGCAGCGCAACGGCGTCGAGCTCTTCGCGGGCATCGCCACCCTGGTCGACCAGCACACGGTGCATCTCAACTTCCTGGGCAAAAAGGGCGAAGACGAGATCACCACGCGGCATATCATCATCGCTGTGGGCACGACCGTGGCCAAGCCCGAGCACATCCCGTTTGACGGCGAAACCATCTTCACCAGCGACGGCTTGCTCAAGCTGGGGAATCTGCCCAGGACTTTGACCGTGGTCGGCGGCGGCGTGATCGGCTGCGAGTACGCTTGCATGTTCGCCACGCTGGGCGTGCGCGTGACCTTGGTCGAGGTGGCCGACCGTTTGCTGACCTTCATCGACCACGAGATCGTCGACGCGCTGGTTTATCACATGCGGCAGCAGCGCGTCACGCTGCGCCTGGGCGAGAATGTGCGCAGCATCGAAGCTTGGGAGACGCGTTACGGCACGGGCGTCAAGACTTGCCTGGAGAGCGGCAAGGAGATCGTGACCGAGAAGGCGCTGTACGCCATCGGCCGGCAGGGCGCGACGGCGACGCTGGGCCTGGAGAATATCGGCATTGTGCCCGATCATCGCGGCCGCATCGGCGTCAACGAGCATTACCAGACGGAGATCCCCAACATCTACGCCGTGGGCGATGTCATCGGCTTCCCCAGCCTGGCGTCCACGTCCATGGAACAGGGGCGCATGGCGGCCAGCCACGCCTTCGGCATCGAGCATCACAGCTTCCCCGAGCTTTTCCCATACGGCATATACGCCATCCCGGAGATATCGACCGTGGGCGCCAACGAAGAGGACTTGACCCGCGCCGGCGTGCCCTATGAAGTGGGGAAAGCCTATTACAAAGAGATCGCGCGCGGGCAGATCCTGGGTGATACCATCGGCATGCTCAAGCTGATTTTTCATCGCGAGAACCACAAGCTGCTGGGCGTGCACATCATCGGCGAAGGCGCGAGCGAGTTGATCCACATTGGGCAGACGGTGATGGCCTTCGGCAGCACGGTCGATTACTTCATCAACACGGTCTTCAACTATCCCACGCTGGCCGAGTGCTACAAGACGGCGGCTTTTGACGGCGTGAATCGGCTGATTTAAGCGGTCGTTCAACCCCCTCCTCTAACCCCTCCCCCAAAGCATTGGGGAAGGGGAACTGTCGTTTTGCGAGCTTGTCGGTTTTGTGTCCGTTTTTTTCGTGTCCGACGTCAAAAGTTTTTCGGACATAAAGCGGGTTTTTGTGTCCGCTCTTGGTGGCTGCGACGTAGAAAGCGTGTGCATGGTATTTGAATCGCTCCAGATGATTGCTTCAAGTACAGTTTAGAATAGAACGATTGTTCTGTCAACAGGCGTTCAAGAGATTTGGGTATGCTATACTGGCGGGACTGGCTTGAATAAAGAGAAGCTCGCATGAAAAACCGGCTCTATTACGGCGACAATCTGGAAATCCTGCGCAATCGGGAGTACTTCCCGGATGCGTGCGTCGACCTGATTTATCTCGACCCGCCTTTCAACAGCAACCGCAATTACAACGTGCTCTTCAAGTCCGAGAGCGGCGCGGACAGCGAAGCGCAGATCACGGCTTTCGAGGATACCTGGCATTGGGGGGAAACGGCGGAAGCGACTTACGACGATCTGGTTGTCAACGCGCCGCACAAGGTCGCGACCGCGATTGAAGCGCTGATGAACCTGATCGAGCGCAACCAGATGATGGCGTATTTGGTGATGATGACGGCGCGGCTGGTGGAATTGCATCGGGTCTTGAAGCCGACGGGGAGCTTGTATCTGCATTGCGATCCGACCGCGAGTCATTATTTGAAGATTGTGCTGGATGCGATATTTGGTGTTGAGAGCTTTCGTAGTGAAATTGTTTGGAAGCGCATTAATTCAAAGGGGAATACCTTTATCAATCTTGCAAATAATCATGACATCATTTTGCGATATACAAAATCTACTAACTCGACTTGGAATCCACAATTCACTCCACATGATCCTGAATATGTTGAGAAGTTTTACAAATATATTGAAGAAGAAACGTGTAGACGTTACAGGCATGCGGATTTGACAAATCCAAATAAAAATCGTCCGAATCTGACCTACGAGTTTCTAGGTGTCACCCGAGTATGGCGTTGGACAAAAGCAAGGATGCAGAAGGCTTATGAAGACGGCATTGTCATTCAAACCAAGCCAGGCAATGTTCCAGTTTTGAAGCGATATTTGGATGAGCAAGAAGGTAATCCGCTAGGGGATGTGTGGACAGATATAAACCCGTTAACTGGAAGTGCCAAAGAGAAACTCGGCTTTCAGACGCAAAAACCAGAGGCATTGCTGGAACGCATCATCCGCGCGTCGTCGAACGAAGGCGATGTTGTGCTGGATCCCTTCTGCGGCTGCGGCACGGCCATCGCCGCCGCTCACAAACTAGGTCGCAAATGGATCGGCATCGACATCACGCATCTCAGCATCGCCCTGCAGAAGTATCGTTTGCAGGATATGTTTGAACTGGTCTCCGGGACTGATTACGAAGTCATCGGCGAACCCGCCACTGTTGACGGGGCGCGAGAATTGGCGCGGGATTCCGCCAACGAAGGGCGCTATCAATTCGAGTGGTGGGCGCTGTCGCTGGTGCGGGCGAAGCCGGTGGGCGGGTCGGCGGGCTCGCGCAAAGGAAGGAAGGGCGCGGATCAAGGCATCGACGGCATGATCAACTTCTTCGATGAAGACGACAAGGGCAAGAAGAAGCCGCAGAAAGTGGTCGTGCAGGTCAAGTCGGGCAAGGTGGGGGCGGGGCAAATTCGCGACTTGAAGGGCACGATTGAGCGCGAGGGGGCGGCTATCGGCGTTTTCATCACGCTGGAGAAGCCGACCGGAGCGATGATTAAAGAGGCGCTGGCTGCGGGTTGGTATGAGTCGCCGGCTTGGGGCAAGAAGTACCGCAGGTTGCAGATTTTGACGATTGGGGATTTGTTTGAGGGCGCGGGGGTTGATATGCCGCCGCAGCATGGGACGCTGCAGCGGGCGAGTCGCTGGAAGCGGGGGGACGTGAGCGTCGATGGGGAGAGTCAGCGGGAGTTGATTTAGGTAGTAGACTCTATCGTTTCTTCGGTTTCGGTGGTACATCAGGTTCATTTGGACGAGCAGCAGTATTATCTACCTGCATTTTGAGGTCGTCTACTTCACCGCTTGACGCCTCCATTTTCAGTTGCTCTCTGTCCAATTCAAGCTTATCCTGCAAAAATTTATGACGCAGTTCAAATTCGCTGAATATTTCACTCCATTTCTTCACATAAATCCTTACTCTTTTTGCCTCTGCACTATAGACTAAAGATGGTTCACCGTGACCTCTATTGGTTTCTATTTCACCCTCAATATATCCCGAAGTATCGAAGTCATTTCCCACAAGATAAAATCGCCAAATCATATTAGGATCATTGCACTCATTTACGCTTCGTATTACTCGCATGAAACGCTTTACTTGACTCAGTTCCTTTTCGCCCAAAAGAATACTGGGACGCTTAAGCTCCACCACAATACTGTCGATCTTGGATCCTGTAACCGACCATCGGACTGCAAATATATCCATCTCCCTATTCTTGTCTTGATGATCTATTTCCACGTGTTCGTTTTCGCCCGTGAGCAAGTACCTGTGACGTCTTAGTGCTTCCTCAAATTTTGGCTCGGCGGCAGACAATAGATGATACTCTTCTCCAAAAAGCCAGTAATGGCTCTCAATCATTTCCTGGATATCCTTTTCATATGCTTTGAGCTGCTTGTTAAACACTAACTCCTTTAATGCAGCTACCGTTGTAAATCTGTCTTCTATCAACCTATGAGTCTTGACGACATTTGACAGTGTCGTTAGTCTGAAGAAGTTGGCAAATTGTTCCATTTCAGAGGAACTTAGACCGAGTACTTCTTCTAGTACTTTAAATAGATGATCGCGAATATTTTCATCCAAAGCGAGATCCAAAAGATATATGAATGTTTTCTCCTGTTCCGATTTAAGCTCGGAAAATAACCTTGGTCTAACCTGATATAGTTGTCGTACAAGTTCTTCCAGATCGTCTTCGCGCATGGCATCATATCTGCTTGTTCCATGCTTTGGAAACACATCATCATCTCTATATCTCTGTATCAACGCGTCTACGGACTGCTGAAGGAAGAGCTTATACTTCGCTTCAAGTAGTTGATCAACATGGTCAATCAACTGGAGTAATACACGATACTCAGGCAGCATTGGGATTTCACTGCGCCTAGTCATAACGTTAGGAAAATCAAGCTCATCGTACTCGCTGAAGAAGTCGCTGGTAACATAGACACTGTGATAGAATCTGCCGGTATGCCGGTTATATGTTGTAGACGCCTTATAGCGTTCAGTGTAGTCAGATCGTATAAAATAATACATTGATGCTTCGTTAGTTGGTTTCTCGTTCCAGCGCACAAATCTTATTTCAAATTCATACTTATTTTGGTCGATGTCTATCGAGTACGAAGATTCCTCACATTCAGCGATCAGATCACTGTAATCCAATGCTTTATCATCAATCGTTAACCTTAAATCTCGTGCGCGAAACAGTTCCAAGAACCATGCAAATTGTTTTGAGACATACGTCAATAAATCTTTTTCAAGATTCTCTTTCTTCAATGGTTTTATTGACATAAATTGAACGCTCGTGCCTGTATCGTCTTCAGTCGGAGTGACATCCGTGACCTCGAATTGGTCCAAGCTGCCTTCACGAATAGAAATACTGTAGCGATACCTTTTACCATTGTTGTCGCCATATACTGTTTCCCACTTGGCATGCTCTGCAAAGTGAAAAAACGTGAACCGACCCACACCATCCTCGCCTTGAATGGCCGATTGTTTTCTCTTTTCATCTACTTGCCTACGTCTGTCCGACAGGAAAAATGGTGCAAACTTTTCGTTGAGAGAGCCGAAAGGGATTCCAGTGCCATTGTCTTTGATTTTAATCTCACTAATACGACCGAGATTGTTCTGGACCAAACCCAAATCCACGTCTGTTGCTTCTGCATCAAATCCATTCCAAATGTATTCACAGATCGCCTGTTTGCGTGTGTGGCGGCGCAGAGCGTGTTGTATTCCGCCATCCAGTGTATCCACCGACCGACTATCCAAGAGTAGTTTCTCCCATAGTTTATTGTCATACGCAATTCATTCTATTGAATTACATGAGTCCGTGCAATTTCTATCTCCCGCTATATAGCGATATCTTTCGCCTGGGGAAGGATAAGAAGCTTATCCCACCCTTCTCATCCCCTGCGCCTTTGTGGTGAATCAAAGCCCCTCCCGCGCGCCGGCGAAGACGGACTTCACCGCCTCGCGATCCCCGGCGAAGAGCAGGCTTGCGCTGACTTCGAAGGCTAGTTCGTCGGGCACGGCGGTGACCTGGAAGGGGCGGGTCTGGTCGGGTTTGTCGAGGCGATTCAGGGCGAAGCGCTCCCATTGCGCCAGTTCGTCGAGCGCGGACTTGGCGGCCGGGTCGATCTCTCCTTTGCTCACAGTAGGAGAAGCCCCTCCCTCTTCATGGGGGAGGGGTTTGGGGTGGGGGCCGCTCACCGGGCCATCGCCCCAGGGTACAGGCGGCAGTTGAAAATACGCAGCGCGCATTTCATTGATGCTCAGAAGCGGGTAGGCGGCGCGGATCTCGGCCAGGCGGGCTTCGGTATCGGTGGGACGGATGTCGTCGTACTCGGCGACCAGGTCGACTCCGTAAAAGGGCAGCAGCTCGCCGGTGATTTTCTGGGCGATGCGGACCAGCTTGGGCCAGAGGGTGCGCTCGATGAAGAGGCGTTCGGCGACTTTGGCGTTGGCTTCGGTGGCGTTTTCGCTGACCAGGGCGACCGGGATGCCGAAGATATTGAGGATCTCGTCGCGCTGGGCGCGCCGTCCACGCAGGAAGTCGAGATCTGTGTGGCTCAAGCCGATGTGCTGCCACTCCATGGACCCGCCACGCAGGAAGGCGGTCTTGCGCGCTGTGCCGCTGTAGTTGTTGCGCCATTCGCGTTTGACGCGCTCGAAATCGGTATCGGAGATGAAGTCCTGGATGTTGACGATGCCGGCCGGCACGCCCTTGTCTTGGCCGAAGGTATTGCGATTCCAGTCGGCCATGTGCTTGTCGCTGAGCACGGCGGCGCGCGCCGATGAGACGGGCGACAAGCCGTAGTAGTCGTTGCCCGGGTGCCAGCGGCGGAAATGGATGACTTCGAGGGCGTCCAGGGGAATCATCTGGCCGTCGATGGCGTAGAGATAGCCGCGCACGACGGTTTGCCTGTCCGGCACAACGCTGATGCGGTCGGGACGCAGGGCCCAGATCTCGCGCGGTTGACCGCCGGCGTCGCCAGCCAGGAACCAGTAGGCGTTGCCGTGCAATTCCAGGGAGCCCAGCGTCTGCTCGAACAATTCGAAGCGGCTGGTCATGGGATTAGGATTGCCGAGCAACTGCTCGAGGGGATGATTCTCGATGCCGACGCGCTTTTCGCCCGCCAGCCGATAGACCTTGAGCGGCGCTAGGGCGCCGGCTTCCGCGATGCGGTTGATGGCGATGTAGACCCAGGGCGACTGCTCGTAAAGTCGCGCCGAGCCGACATCGGCCGGCGGACCCGAACCGAAGCTGTTATGCCTCGCTACGCTTTCGATATGTGGCGCACCCGGGCGCAGGCCTTTGCGGCGGGCGCTGAAGAGATCACTCAGCCAATTGAACATGGTTCGCTCCTTTGATGTCTTTGCGCGCAAGTTAACACAAGTCGCGCATCAAAGGGCGACTATATGGTCTCGTTGCAATGATCTTCGGATATCCAGTTGAATACGAGGGACAGGCTTCGGGCGGCGAGTGAGCGGACGACCGGGTCTAGCAATAGCCGAAGGCAGCCACAATCTGCGTGATCACGGGCGTATCGCACCAGAGGTTGAGGGTGTCGATCAATAGCAAGCCGATGAAACCGAAACAGACAAAGGCCAGCACGAAGAAGACAAAACAGCCTAAGACCAGCCATTGCGAGGATCCGCCTTCGTCGTCCCGCGCTTTGTAGGGGTCGTAGTCGTAGCCCGGGTACTGTTGCGGTGGAGGGGGAATCTGGTAGCCGGCAGGGGGCTGGCCGTAGTAAGCTGGCTGCTGCATCTGTGGCGGCTGTTCGGCATAGGCGATGGGCGGCGCCGGCGTCGATTCGCCGACGGGGGGCAAATAGGGATCGGCCAGCGGTTGCTGCCCGGCAAATGCAGCGGCCGGGGGCCCGTAAGAGGCTTCCGCCGGCGGCATTTCGACTGGCGGCGGGGTCAGCGGCGCCGGCGTCAGGACGCCGCCGGCCGGGGGACCGGCCGCGGCGGGCATCTGCCGCTCAAATGCGAGGGTGACCGTTTCGCCCAAGCCGACCATATCACCGTTTTGCAGGGTGGTCACGCCGGAGACGCGCTTGCCGTTGACGAAGGTGCCGTTGGTCGAGCCCAGATCTTCGACTGTGACGGTGTCGGCAGAGCGTTGCAAGCGGAGATGATGACGGCTGGTTTCGCGATCGTTGATGACGATGTCGTTGGTGATATCGCGCCCTAAGGTGGTGACATCCTTGGAGATTTCGTAAGTTTGATTGGGCTGCGGACCCCGTCTAACCACCAAACGGAAGCTGTTTGGCTGCTGCATCATATCCTCCTGCGCGCATCATCGGACCGTCTCGAGACCTGGGTGCGCGTCTCTTTATGGAAGCGCTTCTCGAGAACGGGAAGACGTCGTCGTGCACTGGCACGCTTGTCCCTGCATTATACATGGTTTTGTTTATTTGGCAGAAATTCGCCCGCGGATTTGAGTCAAGGGGCGAAAGAGATCGTGTTAGGACGGCAACCAGAGCGAGACAAATTCCAATCCGTCCACCCATTGTCCTGCAAAGATGACCTCCCAGTGCAAATGCGGTCCGCTGCTGCGTCCGCTATTGCCGCTGACGCCGATGATTTGTCCGGCGTCGACTCGATCTCCTGCGGCTGCGAAGGTTTGCGACAGATGCGCGTACACCGTATAAATGCCAAGCCCATGATCGATGACTAGGGCGTTGCCGCGGATCTCGAGCCAGTCGGCAAAGGCGACAATGCCGGAGGCCATCGCGTGTATCGGCGTCCCGGTCGGCGCTCGCTGATCCCAACCGGTGTGACGGGTTTTGACGCCATCGTTCAATACGCGGAAGGCGCCGAAGGGAGAGGTGGTTTCGCTTTCCAGCGGCAGGCCGAAGCCACCGGCGCCCCACAAGGGCTTGGGTCCCGACTCGCTGGTAATTTCGTCCAAGCGAGCGAATTCGGCAGCTTCTATCGCTGGATCGACCAGATAGGCGCGATCGTCGGGCAGATCGAATTCTTGCAAGATAAAGCGCGCCGACTCCACCCGTATTGCGCGCGAGAAACTGATTTCTTGATTGCCTTGGTCAACCGTGACCGTCAGTTGACGCAGGCCGGGCGAAGCGTTCATGTCGACAATCAGGAGCGCGTACCAGGCATCGTCCTCGACCTGGAAGAAGCGCCACTCTCTACCGAGAAAGTCAAGGCGCGAGTCCTCGATTCCGTCGCCGGCAAGGCGCAGCAAACCGATGCCGCCTTGCTTGAGTGAAGAAAAGTAGAGTTCCAGACGCGTTCCGGACTCGATCATCACTGCCGTGGGCATCGGACGCGGCGCCAGTTGCAAAACAATATCGATGCTGTCTTGAGCCCTGGCGGGCATCAAGCTCAGCGCGAGCATCAGGCAGGTTAGAATCAGGCGGGCGGTCGGCATGGGCGGCATTGGCATTTTGAACGTGGTTGACGAACAGATCGTCGGCAATGATATAGGCATTCTCAATTTGGCAACAGGATCGACCTGCTAGAGATGGCATTGGCGAGGTAACTTGCGGCGCTAGGTCGGAGGCTGATCTTGGCTGGCCGCGCGCATCTCGGCCAGATGCAGCCGTTCATGGGCACGACAGGCGTGGATGGCGCCCACCAGATTGTAGTCCAGGAAAAAAGGATTGCTAAACGTGATCTCGGTTTTATCGATGGGGAAGGCGATGACGAGACCGCGCAGTTGGTCTCTTACGCGCTCCCATTCCGCCAGAAGCTGCTGCCAATTTTCCCCGGCGCGTTCTTCGCGCCGCAATTCGTACAATTCATTGACCGTCCCACACCCACGCAGGTCAACGCTGAAGGGCTTCTCGTCCATCGCATGTTGCAGTGCCGCGACCATGTCGGTTTCAAGCGCGGTCAAGTGGATGATCAAATCGCGCACTGTCCAATCGGAACTGGCGTGGACGGGCAGATCCGGCGGCAGCCGCTCGACCAGTGCAAGGGCCTGGGCGCGTCCTTGATCCAAATTGGCTATCAGATCGGCTTTGATGCGCGGCAAGCTACTCACTGCAGATCTCCAGATTCGGCTCTGGCATTGAGACCAGGTATAGGTAACAACACTTAAGCGTCCGAAAGTGGCGAAATCGCTGAGAAATGCGGGGGTGGACAGCGCGGAAACGCTGCATCTGCCCGCTCAAATGCGGGCGGTCGACGGTCACGGGAAAAGATGATGTCGCATAGAGATCGGGCCGCGAAGTGTTATACTTGTGCGATTCAATTTCAGGACAAGGACTAAACCCATGACGGCTGATGCCAATCGACGGATTCTCGCTTACTTGCGCGAACACGAAGACGACATGCTCGCTGACTTGATCAAGCTGATCGACCTGGAATCCCCCACCCTGCACAAAGCGTCGGTGGACGCGCTGGGCGCTGTCCTGGCCGATGATCTGCGCGGATTGGGGGCGGCGGTCGAGGTTATTCCCAAGAGAGAGGTTGGCGATGTCCTGCGCGCTCGTTGGAACCCGGGGCCCGGGGGCGTGGTCATCCTCAGCCACATGGACACAGTTTGGGCGGTGGGCACGGTGGCGGATCGGCCGACGCGGGTTGAGGGCAAGCGCATCTATGGCGTCGGCGCCATGGATATGAAGGGCGGGATTGTGATTGCGCTGTGGGCCTTGCGGGCGCTGCGTGAGCTGAACTTGTTCCCCGCCCAGCCTATCAGCTATATGCTCAACTCGGACGAGGAAACGGGCAGCCTGCATTCGGCTGTCGAAATTGAAACAGAAGCGCTGTCGCACGATGTCGTCTTCGTCACCGAACCGCCACAGGACGGCAAATACAAAACCGAGCGCAAGGGCGTCAGCCACTACAGCATTACCGCCAAGGGGCGCGCGGCGCACGCCGGCGCCGATCACGCGCGCGGCATCAACGCGATTGAAGAAATGGCGCATCAGATCCTGGCCGTGCAAGCGATGACGGACTATGCAATAGGCACAACCGCCAATGTCGGCGTCATCAAAGGCGGAACGCGCGGCAACGTGGTCCCGGCGGAGGCGCGCATTGAGATCAACGTCCGGGCGCAGACCCGCGCCAACGCCCAAGCCATCCACGAGCAGATCATGAGCTTGCAGCCCGTTCATCCCGAAGCGGAATTGGTCATCGTTGGCGGAATCGGCGTGCCGCCGATGGAAAGGACGCCGGAGATCGCCGCGCTCTTCAAACGGGCGCAAGGGCTGGCCGCGGACATGGGTATCGCAATCGACGAGGGCAGCACGGGCGGCGGCTCCGATGGCAACAAGACAGCGGCCTTGGGCGTACCGACGCTCGATGGCATGGGCATCGTCGGCGACGGGGGGCACGCCATCACCGAATACGGGGAGATCGACTCCATGCCGGAGCGGGCGGCCATCATGGCGGCGATGCTGCGGGAAGAATTGTAAATATAGAATCAGGAGTAGGCTATCATGTCAGCCATTGCCCTGGTCACGGGGGCGAATCGCGGGATCGGCAAAGAGGTCTGCAGGCAATTGGCAGAGCGCGGCATGCTGGTTCTATTGACTGCGCGCGATCTGACTAAAGCGCGGGCCGCCTGCCAAGAAATCGCGTCTGACAATATCCAGCCAATGCAACTGGATGTCACGGACGATGCCAGTATTCAAGCGCTGCGCGATGCGATTGAAGCTGAGTACGAGCGCCTGGATGTGCTGGTCAACAACGCGGCGATTCATTACGATCATTGGCAGAAGGCGCTTAAGGCCGATTTCAACATCGTCAGCGAAGCCATCGGTACCAATCTGTACGGACCCTGGCGGATGGCGAAGACCTTCGCGCCGCTCTTGAAGAAAAGCGCGGGGCCGCGCATCGTCAATGTCAGCAGTGGTTCCGGATCGCTGGCGACCATGGGCGCGGGACCGCCGGCCTACAATGTCAGCAAGACCGCCTTAAACGCCTTGACGCGCATGCTGGCGGCGGAATTGGCGGCGGACGGCGTCTTGGTGAACGCCATCTGCCCGGGCTGGGTGGCGACGGAGATGGGCGGCGCAGGCGGGCGCCCAATCGCCGATGGCGCAGCCGGTATCGTTTGGGCGGCGACCTTGCCCGATGATGGCCCGACAGGCGGGTTCTTCCGCGATCAGCAGCCTTTGGAGTGGTAAGAATAAGAGCGTGTTGAAGGAAATGCGCGCAGCAATGTACGACAATATTCCCTTAACTGAGCGACAGATCCAAGCGCGCGCCTCTGGCAAGAGTTTTGATCGTGGTGAAACGCTTTATACGTATGGCGCTATCTCGCGGACCGTCCGCCGCGGCGATGAGATCAACGCGCGATGCCGTGGATCCTATCCTCAACCTTATCGCGTCTGGGCAAGAATCCTGGCGGGGGAAATCGCCGCCACAAGTTGCGACTGCGAATATGATTGGGGCGGGGATTGCAAGCATATCGTCGCCTTGCTGCTCACGTATCTGCATCATCCAGAACGCTTTGAGGAAGCAGAGACACTGCGCGATGCGCTCATGTCACGCCAGAAAGAGGATTTGGTTGACATCATTGAAGAGATGATTTTACTCCACCCAGAGCTCGAAGACATTGTTGAGGTCGTGGCAGGCGACGGCTCCTCAAATCAGCATTTGGACCTGCAAAGCATGCGCCGGGAACTAAGGCAGTCTTTAGCAGTCACCGGTGTATGGATGGACCGCGTTGCGGAAAACAAGGTTTATGAACTCACCCGCCTGGGTAGCCGTTATGCGCGGCGCGGCGATTGTGCCCATGCTATTGCCATCTATTGCGCTATTCTCCAAGAATGTAACGCCAATGACTATCCAACGGATGATGAAGGGCAATATGTTGAGGCGATCAACAACACCGTTGAGCATTTGAAAGAAGCGGTTTCAGGTTTTGAATTTGCTCAACAAGAAGGGTTGCGGCAACGCGTGCTCAATGTGCTTGTGGACACATTGATATGGGATATCGAGTTTGGCGGGATCGACTATGGTTATGAAGCGGAAGACCTCTTACTGAAGATAGCGCAATTGGCGGATATCTGCCGAATTCGCGAACACATTAGCTTGATCGCCGATCGCGAAAGTGTAGAAGAGCGTTTCAGCAATTGGGGCGCCGAGGCTTATGAGAATATTTTGATGAAATTGGACAAACTTGTTTCGATTGAGCCTGAAGAGACGCTCAAGCGTCTTCAAGCTAAGGAATTGCATTATCTTTATGCCAGCAAATTGCTTGACTTAAAACGCTATAAGCAGGCCGTCGGCATAATAGACGAAAAAATGAAAAAGCCGCATGAATTAATACGCGGTCTTGATTTGCTCCGCAGTCACGATCAAGCCGAAACTGCGATTCAGCTTGCCGAAGAAGCGCTGGGCAGCGAGTATGACAACCGCATTATGGAATGGCTCATCGGCTTTTATCAGCAGCAGGGAGATCGGGAAACGGAGTTCTGCTGGCAAATGAAGCGGATGCAAATAGATCCTCATATCAACCATTATCTCGGTTTGCGCGCGGTATCCGAGTCGCTCCACAATTGGCGAACTGTCCGCCCACAGATCGTCGCCGAACTAGAGAAAAAACAGGCGTACCAGGTACTGACCCTGACGTATCTGAATGAAAAAGACTGGAATATGGCATGGGTAAGTTTAGACAAAGTTTCGGAGCCGCAATTCCACCATCCCTCCCATGTCATCTACCGCCTCGACTTCACTGTTGCGGAAGCATCGCGTCAGGTACTACCGGCGCCCGCCATCCCAGTTTATGTCAAATACGCCCGCGCCGAAATTGCACTTAGAACACGAAAGCGCTACGCCGAAGCCGCGAAACTATTGCTGGAAGTCCGCGGGATGTATCGGCAAATGAATGATAGCGCAAGTTGGCAAACGTTCATCGCCGATTTGCGGCAGGAGTTCGCGCGGTTGCCTGCCTTGCAGGATGAACTCAACAAAGCAGGCTTGTAACATGAGCATGACAATACTGAATTGGAACACTGAGTGGCTTGGGCCAGGCAGCAAGAATGGGCGCTTTAGGAAAGCGCGCGAGTTGATCAGCAAATTCGACCCTGATGTTATCTGTCTAAGCGAAGCCCGCGCAGAAACAATGCCAGAATGTGGGCATACGATCACCAGCGGTCTGTCCGGCGCTGGCAATATGGAGAAGCGCGGCGGTCGCAAGGTCGTTTTGTGGAGCCGCTTTGGCTGGACGAACATCGATACGCTCGGATCAGACAAGTTGCCAGAAGGCCGCTATGTCTCTGCAACAACAGAATGCAAGGGTATTGAATTCCACTTTGTCGGCATGTGTATCCCCTATCACGGCTATCGCAATCATGAGCGATGGGCCGAAGACAGGAAGGGCAATTGGCAAGGGGCTTGCGAGTATCTCGATGCCTTGCGCGAAGATCTCTTGACGCGCCAGGAATTCCGTTCGCGCACGGTTCTGCTAGGCGATTTCAATTTGCAGATTCCGCCACATCGATATCCGGGCAGGAAATCGGACGTCAACCAGAAGCGGGAAGCGACTTTTGCAGGCTGGTCGATTCCGACGGCGGGCGAATGGGATGACGCAGCGCTTGACAGGAGATTCATCGACCACATCGCCCATACGCCGGATCTGAGGCTGCGCTCAATGCAGTTTTTCAGCCGCATCGGCGACGACGGTAGCAAACTGAGCGACCACAACGGCGTGTGTATCGAAATTGCAGCTAATTCACAAATAAGCCAATAGCGAAGGCATCAAATTCATGAAACTGCCACCATTCGAAATCGAACACTTCTTCCGCCAGCACGAATTCAGCGCGCCGCACGGCATCAGCTCCTCCGACTGCGAGCCGCTGACGCTGCCGGAGATACTGGACTATGCCAGCCCGTCTCGACGCGCCCAGTTCGAGAACTTGTGGCTGGGCTACACCGAATCGCAGGGACATCCCGAATTGCGCCGCGCCATCGCCGACCTGCATGACGAGGGGATCGGGGCCGATCACGTACTGGAAGTCGTGCCGGAAGAAGGCATTTACGTAGCGATGAACGCCCTGCTGAACGAGGGCGATCATGTAGTCGCGGTCTTCCCCAGCTTTCAGTCGCTCTATGAACTCGGGCGGGGCATCGGCTGCGAGGTCTCGTTTTGGAGGGCGGAATGCGGCGAAGTGGGCTGGAGCTTCGACATCGACGCGCTTGAGCGCCTCGTCCGGACAGATACGAAGATGCTGATTATCAACTTTCCGCACAATCCTACCGGCGCCCTGCTCGAGCGCGCCGAATTCGAGCGACTTGTCGACCTGGCGCGGCGGCATGACTTGATCCTGTATTCCGATGAGATCTATCGCTTCGCGGAGCAGGATCCGGCGGCACGCCTGCCTTCGGCTTGCGAGCTTTATGAAAGAGCGGTGGTACTGGGCGGTCTTTCGAAGTGCTTCGGGCTGCCCGGCTTGCGCGTCGGTTGGCTGATCACGCGGGACGAGGGATTGATGCATGAAATGCAAGAAGTGAAATCTTATACGACGATTTGCGGCAGCGCGCCCAGCGAAATCCTGGCGCTGATCGCCCTGGAGCATGCCGAGGCTTTGACGGCGCGCTGCGTGTCCATCGTGAGAGAAAACGCAGCTGCCGCGCGTTCATTTTTCGATCGCCACGATGATCTGTTTCGTATCCATTATCCGGGGGCGGGAACAGTCGGCTTGGTGGAATTGACCGCCGATATGGATGTCAATGAATTCGCCGATGGCGCCGTGCGCGAAGCTGGGGTGATGGTGCTGCCAGCGAAGGTCATGAAATTTGAAGGCAACTATTTCCGCATTGGTTTGGGGCGACGCGCCCTGCCCCATGCGTTGGAGCCATTCGAGCAATACGTAGTGGATACGTTGCGCTGAGCGCGGATTTTTACCCCACCCCAAAGCGTTGCTGAGGAGCGGGCGTCTTTTCATCAAGCTGGATATCTCCACAAACTTGAATTTATTTCGGTGAATTTCGGGGGACCTGATAGGCCGCCCCTACACTGGGTTCGTTCGTCGTGATCAGCGATTCAAATGCGGTAGAGTTCGCGGGCGTTGTCGGCCAGAATCAGGCGCGCGGCGTCCTGCGCCTCGCCAACTGACATGAAGCCATCGTCAATCAGTTCCCCCAGCGCTTGACCCAGGGCCTGCTTACCCAGCAGCGCGCTGGTGTAAAAGGGTTCTGGCGATCCATAGACGTCCGACCCGTAGCAGACACGGGAGATCGGCGCCATTTCCAGCACTTCGGCGATGATGCGTTTGCCCGCGTTGCCGGCGAAGGGCAGGCCTTCTGAGATGTCACACCAGATATTGGGCAGCACATTGGCCAGGTAGCCGGCTTCGGCGTGATAGGGATAGCCGGTGTGTACCAGCAGGAATTTGCAAGCGCGATAAGCCGGGTAGCGCAAAAGCTCCATCAAGAGCGCCGGGCGGCAGGCGGCCAAATGCACTTCCCAATCGCCCATGCCAGTATGCACCTGGAAGGGCGCGTCGAAGTCGATGCAGCGCTCGATGGCGCGGCAGAAAAGATGATCGCGCAGGCTCTTGACCGGATCATCACCGCCGCGACCGCGCGCGCGGCGAAGCCTTTCCAGCGCGACCCGGCCCTGATCTGGCGAGCGGCTGGCGGGATCGATATCGAGTCCAGTTCGGTAGGCGATGATCGACTTGAGACCTCTGTAGCCCCGGTTGCCCAGGGCTTCGGCGATGGACTCATCGTATCGTCGTTGAAATTCGCGCCAGCCACAGCCGTCGTCCAGCAGGTCTTGAATCAGGACCTCGATGCGAAAGACCGGCAGGACCTCGACGCCCGTCTCGGCGCGGAATGTGTCCAGATTGATCTGCGGCAGCGGATAGCCGTCATCGACGATCAAGGTTTCGATCTTGCCCGCCTGGTGAAGCTTTTGCGCGTATTTCGCGTATCCTTCGTGCGCGATCGCTCGGTTGCGCGAGGCGGCAATGGCCTCGACCGTCGCCTCCACGCCGAAGTATTCGGCCAGTCGGCGGAGCATAAAGCGGAAGTAGAGCGTATCGCGCTTGAGCCGCCCCAACATCGTCAACGCGGCAGCGTCGACATCGATGCCGCCTTCTCGCAGATAGGCGGGCGAGCCGCCGCCGAAAGCCAGGGCATCCACCCATTGGTCCGGGCTGAGCGCGTCCTTGCGCGTATAGGGATGGCAATGCGCATCGACCACCGGCAAATCGCTGAAATCGAGCATCAGGGGGCCTCCAGGTACATCTGACGCTCCCAAGGGTGCACGGTCAGATTGTAAGTCTCCAGTTCCAGGCGCTTGACTTTGAGGAACTCCGCCCCGGCGACCGGCGCCAGGGCAGACATCAGCACTTCGTCGTTTTCCAGCGCGTCCAGGGCGACGGGCAAGCTGCGCGGGAGGAATTGGATGCCTTGGGCCGCACTCTGCGCACCGCTAAAATGCCCGACATCCTCATCGTTGAAAGGCGCTCCGGGATCGGCTTTTTTCCGCATGCCGTCCCAGCCGGCGGCGAGCAGCGCTGTCAAGAAGAAGTAGGGATTGCAGGTATTGTCGCCGGCGCGGTATTCGACCCGGCAGCGCCGGTTGACATCGGGGACGCGCAGCAAGACGCCGCGATTGCCCAGTCCCCAGGCGATATGCGCCGGGGCCCAGGAGGCAGGCTGCAAGCGCTTGTAGGAGTTGACGGTGGGCGCGCCCAGGCCACAGATGCCGGGCGCGTGCGCCATCAAACCGCCGATGAATTGCAGGCCGGTCTCGCTCAAGGGATTTTCCCGCCCAGCACCAGCAAGCAGATTGCTGCCGCCCTCCGCATCCCAAAGCGCCAGGTTGGCGTGTAAACCGTTGCCGGCCAGATCTGTGAAGGGTTTAGGCATGTAAGAGGCGATCAGTCCGCGCTGCAGGGCCAGCGCTCGCGTGACTTCTTTGGTGATGAGATAGCGATCGGCCGCCGCCAGGGGCGCGTCGTAGCGCACCGAGAATTCGAATTGCGAGGCGCCGTATTCCTTTCCCATTTGCTCGACCTGGATGCCCATCGCTTCCAGGGTTGCGACGATGTCTTGCAAGAGATCGGCAAACTGGTTCAAGCCGGCCACGGTGAACATGCCCCCGGCGCGGCAAGGCGCGACATCGCCGTCTTCGGTTTTGGTGAAGAGGCTGAATTCCGCTTCCAGGGCGGCGGTAATTTCGATGCCCTGCCCGGCGAACAGGGACAGGGTTCGGCCCAAGATTTGTCGCGGACAGGCGTCAAAGGGCTGATAGTCCTCGGTCATCATATTGCAGAGCACAATGGCTGTGTTGTCGATGTAGGGCAATGCCCAATAGGCGTCGGGATCGGGTAGAGCCAGGAAGTCGCCAGTCTGCGCCTGCCAGATGCCGTCGGGCGCCATGTGATCGTCCACGCCAAAGCTCAGGTTGGCGCGGGCGAATACCACGCCACCCTCGACGACTTGGGCGAATCGGCTTTTTGGGATGGTCTTGGCGCAAGCGCGTCCGTTGAAATCGTGATAAGTCACCCAGAGATTTTCGATCTTGTCGTCCTCAAGGCGATTCAATAAGTCCTGTCTATCCATGTTTCGCTCCTGACATCAACTTGAAGCACTTCACCTGAAATTTAACCACCGAGGACACCGAGAGCACCGAGATTTACCCTATTGACTGCCGATATAGACACGATGCGGGGCGAGTAACCCGTGTAAAATGACTTTGAATGTGCGGGCGTTTCAGCGAAACGCCCCTGTTTACGTTGCGGGCAGCCAACCCCACCCCCCCGGCCCCCTCCCCGAGGCATCAGGGAGGGGGAGCTAAACATCGCGGGATGCAAGGTATCTTGCGTGGGCGGCGGCATTGTCGCGCATGTGTCTACATATTACGAACAATGAAGTTTTTGATAGCCCGCACCATGTGAATTTGAAGTGATTGCCCTACGATCCGCATGGGACTACTGGCATGACGCGTTTAGTTCAAAGTGTTCTTGTAAATCACGCCGTCTTTCATGATGATGCGCAAGTTGGTTTCCGGTTCCGTCATCACGCTGAGGTCCGCCAGCGGATCGCCGTCCATGACGAGCAGATCGGCCTGGGCGCCGGCGATGACCTCGCCCAATTCGCCGGTGCGACAGAGCAGATCGGCGCCATTGCAGGTGGCTGCGCGCAGGACGTCAATGGCCGGAATGATGTCGCCGCGGATGGCGAACTCGTCCAGTTGACGGCGGTGCATCTGGCCCAGCAGGTCGGTGCCGTAGGCCATCGTCACACCACCATTGTAAGCCATATCAAGCGCGCGTTTACCGGCGTCCAGCACGTCAAAGACTTTCCTATAGAGTTCTTCCGGCAAGCCGGCCTCGATGCCTTCGTCCGCCAGCGCCTGATAGATCGACAGGGTCGGCACCAAAAAGGCCTCGTTCTCCAGCAGGAGGTCGACGCTCTCTTCGTCCATCAGGTTGCCGTGTTCCACCGTGCGCGCGCCACAGCGCAAGGCGCGATTGATGGCGCGGGCAGTATAGGCGTGGACCATGACATAGAGGTTGGCGGCTTCGGCTTCTTCAACCGCCGCGCGGATCTCTTCTTCGGAAAATTGGGTGCTGTCGATGCGGTCGGTCGGTGAGGCGACGCCGCCGGAGCACATCAGCTTGATATGGTGAGCGCCGCGGCGGACTTCTTCGCGGCAGGCGCGGCGCAATTCGCTGAGGCCGTCGCAGACCCAGCCCAAGCCCGGCGTTAGCCAGCTGTAGCCGATGCCGTCATCACCGGAGCTGCGCATGTCGCCGTGGCCGCCGGTTTGTGACAGGGCATGGCCGCAAAAGAAGATGCGCGGACCGGCAATCAAGCCCTCGTCGACGGCCTGGGCCAATCCCCAGTCCGCGCCACCGCCGTCGCGCACCGTGGTGAAGCCGCGCATCAGCATGCCTTCGAGGATTTTCGCGGCGTGCGCGGTCACGTAGGCGGGGGACCAGTGACGGATGGCGGAAAGGTGGGCGGTGGCGGCGGTGACATGCACATGCGAATCGCAGAGGCCGGGCATGACCACCCGCCCGCCGATGTCGATGGCGCCGGCATCGGTCTGCGGCTGCGTCTCGCTCACGGCGCTGATCACCCCGTCCTCGATCAGGATATGTCGATCGGGCAACATTTCGCCGCCGCGCACATCGAGGACGCGGGCATTGGTCAAGAGCAGATCGGTCATCAGAACCTCCCAAGCGTTAGTGGCTGAAAACATGGCAGGCTATCAGTGTAACAGATGAGGCTCTTTCTGACGAAAAGGGGCGCGCATGTAAGCGCAATCGCAGCAATTATTTCACTTCAGGACCAAGTGCAAGTAAGTCACGCAACGATAATTCACCAACGAGTCACGGAAGTAAGTGCAGGGAAGTTATGCAACGAAAGCGAGCCTTGTGGGAGCGGCCAATCTGGTCTCCCACTGCCGCCGCGATTTGTGGTTTCGGGCGACCCAATGGGTCGCCCCTACCGACGACTATTATTTTGGAGTTGCATGACTTTGTTGGTCCTACATCTGTGAGTCGCACTTACAAGGCGTGTCCGCTACTGGGCCATGCTGAGGCGCTTTTTCCAACTCATCCCCGGCCCAGCGTCCCCTCGGTTTCCCGCGTCACGGGGGAAGTTTCCCGAAGCATCAGTCAAGGCGAGCTAAAGTTGGTGAAATTCGTAATAATCTGATGATTTTCGCAAGGAACGCCGCCTTTGCTGTATTGATTCGGTACCGTTCACGTCATATGAACGGATGACATGCAGTGGCGGATACGCTTTACTGTCACGATGCGAAATGTTGCATAACTTTCTCGTCGTTACTTGTGTGCTCTCCGAATCCTCCGCGGTCAGCTTTTTGCTTCGACTTTACATCATGCGCGAGTCCACATACTTTGTGGACGGAGGTCCAAATATGGGCCCGGCGACGCCTGTGAACCGGGAGTCGAAACACACGCCGTTCTAGCCCAAGCGAGAGCAACTGCATTCAGGCCGCGATGATACTCTTGGCGCAGCCGACACCAGCGCGTTGGACAAGAGCGGGTCGGTCGGCAGAGCCAGACGAGACTACCGACTGCAACTAGGGACCGACATCTAGGTAATGCTGGTAAAGAGAGACCGGTCTCTCCAGAAAGCGTTCCAGCCAAGGATATCTGCGGACCCACAAGGTGATACCAAGCGCATAGGACTTGGCAAAGGTTGCCGAATCGGCCGGGTCCATCTGTCGGATAGCGTGGAATTGCTGTTCCATACAGGGCACTTCAACAACTGAATTGCCGTCCATAAAGTCGGGATCAAGGTGGTGGCGCCCTGCTTCCGCGAGGAGTTGCCGATCCTGGCCAGAGTGATGGCGAATGCAATGGCAGGCTTCGTGAACCACAACGGAGGCTTCGTGGAGCATTGCTCTCCACCAATTGCCCTCGATAGCATCAGGCAGCGCGCTTAAATGTATATTCTCTCCTTCACAGGAGGGATTATGCGCGCTAGCCCCCGCTGGTGACTTTTGCACGTGCTTGTCCATTCCTCGAGCAGCGTAGTCATAGTAGAAAGGCGATTTCGCCTTCAGCAAACTGAACATCACTCTCGTATGCCTCTGGAAATCAGGCGAACCCACGACCTGTACCGGGATATGATCAATGAGCGGGACACTGAATTCGCACCTGAAATGCAAGAAATCCGAATAGCCGCGATCCCAATCCGCTTGCGAATGGCATGCCCGGCCAAGGTGGCAGCAATTGTCCGTGGCGCCATAATAGTATTGCGTGTTAGGCAAGTAAGTCGGCCTTATGCGCGGGTTGCAGTGCCCATAATCTTTAAACGCCATCCAACCGCGATAAAAGTTTTCATCGCTCAGGCAAAGCCAACCCGGCGCGTCACAACAGTTGTCACTGCCGCTCGGGGGCATATACCTTGGGTCCGGGGTTCTGGCCCAGGCGTGGTATTGATCCCAGCATTCCAAGTCCTTGAAGGCCACATATCCGGCTCGCCAGTCTTCTTCGGAGTGACATTCCCGATCCAGGTGGCAGCAATTGTCAATGTCATGAGGGTTGCCTTGCTGCGTTGGGACCCATGTTTGCGGCTGCGTATAGGGCTGTGGCTGCGGTTGTGGCTGAAAGTGAGGCTGAGGCTGGACGGGTGCAGCGCATTGGCCATTTTGAAAGGCATAATAGCCATCCGTCCAATCCTGATCGCTGTCGCATTGCCGATCGACGAAACAGCAGTTGTCGATTGGTGTTTGCGCTTGGCTTGGCGGCGGAGATGCCGCCTGACCGGCTCCCGCAAGGCGGCTGTGTGAAACCCAACCGGCCATCCAGGCTTGCCTTCCGCTCCAGTCGATTTGCAGCCAACTGCCCTGCTGACCAAGGACTTGCAGGTGTGACCCGGCCGGCGCCGTGGCCACGATCCCGCTCGTGAGGCTGTTGGCAGTCCGCAAATTGGTGTTGTAGGTCACGCGAATGGAATAGCTCTGTGCGGAAGCAGCATTGCAAAGAAATATCATTACTAATATAGATGTAATGAATTTTACATTCATACAGATCTCCCAAAATAGTATAGAGATAAAAGTAATTCTTAAGTTCCATGCGCTCGAGTTTACTATTTCAGGGACAATGAGTCAAATTGTCACATTTTGGGAGAAGCGTATTCGTGTCGCATGAATTCGCTCAGGCGATTCTCGACTTGAGCGCCTAACTCCAGAAATCGAGCGATTTGCCAGTGCCATCCCATTCGGTTACCGGGCGTCTGGCGATCCATCGGATTGCCCGCAGCGAATGACCGGGTCGCCGAGCATGTGACAGGCGGTTGAATCGCGGAGGACAGAGGCGCAGGACGCGAGATTTGCGCGCTTGTAAACTGTTTACATTTGACATGGAATATGCGACTGGTTATACTCCGCCCAACGTATCGTAAAGACTTGTCGCCTTTCTTTGAGACTGTTTTTTGGGCGCCTGCGCTGTTTTCTCAGTTGCCGCGGTAACCGTCGCTATCAGGGCCGCTCGGCAGGCGTATTCCGCGAACTCCCTCAAAAGTGGCGCCGTGTCAAATACGATGCGCGAATTGAAGCGATAGATCCATCAACTTAAGGAAGCGAGGATAGACATGTCTTTAGGGATCCGCTGTGTATTTGTAGTTTGTTTGTTGTTGTTCTCCCTGGTCGCGGGCGTCGTCGGCGCGCAAGATATGGGGGTGGCGAAGATCGGCATCATGGTGCCGCTGACGGGCGCATTTGGCGCGGACGCGCAGGATGTTGTCCAAGCGGCGCAGATCGCCGTTGATGACCTCAACGAAGCGGGCGGCGTCGCCGGCTACACCTTGGAATTGGTCATTGCCGATACGGTTGATCAGCGCGCTGACGCCGTGACCACGGCCTTCAACCAGCTCAGCAATACCGAAGATCTCAACTTCATCATGACCGCTTACGCCAGCACCTCGAACTTCGAGATCGACCTGATGGCGGAGATCGACATGCCCTATTTGATCTCGGCCAACGCGGCGCAGACCCGCGATATCATCTCTGCGGATCCGGAAGCTTACGGCACGGTTTGGTCGCGCGTGCCCTCCTATGACGCCTATGAGACGGCGCTGCCGGAATTGCTCGAAGCTTACAACGAAGCGGGCTTGCTCAGTTTGCGCGATCGCGAGGCCTTCATCATCAGTTCGGACGATCCCTATGGCACCACCATCGCCACCGGCATGAGCGCGCATTTCGAGAGCCTGGGCTGGACAGTTGTTGGTTACGAAACTGTTCCTTTCGCCTCGGTCACGGACTGGCGCGGCCTGCTGGCGAAGATCCGCGAAAACGAGCCGGATATCGTGATTGTCACCGATTCCGCGCCGCCCAACAACGCGGCTTTCATGAACCAGTTCATGGAGAACCCGCCCAATTCGCTGCTCTTCCTGCAGTATGGTCCCTCGGTGCAAGAGTTCCTGGAACTGACAGGCGACAACTCCACCGGCTTGATCTACAACAATCTGGGCGCCGCCATCGATTCCAAGTCGGAAGTGATCGAGATACGCGATCGTTACGAAGAAATGTACGGGCATCGCGGCGGTTACTTCACGGTCATTGCCTATGACCAGGTGATGATCTACGCCACCTGCCTGGAAGCAGTGGGCGACCCGGCTGATCGTACGGCCATCGGCGAATGTCTCGGCAGCCTGGAGATGGAAACGCTGGCGGGCTTCTTGACCTTCGATCAGGAAACGCATTTGGCGATCCAAGGTCCGGAATACTATCCGATCCAGTTCTACCAGATCTGGGAAGGCGAACGCATCCAGATTGAACCGGACAAATACGCCACTGGCGAATTCCAGGTACCGCCCTGGATGGACATGGAATAGGACAAAATTGATGCGCAACGCGGCCGGCTCGCGCTGGCCGCGGCGCCGCATATCAGCAAGAGCCAGCAAGGGCCGCCCGCGAGGCGCCCTTGTTGGTTGGCATTTTAATTTGCGGTATTATCCTCTTGAAGAAACGCGGCCAAGCGCTGGTTGCGACTGACGCGCTCGCCCCTATTGTCCTTGCCGCTAGCAAAGGAAAACGAGAATTCCCATGACGCCGCTGCTCTCGGTTGACAAAGCGACAAAGAAATTCGGCGAATTGGTCGCCGTTGACAATGTCAGTTTCGAGGTCAACGAGGGGGAGATTTATGGCATCGCCGGACCCAACGGCGCCGGCAAAACGACGCTCTTTAACCTCATCACAGGCATTCCCTACCACGCCGACGCCGGCAGCGTCTATCTGCGCAGCGAAGACATTTCCGCATTGTCGCCACACGAGATCTATGAGTTAGGCATTGCGCGCACCTTCCAGAAGGAGACGGCCTTTGATACGCTGACCGTACAAGAGAATGTGCGAATCGGCGCGGTCTTCGGCACGGCATTGCGCCCCGACCAATATGAGGACGCTGTGGAACAGGCGCTGACGGATCTCGATCTGGGCGCGGACCGCGAACGTCTGGCTGGCGAGCTCTCGCTTTATGCCAAGAAACGTTTGATGATCGCCTCGGCAATCGTTAGCGCGCCCAGCCTGCTGATGCTCGATGAGCCGGCGGGGGGTTTGAACGTGGCGGAATTGAGCGAACTCGAAGAACTGATACGGCGGCTGAGCCGGGGAGACATGACCATCATCATCATCGAGCACGTATTGCCGCTGCTCTTCGGCGTATCCAATCGCGTCATGGTGATGGATTTCGGCAAGCGCCTGGCGGAAGGCTCGCCCGAGGAATTGGCGCGGGACGATGTCGTCATCGAAGCTTACCTGGGCGAGCGCGGAAAGGACGCCTTCCATGCTATTTCAGGTTGAGGGCCTGGTTTCCGGCTACGGCAAGATTGATGTCGTGCGCTCCTTGTCGCTGCATGTCGACGAGGGCGAACATGTGGGGCTGTTTGGCCCCAACGGGCACGGCAAGACGACTCTGCTGCGCACGGTTTCGGGCTTGATCCCGGCCAAGGCGGGAACGGTAAGATTCCGCGGAGAGGACATTAGCAATCTGGACGCGCGGCTGATCGTCGAGCGCGGTCTGATCCATGTGCCGCAGGGCAACCAGTTGTTTCCTCAGATGACCGTGCAGGAGAATCTCACTCTGGGCGCGTACGTACGGCGCGGCGACAGCCACAAAGCCAGCAATTTCGAGAAAGTGTTTTCGCTCTTCCCGCGGCTCGAGGAAAGGCGCTCGCAGCGCGCGCGGACATTGAGCGGCGGCGAGCGGCAAATGCTCTCGATCGGCGTCGGTTTGATGGGCATGCCGGAATTGCTGATCCTGGACGAGCCAAGCGTAGGCCTGGCGCCCTTGATCAAGGAGGAGCTGGCGCGGGCCATCGCCGAGATCGCCGCCTCCGGCGTCAGCATGATCGTGGTTGACCAGGATGTCGAGCTTTTGCTGGGCATTTGCGATCGCTTGTACTTGATCGAAAAAGGCACCGTCTCGCTGGAGACGGCGGATGTCTCGCAAGTCGATCAAGCCGAGATCCTGGAGATGTACTTCGGAAAGGTAAGCTGATGACTTTGGAAGCGCTTGTCGCGATTATAGCCGGCGGCTTGGTTTCCGGGTCGCTGTACGCGCTGATGGCCAGCGGTTTGTCGCTGGTCTGGGGCACGGTGCGCATGTTCAATTTCGCGCACGGCGCGCTGGTGATGGTGGGCGCGTATTCGGCCTGGTACGTGTCCAACCGCGGCGGGATCGCCAAAGCGCTGCAGCCGATCGGCAAGTCTATCGTAGCAAACGGCGAGGAGGCGGGCGCGCTCGGCGGTCTGCTCTTGCCGCTAGGAGAGTGGATACTGTCCATCAAAGGCGGATTCGGACTCGCCCTCGGCGTGCCCTTCGCGATTTTGTGCTGCGGCCTGGTCGGGTACATCATGTATGTGCTGCTGGTCAAGCCCTTTGTCAGCAAGCCCGGCGCCGACCTGGTCGTCATCATCACCACCATCGCCGGCGCCAGCTTCATGCAGAACGGCGTCCAGGTCATATTCGGTCCGCGCTACAAACAACTAGATCGCATTCTGAAGGGACCTCCCTTGCAGATCCTGGAAACCGCGATCGGCTTGCAAGAGGTGCTGATCATTGTATTAACGCCCCTCACATTGTTTTTACTGCACTTATTCTTGAAACATTCCAAGTTGGGACTGGCGATACGGGCTGTGGCCCAAAACGATGACTTTGCCCACCTGGTCGGCATCAATGTCAGCCAGATCTATCCGCTGACCTTCGTGGTGAGTTCTATCCTGGCGGGCTTGTGCGGCGTCATGCTGGGCGGCTTGTTCTTCATCTTGCCCACCATGGGCGCGCAAGAACTGCTCTTCGCATTTGTGGTAGTTGTTTTCGGCGGGTTGGGCAGCTTGCCCGGCACCATCGTCGGGGCGTACGTGATTGGCTTCATCCGGGAATCGAGCGCCTACATCATCGACCTGTATTGGGCGCCCGTGGTGCTTTTTGCCACGCTCATTATTGTTCTCATTTTCCGTCCGCGGGGCTTGATGGGCGGTGAAGACTCATGAACGGGATGGGCGAGCGCCTCGGAATCCGTCACGTCGCTTGGGCTATCGGAATCGCCGTATTTCTTGCGATACCGCACGTTGTTACCGATAAGTTTCTCATGCATTTGGCGATTTTGGGCATGCTGTACGCCATCGTCGCCTCCAATTGGGATTTGACCCTGGGCTACGCGGGCGTCTTCAACTTCGCGCATCTGGCTTTCTTCGGCATCGGCGCTTATACCAGCGGTATCCTCGCCGTAAAGTACGGCATATCGCCCTGGCTGGGCATCCCCGCCGGCGGTGTGACCGCTGCGCTGGCCAGCATCCTCGTTTCGATCCCGGCGATCCGTTTGCGCGGCATCTATGTGGCGTTGTTGACCTTCGCCTGCAGCCAACTTGTGCTCTTGCTTCTGCTCAGTCAACCGCTGATCACCGGCGGCCAGCAAGGGTTGACGGGCGTGCCGCAATTGCAGATCGGCGACTTCCTCTTCCGCAAGAGCAAGTTCGCGCACTTTTATCTGGTGGGATTCCTGCTGCTCTGCTCGACGGTCTTTTTGCGGCGGCTGGTGACATCGGATTTCGGTTTGAGCTTGATCGCGCTGCGCGACTTTGAAGAGTACGCGGTAGCCCGCGGCATTCCGCTGGCGCGGCAGCGCTTGCTGGCATTTTTGCTGAGTTCGATTTTTCCCGGCCTGGCGGGCGGCGTTTACGCTCATTTTCTGATTGTCGCCTCGCCCGATATTTTCGGTTTTTCCCTGACGACCTTGCTGCTTAGTATGGTGCTGGTGGGTGGCGTGGCGACAATCTATGGGCCGGTCCTGGTGGGCGTGGTCATGACCTTTGTCAGCGAGTTGATGGCAACCAGCGCCTGGATGTCGGATGTCTTCGGCATTTCACGCGGGCCGGTGCGCTTCATGTTCGTGGCAGTGCTCATTGTGCTGACGATGCGCTTTTTTCCTGAAGGCATCTGGGGACTGATCAAGCGATTCAGCACCCGCGCGCGCAACGCGCAGGGAACCGCGACCGAAGAACAGTCAGAGATAACCTAAACGAGCCAGGGGTTCGGCAGATGTCCGCAGAAGAAGCGCAGGCAAAACGAGCCTTCATCACCGGCGCCGCTCGCGGTTTGGGCGAGGGCATCGCCCGACGTCTGGCGAAGGACGGCTGGTCGCTTCTGATGACCGACGCGAATCCGGCGATTCACGAAACGGCGGCGGCTATCGTCAAGGAACTGGATCTTGCTTCCGATCGCATTATCGCCGCCGAGCACGACGTTGCCAGCGCCGAGGTCACTGAAGCCGTCGTTGGCATAGGGGTTGCCCGCTTCGGCGGGCTGGATCTGGCTGTCGCCAACGCCGGAATCGGGGGCGTCGAGGTTGACCTGGTCGACCTGGAGGTCGCGGAATTCGAGGAGATCGTCAACGTCAACTATCGCGGCGTTTTCTTGACCTGCAAGTACGCGGGCCGCGTCATGCGCGAACAAGGCAGCGGCAACATCATCACAGTCAGTTCGATATTCGGGCAAGAACCCTACCCGCGCGTCGCTGCGTATTCCGGCAGCAAGGCCGCTGTCATCGCCTTGACCCTGGCTTTCGCGCTGGAAATGGCGCCGCATAATGTCCGCGTTAATACCATTGCGCCCGGATATATGGCCACCGAGATGCAATGGGCGGGCTTGCGGCAGCGCGCGGCCCATGCCGGCATCAACTTCGACGAGGAGGTCCAGCGCGTTTGGGATCTGGTGCCGCTGGGGCGCCATGGCACACCGGAGGAGATGGGCGCCTTGGTCGCGTTCTTGGCATCGGACGAAGCGGCCTACATCACCGGCGCGACACTCGGGCTCGCCGGCGGCGTGGTGCGGCGCTAAGGCAGGCGCGCAGTGCATAGCGAACTGGAACGAAGCCTGCGACGCCTCATGCTGGGCGTCCGCGCCGATTGGGCGCTCTATGTGAAATTCACGGGCTCCGGCGAAGAGATCGCCTTTAACGCCGATACCATGATGGATACCATGAGCGTGATCAAGATTCCGCTGCTGGTGACGCTGTTCCGCGCTTGTGACAGGGGCGCGCTTGACCTGGCTCAAAAGTACACGCTGGAGACGCGCTACAAACGGTTCGGCACGGGTGTACTCCAGGCGATGGACGATGGCATGGTTTTCAGCTTGCGCGACGCCGCCACGCTGATGATCATCGAAAGCGACAATACCGCCACCGATTACTGTTACGATGCGGTCGGCGGTCCCGATGCCGTCAACGAGAGCATGCGCGAATTGGGCCTGGATGATATTGATGTGATGGGGAACGGCTTCGACTGGTTTTCGGCCTTGGCGGCTTCGATAGATCCGGCGTTGGGCGAGTTGGACCCGGGCGCGCTTTTCCGCACCGGATACCCGGAGATGTCCGCGGCCGAGTGGGAGAGGGCGCGCGAGCGCTTTCACTTCGAGACCGGACGTCCCTTTAGCCGCGCTACGGCGCGGCGCATCGGCAATCTGCTGGAAATGATCTGGACGGACGGATGCGCCAGCCCCGAATCGTGCGCCGCCATGCGGGAGATACTGGGCAGGCAAATCTCTCGCTCGCGCCTGCCGAAGTACTTGCCAGAAGCCCATGTGGCGCACAAGACGGGCGACTTCAACCCCTTCATCGCCAATGATGTCGGCGTGATCGAATCGCAGGAGGCGGCGCCCATCATCATCAGCGTGCTGGTGGCGGGGCACCGCGGCATCTGGGAAAACCTGGAAGACTGCATCGCGCGCATGGCCGAGAAGGTCTGGGAATATGGCATTTACGCCGGTTGATAGCCCCAGGTGGCGGACCGGCGCCATCAAATGAAGAGGAGATACTCATGAGTTATGGCAGAAGCAAGTCCGACCTGAACATCGAGGCGGATCAAGTTGCTACGCTGGCTTCTTTGTTTGCCGTGGATGTGGCGAGTGAAGATCTTGAGGGGCTGGCGGCGGCTTTGTCGGATCAACTGCCGTCAATCGCTGCCCTGGAAGCATTCGACCTGAGTGAGTTTCCGCCGATACTGAGAATGGACGCCAGCTGGAATGACTGATTCAATCGATCTCATCAACTTGTCCATCAGCGAGGCGGCGGAGGCGCTGCAAAGCGGCGCGACGACATCGGTCGCTTTGACCCAGGCCACGTTGGCGCGCATCAAGCGCACCGAGCCGACGGTGCGCGCCTATGCGGCCGTGCCAGCAGAAGCGGCGCTGTCGCGGGCCGAAGTGGCCGATCTAGAGATTGCGGCTGGCAAATGGCGCGGACCGTTGCATGGCATCCCTATTGGCATCAAGGACATCATTTACACGGATGGCGTCGCCACCGAGTGCGGCTCTAAAGTCATGGAAGGCTTCGTGCCCGATTTTGACGCGACGGTGGTGCGGAAGCTGGACGAAGCCGGCGCCATCATGATCGGCAAGACGCTGCCGCACGAATTCGCTTACGGCGTCAACGAACCGCCGACCCGCTCGCCTTGGGAATTGAACAGCTATCCCGGCGGATCCAGCACGGGATCGGGGGTCGCCGTCACGGTACGCTCGGCATTTGGCGCGCTGGGCACGGATACCGGCGGCTCGATCCGCATCCCGGCCTCGATCAACAATATCGTCGGCTTGAAGCCGACTTACGGCCGCATCAGCGCCCATGGCGTGATTCCGCTGTCCTGGACGCTCGATCATGTCGGCCCGATGACACGTACTGTCCTGGACAACGCCTTGATGCTGAACACGATCGCCGGGCACGATCCCAAGGATCTGACATCGGCGCGGCAAAAAGTGCCGGATTACAGCGCTGCTATCGACGAGGGGGTTCACGGCATGCGCATCGGCATCGACCGCGGCTTTGTCTTGTATCCCGGGGTGATCGACGATGTGCGCGCCGCTACCGAAGCGGTCATCAGCGAGTTGGCGGGGATGGGCGCGGAGATCATCGAGATCAGCTTGCCCGAATTTGAATTGACGCCGGAAACGCTTTTCACCGTGATGATGGCGGAAGCTAGCGCCTATCACCGGCAGCAATTGCGCGAGAAAGGCGATCTCTACGATCCCGCCACCCGCGCGACGCTGAAAATGGGAGAGCTAATACCCGCCACGCACTACGTCACCGGTTTGCGCGCCCGCGAGCGCTATCGCAGCGCCATGAAGGAGCTCTTCCGCGGCGAGAAGCTCGACGCCTTAATCTCGCCGACCATGCCGCTGCCGGCACCACGCCTGACCGATTTGCATGAACCGCGCAAAGATATGGACATTGGCGAGACGCCGATGGTCTCGATCATTCATCACACCTTCTCGGCCAATTTGGGCGGGCAGCCGGCGCTGAGCGCGCCTTGCGGTTTCACGCGAGAGGGTTTGCCCATCGGCTATCAATTGATGGGACGTCCCTTCGACGAAGCGACCCTGTTCCGCATCGCCTACGCTTACGAACAAGCGCACGATTGGCATACGCGGCAGGCGCCGCATGATTTTGGCGCCGCCTGATCGCGCAAAGAAGGAGTAAGACGCAATGAAGTTTGGCTTATTGCTGCCCAATTTCGGCGCGATCGCAAGTGGCGAGACGATTGCGGCCAGCGCGCGACTGGCGGAAGCGCTCGGTTTCGACTCAGTCTGGACCACCGATCACGTCTTGATGCCCGCCGACATGCCCGAGCCCTACGGCAATTTGATCGAATCGCTGGTGGCTTTGACTATCGCCGCGACCGCCACCGAGAGCGTGCAACTGGGCACGTCGATTATCGTCATGCCGCAGCGCGAACCGGTCCTGCTGGCCAAGCAATTGGCGGGCATTGATGTCGTTTCGGGCGGGCGTTTGATATTGGGCGCGGGGGTCGGTTGGCTGGAGCAGGAATTCAATTATCTGGGCGCCGATTATGAGAAGCGCGGCGCGCGTTTCGATGAATGGCTGGCGCTGATGCGCGCGCTCTGGAACGGCGATGGCGCTTTCACGGGCGAGAGCAAATCGATTGACGACGCCCACTTCGCGCCGCAGCCGCGGCGGGGCCGGTGTACGCCGGTCTGGATCGGCGGCAATAGCTCACATGCAATCAGCCGCGCCGCCGAAATCGCCGACGGCTGGCATCCGGTGGGTTTGACAGCGGCTGAATTGGGCGAAGGCCTGGCTGAATTGCGCGGGCTGGCAAATGGACGCGCCGTCACAGCCAGCTTGCGGACCAATATTGAGTTGCTGGCGCCGGGTGAAGCGGCGCGAGGCCATAGCGCCCCGGGCCACGTCCCGCGCGGAAGTGCCGACCAGGTCGTCGCCGAGCTCGAAGCCTACCAGGATGCCGGATTGGAGTACGCGGTTGTTTGGCTCTTCCATGAGAGCTGGGACGAACTAGAAGCGAAGATCAACTTGTTTGCCGAAGACGTGCTGCCGAACTTTGAATAGGCCGGCAAGAGGCTGGCAATAGTGCGGCGCAAGGAGAACCTGATGGGCGACTTCAAATGGAAAAACGATCGTATTTGCGCCGCCGCCCTGACATTTGACCTGGACGGCGAGACCATCCCCTACATGCTCGACCCGCCCAACGCGACCAAGCGCATGGCGCTGATGTCCGAGTTCAGTTACGGGCCGAATGTCGGCATGCCGCATATCCTCGACTTGCTCGATCTCTACGAGATCAAGGCCAGTTTCTTTTCGCCGGCGCGGACGCTGGAGCTGCACGCGGATCTGGCGCAGGAGATCGTGGCGCGCGGCCATGACCTGGGACATCACGGTTTTATGCACGAGCGCCCCGATGGCTTGAGCGACGAGCGGGAAGAAAAGGTGCTGAGCGCCGGCATCGACGTCATCGAGACCATCACCGGCAGCAGGCCCGTCGGCTATCGCTCGCCGGCCTGGGAGCTGAAACCGTCGTCCCCCGCTTTGCTCAAGCGCTACGGCTTCCAGTTCGACAGCAGCTTGATGGGTTACGACATACCATACTGGGTGGAAACATCCGAGGGCGATCTGCTGGAACTGCCGGTCAGCTGGCGCAATGACGACTGGGTGCAATTCGGTTTTGTATCGGTGCCGGCAATCGGCAACGGCATCAACCCACCCTCGATCGGTTTGGAGGTTTTCACCGCCGAATTCGATGGCCTCTTCGCCCGCGGCGGGCTTTTCAATATGACCATGCACCCCTTCCTGGCGGGACGTCCCTCCGGCTTAATTGTGCTGGAACGGTTGATCCGTTACGTTCGGGGCTTCCCGCGCGTATGGTGGGCCAAGCTGAGCGAGATCGCCGATTACTGTCATCAAGAGGATGTCGCGGCGACCCTGCCCCGCGCCAATACCGATCTGCCAGCCGCCAAGTGGATCGAATGACATGCCGTCGCGATTTCAAGATCAGACGGTCCTGATCAGCGGCGCCGGGCACGGCATTGGCCGGCAGATCGCGCTGGATTTCGCCGCCGAAGGCGCGCAGGTCGGCGTGAACGATATCGATGGCGAGCGAGCGTCGGCGGTGGCCGCGGAGATCGCCGGGGCCGGCGGCAGGTCGCTGGCGCTGGTCGCCGATGTCCGCTCCGCCGCGCAAGTCGAGCGCATGATGGACGAACTGAGCGCCCGATTCGGCGCGCCGTATATAGTGGTCAATAACGCCGGCATCTATCCCAACAGCCTGATCGTCGACATGAGCGAGGAGGAGTGGGACCGCGTCTGGGATATCAACATGAAGGGTATGTTCTTGCTCAGTCGCGCGGCGCTGCGGCGGATGATCGGCGTCAAGTCCGGCGGCAAAATCATCAACATGAGCTCGACCGCGTCGATCCGCGCGCGGGTCGGCGCCGCGCATTATTGCTCGTCCAAGGCGGCGATCTCGATGTTCACGCAAGTGCTGGCGCTGGAAGCGGCCGAGCACAATATTCAGGTCAATGCGGTGGCGCCTGGCCTGGTCGAGGTGCCGGACTGGGGTTTGGATCAGGCCTATGTTGACGCTCTGGTCGGCATGACCCCGCGCGGGCGCATCGGCTATCCGCGTGATATATCGGCGATGGTCCGCTACCTGGCGTCCGATGAAGCCGATTTCATCACCGGCTCGGTCATGATCGTCGACGGCGGCAGCGCCGCCGGGCAGAATCTGCCCTTGAGCGGATAGGACGCGGCATAATGGAAACGATTGAAGCGAGTGTTTACCGTCGCCTCGACGCCATGCGCGACGACATCATCAAGTCGACGGGGGACTTGGTGGCTTTCAAAAGCGTCAATCCGCGCTTCATGGCGGACCCGGAAAACAGCCAGGAGAGCCAAGTACAAGACTATATCGAATCCAAGCTGAAAGCCCTGGGTCTGGAAATCACGCGCTGGGAAGCGGAAGCGCGGCGACCGAATCTGGTGGCGCGGCGACCTGGGCGCGGTGGCGGACGGAGCCTGGCCTTCAATGGACATATTGACGTCGTGCCTATCGGCGACCTGGACGGCTGGAATTATGACCCCTGGGGCGGCGACATCGCCGACGGCAAGCTCTACGGCCGCGGGTCGGTCGACATGAAGGCGGGCGTAGCGGCCTTCATCGCCGCAAGCGAGGCGATCATCAAGGCGGGCATCGAACTGAAGGGCGACCTGCAACTGCATATCGTGGTGGACGAAGAAGCGGGCGGCTTCGCCGGCACGCGCGATGTCATCAAGCGCGGCTACCGCGCCGACGGCATCATCGTGGTCGAACCGACATCGGGTTATATCGACGCGGCGGAGGGCGGGCTCAGTTGGCTGCGGGTGACGATCCGCGGGCGGGCGGCGCACGCTGGCTGGCGCTTCGCGCAGATCTACCCGCAACCGGACCCGAATGCGGAAAACGCCCAAGGCGTCAACGCGATCGAAAAGGGCGTCAAGTTTGTGCAAGCCGTGCGCGAACTGGAGCGTGAATGGGCGCATGGCCGCCATCATCCGCTGATGCCGCCGGGCATCACCACCATCAATCCGGGCGTGATGGTCGGCGGGGTTGGGCTGGGCGAAGACGGCCTGCCGCAGATCACCTCCAACCCGGCCATGATCCCCGATGTCTGCGTGATTGACTTCGATTTCAAATACCTGCCGACTGAAACTTTCCAGCAAGTGCGCGACGAATTTGAAGCTTTTGTGGCGGCTTTCGCGCGCACTGACCCCTGGCTACGCGATCATCCGCCGACCTTGCAATGGCATTTGGCGAATATCGACTTCCCGCCCTTTTCCACGCCGTCGGATCACCCGCTGATACAAGCTGTGCGGGACACGCATCAAAAGTTGGGAATGGAAACGGTCTTGACGGGCAAGCGCGCCGTCACCGACGCCGCCTTTTACGCCGGCGCCGGCATGACGCCGATCATCCTGGGTCCGGCGGGCGCGGGTTTGCACGGCGACAACGAATACGTGGAACTGGATTCGATTATCGAGACAGCCAAGGTATTCGCCGGCGTCATCTTGCGCTGGTGCGGCCTGGCGGATTAGATGGGAATAGATGGGCATAGATGGCGCTCCTCGCGTATCTGCGTTCGCAATTGGATCAATACCTGGCGGAGCTCGAGCATCTGGTAGCGATTGATTCCGGCACTTACGACAGAGAGGGCTGCAATCGCGTCAACGACTGGCTGGAGCAGCGCCTTGGAAGTTTAGGCTTTTCGATCGAGCGCTTCCCGCAAACGGACACGGGCGATCACCTGCTGGCGCGCTTGGGGGGGCGTGGCGACGCCAAGATCATGCTGCTGGGGCACAGCGATACGGTGTATCCAGCGGGCACGGCGGCGCAGCGGCCGCTTCAACAGGTGGGCGACCGGCTGTTGGGACCGGGCACATGCGATATGAAAGCGGGTTTGCTGGCCGGGATCTACGCAGTCGAAGCGCTCGCCGCTGCTGATTTCGACAATTATGGAACCCTGCTGTTGCTCTGTGTCGCTGATGAAGAGGTGGACGAGCGCAACTCGGTCTCGTTGATCCGCGACGCGATGGCCGACGCCGACGCCGTGCTCACGCTGGAAGCGGCGCGCGAGAATGGCGATATCGTCACAGCGCGCAAGGGCAATGTGGTGATGCGCGTCGAGGCACATGGGCGGGGCGCGCACGCCGGCGTTGAGCCGGAAAAGGGACGCAACGCCATCAGCGGCTTGCTGCGTCGGCTGCTGCAAGCCGAGGCGCTGGCCCATCCGGTGAGCGGCGTCACCATCAATATCGGCATCATCAGCGGCGGCACCATGCCCAATGTCGTGCCGGATTATGCCAGCGCGAGCATTGACATCCGCGCCTTCGAGCAGGGCGACCTGGATTGCGTTGTCGCCGAAATCGAAGGGATATTCGCGCGCCCGGCCACCGATGGCATCGGATTCACCGTGACTCATCGCCTGGCCTCGCCACCTATGCCCCGCACTAAAGAAGTCGAGCGCCTGGAAGAGTTGGCGATTCGCGCGGCCGCCGATCTGGGATTCGCGTTGCGCGGCGTCAGCACGGGCGGCGCCGCCGACAGCGCTTTCGCCGCGCAAGCCGGCGTGCCGGCGCTGGATGGTCTGGGACCGATCGGCGGCCTGGATCACGGACCGGACGAGTATATTCTTAAGAGCAGCATTGTCCCGCGCACGGCGCTGCTGGCGGAATTGATCAGGCTGATTTGTAACTCTCGAACTATCTAAGCAATTTCAACAAAATAGCGCAACAAATTTCATGGTCAACGTAGGGGCTCGCCCATCGTTCCGGCTAGGTTTTGCGGGCGACCCAGCGGGTCGCCCCTACCGCCGACTTCTATTTTGGATCGGAAAGGCGGCTCGCGCCCTCGATGGCGTAGAGCGTGGCCTTGTCCAATACGAAGACCAAGCGCAGGACCTGGCCCAGCTGCAAAGCCTGTGGCGGGCTTTTCCAACGAAGTTCGCATGAAATGCCACCCTGTTTCAAGGGCAGACAATCCTCGAGCGCGCAGCCGGGCAAGCTTGAGCCAGCGCCGTCGAGCAGGGCGGCGCGGATGCTGCCGCCGGCCGCGATGTGCGCGTTGACTGTGATGGTGTCCGCGTCCAGCCGCAGCGGGGCCGTCGCCAGACGCGCCGTTTGCCGTTTGTCACGCGGCGCGAGACCGGCGAAACGGTCGATATCCAGCGCCGCCAGATTGAGCGAACTTTCGCGCCAGTTGTTGTGCAGGCCGTTACTGCCGCCGTAATAGATCAAGGTCTTTTCGCCGCGCACGATGGGGGCGGCGGCGTAAATGCAGCCGCAGTCGTATGCGCCGTCGGGATAATTGCCCTGTCCGCGCGGGATCAAGGCTTGGCCGGGACAGATGCGCCGCCAGTTGACCGAGTCGGCGCTCCAGGCCAGCTCGGTATCAACCGTATCCCAATCGGCCGCCTTTTGGTCGCCCTTGTGGAATATCGCCGGCAAGCCGATGTATAGACCGGCGTATTGAAGGATGGGCATGGAATAGATCTGATCGTGGGCATCGGCGCCGCGCATGAGCTCGGCCGGCTGTGTCCAATGCAGGAAGTCCTCGCTTTCGCTGCGCAGGGCGGTGCGAAGGCCGTGATAGGGCCCCCGCGACCAGCCGCGCGTGATACAGACATATTTGCCAAGCTCCGGCGACCAGATGGCGTTATTATGGGTATCGCCGACCGCATCGTGTTCGGGCCAGGGCACGGGCTGCGACCAGCGCAGGCCATCGGCGGAGAAGCAGGACGCCATGCGCCCGGCCCGTGGATTGCGATGGGTGAACTTGTAGCGGCGGGCGGGATCGGGATCGCGCGGGTCTTTGAGCACGCCGCCGGCGTGGATGCCGTGCGTGGCGCGGCGCATGACGATGTTGTTGGCGCGCGAGCCTGCAAATTCGATCAAGCCCAGCGCCGGTTTTTCCCAATGGAGGCCATCCCGCGAGGTGGCGTAGAGCAGGCCTTCTTCGCGTTCGCCGCCGGTGTAGGGCGTCTGAGGGCGCTTTGCCAAAGGCGTCTCGACCGACGCTTGGTCGACAATGAAGGACTTGTACCAACACTTGAACAGGCCTTCATCCTCGTCATAAATGACGCTGGGATAAACGTTGTCCAAGCGCGCCTCCCAGCGCTTGGGCGGATCCGCGAAAAAGTCTTCGCAGAAAAGCGGATTGCGCGCGCTCTTCTCGACCGGGCCTAGTTGGAGTTCGGCATGCTCGATGGTCGAAAAGTTGCGCGGGTCCAGCGCCAGCAAGGAGAGACTCGAGGTTGGCATTCATTCCCTTTCTTCAGGCGTCATTGATGTCGCACGCCATTTACGCGCTGCGACCTCAGTATGTGCAAGCAAGTCACAAAAAGAAAGGCGATCCTCGTAGGGGCGACCCGTCGGGTCGCCCCTGTTTACGTTGCGGGCAGCCAACCCCTCCCCCCGGCCCGTATCCCCCCTCAATCCCCCCGCTAAGCGGGGGGCGGAAACCCCGAGGCATCAGGGAGGGGGAGCTAAACATAGCGGGATGCAAGGTATGTTGCGTGGGCGGCGGCATTGTCGCGCGTATGTCTACATAGTTCATCTGCATGTTGTGGTTTGGGTCGCCAAATGGTGTTCTTTTGTTGCTGTCGGACGCGCATTTGCGTACATTTAGATCACCACAATTGAGTACGGGACAAGCCTTGCAAACTCGAGACGAATGTGAATCAGCTAGTCACCCGCCAGGACCTTCCCTGCCAGCGCGGTGAAGCGATCGACCATATCGTCGATGGCAAATGACTCTGTGCCGATGATGAAGGAATGCGCCTTGTTGTTGAAGTTGCGCGTCCAATGCTCGGGGATGGCGTCTTTTCCATAGGCGGCGCCGAAGATGCTGCCGGCGCTGGCGGCGGTGCAGTCGTTGTCCATGCCCATGGCGACTGTCTCGCCGATGACCTTGGTGAAGTCGTCGCCGCCGATGCTGAGCCCCCAGATGGTCAGGGCGACGTTGTTG
The DNA here is from genome assembly GCA_026708115.1 of Chloroflexota bacterium. Lineage (GTDB taxonomy): Bacteria > Chloroflexota > Anaerolineae > Aggregatilineales > Phototrophicaceae > UBA6055. Next base: position 64,154 of record JAPOVL010000043.1, read on the forward strand.
ATGGTGTGAACCAGGTGCATGCCGGCGTAGCGCTCGTCGGCGGCGGCGCGGGCGGCGCGATAATCATTGATGTGGCCGGCCGCGTCCAAAGCCCAGCGCACTTCCCGCGCCAGGGCGCAATCGGCCGGGATTTCGCTCAAGCCGGCTTGCAGCGCAGCCATAGGATCGCCCAGGGCGAAGGCGGCAGCGATGACGGCGGAGAAATACATCGCGCCGTAGATGCCGTTGCGGCGGCTGGAGATGGTGGCATTGCGCCAGGAAAACTCAGCCGCTTTTTCGGGATAGCCGGGCGCGGCATAGCCCCAGGGGTCGGACTGGATATCACCGATGATCCAGAACTGGGTGGGATTGTCAACTATCGCCGCTTCCCGCGCTGGCACGCCGGCTTGCAGATTACCGAGCACGGGCGACGCTGGCGAGACGGGCAAATACTTGACCCAGGCAGCGCCGACATCGTCTACCGTGAAGTCCAGTCCGTAATCCTCCAGGATCAGCAGGCCCAGCTGCGTGTAGATGAGGTCGTCATCGGTGGGCACGCCGTCCATTTTGGAGGGGGTGAAGGCATCGCGCCGGCTCGTCTCGTATTTGAATTCAAAGGGCCGCTCCGCCTCGCTCCAATAATCGATGGGCGGGAAGGCATCGCCCAGGTAGGCCGCCCAACGCTCCATTTTGTCCGGCTCCCACAGTTCGACGATTGAGCCGAGCACATTGCCGGCGCAGCGCCCCAGCCAGGCGCCCTCGAGGCGATCGCGGTACTCAGCCTCCGGCAGTCCGGTCCAGTATCGGCGCGGACCGCCCGGCCGCAGCGCGCGAATGCCTTCCAGATCCTCCGGCTCGGCGGCGCGCAGAGCGGGGTCATCGGGCAGGGCGCGCAGCTCGGCCAGCTTCTCGGCGAGCAAGGACTTGATTTCCGCCATCTTTTCCGCGAGGCCGGGGGCGCCCGTTTCCGCCTTTAACTGCGCCCAGACATTGACCGCGCGCTCCAGGTCTTGCAGAGGTTCGGGGTAGTTGTACGGTTTCATGGGTATCTCCATCACGTAGTACTCGGTCTGGCGGGCGACCTGATAGGTAGCGTAGACACTGACCGCCGGTCGCCCCTACATATCTTGTCTTTATGTTGTGGTGTGGGTGGCCGAATAGTGTTATTTTCTTGTTGCGAGCCAGCATTCGCGCCCATATTTGCACCGCAAATTGAGTGGCGGACAAGCCTTAGAAACACAAGCCGGACGCGGATCATTAGTCCCCGGACAGCACCGTCTTGGCAAGGGCAGTGAAGCGATCAACCATATCATCGAGGGCGAATTTCTCCACGCCGATGATGTAGGAGTAGACCTTGTTGTTGAAGTTCCTGGTCCAATGCTCGGGGATGGCGCCTGCCCCATAGGCGGCGCCGAAGATGCTGCCGGCGGTGGCGGCGGTGCAGTCATTGTCCAAGCCCATGGCCACCGTCTCGCCGATCACTTTGGTGTAATCATCGCCACCGACTTTGAGCCCCCAAACAGTCAGCACAGCGTTGTTGATGGTGTGAATTCTGTGCATGCCGGCGTAGCGGCTGTCGACGGCCGTGCGCGCCCCGCGATAGTCATTGATAACGTCGGCTGTGTCCAGCGCCCAGCGCAGTTCGCGCGCCAGCAAGCAATCGGCTGGAATCTCGAGCAAGCCGGCTTCCAGCGCTTTGAGCGGATCGCCCAAGGCGAAGGCGGCCGAGATAACGGCGGAGAAGTACATGGCGCCGTAGATGCCGTTTCGCCGGTGACTGATGGTGGCATCGCGCCAAGCGAACTGGGCGGCTTTTTCGGGATAGCCGGGGGCGGCATAGCCCCAGGGATCAGAGCGAATATCGGCGCCGATCCAAAACATGAAGGGATTGTCGACGACAGCCGCTTGGGCGGGCGACAGTCCCGCGCGCAGATTCTTCAAGGCGACGCCTTCCGCAGTTGCCGCGTGCGGCAAATATTTCACCCAGGCAGCGCCGATGTCGTCCAAGGTAAAATCGGGTCCGTAGTCTTCCAGGATGAGCATACCCAGTTGCGTGTAGATGATGTCGTCATCGGTGGGGACGCCGTCCATCTTTGACAGTGTGAAGGTCTCGCGGAGGCTCGTCCGATACTTGAGATCTTGCGGACGTTCCGCCTCGGTCCAATAATCAGTGGGCGGGAAGGCATCGCCCAGATAAGCCGCCCAGCGCTCCATCTTTTCGATCTCCCAGCATTCGACGATGGACCCCAGAACACAGCCGGCGAACCGGCCCATAATCGCGCCTTCCAGCCGATTGCGGAAGGTCCCCTCCGGCAGCTCTGTCCAATAGCGGCGGGGGCCATGCGGGCGCAAGGCGCGGATCCCGGACAAGTCATCCGGTTCGGCCGCGCGCAAGGCGGGGTCCTCGGGCAATGCGCGCAACTCGGCGAGTTTGTCGGCGATCACGGATTTGATTTCGGCCATTTTATCCGCCACGCCAGCGGCGCCGGCTTCGGTTTTGAGCTGCGCCCAGAGGTTGATTGACCGGTCCAGGTCTTCCAATGGCTCGGGGTATTCATAAATCGACATCGGCATCTCCTGATCTATTCATTGCTTGTTCACCTTAATCCGCGCATCCGCAGCAAAACTTGGGCGAGCCGGCGGCTCGCCCGCACAACGTTTGGCATTTTGGCGAGCCAGCTCGTTGCCCGGGCAACAGCTTTTAGCCCGGCCTAGTCGACGGCTGTGGGGGATTTGTGTTCGCGATTCCGCCCGCAATACTCCGCCGCAGCGCATGCGGAAACCAACCCTAACCGCCCGCCATGACTTTCTCCGCCTGGACGACAAAGCGATCCAAGACGTCGTCAATGGCAAAGGTCGATTGGTGATACAAGAAGGTATGGACCTTGTTGTTGAAGTTCTTGTACCAGTGCTTGGGGATGGCGCTTTTGCCATAGACCGCGCCCCAGATGCTGCCAGCGGTGGCGGCGGTGCAGTCGTTGTCCTTGCCCATGGCGACGGTTTCGCCGATGACCTTGGTGTAGTCGTCGCCGCCGATGGTCAAGCCCCAAACAGTGAGAACGGTGTTGTTGATGGCGTGGGCCCCGCCCATGACTGTGTAACGCTCCTCGATGGCGGCGGCGGCATCGAGGTAATTGGCGATCTGCGGCGCCATATCCAGCGCCCAGCGGGTCTCGCGCGCCAGCAGACAGTCGGCCGGTATCTCTTCCAGGCCGATTTCTAAAGCCTCGACCGTATTGTCCACGGCGAAGGCGGCTGAAATCGCGGCCGAGAAGAACATGGCGGCGTAGATGCCGTTGCGCCGGTGGCTGACGTAGGCATCGCGATAGGCGAACTCGGCCGCTTTCTCTGGCCAGCCGGGCGCGGCATAACCCCAGGGATCCGAGCGAATGTCAGCGCCGATCCAGTTCAGAAAGCAGTTATCGACCTCGGCCGCTTGCATCGGCGGCACGCCCTTGCGCAGATTGTCCAGCGCGATGCCCTCAGCAGTGAAGGCGAAAGGCAGATACTTGATCCAAGCTTCGCCCAATTGGTCGGTGCTGAAATCAATTCCGTATTCTTCCAGGATCATCAAACCGAGCAGCGTGTAGTTGAGGTCGTCATCGGTGGGCACGCCGTCCATCTTGGCGGGCGTGAAATCTTCGCGCAGGCTGGTCTGATACTTTTTCATGTGCGGCTGTTCGGCGACGCTCCAATAGTCGACCAGCGGGTATTCGTCGCCGAGGTATTGCGCCCATTGCTCCATCCGCTCCACGGTCCAGCCCTCGACGATGGAGCCGAGAGTGCAGCCGGCGCAGCGCCCCAGCCAGGAGCCTTCCAGGCGCTCATCAAAGTCGTCGGAAAGGCCCGTCCAGATCCGGCGGCGGCCATCGGGTCGCAGGCTGCGGATCGTCTCCAGATCGTCGGGTTCCGCCTGTGCCAATTGAGCATCGTTGGCCAAGGCGTCCAACTCCGCCACCTTCTGCTTGAGCAGGGCTTCGATTTCGGCTACTTTTTCGGCGACGCCGCTGGCGCCGAATTCGACCTTTTGCTGGGCGTAGGCGTTGATCTGCCGTTCCCAGGCCGCCACTTTGTCCGGGTATTCGAAAAGTCGCATGGTTTTCTCCTGTCTTATGCCTGACTACTGATTGCGGAAATAGGGAGGATAGTCGTAGGGGCGACATATCAAGTCGCCCGAATACACATCCACCTGTTACGGCGGACGACCAGGTTGGCCGCCCCTAGAAATTCTTATTATGTCGCAAAAACCCGTTCCGCTTGCGCGACGAAGCGGTCAACCACGTCGTCGAGGGCGAATGTCGGATGCCCATTCAGGTAGCAATGAATCTTGTTGTTGAAATTGCGGGTCCAGTGTTCGGGGATGGCGCCCGCCCCATAGACAGCGCCGAAGATGCTGCCGGCGGTGGCGGCGGTGCAGTCGTTGTCCTGGCCCATGGCGACCGTCTCGCCGATGACTTTGGTGTAGTCATCGCCGCCGACAGCCAAGCCCCAGATCGTCAAGGCGTTATTTTGGAAGGAATGCGACTTCCACATACCGGGATAGCGTTCTTCACAGAGGGCGGCGGCGTCTTTGTAACCCGAGATAGAGGGCGCTTTATCAAGGGCCCAGCGGATTTCCCGCGCGGTGATGCTGTCGGCCGGAATCTCTTCCAGGGCGATCTGGAGCGCGTCCATCGGATCATCAACGGCGAAGGCGGCTGAAATCGCGGCCGAGAAATACATGGCGGCGTAGACGCCGTTGCGCCGATGGCTGATGGTTGCGTCGCGCCAGGCGAATTCGGCCGCTTTTTCCGGCCATCCGGGCGCGGCGTAGCCCCAGGGGTCGGAGCGGATATCAGCGCCGATCCAGTTGAGGCAGGGATTATTGAGCGCGCCGGCTTGCATGGCCGGCACGCCCGCGCGCAGATTGTCAAGCGCGATGCCCTCGGCAGTGAAAGCGAAGGGCAGGTATTTCACCCAGGCTGCGCCCATGTCGTCGACAGTGAAGTCGGGTCCGTATTCTTCCAGGACCAAGAGACCGAGCAGCGTGTAGTTGAGGTCGTCATCGGAGGGGACGCCATTCATCTTCGCTGGCGTGTAATCGTGGCGCACGCTCATCTTCAAGCGGGGCAAATGCGGCTGTTCGGCCTGGCTCCAGTAATCGACCAAGGGGAATGGGTCGCCGAGGTAGGCGGCCCAGCGCTCCATCCGGTCGACTTTCCAGCCTTCGACGATGGAGCCGAGGGTGCAGCCGGCGCAGCGCGCCAGCCAGGCCCCTTCCAGGCGATCGCGGAAATTGTCGGGCAGCGATGTCAGCAAGCGGCGGCTGCCGGGCGGGCGCAAGGCGAGGATGGCGGGCAGATCGTCAGGTTCGGCTTTCGCCAGCTCAGGGTCATTGGGCAGCGCGTCCAGCTCCGCCACTTTCTGCCTCAGCAGGGCTTCGATCTCGGCGACTTTTTCCGCGACGCCGGGCGCGCCGAATTCGACCTTTTGCGTCGCGTAGCGGTTGATCGTGAGGTCCCAGCCTTCAACAAAGTCCGCATAATCAAACAGTTTCATGGCATTCTCCTATTTCACCTCATTCAAATAGATGGCGTGTAAACCGAGGTCTTCATGACGGAAGTCCTCAAAATCAATACGGATTCGAATAGGACCGGGCAAGCGCGATCGCGTCTTTGGCGCCCCATGTCACCAAGCGATTGTAACCATTTTCGCGAGGCGAGTCACTGTTTTCCCGCATAAGAAGCGAACAATTGCGACACTTTGACAAATTTGCTAGACAAAGAAAGAGATGCCGAGCCGTCATCAAGCGATGCGAAACAGTTTCATCGCATTGCCTGATAGCAACTTGTCTTGGTCACGCGCGGGAATGTCCAGCGCCCTGACGATATCAAGAATGGCGTCGATGCTGACCCAGGGATGATCGCTGCCGAAGAGCAGCCGATCGGGGCCGGCGAAGTCGTAAGCGTAGCGGACCGCCAGCGGATTGGGCGAAACGAGATCCAGGTAGACGCGCTTGTAAGTTTCGCGCGGCGACTGCTTGATGTGATCGCGTCCACGCCGTTTGACTTCGGTCTGCTCGACCACACGTCCCATCAGATAGGGCAATACGCCGCCGACATGGGGATGCAGGACTTGCAGGGTCGGGTGTCGCTCCATGACGCCGCCCAGGATCAGCCTCAGCATGGCAAAGGAGGTATCGACCATGAAACCTACCATCGGGATCATGCTGTGTTGGCTGATCGCCTCGCCCCAGACCGGGACGGTCGGGTGCAAAACCAGCGGGACGCCCCGCCCGGCGACATGGGCGTAAAAGTCCTCGAATTGCGGCGCGTCGAGCGGCGCGCCCTTGACATGCGAGGGGGTGAATACGCCACGCAGATCAAGCTGGTCGATGGCGCGGTCCAGTTCGGCAATCGCAGCCGGCACATCATTGAGGGGCAAGCTGGCGAGGCCAACAAAGCGGTCGGGATGCCCCGCGCAAAGCTCGGCTACGGCATCGTTGCAGATGCGCGCGCCTTGCGCCGCCAGATCGGGGTCGAGCATATCGGGCGTGGGGATATTGACGCTGATCACGCTCATATCAACGCCGGAGGCATCCATGGCGCGCAGTTTGCGCTCGGCGCTGTAGCTATCGAGGTCGAGGCGGAAGCGCTGCACATCGCCATAGTTGATCAGGTAGACGCCATCGTCGATGCGCGTTGTACGCAGGGCATTGGTATTAAACGTGAGCAACTCGGCATAGGCTCGGGGGAAAACGTGACTCTGGCAATCAATGATCATGACGGGGTCTCACTTAGAGTTGGGCTGTTCGCTATCTCGACAAAGGCGCCTCGTTCGAGGGACCTTATCGCGGCGTCGATGACGGACAAGATCTTCAGGTTGTTGTTCGCGCTGAAGGGCGGCTCTTCCGCGCCATTGAGATAGTCGTACCAGAGGTCAAAGAAATGGCTCCACGGATCGCTCGATGATCTTCCCCGGTCGAGATCAATCGGGCTGAAGGCCGCGCCGCGCTCGGCGAATTCATAGTCCATGGCATCGTTGGACATGTGGATGCCGCGGCAGCGCAGGGCCCCCTTTGTCCCTTCCAGACGGAGTTCGTAGCAGCTCGATTGCGTTGAATAACCGGCGTGATAAAGCATATGCACGCCGCCACGAAAGCGAAAGAGCCCGTTGATCATACAGTCGCTAGCGTAGGGAGACCACGAAGGCAGGAAGCCATCGCAAATGACGGATTCCGGCGTCAGGTCCGGCAAGATGGCGAAGAGGGTATCGAGATGATGGCAGGTCATCTCGTAGAGCACAGGTTGCAGGAAAGCTTTCAAGTTGCGGGCCTGATGTCGCGGTTTGGCGCTGAGGAAGTAGATCTGCTCAACCGCCCCGAGGGCGCCGCCCGCCAGGAATTCGGCCACGCTGAGATAGTGCCGGCGATAGCGCATTTGCTGGCCCACACAGAGCTTGATACGCTTCTCGAGGGCGAGATTCGCCAGGTCCCTGGCATGGGCGAAGCAGTTCGCGAGCGGTTTGGCGACCAGAGGCGTCAAGCCTGCTTCCAGGGCGGTTTTGGTCTGGGCATAGTGCAATTCGGATGGCGTGTTGATCAAGACGACATTGGCCGGGGAAGTCCCGCAGGCCGAAGCCAAGTCGGTGAAAAGCGCCGCATCCGGCAGCGAATAATCGGCCGCCGCCTTTTGTAGCGCCTCTTCGTTGACATCGACGACGGCGACCAGTTCATGCCAGGTTTTGTTTTCCAGCGCGCGGAGCATGGTCCGGCTGATGCCGCCCATGCCAACAATCATGGTGCGAATCTTGTCGAAATGCATGATCGACCTCATTCTCCCCCCAAGAGTTGCAATAGTTGCGCGCGGTTGGCCCGCACGGCGTTATGACGATCGGCCCATTGGTGCGGCTCCAGGCAATAATATCCGCCGTAGCTGTCGGCTTTCAGCGCCGCCACCTGCCCTGCCAGGTCGGCCACACCGTCCTTGATCGCCACGAACCCGTCCGCCTCGGTCCAATTCTTGAAGTGGACGTGGGCGATCAGATCGCGGACTTGCGCATAGCCGTCGGGGTAGGCGAGCTCCCCGGAAGCGGCGGCATTGGCTGGATCCCAGACAACGCGCAGGCCCAGTGTACGAGCGATCTGCGCCAGATTGGCGCCGGTATTGCTCCAGATGCTGGCGGCATTTTCCAACAGGACTTCGATGCCCTCGCGGCGGCAAATCTCGACCGCCCGTCCCAGGTAGTCGTAAATCTGCCCGGGGATCGGCGCCTTGGGGTCGCTGCCGCGCTTGAAAGTGAAGAGCGTCATGCGCGTCAGGCCCAGCTTGTGCATCAAGGCGATGGCGCGCGGCAAGCCATCATGAAAGGTTCGCTCGGTCCTCGCCTCGGCCAGGTCGTGCTTAAAGAAGCCGGGGCTGACGCCGATCAGGTTCAGGTCGTATTCGGCGACGGTATCGATCACTTCTTGAATCGCTTCGTCACTGACATCCGGAAAGCGACCGCCGCCCAGCTTGCGTATCTCATAGTTGCGGATGCCCAGCGGCAGGCAGAATTCAACCGCGTCGCGGAAGGAATCATCGGCTTCGTCGCTGATGATCGCCAGGCGCGTCGTCCAATCAGTCATCATGTTCTCCTTCCAGCCGCTCGGCGGCTGCGAATCGTCCTTCCACGCTCACACAAAACAATGAACCTGCTCGGCTGCCACAAAGCGCGGTCAATTACAAAAGAGGCCTTGATTCCAGCGTCGCCAAAATCGTCGGCACATAGCGCATTTGCTGCGACATGGCCTTGCCCATGCCCAAATGAGAAATCCATTCGGGAAACATGCCGATGGTGGGCAGGCCCTCTTTCACGTGATGGGCGATATCGGCATCGCCCGAAAGTTCCCAGGCGGCCGCCAAGCCTTCCAGGACCCACTGCGTGCAGCGAAAATTGCCGCCGAGCGTGCGGTTCGGGCAGGAGGTATAACGGAAGTGCCCGCTCTCCTCATCAAAGGTCTCGCGGATCAGCCAGCGCGCGCCGCCAAGGATCGCCTCGCCGACCCGCGGATCCTTAGTGAGAAAGTAGTACCGCTTCAAGCCGGAAAGCAAAACGCCGACCATGAAACCGGCCTCCCCGCGGCAGCGCGGATAGCCGCAGCCGCAATGGCTTTCGGTCAAGTTGCGCACCCAGCCGCCTTCTGGCTCGGCGCGCTCCAGAACCCGTTCGACGATGATTGAGGCGGCATTCAGGCAGTCGGGGTCGTCCTGCGCGGCGGCCAGCAGGCAGAGATGGATCAAATGCCAGCCGGCTTCGCGGGCATTCGTGAAGTCGTAATGGTCGAAGAAGCGCTTCTGCAAAAGCCAGCTTCTGGTCTTGCGCAGCGATTCATAAACAAAGTTGTCGCCGGTCAACAAATAGTGCAGCATGGGTCCTTCGACCCAGGTATGCGAGGGAATTGACTTGGTGCCCGCCATCTTGCTGCGGAAGAGCGGCGGCAAGTATCCGCCCAGGTGCCCGGGCATGTGCATAGATTGTCCGCCGATTTCCGCGGGATCGGCAGAGAAGTTGATCGTATCGACATCGGCCAGGTGCCGCGCCGATTCGGCGGCCCAGGCCGCCCAGCCTGGATCGCCGCCGCGCAAGAATTCGGTGTACGCGCAGTAGGCGGGGTCGTATTCGTTGTTGCCCCAGGACCAGCCGCTCTCGCCATACCAATCGCCAAAGTTGATCTGCCCATAAGCGCGGAAGTGCTCGCGATCATCGCGGAAAGACGTCAGCGAGCTGTCGGCGAGTTGCTCGTATTTGGGCAGGATCGAAGTCCGGCGCGCGCCGATGGGATAGAGCGCGCCCGTGCTGTTGAGATAGTCGATATCCGGCCGCGCCAGGACGCCTTGTTCCAGCCAGGCAAATGCGGCGGGCTGATCGCCGCCAAAATCGAGCAGGATTTCATTGCTCAGCGCCATTCCGGCTTTCAGGATGTAGCCGTCGTCAGCGAGCCAGAAGTAGAGACGGTGGGGCGCGTCTTCGTCACCGGGCAGGTCGACGCCGCCCCGTTCGGGGAAGAGTTCAATATCGACCCCACCGCCACCCACCGATATCGCCTTGGGATATGTCTGCCAAAAGTGGCGCAGGCCAATGCCCAGCGTGCCGGCGTCGCCGTCCACGCGGATATGACCTTCCGTGCGCCCGTCCCGGGTCTCACCGCCAATTTCGTAACCCAGGTCGTGATCGTGGCGCAGTTGCCAGGTCTTGTCCTGCCAACTCAAGAATCTGCCACCTATTTGCCATTCTTCGCCTTTATGCCGCACCACCCTGACACCAGGAAAGGGAATATGCAGCGAGAAAGACCGCAGCTTCAGCAGGGTGCTTTCTTCGCCGCCCTCGCCCACGATAGCCGAAGTGATCGCTTCGTCGCCGGGCAATTCTCCGCCGGCAGCTGCGGGCGCCAGCGCCGGGCTGATGACTTCCAGCCGGTGATGCAGCTTGACGAAACTCTGGTCCGGATAGAATTGCAAGCGCAGCGTACTCTGTAAGTGGGTGACCTCACGCTCGTCTTGGTGAAGGACCTTGAATGTGGCTGAGTCTTCGCCATAAGATTGTGGTCGTGAGATTAGTTTTGAAGTCAGCGCCAGTCCATCGCCAAGCACCGCCTGGAAGCGCCAATCGGACAGGGTCATCAGCGAAGGCGCCTCTATTTCGCTTTCAAATTCCGTCCGCAAGGCCTCGCGCTCTGCAGGTGTGGACCCAGAATCGCCGATAGCCGAAATCAACCGCCGGTGATGCTCGGCAAGGTTAGCTGCTTGACTTGGCGTCCACTGCCTGATAGCCATCTTCGAGGCAGTCAGATAGAGGCGAGCGTTTTCGTCTTCTTGTTCAACATCGCTGCCTTGGCGTTCTCTCAATGAGATTCTGCCCGTATTTGTCATCTCGCCGGCATTCAGCCACCCGCGATTTTCACGTATTGCCGGCGCGATGTCTTCGCCATTGATATGCACGGTCGCCTTGAGGCAACCCGCTTCGGACAAGCCCGCCGGCACTTGCGTATGGATCATGATCCAGCGCGCAGATCCATCGGACCAGTCCTTGGTCATTCGCATTAAGGCAGGAATGCGCTCAGCGCCAACTTGAAGGGTGCATGCGCGCAACTCGTAGACGGCGCCCTTGGCCAAGGGCAAGCCGAATTGCAGCGGCAGACCGGCGAGATCCCTGGTCCCCAAACCGATCAACTCAAGCGGCACAATGACCTCGTCGGTCTCGGGCCGTTCTGGCTCTCCCGTTGAAAACTCAATTGTTTCTGTGGCGCTGCCGCCGAGCGGATCGCGGGCGGTGATCGTCGCCGCGAAGCGGGCATCCTCCGGCATGTCGGTGAATTGCAACGTATGTAAGCGAGCAGGCTCCCCGACGTGGGTTTCTCGATACTGCTTGTCGCGGTCCGCGCAGATCTCTTCAACCCTTATCTCGGCGCTGCACATTGTCGAAGTGGTGAAATGTATCGAGACCTGCCAAATTTCCTTGTGACCGTCCGCGCGCCAAGTTACGTTCGCGATCTCGGGCAGGAAGCGGCTCGGCTGCGGCCGCTCGCGCAAAAGGACAAATCCTTCAATGCGGTAGCTGCCCGGTCCCGGCGCGGTCAAACGAAAAACTTCCATCGCGCCCATGAATTGGACCGGCTTGTCGACCACGATCAAGTGAGGGCGGTTGTCGTGCCGGCTCGGCTCCAGGCGTCCGATATCCTGGCTGGCCAGGCGCAGCTCCATCGGGCAAGTTTCGCCGGCTTTGCAATAGATGAGCACGCCGATGTAGCGCCGTCCGGTGTGATCGGCTTGGCTCTCAATGGTTTGCCAGAAGCGGTGGCGCAATGTCGAGGGCCGCTCTGATGCGGCGACGGCGCTGGCGCGATAAATGCTGGGCTTGGGATAGGCGGTCAGGCCGAAATCGGGGGACCAGGTATCCAGCGTTTCGCAATCCACCGCGCGCCAGGCGTAGTTGCGCGGGTCCGCGAAGAGCGCCTCGATGCGTTCCGGCTCGATGATGTCAATATGGGGAATCAGTTCCATCGCCTATCCTTTTTGGGTCGCCGCTGGCTGGATGTAAGTCCGCCAATAGGGAAACAGATGTGGCTTGCGCCTGCCTTTGAAATGCAAGACTTTCTTTTCAGGATAATGCCCGTCCATTTCGCATTTAATTGATGTCGAAAAGTTGTAAGTCGAACAAGGCAGGAACAAGACCTTGGTGTCGTCGAGATCATGGCAAAAGATATCATCGCGGGCGAAGTCCACGGCGCTGAAGATCTCGCGCAGGGCGTCTTGGTCCCCACCCCAGACGCTGCCGCGATGATGCTGTCCTCGGAAGCGCCCCAGCCAGCGCCGGTGGAAGTGCGCGGCGCCCTCGAGGCGCCCTCCATGCGCGAAATTGACGCCGGCGTTGATGGGCCATTTGTCCTCATCGCGGTAAGTCAATGATACATCAAAGTCGCAGTCGAAGACCGAGGACAGATCGCCATTGATCAAGATATCGGAATCGAGAAATATCGTATGGTCCCCCGCCTCTTTTAGGTAGTCGAGCCAGGCGATCGAGCGCGCCATCATCGGATTCCGGGCATCGAGATCGTAGCGGATGATGTCGGTATCCGGATGCGACGGGAAGATCGTGCGCCGGTCGCTGAGTATGACTTGCCGGCATGCGCTGTGGAAGCGCCTGGCCGAAGCGAACATGGTGCGGATATATTCATGCGGCTCGGTCACGGTGATGGTGGAGGTCCTGCGATGAATGTTGTCCATCGTCCGCGCCGTGACATCAATGTAGAAAGTGACAAAGCTGATCATGCGGCCGCCCTAGCTGTATGGTCCCGCGCCATTAGAAAAGCGCGTCGAATTCTCTCATCAGGTCGGCTTTCAGTTCGAAGCCAATTCCGGGTACCTGCGGCGGCTGGATTCGCCCGTCCCGCACGGCGATATCGTCCCCGAAGCCGCCAAAGGGCTGAAAGACATGGGGATAGGATTCGTTGCCGAAAAGCCCGAGACCGGCGGCGATATGCAGGGCGAACTGATGACCGCCGTGCGGGATGCAGCGCCGGGGGGACCAGCCGTAATGCCCCAGCATGTCCAGGGTGCGCAGGTATTCCACCAAGCCATAGCTGAGCGCGGGATCCATTTGCAGGAAATCCTTGTGCGGCCTCATGCCGCCGTAGCGGATCAAATTGGTCGCATCGATGGTGGAGAAGAGGTTCTCGCCCGTCGCCAGCGGCAAGCTGGTCGCGCTCGCCAGCGCGGCATTGAGCAGGTAGTCGAGCGGATCGCCTGGCTCTTCGTACCAGAACAGGTCGTATGGCTCCAGGGCCTGGGCATAGGCCAGGGCCTCCTTCAGGTCGAAGCGCGCGTTGACATCGACAGCCAGGCGCTTGCCGCCGCCGACGATGTCGATGACCGCCTCGATGCGTTTGAGATCGTCGGCCAGCGGCAGGCCGCCGATCTTGATCTTGACCGTGTCGTAACCCAAATCCAGGTAGGTCTTGATCTCGTCTTGCAGCGCTTCCGTATCTTTGCCCGGGTAATAATAGCCGCCCGCGGCATAGACAAAGACATCTTCGTCGACCTCGCCACCGCGATAGCGCTGGCCCAGCAGGCGATAAAGCGGGATGTCTTCGATCTTGGCGACCAGATCCCAGAGCGCCATATCGATGACGCCGACCGCCACCGAGCGCTCGCCATGGCCGCCCGGCTTTTCGTTGCTCATCATGATGCCCCAAGCCCGGGCGGGATCGAAGTTGCTGCCTTCGTCGTTGAGCAGGGCCTCGGGCTGCGCGGCGAGCAGGCGGGGAATGATGCGGTCGCGCAGGATGCCGCTCTGCGAGTAGCGCCCGTTGGAGTTGAAGCCATAGCCGATCAGCGGCGCCCCAGCACGCATGACATCGCTCTGGATGCCGACGATGGAAGCCGTCATCTGTGAGAAGTCGATGAAGGCGTTGCGGATATCCGAGCGTATGGGCACGACATGGTCGTGGATGGCTGTTATTTTCATAAAAGCCTTTCGCCCAAGACGCTATTGCTTCGCCAGGCTTCATTGCGGTTATGGACTGGCAGATCGTCCCCGCGCAGACCGCTGCGTTCGGGCACTTCGTATGCCGCGAAGAAGCTCTCCAGCGCATCGGTCAAGCGCCTGACAATGTCTTGACACTGTGGATCACGGTAGAGGTTCACGGTCTCCCGCGGATCGCGCCCCAGGTCGTGTAGCAGGTTCGGGTAGCCATCGTGGCGCTGGACCAGCTTGTAACGCGCGTCGCGGATGGCGCGTACAACGCCGTATTCGACGATAGTCCTGTCGACCCATGAGGGGTCGTCTTCGCCTGCCAGCATGCGGCGGAAGCTTTTGCCGGGAAAGTGATCTGGCGCTTGGGGCCGCGCGTCGGCGAAGTCCAGCAAGGTCATGAACAAGTCGCAGTGATTGACCTGCTCGCCGGCCCGTTGGCCGCCCTTGATTTGACCGGCATAATTGAGGATCAGCGGCACGCGAATGGACTCCTCGAGCATGTTCAGCGGTTCGCTGCCGTTGCCCTTGCCCCAGATGCCGTGGTGCCCCATGTTCAGCCCATGATCGGACGTGTAGACAATCAGCGTTTTATCACGTTCATCTCCTAATTCATCCAAGACCCGCCCTACCCCGTCATCGATCATCGTCACCGAAGCGTAGTATTGCGCCAACGCCTGCTCGGGATCGTCCGGCGCGACGGGATGCGTCCCCGGCTCGCCAAAGGCGTAGGGACTATCGTCGGGAATATCGTCAAAACTCGCATTACGATAGCGCGCAACCAGCCCTTGGTCGCGATTGATCCAGGGGTTGTGTGTGGTCGCGTAGCCGATGAAGAGGAAGAAGGGTTTCGCCTCATCGCGCCCGCGCAGGAAGTCGATGGCGGCGTCGGTGATGATCTGCGTATCGTAACCGCTTCGCTCCACCACTTGACCCTGATCGCTGTATTTGTGGGTCATCGTGCTGTACTTGGGGGTCTTGCGCCAGGAACTATACCAGTAATCGAAGCCGGATTTGGGCGTTTCGCCCGCGCCGCAGTGCCATTTGCCGCACATGGCGGCGCTGTATCCGGCAGCGCGCAGGTAATCGGCGAGGGTCGGTATGCCTTGCAGCCAGGCTGTCGCCCCCACCTCGGGATCGTCCTCGGCCAGATGGTCGTGGACGCCGTGTTGCGAGGGATATAGGCCGGTCCAAAACGAAGCGCGGGCCGGCGAGCAGACTGGACAGGGCGTGAAGGCATTGTTCATCACAGCGCCGGTCGCGGCCAGGTCGCTGATATGGGGCGCGCCGATTTCGCGATTGCCATAGCTGGGTAGTGCCCAAGCGGCATGGTCGTCGCTGAAGAAGACGATGATGTTGGGCTTCATCGCGTCTCCGCCATCGCGAGCGCGGTAAAGGGCTGGTTCTCCGCGAGGTATTGGTCCAGGGCGGCCGGTCCCAAGTCGAAGAATTGCCGTGCCGACTCGGCCCGGCTATAGGCTTGGATCGGGACGCCGCGCCGCGCCAGGATATGCTTGGCCGAGGCGGGAAAGCCCCCCGCCACCATGACCTCGTTGAAAGCGGTCAAGCGCTCATGCGCTTCCTGGCGGATCGCGGCCGGCAGCGACATATCGCAGACTTGCGCGCTCAATTCGGGAGAAACCATGGGCAGCCAGCCGCAGAAGCCGTGGCTGCCGGCATCCATCGACGGCGGCAGCACTGCGAGGTTGGCCTGGAAGAGCTTGAGCGCACTGCCGGCAGCGGACCTCAGCTTGGCGCTGAAGGGCGCGATTTCGCGACAGGTGTCCTTCATGAAATAGTAGCGACCGCTGGCCGCCACCCGCCCGACTTCGTCCGGCGACAGCAGGCGGTGCTCCGGCTGCGGCAACTCGTATATGCCCAGCCGCACATGATCGCCGACCAGGGAGCTGATCGCCAGCAACTGGTGGGCCAGGTTCTGCGCGCTGGGCAACAGAGAGAGCGCCACAACCGCAATGTCGCTGCCCATTTCGTAGATGCTCTGCAAGCATGCGGCCTGCTGGGACAGGGTCGCGCCGAAGTTGCCGACAGTGGCGATGGTCAAGTCGCCGGTGGGGTGATTGCCCACATACTCGGCCAGGGCCAGACGTTCGTCGTGATCGAGGTAAAGCACCTCACTGGCTTGACCCAAGGCCAGTACGCCGGGAAGGCCAACGCGCTGATAAAAGTCGAGCAAGCTGCCAATTGCTGGCAGATCGAGCGCATCGTTCTCGTCAAAGGCGGTCAGAAGAATCGGATATGCGCCGTCGGGCGCCTGATAATCGGACATGGCCAATCTCCGGAAGCGGTCGCTCTTGAAAACGTTTTCAGCGGCAGAGTATAGCGAAAGGCGACGAAATGTCAAAGTCCGCGCATTGTCCGCCAGGAACGAGCGCCCAAGCAAGCTTATTGGCAGGTTACCGACCAAGTGGCCGCGTAGAGTTTGACAAACGCCGATTGATGCGCTAAAGTCTCGGAAATCGTTTTCAGACTTCGGGGCAATGCCCTTGTCGCAGAAGGCAACCATTCACGATGTGGCGCATCATGCGCGGGTCTCGGTTAGCTCCGTATCCCGGGCATTGAATAATTACCCGCATGTCTCCGAGGCTTTGAAGACGCGCGTGGTAGAAGCCGCTGAGGAATTGGATTATCAGCCGGCCTTCCTGGCGCATAGTCTGCGCCGGGGAGAGACCAACTCGATTGGTTTTCTGGTTGGCAGCATCGCCAATCCGGTCATCTCGACCATTTACGAGGCCGCTGCCGAGGCGCTTGCGACCAATGGTTACGCCGTGACGCTGGTGTCCTCGCGCAATCAAGCCGATCTGGATAGCGCCTGTTTGCGGCTGCTGGCCAGCCGGCAGGTGAGCGGATTGATCGTCTCCTCCGCCTCGGAATCGCCGGAACCAGCGCGCCGTTTCATCCAGGAGGCGAACATACCGACAGTGATGCTGGATCGCGCGCCCGTCGAGGGAGAGCGCGTTTTCGCCGTACAGTCCGATCACGCAAGCAGCATGCGCAAAGCGGTCCGTCATCTCGTCGCCAACGGGCACCGCCATATCGGGTTCATCGGCGGGCCTCAAGGCTTTTATCCCACCCAGCAGCGATTCCGAGCTTATCAAGAGGCGCTGGCCGAAGCCCAAATTCCAGCCCGAGGCGAACTGATACGCTTCGCGGCCTTCACTGAAGCCGACGCCTTTGCCGAGGCGCTTTTGCTCATGCGTAATCGACCGCTGCCAACAGCCTTGATCGTGGCAGGCAATATCATATTGATCGGCGCGCTGGGTGCGCTGCAAGATCGTCAACTGGCGGTCGGGCGTGACATCGCCCTGGTCGCCTGTGATGACATCCACCTGACGCAGTTGTATCGTCCGCCGGTCACGGCGATCCGCCGCGACCTGAACCTATTGGGGAAAACCGCCGCCCGCTTGTTGTTGCAGGGCATTGCGAATAATGGGAACAGGACCGATCGCGTCATCAAACTGCCGACTCAACTCGTGATCCGCGAATCGTCAGATTTTCTTCGCGAGGCGTGATTCGACGGTGGCAGATGAGACGATTTGCGGTCAACTGTTTTCGAACCGTCTATTGAAAGGAGCAAACAAGCGCAAGAAACAGTTTTCGTAATGACAGCTCAATCAAAGCTGTGGGCATATGAATTTGTATGTCCGTCCTAAAGCAAAGTGACATAAGGTTCAAATGAGGAGGAGATTATGTCGAGGAAGTTATTCACCCTAACCCTGATCGCGTTGGTCTTGCTGCTCGGCGCGACCGGCGCCATGGCGCAGGATCAAGTGCTGAGGATCGCCACCGGTTCTTCCGGCGTGGCGAATTTCAGCTTCCAGATTCTGTCCGCCGGCGGCGACCAGCAGAACTGGATCACCTTCCAGTCGGTTCCGCCACTCTATTTTGATGTGGACTTCAACTTGAAGACCGGCTATTTCAACGACTGGAGCTCCAATGACGACGGCACCGTGTGGAGCTTCTCCATTGATCCGGAGGCGCGCTGGTCCGATGGCACATCGATAACGGCGCAGCAGGTCATCGATTCCTGGCAAGTGCAAGCGGCGCCGCTCAACAGCGTCGGTCGTATCCGCACTTATCTGGGTAACGTTCAAGGATTCGCCGATGCGCGCGAGATGGCCGCCGAAGACGCCATGAGCGTCGACGTCAGCGGTCTGTCGGCGCTGGATGATTCGACCGTCCAGGTCGAGTTGGTCTTGCCGGATCCGATCTTCTTCTGGCGCATCGCCACCGCGCATATGGCTATCGCCCGCGCTGAGGACGTGCTCGAACATGGCTTCAACGAATTCTGGAAGCCGGAGAACAACCCGATCGTCAACGGTCCCTTCATCCTCACCAGCTTTGACGCCGACCTGCAGACAGCCGAGTTGACGCCGAATCCGGAATGGTGGAAAGACGGTCCGATCCTGGAAAGTGTAAGTTTCCAGTTCGTCCCCGATCAGCAGATTGTCGGCGCAATGGCCATGAACGATCAAATCGACGCCAGCCTGGCGGCGGCGCCATCGGTCCTGCGCTCGGCCATGCCAGATTATTTCCGCCAGTTCGACGCCATCGGCTTCAACACCTTCTGGCTGCAGCCGACAGTCGAGCCCACCAGCGATCCCATGGTCCGCGAAGCGCTGATCAAGTCGGTCGACTGGAGCGCTGTCTTCCAGGCCGCCTTCCCGATCGAAGGCAGCGGCGTCATGACCACGCAGACCCTGGACGATATCGTGACCTGCCAGAACCCGGACGCGACCGGCTATCCCTACGACATCGAAGGCGCGCAAGCCGCATTGGCCGCCTCGAGCTATGGCAGCGCCGAGAACTTGCCGAAACTGCGCGTCACGCCGCGCGGCAGCAACGAGTTCAACAACCGCGCGCTACAAGCGGTCATTGAGTTCTGGCGCCAGAACCTGGGCATCGAGAATGTCGAGTTCCAGCAGGATCCCAACAGCTTCGGCGACGACTTCGACAAGATCAACTTGAGCCGCGACGATGTTGTCATTCGCTTCCCCGATGCCGCTACCTATATGTGGGCGGCCGGCCACTCATCGGGTCCCGTTCCCAGCAGTTCAATGCTGAGAGGCTACATGAACGAGGCTCTGGAAACGGCGGTCAACGAAGCGCTGACCCTGGCGCCGGATGATCCGCGGCGCTGCGAACTGGCGCTGGAGGCGCAGGCGCAATATGAGGGCGACTACGTCATCATGCACTTCGGCAAGCCCTTGCGCACCGCCAACGCGCGCGAGCACGTCAAGGAATACTACAGCGGTCCCGACGTCAGCGTGATCGAACCCTGGAAGATCTATATCGAGCGGATGTAAATCCATTTACCCCGCATCACCCAACCCCTTCCCCCAAAAATGAGGGAAGGGGAGTAAAATCCCTCCCTCTTCGTGGGGCGCGTAGACACAGCCCCACGGGGAGGGATTTAGGGCGGGGGCAAGGAAAGTCTTACGATGGCATCGTTTTTGCTCATACGTCTCTTGCGGTGGTCGGCGGGGTTATTGCTCATCCTCTTCGTTACCTACGCGATGATGTATTACGGCGCCGGCGATCCCATCCGCATGATGTTCATCCAGGGCGAAGATTTCGATTCCACCGACGAAGCGGTGATGAGAGCGCTGCGGGCCAAATACGGCTTGGACGAACCCTTCCTGGTGCAATTCGGCAATTACCTCAACAAGCTGTTCCAGGGCGACTGGGGGCGCTCCATTCGCTTGCAGGTCGACCGCCCGGTCTTGGAAATTGTCAAATTCCGATTACCCATCTCCATGCAATTGGGCTTTGCGGCGACGGCGATAGCGGCCGTCGTGGGCGTCGCCCTGGGTGTGTTTGCCGCGCTCTATCACAATCGCTGGCTGGATCGCTTGATTGTCAGTACCGTGCTTTTTGTCACGTCGATTCCCATATTTGTGATCGGTCCGATGCTCTTATTATTATTGGTTCTCATTTTGAAATGGATTGATGTGCCTTACGGCTGGAACGGACTTTTTCATATCGACGCCGCCTTGCCGGTCGCCGTCATTTCCATCGGTCCGCTGCCCGGTATCGTGCGGCAGACGCGCTCCGCCATGCTGGAGGTCAAGGGCCAGCAATATGTAACGACAGCGCGGGCCAAAGGCGTGCCGGAAGCGCAGATCATTACCCGTCACATGCTGCGTCCGGTGATGACGCCGGTAATCACGACCCTGGGCCTGATCATGATCGCGCTCATCAATGGCTCTCTGTTCGTCGAACTGATCTACAATATCCCCGGCTTTGGACTGCTGACCATTGAAGGCATTCGCAAGGTCGATTATCCCATTATCATGGCGGTAGCCGTCGTCGGCACCTTGATCATCTTCATCAGCAACTTCCTGGTTGATATGATCTATCCCATACTTGATCCGCGGGTCCGGGTGCAATGAGTCGCGCTGCGGGGAGCACCAAGATCTCGCGAGTCGTCGACGACGGCAGCGTTTTCGACGGCGGGCAGCGCAACCTGTGGCAAGACGCGGCGCGGCGCTTCCGCAAGAATTGGCTGGCTGTTGCCGGTCTCGCGGTGGTTGTCCTGTTTCTCTTGCTGGCGCTGATTGGTCCGCATATCGCGCCCTACGACTTCCTCGAACAGAACATCATGAAGGCCTTTCAGGGGGCGTCAGCCGAGCACTTCCTGGGCACGGACGACCTGGGGCGCGATGTCTTCAGCCGCATGTTGCACGGCGCGCGCACCGCGGCCTTGGTGGCCTTCTTCACCACAATCATCAGCCTGATCATAGGCGTGCTGGTGGGTACCTGGTCGGGCATCCACGGTGGACGAACCGATCAATTCCTGATGTGGATTAGCGATTTGATCCAGGCTATGCCCGGCTTGTTGCTGGTGATCTTGATCAATACAACCCTGCGCCGTCCTATTGTCAACTGGTTCGACTCTCTATATGAACAAACAAAGAATCCCTTTTATCTGAATACGCTCTGGTTGGATTATGTTTTGGTATTCAGCGCTCTGGCCTTGATTGGCTGGCCCGGTTTGGCGCGCTTGGTCCGCGGGCAGGTACTGAGCATAAACGAAGAAGATTATGTGCTGGCGGCGCGGGCGCTGGGGGCGAGCGAGGCGCACATCATGCTGCGCCACGTCATTCCCAACGCCCTGGGTCCCTTGATCGTCGCCGTTACGGCCGGCATGGGCGGCGCCGTATTGCTGGAAGCCAGTTTGAGTTTCCTCGGCATCGGCATCCAGCCGCCGAATGCCAGCTGGGGTTCCATGTTGGAAGAAGGTCGTCGCTATTGGCAGATCTTCCCGCATTTGATGCTGATCCCGGCAGTGACGATTGGCCTCGTCCAGGTGGCTTTTGTCTTTCTGGGGGATGGCTTGAACGATGCGCTGGATCCGCGCCGCAACAGTTAGGCCCGCAAGCGCAAGGGGGTTTTGATGCCGTCACCGGCCTATCCGTCTGCTGAATATCCAAAAGACGCCCAGCATATCACCATCTATTATGACAAGCGCTATTTCGCTGCCTGGCCCTTCAATCACGGCTTCAAAGCCTTTTCGGAGGGCGAACTCCTGATCAGTTTTTCACGCGGGCCCTGCAATTACGGCTCTCCCTACGACATGGCGCATCACGTGGTCGATGCGCGCGGCGGGGAATACGTCACCATGCGCTCGAGCGACGGTGGCCTGACCTGGCCCATCGAGCGCTTGCGGTCGCTCGGCAGCCGGCAGGAGATCGAAAGACCGCTCTTCATGCGCCCCGAAGACGCGCCCGGCGAAGCGTACGACTGGGCATCGCCGGACTTCTTCATGACGGCCGGCTTCGGCATCCCGCCCGAACGGGATCAATCCATCGGCTACATTCAATATTCGCGCGATCGCGGGCACAGCTGGGAAGGTCCCTTCCGCATGCCTTCTTTCGGCTTCCAATGGATACAGGTCAAGCCGGACTATATCCTGCGTCCCGATGGCTTGGTGTTGCTCTTTGTCACCGCCGGCATTGCCTCGGGCAAGCGCGGCAATCGATTCGTCGCAGTTTATGCCTCGCCGGACGCCGGGCTGACCTGGAATTATCTGTCCCTGATCAGCGCCGACTCGGTTGATGCGCACTATGTCAACCGCTATTACGCCAGCCCGGTCATGCTCCGGGACGGCCGGATTCTGGCGGCGCTGCGCTGTCAAATTGACGCCCGCAACGCCTGGCCCGAGATCTTTGAATCAGCCGACGGCGGACGCAGCTGGCAATTCCTTTCGCGGCCCAGCGATTGGGGCGGTCCCAGCGAATTGACCCTGCTCGATGACGGGCGCTTGCTTATCGTCTACGGCTATCGCGTCGTGCCTTACGGCATTCGCGCGCGCGTATCGGAAGACAATGGCAAAAGCTGGGGCCCGGAGCTCATTCTGCGCGACGACTCCGGTTCCTGGGACCTGGGTTATCCGCGCACGGTCAAGCTGAGCGGCGGCAAGGTGATGACCGCTTATTATATCAACCGGGCGGATGACGAGATTCAATGCAAAGGGGGCGTTCGTCATATCGCCGCCACCGTATTCACACCTTGAGAGAGCGATCGCATGAAAATAACAGACATCGAACTGCGCGTTTATCGCTGGGAGCGCGGCAAGCCGATCCGCAACGGCAAGCACGTCTACACCGATAGCGGACTGAGTTTGCTGCAGATCCACACCGACGATGGCCTAAGCGGCATCGGCTGGGCGGGCAAGCCCGCTACCGCCGGCATGGCCAAGGTAGCGCAGGGCTTGCTGGAGCATTTCAAGCCGCTGCTGATCGGCCAGGATCCCTTCAATTACCGCCGCATCTGGGACGCGCTCTGGGAACCCAAGCTGGTGGGCAGGCGCGGCATCACCACGCGCTTCATCAGCGGCATTGATATCGCGCTTTGGGATCTCATGGGCGTGGCCACCGGCAAGTCGGTGCATAAGCTCTTGGGCGGCTTCCATGACCGCGTGCCAGCGTATATCGCCGGCGGATACTATCAGGAAGGCAAGGGGCTTTCCGGCTTGGCCGCCGAAATGGAAGAAAACCTCGATCTGGGCGCCAAGGCGATCAAAATGAAGATTGGCGGCGCGTCCATCAAGGAAGATGTAGAGCGCGTGCGCGTCGTGCGGGGGACGATCGGCGACGACATCAAACTGATGGTCGACGCCAATTGCGCTTACAGACTGCGCGAGGCCATCGACATCGCCCGAAAGATGGAAGCCTACGACGTGTTCTGGTTTGAAGAGCCAATCGCGCCGGATGACTACCGGGGTCATGGCATACTGGCGCGGTCGACAGCGATTCCCATCGCCACGGGCGAGAACGAATACACGCGTTATGGCTTCCGCGATTTGATCGCCCATGACGCCGCCGCCATCTACAACGCCGATGCGCAAATCCTGGGCGGCATAACCGAGTTCATGAACGTGGCTGCGCTGGTCGCCGCGCATGACCTGCAGATCGCGCCGCATGGCGACCAAGAGATCCATCTGCATCTGGTTGGCGCCATCAGCAACGGACTGATCGTCGAGTTTTATCGCGAGACCGTGGATGTCAACCGCGGGGAGATTTTTGAAGAAAAGATGACATTGGATGAGGACGGTTATTTGACCATAGCCGACCGGCCGGGCCTGGGTGTCACGCCGAATTACGACTTTTTGGAGCGGCACCGCGTTTCTTGAGCGATCAACATTTGGAAAGGGCGAAATAATGTTTCACAAACCATGGACCGGGGTACTGCCGGCGACGCTGTGTCCCTTCAATGACGACGACTCGATCGACGAGATCGGCTTACGTGATTACGTGCAGTATCTGGCCGCGGTGGATGGCATCACCGGCTTGGTCTGCAACGGGCATACCGGCGAGGTCATGTCGCTGCGCAATCATGAGCGGGCCCGCGTCACCGAGGTCATCGCCGACGAAGTTGGGCAAAAGGTCAAGGTCGTCTCCGGCGTTTGCGCCGAGGGCAGCGACGAAGCCATCGCCCAGGCGCGCGCCGCGAAAGACGTCGGCGCCGACGCCATCCTGTTGATGCCGCCGCATCATTGGCTGCGCTTCGGCAGGACCAGCGAAACCGCCGTGGGCTTCTTCGAAGATGTCGCCCATGGCGCCGATATCGACATCATCGTGCACCAGTACCCGGCCTGGACCAAAGCCGGCTATTCGCTGGCGGAGATGCAGGCGATGGCCCAACTCGACCGCGTCGTCAGCATCAAAATGGGCACGCGCGATATGTCGCGTTGGGCCTATGACTACCGCAATCTGAAGATTTCCGCCCCCGATGTCAGCATCATCAGCTGTCAGGACGAATACTTGCTGGTGACGCTGCTCGACGGCGCCGATGGCGCGTTGGTTGGCTTCGCGGGATTCGTGCCGGAGTTGATCACAGCCTTGGTCAAGGCGGCCTTGAGCGGCGACCTGGAACAAGCCAATATGATGCAAGACAAGGTGCGCCCGCTCTCGCAGATCGTTTATCGCTTCGGCGAACCGTCGAGCGACGCCCATCAACGCATGAAATGCGCCATGACACTGCTCGGCAACTTCCCGTCCATGCGCATGCGGCGTCCCATTCGTCCGCTGCCGCAGCAAGAGATCGACCGCATCGCCGCCGAATTGACCGAGGCCGGGTTCGCAGTGCTGGAACGGAATATCTCCTAGATGGCGCGCGGACAAATCTATCCGCCGGAATCGACCTGTTTTCAAGACGACAGAACCGGCGTCAAAATCAGGCAAATTACCGACCAGGCCTCGATCCATCATCATCCATTTTTTATCATCCCAGCTTATGACGATGCCATGCAGCGCTTGGTTTTTGTCTCACATCGCACAGGCCGGCCAGAGATCTTCGCCGAGGAGCGCGCGACGGGCAAGCTGATCCAAATGACAGAGCGTGAGGACATCGGCGAATATTCGCTGTATCCCTCACACGATGGGCGCCACGTCTATTTCACCGCCGGCGCCGGCGCGTATCGAGTCCGTACCGAGACTTTGCGCGAGGAGCAACTGGTCGACTTCGGCGAGATCAACTTGCGCGAAGCGGGCATGGTCGCGGATGCCATGGGCACCACGGCGCTCAGCTTCGATGATCGCTTTTGGGCGATCCGCTTCAGTGTCAACGCGCAAGCCTGCCTGGCGGTTATCGATACCAGCAGCGGCGAGCACGAGATCATCCTCAAGCGCGATACCATCGCCCATCTCATGTTTTGCCCCGATGACGCCGACCTGCTCTATTATGCCGGTCCTCTCAAGGATCGCATCTGGATCGTGAATCGTGACGGCGCCGGCAACCGCCGCCTCTACCAGCGCGCGCCAGGTGAATGGATCACGCATGAAAGCTGGATCCCCGGCCGGCGCGAACTGGCTTTTGTCGATTGGAACCAGGGCATCCGCGCCATCAATGTCGATACCGGCGTCGAGCGGCGAGTCGCCTCTTTTAACGCTTGGCACGCCATCTGCAATCGCGATGGCAGCATGATGGTCGCCGATACCAACTTTCCCGATATCGGCTTGCAATTGTTCAACCCGCTGGACAGCGTAGGCGATCCAATCACGCTTTGCTACCCGGGCGCGAGCAACGAAGGCGCGCACTGGAACGGACCCTTCCCCTACGAAGACGGTCCGATCAAAGTTTACGCGCCGCAACATACGCATCCGCATCCCTCGTTCTCGCCGGATGACCGCTACATTGTCTACACCAGCGACAGAACCGGGCAGGCGCAAGTTTATGAGGCGGAGATACCCGACGCCTTCAAAGAAAGGCTGCAAAATGGCACTGAATGAGAAGCTGCGCGTGGCGCTGATCGGTACGGGCAATCGCTCCAAAACGACCTACCGACCGCTGTTCGATTATTTGAAACCCTGGATCGAACTGGTGGCGGTCTGCGACCCGGTAAAGGACTCGGCCGATGAATTCGCGGGGTCGCTGGGCGTTCCGGCGTTTTATGATCTCAAAGCGCTGGTCAAGGCGCGCCCGATGGAAGCCGCCTTCGTGGTCAGCCCCATCCCCTCTCATCATTCAATCTGCTGCTACTTGCTCTCGCACGGGATCCACGTCAACGTGGAGACGAGCATGTGCAGCCTGCTGCTTCAAGCGCAGGAGATGGTGCAAGCGGCGCGCGACAATGATACAGTCTTGCGCATCGCCGAGAATTTCTTCCGTTTTCCCTTCGACCGCATGATGAAGTTGATCGCCGACGACGGTTTCATCGGGCCAATCAAGCGCTTGACCTGTTGGCACGATCACACCGGCTACCACAACAACTCGCGCTGGATCCGCTTTTTCGGCGCGCATCCCAGTGCGGCGCAAGCGATATCGCATGTCATGCCGACGGAAGGGCACTATCAGCTGGCGCATCGCTATCACGAATCGGAACAGTACCGGGCGCACTTTTTTTGGTTCCCGGATGAGGCGCTGGTCATCGACCACGCCGGCAATATCAAAAGCATGCTGGGGCGCTATCCGCGGCCGGGTTACACAGAACTAGCCGGGTCGCGCGGCGCGATTGTCCAGCAGGCGGGCCCAGGCTGGCACGGCATCGGCGAAGTGCGCTATTGCACCGAAGAGGCGCTGGCAAATGGCGGACGTCACGACCTGGCCTACCCTATCGTACATCTGGGAGACGGGCGCGATTGGTTGTCCTCGCATGTCGATCTGCCGACCGGGCGCATCGAATACGTCAATCCCCATCGACTGGGCGCGAGCGCCTACCATCGCCGCAACTACTACAGCGCCGCGGTCATCAGTCATATCGTCGATTTTGCCGAGACGGTGCGTGGACTGCGCCAATCCGAATACAGCGCCGAAGATGCGCTCATGGCGATGATGATGGATGTCGCCACGCGCGAATCGGCTCTGCAAGACGGGAGGCGGCTATCGCTGCCGCTTGAGGGCGATCTGGAATCGGAGGCAACCGCGCGCGCGGGGCTGAAACAACTCCACGGCGTCGATCCGCTGGATATCGAGGGCATGCTGGGCATTAGCTTTCCGCGGCCCTAGCCCCGAGCGCAGCCCTGCAGACGGGGCCGATGCCATGAACAAGGACATGCCGACGACGCGAGGAACTGGCGGCAGATCCGCCTTCCTTTACAGACGGACTGCATTTTTGGCGCACCGCGCCGATGCGCGCTTTTCCTACTGCTTGTACGTGCCCGATGAAATCCGGCAGGTCTGCGTCTATGTGCATGGGACTTACCGAGACGCTGCCGTCTATCGCGATCAACTCAGTGACTTCGCGATCAGGCATCGCGTTCTTGTTCTGTGCCCGCTCTTCCCGGCCGGCCTCATTGACCCCGACGATGTCGACAACTACAAGCAATTGCTCTACCGAGGCATTCGCTTTGGCCTGATTCTGCTGGACATGCTGGAAGAGATTCGCGCGCGATATGACCTGGCGAACGATCGCTTCATGCTGGGCGGGTTTTCCGGGGGCGCGCAATTCGCGCATCGCTTCGCCTATTTGCATCCAGGGCATGTGCGGGCGCTTTCGCTGGCGGCGCCCGGTCGCGTCACGCTGCTCGACGAGTCGCTGGATTGGTGGAGCGGCATCCGCAATGTCGAGCAGCTATTTGGGCAGATCATTGACGCCGGCGCGCTGCGTGATATGCCGATACAGCTTCTGATCGGCGCAAATGACGATGCGAATATCACGATCAACAGAGGCGATGCCGATTGGACGCCCGACGAGAACCGAGCCGGCAGCAACCGCCGCCAACGTCTGGAAGCGCTCTATCTGCAATACCGGCAGATCGGCTGCGATGTGAGCATCACGGTCGTGCCGGACTGCGGACACGACTGGCTGCCGCTGCGGGATGCGACAGTGCGCTTTTTTGAGACATCTATGCAAGCCCTGGACTGAGGATTCCGAAGCGTTCGCGACAATGTCTCCAAAAAGTCGCGTGGCGTGCAACCGGCGAATAGCGCTGTGGTTCACATAGAAAACGCGCCCGCCGAAAAACTTGCCAAACGGCAAAAAAGATGTTATTATGTTGGCAATGTTACGAAATCGATTTCGAAACCGCTTCTGTTTATGCCTTTAACGATTGAAGACCTCGCAAACGAGTTGGGCGTTTCTCCTTCGACTGTGTCCAAGGCGCTGAACAACCGCGCTGATGTCTCGCTGAAAACCAAAGAGCGCGTACGACGAACGGTACAAGAACTCGGCTATCAGCCGTCTGCGGCGGCCCGCAGCCTGCGCCGTCAGCGCAGCGACAAAATCGGCTTAGTTGTCAATTATCCCATACACCGCGTGAGTGACTTCCTGGCGGAGTTGATCCCGGGCATGGCGACGGTCGCCGAACAATCCGAATATCATCTGATCCTCTACACCTCGATGGCTGGCAAGGCCGAGCGGATTAAGAGCCTTTGCCGCTCGCGCGAGGTTGACGGGATCATCGTGGCCTGGCCGCCCGGCTCGCGCGAGACGGTAGCGCTATCGCAACTCATGGCGGAAGAGGAGATGCCGCATGTCTTCCTGCCCCGGCGCGTCGCACATGATGGCGTCTCTTTTGTGGCTGCCGATCATGTACAGGGAGCGAAAGCCTTGACGCAGCACCTGATTTCCCTGGGGCACAGGCGCATCGGCTTCGAAAGACTGCCGGAAGTTTACGAGACTGACCGCGACAGGCATGCGGGATATGCCTGTGCCTTGCGGGAGGCGGATATCCCTTATGATCCGTCACTGGTCATTTCGTCGACATCCGCAGACCCGCAATACCATACGCGGTCGTTCAGGACGTTTTTGTCTCATCCTGAGCCGCCGACAGCGATTCTCTTTTTCACCGACCCAATGGCGATTAATGCCTTGTCTCTGGCAAAAGAACAACATATCCGTATTCCGCAAGATCTGTCCATCGCCGGTTACGATGGCATCCTGGCCTCCGGCGTGACAGAGCCGGCCTTAACGACCGTGGAGCAAGCGGTGTCGGATATGGGCAGGCTGGCCGTCGACAGTCTGCTGCAATTGATCGAAGAACAGCCGCGGACGCCGATTCAACATACGCTCCCGGTGGAGCTTATCGTACGCGGATCCACCGGGGCGAATCCATATGGATAACGTGAACCCGAGCCGATCGTAAACTGTCAAAACGCGCCGTAGGGGCGGCGTGAACGGAACGAGGAAAAGGTGGCGATCGCTTTTTTGGAAAGCGCGCCTTTTTGCAAAGTCAGCGACGTTCGACGTCTATCACCTAAAGGAGTTTGTCATGCGTTTATTTCTTTCTGTATTGCTGCTGTTGGGATTTCTCGTTTCGATCCCGGCATTCGCCCAAAGCGGAGACCCCTGCAATATCGATGCGCCGGCCGAGCCGGTGACCATCGAGATGATCAGTTGGCCCTTCGCCATTACCGAGTTCTACGCTGCGGAAATGGAAGCCTGCAGCGCGGTAGACAACTTGACAATCAACACCAACCTGTTGGATTCCTCTTCGCTGCAAGAGCAGGTTCGCCTGGCGCTTTCAGCCGGTGGCGATTCGCCCTATGACATCCTGCACGGCGCCAATGGCCAGGTTGCCGAATGGGGTCCCCCCGGCTGGGTCATGCCCCTTAACGATCTAATCGACAAGTATCGCGACCAATATGACCTAGACGATATCCCCGCGGGTTACTGGGATAGCGGCAGCTACCAAGGCAGCATTTACGGCATTCCCATGGTGGGCAATACGCTGCACCTGGTTTACCGCACCGATGTCTTTGAAGAGAATGGCTGGGCCGTCCCCGACACCTACGACGAGCTGCATAGTTGGTGCGACGAGGTTGGCTTGGGCAACCCGGATTGGGAATTGATCTATGCCATGGATGTATCGCGCGCCCGGGCCTGGGAGCTGGAATTCTTCATGCTGCTGCGCGCCATGGGCGGCGACTACCTCGATGACGACAATATGCCCGCCTTCAACAGCGACGAGGGCGTCGCCGCTGTCGACCTGATGATCGAGACAGTTAATCGCTGCGTCGGCGCTGACGGCGTCGCCTACGGCTTGAACGAAATCCAGGTCGCCATGGGCAACGGCGGCTTGCCGCTGACCAAGATCTGGGCCAGCCGCGCCGCCACAATGGCGGATCCTGAACGCACAGATTTGGGCGATGTGATTGGCTACGCGCCCGCGCCGAGCGTCGTCGAGGGTGGCCCGCGCGCCGGTTCCGCCTGGCTGGATTTCTACTTCATCCCAACCAACACCACCAACGATCCCGATCTGATCTTCCAGGTCATCATGGAAACGGTTGACGCCGCCAGCCAGCAAGCTGCCGCGGCCGTCGGCTCGACCACGCGCAATTCCGCCGGCGAATTTGGCGGACCCTACTTGCCCGCGGCCAACGAAACGATCGGCAACGGCATCGGCAACTACGCCATCAACCCGGCCGTCTCAATCGCCATCGCCAAGCTCGAGCAGTACCTGCCGCTGGTATGGCCCGGCGACATGACTGCCGAAGAAGCGCTGGAAGCCGCCGCCGACGACTACATCACCGAAGCGAGCGCCCAAGGCTTCATCGAGGGCTAGGCTGATCCTAACCCTCCCTAAACCCCTCCCCATAGCTATGGGGAGGGGAGCATTGCGGACCAGCAGGTGTCACCGAGCGCATGCAGCGCACGGCTTGACGTTGTCCCGTTGACATTGGGAGAGAACCAGACGGCATAGAATCAACAGATATGCCCTCGGAAGAGGTCCAAGCAAATGAAACGCAACGCCTTTTACGCCTTCGCCTCACCCAGCATCGTCATCATGTTCGCATTGATGGTGCTGCCGCTCTTGATGGCGATTTTTCTCAGCTTTCAATACATGACCTTCCGCAACGTCACTGCGCCGGAATTCGTGGGCTTGCGGAATTTTATTGAGATCTTTGAGGACCAGCGCTTCTGGCGCTCCTTCGAGTTCACCGCGCTTTACATCGCCATCGTCGTGCCCAGCTGGGTTGTCATCGGCTTCGTCGTCGCGCTATTCCTCGATCAAGTCTCGGGCTTGGTCCGTGGCGTCTATCTCTCCATATTCCTGTTGCCCTTTATCATCGTGCCTATCATCGGCACGATCATGTTCAAACAACTCTGGGAACCATCCGGATTGTTGACCTGGCTGTATCAGCAGATAACTGGCGCGCGCTTCCGCGTTAACGAGACCTCGGTCAAAACGCTGATCATCGTATTTGGTATCTGGTACGTGACGCCCTTCACCATCGTCGTCTACTTTGCCGGTTTTCAAACACTGCCCATAGAAATGTTTGAAGCCGCCTCCATTGACGGCGCAACCCGCATGCAAAAGATCCGACACATCGTCATTCCCTACGTGAGCTCTTTGACGATCTTCATCTTGCTCTTTTCGATTATGGATTCTTACCGCGTCTTCGACAGCGTCTTTGTGCTATCCGAGCTCAATCCGCAATTCAAAGCCGACACCGTCATGACCTACACATTCCTGACTGCCATGCAGGTGCAGCGCCTCGGCAAAGCCAACGCTATGGCCATCATCACTGTCATCGGCATCATGGTGGTGCTCGTCCCCTTCCTCTATCTCATGTACAAAGAGCAAATCGAGGAGCGCTAAAATGGACCGCGTAACCAGCCGCCCGGGCCGCGTCCTCGTGCATATTGTGCTCGTCCTCTTCGCTGTATACAGTCTCGTGCCCTTCTTTTGGACGACCCTGCAGTCTTTCAAGACATTTAAGGACGCCTTCTCGCGGGCGCCGATTTTCATATTCCAGCCCACTTGGAAGAACTACCAGGAAGTCTGGATTCGCTCCCTGCCCGATGCCGGCTCTTCGGTCGGCTACATCATTCTGATGGCCGCTGTCATCATCACCTGCCTGATGCTCTTTGCCCGATACATCCCGATCAACCCGGCCTGGATCTACATCGGCGGTTTGATCGGCTACGGCGTCCTGCTCTGGGCAATACCGCAGCAGGTCTACATGGCGAAATACTACAACTACTTCATCAACACGATCGTCGTCACGGTTTTCACCATCATCACTTCGATCAGCATCGGTTGCCTGGCGGGCTATGCGCTGGCGCGCTACGCCGGCATGGCCGCGGTGGTGATACTCATCGCGGCGCTGGCGTTCCGCGCCTTGCCGCGCCTGGCATTCGTGCTGCCCTATTTCTGGATCGGGTCATTGACCAATCTGCTTGATACCCATATCCTGGTCATCGTCGCCCTGGTCGCGGTCAATCAGCCCTTCACAATCTGGATGCTGCGCAGCTTCTTCATGGAAGTGCCCAAAGACCTGGAAGAATCGGCCATGGTCGATGGCGCCAACCGCTTGACTTCCTTCCTCAATGTGATTGTGCCAGTTGCCTGGCCCGGCATCATCTCGACCGCTCTCTTCACGCTTTTGCTGGCCTATAATGAATTCTTGCTGGTGCGCGTTCTAACGCAGACCAATTGGACCTTGCCGGTTGCCATTTCACGTTACACCGGCGCAGAAGATCCAGCGCAATTGACATTGGCAGCCGCGGCTTCGGTTTCGGCGACCATTCCCATCATCGTAGTAATTTTGTTCTTTCAAAAGCATCTGGTGAAGGGACTTGCGGCCGGCGCCGTGAAGGGTTAACTGCGAAACCGTGGCGCGCCAATCATCGCATCGCGCCCGATAGACGCAGTCCGGTGAAACGCTGCCTGTCGGCATCTAAGGAAAAGGAGAAACAACTTGTCAGTTCACAATGCCCAGCGCAATCGAGAGACCATTCGGCGGTATTGGAGCGAGCTTGACAATGCGAGCGCGCAGGAACTTGCGCAAGTCGTCAAGTCCTATACCCACAATGATATAGAATGGCACGGTCCACAACCGCTCAATGACATATGCGGCGTCGATGGCCTGATCGAAAACCTGTGGTTGCCCTTGCGGCACGCCTTCCCAGATTTACGGCGTCGCTATGACGTGCACCTGGCTGGCAGTTTTCGCGATCAGAATTGGGTCAGCGCGACCGGGTACTTCGAAGGCAAGTTTGAGAACGATTGGCTGGGCATTGCCGCCAGCGGGGACAACACACTGATACGCTACGGCGAAATCGTGGCGCTGGAAGGGGGAAAAATCGTCAAGAGTTACTTCCTGCTAGATCTGATCGATGTAATGCAGCAAGGCGGCTTCCACTTGGGTTGGGACGCCCCCGCCATTGAAGGATTGCGACCTGCTGTGAAATACGGCAGCGGCATCCTGAATAGCATCCAGGACCCGGCCGAGACGCGGCTCACCTTGCGCCTGGTCGAGTCGATGCTTTTTGGCTTAGTGCGCAAAGACCAACCCATGTCCCTGTATTGGGACGAGCAGATGTTCTGGAATAGCCCGAGCGGGGTTGGCACCGCGCGTAGTCTGCAAGAATTTCTGGAGCGCGTTCACAGCGAGTTTCTGCGGGGGATAAGCGGGGCCTGGGGCGGCTCCCACAACGTCCGCTACGCCGAGGGGCGATTCGCCGTTTCCAGCGGCTGGCCGAGCCTAGTGGCGGTTCATGATGGCTTCTTCCTCGGTCAAGAACCGACGGGACAAACATTGCGTTGGCGGATTATGGACTTTTGGGAACGAAAAGACGATCTTTTGATCAGCAATTGGGTCCACATCGACATGATTGACATCTTCAAGCAGATGGGCATTGACGTATTTGAGCGCTACCGCGACTATCGACAAGAAAAGCGTCTGTAAGGCTTGGCTGCTACTGCACATCTTACTCATTGATAACAGAAACAATACAAATATGGTGGCGCCCCTTGCGAAAATCAACATATTATTACGAAATCCGCCAAGCTTAGCTCGCCCTCTCCCCTTGTGGGAGAGGGGGCCGGGGGGAGAGGGGTGAAAAAAGCGCGTCAGCGTGATCCATTACCGGACAAGCCTTGTAGGAGAGACGAGCCGTGACTGAAGAGCAAACGCCGGCGGACGAGCGCGCAGCGAAGACCAGCCAAAACTCGCCGGAGGACGCAGCCGGCGCCAGCCGCGCTCTTACCATGCCGACCGACTTTTCAATATCGCTGGCGGCCAAGGGCGGCACAGACAATTTGCTTCTCAACCCGGGCGCAAAACGCATTCAGAGCATGCGCGGTTTCGAAGACACTTACGTCGACATCATCGACTATATCGTGCGCATCACCCATCGGATCTGGGAAGAAAAGGACATCGGTTATATCTACGATACCTACCGCCACAATTCGCATGTTTACGACGACTATGGCTTGCAATACGGCAGCGAGAAGATCGTCGCCGACACGGTACACACCATCAACGCCTTCCCCGATATCCGCTTGTTTGCCGACGAGATCATCTGGGCCGGCGACGATGTATCAGGCTTCCATACCTCACACCGCACGGTGATCAGCGGGCACAATACCGGCTTCTCGCGTTATGGCCGGCCGACAGGCAAAAAAGTGCTGCTCTGGTGCATCGCCAACTGTGTATCGCTGGAAAATGAGATCTTCAATGAATGGGTGATTTACGATACCGCCAACCTGATCCGGCAACTGGGTTTTGACCTGCGCGAAATGGCCCGCAGATTCGGCAATGAAATGGATAGCAGCGCGTTCGACGCCGACCGCTCCGGCGAAGCTGAGCGCCTGGCCGGTCAAGACAGACCCCAATACCTGCTGCCGAGCAACGCCAGTGGCTTTGATGTCGAGGAATTCATCCGCCGCATCTATCACAATATTTGGAATCGGCGCTGCCTGGCAGATGTGAGGCTGGCTTACCATCCATCCCTGCAATTCATCGGTTCGACCGGGCGCAGCATCCAGGGGCGCGGCGATTATCAATCGTTCATCCTGTCGATGCTGGCCATGTTCCCTGACCTGGCGCTGCGGGTCGATGATATTTATTGGATGGGCAACGATGACGATGGCTACCTGGTTTCAGTGCGCTGGAACATCCTGGGCACGCATACCGGCAACGGCATATATGGACCGCCAACGGGCCGGTCAATCAGCATGTGGGGTATTTCCCAGCATCAAATCGCCGACGGCGCGATCGCGGCGGAATGGATGCTCTTTAATGAGTTCGCCGTGATGCAGCAGATATTTCGCGATTAGCGTTATAGCCAATGCCGCTCTGTTACTGGCAGGTTCGTCGCGACGCCTGGCTGTGCTACACCGATATCGTGACCACTGCAGGCACGCCGCGTTTCGCGTTGATACGAAGCGATTGCGCTCGGATTTTAAAGGCGATATACGACGGCTAGAGAACAAAGTGGACACCGGATTCAAAGATCTCGACGATCGCCTGCGCTCCGTAGAAAACGAGCAATCGCGAGTCGTTGGTTTGTTGGAAGGGCTTGGATTGGCCGGCGCGCTGCCGAATCGGGACAGCTAAAACCCCAGAACAAGGACTATCAATCGTATACCAGTGCAGGGACCAGCTAGGCCTTCCGCAGGCGCTCGGCTTCCAGCGCCACCAGGCGCGGGCCATCGACGCCGACGCAGACATTGACCAGCGGGCGGTTCTGCCAGGCCGGCAAGATGTGCTTGCCGAATGCGGGCCAGGTCTTGCCCCGCCCCAAACCCTGCGTACCAACGCGGATCGCCCAGCGCTTGGTCTCGAATAGCGACGGATCGAGCAGGTAGGCGATGGCGCTGGAATCGTGCACGAAGATGCCCTGCGCCGGATAGCTCGATTCGAAATAGTTGCGATAGTGCGGCAGGATGCGGATGATATGGTCGGACATGGCATTGCCGTGCGTCTCATATTCGGCGATGTCTTCCGGCTTCATATGCACCTTGTGGGTCACGTCCAGGCCCACCATGGTCACCGACCAATCGGCGCCGAATACCAGATCGGCCGCTTCCGGATCGTTGCGGATATTGGCCTCGCCGGCAGGACTGGCATTGCCCGGCGCCAGCGCGTTGCCGCCCATCAGCACGACTTGGTCGACCCACTCGGTGATGCGCGGCTCCAGGCGCAGCGCCAGCGCGATATTGGTCAGCGGACCCACGGGCACCAGCGTAATCTCGCCGGGATGCGCGCGCAGTTGCTCGACGATAAATTGCGCCGCGCTGATGTCCGCCGGCGCGCCTGCCGGATCCGGCAGGAAGATATCGCCTTGGCCGTCGCTGCCGTGCACAAAAGGAACGGGACCTTCGAATGGGCCGGTCAGCGCGTTGTCTGCGCCGTGGGCAACAGGGATATCGGTCCGGCCCGCGATTTCCAACAAGCGCAGCGCGTTCCTGGTCGCGAGTTCGGTATGCACATTGCCGAAGATCGTGGTCAAGCCGATCACTTCCAGCTCGGGCGAGCACAAGGCGAAGAAAATCGCCATGGTGTCGTCAACGCCCGGGTCGGTATCAATGATGATTTTGCGTGGCATGGCTATCCTCCCAGTATTTTGACTTGGACGCGACGTGTGCGGGGTCCGTCGAATTCGTAGAACATGATACTTTGCGAGTGCCCGAGCAGCAATTTGCCCTCCTCAATCACCAGCGTCACACTATGCCCGACCAAGGTCGCTTTGATATGCCCGGCGGCATCGGCCGGCGTGTCGTATTGATGCTCGAAATCGACGCGCGTCGGCACAAGCCGCTTGAGATCGGCCAAGATATCGTTCGGCGTGGCGGGATCAAGTCCCGAATTGATGGTGATAGCGGCAGTGGTATGCGGAACAACGATAACGCAGAGCCCGGCATGTACGCTGCTTTCAGCGACCACCTGCTGCACATGCGTTGTGATATCAACCAGGGCATCGCCGCGCGGCGTATCAAAAACTACGGTCTTTAGCATGAGAGACGTAATCCTGTCTTGTGCTTGTCCAACAAAGCCTGTATCTCGCTACAGGTCGGCGCCATGCGGCCGGCGCCGGCTTTTGTGACGCTTGCGGCGCCCATGGCGTTGGCTATAGTACCACAATCCGCCAGCGCATAGCCCTGCGCGCGCGACCAAATGAAGGCCGCGGCATAGACATCGCCCGCGCCAATGGTATCGACGACCGCGACTGGAAAACCGCGGCAGCGTATGTCGAGCTCGGGCCCCATAATTCGGCAGCCTTGTTCCGCTAACTTCAATATGATCAAGAGAGACGGATAGCGTTGCAGTAATCGTCGGCAGGCCTTGATACCGGTTTCCCCATCGCTGGCAAAGGGAATCTCGTCTTCGGTAAGCAGCAGAACATCCGTCAAGGCCAGGACGCGTTCCACTTTCCCCCGCTCCAACTGGCCCAAGAAGGGTCCCACATCCACGTATAGCGGCGTCGGACTGTCATTGACAAACTCCAAAACGCCCTCGATCAAGGGGCGCAGCCGCTCTTCGACCAAGGAATAACCCGGGACAAAGACGACATCCGCGCGCTTCAATTGTTCGCGCGCTGCGTCTGTCAGCGCGATGTCGGGCCCTTCGCCGTAGTTGCCCAGGAAAACATGCCCGCCGCCCGTCTGATCCGCGAGCGCGATCACAGTCGTCGTGGTACTGCCAGCGGGCGCCACCAGCGCCGACGTGTCGACGCTGGCTGCTTCCATGATATCGAGCAGCAGCCGTCCTTGAAAATCAGCGCCGACCGCGCCCAGCGCGGCGACCTCCAAACCAAGATTGCGCGCCGCCAAGATGGTGCTGCAAGCCCCGCCGGGTTCGAGCAGCAGCGTCGGCGACATTTGATGCTCGTCGGCTGCGATGGGCAGCCGCACATCCAGCAGTAGATCGACCACCAGGTCGCCAACTGTGACGAGTCGTTTGATCATTAGCCGGCTGAGACGTTGATGAGCGCTTCCAGCCCGACCGCGATTTTGCGCACGCCATAGGCGCGGAAGACGTCGTCGTTTTCCAGCACCGCGATATCGTCGGCCGGTATCGCGTCAAAGCCGGCGTAGGCGCCGGCCATGGCGCAGGCGATGGCGCCGATGGTATCGGCATCGCCGCCCAGATTGGCAGCCAGAATCGCGCTTCGCTTGGGATCGCCCCCCGCCATCGCCAGCAGGCCGAAAGCCGCGCCGACCGTTTCCGGCACGTTCAAGGTCGCCCCCACTTCGTCGAATATCCGGCGCAAGCGCGTTCTGTCATCTTGATCGCCCTTGGCGATTGCCAGCGCCTGCTCGATCTTGTACGCCACTGAACAGCCGAACCAAGCGCGGCCATGCCCTTTGCCCAGGTCTGCGCCCCGCAAGCCGGCCTCAATCATCGCATCTAGGGAGATGCTGTCGACCATGGCGCTTGCGACCGCAGCGGATACGGCGCAAGCGCCGGATACGGCCGGGCTGGTATAGTGAGTCGGCATACATACGGTCACCGTGTCGGCCACAGCGCCAGCGATATCTCCCGGATGCAGGGTGCCGATGGGCGCAATGCGCATGGGGGCGCCGTTGGTATCGCCCCATGTTCCCGTCCTGCGCGGATCTCCGCCGGCTTTCAGCGCGTTGATGCCGCGGCGCGTGCTGGGACCGACATAGGGCGAGTCGTCGCCGCCAACGCGGTCGTACCAACTGATCAATCCCTGGACGACCGCGTCAAGCGTCACGCCGCCGGCCTTAATCACCGCCTGCGCGATGGAAAAGGCTTGCTCGGAGTCGTCGGTGATGCGGCCGGCGGGCAAGCCTGCGTGCACGATGTGGTCATCGGGCGCGTCTTGCCAGCTATCCAGCCAGCCGAAGCAGCGTTCGGTATCGTCGGGATGGACCTGCGCCGGCATGGCGAAGGCATCGCCCAGCGCCTGGCCGTAGAGACATCCGAGGATTTTATTCAACATCTTCAGTGGCTTGAAACTCTTGCCATTGCTCCAGCCAGGTTGCGTACCAGCCGGACCAGTAGTCGGGCACTATCTTGCCACGAAGCCATAAAGCCGCGCTTACGGAGCCGGCATCACGATAACTGAGACTCCAAACGGTATTACCCTCGTTCCAGTCGATCCTGTAGTATTGTAGATGTGCCCCCACCTCGTAATCCCACAATTCATCGTCGGGAATCGCTTGCAAAGTCGTTGTCACCTGGTGAATGGTCGTGATGTCTGTACCGGAGTAGCTCCAGGTATCGTAATCATCGAAGTTATACTTATGCCAAATCGTCCATTCAATGAGACCTTCGCAGTAGAAATCGGGTGAAACGTCCGGGGGATTGGTCAAGTGTCTTAGCACCTGCTGGCCACGGCTGCCGCCCATGAAGATCGCGTGGAATAGCTGGTCCAACGATATCCGCCAAGCCTGCCCATGGAACGCGGTCATCGTGTCGTTCCAGACGATATCGCGAATCTCGTCTTCGCTGGCGTAGCCCGCCGTAAATACAAACTCCAGCATGTCTGCCTGCTGCATGACAAAGCATTGCAAATCATTGCGTTTCTCGACATATTTCCAGATGAACACGGCAATAATGAGCAATAGAATGACGCGCGTCGCTCGAGATTTACTCATGGTCATTTACCCTTTATTCGAATTGCGCCTTGTCAACGGTTTATGCGCGTCCGCTCACTCCGCCCGCATCAGCACGCGCCTACCGATGACCGGACCTGTCGGAATAAGGGGCATGCTTCATTTTCTTTCATTCCGGCGTCTCTAAAGTGGGCAAATTGCACGATCTTTGGCATAATGCAAGTATATCATCACAGATGGCAGACAAGAGACTCGCGCGGCAGCCCATGACTGAAGCAGCGATGAACGATCGACTTACCAGAATAGAAACACGCGCCGAAGAGTATGTGAAACGTAGCGAGATTGCCCCAACACTCGTCCGCATCGAAACAAAACTAGATAACCTGAAGTGGATTCTTGGCGTGATTGTTGCCATCATGGTAGCAATTGCTACTGGTGTCATAGTCGGAATAATCATGTTTGCGCTACAAAGCTCATAGACGGGCTTCAGGGCGCTCTCCATTCCTCTCACTCCGCTCGCATCAACACGCGGCCCCCGATGA
Source organism: Chloroflexota bacterium (assembly GCA_026708115.1). Classification (GTDB taxonomy): domain Bacteria; phylum Chloroflexota; class Anaerolineae; order Aggregatilineales; family Phototrophicaceae; genus UBA6055. Next base: position 103,878 of record JAPOVL010000043.1, read on the forward strand.
TCAGCCAGATCGCGCCCGCCGCAACCAGCCCGATGACCAGCGCCAGGATCGGCTCGAAGAAGAGCGCCAAAAAGAGCGTCAGATAAATGCCCAGCGAGACCACCGTCACGGCCGCGCTGGCTCTCCAACGCTGCTGAATCTTGAAGATATCGCGGACGAAGGGCAGGCTGATGACGAAGAGCGCGATGGACAGGGCGCCGATCAGCAATCCGATCGGGACTGCGCCATCCGCGCCGCCGAAGCCATTCGGCGCCGCCAGGATACTGACGCCCGTCACAACGCCGATGACCGCCACCATCATCAGCAGCATGTGCAGAATGCTGATGCGCTGGATCGAGCGCCAGAATTCGGCGTCGAAGGCGTCGCCAGAGGCGGTGCGCATTTCGCTGACGCGTTGGGAGATACGCCGTTGCAGGGCATAAATCACCAGCGCCAACACGGTCGCGAAATAGGGAATCGATTGCGGCAATTGCGACGGGATCTCCAGCGAGCCGATGCGGATGCCCAGCGCGTCGAAAAAGCCGAAAATGGATGAGGCGATCATGGTACCGGCAGGTGTCCCACCGCCCAAAGAAGGCGTGACCAAAGCAATGAAGCCTCTGTTATTGGTCATATCGCGCTGGAAGAGTTGCAAGTAGCCCATGCTCATGTGGATGCCGCCCAAGCCGGCGAAAAATCCGCTGATCAACAGCGCCAAGTAGCGAATACGCTTGACGTTGATGCCGACCGATGCCGCCGCCTCGGGATTCTCGCCGACCGCGCGCAAGTGCATGCCGAAGGGACTGCGATACAGGAAAAACGTCACAAAAAAGACAGAGACGAAGGCTACCCAGGTCATGACGCTCTGATTGTCAAAGACGCCGAAAATAAAGCCACCGATGAGGGGAATCTGGTTGATAAATTCCGGGAGTTGAATGAAGGGCATTTGCAAGCTGGCCAGGGTGCTGGTATTGCCGCGGTCGCCGGTCAACTCGAACATGATGGCGACTGTGGCGGACGAGCCGAAGATATTCAGCGCGATGCCGGACAAGAACAAATCACCTTTGAGGTCCAGGTGGAAGAGCGCGAGCACGAAGGACAGCAGCAGCGAGACACAGACGCCCAGCAACAGTCCCAGCCAGGGACCAATAGTCAGGCCCGTTTCCGCGCCGAACCAGTCCTGCGAGTAGGCGCTGACCACCACGCCGGTGAAGGCTGAGGACAGCATCATGCCTTCCAGGCCGATGTTAAGCACGCCGGCTTTTTCGGAAATAAGCGCGCCCAGCGATGGCAGCAGGATCGGCGTGGTCACGCGCAGGATCGCAGCGAGAAATACCGCGCTGAAAATGCCGTCAATGACGTTCTCAAACATCGCGATCCTCCACGGCTGCCACAGCGTGTCCGCTTTCGTCGATATCGGCGCGTTTCTGTCGTTGTTGGAAGAACGTGACCAGCGCCTCGGCCGTGATCAGCAAGATGATAATGGCCTGGATCATCCGCACCACTTCAAAGCTGACATTGGCATCGCGTTCCATGAATTGCGCGCCGGCCCGCAGATAGGCGTATAGCAAGCCGGTGAAGGGCACCACCAGCACATTCAAGCGCGCCAGCAAGGCGACCACCACCCCTTCAAAAGCCAGCGCGAACGATATATTCAAGATCAATTGTCTATGGATGCCGGTGGCCAGGTGCATGCCCGCTAAACCGGCGACGATACCGCTGATGGCCATCACCAGCATGATCGTTCGCCGCGAATTGACGCCGCCGTAGTCGGCGAACTTGAGGTTGGAGCCGATGATGCGAATTTCGTAACCGAGCGGCGTACGCCGGATCAAGAGCCAGGATATGAAAATGACGATGACCACCACGAAGACACCGATGGTGACCTGCGTCTTTTCCACAATGACCGGCAATATCGCGTTTTCGGTGAATTTACTCGATGCGACATAACCGGCGTCGGGCGGCTTGAGCTGGAAGTTGAGCACCATCTCGAAGAAGCGTGTGGCGATCACATTGAGCATCAATGTCGAGACCAGCTCGTTTGCGCCCAAATAAGCTTTCAACGCGCCCGGGATCAATCCGTAGACGAAGCCCGCCGTGCCCGATGCCAGGATGATGAAAGGTATCAAGAGGATGCCCGGAATATTCGGCGAGTTGAGCGCGATGATGCCCGATACCAGGGCGCCGAAATAGAGTTGTCCTTCGGCGCCCAGGCTGAACTGCTGGGCGCGGAAGACAATGGCAAAAGACAGGCCCAGCAAGATCAGCGTGATGGCGTCCTGTATCCAAACGCCCCAGCGATTGACGCGTTCTATCGGTCCCAACAGCAGAGCCTCGAAAGCCAGTTGAGATTGGTTCATCGCCTCGGCAAGCACCGTGCCGGTCTCGACGTCTTCGGGGCGCGAATAAAGCGTGTAGACGCCGTCCGCGGGTAGCGCAAAGCCCTCGATAACTGCGTCTTTCATGCTGACAAGGTCGTCAAATGTCTCGTCCACCTGCGTCATCGTGGCGGAAGTGGCAGCTGCCAGAACAGCGCCGCTGTCATCGCGCAATTCCACTAGCACATCGACCTCGGAACGGCGATTCTTGGCATAGGCCAGCAGCGAGACGACGTCCCCTTCGCTCCCGGCAAATGTCCAGGCGATCTCGCTGACGGGCGCGACCACGTTTGGTTTGTTGAAATGTCCGCCCCGGCGTTTGTTGTATTCCAGGTCGACATCGTCGTCGTCGCTCGGCTCGGCATCGGAAACCACCTGCGCGCGGAACTCGCCACTGGCGAAGCGATCAGCCGCGTCGAGGTTAAAGACAAATGTAACGATGAATCCCAATATGAGCGCCACAATAACCGTGAGCAAGACGCGTATCGCCTGCCTGCGCAACTCCACAACAAAGAGCAGGATGCAAGCGCCCACCAGCACATTGACCAGCAGGATATTCTGCCAGGTCTCGGTGCCGGTCATTTTTTCCATCGAGCCGTCGAACATGGTGTGGGTGATGAACAGCGTGACCAGGATGCCGGCCAGCCCGCCGACGATCAGCAGGAGATTGGTCCTCAACGATGTCATGCGTATCGCTCCATTTCGACGGCGTCCTGCCGTTCGGCGCCGAGCATATAGTAGCCGATGCGCTCCTCGGTCAGGCTCTCGTCATTGGGGAAGATGCCGACGATCTCGCCTTCGTACATTACCATGATGCGGTCGGATAGCTTCATCACTTCTTGCAGGTCGGCTGAAATCAGCAGAATGGCAAGCCCGCCGGTGCGTTGATCGACCAATTCCTGATGGATGAACTCGATAGCGCCGATATCGACGCCGCGCGTGGGCTGGGCGGCGATCAAGAGCTTGGGCGTCGACGACAACTCGCGGGCCACGACAACCTTCTGCATATTGCCACCGGAAAGCGCGTTGACCGGGATCGCGCCGTTGGGCGCGATGATGTTGAACTCGCGGATCAATTCTACTCCGTTGTCGACGATGGACTTGATATCCAGCAGGCCGCGTCGGGTAAATGGTTCGCGATAATAACGATCAATGATCAAGTTGTCGTCGATGGAAGACGACAAGGCGACGCCGTTGGTCAGACGATCTTCCGGGATATGCGCCACTTGATGCTCGCGCACCGAACGCGGGCCGCGGCCCAGGATTTGTTCGTTGCTGATAAAGGCTTCTCCGGTGGTGGGCGGGCGCAAGCCGGTCAGCACCTCGGCCAGTTCGGTCTGTCCGTTGCCTTCCACGCCGGCGATGCCCAGAATCTCGTTTTCATAGACGCGGAAACTGACCTGTTTAAGCAATTGATGACCGCTGTCGTCGGCATAGGTCAAGTGAATCACATCCAGCACGGGCATGCCGCGCGTCACATCCGGACGATCGACCTGCATGAAGACCTCGCGCCCGACCATCATGCGCGCCAGTTCGCGCTCATCCGTCTCGGCGGTATTAACTGTGCCGATCACCCGCGCGTCGCGCATGACCGTGACGCGGTCGGATATCTCGATGACTTCCTTGAGCTTATGCGTGATGAAGATGACAGTTTTGCCGCCCACGACCAGATTGCGGATGGCGGCGAAGAGGTCCTGCGTCTCGCTCGGCGTCAAGACGGCGGTCGGCTCATCAAGGATCAATATCTCCGCGCCGCGGTAAAGCGCCTTGAGGATCTCCACCCGCTGTCGCATTCCCACCGGGATATCTTCGATTCTGGCATTGGGATTGACGTTTAGGCCGTATTCTTTCGATAGCGCCGCCGTATCGGAGACAGCAGCCCCAAAGTCGATTGACATGCCCTGTTTGGTCTCGCGATTGAGGATGATGTTCTGCGCCACCGTGAAGGAATTCACCAGCATGAAATTCTGATGCACCATGCCGATGCCGTGCTCGATGGCCACCTGCGGATTGCCGATTTCGACTTCATTTTCGCGGATGAAAATGCGCCCCGACGACGGATGCTCCAGGCCATAAAGGAGCTTCATCAAGGTGGACTTGCCGGCGCCGTTCTCGCCGACCAAGGCGTGGATCTCCCCCTGCTCGACCGAGAAGCTGATATCGTCGTTGGCGTGCACGCCGTTGGGATAAATCTTGTGGACGTTTTGAGTTTCGATTATAGGCATGGTTTATTCACCAAAGAGGGCACAGAGCAATTGTAATCAGCTATATGAAAATTGTCACAATAAGACAGATGCACGCTCGACAACTCCCCCTCCCTGATGCTTCGGGGAGGGGTTGGCCTCCACGCCATTGGGATAAATCTTGTGGACGTTTTGGGTTTCGATTATGGGCATAAACTATTCTCGATTAGTTGAGGAAATACACTTGATAACCCGAGATTTTCAACCCCACCCTAAGTCCCTCCCCGAAGTTTCGGGGAGGGACTTTTTTCCCTTCCCCGTTGAGGCCAGGGAAGGGGTCTTGTTCGAGTGTTTGCAATGGACTACATATCGTCCATCATCATGTCGTCCATGCTCATGTCGGCGCTGGGCATATCGGCGCAAGCCGTTCCAACCGCAGCCATCATGTCCTCACTGGTGAAGACAGTCTGAACTTCGATATCGCCATTGACGACGGCCGCTTCGGCCGCTTCCACCATCGCCTTGATGTCCTCAGACGTGGCCATATCGTAGAAGTCGTTCTTGGCCAAGCCCACGCCGCCTTCGGGAATACCCAAGTTCTCAACCGAGCCGTAAGGCAATTCGCCTTCAAGATGCAGGGTGATGGCGCGGAAGATTGAGTTGTCGACATTCTTGAGCATGCTGGTCAGGATGCGCTCGGCTTGGTCGGGATCGGTCTCGGCCACGATTACAGCCTGGTCGGAGTCGACGCCGATGGCGTAGCGCGCCTGTTCGTGGGCCGCTTCAAAGACACCGACGCCGGTGCCGCCGGCGATCTGGAAGACGATATCAGCGCCCTGCTCGTACATAGCCAGGGTGATTTCCTTGCCGCGGGCCGGGTCATTCCAGCTGCCGGCATATTGCACGATGCTCACCGTATCCGGATTGACCAGGCAAGCGCCCTGCTCGTAACCGACGATGAAGTCGTCAATAACCGGAATCTGCTGCCCGCCGACAGCGCCGATAGTCGGGGCGTCATTGGTGCCTTCGATCCCGCTCATGGTGATGGCAGCTGCGTAAACGCCAGCCAGGAACGAACCCTGGTTCTGGGCGTATGTCATCGAATAGACATTTGCGCAGGCATCGACACAGGTTTCCGCATCGTCATAGGGCATGCCGGCGTCGTAAAACATAAAGAGCTTGTCGGGATAGTTGTGGGCGTTAGCCGCCATGAAACCAACCATCTGCCAAGTGCCGGCAATCAAGATGTCGTAGGAATCGGTATCGGACATAACATCCAACAAGCCCGGCTCCCAATTGGCGGGATCAATACCGAGCTCAACCGTATCGGTCTCGATATCGTATTCATCAGCAATGGCGTCCATACCGCGCTGGGCGCTATCGAAGAAGGACTTGTCGCCGAGCGTCCCGTTAATTACGGAAACAACGCGCAACGGTTCGTCCTGGGCGAAGGCCGTAAACGCCGTCAGGAAGACGAGCATAACAACTAGCAGAAAACTAAGCTTCCTCATTTGATTCCTCCACTAAAAATTGGTTTGATCAGATTCAATTCTGATTGGGCTATTATACCCGCTTTTCTTCGGAAAGGGCAAAATCCAGCCCGGCGAATTCGCGCGCTAGCAGGAGCAGACAAAAAAAGCCCGCCTTTTCGGGCGAGCTTCTCCGATAGCGGGGCTCACTCAATTCCAGTTGTGGAGCAAGCCCCGCCTCCTTTGAACAGCGCTAATCATACGCGCGCTTTTTTACGATTGCCGTAGCAAACCAACACCGCAATCCGAGCGAGAAGGCGCATGAAGTCAGGAACTTTCGCACCAATCGCGATACAGGTACACCCATGCGGCAATCAATAGCACATTTACAGCCACGACAAACGCGATAACCAGATTGTCTCCAAACATCTCGTCCTCCATGTCAATCCAACTCGTCTTCGCATTTCTGTTGCCGATCTCGATTGAGAAAACGTGAACTGGACCGTCTGTGACTCTGTATCCAAATGAACATCGTCACCCTCATTGAACGGCAACAATGTGCGCAAGTCAAGCATGATTTATATATTCTGCACAATAAGAATCGGTACAATATTGTATACAATATCCAATCTCTCAGGCTGCATCAACTCTTGATGGACGCATTTCGGTCGATCTTTGTAGGGCTGACGACTTGACCGTGCTATATTAAGGTGGAAATATTTGCCGAGAGGGAAGCATTAATATGAAACTGATCATTGATACAGACGCCGGCGTTGACGACGCCCAAGCGATCATGCTGGCGCTGACCCACCCCGATGTCGACGTGCTGGCCATCACCACCTTGACCGGCAACGTGCATATCCGCCAGGTCAATCCCAACGTGCTGACCATCCTCGAAATCATGAATCAGGACGTGCCGGTATATGCCGGCATCGACCGTCCCTTGATCCAGGCTTGGGAAGACGCGGCCGAGTTCCACGGCGGCGACGGATTGGGCGACTTCCGCGACCGGCCTACTCTGACGCGCGCGATCGAAGACGAGCATGCCGTGCTGGCGCTCTTGCGGCTATCGCGCGAATACGAGGGCGAACTGACCTTGATCGCCCTGGGTCCGCTGACCAACCTGGCCGCCGCTATCCGGCTCGATCCGGAGTTTCCGGCGCGCATCAAGCAGTTTGCCTTCATGGGCGGCACGATCGCGGCACATGGCAATACGCCCAACCTGACCGCCGAATACAACATTTACACCGATCCCGAAGCGGCATTCATCACGCTGTCTGCCTTCGACGACGCGGCCATGCTCAGCTGGGAGACGACGCTGGCGCATGGCTTCGCCTGGGACAAGTTCAACGCGCTTTGCGCTATCGACACCGTCAACGGCCGCTTCTTCGACAAGATCTCCCGCGAAACGGCGCAGCGCCTGCAGCATACCTACAAGCGCCCGGCCTATTTGCTTCCCGATCCATTGGCGATGGCGGTCACGCTGCAGCCAGACCTGATCCAACAGAGTCAAAAGTGCTTCGTTACTGTCGAGCTGAACGGCCAGCATACGCGCGGCCAAACGGTCATTGACTACAACTACATGAGCGGCCAAAGCCCGAATGTGAACGTGATACAAGCGCTGGATACCGATGGCGTGCACGCGATGTTCGTCAAGGCGCTCTCGCAATCGTGAACGACAGGCTCATGACCGTCGAAAACTTGATAACGCAAATAGGCAAGGATCCGGTCTGTTCCGCCGACTCGATTTACGGCTATTTGAGGCGTCTCTTGGCGGCGCCCGCTCCCAACAGCGGCGCTCGCCTGCCCGGCGCGGTCGGCGAAGTCATCGGCGCTATCGCCGGCGAATTGGGTCTGTCGCTTTCGGCGGACCCGCGTATTCGAGCGACCGGCAACCTGGCCATCGCGATCGGCGCAGCTTCCGAGTCCGCCGACTTGCTCATCACGGCGCACATGGACCGCCCCTCGTTTCGCGTCTTGCACCTGGCCGAGGCGACGCTGTATCCGCTCTGCGCGATACGGGTCCCGCAGCCGCAGTATCGCTGCCCCGCCATCGCCGTCCGTTATCGGGCCGGGCGCGTGGAGACAGTGGCCGAAGGCGCATTGCAGTTCGGCGAGGTCAATGCCGAGCAGCGGATCCGCTTTGAAGTCGAGAGCGGCTCGCTGGCATGGGACGACACGGTAATGATGGCTGCGGAACCGCGCCTGAGCAACGGGCGCGTCATCGGCGCGGGACTGGATAACGCCACCGGAGTCAGCCTGGGTTTGCTCGCGGCGCGGGCGCTGAGCGCGTTCTCCGATGAGCTTGCCGCGCGCGGTCAAAAGGTCATCTTCGCATTCACCGACCAGGAAGAAGGTCCGCCCGATGGTCTATTTGGGCAAGGCGCGTCGCGCCTGGCGCATGCCCTGCCACCGCCGCGCCTCGGTTTCATCAATATCGACGCTCACAATGTCGATGAGTCGACCGGTCATGCGCCCGGCATCGGCGCGTCGCATGCTTTTGTTTCCGGTTACGGACGCGGCTCGGTCGTGCCGCTGGATTATCAGGCGTTGGCCACGGACCTGGCGGAGGAGGTCAACGGGGCGCGGCCGGGCACGGTCAAGCTCAATTTCGGCTACGTCTCGCGCAGCGACGATATGCTGCTCAGCTTGCACACGCGCTGCCTGGGCTTGATCGGCGTCGTGCTGGCAAACGCGCATACGACCGAGGAGACGGTCGCGCTGGGTGATTTGGCTGCGGCTGTGAGGTGGATCAGCGCTTATTCATTAAGGATACTTGAAAGCAAACGAAACTGATGTTACGATAAAGTTTGTATAATTCAACGCGGCACGCTGAAGTCATGCAAGGATGCTACATGGCAAGCGGAACAGAATTGGAAAGAATCGCTTCACTAGAAACAGCGGTTCCACATCTGGCAACCAAGGCAGGCCTCGAAGGCGTCAGAGTTAAGATCCAAGTCATACGTGCCGACCTCCAATCTGTTAGAACAGACATGGAAAATCTCAAAGCGGACGTCAAAGTTCTTAAGGCCGAAGTCAAAAGCATACGATTCGAACTGAAAGTCTTGCGCTGGCTCATCGGGGCGACGACGTCAATTGGTGTGGCTGCTTCTTTTCACATCATTCATTTACTAAACCAGGCAATTGCACTCAAATCACTTCCTTCTGTGATTCCACCATTGCACATAATCTGAACAGTAGTAGACCTATCTCATGCCCCTGAACCGCGCTATCGACACGATGCCCGAGCTAATCCGCGATATCGTCAAACCCTTCGACGCGTCGGCGCGTCTTCGTTTCCTGCTATGAACGCGGCTCGGCCGTCCCGCTGGAAAATGCGTATTCGACAGAGGAGACTGCCGCGCTGGGTGATCTGGTTGCGGGGGGTGAGTTGGGTCCGCGCGTTTGTTATGAGAGTATTGAATTGACAGACAGTCGCCAAGCGTCATATCAACTGTTCGCTTCTTTGCGTTTCCGGCGATCTGCCAAGAAATGCCATAATTCCCAATGACTCGTGTCCTTCTCGACAGCACTTACCGGGTATTCCATCTCCATTAACAACACACATCGCGTTATGAATATGAGTTGGTGATAAACCAGCGCATAGTCGGGATCGCCTTCGTTGGCGTGTACGAGCACCTGTCGAGCATGGCTCAAACTGTTCATATCTATCGATTCAACTGCCGCTATGTACTTTTCAACGTTCTGAAAGCGACTGCGTATTTGGCAAATCGCATAATTAAGGGCTTTAGCCAACGAACCTCTTTTGCGTTTGCACTTTGCCTTGTAGTAGGCTTCTAAACCGAAGAAAATGTGAACCAAATTGTTGATTTCTAAGAATCCATCATTGCCATCAGCCAGTATCTTAATATATGCGCGGCAAAGTTTTGCCACGGCCTCATAATTCTTCGCCCATGCCGGGAGAATGAATGGCCATAGATCTAATCTGTCCTTGCTTCCCCATACCAAGCGGCCAAGAAAGTCTGGATCGCCATTCCATGACATCTTCCGATTGTAGCCGTCAAAAATCTCCACAGGAGCATTGCCAATGCGGCTGGTCAAAGCAGTTATGAAACTGTGATGACCCATCAATGTCCCTAGAAACTCTGGCAGGATTACATCTATTAACCGTAAGTCGTCGCCTTCTGATCTGTAAGAATTGCCTGCGGAAAACGAGAGATGCAGTTTATGGCGCAAACGAAGTTCTTTATCCAGTGAGAAACTGACATAAAGTTCCACGCCTGTAACACCAATCCTGGCTATTTCGTATTTGGGTATGTCAAATGTGACTTCCTCAATGTGATAGTTTCCGTCGATATCTTTGGTCATATCATATGTGTGATATTTTTCCATCACATATTCATCTAATCCAGCATATCCTAAGTAAAGGTCGATGATTTCCAGATCACTGTCGTTCTCGAAGAGATACCCAACAAGTGCGCACTTTGACTGAATCCAGTGACCGAAGCTATGTACGTTACCTGACCCCGTAGTCCCCGCGTGACCAGCATATTTGCAGTCAATCAATGTAATGGGTTTCTGATCGCTATTAAGACCTACAATGATCCCGGCGGACATATCCCAGTTGAAGTCGAATGAATCGTCTACTAACTTCAACTCGCATCCGCGATTTGGCTTCCTAGTCAAAGTGCCCATCATCCTGTTTTCATAGCTGTCAGGAATCCACCATACGCCGGTCATGTTTAGTGTGCGGGTGGCGTACTCCACCATAATTCTTTACCTTTCCTGTGAATGCGGCCAGTTGCCGAAGAATCGTCCTAAGCGGACATCTGCCAGTATTTCGATTACTAGGACATTCTGGGATATTATAGTGCCAAAGTCGACTCTTCGATTAAAGGAAAATCGCCCATGACCAACCGCTCCCCCATGCACCAGCAAATCGACACCCTGCCCGACCTCATCCGCGCTATCGTCAAACCCTTCGACGCCTCGGCCCGCCGCGCCTTCGACTTCGCAACCTGCACTTCAGTCAAGCGCATCTACCTGGTCGGCTGCGGCGACAGCCATCACGCCCCGGTGGGCGCCGAGCTCGCTTTTCATCAATTGACCGGCCTGCCGACGCAAGCCCTCAGTTCCCTGCCCTTCAGCCGCTATACCGCCGGTTTCCTGCCCGATACCGGCCCCGGGACCAATCTGGTCATCTGCGTATCGGTCTCGGGCGAAGTTAGCCGCACCATTGAAGCCATGGATTTGGCGCGGGTAGCCGGGGCGACCGCCGTGGCCTTGACCGGCAATCCGGGCGGGCCACTGGGGGCGGTGGCCGACACGGTCTTTGAAACCGCTGTGCCGCCCCTGCCCGATGAACTGGCGGGCATGGTTGTCCCCGGCATCCGCTCCTACCTGGCCTCGCAGATCGCCCTGCTGCTGGCCGCCCTGCGCATCGCCGAGGTGCGCGGCGCCCTCACCACCGCCGCCGCCGATGCCGAACGAGTCGCCATCGCCCAACTGGCGGACGCCGTTGAGGAGACCATCCAAGTCTGCGAACCAATCGCTGACGAGCTGGTAGAGCGCTGGCGCCACGCCAGGCTCTTTGAATTTGTCGGCGCGGGACCGCTTTACGGCGTCGCCATGTTCAGCGCGGCAAAAGTCCTGGAAGCGAGCGGCGACGCCGCCCTGGCCCAAGAGACCGAGGAATGGTCGCATTTGCAATATTTCGCGGCCGAGGCGGATACGCCGCTGATCTTGCTCTCTGCAGATCAATTCGACGGCGACCGCATGGCGGAGGTGGCGCGCGCAGCCCACAGCATCGCTCGTCCCCTTGCCCTGGTATCCACGGCAGACGCGACCGAGATTCGGCAATATGTCGATACGCTGCTGCCGATCCCGCAACAGATCCCCGAGCGCTACGCCTCGATCGTTTACAGCATACCGGGCGAGCTCTTTTCCGCGGCCCGCGCGGCCGCGCTGGGCGCGCCTTACTTTCGCAACTTCGAGGGCGGACGCAGTCCCGATTGGGCGGACGGCGCCAGTCAAATTCGCTCCAGCCACATGATCAGCGAACTCAAACGTTAAGCCATGTCCGCGCCCGAGTTCATCGCCGTCGGCAGCATCATCATCGACGACATCGTCTATCCCGACGGTCGCACCAGCATGGGCGTGCTGGGCGGTGGCGGCACGCACGCGGCCTATGGCATGGCGCTGGCGGGGGAGCGCCCCGCCCTGGTCGGCCTGGTGGGCGGGGACCTGCCGGCCGATATCCGCGCGCGCCTGGAAAAAGATTTCGATACATCGGGCCTGGCCTGGACCCATCATCCCCAAGTGCGCGGCTGGCAGATCTTCGAATGGAACGGCGTGCGCAACGAGATCTTCCGCGTCGATGTCGTCGAACCTTTCATGTACGGGCCGGAGGCCGACAGCCCGCAAATCCCCTTCCGCGGCGCGGCCGGCATGACACTGCTGCGGGGGGCAGACCACGTGGCGGCTTGGCGGCGGCGCTTCCCGCAGGCCATATTGCTTTGGGAACCGGTGCGGATCTTCATGCTCGGCGCCGACCACGCCGCCTTCCTGCGCGGCATTCCCCACGCCGATATCATCTCGCCCAATCTGCACGAAGCGCAGACCATGTACGGCGTCGACGACGAAGCCGAGATTATGCGGCGCATGCTGGCGGATGGCTGCAATATGGTCGCCTTGCGCATGGGCGAGCTCGGCTCGCTGGTGGCGCGTCAAGGGGACGATAAAGCCTACGCCATTCCAGCGGTCGAGGTCGGCGACCTTGTTGACCAGACCGGCGCCGGCAATACCTACTGCGGCGGATTCGTCGTCGGCTGGCGCCGGCGGCGAGACCTGGCGACCGCCGGCTGCTACGGCGCGGCGGCCGCCTCTTTCACCCTGGAGTATGTCGGCTGCGCCGAGATACCTGCGGACCTCGACATCGAATGGCGCAGGCGCTTGGACGAAGCCCTTGCCGGCGTGAAAATCGTCGCGCTGTAACGCGACCGGGGCCATTGCCCGGCAACAGGCCGGCATAATTGCGCGCTCGCATTCGCTGGACTATATTCAACGGGAAGGTTTATACCATCGGTAGTGTATCGAAGAAGGTTGATATTAAAGGGCAACGACCACCCGACAACTGGTAGGGGCGATCCTTGCGAAAATCCACAAATTATTACGAAATTCGCCAAGCTTAGCTCCCCTTCCCTGATGCTTCGGGGAAGGGGCCGGGGGATGGGGTAGAAAAAGCGCGTCAGCATGACCCGGTAGCGGACAAGCCTTAGAAAATTGTTCACATTTTGGGTCAAGGATCTCATGTCGAGGGTTGCTTAAGATTGTTTCAACCGAAAGGGATACACTACCATACCAGTTCCCGGTCAGATGCCGCTGGAGACAAGTGATGCTCGCAGCTGTTTTTGAAGGAATCGAAAACATCAACCTGCGTGAAGTACCCATGCCCGCAATCGGCGCCGGTGAATTATTGCTGCGCGTCCGGGCGGCGACTATCTGCGGCACGGACTTGAAAATAATTGCCGGGAAAAAGACCAGAGGGGTGCGTATTCCCTCCATTTTGGGACACGAGATCGCCGGCCAGATTGCGGCCGTTGGCGCTGGCTTGCCCGCTTGGCGGGCTGGTGAGTCTGTCACGGTCGCGCCGGTCATCGCTTGTGGGGAATGCTATTATTGCGGACGTGATCTCGAAAATCTTTGCGCGGGGCGCAAAGCGCTGGGATACGAGTACGACGGGGGATTCGCCGAGTTCATTCGCGTACCGGCCCCCGCCGTCAGCGCCGGCAATGTCTTGCGCCTGCCGCCGGATTTGTCTTGCGCAGCGGCTGCGCTGAGCGAACCGCTGTCCTGCTGCATCAATGGGCAGCATAACATGGGCGGGATCAATCCCGGCGAAACGGTCCTGATCATCGGCGCCGGTCCCATCGGTACCATGCACCTGCAATTGGCGAAGGCGGTCCCGCAAACCCGCGTCATTGTCTCCGAGGCGCTGGCGCAAAGGCGGCGCATGGCGCTAGCGAATGGCGCCGATTGCGTTCATGATCCCGATGATGCCGATATCTACCAACGCGTCATGGACGAGACATCGGGTATCGGAGCGGACAAGATAATCCTTGCAGTCGGCATCGCGGACCTGGTGAACGATCTGCTGCCCCTGGCGCGAAAAAACGGCGCGATCAATCTATTTGCCGGTTTCTCCGCCGGTTCCATGGCCAGGCTGGACATCAACGAGATTCACTACCGTCAGATTCGCATCAGCGGGGCGAGCGCTTCCACCCCGCCGCAATTCAAGCGCGCGCTCGATATGATCGCAACTGGCGCCATCGACGCGGGTGCGCTCCTTACCGAGCGCTTTCCGCTGCAACAATTTCAAGACGCATTGGATTGCGCGCGCGCCGGGAGCGGCTTGAAGGTCGCGGTAATGCCGGAATGGCAGGAAAGCGCATGATTGAACCAGCATCGGCGCGCTCGGAAATAAGCAGTCGCGATGTTATGCTGGACGAAGCAATTGACTTATTGGAGGCCGACAGTTGACAGGAAAACTAGGCGTGGCTGTCATCGGCTGTGGCAAGGCGGGTCAGGCGCAACTCCACTGGTTCGCCAGGCATCCCAATAGCCGGATCGTCGCCCTTTTCGATCCCCTGGCTGAAAAAGGGCAGCAAGCCGCCGGGGCTTATAACGCAGCTTCCCTTTCAAGCTGGCAAGCTGCCGTCAACTATGCCGGGGTGGACCTGGTGTCTTTGTGCGGCCCGGAGTCCGTACGCGCCGAACAAGCCATCTTCGCGCTCGACAATGGCAAGCACGCCCTCTGCGAAAAACCCTTCGCCAATACGCTTGCTGACTGCGATCGCATGATCGAGGCCGCCGAGCGCAACCAGCGCGCGCTGCTGGCTTACTACAACATGCGCTTTCACCCTGTGGTTCATGCGGTGGACGAACACATCGCTTCGATCGGCCGCATCTATGCCGCTCGTTTCAGTTACACGCAATTCCGCACCAGCCTGAGTTGGCGGCATCGCATCGAACAAGGTGGCGGCGTGCTAAAATCGCAAGGGGTGCATGCCATTGATCTGGCGCTGCGCTGGCTGGGGCCGGTCAATACCGTTTCCGGTGAGATGGCGATCATCCACGGCGGGCGCGAGGTGGAAGATTTCGCCCTGGTCCATCTGCGTATGGAAAGCGGGGCCATCGGCGAAGTATACACAGCCTACACCGACCGGCAGCCAGAGGAAATGCGGGCGCAATTGCAGGGCAATCTGGGCAAACTGGAATTCCGCCTTAACCCGTATCTGCCCGAGCGGAATGGCGTCTGGCTCAAAAAACAAGGCGCCAAGCGGCGCATTGCCCTGCGACAAGCTTCCGAAATGGATCCGGTCTACCCGGGTTTGATGGATTGTTCGCAAGGGGCAATCAAGCACGTGGTCGATCACCTGCTGGCTGGCCGACCGTCGCCCCTCGATGGCCGCGCCGGGCGCCGGTCGATCGAGGTCGTGCTGGCCGCTTACGAATCGCAACGCCGCCGCACCAAGATCGCGCTGCCCTTGAGATCCTTCAGCCTCAATTCGCTGGCCGACTGCTTTCCGCGCTTTGCCGCCGGCGATGAGACACTGACGGAGTGAACGGCCACATGGACGCTTACGTAGTCGTACTGGGCGGTCTCAACTTCGACCTCGTCATCCGCGGCAGCCGCATGCCGAACAAAGGCGAATCGGTCTTCGGCAAGAGCTTCCACACTTTTCCCGGCGGCAAGGGCGCCAATCAAGCTGTGCAACTGGCCCGGCTCGGGGTCCAAACCTGCCTGCTTGGCCGCGTCGGAAACGATATTTACGGCGATCATCTCATCGCCAGTCTCGAGGGGGAAGGCCTGCGAACGGACGCGCTCATTCGCGATTCTGAGCTTGGGACCGGCAAGGGCTGGGTCTTCGTGGATGACGAGGGCGACAACTATATTATCATCCTGCCCGAAGCCAACATGAACTGGGCCAAAGGCGATCTTGAAGCCCTGGCCGACCTCTTAAGCGGCGCAGCATGCCTGCTCTGCCAGTTAGAAACGCCAGTCCCGATCGTTAAGGCGTGTTTACGCCAAGCGAAGGATGCCGGCCTCATGACAGTGCTCAATACCGCGCCGGCGACGACATTGCCCGCCGATCTCTTCACGCACGTCGACTTGCTCATACTCAACCAGACCGAAGCCGCCTTCTACCTTGGCCACGCTGTCGCTGGGGCGGACCAGGCGCGGGCGGCTGCCGCAGACTTGCTGGCAAAAGGCTGCGGCGCCGTCGTGATCACCTTGGGCGACCAGGGCGCCGTCGCCGCCGACGGATCCGGCATTTGTCACTGCGGTGCCTTTTCTGTGCGGGCAGTCGACGTCACCGCTGCCGGCGACTCGTTCTGCGCCGCACTGGCCTACGCCTTGTTGCAGGGCGACGATCTTTACAGCGGTCTGAAATTCGCCTGTGCCAGCGGGGCGCTGACCGTGACACGCGCCGGGGCGCAACCTTCGCTGCCAAAATTGGCGGAAATCCGAGCATTCATGGAGAGCGAGAGCGCGCGACATGTCAACTAAGATCATTTTCGATACCGATATCGGCTGGATGAATGACGACTGCATGGCCGCTATCTTCGCCTTGAAATCGCCCGATATCGAAGTGCTGGGCATCACGCCCGTCATGGGCAACTTCGATCTCAACTACGAGATGGCTTGCGCCCTGCGCTTGCTGGAACTACTGGGCTGCGAGGACATTCCCGTCTGCCGCGGATTTGACCGGCCGCTGCTGCACCAGCGCAGCCCCTATGCCGACAAGGTTTGGGGCAAATGGGCCACGCTGGAAGACGTGGGTGACATCCCGCCCGGCCTGCCGCAACTGCAGCCAGATCCGCGCCACGCTGCGGTCTTCCTGGCCGAAACCGTCCTGGCGCATCCCGGCGAAGTGACGATTGTCGCCGTCGGTCCCTTGACCAATGTAGCCGTAGCGCTCCGCATGTACCCCGAAATGGCGCGTCAGGTCAAGGAGATCGTGATCATGGGCGGCGCTATCGGGCGCTTGCCGCGCGGGCAAGGCAATATCACGCCGGCAGCGGAATTTAATTTTTGGGTTGATCCGGAAGCAGCGCGCATCGTGCTTCATTCCGGGGCTAATATAACTTTGATGCCGCTCAATGTCTGTCGGCGATCTAATTTCGCCCGATCTCTCTACGACCGCATCGTCGATCCCACCGGCGCTTACCCGGAAGTCGCAGATCTATTCCGACGCTATATCGGACCGCGTTTTGACGATCCCGAGCTCGATCGCCGCGCGCCAGTTCTGTTTTACGGCGTCTTCGATCATGCTTGCCTCGCCTACGTCATTCGTCCGGACATCTTCGAAGTCCTGTCCATGTGCGTCGACGTCAGCATTCAGCCGGGCATGGACTATGGAACCTCTCACGGTTATGTCAAGGGCAGCTACGTCTCTGGGGAAGATACCTTGCCGATCGACAGCGATCTCGAGCCGATCAGAGTCGCCTACGACATGGATTTCGACGCCTTGGTCGAGCTCTATGTTGCGGCCTTGACCGGACTCTAGCGAGACGGCATATCAAACGGGAGGCGAGAATGGATCAATTCATGCGCGCGGCGCTCGACGAGGCCAAGCGGGGTCTCGCGGAAGGCGGCATCCCAATCGGCTCGGTCCTGGCGCTCGACGGCGCGATTGTGGGCCGCGGTCACAACCGACGGGTTCAGCGCGGCAGCCCGGTACTGCACGCGGAGATGGATTGCCTGGAAAATGCCGGGCGCCTCAGCGCGCTTGATTACCAGCGGGCGACACTGTATACCACCCTGTCGCCCTGCGACATGTGCAGCGGCGCCATCTTGCTCTACAAAATCCCCACGGTTGTCATCGGCGAAAACCGCAGTTTTCAGGGTCCCGAGGCATACCTGCAAGCGCGCGGCGTGCGCTTGATCCAGCTCGATGACGAAGCATGCTACCGGCTGATGCAGGATTTCATTCGTGACAATCCCGAACTCTGGAACGAGGACATCGGCGTTTAGCCGCAGCAAGCGCGACATATTCCGAACAAGACGGCAAGTTGCCGCTGTGGGCAATTCCTTGTTATACTGCTAGCTAAACATATTGGGGCTTGCTCGCACGGCGCGTCGCCCGAGCGCGATCTGGCGCAGGCGCGCGCCACCGGACTGCCGCTTGTTCAATCGCCCCATGCCTACTTAAGATTCTTTGTCTTGCAAAATGCTTGGTCAATAACATGTCTCGATCCATCCTCGAAATGCGAGGAATAACCAAGACCTTCCCGGGCGTCGTCGCGCTTAACCAGGTCGATTTGGATGTCGCGCCAGGCGAAGTCCATGCGGTTGTTGGCGAAAACGGCGCGGGCAAGTCCACCTTGATGAAGATCCTCTCCGGCGCCTATGAACGCGACGCCGGATCCATTTTCTTGAACGGCCAGCCGGCCGACATCAGCGCGCCCGCCGATGCCATTCGGCAAGGCATCGGCATTGTCTATCAGGACCTGCCCCTGGTGCCCTCGCTCTCGGTGCTGGCCAATATCTACCTGGGCAGGGAAGAAACGGGTCGCCTGGGCAAGATTGATCGCGCGCGTCATCTGGCCAGATTTGAGCAGCTTTGTGACAGCTTCGGCATCTACCTGCCGCCAGACAGCCGCATCCGCGACTTGAGCGTCGCCGAACGTCAGTTGGTCGAGATTCTGAAGGTGCTCGATCGCGATGCCCAGGTCATCGTCATGGACGAGCCAACAGCGACCCTGGACCAGAATGCCAAACAGGCCCTCTTCCAAACGGTGCGTCAGTTGCAGGCGGCGGGCAAGTCCTTCATTTTCATCACCCACTTTATTGACGAGATATTCGAGATCGCCGACCGGGTGACCGTGTTGAAGGATGGCTGCCGCGTCGACACCCTCGAGATTGACCAGACCAGTCCGCAAGAAGTGGTGGCGATGATGATCGGGCATTCGCCGCGAGAGATGTTTCCCGAAAAGACCGGCGCAGCCAGCGGCAGGCCCATCCTCCAACTGCGTGGAATCTACATCGACGCCCGCATTCGCGACTTCTCGATGACCCTTCATCAAGGAGAGATCCTGGGCTTGACCGGCCTGGTCGGCAGCGGTTGCAGCGATATCGTCAATCTGATCATCGGCAACCTCGACTATGATCGCGGCGCCGTCCTGCTCGATGGCGCGCCAACGCGCATCTCGTCGCCCTTTGAAGCCATCAAACACGGTATCTGTCTGCTACCCAGCGACCGCAAGGGAAGCGGCTTGCTGCTGGACTTTGAACTGGCGAAAAACGTAAGTCTGTCATCGATCGCAAAAATCTCGCCGCGGCAGGTGATTCAGGTCCAGCGCGAGCGCCAGATCGCTTCGGAATTCATCGAGAAACTGCGCATCGTCACGCCTTCCGCCCGACAGCGCGTGCGCAATCTGAGCGGCGGCAATCAACAGAAAGTGGTATTGGCGCGCATGCTGCGCACCGACGCCCGCATCTTGATCCTCGATGAACCGACGCAGGGTATTGATGTGCGCGCCAAGGAAGAGATCTTCCTCTTGATGCGACAGTTGGCCGATCAGGGCAAAGCCATCTTGTTCATCTCGTCGGAATTCAAGGAGATCGCCGGCGTCGCCGATCGCGGCATCGTCCTGCGCAACGGCGCCATTACCGCCGCGCTGGATCGCGACGAAATCAGCGAGGCGCGCCTGGTGGCTGCGGCCACCATGCTCTAATCGGGAGCGCTTATGACGATGAAGCGAGGACAAGAAGCGCAAACCCGGTTTTCGGCCCTGGTCAAAGCGCTCTCTTTACAAAACATGGCCATCGTCTATGTCTTCATCATCTTGTGTATTGTCCTGGCATTGTCTTCCGACGCCTTCTTGCGCCCGCGCAATATCATCAACATCATTCGCCAGGCCTCGGTTGTCGGCGTTCTGGCGATTGGCATGACCTTTCTCCTGTCCACCGCCCAATTCGATCTGGCCGTGGGCGCGCAAGCGGGCTTCACCGGAGTGGTCATCCTCTTGCTGATCCCGGTCATCGGCTTCATTCCCGCCCTGCTCTCCTCGCTTGGCATCGCCGTCCTCATCGGTTTGATCACCGGCGCTATCATCACCAAGATCGGCGTCAACTCTCTGGTGACAACCTTGGGTACCTTGTCCATCATCAAGGGTCTGCTGCTGGTACTGACCGACGGCCGCATCCTGCGCGGCGCGACGCCGGAATTGCGCTGGTTCGGCAGTGGCGAAATCTTGTCCATCCCCTTTCCCGTTATCGCATTCCTGGGCTTGGGCATTTTGGGCGAATTCGTCTTGAACTACACGCGCTACGGGCGCTATCTGCTGGCGATCGGCGGCAATCGAGAAGCCAGCAAACTGGCCGGCTTGCGCGTCGACGAGATCATCATCAGCGCCTTCGTTCTCAGTTCAATTTGCGCCACGATTGGCGGCATCATTTTGCTGGGCCGCATCTATTCTGCATCGCCGCTAGGCGGCGTGGGTACTGAGTTTATCGCGATTACGGCGGCTGTGCTGGGCGGCACCAGCATCTTCGGCGGTGAGGGCAGCGTTTGGAAGACGGTGGTCGCCGTACTGCTGCTGCAAGTGCTCGGCAACGGCTTCAATCTCTTGAATATCGGCGCGAATTATCAGGAGTTGATACAGGGTTTTATCATGATCGGCGCCGTCGCCCTCTATACCTATCAACGCCGTAGACAGTAGCCGCGGGGCGCAAAAGACGACAAGATCGCGGGAATGTCGCGCGCGCAAGAACCCACGCCTTCTCGTTGCTGGGGCAGCGCGCTTGACATGAACGGAGGAGAAAGGAGACCCTATCGGAAGAGCGCAAACACGGTTGAATATCTGTTCGAATGAGTAGACTTATTTGGGAGAAGAATCATGAGAATGCGTAAATTCATGCTAGCCTGCGCGCTATTGCTGTTTGTGCCTTTGCTGATCCTACCGGGCGCTGCTTTTGCGGACGACGAGGACGACGCGGACATGGAGATGGAAGAGGTAGACCTGTCCTTCCTCTTTGAACTGGGCGAGAACGGCATGCCCATCATGTCGCCTTATGAGACCACCGACAGCTATCTGATCGGCGTATCGCAGATCGGCAACAACTTCCCCTTCGTCGTCGCCATGGTGGAAGGTTCCGATCAAGCGGCGGAAGACATGGGCTTCGAGCAAATCCTGACCGATGCCCAATTTGATGTACAAAAGCAGATCACACAACTGGAAGACATCATTGCCCTGGAGCCCGACGGCATAGTGCTGGTCGCCCTGGACGCCGAAGCTGTCATTCCACAGCTGGAAGCAGCGGTAGCCGCTGATATCGCCGTGCTGACCTGTTGGAACGACCTTGGCGGACCGCCCCGCGCCAATTATGAAGGCAGCGTCAGCTTGATCGGCGTTGACGAAGTCCAAACCGGGCGCGACGTGGCGCAATTCGTGCTGGAGTTGCTGCCCGATGGCGGGCAAGTCGCCATCGTTGAAGGCGCCGCCGGTTTCCAGGCTTCTATCGAACGCTCCGAGGGATTTGTCGAGGCGCTGGAAGCGAATCCCGACATCGAAATCGTGGCTTCGCAACCGGGCAACTGGACGCGTGAAGATTCCCTGGCCGTCACCGAAAACTTCATCCAGGCCTATCCCGATATCGACTTGATCTATGCCCATGACGACAACATGGCGATGGGCGTGGTTTCCGCCCTGCGCGATGCCGACATGCTGGCCGATGTGCGCGTGATCGGCATTGGCGGCAGCGTTGAAGGCCTGGAATCAATCGCCAACGGCGAACTCTATGGCAGTGTCTTTGATTCGCCGAGGGCGGCCGCCTACGTTTGCTCGAAAGCCTTGATCGCTCACCTCGAGGGCGCCGAAATCCCCAGCGATATCTTCCTGCCGCGTCCCATCGTGACCAAAGAAAACGTGGCGGACTTCGAAGGCGAATGGTAGCAAGCGCGCCTTTCCCGGAGGATAGCTGGCCTCGGCGCCGGCTATCCTCTGTCAAGCGGGGAAGCGCCGCGTGCTAGCGGAGGGAGAAGTGATCATGCCCAATTGCGGTCCCTTTCGCCGGATGGTCATTCTGGGCGACAGCAATGCCTACGGCATGTGCGCGCACGAAGCGCGCAACGAATGGAATCAAGTGCTCGCCTACTGGCTGCGGCACTTCCAGGACGCGCCCCTGCAAGTCTTCAATCGCGGCTTGCCGGCGGAAGTGATTTCTCCGCGCTGCCCGGGCTATGCCGATTCGGCCAAGCCCAGCCTGATGGAGCGCTACCAGCGGCACTGCATCGACCTGGATCCGGATCTGGTCGTGATAGCGCAAAGCTTGAACGATATGCGCGCTGGCATGCCGCTGCAAGAATACCTGGCCGATCTGGGCGCGATCGTAGCCGACATTCAGGCGCAGACTGCCGCCCTGGTGGTCTTGCCCGGCGTATATCATCAGATTCACGGCCGGGGCGTGAATGACCCGGCGCTTTACCCGACCTGGTCGCGCTGGAACGACCTGGACGCCCACGCCTACAACCACGCGATCGGCTTGCTCGCGGCCCAACTGGGCGCCTTGTATGTCGATACGCGCGCTGTCTTCGCCGGCGCGGACTGGACCTTGCATTCGGATTGCTGTCATCTCAACGACCTGGGGCAGGTCTTGATGGGCAACGCCCTCTTCCAGGTAATCGCCACCCATTGCGCCGGGATCGCCGACAAGACCATGCGTGTCATGAATGAAGAAGCGGTGTCAATTCTCAATACCGGCGGCGCCGACACGGACGAGGAAATTCAAGCGCTCTGGAGCGAGGCTTTGGATCGATTCACGATTGAATTTGATGACGAATTGAAGAAGTGACGGGATGAAGCTCATGAATCACGGTCCTTTCCGCAGAATGGTAATTCTGGGAGACAGCATCTCCTACGGCATGTGCGCGTCGGAACCTGCGAATGAGTGGAATCAGGTGGCGGCAAACTTGCTGCGCCAATTCCAGGACGAGCGCCTGGCCGTATTCAATCGCGGTCTGCCGGCCGGCGTAATTTCGCCGCGCTGCCCCGGCTATGGTGAATCGGCCAAGCCCAGCTTGCTGGAGCGCTATCGACAGCATTGCATCGACCTGCAGCCGGACCTGGTGCTGATCGCCGAAGGCGTCAACGATATGCGCTCGGGCATGCCCTTGGGGGAATATCTCGAAGACCTGGAAACCATCGTCAGCGATATTCAAGCCCAAACCGGCGCGCTGATCGTCTTGCTCGGCGTCTATCATCAGACTTACGGCGTGGGCGCCAACGACCCGGAGGTTTACCCCACCTGGACCCGCTGGAGTTACGAGATATCCCGGGCCTACAACGTGGCGATTCGCAAGCTCGCGGACGAGCATGGCGCGATCTTCGCCGATGCCGAGCAAATCATGGGCGGCGCCGATTGGTTGCTGCATATCGATGCCTGCCATCTCAACGACCTGGGGCATGTCCTGATCGGAAACGGCATCTTCCAGGCGATTGCTACGCGCTGCAAATCGGTCGCGGACAAAACATTCCGCGTCATTGACGAAAAGGACGTTTCCATCCTGAATACCGGCGGCACGGATACCGACGACGATATTCAGCAACTGTGGGCGACGGCGCTAAGCCGCTTCACCGAACACCTTGATGACTAAGATTGGCGCTCAAGCGTATAAGGCCTTGGCTTCTTGAAAGAGTCCTTTCAACTCGGCGAGAACTTGCCGGCCATCGCCGCCCTCCATCAGGTACTGGCGGATGGGCGCCCCGCCATGATCCTGGAAGTGCAGATAACCGGGAAATCTCGGCCGCAGGTAGGCCCGGTCCAGCGCGGGCAAGGTATTGCGAAAGTAATTGCTGCTGCGGCGATTAACCTCGTCGTCGGTCCAGGCGGCGCGATGCCCGGGCTGGCCGCCGTTCTCGAAGAATAGCGTCCTTTGGATGACCGGGCTGGCGCTGAACATGGCGTATTCGCGGGCGACCTCGGGCGACTTGCAGCCCGTGGAAATCGAAAGTCCGGTGCCCCCCAGCGTACTTTGACAGCGCCCTTGGCCGTCGATGTCGACCATGTCATCAAAAATCAGCACATTGTCCGAGTAGCCGAGGCGCGAATAATTGGAGTAACCGTAGGCAAAGGGACAATATACGTAATCTTCGCGCCGGGAAAGGGCTTCGTATACGGCAATCGGGTTCCAGGCGAAGATATCCCGCGGGCACAAGCTGGCGAGTTCTCGCAACTGCTCCAGGGCGCTTAAGCTCATCTCATCGGATAGCGCCCATTCATCGTCGACAAAGGGCGCTTCGCCCTGGGTGGCGCAGAGCATGTAGAAATTCATCAGCGTATCGATTTCGATGCCGGGCACAATAACCCGACCCTGCCGCGCCAGCGCCAGCAGATCGCTCCAGGTATCCGGCTTTTGCAGATCGTATCGCGCCAGCAAATCCGGCCTGTAGGAAGCCACAGGCGTGGCGGCGTCAATCGCCAAAGCGCATTGATTGCCGTTGAAGATATAGCTGGCGTGCGAATGCCCGACCGAGTTGGCCGCCTGATCCGCCATATAGTCCGCCGGGATAATCTCCTGGAGCGGTACCAGGACTTGACTGTGAGCCGCGTACCCCGCCCAGGGATGATCAATCACCAGCAAGTCATAATCCTCCGCCAAGCCTTGAATCGGCGCGTCGGCGAATTCCTGCAAGGAACGCTTCTCCCAGACGATTTCCACATCCGGGCGCATTTCGCAGAAGCGCTGGGCGGTCGCAACCACCGATACAAACCCGCGTGAATGATTCCAGGTGATACCGCGTAACAGAGTCTTCGCCGTCATTGCTGCGCCTCCAGTCGGTCCCGAATTCTTGTATCGGCCGCAACGACGAGTGGCGGCCAGTTTTGCTTGCAAAAGTCAGTTTTATATGCAAAATATAGTGAGCGGGTTGCTCCTTGTCAACCGGCGTGCTGCGTCGTCCCCAGCCGCTCGGCGCGTAACCAGCGAAAAGGTCCCGAGAATGTCGCGCGCACACAAAATAATAAGCCTTCTCGTTGCATGAGCAACACGGTTCATTAAAAGAGAAAAACAAACCTTCCGCGCGTATGAGCTTGGCGGTTTATCAAATAAGCGAGAAAGACAGGAAGCGCTGATGATTAAGACCACGTATTTCGAAGACTACCTGATCGGGGAAAGCCGCGAGACCTTTGGCAGGACGATCACTGAGGCCGATATCGTGCTGCATGCCGGTCAAACCGGAGATTTTTTCCCGCATCATATGGACGCCGAGTGGGTTAAGACCCAGGTATTCAAGGAGCGCGTGGCCCATGGCACCTTGATCCTGTGCGTGGCCATCGGGATGACGGCCAACGAGATCAATCCCGTCGCCTTCTCCTACGGATACGACCGCGTCCGTTTCATTCGGCCCGTTTACATCGGCGATACCATCACGGTCAAGGCGACCATCAGCGAAAAGCGCGATTATCCCAAGCGTCCCGATCACGGTTATGTGGTTGAGCAGGTCGAGGTCTTCAACCAGCATGACAAGATCGTGCTTGCTTGCCAGCATTTGTACCTGGTCCAACGCAAGGACGGCGCAGAAAGCAGCTGACTCGGCAGCAAAAGCAAAATGCGGACAGACAGAATTCAAATACTCCAAATCAACAATGAATGAGCAAAAGGCGGCCCCCAATTACAGCGTCCCGGCTTTGGAAAAAGGCTTGGCCGTTCTGGAACTGCTGGCCGAAGCGTCCGAACCGCTTTCGCTATCCCAGATATCGGATAAGACAGAGAACAGCACCAGCCAACTCTTCCGCACCATGACCTGCCTGGCGGAAAGCGGCTTTGTCATCAAGGACGATATCTCGGGCAAATACATGCTGACGCTGAAGCTCTTTGAATTGGCGAACCGACATTCGCCGCTGGAGCATCTGCTGCAGATGGCCAATTTGCCGATGCAAGAACTAGCCTGGACGATCCGCGAGTCTTGCCATATCAGCATTATGCAGCAACGACAACTCTTGGTCGTCGGACAGGTGGAAAGCCCGGAGAAAGTGCAGATCATCGTATCGGTTGGCGCGACCTTTCCGCTGGCTCGGACGGTTTCGGGGCGCTTATTGCTCGCGTCCATGCCCGATAGCAGCATAGAAATGACACTTGAACACGATCCCGACTACTGCAGTATGAGCGATGGAGAACGCGCGCTCTTTTGGCGGCGCATTGCTGATATCCGCCGTACCGGCATTTCAACCGCCGTGGACGAGTCCTTCATCGGCATGAAAGATACCGCCGTCTTGGTGGGCAATCCCGATGTTGGGGTGACAGCGGCGGTTGCCGTCACGCAATTGACAGCGACCCGTCAAAGCAGCGAACCGCACAAAGTGGTCGCGGCGCTGCGCCAGTGCGCGCGCCAGATTAACGAACGCGCCGGCTTGAGTTATGAGTTGCAAAAGCCGAGCTTGATAGCGGACGCAGTCTGATCCAGATTAACAAAAGGAATTAGCTATGCCTCCATTCAGCTATCGACAAAAAGCGATCTTGCCGGAAAAGCCGCCCCCGATCGCGAGCATCGGCTTGGGCGGCATCGTTCACGACGCCCATTATCCGGCTTATCGCATCGCGGGTTTCGAGGTGGTCGGCGGCTTTGACATCAACGCCGAGCGCGCCGCTATGATGAAGGAGAACTTCGCCATCCCGCGGATCTACGAATCACTCAGCCAGGTTATCGAAATGGCCCCGCAAAATGCTGTCTTTGATGTCGCTGTACCGGGCAGCGCGATCAGTGAAATCTTGCGCGAAATCCCAGCCGGACGCGCCGTTCTCATTCAAAAACCCATGGGTGAAGACATGGCGCAGGCACGGGAGATCCTCGATCTTTGCCGCGAAAGAAACCTGGTGGCGGCTATCAATTTCCAATTGCGCTTCGCGCCCTTCATCATCGCCGCCCGCGACATGATCGCGCAAGGCCTGATCGGCGAACTCTGTGATCTGGAATTCCGCGTGCAGTGCAATACGCCCTGGCACCTATGGGGCTTCCTCTTTCCCCTTCCTCGCGTCGAAATCCTCTATCACAGTATCCATTATGTCGATCTGGTACGGTCCTTCTGTGGCACGCCAACATCAGTATATGCCAAGACGATCAGCCACCCATCGGCGCCGGAGCTGAAAGGCGGCGTCCGTTCGATGATCATCATGGATTACGGCGAGAACCCGCGCGTCAACGTGATGACAAATCACAGCCATGCCTACGGACCGGAAAAGCAACAGTCCTATGTCAAGTTCGAAGGCAGCAAAGGCGCCATCCAGATCCGCGCCGGATTGAATATGAACTACCCGGAAGGCGTGCCTGACCGCTTTGAATATGTGCTGCCGGATGAAGAGACGCAGCCTGTGTGGCAGTCGCTTGATATCGAGGGGTCCTGGTTCCCGGAAGCCTTCATCGGCACTATGGCCAGCCTGATGCGCTACGCCAATGGCGAGACTGATGATCTGCCGACCTCGGTTGAGGACGCCATCGAAACGATGGCAACCGTCGAAGCCGCATACATTTCAAGCGAAGCCGGCGGTACTGCGCTGCCTGCGGTATAGAACTCCCGCTGGTTAACGAGTCATGAGCCTTGAAATTGGCGGGATTGCAAAAGAATCGAGGTAAGCAATTGGACCTAACGCTTTCGCTGGACACCATGCTCATCTTGTTCGTCGCCATCGTCTTCATCGTCGATTGGCGCTCGGAAAACAGGACAAGAGGCTTGATAAAAGAACTGAGGATGGAGCAGCGCGACGAAATTGCCGATCTCCGGTCCAAAAACCGCAAACTTAGGCACAAAGTGCAGCAGGTTCGCCGAGACCTCAAGCAGGCCGAGCAGCGAGTCAAGCGGCTGGAGCGCAA
The DNA here is from genome assembly GCA_026708115.1 of Chloroflexota bacterium. Lineage (GTDB taxonomy): Bacteria > Chloroflexota > Anaerolineae > Aggregatilineales > Phototrophicaceae > UBA6055. The sequence continues at coordinate 131,721 of JAPOVL010000043.1, forward strand.
GAAGTAATTGCGGCGGGATGAAGGCAGCAATCGGGACTTACAAGTTCAAGCTATAGAAGCTGTTCGCCGTGCCGCCGAGCAAGGCATCCTTTTCGGCCTCCGAAAGGTCGGCGATGGCTCGGTTGGTTTCATCCCAGACTTTGGCGTAATCGCCGGCCAGCACAGCAACGGGCCAATCGCTGCCGAACATGAGCCGGTCAACGCCAAATTGCTCGATCGCGAAGTCGATAAGCGGTTTGATATCCTCGTAGGTCCAGTTCTCGAAATCGGATGTAACCGTATTCAAGCCGGACAGCTTGGCAAAGACATTAGGGCTTTCGGCAGCGGCAGACATCTGTTCTCGCCAGACCGCGCGGTCCGCTTCTTCCAGCGGCGGTTTCGCCAGATGATCGATGACCATCCGCAACTCGGGCACGCGCTCGGCCAGGGCCGGCACATGCTCGAGATGGTTAGGGAATACCGCCACCACATCGAAGGTCAAGCCGCGGTCCGCCAGCAACTGCAATCCTTCGATCACCTGTTTCTGGATGACCCAATCGGGATTGCTCTCTTCGTGGATCAAATGACGCATGCCCTTGAAGTAGGGGTTCCGCGCGTATTCATCCAGCTTTCTGTCGGCCTCTGCGGGGTCATGCAGCGGTACCCAGCCAACAACGCCGGCCACCCAATCCTCTTGGGCCGCGATCGCCAACATCGAGTCGGTGTCGGCGTAGGAATCCATGGCTTGAACAATGACTGTCTTGTCGACGCCGGATGCCGCCAACTGCGGCGCCAATTCCGCAGCGTCAAACGTGCGGTAGATCGGTCCATAAGCGGGCACCAGCCAGGGGTACGCCACCTCGTCAAGGTTCCAAAAATGCTGGTGGGTATCAACTCTGAGCATGCTCGCCTCCCCGCTGGCTTGAGCCCGCCGCGGCGGACCGTGAATTTCGATTTGACAGATCTGGTTTTGCTGACTATATTTTACATACAAAAAGTGTTTTTGCAAGCAAAACAGATTCGCGGCGCGTGACGGGGAGAACAGGACCATTATGCGACCTCTGGAAGGCTTATTGGTACTCGATTTCAGCATATTTCTGTCCGGCCCTTCGGCGGCGTTGCGCCTGGCCGATTTGGGGGCGCGCGTGATCAAAGTGGAGCGGCCCGATGGCGGCGACCTATGCCGGCAACTCTATATCTCCGAGCTTGAACTGGACGGCGAAAGCACTCTCTTTCATTCGATCAATCGCAACAAAGAAAGCTTCGCCGCCAATTTGAAAGACCCGGCAGATTTGGCGAGGGTGCATGAGCTAATCGCCAGAGCCGATGTGCTGATCCAGAATTTCCGGCCGGGGGTGATGGCGCGCCTTGGGCTGGATTACGACGCTGTTCGCGCGATCAATCCGCGCATGGTTTACGGTGAGATCACGGGCTACGGCAACGAAGGGGTGTGGGTGTACAAGCCCGGGCAAGACCTGCTGCTGCAATCGATATCGGGCTTGGTCTGGCTGAACGGAGATGCCGATCGGCCGCCGACTCCCTTTGGCTTGGCGGTGGTTGACCTGTTCGCGGGCGCGCATTTGGTTCAGGGGATACTCGCTTGCCTGGTGCGGCGTGGCGTGACTGGCGAAGGCGGCTTGGTGCAAGTCAGCCTGCTGGAATCGATTCTCGATTTCCAGTTTGAAGTCTTGACCACGCACCTCAACGACGGCGGCAAGCTGCCCCAGCGCAGCACGATCAACAACGCCCATGCCTACTTGGCGGCGCCCTACGGCATTTACGAGACGGCGGACGGTTATCTGGCGCTGGCGATGGGCTCGATCCCGGTATTGGGCGAATTGCTGGATTGCCCGCCGCTGATGGCTTACCCCGACTCGTCCACCTGGTTCACGAAGCGGGACGAAATCAAGGGGATTCTGGTGGAGCACCTGCGCGGCCAATCGACAGCGCATTGGCTGGGCATTCTGGAGCCGCAAGATATCTGGTGCGCCGATGTGCTGACTTGGGAGCGGCTGCTGCAGCACGAGGGCTTCAAAGTGATCGACATGATCCAAGAAGTCGCGCGCAGCGAAACAGTCAAACTGGACACGCTGCGCTGCCCCATCCGCATTGACGGCGAGATCCTGAAGAATCCCAAAGGCGCGCCGCGTATCGGCGAAGATACTGGACGTATCATGGCCGAATTTGAGATCAACGGCCATAGGAATTGATCGCGGCGCTCGGATCAGCGGGCGATACGACAAAAACTGAGAGCGCGGCAGGCCCCTATATACTGCCGCCGAGCGGCTACGGAGGGACCCATGCCGGAAAACACACCTGTTGAAATGCACAAAGACCTGCCCCTGTTCAATACCGAAACCTGGATGTACGAGGACTTCGAGATTGGCGCCAAGATCAAATCGATACGGCGCACGCTTTCCGAAGGCGAGTGCATGATCTTTAATGCCATCGTGCTCGATATGCACCCCTATGTTGCCGATGACATATTCACGCGGGACGAAGGCATCTTCGACGAGCGGCTGGTCGCCGGTTCGATGGTATTCAGCATCGGCCTTGGCTTGATGGCGCATAACAACATTCACACCTTCAGCTACGGCTATGACAAGCTGCGCTTCATTAAGCCGGTTTTCATCGGCGATACCATCTACACCGTGCGCACGCAACTGAGTAAGGAACCGAAATACCCGGAGATGGGTCTGGTCAAAGTCAGTTACGAGGTATACAAAAACGAAGGTGTGCTGGCGCTGTATTGCGAGCACCTGCAGACGGTGAAATATCGCCATCCGGAGAACTTCAAAGCCAAGGGCGGCAACGCATAGGGTTGCCGCGGACGATTCGCGTTGACATTTGCAACATTGAGCGCATTTGCAGATTAAATCGGCAGTGACAAACAGGAGAGCAACATGCAACGGTTTGGACAAGTGATCGGTATCAAAAAAGAGCATCTGAAAGAATATACGGAACTGCACGCCAATACCTGGCCCGGTGTACTCAAGAAGATTGAAGAATGCAACATCCGCAACTATTCGATTTTCCACTATGGCGATCTGCTTTTTGCCTACATGGAATATCATGGCGACGACTTTGAAGGCGACATGGCAAAAATGGCGGCCGATGAGACGACGCAGAAGTGGTGGGATATCTGCATGCCAATGCAGGAACCCGTAGCCGACCGCGCCGAGGGGGAATGGTGGAAGACGCTTGACGAGGTCTTTCACACGGATTGACGCTTCCACCCCGAGAACTGACTGAGGAGGGGACAGGTCTGAAGTAACACTATCCAATAGCGGCGGGGCAGCTAATCGCTGACCCCTACAAAGTTTATTTGTGGCGAGAATTGTAGGGGCGACCTATCAGGTCGCCCGATAATCACTGCAATACACACAGATATTATGGTGATATCACGCCTAATGCAAACCTGTCCGTTGCTCAGCCTCATTGTGGGGCGCGTAGACACAGCTCACCGACATTGGCCTGCGGGATGAAGGCGGTTAGCAGCCAGACAAACCCGGCCTGCGCCCTTAATGAATCGCAATGGTCGCGTTGTCGATGAAATCCCAATCCCATTCAATGCCCGTGCCCGCGCCCGGCGGCGGATGCGCGTAGCCCTCGGCATCGATCTGAATCGGGTTCTTGACGCCCAGCCTCATCAGCGTGCTGGGGATCAGCGCTTCGAAGAATTCACAATTGGCGATGGCGCAGCAGCAGTGCAAGTTGACGATATCCAGGGCCGGATAGACAGCCGTATGCACTTCGCAACGGATGCCAAAGGATTCGGCCAGATGCGCGGTTTTCATCAAGGCCGTGACCCCGCCCTTCCACGAGACATCGCTGCGCACGATGTCAACCACGCCGCTGGCAATGCACTCCGCCGTTGAATAGTGCGAACCGACCAGCACCTCGGTGCCGGCGATGGGAATATCCAGGTCGCGCGCCAGGCGCCGCAAACCATGAAAGTCAACATCATAGAGCGGTTCCTCAAACCAGTGATAGTTCAGCTTCTCCAATTCTCGTCCCATGCGCAAAGCCTCATCGTAATAGAGATGCGCCGTGACCGGATCCGCCATCAACTTGAAGTGCGGATCGTCGCCGACTTGCTCGCGACACAAACGATAGGCTTCCAGCGCCTCGTTATACTCGCCAGGCGGGTGCAACTTGTAGCCGTGAAAGCCCGCCTGCTTGAATTCGGCCACTTGGTCGGCATAATCCCCCGGTGAATCCAGGAACAGCGAGCTAACGTAGGTCGGCACTTTTTCGCGATAGTGGCCCAGCACTTTGTATAGCGGCAGATCGGCGATCTTGCCGGCGATATCCCACAACGCGATATCAAAGGGTCCGTAAGAATAAATCGGCGGAAAGTGCCAGAAGCGGTCGTATCGCCGGAAATCGTGCCAGTGTTTTTCGCGCGCCAGCGCATCCTTGCCCAGGAAAAATGGCTTGAGTGAATCGGCGGCAAACTTGCCGGCCATCTCGGCGCCCATGCCCGCGAAGCCCATGCTGATGCCGTCAATGCCCGCGTCCGTCGACAGTTTGACCATGATGAATTGCAGGTCGGAGCTTTGCACATCGCGCATCTCGCCCTCGGCCATGACGGATTCTTGGTGCTTGCACACGCGGATTTCGATATCAGTGATTTTCATAGCTGGGCTCCTTCGCAGACCAACGTCGATAGATTGTAGTGAATTACAGTCTGCCATCCAACTATACGATATGTCGACGCTTTGCGCCAACTGCGAACAGATTTGCTATAATTGGCCTTTGTCCGTTGTTAGCGGGAGAAGTTTAATGCGATTCAAGCGTATCATGATAGTCTTGGCACTGTTGCTAGGCTCGACGAATCTGGCGCAAGACGTCGACTTTCCCACACTCGACGCTTTGGCAAAGGTGGAGATCCCAACCTTCAACTTTGCCGAAATGGTTGGGCGCATGTCCCGGATCGACACAAGCTATACGCCCCCAGCCAACCCGCCCAAATACAGCCTTGGCGATACCGAAACATTCAACGTGGACATGGGTGCGGACGAAATATCCGTGCAAATCGAGGCGGAACTGCGCGGCCAGACGCAGCGCGTCCTGATCTGGGTTCAAGCGACGGTCGATTATCCGCGCTGGCGGGCGCTGGCCCTGGCGCAGCGCCTTGAAAGCCAGGTTCTCAATCCCATGGAGCAACTCTTTCAGACGAGCGAACCGCCCGGCATCGATGGCGACCCGCGCCTGTACGTTATCATGATCAGCGATCCGGAAGGCGATACGCTTGGCTATTTCCCGCCCGCCAGTGTGCGCCCGCGACACTTGGATTCTGAAAGCAATCAGCGCGAGATGCTGGTAGCTGACCTTTCGGCTGATGATGAATACGACTTTTATGACAAGATTCTTATCGAATTGATCGCGCACGAATTCACGCACATCCTGCAATTTCACAGCGACCCGGGTGAAGAAATCTGGCTGGATGAAGGCCTGGCAGGTTACGCCGCTTACTACGCCTCCAAATCCCTGTTCACACGTCAGAGCATGCACTTCGACGCGGAGGACTTCTTCGCTGCTCCAGATACCGGCCTAACGCAATGGCAGGTGGCGGATGGCGAAGGTCGCAAATATGGCGCTAGTGCCCTGTTCATCCTCTATTTGACGGAACGCTTTGGCAAGGAGATCGCAGCGCGTCTGCTCGCGGAAGAAGCCGATGGCTGGCGCGCCGTCGAAAAGGTGCTGCGCGAGTTTGAAAATGTCTCCGCCGAAGAGGTCTTCGCCGATTGGGCGCTGGCCAACTTGCTTCTCGATTTCCGACAGGGCTATGGCTATCGCGCGCTTGATGCGGACTTGACGCCGCCCGAACCCGTCGCCAGCTTCAACAGTTTCCCGGCTACGTATGAGAGCGAACTGCCGCCATTCAGCACGGATTACTTCGCCGTTGATGTTCGCAGCGCGGACAAACTCTCCTTGCGCCTGCAGCAAGCGCCGGAAGCGCAGCTCATACCGGACAGCGCCCCCGAAGGCGACTATTTCGCTTATGCCTTGGCAACCGATTCGTCCAATAGCCGGTTGACGCGCACATTTGTCCTGACCGCGCCGCGCCAGGCTTGGCTGGAATTTCGTGTCTGGTATGACCTCGACTATGAGTGGGAATACGGCTACGTCACGGTCAGCGATGATGACGGCCGGACATGGCGGACGCTGCCGAGCCGTTACACTACCAAGTCCTACTCCTATCAGGACTTCTACGATGTCGGCTTTACCGGGTCCTCGCGCGGCTGGCGCAAAGAGCGCATAGACCTCAGCCAATTTACGCCGGGCCGGGTTGTCATCAGATTCGAGGTTATGTCCAATCTGGCCACCTCATATCGGGGAATGGCAATCGACGACCTGCGCATCAGAGCTATGAATTACCAGGAAGGATTCGAAACGCCCGACGATACCTGGAGCGCAGAAGGTTGGATCCGCACGGACAACCGCCTGCCCAACAAGACCTGGCTGCAAGCGGTGCAAGAGACGCGCGACGGATTACACGTTAGCCGGGCCCTCGTCTCTGGCAGCGGAGACCTGACTGTGGACCTCTTGCCCGGCGTGGATCAAGTGCTGGTAGCTGTGTCCCCTGTCGTGCCGTATACCGGCATGTCAACAGACTATGAACTGGGTTTTGATCTCGTGGACGCGGAGGGCGAGTTCATGGTAGTCACGCGCGAATGCACGGTGACGACCACCGCCAATCTCAACTTCCGCGCAACCCCGAACGGCAACAAGATCGGATTGGTCCCGCAAGGCACGGCGCTCGACGCGCTGGACCGCAGCGAGGACTGGTATATGGTGATGTATCGCGGGCGGGAAGGCTGGATCAGCGCTGGCTATGTGAACGCCGCCGGGAAATGCCCCTAAATCTGGCGGCCCTGCAGCGACTCAGCCCTTGACCGCGCCGAAGGTCAATCCGCTGACCAGGTTGCGCTGTACCAGAATGACAAAGATGACCGCAGGCACCATCATGATCACGCTCATGGCGGCCATGCCACGCCAGTCGACTGTGAACTGCTCGGTGAAGGCGAACAAGCCGGGCGGGAAGGTTTTGGCGGCGTTATTGCGCGCCAGGACGCTGACGATCTGAAATTCGTTCCAGGCAGCCAGAAAAGCGAAGATGGCGGCCGTCGCCAAGCCGGGCAAGGACAGCGGCAGCTCAATGCGCCAGAATGCCGACCAGTGGCCGCAGCCGTCGATATAAGCTGACTCCGTCAACTCTTGCGGGATCTGGCGGAAAAAGCCATCCATCAGCCAGGCGGTGAAGGGGATATTGACGGCGACATAAACAAAGGCCAGGCCAAAAACATTGTTGGTCAGTCCGGCGCGGTTGAAGAGCAAGAAGAGCGGCAAACTCAGGGCGACGCCGGGTACCGCTCGCGATAGCATGATGCCGAGGAAAAGTGTGGTATGAAAGCGAAAGCGGAAGCGCGCAAAAGCATAACCGGCCAGTGTGCCCAGCGAGACCGCGACAATCGTGCTGGTACCGGCCGCCAAAAGCGAATTGCGCAAATAGGCTTCGACAGCGACGCGCTGCTGCACTTCGGGGTTCAAGCCAAACATATTGGCGTAGGCTTCCAGGGTCAAACGCCGCGGGATCCAAACCGGCGGAAAGGTGTTGATTTCCACATTGGGACGGAAAGCCGTCATAATGATCCAGAAGGCGGGCAATGCCAGGAAGAGCAGGATCAGCCAGGCGGCGGCATTCCAGATGATGTCGTTGCGGCGGCGATTGGGGCCCACGCTGCGCGTGATCATCGCACGATCCTCGCGCGGACCAATTGCCGGAAGAAATACAGAGTGAAGAGCACGGACAAAAAAACGGTGATCCAGGACATAGCGCTGCCCAGGCCGAATTTGGTGTCCTCAATTGCCAGGCGCGTGATATAGGTCCAGAGCATCTCGGTCCGGCGCGCGGGGCCGCCGTCGGTCATGATGCGCACGATATCAAAGGCGCGGGCAATATCCAGCGACATGATCGTCAAGGCGATGTAGGAAAAGGGCGCCAGCAGCGGAAATGTAATGAAGCGGAACTTCTGCCAACCCGACGCGCCGTCAACTTCCGCCGCTTCAAAGGTCTCGGTGGGCAGCGACAAAGTGCCAGCCAGCAAGATGATGGTCAAGACCGGGATATTCATCCAAACCGACGCCAGAATAATAGTGATCATGCCCAGCGGCACATCAACCAACCAGGCGATCTGACCCTGCACTTGAATCAAGCCCAGGCTGATCAAGAAGTTGTTGACCAAACCCACATTGGCGTTGAAAAACCAGCGAAATTGCATGCCAACCAAGATGGGCGCGAACATCATCGGCACCATCAGCAGCGTGCGCAGCAAACTCTGCCCGACCGTAACGCGCGCCAGCAACTGTGACAGCGCCAGAGAGATGACATAGCTCAAATTGACAGACACCGCCAGGAAGATGATCGTGTTCCACAGCGAGCGCCAGAAGATGTCGTCATTGAGCAGTTTCTGATAATTCTTGAGCGCCTTTGCCAGTTGGAAGTTCAGGCTGTTGGGCCGCAGCAGCTCGTAGGGCGTGAAACTGACGTACAAGGAGTAAATCAGTGGAAAGGCGACTACCAGGACGATCACCAGAACCGACGGCAGAATGAGCAAGAAGGGGAAAGGACCGGCGTCAATCCGGTTGAAAAGGTCGGCCTGCTTGGCGGCGCCGTCGTCGCTTGTCGATTTGGATTTTGCAAGCATCAAGTTGTCGGAGGCGCTATGAAATTCCGCAATGGCACAAATTATAGCGGCAGTTCACGCGCTAGCGCTAGCAAACAAGAAAACCTGCAGTGATGAATGGCATTCATCACTGCAGGTTAGGGGTATCGCCTTAGTCGTAATAACCGGCGGACTCCATCAGTTCACGCGTGGCTTCCGCGGCGGCGTCCAACCCGGCCTGCGCGTCGACATCACCCAGGATGATGGCTTGCAGTTGCGGGTAGAAGAGGTTGGAGAAGGGAATCCATTCGGCGATCAGCGGCGGCGTCTTGAAGTCCTGGCCGACCTGAATACGCGCCAGTTCCAGCCGTTCGCGATCGAGCGAATTCTCGGCGTCGGCAGCATCAGCGATGATACGATCCCAAACATCGTCCCTCACCGGCAAGAAGCCCAACTGCGCTTCTTCGTAGGCGACGCGTTCGGAGGTCAGGAAGCGGATCAACTCGGCGCCGGCGGCCGGATTGGGCGCTGTCGCCGGGATCGAGAAGGCATGGGCGCCCGCCCAACCGGAGGGACGCACGGCATCGCCGCCAACGGACAAACCGGTGAAACCGCGCGCCAGGCCGAAGTTGCCCGCGACCGCGCAAGAATCCGGATTCTGGAAGTAGCTGTACCAGCCGTACCATTCCAGTTTGATGGCGACATCGTTGTTGCAGAAGTTCTGCGCCACGCCATCCCAGAGCAGCGAGGTGGTGTCGGCCGGGATGATGCCGTCCTGGTACCAGCCCGCGATCAATTCCGCGACGGCGACGCCGATGTCGTCATTGAAAGTCGGTTGGTAATTCTCGTCGAAGAGCGATCCGCCGCTGGCGAAGTGCATTTCATAGAAGCGGCCCGTCAATGCCTCTTCCTTGCCCGCCAGGGTGTAGCCAAAGGTGCTGTGACCGTTCTCGACGAAGAATCGCGCTTGCTGGTCGATCTCTTCCAGCGTCGAGGGCACAACCAGTTCCTCGCCGGTCGCCTCCATGTAAGCAGCGGCGATCGCCTCGTCGGAATAGAGATCGGCACGATAGTGAATCGGGCTGATATCGGCATGGCGCGGCATCAAATACAGGTTGCCATCGATGGTCGCCGAATCGAGGATGGCCGGGCTGAAGGCCGCCAATTCTTCCGCGCTGAAGTAATCTTGCAGCGGGTGCAAGAAGGGCGTGTATTGGGCGACGAAGCTGGTATGATCCCAGGCGACATCGTAATCGGCGGCGCCGGTCGCGAAGTCGACTTTGAGCTTCTGATCAATGGCAAAACCGTCGAGCAAGGCGATGATCTCCACCGTCGCGCCCGTCGCTTCTTCAAAGATTGAAATCGACTCGTACATCACTTCGTAAAGACCGCCACCGATAGCGGCCATCTTGATGTGCACGCCGGACAAGTCCATGTCCAGGCCAGCGTATTGGGCTTCGTCTTGCGCGGTCGCCGTCACCGCCATGAGGGCGACAAGCCCGAGAACGAGAACGATCTGTATGAATCTGCGTATCATGTTCTGTTGCCTCCTGAATATTGTGAAAGAACTGCTTAAGATGCTTCGCTTGGATTTGACGATGTCCTACGCCCTTCTTCTCGGTAGAATATCCACCAATGCGATATCAGGCGTGAAGCTAAACAACGAATGCGCTCAAGAACTTCGAACGCTCTGGCGCCAATAGTTGGCTCAAATCAAATTAAGCGAGCGTGACTTATTTTACCTATAAAACAAGTTTTTGCAAGCAAAACACCCGTTGGGAGGACTTGATGTCGATTGCCATCAGCGGGATCGAAACGCGCGATCTGCGCTTTACGCTGGAAGAAGGCGCCGGCGCCGACAGCGTGCATTCGAATCCGCAGTATTCATACGCCGTGACGCAACTCAAGACGACTGGCAAACTGTCCGGCATCGGTTTGGCCTTCACCCTGGGCGGCGGGAACGACCTGGTCTGCCGCGCCATCGACGATCTGGCGGGTGTGCTGGTCGGCCGCGAAATCGAAGCGCTGATGGCCGACTTTGGGCGCGTCTACGCCCTTATGCTGGAACATCCGCAGTACCGCTGGCTGGGCCCCCATAAGGGCGTTGTGCATCTGGCGCTGTCGTCGATCGTCAACGCCTGCTTCGATCTCTGGGCCAAGGCGCGAGGCCTGCCCCTCTGGCGGCTGCTGCTAGACTTGACGCCGGAGCAAGTGCTGGCGACGCTGCACCTGCGCTACATTGAAGACGCGCTGAGCGCGGAAGACGCGTTGGCGATACTTCGTAGCGAGCAGCGGCTTCGGGGGCAGCGGATGAACATTCTTGAAAAGGGCTATCCCGGCTACGATACATCAATAGGCTGGATTCAATACGCCGATGACACCATCAAAGAGAATCTGGTCAAATCGCTGGATCAAGGTTTTGGCGCGGTCAAGCTCAAGGTCGGCTCGGATGATCCGGCTCGCGACATCCGCCGCGCCTTCCTGGTGCGCGAAACGGTCGGCGACGACGCCCGCGTCATGCTGGATGTCAATCAGCAATGGACCTTGCCGCAAGCGCTGGAAATGTGCCAGAAATTACGCGGGATGAATCCCTATTGGATCGAAGAGCCCACCCACCCCGACGACATCCTGGCCCATCAGACGCTGGCTCGCGCCATCGCGCCGCTGAAGCTGGCGATCGGCGAGCACCTGCCCAATCAGATCATGTTCAAGAACTATCTCCAGGTCGATGCCGCGGGCTTCTTGCAGCCGGATTGCGTGCGGCTCGGCGGCGTCAGCGAATTCATCACGGTGAGCTTAATGGCGCGCAAATACGGCATACCGGTTGTGCCGCATGTCGGCGACATGGGGCAGATCCACCAGCATTTGGTGCTATTTAATCATATCGCCTTGGGACAAGACGCGATCTTGCTGGAATACATTCCGCATTTGCGGGAGCATTTCACGCACCCGGCGCGCGTGGAAGGCGGCGTCTACGCTACGCCGCAAGAACCGGGCAGCAGCTCTGATCTGAAAGCGCTTGGCTGAGCGTTAATCAGGGCCAACTCGCCTGTCGTCAGGTCATCGCGTCAGGCGGTCAATCAAGAATTCCTCGAAGCCTTTGACATCTACATCCAGCGCGACCCGCGCATTCTCCGGCCAATCGGCATCCGGCGAGCGCATGAAGGTCACGCCCGCCGCAAAACGCCCGCCCGTTTCCACGTCCACGTGCAGCGGGGTCAAGCTGACCAGCGCCGGCTGGATTAGGGCTGTCGCCGCCAAGGGATCGTGCATATGGGTCCAGCCACGCGCCGCGAAATATGAATAGAGGTCAATCTGGTCGGCCACCGCCTGATGGAAGCGCGTGCCGGCCTGGCGTATCCGCGCCGAGTCCGCGCTTGTGACCCGCACTTGCGTGGTGACGTCCAGCGGGATCAAGGTGATGGGCGCGCCGGAGCTGAAGACGATATGCGCGGCTTCCGGATCGCTGACGATGTTGTACTCGCCGTAATCGGTATAGACATCGGCCGAGCGCTGGAAAGCGCCGCCCATGATGGTCAGCCCGCCGGCCAGGTTTTGCGCCAGGCGCGGCTCTTGACGAAAAGCCAGGGCGGCGTTGGTCAAGGGTCCGATGCAAAGCAGATGAATTTGCCCGGGGTTGTCCATCACGCTGCGGACGATGAAATTGACGGCGAACTCCGATGCCGGTTGCAGAGCCTCGTCCTCCGCTTCCAGGAAGCGGCGTCCTTCGTGCGCGCCCCTATAGATCGGACGGTCGCCGAGCAGGGGCTTGGTCGCGCCCATCGTCACCGGCACCTCGCCGCGTCCGCGCATGCGCAAGAGCTTCAGCGCCATGCGCGCTCTCATCAGCACATCGCCGTAGACGCAGGTCACGCCCGCAAGCTCGATCTCGGGCGAGTTGAGCAAAAGCGCCAAGGCGACTAAGTCGTCCACATCCGTGCCGATATCGGTATCAAATATGATTTTCACTGTTTTCCTCTCAGTTGTCAGCGTACATGATCAAGCGAAGCGCGCGCAAAGTTGCTTGCGGCGTCAACCCTTTAACCCGGAGCCCAGGATACCGCCGACATAATAGCGCTGGAAGGGCAAGATCAAGAGGACCGGAACCAGCATCGCCAATGTGGAACTGGCGAACATCTGCTCCCACAAGTTGACCTGCTGTTCGATGCCGATGATGGACACCGCGACCTGCACCACCCGCAATTCCGGATCCGGCGCCACCAGCAGCGGCCAAAAGAAGTTGTTCCATTGGCCCAGGAACAAGATCACCCCGGCGCTGATCAAGGCGGGTTTGGAGATGGGCAAGATGATGCGTGTAAAAACCTGTAGCCACGTCGCGCCATCAACCCGAGGCGCGTCGATCAGGTCCTGCGGGATCTCGGCGAAGAATTGCCGGAATAGAAAGATGATGATGCCGTTTGCCAGGCCCGGCACGATAAGGCCCTGCCAGGTACTCAGCCAGCCCAAGTCTCTCACCAGCACGAAGGACGGGATGATCGTCAGATCCCCGGGGATCATAAAGCTGAAGATAACCAGCGCGAACAGGAAATTCTTGGCGCGGAACTTCAAGCGCGCAAAAGCGAAGCCAGACATCGCCCCGACGGCGATCCCAAAGACGACCGTCACCGCGCCCAGGAAAAAGGTGTTCAACAGCGCCCGTCCGAAGTCTTTCTCGAAGATAGCTTGGTAGCCGTCCAAGGTGAAATCGGCCGGGAAGAAGGCCCGCCAGGAAAAGGGCAAGACGTTCTTCCACACCGTCTCGCGCGTGGTAAACGACGACGCGACGATCCAGGATATCGGCAAGATGATCGCAATCGCGATCGCGATCAACAGGGCATAGAGCAAGATGTAGCGGCGCGCTTTGCGCAAGCGCAGGAGGGTCGTATGATCCCTGTTCACGTCGCACCGCTTGAATCAATCGGCAAGTTGCGTTTTCCGCGCACCGCACGCTCCTGATAGCCGCTAGTGCCGTGGGCGCAGCACGATAAATTCCACAGCGACGAAGGCGACGACTACGATTAGCAAGACAGAAATAATGGCCGACGCGATCCCGATATCGCCATAAACCAGGCCGCGTCGATAGGCTTCGTACATGACTAAATGGGTGGAAAGCTGCGGTCCGCCGCGCGTGATCAGATAGATCGGCGCGAACAAGGTGAAGTTCACCACCGTGTCCGAAACCAGCACGAAAGCGATGATACGGCGCAGCAGCGGCAGCTTGATCGATATGAAGGTTCGCAGGCTGCCCGCGCCGTCGACGTGCGCCGACTCCAGGACATCCGAGGAAATCCCCTGCAGCCCGGCCAGAAAAAACAGACTCCAGTAGGGCACGCCTATCCAGCTGATGATGCCGATGATCGACCAGAGCGCCTGGCTTGGATGCTGCAAGAATGGCTGGCGCGGCAAACCCAGGGTGCGGATGATGCCGTTGATCAAGCCGTAATTGGGATCCAGCGCCAAGCCCCAGGCGATGGCCGTCACGTTCATCGAGATGGCGACCGGCACCAGATAGATGGCGCGGAACACGGCAATGCCCGGCACACGCTGGTTGATCAATTCCGCCAGCAAGAGCGCCAGGCCGACTTGCAGGGGATTCACCACCAGGCTGAATACCATAGTCGTCTTGAAGGAGCCCCACACCACCGGGTCTTCAAAAACCGCGATGAAGTTATTCAGCCCGACGAACTTGCGTGCGCCCGCCAGGCTCAGGGAGTTGGTGTAAAGCGCTTCTTCAAAGCCGAGGACGATCGGAATGTAGCGGAAGACGATCAACAAGACGATGGCGGGCGCCAAAAACAGAGCCGGCGTCCACCGTTCCAGGCGCAGCTTGTTCAGCACGGTCATGCTCCGAGCAGCAAGCCGGGGGATAGACGCCCCGGCCTGCCCCTTATCGGGAAGACAAATCTATTCCCGATATTTGTCCATTTCGCGCTCGATGCGGCCCGCCGCCTGACCCAGCGTTTCGGCGACATCCGCGCCGTTGCGGATGTCCTCAAATGCGTCGGAGAGAATCTCTTCATATTCGAGATAGCCCACGGTCAGCGGCCTGGGCGTCACGTACGGCGCTTCGCCCGCAGCCACAACAAATGCCAGGTTGGGGAATTCGGCATTGGCGGGATCATCGGCAAACTCGGCCAGCATCTCTTCGTGAGCCGGCCACACGCCCCAGACATCAAACCAGATGCGCCCGGCTTCGGGCGAGCTGGCGAAGGCCACAAAGGCCGCGGCTTCCTCGGTATGTTCGCTATTGGGGTTGACGCCCAGGTGCCAGCTATCGCCCGGCACGGTGACCTCGCCGCCGTCCCAATAGGGGTGCGGCGCAACGCCCCAGTCGAAGTCAAGCGGATTATTGATGAACTGGTTGATCATCCAGCCGCCGTCGACATAGATGCCCAACTGGCTGTTGCGGAACAACTCGCCGGAACTGATGCCGCCCTGTGGCGAGACATTCAAGGTGTTGTGCAGGTCGGAGAACCAGGTGAAGGCCTTGACCCAGTCGTCGGAATCGATGATGCCCTCAACCGTCAAGCCGTCGTCGCCCAGCACCGCCGTGGGCAAGCTCTCGGGGATGGGCTGCAATTGATAGATACGGTTGTATTGGCCAAACTGCAGACCCCAGACATCGTTGACGCCATCGGCGTCGGCGTCGCTGGCGAGGGCTTGAGCCGCTGCGGTCACTTGCTCCCAGGTCCAGCGCTCATCGGGCGCGGGCGGCGTGATGCCAGCCGCTTCCATCAGCGCCCCGTTGTAATACATAACCTGGGCGGAATTCCAGATCGGCGGCGCCAGCAGTTGCCCGTTGTAGATGCTAGACGTGTGCAGGGCATCCACCCAGCCGTCGATTTGCTCGGCCGGGATGGCGTCGTCCAGCGGCAGCAACCAGCCGCGGAAGCCGTAAGAAGCGACAACCGGCGCGTCCACGCTGACGATGTCCGGCTCGGAACTGCCCGATCCCAAGCGAATCTGGTTTTGCTGGAAGACTTCGCGGAAGGAGACTTTATCCACGCGAACGGTGATGTGCGGATTGTATTCTGTGAACCTGGCCGCGACTTCTTCCGCGCCCGGCAAGTCCGTGATCCAACTCAATTCCACTGCGTCCTGGCCGGTGACTGCGACGGTCGCCAGCAGCAAGATCAACAGCGAGATCACAAAGAGCCTAAGAGGTTTACGAACAAACATTGTTTTTCCTTTCGAGATCTAACATTTGCGATATAAAGCGAATGTCGTCGCGCCGCACCTCCTGTTCCATTCCATCATTGGGCATAGTATAGCAACGATGGGCCAAACCCTGCCAAAAGGCAAGTATAGCCGCGGCCTTTCGCTGAACGATCCAGGAGTCGAAGGCGGAATCCAACGGGCGTCTCACCATAGGCCCTTCTGTTTTCAAGATATATGAGAGTATCGAGATGGATAGCTTTTGAAGCGATTGCCCTGGCTTAACCCGCTCGTCCTCCTTCGTTGAAGTTGCTCTGCCGGTACTGCTTGGGAGACATGCCTATGGCTTTCCTGAATGCCCGCGAAAAGTAGTACTGATCTTCATAGCCCAACTCCATGCCGACCTGGCTGACGCTGTCCCCGCGAAATGCCAGCAGCGTACAGGCATGCTGCATCTTGAGTTGGATAAAATAGTCCATCGGCGAGAAGCCGGTCTGCTCTTTGAAAACGCGAATAAAATGCGACTTTGACAAACCCGAGTGCGCAACCATATCGTCCAGGCACAGTTTCTCGCTGACGTTGTCGTGCAAATAAGAAAGCGTGCGATCAATTCTGCGAAAGTGGCTGCTGCGCAGCAGCGGCGAGAAGGCACGGTTATCGAAGAAAAGATGGCCGAGCAAATGATGAAGCGCCTGCGAGGCGTAGATCATGCGCTGCAAGAGGAAATTGGCTACGAAGGCGTCGCGGCAAGCGGCGAATAGCGCCTCCAGCGACCCTCTCATATCGGCATCGATTGAGAGTGTGTATGCGCCTTTTTTCAATTGATTGACGTAATAATCGCCAGCCGTTCCCACGAAATGGACCCAATGAATCGACCAGGGATCTTCATTCACGGCGCCATAGACGTGGGCCCGGCGCGCGGGGATAATGACGGCCTCGTTCGCGCCCACGTCATGCCGGACGCCATCCGCCTCCAGCCAGCCCCGCCCTTCGGTACAGACAATCAGAATATGTTCAGGGGCGCCCGACGGGCGTTCGCGGTAATGGTAACGCGCTGATGGAAACCAGCCGATGTCGGTCGGCGTCAGCGGGCTCACCAGCGGATGCGAGCGCGCCTTATCCAAAATGGGGCGCGGGACAACATACATGATTTCTCCCAGGAACCCGTCTTTCAAGCGTATCGCTTGCATCTGTCCCGCCTCCTGCCTGCCAATGATGCCCACACTATGCCACAGAATGAGAATATAGTCCATCATTCGAGTTTATAGTCTATTGTGAGCGCCAGCGCCCGCGTGTTACGCTTTTGACAAATACGCGAGTTTTTGTTTTGGAGTCACACCTTGTTTTTAGATAGTGTCGACGTGCAAGTTCGCGTCGAAGACAGAGTCATACCCACCTATGCCCCGGGCGAGCCCGACAAGAACCCGATGTTCCTGGAAAACCGCGTTTACCAGGGCAGCAGCGGCGTCATCTATCCCCATCCCATCGTCGAAAGCGTTGCCGACCAAAAGGCTGACAAGACGTATACGGCAATCATCCTGGAGAACGAATATCTAGAGATCATGCTGCTGCCGGAGCTCGGCGGCCGCGTGCAGATGGCGCGAGACAAAACAAATGACTTTCACTTTGTCTACTACAATCGTGTCATCAAACCGGCGCTGGTCGGTTTGACCGGACCCTGGATTTCCGGCGGCATCGAGTTCAACTGGCCGCAGCATCATCGCCCCAGCACGTATCAGCCAGTGGACTACCGCATTGACGAGCGCGCCGACGGCAGCGCGACAGTCTGGTTCAGCGAGATCGAGCGCATGTTCCGCACAAAGGGCATGGTCGGCTTTACCCTCTATCCCGGGCGCGCCTATCTCGAACTCAGCGTACAACTTTACAACCGCAGTCCCTTTCCACAGACCTTCCTTTGGTGGGCCAATCCCGCAGTACACGCCAACGATGATTATCAGTCTGTATTCCCGCCCGATGTCAAAGCCGTGATGGACCACGGGAAGCGCGACAGCAGTGATTTTCCCATCGCCACCGGCAGCTACTACAAATACGACTATTCGCCGGGGACCGATATCTCTCGATACAAGAATATCCCGGTGCCGACATCCTATATGGCCTACCACTCCGACTATGATTTTCTCGGCAGCTACGATCACGGACGGCGCGCCGGCATGATGCATGTGGCCAACCACCATTTGGCGCCGGGCAAAAAACAATGGACCTGGGGCAACGGCGACTTTGGCAAAGCCTGGGATCGTCAGCTAACCGACGAAGACGGGCCCTACGTTGAGTTGATGTGCGGCGCTTTCACCGACAATCAGCCCGATTTCAGTTGGCTGATGCCGGGCGAAGAGAAGCGCTTCACACAGATATTCATGCCCTACAAGGACATCGGTCCGGCAAAGAACGCTAGCAAGGACGCCGTGATCAGCCTCGACGTTGGCGAAGGCAACGTCACGATCGGCGTGTACCTAACTTCGCGCCGTGAAGTTCACGTTATGTTGCGCTCTGGGTCAATGTACCTGTATTCGGAAGAGATGGAACTTTCACCCGAGCAACCGTTGATTGAAACGATCCCCCTGCCAGCCGATACGAATCCACGCCAACTAGATCTGTGTGTTTGGGAAGATCATCATGTATTGGTCGACTATGAGCCCGGGCGAGACAAAGAGTTGCCTGCGTCGAATCCGGCGACTGAGGCGCTGCCGCCAGAGGAAATCGCCTCCAACGACGAGCTTTATCTCAATGGACTTCACCTGGAGCAATACCGTCACGCCACTTTCGCGCCCGAGCCCTACTATCAGGAAGCGCTTCAGCGAGATCCGCTGGACAGTCGCTGCAATAACGCCATGGGACGGCTGCTCTTGCGACGCGGGAAATTCGCCGAGGCGGAGGCCTATTTCCAAGCGGCGACCGCCAGTGAGACCCGGCGGAATCCCAACCCCTACGTTGGCGAAGCCTTCTACAACTTAGGGCTGGCGCTCAAGTTCCAGGGTAAGTCGCAGAAGGCAACTGACGCTTTCTACAAGGCGACCTGGAATGCCGCGTGGTCCAGCGCAGCCAGTTTCGAGCTGGCGCGCCTGCACTGGAAAGCGAGGAAATTCGGCGACGCGCTGGAACTACTGGAGCGGGCGCTGGCAGCCAACTGGCACAATCACAAAGCGCGCCATCTCAAGATCGCCTTCTTGCGCAACCTGGGCCGGCGCGACGAGGCCAAAAAAGAATGTGAATATAGCCTAAGACTCGACCGCATCAATTACGGCGCTGCCTTCGAGCGCCATTATCTCCACAGTGACATGGGATTTCGCGAATTGATGCGCGACAATGCGCAGACCTACATGGAAGTCGCTCTCGATTATGCTCACGCCGGGCTATGGTCCGAGGCCTCCACGGTGCTGAAAGAGGCGCCGGCCGTTGACCCCATGGTCTTGTATTACCTCGGCTGGTGTGACCAGCAATATGAGGGAGGCGAACGGGTTAAGCCGTGGGCTGTGCGGACGTTTCAGAAGGCGGCCGCCATGCCGCCCGACTACTGTTTCCCCAACCGCACCGAATGCATTTCGGCGCTGGAAACCGCTATGCGGTTGAATCGTGAGGACGCGCGCGCACCCTTTTATTTAGGAAATTTCTGGTACGCCCATCGCCAGTATGAAGACGCCATTGACTGCTGGGAAAGGTCACTGTCCCTGGACGCTGACAACCCGACCGCCCACCGCAACCTGGGGCTGGCCCTGATGAACAAGCGCGGCGATAGCCATCGCGCGCTGCAGCACTACCAGCGCGCCTTCGCCCTGGACGAATCGGACGCCCGCGTCCTGTTCGAGTTGGATCAACTCTATGCCAAGATCGGTAAGTCGCCCTCAGAACGGCTGGCATTCCTGCAACAACATCAAGCATGCGTCGATCGGCGCGACGACCTGACCATCGAAATGGCGACCCTGCTCAATCTGTTGGGGCGTCCGGCTGAGGCGCTGAACATCATCGTGAACCGCGTCTTCCATCCTTGGGAAGGCGGCGAAGGCAAGGTCACCGGCCAGTACGTGACCAGCCTCATTCAGATGGCACGTGAACACATTCGACATGACGAATACGACCGCGCCATCGTCTGCCTGACGCGCGCACGCAGCTACCCGCATAATCTGGGCGAGGGCAAGCTGCTGACCGTGCCGGAGAACGACGTCTTCTATTACCTGGGACTGGCATACGAACTGCGCGGCGATGGGCTGACCGCCCGGCAGTATTACGAAGCCGCCTCCAAGGGGTCATTTGAACCGGCCTCGCCGCGATATTACAACGACCAGCCGCCCGAGAGCATCTTCTACCAAGGCTTGGCGCGGGACAAGCTCGGCGAGCATGATCTGGCGCGATCGATTTTTGAGCGTCTGATCGACTATGGCAAAGCGCATCTGCATGACGAGGTCACGATGGACTACTTCGCCGTCTCGCTGCCGAACTTCCTAGTCTTCGAGGACGATCTCACAGAGCGCAACTGCATCCACTGCCTGTATCTGATCGCTTTGGGGCATTTGGGTTTGGGCCATTATGAGAAGGCAGCACTGAATTTCGACGACATCCTTGTGCGCGATCCCAATCACCTGGGCGCGACACTGTATTGTCAGGTCGACGCGGCAGCTTTTGCCGCAAAAGTGGGCAAGTGAAGCGGGAGGGGGTACTATTGGAGAAACTAGACTTTTGTCAGACAAGAACCGTTCAATTAGGGAGAGAGAAATGACTAAGCGTTCGTATACTAAGATCCTGATTGTCGCCCTGGCAGCCCTGCTAATACTGCCGGGCGCGGCATTGGCGCAAGACAGCACGCCGGTCACGCTCATGCACGGCTGGACCGGCGCCGACAATACCGAGATGCTCAACACCGTCTTCGACCGCTTCAATATGGACAATGAAGACGGACTCGTCATTGAGCCGACCGCCCTGCAATGGGATGACCTCTTCACTCAGCTGACGCTCACCGCCGCCGCTGGCAACCCGCCCGATGTGGTGATGTTCCATAATACGGAAGTCACCGAGTTCGTCAGAAAAGGCGTCTTGCTGCCGGTTGACGATCTGATGGCCGCGGCCGGCGTCGATCTCACCGGTGTGCCGCAGAACATCATCGAACTGAGTAAAATCGATGGCGAATTCTACTGCCTGCCCGGCGACCTGCATCCGATGAACTTGTACTACAACGTCGACCTTGTCGAAGCCGCCGGCCTGGATGCGGACAGCCCGCCCACCACCGGCGAGGAGTTCATGGCTTGGGCGGAGGCGATGACGATCACCGACGACGACGGCGTGGTGACGCAGTATGGCGTTGACCAGTATACGGGCGGCGCCCTTGGTCGCTGGTTCTTCCATACCTTGCTCTACCAATTTGGCGGCAGCTGGCTGGGCGAAGATGGCTTGGCGGCTGTCGATAGCGAAGCCGCCCATAGAGCGCTGCAATACATGGTCGAATTGCAGGACAGCGGGGTTTCGAGCCGGGGTACGGGCTTTGGCGACATCGGCGCTTTTGATGCCGGACGCGCGGGCATGATCATGGTTGGACCCTGGATGGTCAATTCTTACGTCACGCGCGGCATGAACTTCGGCTCAGCCGTGATGCCGACCTTCGGCGACGTGCCAGCCACCTGGACCAATACCCACTGCCTGGCGCTGACGGTGCAGGACAGCGACGAAAACTATCTCAATTCCATGAAGGTCATCAGGTGGTTCCTGGAGAATTACGCCGAACCGGGCATCAAAGTCGGCATCGTGCCGGTATTGCCGGTGGCGCTGGCGGACCCCTACTGGACCGATCATGACTACGCCCAATACTATGCGCCCTTCGTCGAGTCGCTATCCATCGCCGTAATGGAACCGGCCATCGAGAAGTACACATCGGTCTTCTCCTTCGGCGGTCAGTCGCCGCTGCTGCGCAATCTCGAGGCGGCTCAGGCGGGCGACAAGACGGTCGAAGAAGCCTTGGCTGACATGAAAGCGGGCATCGACGAGTTGCTTCTGGACGAGTAAAGCTGTATCGCTATGCGGGCGACATGATATGTCGCCCCTACATCAAACTTTCTCTCAAGGCGAGACATGTAGGGGCGACCAACCTGGTCGCTCGCTAAACACTTAGCTTTTGCGCGGGCGATTTGATAAGCGGCGTAGACACTCGCTGTCAGTCGCCCCTACAAAACCTCTTAACGGTGAAACTTTTTTATGAGCAGCCCAGCGCCAAAAAAAGCTAAACGCGCCACATCATCGTGGATTAGCGTCAAGAATGACTTGATCGCCTACGCTTTCATGGCGCCTTATCTATTTCTCTTTATCGTCTTTCTGCTCCTTCCGGCCTTCGTCGGCGTCTACGCCAGCTTCACCAAATGGGGCATCATCGGCGATCCCAAATGGCGCGGCTTAAAGAATTATACCAAGCTGCTCAATAGCGAATTGTTCATTGAGTCCCTGCAAAACACGCTTTATTTTGTCGTCCTGGCCGCGATTCCCCTTATCGTGCTGGGCTTTCTGCTGGCGCTGCTGGTGAATCAGAAGCTGCGCGGACGAAATATCGCCCGCGCCATCGTCTTCCTGCCCCATGTCGTCAGCGTGGCGGCCGTAGGCATCATCTTTAAGTGGATCCTGGAGCGCAGCTCGGGACTGCTGAATTATTATCTGGGTCTATTGGGCGTCAATCCGCCCATCAACTGGCTGGGCGACCCGGACTCGGCCATGCCGGCCATCGCCATCACCACCATCTGGTGGACGGTCAACGGCAATATGATCATTTACCTGGCCGGCTTGCAGGATATCCCGGAGGACTTGTACGAGGCCGCCAGGATCGACGGCGCGGGCCGCTGGCAAGAGGTACGCTATGTCACCATTCCGATGCTGCTGCCGGTAAACGCCTTCGTCATCCCGCTGACGGTCATCGCTTGCTGGCGCGTCTTCGGCCAGGTCTTTGTCATGACCCGCGGCGGACCGCAGGGAAGCACCTTCACCATCGCCCAATACATTTATGAAACCGCCTTCGTGAAGTTTGACATGGGCGTGGCGTCGGCGGCTGGCGTCATCCTGATGCTGATTACGCTGAGCTTTACCGTTGTGCAACTGCGCGCGATGAAGGTTATTTGACATGAGCGAATCCTGGCGCAAAGACAGCGTCTACCAAGACGGCTCGCTCAACTATGGGCGCTTGGCGCTCTATGCCATCATGATTTTCGTCGCCATCATCTGGGGGGCGCCCTTCATCTGGATGTTCGTCACCTCAATCAAGCCGGATAACGAGGTCTTCAGCTATCCACCCACCTGGTGGCCGGACGAGCCGACGCTTGAATTTTATACCCGGCTCTTCGAGTCCTTCCCCATGATGCAGTGGTTCCGCAACAGCCTCATCGTAGCGACCATTACCACCGTGCTGACCCTGGCCACTAATATCCTGGCAGCTTATCCGCTGGCGCGCATGCGCTTCCGCGGCCGCAAGATTGTCTTGCTCATTATTCTGTCAACCTTCCTGCTGCCCGGCGAGATACTGCTGGTGCCGCTCTTCCTGGGCATGATCAAATTCAAGCTGGCCAATACCTATTTCAGCATTGCCGTGCCGGCGGCGGCCAATGCCTTTGGCGTCTTCTTGATGACCCAATTCTTCCTGACCATCCCGGTCGAACTGGAGGAAGCCGGCCGACTGGACGGCTGCAGCCGCCTGGGCTTGCTCTTGCGCATCTTCATCCCGCTCAGCAAGCCGGTCATCGCCACCGTCGCCATCTTCACCTTCGTCCGCAGTTGGAACGACTTCTTCTGGCCCCTCATCATCAGTAACACCGACGCGACCCGCACCGTGCCAGTGGGCTTGGCGGTCTTCGTCGGACGCGGGCTATCGATGCGCTTCGGCGTCATCATGGCCTCCGCGGCCGCGGCTACGATTCCGGCTGTGATCTTTTTCCTGCTGCTGCAGCGCTACTTCGTCCGCGGCATCTCTACGACGGGCCTGCAAGGCTAATCCCGGTCGAGCCGCGCCGATGGCAAAGTCTCCAACTGTCGAGGAAATCTCGTTGCATGGCTGGGACGGCGTCCGTTTGAACAACGGCATCATTGACGCCGTCTGCGTGCCGGAGATCGGCGGACGCCTGATGCAGTTCAGCCTGGGTCCGCATCATTATCTCTTCATGAATCCCGAGTTGCTGGGAAAGCGCTTCACCTTCGAAGAGCACGCCGGCGACGGCACCATCATCAACTGGAAGAACTACGGCGGCGCCAAGACCTGGCCCGCGCCCCAAGGCTGGGATGGCGAAGGGCAGTGGCCCGGCCCGCCCGATCCCGTGCTCGATTCCGGACGCTACGAATACGAAACGAATCTAGACGATGGGCGCGCCTCGGTCCTGATGACGAGCCCGCCTGATGAGCGCTCCGGTCTGCGCATTCGGCGCTTGATCAGCCTCGCACCGGAGAGCTCGCGCTTGATGCTTGATCTGTCATTCGAGAACATTTCTGAATCGACGATCCGCTGGTCAATTTGGGACGTGGCGCAGATGCTGTGCAGCACGCAAGACGGCAAGCTGAACGACGATTGCTGGCTCTACATCCCCACCGATCCCGCACGCGAACGTCCCTACGAGATCATGTTCGGCGATGACAATCCCCAATATCAACTGGATGCCGAAAGCGGACTGCTTGCGGTGCAATACCAAGGCATCGTCGGCAAAATCGGCCTGCACAGCCCGGCCGGCTGGATCGCCTTCGCCGACCGAAGGGCAGGTTTCGTGCTTTGCATGCAATTCCCATACGATCCTGATGCACAGTACCCCGACAAGGGCGCAACAGTGGAATGCTGGACCGAGTCGCCCGGCGCGCCCTCGCCCATACCGATTCGCTCGCCCGGCTACATTCTGGAAGCCGAAGTCCTCAGCCCACTGCACACGCTGCAGCCTGGGAGGGTCGCAAGCCATCGCGTGACCTGGTCGGCGGCCTATTGTCCGGCGCCAATCGTGGACGTGACGGATTTGGGCTGCGCGCATCAGCCGCTGACGGTCGATTTCAGCGATGGCTGGGCGCGCATCCAGGGTGTGTTCGGCTGCTTTCTGGCTGGCCGCGCGGAAGTCGAATGCCTTGATGAAGCCGGCGAAATCCGCAGCCAAATGGATCTGGGACCGGTCTCACCTTTAAGCGTGCTGCGCGTTGATGCGGTCGCCAAAGTCGAAGAAGGAACTGCCTTGATACGAATAAATCTCCTGGACGCCGACGGTGCTTACACCGGCACACTTGCCAGCCGTGTTGTGATGAATTGAAGCGCAGGGGCGACCCACCGGGTCGCCCGTACACACAGGTAAGCATTATATGGTCCCTCTACAAATCACAGATTTCGTACTGGCGAGCCGTCGGCTCGCCCACAAGTTTTTGAATCTCAAGTAGCGTGCGATAAACGGGTCGCGCAGACACCGACCGCCTAGCACGTGTACAACACAAATAGACGGAGACGAAATATGACCGAACAATGGACGCCCGAAAAAGCCAACGACTGGTACGCCTCGATTGATCCCATCCGTGGCTGCAATTACCTGCCACGCACAGCCGTTAACTCGACCGAAATGTGGCAGGCCGAGAGCTTCGACCCCGATACCATCGCCGAGGAACTGGCCTGGGCGGCCGCGGCCGGCTTCAATGCTGTGCGCGTCTTTCATCAGTACCTGGTTTGGCGAGCGGACTCGGCGGGCTTGAAACGTCGCATTGATCAGTTTCTGGATATCGCAAACGCCAACGGCATCAAAGCCATGTTCATCCTCTTTGATGATTGCGCCTTCGCCGGCAAGGAACCCTACCTGGGCGCACAGGATGATCCAGTTCCTTTCACGCACAACAGCGGCTGGACGCCCAGCCCGGGCTTGAAGCGAGTCGGCGACCGCTCCGTCTGGCCCGAGCTTAAGGACTATGTCACCGACATTGTTGGGTCCTTTGCCAATGACGAGCGCGTGCAGATCTGGGATCTCTACAACGAACCCGGCAATAGCGAACTGGGTGAGACAAGCCTGCCCTTGGTGGAAGCGGCTTTCGCCTGGGCGCGCGAAGCCGGCGCGCGGCAGCCGCTTACCACGTCGATCTTCCGCGGGCATGAGGGCTACGAGATGGAGCAACGCATATTGCAATTATCGGATGTCACGTCCTTCCATCACTACGGCGCAACCGGCGTCGAAGCGGTCATTCAACGCTGCCAAGCCTATGGCCGTCCCGTGCTCTGCACCGAGTGGCTGCGGCGCGTGGTCGGGCAGACGGTCGAGTTGATCTTGCCCATCTTCGCCAGCGAGCGCATCGGCTGGTACAACTGGGGACTGGTAGCCGGGCGCACACAGACCTATCTCGACTGGCGGCGCGAACTGAATATGCCCGACAGCAAGACCTGGCAGCACGATATCTTCCACGCTGACGGCAGTCCCTATGACCCAGCTGAGATTGAGTTGATCCGCGCCTTCGCCTTTACGGAGTAGCACTTTAGCCCCCGACGCCAATCGATAAACACAAGAATGCAATTGCCCTCTTGAATCCATGTTTGCTCCAGACACATGTTCCCGGCGCTGGTTGCGCTTTCTTGGAAATCGAGCAGGTAGATCATCAGCGAGAGCGAACGCGAACGCCAGCCGCCGATAACCTTGGCAACAGCAATTTTGCGCCGCAATGTCTTAACCGATATAATGCAATGTAGGTTGGACGCGTAATGATGCCACAATGGGCGGCAGCCATGCAGAGCATCTTAGGCTTCCATACGCAATTGCGATTGCCAAATTCATTTTGAGAAGGAGACACCTAATGAAGGTTTCAAAACGTATTTGCATGCTTCTTGTCCTGCTGTTCCTCCTAAGCATGGGCTTCGCCGCGCAAGCGCAGGATACGACGATCTCGTTCCTGGCGCCGCCCTGGGGTGTTCCGCCCAACGAAGACGCGCTCAACGCCTTCATGGAAGAATCGGGCATCACCGTCGAGATTCAGTCCGTGCAGATGGCCGATCTCTACAGCCGCGTGCAGGTATCGGCAGCGGCAGGCGAAGCGCCGGCTGATGTGATCTTCATCACGGAAGAGGGTCCGTCCAACGTGGTCGCCACCGGCAACATGCGCCCCTTGAACGACCTGATCGACATGGGCGACCTGGATACGGACGACTTCGAGAAGCTCGACTTCTGGACGGTGGACGGCGACGTCTATGCCATTCCCACCTACCTGCAGTTAGTGATGATGGACTATAACGCCGCCAGGCTGGCCGAAGCTGGTTTCGACGCCCCGCCCACCACTTGGGACGAGCTACACTCGCAGTCGATGGCCATCAAGGCAGCGGGCGTCGACGACTACCCGATCGCCTTCGGCGCGATTTCCTGGTCCTGGTGGCTGATGGCGCTGAGCATGGGCGACCCCATGTTTGATGAGGACCTCAACCCGGTCTTCGCCGACGAAGGCAGCAAGGGTCGTGAGGCGATGGCGCTGCTAAAGACCTTCTTCGATCACGAGTTGATCAGCCCCGAGATCCTGGCTGGCAGCATCAACCAGCATGGCCTGTTCTGGAGCGGAGTCGGCGTCTTCCATCAAGCCTGGCAAGGCTCGCTGGCCGTGGCGAACAACCCGGAACGCTCGCAGCAGGCCCCGGACAGCAAATACCTGGTTCTGCCTGAGGTGGGCAACACCTGGAGCTTCCCGGCCGGCATCGGCATTTCGGTCGACAGCGAAAACGTCGACGCGGCTTGGGAATTCATCAAATGGTACGTCAGCGAAGGCACGCAGACGGACATCTACAACGCCTTCGGCCTCTATCCCTCGCGCGTGTCAGTCGCCGCCGCGCTGAACGACGAAGGCGTGATCCAAGGCTATGACGAGATCGTTGAGCAAAGCATGCACACCAACGAACTCCCGCGTTTCGCGCTCTGGTGGGGTCCCTGGGCCGCGACCGTCAGCGAGGTCATCAAAGAAGCCATGCAGACCGGCATGGACTCCGACGATGTCATTGACGCGCTGGCCGAAGAATGGAATGAACTCAAGGAAGAGTACGAGTAGCCGAAGACAAGAGTCGAATGGGCGGCACGCGTGTCGCCCTCCATTCGACACAATTCGTAGGGGCGAGCCTTGGCTCGCCCACCGCACAATAATCAAATCCATCCATATGACAATCCGTAGGAAACCGCTGCATTGCGCAACCCTAATCATCGACATAGCCATCGCCGTTCTATTCGATTGCGCGGATACGATTATCGGAAAGGCGGCGTCTACTTTGTAACAATATGCGCCTACAGAAAGTTGAAGCTGTTTGGCAGCATTATCGACGGTGAAATGGCGCTTAGTCCTTTGGGCGAGATCGCGTGCGAGGAATGGCGGCATATCGCGCGAGCACGCAGCAACGTAGAACTAGATCGCTATGTTGTCATGCCCAATCACTTACATGGCCTGTTTATCGTTACGGGTGGGCATGAGGACAATCTGGGTCAAGGCGCGAAGTCCCGCCACGTGGAGAGGCGGCCAAGATTACCTGCTGGTTCGCTAGGAGCAATCATCAGCCAATATAAAGCCGCTGTCAGCAGGCGTGCATGGTCCGGCCTGATTTGTCGCAGTCAACGCATATGGCAGCGGAATTATTTCGACCACATTTTGCGCGATGAATCATCGTTAAATGAGATTCGCAAATACATCATCGAGAATCCTGCCCGGTGGCGTGATGACAGTTTGTATGTCATGTAGACAAACTGGGTTGAGTTCGATCTTTGCTCTTATATTGGTGAGGGCCCGCGGCCGAGAATATTGGGCGAGCCACGGGCTCGCCCCTACGACTGGTGACTTAGAAAGACACGCTTGCGTGGTAGGGCAATGCCAGGATCGCGGTTATGATTAGCTTTTCAAGACACTGTCGCCGCATCACGCACATGAATGCGGAATTATGAAAGCATACCACCGCATCTTCTCATCCGACTCTCGCTATGTCATCGTCGTGCTGGCGCCGATCGTGCTATTGATCGCGCTCTTCATCTATTACCCCGCCGTCGACACCTTCCGCACCAGCACGACCAATTACAACCTGCGCGTGCGCAGGCCCCCCAAATCTGTCGGGCTCAACAACTATGTCAAACTGCTGGAAGACGACGAATTCTGGGAGGTGACCGGGCGCAGCTTCAAAGTTGTCATCATCACGCTGCCGCTGGAGATGCTTGTCGCCTTCGGCATCGCCATGTTGCTGAACCAGCGCTTTCCCGGGCGCGCCATCGTCCGTACCTTGACCTTTTTGCCCTGGATGCTGCCGGGGGTGGTCAACGGTTTCCTCTGGGGTTGGCTGCTCAACGGCGAATACGGCGCGCTCAACGGCTTTCTCTATCAATTTGGGCTGATCAGCGAGTACCAGTATTGGCTGCGGGAGCCGGAACACCTGATCTTTTGGGTGACCGTCGTGCAGACCTGGACGCGCTACGCCTTCCCCACCATCATTCTGCTTGCCGGTTTGCAGAGCATCCCCGATGATCTTTACGACGCGGCCAAAGTCGATGGCGCCAACGCGCTATCCGGGGTGCGATTCATCACCCTGCCGCTGCTGCTGCCGTCATTCGGCATCGCTCTCGTCGTCGAATTCATCGCCGCTTTCCAGATATTTGACGTGATCTGGACGCTCACCGCGGGCGGCTCGGCGGGTGGCGCGATGAATCCCTTCACCAAGACGCTCATGCTCTACAACTATGAACTGGTCTTCCGCGATTTGCGCGTGGGCTTGGGGGCAGCGCTGTCGTACATCATCCTGGCGATGTCCCTCGCTGTCGGGATGATCTTTGTCTGGCGCGTTTATAACCAGGGAGTGCAGGAGCAATGAACCTGGGCTTGCAGGGTCAGGAGCGCCTTCGTCTTGGCGTCATCTACGCGCTCTGCGCCATTGTGCTGATCTGGGCGCTGGCGCCGATCTACTGGGTCGCGGTCAGCAGCATCTCCACCCGGCAGCAACTCTACGCCCGCCCCTACAAAATCTGGTTCCCCAGCGAACCCACGTTGGAATCTTACAAGACGATCTTTACCCAGGGCGCCAAGTTCCGCGCCGGCGGTTTTTCGCCGACAGCGCACCTCATGAGCACCGGGCTGCGCAATAGCGTCATTATCAGCGTGGCATCGGCCGGCATCGTCACCTTGATGGCCACCGGCGCCGGGTATGCCTTCGCCCGCATGCAATTCGTCGGCAAAAATCTCATCTTTCTCTTAATCATGCTGATGCTGCCCTTGCCGATCTGGGTGTCGTTGATCGCGCTGTTTTTCATCATGTCCCGCCTGGAACTGATCGATACCTTGCTGGGACTCGTCCTGATATTCGTGACCCTGCTGCTGCCGCTTTCGGTCTGGATGATGACCACCTTCGTTCGCGATATCCCCTCGGAAATCCAGGACGCCGCCCGCGTCGACGGCGCCGGTCGCTGGCGACTGGTCTACAGCATTATTTTGCCCTTGGCGCGCCCGGGCATGGTGGCCGTCTTCCTGGTGGCCATGCTGTCGACCTGGAACAATTTCCTCATCCCGCTCATTTTCACCCGCACCGACGATTCGCAGCCGCTGACCATCGTGCTGACGCTTTTCATCGGGCAATACGAAGTGGCATGGGAAGATATGTCGGCCGCGGCCGTGGTGACGATGCTGCCGCCCTTCTTGATGGCGCTTTTCTTCCAGCGCTATCTGGTGCGCGGCTTGACCATGGGCGCGGTCAAGTAAGGCTATGCGCCTAGTCGGGGAATAACCGCCCTAAAGGCAGCGCGAAACCGGGCAGTACAGTGCCGCCGCTCAAGTTACCCTCGGCTTCGACCATCTCGCTTTGCGGCGCGCCGTCGCTCCCCAGGGTCCATACCTCGGCGCTTTTCTCCGCCGGGTGGACAAGCCAGACCAACGAGGTACCGTGGCGCAGGTAGACGCTGGCTTTGCGGCGAGCTTGCGCCAGCGATTGCGACGGCGAGATGATCTCCACTGCTAAATCAGGCATAAACGGCGCATAACCAGCCGTGGCTGGCGTTGAAGCTTGTGTAGAGCCTTCAAAAGCAACATCGGGTATCAGCAAGGTCTGCCGATCGTCGGGCGGATGATATCCGACTTCGACCGTAGCTTCGCCCAGATCATGCTCGTCCGCATAGTTAGCGATATGTTGACCTATGCGTAGAGCAAGACGTCCATGTATTTGACCTGGCGACATAGTGACCAGCATCTCCCCGTCAACTAGGCAAATCTTTTTGGCGTCGTTCTCCGGCGCGCAGGCCAGCCGCCACACATCATCCACTGTATATTCCCGCTCTCGGGTAGCCATCGGGTCTTCGCCTTCAATCATTCTCCATAACAACCACTATAACACAGGAGCAAGTGCAAGTAAGCAATGAGCATCAACAACAGAAGGGCGTTTCGGCGAAACGCCCCCAGAAAATGCGCTTCCCCTGATTTTTCTCTGTGCCCTCTGTGCCTCTGTGGTGAATTATCGTTGCGCGACATGCCTGGACTTACTGGGAAGACCGCTTCCGTAAAACGCAGAATCTAAAGATTTTCACCAAGCCTCAGTCGTAGACATGAGGCGGCTGACGCTCGTGCCAATCCTGCGTCTGCTCGTAGGCGTAGGCGATGCGGTAGAGCGTCGCCTCGTCAAAAGGCCGTCCTGTCAGTTGATAACCTATCGGCAGCCCGGCAGACGTGAACCCGCCCGGCGCGCTGATCGCCGGTTGCCCGCTCAGGTTGGCGGGATAAACATGATGAATGAATCCATCGGTCGGCGTCTCGCCGTTGTCCAGGTCTTGGCGAGGCTTGCGCACATCCGTCAGCAGCGGCGCTGGAACGGGAATCGTCGGCGAAATCATAGCCGCCAGATTCTCGCGCCGGAACAGCGCCTTCATGGCCGAACGGAAACGTTCGCGGGCGCGCAAGGCCGTGACATACTGCGCCGCCGACAGAAATTCCCCCATCCGCAAGGTGTCGCGCGTGCCGGGACTGTACAGGTGGCCCTTTTCCCGTATCTGACGCCGATGATAGCTGGCCGATTCCGCCATCCGGATGGTCATCAAGGTCTCACGTGTTAAGGCCAGCTCGGGCAAGTTGAGCTCGATTATTTCCGCGCCCATAGCCGCCAGTTCGTCGATGACGCTTAGGGTGGCGGCGCGCACCTCGTCAGTGACGTCGGGATAGAAGAAGTAGTCGCGCTCGATGCCGATCCGCGTGCCTCGCACGCCGTCCTCAATGCCCGCGGAGAAGTCCGGCGTCTCCACACGGGCGGAATTGGCGTCTTTGGGATCGTACCCGGCGATCGCGCCCAGCATCAGCGCGTTGTCGCGCACCCTGCGCGTTAGCGGGCCCACATGATCGAGGGACCAAGCCAGCGGCACCACGCCATAGGCGCTGACGCGCCCGTATGTCGCTTTCATGCCGACCAGATTGTTGATCGAGGCCGGAATGCGGATGGATCCGCCAGTGTCGGTGCCGATCGTCCCGAAGGACGCGCGCGCCGTCAGCGCCACCCCGGAGCCGATGCTGCTGCCGCCCGGGAAGCGTTTGAGATCCCAGGGACTGCGCGTCGGCGGTTCGCTGCCGCCGCAAGAGAATTCGTGGCAGCGCGTTTTGCCGATCAAGACGGCGCCGGCCGCGTAAAGCCTGCCCACGACGGTCGCATCGAACTCCGGCACAAAACCCGCCAATACTTTCGATCCAACCTCGGTCAGGATGCCCTTGCTATAGCAATTGTCCTTGACGCCGATGGGGATGCCGTGCAAGGGACCGCGATCGCGACCGGCAGCGAGTTCCCGGTCGGCGCCTTCGGCCGCCGCCAGCGCCAGGTCCACCGGCACGATAGCGTAGGCTTGCAGCGTCGGCTCGGTCTCTTTGATGCGCGCGAGCGTGGCCTCGGTCAGGGCGACCGATGTCGTCGCGCCCTGCCGCAGGGCGGAGGCCGCTTCGCTGATGGACAAATCGATCAGGGCGCGTGATTCAGTCATGCCAGCCAGCGTCTAATTTCAGATTCGGCAGATAATCAAAAGACCCCGACCCGGTCTTCCGACGGGGGCGCCAACCACCCTAGGCCATAGACTGGGTAAATGCGCTCTCGGGGACATCGTATCTGTTTGCTTATATCGACCCAGATTATAGCATGCAAATAATCGCTATTGCTTGAAACAATTTTTGCATCTTGCCCCTCCTGACGCTAAAATTCAGGCAAAGGCAAAATAAAGACTCTGACTTATGCAGCGATCTACCACCTTACAGGAACCTCTGTCAAGCAACGGCTACACCCTCTCATCAGCGCCAAACCGCCTCGGCTGGCTGACGCCATCCGACCCAGCCGCGTCGATCAGCGCGCTGCAAGAGCAATTCCGTGAACAGGGCTACCTCTGGCTTAAAGGCATCCTCGACCGCGACGATGTCCTCGATTTCCGCCGTCGCTACTTCGCCGCTTTCGCCGATACCGGTCTGGTCCGCCGCGATATCGACCCCGGCGAAGGCATCTACGACGGCGCGAACGAAAACAAGAACCTGATCCTCAAACTGCAGATGGAAACCCATCGCTGGGCGGCTTACGAAGCCTTCTGCCTGGCCAAGCCCATCTATCGCTTCTACGAAGCCTTCTTCGAGGGCGCGGTTTACCTGCACAAGCGCAAGCTCATCCGCCATGTTCCGCCCGGAGATGTCAGCACGACCGGCGCCCATTACGACCTGGTCTACCTGCGCGCCGGCACCGACGCCGTCTGCACCAGCTGGATCCCCATCGGCGATACCCCACCCGAAATGGGCGGCTTGATCTACCTGGAAAACTCGCACCACTTCGGCCGCCGCAAAGAAGCCGAGTTCAGCAAACTCAATGCCGAACTGCCGCCGGAAGAGCGCATCAATGCTTTCAACAAAAATATGGGGCTGCATGGCTGGCTGACCAAAGACCTGCCGTCGCTCGCCGACCGCCTGGATACCCGCTGGCTCATGGCCGACTACGAAGCCGGTGACATGGTCGTTCACGGCGCCTACACCACTCACGCCGCCACCGCCAACGCCTCGCCCGAGGGCCTCATCCGGCTCTCGACCGATATTCGCTACCAACGCGTAAAAGAAGAGATCGACGTTCGCTGGAGCAACCACTGGTCCTTTGATGACTTCAAATAGTCCGGTCTTTGAAGCCCCTCTCTCTTTATGGTTGAGGGGCTTGGAGTGGGGTTGTGCGCCATAGAACTGGAGGTGAAGACAAGCAAGAAAGCCAGAGACAGCAGTGCAAGTTGTGTAGCCTAAAATGTATCTGAATAGGAGAATTATCATGTCTGTAAACAAGAAAACAGGAATATCGCGCCGCGACATACTCAAGACCATCGCCGGCGGCACCGGCGCCGTCGCGCTGGGCGCGCTGCCCGCCGCCAGCGTCATGGCGCAGGATCCTGTCACCATCACCTACTGGCACGGCTGGACCGAACAATGGGAGAATTACGTCCAGGACATCGTCGACGCTTTCCACGCGCACCAGGACGCCATTCGCGTCGAGCCGCTGGTTGTCCCCTATGGCGATTTCCTGGTGCGCTTGACCGCCGCCATCTCCGCCGGCAACCCGCCTGACATCGTCACTTTCTTTGGCTCGAACGAGATCCCGGGTTTGGCCGCGCTCGGCGGCATCACGCCCTACGCAGACCTGGGCACGGCAGAAGAGGTCGCGGCCATCAAAGAATTCCTCACCCCAGCGGCTTTGGCCGGCGGCGTCGTCGACGGCGCCGTCTACGGCACGCCCAGCGGCTTCGGCGTCTACGACCTGGCTTGGAACAAGAACCAATTTGAAGAATCTGGCCTGGACCCCGAAGTCGGACCCAGCACGATCGAAGAGTTGGATGCCATGGCGGAGCAACTCACGGTCGAAGACGCCGATGGCAATCTGGATCGCGTCGGTCTGCTGCATCTCGGCTCGCACCACTCTTTCCACCGCGCCTGGTTCGGCAACTTTGGCGGCCAGATTTATGATGCCGAGAACGACGCCATCACCGCCAACCATCCCGGCAATGTGCGCGCGCTCGAATGGATGATGTCTTACAGCGAACGCTATGGCGTTGATCGCTTGCAGCGCTTCCAATCCGGCTTGTCCGGCGAACGCGGCGGCACGCAAGACCCCTTCATCGCCGGCCGCCTGGCCATGCAACTCATCGGTCCCTGGAAGCTGGGTGACTTCCACCGCTTCGCCGCCGAGGGATTCCGCTGGGGTTTGACGCACCTGCCACCGGTCGCGGGCGAAGAAGACAGCACCGGCTGGGGTTCCTGGATTTGGGGCAACTACCAGTGCATCCCCACCGGCGCAGCCAACCCGGCAGCCGCCTACGAGTTCGCCAAGTGGTGGTCCGGCTTCACCGATCCGGATGTTATGGCCATCGTCGCCGCCTGGAAAGATACGCCGACCACGACCACTGGCTCGCTGGCCGCGCTGGAAGTGGACCGCATCACCGCCCTCTTCGACGAGCATCCCGACTACCGCAGCTTCTTTGAAACCATGGGCAGCCCGCGCGGCTTGACCACGCCGATGATTCCGGTGGCCAACTTCTACATGGACCGCTTGGGCTCGGAAGTCGATCAAGCTTTGCGGTTGGAGAAATCAGCGCAAGAAGCGCTCGACGCCGTGCAGACCGCCGTCGAGAACGAATATCGCCAGTTCTAAGTCGACCCTCACCCCAAACCCCTCTCCGGCGGGTCAGTGTCTACGCGACCCCATAAAGGGAGAGGGGCTTACGACATCTCTTGCGGGTTTGAGGACAGACGGTTTGCCATATCAGCCAGTGCAACACTCCCCTTCTCCCCTTGTGGGAGAAGGGGCCGGGGGATGAGGGGTAGAAAACCGCCACAACCTATGATCTTTCATTTCGGCATCAAACGCGCCAACATCAACAACATCGTCTCCTTCGTCCTGCTGGTCGCCTTGTCCGCCGCCTTCATCCTGCCGCTCTTCTGGATGATCACCACCTCGCTCAAACCCATCGACCAGCTCCTGCTTGACCCGCCGGTCTGGATTCCCAACCCGCTCGAGTTCGAGAATTATCCCAATGCCTTGGAAGAGCAGCCCTTCCTGCAATACCTGGGCAACTCGCTGCAGATCGCCGTTGCCGCCGTCATCGGCGCCATCATCTCCAACAGCCTGGTCGCCTACGGCTTCTCCCGCGTCGAATGGAAAGGCCGCGACGTCGTCTTCGTGCTCGTCCTCTCTACCCTGATGCTGCCCTATCATGTCGTAATGATTCCGCTATTTGTCAGCTTCAGCAAGATCGGCTGGGTCAACACCTGGCTGCCGCTGATCGTGCCCGCCTGGCTCGGCCACCCCTTCTTCATCTTCATGCTGCGCCAGTTCATGCTGGGCATCCCCAAGGAACTCTCCGAAGCCACCCGCATTGACGGCGGCTCCGAGTGGGTCTTGCTGACGCGCGTCATCCTGCCCCTCTGCAAACCGGCGCTGGCGACGGTGGCGCTCTTCCAGTTCATCTGGTCCTGGAACGACTTCATTGGTCCCTTAATCTACCTCAACGACCGCGATCTGTATCCGATGTCGCTGGGGCTGGCGCTCTATCATAATTCGCAGGGCATCACCGATTTCAGCATTCTGATGGCGGCCTCGACGATGGCAGTCGTGCCCATCATCCTCATCTTTTTCTTCATGCAGCGCGTCTTCATCCAGGGCATTTCGCTGACGGGCTTGAAAGGCTAGACCTTGAACACCGCCGATCCACTTAACGCGCCGGTCAAGGCGACACAACGGAAACCGAAACCGGGTAGGCTTATGCTGACGCCACGCAATCGCCGCGAACTGCGCAAAATAGCCGTCGGCCTGGTTTTCATCGCGCCCTGGATCGTGGGCTTCCTGGCGCTTAACCTCTATCCCATCATCGCTTCGTTCTATTACAGCTTGACCCGCTACTCGCCGATTTCGTCGCCCAGGTTCATCGGCCTGTTCAACTACGAGAAGCTGCTCTACTTTGATCCGCTCTTCATCAAGGCGCTGGCGAACACCTTGTATTTTGTGGTTTTCGCCGTGCCCCTGGGCAATATGCTGGCGCTGGCGCTGGCTGTTTTGCTTAATCAGAAGGTCAAGGGCTTGTCCGTCTTCCGGACGATCTTCTATTTGCCCAGCATCTTGCCGCTCGTCGCCACCAGCATCGTCTGGACCTGGCTGCTGCATCCGCAGTACGGCGCCGTCAGCGTGATCATGGCTGAACTGGGATTGCCCGTCATTAGTTGGTTTTCCGATCCCCAATGGGCGAAACCCGCGCTGATCATGATGAGCATGTGGGGCACCGGCTGGATGATGCTGATCTATCTGGCGGCGCTGCAAGATGTGCCGCAAGAGCTCTACGACGTCGCCTCGCTGGACGGCGCCAGCTTGTGGCGCAAGTTCCGCCATGTGACCGTGCCCATGATCAGCCCCATCATCCTCTTCAACACCATAGTTGGCTTGATCGGCGCCTTCCAATACTTCACCGAAGCCTACATCATCACCGAGGGCGGCCCGGGCGATTCGACGCTCTTCTATTCGCTCTACCTGTTTAATAACGCCTTCGCCTATTTCAAAATGGGCTATGCTTCCGCCATGGCTTGGATCCTGTTCCTGATCATTCTGATTCTGACCTTCCTGATCTTCCGCACGTCCGCCAAACGCGTCTATTATCACGGCAATTGATCCGCCGCCGCTTGACCCGGCGCACGTCGCAGCCAGACGCTTCGCTCCCCTGTGAACTGCCTCGTGTTTTTCACAACCTCCACTGTCTCGACCCGCCTGATGCCGCTGAAGACAAGACAGGTTTTTCTACCTCATCCCCGGCCCTTCTCCAAAGCTTTGGGGAAGGGTGACTCTATATTGGATTTGGGATTTAACATGCTGAAATTCACGAGAATGAACAAACAATACCATCTTCTTGTGGCGCGCTCCCCCTCTCCGATGCTTCGGGGAGGGGGCCGGGGGGTGGGGTAGAACTTAGAATCGCGCCATTTGCCAACCTGTTATGTCCTCAGCCTGATGCCGCGGGAGGTGGCCCCACGACAGAAGGCCCGCGTCAGCCAAACGTCGGCTTTGCGCCCGCCTGCCGTCATTTAGAGCTTGGTCATACCAGATACACTGACATACGCATAGCGTTGCTTTGCAGCGGCGGAGAAGGAGACCTATGCCGAAGGGCAAAGCAGGCAACACCAGCTCGGGCAGGTCGCCCGCCGCGACGCGCCCGTGCAAGCGTCAACAGAATGGAGGCGGCATTATGAATAAGCTCTTGTTTTATTTGCGAACAGGTCTGGGTCTGCTGCTAATCGCAGCATTGCTCACGGGCGGTGCGCTTCAGGCGCAAAACCGGTCTGGCTCGGAGCAGCCGGCAGCCCAGTTGGACCAGGTCAACCCTTTGATCGATATCGTTCTGCCCCGGCTTTATCCCATCATCGCCATGGATGTATCGCCCTCGCTCGGCGACGCCACGCTGATCAATCGCATCAACATGGTTGTCTCGCTCGGCATGATGGACGCGGCAGCGCCTTATCACGAGACCGCAGTCGGCATGTACTCGCGCATCCCGCGGCTGCCGGAAAATGAACGAACCGACCGCAACATCAATACTGCTATGCTGCACGCGGCTTATCAAACGCTGCTGGGCCTGCTGCCGCAGCGCGCGCCGGTCTGGCGGGATATGTTAAGCGATTACGGCTTAAACCCCCATGACGAGAGCAGCGACGGGTCGACCCCCGTCGGCATAGGTAATTTGGCGGGCTGGGGCGCCTTGGCTGGCCGACTGCACGATGGCATGAACCAGCTTGGCAACTACCAGGACACCACCGGTTACATGCCGGTGAATTCTGCCTATGTCCTGCGAGACCCGGCGCGCTGGCAACCGGGACTGCGCTTGCAAGGTACCGGCGTTTACACTGTGCAGCAATTCGTCACGCCGCAGTTGGCGAACACCGAGCCTGTAGGGGCTTTCGACCCGCGCGAATTCCGCGTAGCGCCGCCGCTGGCCAGCGACCCCGAAGAATGGGACGCCTATAAGGCGCAAGCGGACGCTGTCCTGGAGGTCTCGGCCAATCTGACCGACGAACAAAAGCTGAAATCGGAACTCTTCGACAACAAGATTCTCTCGCTGGGCTTGTCATTCCTGCACCTGGCGCAGGAGAACAACTGGTCGCCGGCCGATACCGTGCGCGGTTATTTCTTGAAAACAGCGGCCGCCATGGACGGCTCCATCGTCACCTGGCAAGAGAAAGCCCGCTATGACGCCGTCCGCCCCTACAGCACCATCCGTCATATCTATGGAGACGGGCTGGTTAGGGCTTGGGGCGGGCCCGGCGCCGGCACACTTGAAATCCCCGCCAGCCAGTGGCGCAGCTACCTGCCGGAAGCCGATCACCCAGAATATCCCTCCGGCTCAACCTGCGGCTGCTACGCCCAAGCCCAAGCGGTGCGGCGCTTCAGCGGCAGCGACCAACTGAATTGGACGGTTGCCTATCCAGCCGGTTCTTCCCGCGTGGAACCCGGCATCACCCCGGCCGGCGACCTGACGCTGCGCTTCGCGACCTGGACCGACTTCGCCCGCGACTGCGGCCAGGCCCGCGTCTGGGCGGGGGTGCATTTCCCGGCGGCGGTCGAAGCCAGCGCGGCTATCTGCGGCGGTTTTGGCAACCTGGCCTACGACTACTTCCGCACGCTGCTGGATGGCACGGCGCCAGAACGCCCGGCGGCGCAAGCGCTGGCTGTGGATCCCTGGCTGACGGCGGCGCGCGCGCACGAACCGGAACCAGTAGTCGTGCCGCCGTCGACGATACCGACGCCCGAGACTTGCCGGGCGGTATCCGACAGCATCTACATCACCGCGGTCAACAGCGGCGTCGACTGCCAGCCGCTCGATACCAGCGGCCTGGGCTTGCTCGCCGGCTATCTGGACGCGGTCAAGCTCACGGGCGAACTGTCGCTGGGCGTGCAGATCTGCTTCCGCACCGGCGGGTCGCTGATATTCTTCGATGAATCCAGCGCGCCGCCGACGATCACACAGCTCGCGACCTATGCCGTTTCCGACATGGTCTGCGGCTGGATCAACCGAGCGGGTACCGTCATGCTCATGTCCTCTACCCTGGACAAGGCTTCGGGCGTCGACGCAGTCGGCAACGCGGTCGCGCCACTGTCCGAGTGCCAGGTCATCGCGCTGGAACATCTCAGCTTCCGCGACGCGCCCGGCGGCCAACGCCACGATATCATCCAGTCGGGGACCAGTCTGACCGCTGTCGCCCGGACCGCCGGCTCCTTCAAGGTCGATTTCCGTGGCGACCTGGGCTGGGTCAGCGCCGACTTTGTGCGCACTGAAGGCGCTTGCGGCTAAAGCCCCGCGCAACCTAGCCTGACTTGTGAACGGGCGGCACAAGCGTCGCCCGATCCTACAGATGAAGCCTAATCTAGCGGGCGGCCAGTTAGGTCGCCCGCTTACGCATGCAATGAAATCGACGGGCCAGCCAATAGCTCGCCCGAAGACCCATCTTTCTCTGTGCGCTCTGTCGCCTCTGTGGTTAAATGCTCCCTGTCAGTTTCATGCGAGAGGGACGCCCATGAATATCGGATCAACACTCCAATCCATGACCATTCAGGAAAAAGTCGGGCAAATGTTCATGCTGGCATTCGCCGGCGATCAGCTCGACGCTGCCCGCATCTTGATGGCCGAACACCTGGTGGGCGCGGCTTACATCGGCGACGAAAACGTGCCAAACGCCCGCGCGGCCATCGACTTGACGAATAC
This sequence comes from Chloroflexota bacterium, assembly GCA_026708115.1. Classification (GTDB taxonomy): domain Bacteria; phylum Chloroflexota; class Anaerolineae; order Aggregatilineales; family Phototrophicaceae; genus UBA6055. The sequence goes on from JAPOVL010000043.1 coordinate 172,219, forward strand.
TTTGCAATCCTACGCGCGGACTACCCGCCTCGCCATTCCGCTGCTGCTGGGTGTCGATCAAGAAGGGACCTGGTCGGTCATGACAGCGGAAAGCGCCATGGGTCCAGGCAATATGGCCATCGGCGCGACCGGGGATCCACAGCGCGCCTACGATATGTATAGCGTCATCGCCACGGAGACATCGTCCGTCGGCTTGAACACGGTGCTGGGCCCGGCCTGCGACTGCAATTCCAATCCTCATAATTCGATCATCGGCATGCGCTCCTTCGGCGAAGATCCGGAACTGGTCGCCGCCATGACTGGCGCGGCGGTACGTGGCTTGCAAGACAACGGCGCTGTAGCCACGCTCAAGCACTTCCCCGGGCACGGCGACACGCAAGTAGATAGCCACCGCGGCTTGCCGACGGTGAATCGCAGTCGCGACGCCCTCTTCCGCATCGACCTGCGTCCCTTCGCCGCTGGTATCGACGCCGGCGCCAAAATGGTCATGACGGCGCATATCATTTTTAGCGCGCTTGATCCGGAGCGACCGGCGACGTTGTCGCCCATCATCCTGGGGGATGTGCTGCGCGGCAAATTGGGCTTCCCTGGCGTCGTCGTCTCCGACAGCATGAATATGGGTTCGATGAAGCGCAACTACGATCCCGCCGATGCCGCGATCCAGGCTTTCAACGCCGGCGTCGACCTGATGATGCTGGCGGAAGAACACTACGATCACGATGCCGAAACCTATCTGCAGAATCAGCGCAGCTTGATCGGCGCCGTGATCCAAGCGGTAGCGGACGGGTCGATCAGCAGCGCGCGCGTTGACGATGCCGTCGGGCGCGTCTTGCGGCTCAAGCGCGAGGCCGGTTTTAGCGTTGAACCCTTGCCGGAACGGCCCATCGTCGTCGGTCAGGAGAGCCATCGCGCCATCGAGCTTGAGGTAGCGCGTTCGGCGGTCGCCGTCCTGCGAGATCGTAAAAACCTGCTGCCCATCAGCGCGCGCGCGCCCATCACGCTGGTCAACACAACGGGGCGTAGCGCCTACGCGGCCCTGACGGAAACGCGCGGCATCGGGCCCAATCAAGCCACGCCCGCATTTGATGTCTTCGCGGATGCTCTGGGCGCGCGCTGCAACAACCTGACCATCATCGCAGCGGAAGACTACGCCGCAGCCGCAGTGCCGTCCGAGGGACTCATCATCGCCGTCAGCGAGAACTATACGCTGCCGGGCATGGACTTCGATGGAACGCTGCAAGCGCAAATCATTGGCGATTTGCACCGGCTTGCCCCCGACCGTCTGCTCCTAGTCGCCTTGCGCGATCCCTATCAACTCGCAGCTTATCCCGAGATCGACGCCTTAGTCTGTAGCTTTAGCTTTCGCCCGCCCGCGGCGCTGGCGGCGGTCGAACTGCTGCTGGGCGAGATCGATTCGCGCGGGAAAACACCTGTCAGCGTGCCGGGGACGGAGCTTGAGGCCTAGTCGCCCCGCAGCGACAAGACCAGCGCCCTCCGCCGAGGCACAGAAGTAGGACCAACTATGTTATGCAACCCCAAAATAGCAGTCGTCGGTAGGGACGAACTGGCGGGTCGCCCGCGAAATCTACTCTTACCTCGGTTTGTCTCTCTGCCCTCGGTAGGACCAACATAGTCATGCAACTCCAAAATATAAGTCGCCGGTAGGGGCGACCTATCAGGTCGCCCGCAGAATAATAACATTTACCAAGGCTTTCTCTTTGCCTTCTGCGCCTATGTGGTGAATAGTTGTTGCATGAATTACATGCACTTGCTTCTGTGCCTCCGCGGTGAATTATCGTTGCATAACTTGCTTGCACTTACTTCTGTGCCTCTTTTTTGATAGACCCCGATCTGCGGTAGCCGAGCGGTTATATTGTTTTGTGTGAGCGCGGTAGCCCAAAATCGCTGCCGCCGAGCGGCTGTACTAGATTAACGATTTTGGCGAAGCGCCCCGTCATCGTCTACAATCTCAACGAATTCATGAACCATGCGAGCGAAAACAGCTATGTACCAACTGATATGCCGAACCTGCCACAAACCCGTTGACGATCGCTCTGCCACGGCCTGCCCGCAGGACGGCGGCATCCTTAATGTCGTCTACGCATCCCCGGAGATTCCCGTTGATCCGGCCCTGCCCGGCATCTGGCGCTATGCCGCCCATTTGCCCTTGGACGACAGCGCCCATATCGTCAGCCTGGGCGAAGGCGGCACGCCCCTGCTGCGCTCGGCGCATCTGGGCGCGGCCCAGGGCCTGGACAACCTCTATTTCAAGAATGACAGCTTGAACCCGACCGGCTCTTACAAAGATCGCATCTCGTCCGTGGGCATCTCGCAGTTGGTCGAACAGGGCAAGGATACCTGGGTCAGCACCTCGTCCGGCAATGCCGGCGCATCGACCGCCGCCTACGGCGTGCGGGCCGGCGTCCAGGGCTATCTCTTCACGCTGGAACGCGCCCCGCGCGCCAAGATCGGGCAAATCATCGCCTACGGGCCGACGCTGCGTTCCGTGCGCGGCCTGGGATACGATCCGGCCGTCGAAGACGCGACCTGGGCTAACTGCGCGCAACTCTGCCAGAGCCGCGGCTGGATGATGACGATCACCGCTTGCAGCTTCAGTCCGCTGGCCATGGAAGGCGCCAAGACCATCGCCTACGAAATCTGCGAATCGCTGGGCTCTGTCCCGCCCGACGCCGTTTATGTGCCGGTCGGCGGCGGTGGATTGCTGACCATGATCCACAAGGGCTTCCAGGAATGGCGCGACGCCGGCTACATCGATCGTGTCCCGCGCATGGTCTCGGTGCAGGCCCTGGGCTGCGATGCCGTGACCCAAGCCTGGGACAAGGGCAGCTCAATGCAAGCCCTTGACGACTGCACCAGCATGGTTTCCGGCATTATCTTGACCAATCCGCCCGACGGCGAACTGGTCCTGGAGGCGCTGCGCGACTCAAACGGCTGGGCTGTCTCCGTCACCGACGACGCCACATATCAAGCGCAGGAGGAACTGGCAAGCCAGGAAGGCTTGTTCGTCGAGCCGGCCGCGGCTGTCACCTGGGGCGCGATCAAAGCCGATCGGCAAAGTGGACGGCTGATGTCTGACGATGTGGTGGTGGCGCTGCTGACCGGGGTCGGTTTCAAGGACAGCGCGGCGGTTCAGCGCATGACCGAGCACGTCGACCTGCCGCTGATCGAAGCGAGCGAGATCCTAACTGTTGATCAATCGACGCCGGGTTGATTTATTGGTATACGCGGATCATGAGCGGACGTCTGCAAGGCAAAGTTGTCATTGTCACCGGCGGCGGCACCGGCATCGGCTGGGGCATCACGCAGAGTTGCGCCCGTGAAGGCGCGTCTCTGGTCATCGCGCAGCGCCGCGAAGACATCGCCATCGCGGAGGAAAGGGCCGCGCAGTTGCGAGCGGCGGGGCACGGCGCGATCGGTGTCGGCTGCGACATCACAGAGCGCGAAGAAGTTCGTGCGATGATCGCGAGCGCGGTCGCCGAGTTCGGCCGCCTGGATGTGTTGGTCAACAATGCCGCGCTCACCGGCGCTTCCGCCGAGGTGCGCCCATTCCTGGAAGAAACCGACGCGCACTGGCGCAGGCTCATTGACGTCAACCTCAACGGCGCCTTCATTTGTACGCAGGAAGCGGCCTTTCAGATGATCAAACAGGGCGCCGGCGGCAGCATCGTCACCATCTCGTCGGTGGCGCAGTACGCCGCCCAGGAGAGCGCGGCGCCCTATGGCGCGGCCAAAGCCGGTCTCGACGGCTTGAGCAAAGGCGCGGCCATCGAGCTTGCCCCGCACGGGATCCGCGTCAATATGGTGGCGCCGGGCGATATCTACACCGAATCGAGCGCCGATATCCTCGATCAAGTGACGGAAGCCGGCGGCAGCGGCAAATTCTTCCGCTTCACGCCCTTGGGGCGCCGCGGCCAGCCGCAAGAGATCGGCGCTGTCGTGGCCTTCCTGGCCAGCGATGAAGCCAGCTTTGTGACCGGCGCCACCTGGCTGGTCGACGGCGGTTTCTTGAGTTATTGAGGTGAGCGATGCATTTCCGCGATTTCGATCCTGATAGCCTGCCCGGCGGCGAAAAAACGCGCATGTGGCTGGATATCGCGCCGCGCGCTGAGGGCGGGGCCTGGCGATTGCCCTTCTTGAGCGTCACCGGCGCGTCGGACGGCCCGACCCTGCTGGTCATGGCCGGCGTTCACGGCGATGAATACGAGGGCATCGTCGCCATCCCGCGGCTCTATGAAGGCATCCAGCCCGCGGACTTGCGGGGCAGGCTCTTGGCGCTGTCAGTATGCAACGCGCCGGCGTACGCAAGCGCCCGGCGGGGCAGCCCCATCGACGGGCTCAACTTGGCGCGGGTTTTCCCGGGCGCGCGGGACGGTTCCATCACAGAACAGATCGCTTATTGGATCGACGAAAAACTGCTGCCACAGGCCGACTTCATGATCGATTTGCATACCGGCGGCATCGCCTATGAATTGCCCTTGCTGGTCGGCTACGTGCATGATGAAAGCGCGTATGGACAAGCGGCGCTGGCGGCGGCGCGCGCTTTTGGCGCGCCCGTCCTGTGGGGGCATCCGCCCCCGCTGCCGCCCGGACGCAGCCTCAGCGCGGCTTACGATCATGGCGTCCCCTGTGTTTATACCGAAGCGCCCGGCGGCAGCGGCATTGACCCCTATGTCGCCGATTGTTTTGTCACGGGCGCGCTCAATGTGATGAAACACCTGGGCATGCTGGAGGGCGAGCAAAGCCGGCAGCCGCTGAGGCATCATCTGCTTGGTCACGGCGACCTCGATAGCGTCATCGACGCGCCGGTCGCCGGTCTCTTTCAGCGCGAGGCCTCCCTGCTCGATGAGGTGGAGGCGGGCCAGCGGCTGGGCGTCATTCAGGACGAATTTGGCGGCAAGCTGGCGGAAATCGTCGCTGAGCAAGCGGGCGTATTGATCATGCTGCGCGGCTTGCCGCGGGTGGAAGCCGGCGACGGCATCGCGCACGTCGCGCAATATGTCTGATTTTCTCTGCAAAAGGAAGGCATTTGCATGAGTTCAACATCCGCGTCAGCAAGCCCGCGCATCGCCATCGGCGGCATCTTGCACGAGACCCATACCTTCATGGAACAGCCGACTACGCTGGCTGACTTTGAAATGGGTTCGCTCTGCCGCGGCGAAGATTTGCTGCGGGACATGAGTGAGACGCGCTCCGGCATCGGCGGCATGATCGAGGCGGCGTCTGATAGAGGCTGGCGCTTGCTGCCGACGCTCTACGCCACCGCCATGCCTGCCGGAACGGTAAGCGCGGAGGCCTATCAATCGCTGTTGAGGGACCTGCTGGCGCGCCTGCGCGGGGCGCTGCCCCTGGATGGCCTGCTGCTGGCCCTGCACGGGGCCATGGTTGCCGAGGGCGAGCTTGACGTCGAGGCGGATATCGTGGCAAAGGCGCGTGAGATCGTGGGGGCTGAAACGCCGATCGTCGCCCTGCTGGATATGCACGGCAACATCAGTCCGCGCCTGGTCGATGTGGCGGATGTGCTGCTGGCTTACGATAGCAATCCGCATATTGATACCCATGCCCGCGGCCTCGAAGCAGTTGACATCATGGCCCGCCTGCTCCCGCGCGACATCGTCCCGACCGCCGCCTACGCCCGCCCAGCCATGCTGCTGCCGCCGCAAAGCACCGGCACCGACGACGAACCGCTCGCGCTGCTGCATGCCCGGGCTGCCGAAATGGAAGCCGAAGCCGCCGTCGTCTGCATTGCCGTGATGGCAGGCTTCGCTTATGCCGATACGCCCTATTGCGGCGCCAGCATCATCGTCACCACCGACAGCCAGCCGGAACTGGCGCGACAATACGCGCGCGAATTGAGCGACCTGCTCCGCGCCCGCCGCGCTAGCGCCACCCCGCGCTTTCTCCGGCCCGCCGATGCTGTCGCGGGTGCGGCGCAGATCGCAAACGGCCCGGTCATCCTGGTCGATTCAGCCGACAATATCGGCGGCGGCACGCCGGGAGACGGCACGGATGCCTTGGCCGCCATGCTGGCGCAGGACGCGCAGGAAGGCGCCATCGTGCTGGCGGATGCTGAAGCCGTGGACCATTGCCAGGCGGCGGGCACCGGCGCGACGGTGACGCTGCACGTCGGCGCCAAGGCGGACAAATGGCATGGCGAGCCCGTGCTTGTGACCGGCCGGGTTGCGGCGCTTTCCGACGGCGTCTTCAGGCCGGAATTGCCAGATAATCACTTCGCCGCCTTTTATGGAAACGAAGTCCACATGGGGCGCTGCGCCTGGCTGCGCGCCGGCGGCGTCAACATGCTTCTGACCGAGCGCAAGACGCCGCCCATGGATCTGGCGCAGTTGCGGCATATCGGCATCATTCCCGAAGCGCAGCGGATGATCGTGGTCAAATCGGCCGTGGCCTATCGCGCCGCCTACCTGCCGATCGCGACTGCCGTGATCGAGATGGACACGGCGGGATTATGCAGCGCCAACCTGCGGCGCTTTCCCTATCGGCATCTCAAACGGCCGGTCTTCCCCCTGGATTGATCGCCTCATGACCTGTGGCGGCAGGCCGCGGCCAAGTTTGCGCGCGACCCTTGCTTGCGATAGCATTGAGCCATCGACAGTTACTGTTGTTAAGGAGACATTTTTATGAACCGCAAGCAAGAAGAAGATATTCGCAATACCTCGAAACTGCTGGCCCGCAATACGCTATCGCGGCGGCGCTTTTTGCAGACGATGTTCGCCACCGGCGCGGGCGCGTTGGCCTATGGCGCGGCGCCCTTGGCATCGGTGGTCGCGCAAGGCGGCTCGTCGGCAACCGTTGACATCGCCAACAGCTTCGGCCGTTTGAATCCGGTCCTGTCCACCGCCATCGGCGAGTTGACCATCAACAATGCCGTCTTCAACAAAGTGCCGGCGCTGTTGGCCGAAGCCCCGACGCAGGAAGATGACCTGACCTGGACGCTGAGTTTCCGCCAGGGCGTGATGTTCCACGACGGTACGGAGATGAAGGCATCCGACTTCAAATTCACCCTGGATTTGATTCAGAACCCGGACACCGCCTCACTCTTCGCCAACTTCCTGACGCCAATAGCCGGCGTTGATGCAACCGGCGACTATTCCGCCAGGATCCATCTCAACGAACCCTTTGGTCTGCTGCCGGAGCGCCTCTTTGTCATGTCGGTATTGCCGGAAGCCACCTTCAACGAGATGGGCATGGACCGCTTCGGGCTGGCGCCTGTGGGCACGGGTCCCTTTGTCTTCCAGAATATGATCGCCCAGGACCGCGTCGAGCTGGCGCGCAACCCCGACTACTTCGTCGATGGTCTGCCCTTGCTGGACAGCCTGATCTACCGTGAAGTGCCGGAAGCCAGCGTGCGCATGGCCAACCTGGTCGCCAACCAGTCCGACGTCATGGAACAAGTGCCGCCGGAAAGCTTTGATATCTTCAGCCAGGCGCCGGGCATCGTCGCCGGCTCCGGACCGAGTACCCGCCGAGCCTTTATCGCCTACAACTGCACCAAGCCGCCGCTTGATGACGCGCGCGTGCGCCAGGCGCTCTCCTACGCCATTGACCGCCAAGCCATCATCGACACCGTATTGAGCGGCAAAGGCTTGCCAGGCAACGGCTCCAGCATTCCGCCGACGATGGACAATTACAACGCCGATGCCGACAAATACAATTACGACCCGGATATGGCGCGGGCGCTGCTCAGCGACGCCGGCGCCGAGGGCATCAAGCTCGAATTGATGGCCGGCTCGCTCAAGTTCCTGGCGGATACCGTGACCCTGATCAAGCCCATGGTCGAAGCGGTCGGCATTGAGACCGAAATCCGCCTGATCGAGGTCGAGGCCGGTTATCAGTTCGTCTTCGATCGCACCTTCGATACCTACACCACCTGGGGCAATACCAGCGCCCTCGGCTCGGACATTGATATCCACACGCGCTGGATTTACGGACCCTTCATCGGCCGCGGCGATACGCTCTTCGGCTGGGGACCGCACAATGGCGATATCTTCGAGCAGACGCATCAGACGATGAACGCCGCCGCCGCCAGCGCTGACGCCGACGAGCGCCGCGCCGGTTATGACCAGGTGCAGGCGACGGTCGTGGACGAAGCGGTCGAGTTCGTCTTGTACTGGCCCGATAATCTGGGCGCTTGGCGGGACAACATCACCGGTTATGTGCCGCCGATAGACGATGTCATCGAGGCCTCGCATATCGCCAAGTCCTAGGCGAGCTTGAAGCGGAAAACAATCGGCTAGGGCTGGGATGGCTCCGTTCTCGAATCTGTAAGGGCGGCCCATTGGGTCGCCCGACAAGATACCGCCCGACGCCTGGGCGACCTGGCTGGTCGCCCCTGGCTTTGATTGGGGAGCAACGAGGGCATGGCGCGTTTTTTTGCGCGACGGCTGATCTTCTCGCTGCCGGTATTGTTCGGCGTCACGGTCCTGATTTACGTGCTGCTCTGGTTCGCGCCGGGCGATCCGGCGCTGTCGAGCCTGGGCATCTATGCCACGCCGGAGCAACTGCAGACGCTGCGGGAACAGCTTGACCTCGACAAACCGATTTATGTGCTATACGTCCGCTGGCTGGGCCAGATCGTCCGCGGCGATTTCGGCATTTCCATGATCACCAAGGAAAACGTCAGCACCCTAATCGGGCACAGTCTGTCAATCACGGTGCAACTGACCGCGGTGGCGATGGTGATTGTCCTGCTGATCGCCTTCCCCACCGGCATCATCTCGGCCGTCAAGCGCAACAGCATCAGCGACGCCTTAAGCCGAATCTTTTCCCTGCTGGGCATCTCGATGCCCAACTTCTGGTTGGCGCTGCTCTTCATCACCTTCATCGCAGTCGGATTGCGCTGGTTCCCGCCCGGCGGTTATGTTTCGCCCGAGCAGGGCATCGGTCCCTGGCTGCGTTCGCTGTTTTTGCCGGCGCTATCCATCGCGGCGGCGCCCGCCTCTTCGCTATCGCGCATGGTGCGGGCCAGCATGCTCGATGTATTGAGCAAGGATTACATCCGCACCGCGCGCGCCAAGGGACAGCGCGAACGCTGGGTCATCATCCGGCATGCGCTGCGGAATTCGCTCATGGCGCCCATGACCATCATCGGCATGCAGGTCGGTTACCTGCTCGGCGGCGCCATCATCGTCGAAGTCATCTTCTTTTTCCCGGGCATGGGGCGCCTGCTGCTGGAAGCCGGCATTGATCAAGACTATTCCGTGGTGCAAGGCGTTGCGCTGGTCACGTCGGCGGCCTTCATCCTGGTCAACGTTCTAATCGACTTTCTTTATGTGATTATCGACCCGCGCATTCGGGATAGCCAGTGAGGGAGATCGCTTGAAGAGCCTCTGGTGGTTGCGCAATGATCCGCTAGCGATGATCGGCCTGTGCATCTTGATCGTCTTCGCGCTGGCGGCGATCTTCGCAGCGCAGGTCGCGCCCTTCGACCCCACTGCCCAGCATCTCTCGGATACGCTCAAGCCGCCCAGCGAGGTCTACCGCTTTGGCACCGATCAGTTCGGGCGCGATATCCTCAGCCGCGTCATCCATGGCACGCAGATCTCCCTGGGATTAGGTTCGGCGGCGGTGGTCCTGGCGGTCGCCGTCGGCACGACTATCGGCTTGACCGCCGGCTATGTCGGCGGCCGCGTCGACGAGTTTATCATGCGCATCATCGATATTTTCTTCGCCTTCCCGCCCATTGTGCTGGCCATCTTTTTGATGGCGACCTTCGGGCCCAGCCTGCTCAATGTCGTGGTTGTGGTTGCGCTGGTCACCATCCCGCAATTCACGCGCATCGCCCGCAGCGTCGCCATCAGCGAGCGCAACCAGGACTATGTGCTGGCGGCCCGCGCCATGGGCGCGTCTACCGCCTCGGTCATTCGCAGGCACCTGCTGGTCAACGCTTTTCCGCCGTTGGCGATACAGGTCACGGTGCTGCTGGCCGATGCGATTCTGATCGAAGCCGCGCTGAGCTTTCTCGGCATCGGCGTCCGCCCGCCGACGCCGACCTGGGGTGGCATCTTGAGCGCCGGGCGGGATTACGTTTTCACCGGTTTCTGGTGGTTCACCGTCTTCCCGGGCTTGGCGATCTTCCTGGCTGTGTTCTCCTTGAATGTGCTGGGCGATGGCTTGCGCGACTTCATCGACCCAACCACGCGCCCGCGCGGGAGCGGGGATTAGCCTGATGCTGAGTCGAGCGCCACTCTTAGATCCCAGCGCTATGAATAGGGGAGCGCTATTCGAACGACGCGCTCGCCCTCCGACTCTGCGGGACGGATGGGATTACATTTGCGCGTAGCGCAGTCCGGGTGCGGGCAAAGTCCCTCCCCAAAGCTTCGGGTCGCGTAGACACAGACCGCCGGGAGCGATTTAGGGTGGGGTTGAAAAAATGGGACAAGATGAAAATACATGAGCCACGATAACCAGGACGAGACCGAAAGGCGCATTGCGCGATATACCGACCGCGCCTTGTATCGGGAATTGAAAATGCGCGCCAGATTCATGCGCAAGCATCCGACGCCAGCAGAAGCACTATTGTGGCAGCAATTGCGGCACAGGCGCGTAGGCGGCTATCATTTTCGTCGACAGCACCCTATCGTGAGGTACATCGTCGACTTCTACTGTGCCGAAGCCAAGTTAGTTATAGAAGTTGACGGTTCTGTACATGATGAGCCGGGTCATGATGAATATGATGTGGCGCGTCAAGCGTTTTTGGAGGAGTTGGGATTGCGAGTGCTGCGATTTCACAATTGTGAGGTGTTGCGAGGGATCGACGAGGTCGTCAAGGCTATTGCGGATGCGCTGCAATCAACCCCAGCCCCGGCCCCTCCCGGAGGTCAGTGTCTACGTGGCCCAAGGCTTCGGCTGAGGAACGGACGCCCTTGAAAATCGCGCATGTCGCAAGGTCTGCCCCATCACCCGAAAGCGCCAACGCAGACCAGGGTATTGCATTCGCGCCTAGGGCGATCCGCTTGCGCGTAAAGTCCCTCCCCGAAGCCTCGGGGAGGGATTTAGGGTGGGGTTGAAAATATGCGGCAAGATGTAGATACATGAGCTTGTGCAATGGGATCCTCTCGTGAGACGGCTAAGACATGACAGGTTGGCAAACGGCGCAATTTCAGGGTCTACCCCACCCCCCGGCCCCCTCCCCGAAGCATCAGGGAGGGGGAGCGCGTTTGAAGGGACTAGGATTAGATCCAGAACTATCGCTACAAATGAGATATTTCGCATTGTATTGTTGGAACTACCGAGATTTCACGCGGGGTAGAAACGGTCAGTAGGTCGCATTTGGCGACGATTCTGATCCATCAATTGACAAATGGTACTTGACAAGGAGCAAGCCACATGAAAATCCTGATTTCCGGCGTCACCGGGCGGGTTGGCAGCAATCTCGCCCAGCAACTGCAAGCGCGCGGTCACGAGCTGCGGGGGCTGGTCATGCCCGGCGATCCCAAGCTGCACAAGGCCGCTGCGCTCGGCGTCGAGATCGTCGAAGCCGATATCGCCGATGCCGAGCGCGTGCGGGCCGCCGCCGATGGCGTTGACATCGTTATCCACCAAGCGGCGCAGATCCTGGAAGGCATTTACCCGTCCGAGCGCATGCTCGACATCAATACCCGCTCGACCGTCGCCTTGCTGGAAGGCGCGCTGGCTTCCAGCAGACCGGTCAAACGTTTTCTGCTCGCCAGCACCGACCAGACCTACAACCCCTTCGTGACCAAACAAGTTACCTTTTACGAGGACAGTCCACAGAAACCGGCCGATATCTACGCGCTGACCAAGCTGCTTTCGGAGCAAGCCTGCCTGGCCTATATGCGTGAATATGGGCTGCCGGTGACGATCCTGCGCTATAGCTCGATTCTGGCTGCCAATGAGGTGCTAGGCGTGCTGAACCCGGTCTGGCTGAATTACTTCGTGGAGCTGGCCGTGGCCAAGAACCGTCTGCCCTGGTTCGGCGCCGAACACGCCGACGAAGCCCAAGCGATCATAGCCGACTTGCTGGAGACACCGGATGCGGTCTGCGCGGTGACCGACGCGCGTGGCAAGTCTTGGGCGCTGGCTTTCACCGATGTGCGCGACGTGGTGGCGGGCACGCTGCTGGCGCTAGAAAGCGACAGTGCCATCGGCGAAGCCTTCAACATGGTGGGTCCGGTACCGGTCGCCTATACCAGCGCGGCGCGCTTGATCGCCGACAATAGCGACCGCCCCTACCGCGATGTCAAGATGCCCTTCTATTGGGGACCGCATGTCTCCAACGAGAAGGCCCGCGCCATGCTGGGATACAAGCCGCAATACAGCTTTGACAAAATGGTCGAGACGGCGCTGGCGCATCAGCGCGGCGACGCCATTGATCAGATACCGAATTAGCGGCCCTAGTCGCTCATAGGCAGCGCCGCGCCCGTCCATTACAATGATGGGCGTGTTTGACCTTTCCCGACGAGACCTGCCATGACCGACTCTGGGGCAAAACCGGCTCGATTCGCGCGAACGCGCGCCCTGCTCTTCCTGCTCGCCTCGCTGGCCATCGGCGCGGTTCTCATCGTCGCCATGACCTGGTTCGTGATCGGCTCGGCCCCGCGCGGGCAAGCGGTCGCGGTCGCATCGGACATCGCCGTTTCCGAGTACGTCGCCCTGCCCGACGACGATGCCTATCCGGCGGCGCTGGCGATCGGCGCCCATGGCACGCTCTATACCGGCAGCTACCAGAGCGGCGCCCTGTGGGCGATCAACCGCGACGGCCTCCTCAGCGAAATCCCGGGCAGCCGCGAGCGCATCGGCTCGGTCACCGGCTTGGATGTGGCGCTCGATGGGGCGCTCTACATCCTCGACCGCATCACGCCGCTGGACGCAAAGGGCGCGGTGATCTGGCGCTATGCGGATGGAAGACTCGAGGCAGTCGTGGAAATCCCGAACGACGAAGCCCTTGGCCTGGTGCTGCCCGAAGATATTGCCCTCGACAGCGCCGGCCAGATTTATATCAGCGATCGCAAAACAGGCCGCGTCTGGACTTATACGCCGGCGGATGAGGCGCTGGCCGTCTTTTGGCAAATGCCCTGCGGCGAGACCTGCGCGGCCACGGGCTTGGCTTACGACGCCGCGCGTGATGCGCTCCTGGTCACGGACAGCGAAACGGACAGCGTCTATCGCATCGCTGTCGCTGACAAATCGGCTCGCGCCGAGCGCATTTTCGTCGACGAAGCCGATAGCGGCTACGGTTTGGACGGCATCACCGTTTCACCGCAGGGCGGCATCTACATCGCGCTGCTGGCCTGGAACCGCGTGGCGCAGCTCCAGGACGGCGAGCTGGTGATGCTGGCGCGCGATTTTCGCGGCGCCAGCGATGTCGCCTACCATGCCGCGTCAGACCGCCTCTACGTCAGCAACTGGAACCAATTCAGCCTGGGTTTCGGCACGCGCCCGCAATTGCCCTTCGCCCTGGACGTGATTGATCTCTCGCCCGAATCCGGCTAAACCCCTACGCCCCGCTTGACCGGCGCCTTCGGCTCGGTTAGGCTGGGTACTAGTGTCATACCGCGGACTCCGCTCGCCCAGCGTCGCGGCAACCGGAGTCCCACAGGCGTGTCAATATGAGCAGTTCATTCAATTTCAAGCAGAGCCGCCCCACCCTGATCTCTCCCCATGGGCGCGCCGAGCGACTGCCACTGTGGAGACGGGCGGCCGGTTGCTTGTTCTTGGCAGTCGCGCTCATCTTGCTCGGCGCAAGCGCCGGACTGGTGCTGACGGCGCCCCCTCCCGCCGACGAGAACCGCGGCGCCCTTGCTGCCGCGACAGCCGACGCGAGCGAAGCAGCGGCAACAGCCACTGCCGGACCGCAAGCGACGGCCACTGACGAGCCGCCTGAGTCCATCGGCGGTCCCGCCCCGGGGCGGATGCCGACGCTCAGCAGCGGGCAAATCGCCGACCTGCTGGCGACGCCGCCGGAGATCCTCGCTGAAGAAGAAGTTGAGGCCATCACCGGACTGAGTTACGATCCCTTCACCATCGTGCCCAACCGCAGCCGCAGTCGCATGACGAGCTACACAGTCCTGCGCGGGGACACAGTCGATACGATCTCCAGGCGCTTCGGGCTCAGCCGCGAGACCATCGCCTGGTGCAATAGCTATCGCAAGGCGCAAATCCTGTTCACGGGCGATATCCTCAACATCCCGCCCTCTGACGGCGCCTGCCACACCGTATTAGCCAGCCAGGGCAAGGACATCAGCGCCATCGCCGAGCAGTACGGCATTGATGATCCCTTTCTAATCATCGATGCCCCCGCCAACGACTTGCCGGAAATCTCCCCGGACACGCAACTGCCCAGCGGCACGCGGCTCTTTATCCCGGGCGGCGTCGGTTCGATCATCACCTGGAACGCCCCGGTCGAAGAAGATGCCTCCGGCAATGTCATCGCCTTCGCGCGCGGGCATCCCAATAGCTGTGGCGCGGTACCCGGCGGCGGCACCTTCTGGACCAATCCCCTGCCCAACGGCACCTACGTGCGCGGCTTTTACGCCGGTCACAGCGGCATCGACATCGCAGCGCGAACGGGCACGCCAATTTTGGCGGCAAATGGCGGGCCGGTACTCTATGCCGGCTGGAACAGCTGGGGTTACGGCAATACCGTCGTCATCGGCCACGGGCCCTTCTCGACGCTCTACGGGCACATGAACAGCCTGGCCGTGCGCTGCGGCAACGTTGTCGCAGCCGGTCAGATCATCGGCTATGTCGGCAGCACGGGCAATTCCTCCGGTCCGCATTTGCATTTCGAGATTCGCTATCGCAACCAGCCGCAGGATCCCTCGGCGACCTTTGGGATTGGTTGGTAGAATCTCCAGCTATGTGGTTTTGTAGCGAGATGGCGAGGCTTTACATGCTGTCTTAGGATGATGTGTAAACTGAGCGCTATTGTCAGTTAAGATCTTATGCGGTTTCTATGGCGCCGTCTCGATCAGCCAGCGCATCCGACTCCTCGTCCCAGCCCTAGGACGCGAAATGCTTCAAGTAGGCTATCGGTTCATCGAGGTAGAAATCGAGCCGCCCTACATGGCGCGGCGAAGCCGCCACGGGGCGGAGAAGTTGACAATCATTTGTTGAGGAAAAGGGATTTTTCTGTATTTAATTCGGCGACCAGCTTATTTCCTCAATTCGGCAATCTAACTCTGCCAATTGCTGCAAGTCTCTGCCATCCCGCTTTATCTTGAACAGCCGACCAATATACTTATTTTCATCTCCGAATGAATAATCATAATGGGAAAAGGCAATCCACTCGCTGTCGGGCGACCATGAAATCGAACTGCGGATTCTAATGTCATCAATTGTAACTGTTTGTATATCACCACTTTGGATATCGAGTACATACAGACGCGTTACAGATCTTTCATCTGGCATTTGACCCATTATCGCGATCCAGTTGCCATCCGGCGACCAGCGCGCGTCCCAAATCCTGTTCACATCCAGTGAAAAATCTACCGCCTTAGTCTTCACATCAACTATTTCCAGCTTATGAACATTATAAAAATAATAAAGTATTTCTTCGCTGTTTGGCGCCCATTCCAATCCTGCAATCCCGTGTTCCATTCTCTCCGGTTGCAAATCCGACCCATCAGGATTCCGGCCATAGGAGAGGACTTCATATTCAGAAAAAGCGTAGCGCTGTCTATCGGAAGACCAATCAAACGGACGCGACAAAACATATTCTGAAATATGGGGGTTGTCAGAACGACTGATTTCATGCCCGTTTAGGGATATTTGATGAATGCTCTGCTCGCTTATGAATGTAATAGAGCCGCCATCATCTGACCATACGGGAAAGGATTCGCGGCGATCGTTGTACGTTAAACGCAAGGATTCCAATCCATCAAAACGAACCCGATATATCTCATATTTGGAGCTGCGCCAGAGGTTGTATTCAAGATTTTCGACAACCATTGCAATCCAAATGCCATCCGGCGACCAACTGATGTCTTCATGGCTCCGGAAAGGATGCTGACGCACCCGTCTCAAATGACTTCCATCCGAGTAAACAGTGTAAAGGCTGTTGCGAGGATAATTGCCATGCTTGCCACAAGTGAAAGCGATCATCTCCGATGTTTTGCTTGCCGGCGCGGGCGTGATGACAGGCGGTCTTCTGATGTGATGGTTGATATGCCATTGCAGTTCCGGCGAGGTCAGAACAACCGGAACGCTGCATATCAATCCCAAGGCGATGCAAGTTAGCGCGAACAGCCGCCGGCAGCCGATTGCTCTCGACGCGGGACGGCTTGGCTTGTTTGTTTCCCGCTTGACTTTGTTGTCGGCGTCCGACTTGGAATTCCTCATCAGTTTCCAACATAAGTCATTCTGCCTCCATAGACAAGCCAAGCCGCTGCCGGCAAACCATCGACAGAACGCAAAGCCTACAGGCCTTCGGCATCGGCGCTGAATGAATGGCTGACTGCATGAAATCGGGGAGATACGGCGGGCTGGCCTCATCTCATAGGGCTGTTGGTGGGGATTTGTTCACTTTTCTTTGTTGTTTGCTCTAATCACTCAGTTCCACAGACACCTCAACTGTTGGTCTCCATGACATGCTGTCATCAAAGACATTTGTGTTGTCAATGATGAATTGCACATCGCTTTCCGGGTTGTGATACCAAATGCCGTCTAGCCCATCAGTCAATAGTTGCGGGACTCCAGCTTCAATCCCTACGGCATGATACACATAAAATGGATTGAGTGACATCTCTCCCTCAATTAACTTCGTCCTTTCTAATGTTTCGACATTCATGACATCTTTACCGGGATACCTAAAATAGATTTCATTCTCAGAGATATAATAGGGTCCATAATAGCCGCCATTATTGTGCGTCAATCGCTTCAAGCTTTTGGGATCATCAATGCTCAATGTAAAAATGTCGCTGGTCGTATGACTGGCTCCAGCATCCTTAGACACAAAGACAATTTGTCTTCCATCCAGCGACCAGGCGCCGTCATAGTCATCGGACAGTTCATTTGTTAATGTTACGATGCTGCCGTCCGCCAGCGAAATGAGACAGATGTCACCGTCAAACACATAGTCCCAGGGATTGCTATCTGCCTGTCTACAAAGGATCTGAGAGCCATCCGGCGACCAACGCGGGTAGAATTGGTTCTTGTCGCTATCCGCGGCTTTTACGACGTTGGAGCCATCGGCTTCCATAATCCAAATATCATAATCGCCGTCGCGATTTGATGAGAAGGCGATCCTCTTCCCATCCGGCGACCAATCCGGCTCGATATCATTGGCTGGATGATTGCTCAGGTTTCTGCGATTCTCGCCATTCAGTTGGATAGTGAATATGTCGCTAATGAGCTTATCCTCATTAACATCGTTTTCTCTGGAGGCGAAGGCGATCATCTGCTCCGGGTCTTGAGCGTAAGTGAAATTGACACTTGCCCAGAGCAAACAGCCGATCACCATGACAAAACAGAGTCTGCTCATTTCACTCGTCCAGCCCTTGCAGCTCAAGGATTGCCTTATCAGAAAGCGGCAGTAGTTTGTCCGCGTCTACCCCGCTCAAATCTAACAGACCGAGGTGAGTCCATCCAATCTCGCCTTCTTCGGTCATATGAAGCACCATGTGCGGATAGCTTGAAGAACGCCCCAAAATAGTTGTCATTTCGCCAGGTCTTAATTTACCCGCTGCGATGTCGGGGTCTTCATTAATATTCCATATATCCAAGTTCGCCGCACCATCTAGAGTATTGCGGATCTCAACATGTGCAAAGACGTCTTCTCTGGCGGTTACGCGGGGAAGTAAAGCGCTCTCGGGGTCACCCCAGTCGGTTACATCGATTATCTCATCTGGGCTTAGCCGAATCCGATAACGCGCGTTTATGATATTCGGCATATTCCTTTGCATAAATAATCGCCGAACTTCGCCATAGGTTTCGAATTCTGGCGTCGGTATAGGAAATGAATCATCCGAACTTGAATCCCCAAATGTTACTTGCCCGGCTCTGCCATCATAAACCCAGAACAGAAACATGTCCGCCCATGCCTCTTTAACTCTATATGATGGATCATCTTCTTCGGGGTCGAATTGCCGCGTGACAACAGGCGTAGACGAGTAATCCCAAATATCTTGTCGCTCCTTTATCCAATTTCGGCCTGATGCCTCTCCCCAGCCTTGTTCCTTAAAATATGGGTCATATCTAAATTGATCATTTAGGAGATTGACCGTTCTTGTAGGATACTTGGGAACTCGATTGCCAATGACATGGCCAATCTCGTGCACAAGATTAAACTTGAACCAGTCACCACGATCCTCCCAACCCGGCTGTTAGAATTCGATTATATTATAAGTGTTGTCATATGTGCCGTCTGGGGCGATTTCAGCGGCAAATGTATCCGCATAATAGTCCGGCCCTTCAAGCGCAAGCCGTACATTTAAGGGACCGACAACGGCGCGGAATAGCGACGCGCTGTCTTCCGGTCTCGCGTATGGGTCCAACCTGTCTCTAACTGTCCACATGGCATCCGCCGATTCCTGCACCCCTCTGTAAACGCTATCTATGGCTTGGTATGACCAGCCATCAATAGTGTTGTCGCCAATAACCCGCTGTGAAGTCAAAATAACCCCGTATTCATTCTCCAAGATCGCCAGTTGCGCTAAAGCTTCAGCCTCAGTCGGAGGTTCGGTCCCATTTCGATCTGCGATATCCTCCTGCCGCATCACCCGCTCCGCAGGATTACCCGCCTCCGCCAGCAACTGCGCCTCATATGCCGCGCGCGATTCCGCAGTCTCTGCCCGACTCGGCAAGGCCACGTGCTCCCGGTTGAATATCTCGTCCAGCAATTTCATCGTGTCGCCATCCCGCTCGTAAATGTATTGCATCCCCGACGGCGTCACAACGATCAAATACCGCACGCCCAGCCACAGCGCCGCGTCAAAGTCCGCTTGCGAGCCCGGACTGTCGTTCCAGTGATTGTGCACCAAGGCCGTGTTATGCGGATCCTTTATCATTTCCCGGTTCTCTTCCCGCAATGGCGTTTCGTCCTCACCGCCAAAGCGCCGGAATATCTCCTCTTTCGTCACGATGCTCACCGCCACCGCGCTCTCCAACCTGTCGTTAGTCAGATCTTTTCTGGTATGCTCCGTGGCGCCCAGCGCCAGTTCGCCGTTGGTTTCCAGTTGCGGGTGACCCAATCCGGATTCGCAACCAGTTGTTCCGCGTTACAAACAACTGAATTCATCCGTGAGGCTTTCTGCTGTTGCTGTTGGCGGCGGTTATTCGATTGAGGGTAGCTTTATCAGATGAAGTCAATCTTTCGCAATTTACCTGTATTTGTCCGGCAAGTACTCGTTGCAATTAAGATATGCTCCATCTACGCGCCAATCATCACCATCGCGAAGCAGCGAAAAACAGATCTTTAGATAACTCCCCGGTTTTCTATCCAGGTCTGTAATGACCGCGCGACGCTCTAACTCGACAATAGCAAACTCATCAGTCAAGTTGACAATTCTAAAGTATTCCCCAATTGCATGAGGTGGATAGCTGCCATGACATAAACCCTTATTACAATGATCTATCTGCCTTTGCAACATGCGCTCTGTCACAACACTTTCCAAAACACTGGTATCGCCAGTTAGATGAGCCAAACCATCTCCAAAGTAGAAGGTCTCCATAACCGATCTCAGTTCAAGCTCTCTGTCAGATTTAATCACAAAGCCCCAGTCGACCAAAACAGTCGAGATTAGAACGCCGATCACCACGCCGGCAATTACCAGACAGCCTCCCCTGCGAAAAGAGCCTCTTCTACTCGTCTTGCGCGCCATCTTGCATTTCGTTTCTGACACCATGGATTAACCCTTGGAAATCCTCGACCCATCTAATTTCTTCCATCGTTGTTGCGCTAAACTCTTGAGGATCGTACAGGTGCGCCCCTGGTTTTGCGCTTCGGTTGGCATGATATCCGATGAGAAATGCTATTCGTTCTCCCCTAGTCTTCAGTTTTTTGTATTCAGGCAACGTCATCGCGATCGCCACTTCTGCTGCGATGTAGCCAAGAGCAGGCTCGTATATCTGTTGTATTCCGCCTAAATCGTCGCCTGCAAAATTAGGGAGCTCAGCTCTCCAAGCCCCATATTCCTCATCTGTCGGCGGAATGATGTTCATCGAATAGTCTCGCGTGCCTAAGTCGCGACCTATCTCTATATTTGCCTCAAACACACCATGTGAGAATGGGGTGCTATCAAAAGTTGCTGCAGCATCAAAACCAAGCAACGGGGCATATATGCTCATGCCCAATGTTTCTGAATCCTGCTCAATTCTAGCTATTGCTTCGCGGTTTAGCGCGCCTATTCCAAATGAAGGATCTCCATCAAGCTTAGGTAACTTTGTGGAAGTCAATCTCCAAAACAAGTATGAAGGCGCTTGTAGTATAGAATTAAACCAGTCCCAGTTGCGCTGGTATGCTGGCAGATCTGCGTTTTCCAAACTACCCGGAGCACGCAGTTCTCTATAGATGATAGTGAACACCATTGCATTGTGCAACGACGGGTCCTCAACCTCGTATTCGTTTGCAACATCCTCAAGGAATACGACCATTGCCGGGTCCAAGAAGAATTCGCGCACCAGTCTTGAATCCATGTTTACAGAGATCACCTCATCTTTAACATATTGTCGCATCACCCGTTCCGCCGGATTGCCCGCCTCCCGCGCGCTCTGCATCATATGCAATAAACGCGCCACCGCCGTCTCCACCGGATCCGACTCAACTGCAACACCAGAACCCTCAACCGGCGTCAGCCCTACCAACTTCCCGCCGCGGCGGTGGTAGTAATACCGCTCCCCAGAGGGCGTCACCACGACTAACCTTTCCGCATCCAGCCAATCCGCAGCACCCAGGTCCGCCAGGGACCCGCGTGTGATCTTCGAATCATTCAAGATGACCAGGGTGTTGCTCTGCCCCGATAGCTTCTGGTGGATGTTACTGCTTTTGCTGGAGTTTGTTCCGGTAAACAGAACGATCAACGTCCGCGCGATAGATCAATTCGCCCGAAAAGATGGAAGACACCTTAACCGACCAGCCATTTTTTCGTGGATGAAGTTTTATGGACAACGGGGAATGAGCGTTCCATTCATCACTGCCTATGCTGTTGAGTACATACTCCTTAGTGGCGGCAATATCTGAAGAGATTTCATGCCAATCGGGTTTAGGAATTGGTATCCGGCGCCCGCTCGCTCTCCATTGATCGAATTGTATGTCTAATTCACCGCGATCAATGTTCCAAATGTACGTTTCTACAACAGCAGTATTTAATCTCCGTGAGAATGTACATATACGAGGATGTCGTACTCTGGCCCAAATGTGCGCGTAGGTCAAGGCGCAAGAATCCGCCCGACAATGATACCGAAACTCATAGGGCCAAATTGAGACAACCGTACCGTGCCAAGCCAACGCTGTTGATAGTTCATGATATAACTGCTGCAATAATTCCACTTCCGAATGGCCAAGTGACGATACAACCTGTATAGACTCTTCAGACAGCGGCAGTTCCGTTGGAATGGCACAGAAGCCTTCCCAAGCCCGAATCAACGCGAAGGGGGCTATGAACATTACTAGCAGACAACCAAATGCCGTCGTACAGCCCCTGCGAGTAGCTCGCTTATTCTTGATTTTGATCCCATCTGTAGAAGAGACCATAGTGTTCCAGCACCTCGCCCCGTTTTCCAAGCACATCATCATCATAAGGTGAACCGTGCTCTCCTAAAGTCGCTTCCACACCCTCGACAACGTTTTCGGAGCCACCAATGTTATATCGATTTTCTAGCCTGGCAATCGCCCCACCTAGCCCCTGATTATAGCCAACAGCCGTCATCATCCACAGTTGATGTGTCGTGATATGAGGTTCAACATTGTTCTCATCTGAAATCGCTACACCATATTCGTCCAAAGATTTCACCAGATATTCGTGTATATGCTCGAGATACACGCCAGCAACTCTGATGGCAAATTCTTGACTTTCGAATAATTGACGACCAACTTCTCTGGGAATCCAGTTTCCTTCAGCATCTCTCATACCGTCAATTAGGTCTTCAAAGCCGTCGAATCGTTCCGAATGCTTGGCAAGCATTTCAGTTGCTGTGGGCACCTGAATCTGGGCAGGCCCGTACGACGTTACTAGAGGTGAATCGTACGCCGTATCAAAGTTCCAAGTTTCCAATGGGTTCCAGCTCCGTGACGCATCCTCCCAACGCAGGACCATCCCTATTAGTGCCGGGTCAATGTCTGTGCGTTCTGCTGTCTCTCTGATGGCAAGCGCTTCTGGAAAATCCTTCATGACTCTTAATGTGAAGTCATGATGCTGCATATCTTCCCCAAAGAATATTGCAGCCGCCTCGTGAAGAGCGCCCATATCACTTTCTTTAAGCGTCAAAATTGCTTCTAGGAGTTCCGTCACTGAACGATCGGTAGGATTAGAGATAAGGTTTAGCTTTTGAGCGGTGTTGACTAAACGATCTCGAAATCCCGGCTCCTCCTGCCGCATCACCCGTTCCGCCGGATTGCCCGCCTCCCGCGCGCTCTGCATCATGTGCAATAAACGCGCCACCGCCGTCTCCACCGGATCCGACTCAGCTGCAACACCAGAACCCTGAACGGGCTCCAGCCCTACCAACTTCCCGCCGCGGCGGTGGTAGTAATACCGCTCCCCAGAGGGCGTCACCACGACTAACCTTTCCGCATCCAGCCAATCCGCAGCACCCAGGTCCGCCCGCGATGCCGCCCCGTTGCCGGGATGGTTGTGGATCAATACAATATTGCGCCCCTCCGCCAACTTCCGTTGCTCTTCCTGCAAATTCACAGAGACTTCGTCTCCATAGCGAACAAATATGATCTCTCCCGTATCCCGATCAACTGCCACCACACTTTCCAGCTCATCGTTCGCTAAGTCTTCAATGACCTCTCGCGTCACCTCCTGGGCGCGTTGCAGACCCATCTCCTCGGCATACTTCCGCGTATATTCCTCCGCCAGCGCATCCGCCTCGTCATCCATGCCGTACTCGGCAAAATTGTCCCGCGGGTACGTTGCCGGCTCCGTATAATAACGCGCCGGAAGTCCTTCGTGGGTCAGCGCCGCCTCCACGCTGCGGACCAGCTCGTGGTCCCGCGCCGCGAAGTAGAATTTCAGATCGGCCGGATCAACCCCGCTGCCCGGCACATCCGCAATATCCGGCAAAGACTTGTCAGGAATGATCTCGCGTGGCCCGCGATTCTCCCCCGTTCGAATCCTGACCGTCCTCTCGCTCTGTGAAACGCGCGCTGAAGATGAGTTGTCATTCCCCGATCCTCGGTTCCGTACTCGGATAGACGAGAGCGGATTGTATGGTACGTGTTTGGGCTGGCTGACCGGCTTTGGATTAGGGTTTACAAACGGTAGAATGTCGTCGGGTATCCCCGCCCGAGCCGGCGGCGGGTCAGGCTTTACATAGACAGTAAGATAAGACGGCAAATACGATGATGGTTTCCTCGGCTTGGGCTTCGGCTTTGGCTTTGGCTTTGGCTTGTTACCTGGAAGTAGATAGTATGGAAACATGATCTCTCTCCTAAATCATCAAACTCGTTCGCGAATGCGCCCGCTGCGATTTGCCCTGTCACAAGCCAGCCCCCGCGGCGCAATCTTCTGCATGCCCACATGATAGCACGTATGTTCTGTTTGTCAACTGTTGTTTTTTGCTTTTTTCCGGATCCGACTTTCTTCGCCATTATGGACAATAATTCAGCGCCGCATTCCCGATGCATCCAGCTAACGCGGCGGTTTCCTTTTCCGCGCGTGATCTGCTAGAATCGGCGCCTGTGCCGGACGCGGGCGACTCCGCAAAAGCCAATTCACATACAGGGAAGGACATTTTATGACCGCCTTCGCGACAGTGGAGGAAGCATGGCAGGTTTTGTGCGACGGCGATGACGACCATGCTCGCGCCGAGGCCATCGTCTTCCTGGGCGAAAAGCGCTACGCGCCCTCCGTGCCGCGCCTGGCCGATCTCGTCCGCCAAGCAGACCCCGGGACGCGCTATCTGGCTGCCAAGGCCTTGGGGCAGATCGGCGACGAAGCGGAAGCCGCCGTGCCGACGCTCCTGGACGCCCTGCGCGATAACGACATGTTCTTGCGCGCGGGCATCGCCGGCGCCTTGATCCAGATCGGTCCGCCCGCCGTCCCCGGCTTGACCCAAGCCCTATTCGACCCCAGCAGCGCCGTCAAACGCGCCGCATGCAAAGCGCTGGGCAAGATCGGCAGCGAACGCGCGGTCCCCGCCCTAAAATATTCCTTGAACGATAGCAACGCCGGCGTGCGCAAGTTCGCGCGCGAAGCGCTTGAGCGCATCAATACGCCGGAGGCTCGCGCTGCGCTGGGAGGCGGCTAACGTCGCCAACCCAAAGCTAGCGCCAAAAGGATCGATGTCGGTCCTGGAAGTTCGAGTGTAGGGCTTCTGCGCTACTGCGGCAGATTCAGCGTTTTTCGCCCCCAACCCCGTGCCTCTGCGCCCTCTCGGTCCCGCGCCTGGCTGATCTCATCCGCCAAGCGGATCCGGGGACGCGCTACCTGGCTGCCAAGGCTTTGGGGCAGATTGGCGACGAGGCGGAGGCGGCAGCGCCGACGCTGCTGGACGAAGCGCGCGCGATCATGGGCGACCTGCTGGAGCCGAACCATGGCGTCGCCTTCGTCGTGCCGCTTGACGAGGCCATCGGCGTCCGCCAGCCTGAAAACGGGGGTGGCTAAAGCTCACTACTCAGAGATGGCTCAGGTGGAAAGACCGCGTAAGGCACGTTTCTCCAGATGTTTTCCACCCTGGGCACAAGCGGGCAAAACAGGTCCGCTCTGTACCCTTCAGAGCAGTACTGTCTGACCAAGCTCAAAGCCTCGTGTACAGGAAGGTAATTTGTCCCCTGCCTTGGGTTCAGACGAGTAGTCAGTTCACTGCCAAGGAGACTTTCTAAGGCGAGATTGAATTTAGTGCATAACTTTTCCTCGTCTTCCTGCGACGCAAAATGTTTTCCCTCTTCATAGGTATGGATGTGGCAGGCTTCATGCGCAAGCACCGCTGCCGTGCTGACTTGATCGATCTCAGCGGCTGCCTCCCCGTTTAAAGTCCAAAACATCCAGCAAGTTTCCACGCTGACTTTTCTTTCGCGGGAATACGCGCGCATGGTGCAGGTGTGCATACCATCCTCAAACGAGACGTGGACGGGGACTTCATAGATTAAGTCCATTCCGGTTACGACATAGTTGTACCAGTCCGGCGCTAGGCTCTTCACCCACTTTAGCGACGATATAATGTGCTGTACAAATTGACTCGAACCCTCGATCCTGGGCACGGGTCCCGTGAGCGTGACCGCGGCAATCTGCGGGAGACCAGCGCACTGATTTATCTGATAAACCCAATAGCCCTGCACCCGTTCCTCTTCGAATCGGCAATGCCAACCAAGGGAACAGCAATTGCCTCCGGCTGCCAGCTCACTGGCCGATGGCAGAACGGCTGTGACTGGCTGAGCTTGGGCGCATTGTCCGTACAGAAATGCATAGTAGCCGGCTTCCCATTCCTCTTCGTTCTGGCATTGTCGATCAACGAAGCAGCAATTGTTCACGTTTGCCGGCACGGTGACCGCGGGCTGCGCGGGCGCCGCCGGCTGAGGCTGCGCGGACGGGGCGCATTGTCCGTACAGAAATGCATAGTAGCCGGCTTCCCATTCCCCTTCGTTCTGGCATTGCCGGTCGACGAAACAGCAATTGTCCACGATTGCCGGCGCGCTGGCAACGGGCTGCGCGGGCGCCGCCGGCTGAGGCTGCGCCGGCGCGGCGCATTGTCCGTTCTGATAAGCCCAGTAGCCTTCGCTCCATTCCTGCTCGCTCTGGCATTGGCGATCAACGAAGCAGCAATTGTCGATTGGCGCTGTCGGCTGCTGAGGTCCGGTTGGCGCTGCGCTTTCGATACGGCTGTAATCGACCCAATCCGCCAGCCAGACATCCCGGCCATTGCGGTGGATCTTCAGCCAGCGATTTAACTTGCCGACCACTTGCAGGATGCTGCCCGCTCGAACTGTGTCTGCGATTTCGGCATTAAGGCTGGGCGCGACCCTCAAATTAAGCCCTCTATTTGCGCTAATGGAATACTCTTGAGCGGATGATGCCGCGCAAAAGACCAGGCTCACGATGATTAACGCAACGCATTTTGCTCTCATTTACAACTCACAAGAATAATTTCATCGAATGTTCGAATATATCAAGAAAACAAACTCATCCGCAAGAATAATTGAGAACTGGCAGCCATCAAGCGCGGCGCCCCCGCCCCCAAACTGAAGACGGGACAGGTTTACAACGGGCAAGAAATCTCAATAATTCTTGAAGTTATTTCGGTGTTTTCGGGGGGCGCCCCTACAAATCTCGCCATAAATGAACCTTGTAGGGGTCAGCTATCAGCTGACTCGTCGATATCTTACCTTGTTACTTCAAACCTGTCCTGTTCTCAGCCATAAATTGGGAGGGGGCTTAAACGCAATGAATGCGCGACCTACCCGCTTTGACGCTCCATGCGCCGTATGGCGATCCAAACCAGCAGGGCCGTAACCGAGAGATAGGTGAAGGTCAAAAGCACCCAGGGCGACAGGATGGGGATGGTCGCGCCATTGCTGGAGAGCGTGACGCGCATGGCGACAAGTTGCTGATGGTCGATCAGCATCTGCTGCGAATAGACAGTCGCGGTGATGGGGTTCAAGCTGGTGGCGATCATATCGGCATAGATCATCGCCGCCTCGACCCTTGGGTTGTCGCTGATCTTGGTGGCGACATTGTTTACGACGTTGCCATAAGCGCCCTGGAAGAAAATGAGCGCCAGCGCGGGCAAGCCGATCGTGATGCCAATAGCCACCGTGTAGGAGCGAACGGTAGCGGACAAGGTGCGCTCGGTGATGGAGGAAAAGAACATGCCAAAGGCGCCCAGCGTCACTGCCGAGACCGCCAGCACCAGCAAGGCCAGGATCAGTTCGGATTCGCTGACCCCGCCGAAGAGAAAGGCGATGCTCTGCAAGGGTATGGCGGAAAGCAGTAGCAGCACGATATAACCCAGCGCCGATTGCATCTTGCCGACCACAAATGTCGCTTTGGTGATCAAGGTGGTTTGCAGCAGATCATAGGTCTTGCGCTCGCGTTCCGAAGTGATGGCCCCGGCGGTCAGGGCCGGCACGATGAATATGATCAGCATCAGTTCGATGAATAGCACGCCGATGAAAAGCAGTCGTCCCAGCTCGCCGGTCACAACCACCCCGCCCTGCGGCACGCGCAGCAAATAGAGCAACATGGTGAAAAAGCTCATCAGCGTCAAGAAAACGGTGATGATGGCGAAGCCGCGTATGCCGCGCATCCGGCCGCGCAATTCCTTGACCATCACGGGATTGAGGCGAAAAGCGCGCAGATCGCCGATTGTCATGAGGCCGACCACGCCCAGCGGCACAATGGCCAGCAGCGCCGGGGTGAACCCGAAAGCCAAAAGCGCAAGCCCGTTGGCCGCCGTCAATACCCAGGCAGTGAAGACCGTCCACAATTCCTGAGCCAGGATCACCACTGCCAGTATCGACAGAATCGCCAAATTGCCCAGGATGCCGGCGATGACCAGCAGCAGGGCCGCGTCATCGGCGATATTGAAATTGCTCAGCAGGGCAGCGCGAAGCGGAGCGAATTGCCCATTGTCGTTGGTCGCGGCGGAGACCGCCAATGCGATCACAACCAGCGCCGCCAGCAAGTTGACGAGCGCGCCCCAAAACATGACCAGCGAACTGCGGCGCAAGAGCCGCTCGCGCGGGGTCATCAACTCTGGCGGGATGCGATCCCAAGCCTGCTCTTCCGGCACGCTCTCGCCAAAAAGGCTGATGATCAGCTTACGGGTCTTGTTCAGAAACTCGAGCATGGAACGAGACGACTTTCAAGCTTGACGCGCATAATGTAGTAGATATCGCGCCATTATTCGATTTCCGGTCCGGTTGCCGCTTGCACTCTCTCCAGTTCTTCCAATAGTTGCTGCGCAAGCTCATAGTTGTAGCGCAAGCCCGTTGGGTCGTGAGCGTATTGCGCCAATGCTGGATCCCTGAGTAGGGTTCGAAACAATGCCAACTTGTCATCATCGTTGAGCGCCTGCACTTGGTCGAGCAATTCTTTGGAGAGCATGATTCGGTCCTTTTGGCTACAACGCGCGAGGAAGATTATACCAGATTGTCGCGGGCCTTTCAGCGCGGCAACCGGTATGGCGCGATTGCGCGCCTGTTTCTCAAAACATCATCCCGCGCCGTTCGCGCAAGGCGGCGATCACCAGGCGGTCGGCCTTGCCGAAGCTGTACTCGCTCAAGTCCGCCTCGCTGACCCAAGCCCAATTCATCGCCTCCAGCGCCTGCGGTTCAGCGAAGGGCGCGGCAGCGCCTAGATACCGGCACTCAAAGGCATGCAGCGTAATCTTGAAATGTGTGAAGGCGTGATTGACCTGCGTGAACAGCTCGCCTATCTCGACCTCGATCGCAAGCTCTTCCTTCAGTTCCCGCGCCAGGCAAGCGTGGAGCGATTCATCCGCTTCGCGCTTGCCGCCGGGGAACTCCCACAAGCCACCGAGCAAGCCTTCGAGCGGACGCTGCGCGATTAGAAGGCGCCCGGCTTCATCGCGAATCAGACCGGCGCAGACGTCATAATGCGGGCTGGGGCCGCGGGCCCGCTTGACCGGTCGATTTTCCTGAGTCCCGGCCGCGTAGGCCCGGCAGCGAATTCGCAGCGGACAAGCCTCGCAATCAGGCCGTTGTGGTCGACAGATCTTCCGGCCGAGTTCCATCAGCGCTTGATTGTAGTCGCCCGCATCCTGTTGGGGCACCCATTCGGCAGCCAGCGACCAGAGCGCTTCGCGCGTCGCGCGCAAGCTGATATCCTCGTCCATGTCCTGCAGGCGCGTGAAAACCCGCATTACATTGCCATCCAGCAAGGGAACGGCTAGATCAAAGGCGATGCTGCCGATAGCGCCGGCGGTGTATCTGCCGACGCCGGGCAATTTGAGCAGTTCGTCTACATCGCCCGGCATCTCCCCGTCATAACGCTCGACGATGATGGCGGCGGCGCGATGCAAGTTGCGGGCGCGGCTGTAATATCCCAGACCTTCCCAAAGCTTCAATACCTCATCAAGATGCGCAGACGCCAGGGCTTCAATCGTCGGGAAGGCCTTGAGAAAGCGCTGATAATACGGAACGACCGTATCCACTTGCGTCTGTTGCAGCATGATTTCCGAGAGCCAGACCATGTAGGGCGTCGGCTGTCGACGCCAGGGCAAGTCGGCCCGGTTCTGCCGGTACCAGCGCAACAGTTCATCTGCGAATGAGGCGCTCATCGTTGGGCGAAGCCCCTTGGCGGGAGATTCGCTTTCCACGTCCGTGTCATCAAGGGTCAGAGCAGGGTCAGCGCATGCCGATAGACTTCAAGGGCCTGCTGCAATTGACCTTGCCGCATCAAGGCGTCGCCCAGCACGCGGTGAACCGCGGGATTGTCTTGGTGCTGCGCCTGCTCGATCAGCCAGCGCATATCACCGACGACCAGATCAAGACCGATATTGGCGCGCAGCAAGGTTTCATAATCGGCCAGCGCCGCTTCCACCTTGCCACCGCTGATCTTGCCCCGCGCCGTCTTGAAACCGGCTCGCAAACCAGGCGGCGGCATCTTTAGCGCCTCCGGCGCGGAAGGCGGCGCTCCCGCCGGTTGACTGACGGTATCGCCGGCGGCAGCCACGGCGCGCAAGCGCTCAGCGTACCAGGCTTCCAGTTCCGCTTGCCGGTCTTGTGCCAGGAATGCATGCGTCAAGCTGTCGTATGGCGCCGGCGCGGCGGGGGCGCTTTCGCCGTCGGCGGCCGGCTCGAGCTCGCCGTCGGTCGCTGGAAGGAGAAAATCGGGCAGGGGCGCCATAGACTGGGTGCTGAATTCCTCATCAACAGGCTCGTCCAGGCCCAACAACGATTCCGGGAAAGCCAGCGACTCCCCGGCGCGCTGTGAATAAAGGCTTTCGTCCCCGCTGTCTTCGAAGGTTTCGTCCTCT
The DNA here is from genome assembly GCA_026708115.1 of Chloroflexota bacterium. Classification (GTDB taxonomy): domain Bacteria; phylum Chloroflexota; class Anaerolineae; order Aggregatilineales; family Phototrophicaceae; genus UBA6055. Next base: position 202,315 of record JAPOVL010000043.1, read on the forward strand.
GCGTTGGCATCGTCGATGTCCGCCTCGACCGCTCCCGCAGCGGCGCTCTGGCTGATCTCTTCTGCCGCCTCGCTGACTTCGCTCGCCAGGCTCTCCAGCCATTCGAAGGGGTCTGGCCACTCGGCGGCGCTTTCCAGATCATCCCAATGATCGGGGACTTCGTCGCGCGCCGCGAGCGCCGCGCTGGCGGCGATTTCTCCGGATTCCGCTTCTGTAGCCATGTCCTCGAGCCAGGTCAGGGGGTCGGTGGTATCGTCGCTGCCGCTGTCGCCGATGGTGGTCAAGGCGGTGGGCGTTTCGTCGTCGTCTTCCTCATCCAAGGCTTGCTCGGGCTGTAAGGGTTTCTCGGCTGTGGGAGGCGTCTCTTGCCCCAGCGCTTCATCGTCCTCCAGCCACTCGCTCCATTCTTCCCCCGCCGCTTCCGGCAACGGCTGGGCCTCATCCTCGTCCATATCGGCTTCGTAATCGGGGGAGCTTTCCCCCGCGCCTCGTTGACGCTTCGCCAGCATCTCCAGCCAGGCGATCAATTCATCCTGCGACATGGAATCGAAGTCGGGCATATTGGGATCGTCAAACATGGCGCTAGCTGCTACTCCCGTTTATGCAAACCGCGTCGCTCATGCGACAGCAGGCTTACTATTTTGCGTGAGCGCGACAGCCTTTTCGCCGCCGCCGAGCGGCTTCTCATCGGAACCTCAGGGATTCCGGAAGTCGCAGGGCATCAGAGTGGCGTTTCTCCGCCGCTTTTGTCGCGATCGTCGGCCCTCGGGTCCTTGGCGCCGGCATCATCGTAGTCCAGCCATTCGGCATCGGCGCCCTTGCTTGACTCCCGGTCGACTACCAGACCGGCGTCATCGTCGAGGCCGATGTCCTCAAATTCGAGCGTATCCAACTCCTCTTTCAAAGTGATGGCGGGCATTTTGTCGGTGGGCGTGTCAAAATTGAAGTCTTCGTCTTCCACGCCCAGTTCCTGAAATTTGACCTCGTCCAGCGTGATGGCAATGGTCTTTTCGGTCGGGGAATTGAAATCGAAATAGTCGTCCCAGCCCAATTCCGAAAAGTCGATCCCTTCGCCGTTGTCATCGAGGTTGATGGCATCCATTTTGTCGGTGGGCGTATCGAAGTTGAAATAATCGTCAAAGGTGAGATCGTCCAGTTCCAGTTCGTCGATGTCCTCGGCCACGCTGAGCGCCGCCACCGCTGCGATCGGCGCGGGATCGCCACCCATGCCCGGCGTCGATTCGCCGCGCATGGCTGCCAGCCAGGCCGGCGGCTTGATGAAGCGGAAGTACAAGGCGCTCGCGCCCGGGGCCGGTTCCGGAATCGCTTCCACCTCCCCGGTTTCTTCGTCCACGATATCGCTAACCCAGGCAAAATATTTGCCAGGCCGCGGGACCGGCACGGCGAATTCCGATTCCTTGTCGGGCTCGGCATCCCGCTCGCGGTCAAGCCCGGGCACGGTCGCGTTCAACCAGCCGGGCGCCGCCCCGGCATCGCCCAGCCGCACCTCGTCTTCCACGAAATCCGCCAGTTGGTCTTGATCGTCCAAGCCCCAGGCGCGCGCCGTTTCGACGCCGGCGGATGCTTCCGGCTCCAGATTGACATCCGTCGCCGCTGCCGGCTGGTCGGGCGGCGCGGCGGCGGCCTCGGCCTCTTCCAGGGAGAAAATGCCCAATTCTTCATCGATGCCGGCGGCGGTATCTTCGCTCAGCCAATCGACATAGGGATCTTCGTCTTCGTCGTCCTCAAGCTCGGATTGCCAGCTGTCTATCAGATCGGCATTGAGCCGATTCTGCTCCTCGTCGCTGACAATGGCCTCCAGCAAGGGCGCTTCGACATCCGCTTCTTCATCGGCTTCTTCAAGCAGCGCCTCGTCCTGCCAGGCGTCGGCGGGCGGCGCCGCCAGCAACTCATCATCGAGCTCATCGAGACCAGCGACGGCTTCTTCCGCCGCCTCATCCAGATGCATGTCATCCAGGTCCAGCCAGGACTGGATATCGTCAACCTGGATCGGCTCGGTATCCGATGTCCGGTTCAGCAAATGCTGCAATCGATCGTCATCGGCAAAGAGATCGAATTCAGCGCCTTCTTCGCTTTCGGTCATCATTTCGCGCATGGCGGCCGACAGCCAGGGAGCGCCAACCGCTTCTTCATCCGGCGCCGGCTCCACCAGCCAGTCGCGATCGAAATCCTCGATGTACTGCCGCGATTCATCGTCGCCCGACTCCTGCTGAATGTCCATCACCCAGGAATTGTCCTCATCGTCGTCGGCTTCCAATTGCTCCAGCATGCGCGCCAGGTCGTCATCCAGGTCGCCTTCGCTGGCGGCCTGCGCGCCAAGCGCCTCGTCGGCAGCGGCCGGCGCGCTCATAAAACCCCCTTCTTCCAGCGAGGCGATGGCATCGCGCCCATCATCATCATCCGCCGCTGCCGGCGCGCTACCTTCGCTGTCTTCCCCGATCAGTTCCTTGAAGAGGCTTTCGATTTCATCATCGGCGAGCAGGTCGTCCAGGCCGGCGGTCGCGCTTGACGGCGCTTCCGCTTCATATGCCGCTTCATTTTCCGCGTCGACGCCGGAGAGCGCGCCCCGGTCCGCTTCCGCCTCGCCATCCCGCAGGGAATCCAGCCAGCCGGGATCGGCGATCGCGCCCTCGCCCCGGGGGATGCTGTCGTAGTCCAGTTCTGCCAGCTTGATCAGCTCCTCCGGCGGGGCGTCGCCCGTCGCCAGTTGCCGCGCCAGGTAGGGATCCAGGTCTTCAATGCGCGCCAGATAAACCTTCGCGTCGGAGGGACGCTGCTCGGACAGCCAAAGTTCGGCCATGATGCGGTTGGCGATGATCGAGTAAGGCAGCTTCCCCAAGATCTCGTCCGCGGCTTCGGCGGCGGCCATCCGTTGGCCATCCAGCCAGAGCGTGCGAGCGCGCAACAACCCCAAGTCGATGCGGCCCGGGTCCCGCGCCAGCGCCCCGTTCAAGACCTCAAGCGCCTCCGTCAGGGCGTTGTTGCGCACGTGCTGCTGCGCCAGGGCGCCCGCGGTCAATTGTACGCGCTCGATCCGCTCGCCGCGTTCTTCCAGGGTGAGCCGGCGGATCAAGTCCATAGCTTCGCGGTGATTGGGCCGCTGGTCGAAGGCGCGCTCGGCGTGCCACAGGGCGCGCTCGCCCTGCCCCATTTCTTGATAGACCTGCGCCAATTGCCAATTGGCTTTGAAGTCCTGGGGGCGCGCGCCCAACATGCGCCGCAGCACTTCGGCGGCTTCTTCCCCGCGGCCAACGGCGAAGAGCGCATCGCCCAGCTGCCCGTAGGCGCGCAAGTTCTTGGGAAAGGCCTTGAGGATGTGACGCGCGTGGGCGATCACTTCGTCATGCCTGTCCTCGGCCAGGTAGCTGGCCAGCCGGTCTTGATAGGCGCTTAAGTTGATGTCTGCCATAAGGGTCCCATTTGCCCCCGCTAAGTCGTCATCTCAAGGGCATGGCACGTCCATCTGAAGCTGCGACAACTCGCGATCAACTCGGATTCTTGCGCCGAGCGGCTGCGGATTGGCATCGTAATAGGCGCCCGGCAAGCGAAGATTGCGCTTGATGTTGACCACCCCCAAATCTACCCAGGATTATAACATATGCAAAAGCTTTGGGCGCGGATTTGGGACTGTTTTCCCCGCGCGCTTCAACAATCCACAACAGCGCCCCAAGTTTACCCCGTTGCGGATTCCGCGCTTTTCGCTTAGCGCTGAGGACATGACAGGTTTTTTCTACCCCATCCCCGGCCCTTCCCCAAAGCATTGGGGAAGGGTGACTCTACATTGGACTTGGGATTTAACTCGCTGAAATTCACGAAAATGAACATATAGTACCATCTTCTTGTGGCGCGCTCCCCCTCCCTGATGCCTCGGGGAGGGGGCTGGGGGGTGGGGTTGAATAAGGGCGTTTTCGCAATTCTCATTACTTACTTGGAATTACTTCGGCGCCTCTTTGGTGAATCCTCCTCCCCGCGCGCTTAAACAATCCACAACGCCGCCCCAACTTTACCCCGTTGCGAATTTAAGACTTTTCGCTTAGGCTCTTTCCCCAAGCCGACAACTACCCAGCAAGGACAGCCCATGACCCAAGCGCAAAAACCCATCATCCTCTTCACCAACGACGACGGCATCGCATCGCCCGGGCTCTGGGCCGCCGTCGCAGCCTTCCGCGATCTCGGCCAGCTGCTGGTAGCCGCCCCGCGCGAGCAGCAATCGGGCATGGGCCGCAGCATGCCCCATTACAGCGAAGGGCGCATCTTCCCCTACCAGGCGCCCATCGACTGCGGCGACTGCCGCGCCTACGCCGTGGACGGCACGCCCGCCCAGGCCGTCCAGCACGCCATCCTCGAACTCGTGCAGGACAAGCCCGCCCTGCTCGTATCCGGCATCAACTATGGCGAAAACACCGGCAACGGCGTCACCATCTCCGGCACGGTGGGCGCGGCCCTCGAAGCCGCCAGCCTGGGCATCCGCGCTATCGCTGTCAGCCAGCAGACGCCCACCGACCTGCACCGCAGCTATTCCAACGATGTCGATTTCAGCGTCGCCGCCGATTTTTCCCGGCAGTTCGGGACCTGGCTCATGGACCACCCCGCCCTGCCCGACGATGTCGATGTGCTCAAGATCGATGTGCCGGCCGGCGCGAGCCGCGAGACCGAATGGCGCTTGACCCGCCTCTCCCGCCGGCGCGTCTACTGGCCCACCCGGCCCGAGCGCCTGGCCCTGCACGACAGCGGCAAGCTGGGCTACCGCTACAACAGCGATCCCACCGCCGCCGAGCCCGACAGCGATGTCTACGCCCTGCTCAACGACGGCGTGATCTCCGTCACCCCCATCAGCCTCGATATGACCTCCCGCACCGACATGTTCCGCTTGAGCCAGATCCTGCTCGGCAAGACGGAGTACGGGCTTTAGGGGTTTTTTCGCCACAGAGGCGCAGAGGGTCGCGTAGACACTGACCGCCGACACAGAGGGGCGAGCCCGTGGCTCGCCTATCGTTCCGGCCAGGTTTTGCGGGCGAGCAGGTTGCTCGCCTTTTCAAGCTTTGATGGTTCCTGTAGGGGTCACGGGGAGACTTGGGTCTGCCTTTATCAGTCCTGCCTATTTTGTGAAAACTGGTAGAAAAGTACCAATCGTTGAAAGTATGAGTATGATAACCAATCCAGCGCCGGCCGCCTTGTTGCGCCATGACTGTTCTTTGGATATGGATTCTTCCAGCCTGTCAAAGCGAGAGTTGATCACGGCCGTTTGTCTTTCAACTGTCTCGCGGACAAACTCCTTCGTAGCAAGCGAGTCCCATTTGCCGCGAATTTGGGAAATGGCGTTTTCGTTCTGAATGACTTTGTCGTTTATGCTACTTTGTTCCATGTCGGCTTCTTCCCGCGAATACGTTAGGCCTACATTAGCATATTAACCGCGAACAAACAATAGCTATGCTTTGCAGAGCCAGAACAATCGCAGCAAAGCCGATATTTCGCATGTCAGAGAAATACAATGAAATGTAGGGGCGGCAGACGGTCAGTGTCTACGCGCCCTACCATGTCGCCCGAAACATATTCTCTGCGCTTTCTGTGCCTCTGTGGTGAATCTCAGCGCCTTCATTCCGCATCTGTTGGGATCACGACCGGCAGAAGTCTATCTTCCAGCCGCTGGATATCCGATTTGACTTCGAGTCTTATCGATTCGATGCGCGCTTCCAGACGATGCTCAAGCTCGCGGCTTGTCAGTACGATTGTTAGCATAAGAACTACTGCAGTCAGCATGATGACCACGGTTTCCAGCGTGAATGATATGGTCCGGCGCTCGGCGTTGGCAGTCAACAATGATTTCGCCTTGTCTTTTCATCGGTTTGATTATAGTTTGCTGCAGTCAACTTGTCAAGTTGCGCGCCCCTACAGGGTGTATTTCAATATTTTGGCACAATTGGCACTGTATCAAAATTCGTCATTATC
>JAPOVL010000021.1 GCA_026708115.1 Chloroflexota bacterium
TATTTTGGCGTTGCGTGATTTTGTTGGTGCTGCGGTGGTCGCGTGGGGCGCGTAGACGCAGCCCGCCTGTCGCCTTTAGCGGTTTCGACGTAAATGAACCGTGGAGGGGTCGGGGGATGGGGGATTGGCGCGGCAATAATCTGAAATGCGCTATGTTTGTCGATTGCTATTCCTATCAATGCTCGCCTGCCGGAATAGGAGAATCAAATGCGGATAATTCGACTCAGGTCTCCGGCGGCAAATCCAGAGTGCCGACAAGGTCCTTGAGGCAGAGGTGGGAGTTTTCCAGTTGCAGGCTGATGTGAATCCCGCGCGGGACGCGCGCGTGAATGAGCGCGCGACCGATATTGCCGATGAGGGGCTTGCGCTTGAGCACAACGTAAACGCCGGCGTCGTCCTTTTCCGTCGCCAGCTTCCAGCTCATAGGCGCGCGCAATCTCACATGAACATCAAGGTGATTGTCCTCGGACCGTGACAGATTGACCTCAGCGTATTCCGCTTCCAGGTAGAAGCTGCCGGGGGCCCGAACCTGCCAGCGGTAGTTGCGAGATACTGTTGTCAAGTCGCGGATGGAAAGGAGAAGATCAAAAGCGTCCCGCAGCTTGTTCAGCTTCCGCATTAGAGTTCTTCCAAATGTTCTGTGACCCAGCGTTCGTATGCTCGGCGCAACTTCAAGGTGTTTTCCCCGACCGCGCCATTGCCTATAGCGCGGTCGTCGATCTCGACAATGGGAATAAGGCCCCGGCTGCTGCTGCTGAGAAAAGCCTCAAGCATCGTGGGCAAATCATCGCTATGCGGCGCCTGGAGACGAAGCGGCAAGATGTCTTGGCAGACCTCGAGTACGATCCGGCGGGAAATGCCCGCAAGTACAGCGCTGCCAGCTGTGTAGAGCTGTCCCGCAAGTATCGCGTAGAAGTTGCTCGACGCCCCTTCTAACATGAATCCACTTTCGTCTAGCAAGATGATTTCGTAGATTCCCGGCTTTAGCGCCTCTTGCAGTCTCGCTCGGATGTGCATCCAGTCGCTGGTCTTGGCGGAGGGACCTTTGCGTTGCTCGGCGCCGGAAGTGACGCATCGGACCCCTTGCCGGACAAGCGCGTCATCGGGAGGAGCGTAGGGTTCAATCGTAATCAACAACGTGTCCGGGCGCGATGCTGGCGCCGAAATGCGAAAGCGGACATCTCCGAAATCCGATGTCAATATCATTGCCCGCAGCGCAGCTTTCAATTGCTGACGATCGTAATCGAGCGGCATGCGCTGCTGCCGCGCCGAGGCTTCCAGACGATCCAGGTGCGCGTCAAAAAGCAGCGCTTTGGTAGATTGCCAAGTATTGCCCACCGTATAGACGCCGTCGAAAGGCTCGAAAACGACAGCCTCGGCAAGGCTGCTCGCTGCATAATCCACTTCTTCCAAACCGCGAGGGCCAAGGCGGCGAACGATCGCAGGCATTTCAGGCGCGGGGGCTCAACGCTGTAACCAGGTCTCGCGGTAAAGATTCCATTGAGACTGATTCAGGTCTTCGTCGGAAAAGATTGCCACGCCGGTCAAACGGGACTTGTCGTCTTCCGCTAGCCGAGACACGCCGAGTATAACGCCATCCAGTGCGGCTGACATCGTTTCGACCGAGGGATTGTGGGCCGCGCTCGGCCCGCCATAGTTGGGGATGCTGACCAGAATACGCGTATCGCCCCCGAGCAGATTGACGTAGGTTTCCACATGGTACGCCACCCAATTGATGTAGTCCAGCGTGTCCTGCCGATAGCTCTGGTACATGAGCAATACGACTTCATCGGCGGAAACCATAACGCGCCGCTTATAATTGGACGACCACATCGTACCCGGCGCTATCGAGGTCAGCGGGACCAGACCCGGGTCAGTCGGCGTCAAGTCCGCGGGGACGGCCACAGCGATCGGTCTCTCGAGGCCAATGGCGGCGCGCACGCTGCGTATGAGTCGGATAAAATCATCGTTCTCGTCGTAGAGCGGCTTGACATCGAGCAAGATGCCGGCGAAGCCCAGGTCTTCGACTAGTAAACGACTGAAATCCGCGACATTCTCGTGCAATGCCATGCTATCCAGGCGATAGCCATCCGCGGGGTCGAGATTGGTCCAGATCTCGATCCAGGCGTAGATCGCCGCTTCTTGATGCCGCGCTTTGAACTTCTGGACAAAGCGGGCGATCTCCGTCCGCGACTCCATAAAGCTGCCCGTGCCCTGCGTGCCACCGGTCCAACGACCTTCAATGCTCAAGGTACTGGCGTAGGCATAAACTTTCCCGATCTGATTCTGTTTCAACTGACCGGCAAACTCGCTGATCCTGGTGTCATCGACCCTGCCATGCGTCCAAGCTCTGTCGAGCCAGATGCCATCGCCATATGTGACAGTTTCTCCACCCTTTAATGCGCCCAGGCCGACTACGACGCCTGCGACAAGCAAGATACCGGCCGGAATGCCAAGCAAAATCCGCCTTTTTGCGGAATTGAAGAATCCCGCTGTCTTCGGCTGGCTGAGTCTGGGCGAAGCTGAAACTTCCCGCCGCTGTCGACGCCTGGAACTTGTCTTCGGCTTTTCTTTTCTGAACAGTTTAATGATGGCGGCCACTGGCGCGCTCCCTTTTCTGACAAGCCCCATGCCATTGCAAGGAGAAAGCTTGTTATTTTCTCTTTAATAGACCGCGTTGCTCATGCAACGAGAAGATTCATTATTTTCTGTGAACGCGACATGCCCGTGGACGACTCGCTGCCGTCGAGCGGCTGTGGAGCAATCGCCCTCGCCTGTTTTTTTGAGCATGGACATGGACAAAACCGTAAGATCGCGCACCTTTACGACTTTCAACAGTATAGCACGGTTACAATTGGGCACTAATAAAAATAGCTAGCAATTCGCGGGGGCGAGCCATGCGATTGCCGTTGAACCGAGGGTTTTCAAGCGCAAAGACTGAAGCCGCCCGATGCGCTAGTGCATGCCCGGAACCGGCTGAAATCTCTGTACAAACGGGGGCGCCAATACGATTAGCCCAATTGCGATAGAAGTTAGTACAGCTAGTAATACTGAGGCCGCGGCCACGTCCTTGGCAACTCTCGCCATCGGATGAATGTCGGAAACAGCGATATTCACCGCCGCCTCAACCGCCGCATTGAAAAACTCGGCCAGCCACACCGAGCTCGTCGCCAGTATGAGCAGCGCCCATTCCGTCGGACTGACTTCCAGCCATATTGCCAGCAGCGCGACAACCAGCGTCGCTAGCAATTGAATCCTGGTATTCTTTTGATAGCGAAACATGTAACGACATCCCGCTATCGCGTATGCGAGGCTGCGCCAGCGGTTGGCGCTTAGAAGCGGGCTGTGCGCGGCAGGGTCGCGTCTTGGGCTGTCCCAACGATCATCGGCGGAGCCTTCGCCCATCATTCGCCTCCATACTCGTCTACGATGGCGGGATCAATCCCGATCGACGCCAGCGCCCTGGCTTGTTCCTTCCACATCGCTTGTTTGGCAGTCACGCTATCGTGATCGTGGCCCAGCAAGTGCAGGAGGCCATGCACCGCGAGCATGCAGATGGTGTTCTCAACGTTCAGATTGCGCCGTTCCGCGGCGCGCTTGGCATAGGGATAGGCAATCAGAACGTCTCCAAGGTAGGCGCCGTTGTTGTGCTTGTCGACGGCTGTTGGGCCGGCGGGAAAGGACAAGACATCCGTCTCACTCGCCACCTGGCGGTAGGCCAGATTCAAGTCTCGAAGCGAGGCGTCGTCGGTTATGACAAGGGTCACTTGCGAGCGCGAATCTGCCCGCAACTGTTTCAAGACAGTCTCGGCCGCCCGCCGGAGGCGAGACTCGTTTAGCGCATAAGCTTGCTGGATCTGGATATGAACGGCGAAGCTCACGCGCTTTCATTCGCTTCTTCAGAAGCGCCCGCGTGCTGCGCTTCCTGGTTCGTTTTCGTTCCGTTTCGTTTGGGGAGAGGCGGCACGTCATCCAGGGGTTCATCGTCGTCCATGATGGTTGCCAGGGCGGCGCCTTCCAGGTCCGGCGAGGGCGATTTTGTTTTCGGAGGCGATTCCGGCGAATTCTTGCCGCCGGCTTTGCTTTCGAAGTGAGCCTTGGCAGCTTGTCGCTCGCCAGTTGCGACGATTGGCTGAGGTTCTGGAACAACTTCCGGCGTCGAGGCGCTTGCGCCGCCGGCAGCGGCTGTCGGCTCTTCGCGCGCGCCGGCAGGGGCCACGGACTTGACAGCGCGGGCGTAGTCAATCCTGGTGTGGAACAAGCCCTTAAAGACATCGATAAAGGTCTCTTCAATCTTGCGCAGATCATTCAGCGTCAGGTTGGAGGCATCCAGTTGCCCGGCGTTTCGTTTGCTGTCTACGATTCGGTGAACGAGCTCGGTTATCTCCCGGTTGCTTTCCGGATGGACCGCCCGGATCGCCGATTCGCAACTGTCTGCCAGCATCAGAATAGCTGTTTCGCGACTCTGCGGTATGGGACCGGGGTAGGAGAAGTCCGCAGGATCGACTTCGTCAGCATCCTTTGCCGCCTCCAGCGCGCGCTGATAAAAGACGAATACTTCCGTCGTACCGTGATGTTCGCGAACGAAATCGCGAATGCGGTTGGGAAGATTGTAATTCTTTGCAATTTGGTCGCCTTCAATGACGTGGTCAACGATGATGTCCGCGCTGCGATAGGGGTCGTTCAGCCCGTCGTGAGGGTTGCTCATCTGTTGCTGGTTCTCGGTGAAAAAGTAGGGATTGCTCATTTTGCCGACATCGTGATACAGCGCCGCGACGTGCGTAAGTTGCGTGTCGGCGCCGATCGCCTCTGACGCTTGTTCCGCCAGGTTGGCGACTTGCAAAGAATGCTGGTAGGTGCCCGGCGCCTCGCGCAGCAGCCGCTGCAAAAGTGGTTTGCTCGGCTGGCTCAAGTCCATGAGCTTGAAGGGCGTAGGCAAATTGAACAGCACCGTCAAGATGTACATGGCGGCAAAGGATGTTGTCGGCACGATGAGCAAGCCGTTGAAGAAGGCCTGTATCAGGTTGGAAGGCACCAGCGCGTCGAAACCAATCAAAAGCGCGAAGATCGCCACCACGGCGACATTGCTGATGCCGACGACCAAACCCGAGAGAAAATAATTGTTCAATCGCCCGGCATTGCGGAGGGTCAGGATCGCGCTGATGTTTGCCGCTGCTACCAGGCTGGCGTTTTCCAGCGAGGGACTGCGGCCCAATATGCCGACAAGAAACGCGAAGCCGATGCTGGCGACTATGGCAAGATTGGGGCGGCTCAACGCGACATAAAGGATGCCCAACGTAGCCGCGGGCATCAGATATATGTTTGATGTGCCAAAGGATCGTACGGCAACCAGGGCGATCAGGAACAGCGCCGCCTGCATCAGCAAGCTTCCGGTATCCGAAAGCAGCAAGTGCAACTCGAAGCGACTGATGTATAGTCCGATCATCAGCGTAACCATAGCGCTGGCCAACACGGCGCGCAGAATCCGGGAGCCTCGGTTGCTCCTTTGCGCCAGCAGCCCCAGTTCTTGCAAAGCCTCGAACGATAGATTGTCGATGCGCTGATTTGCTGGCGCGACGATCTGACCGGCAATGAAGTGGCGCTGTTGCGGCTCAACGTTGTCGACTGCCAGCTCGCGGTCAAGCGCCGTTTGTTCAGGATTCTCGAAGGTATTGGCGCGGATGACATCGCCTGTGATCATGGTTACGATATGGCTTTCCTGTGGGGATAGACGCAAGCTGACCTGGGTCGGCAATTGATCGCGTTCGTGCTGCAAATCTGAACCGCGGATGGGATCGCGCATGACGCGCTCTAAAACGGATATGATCTCGCTGCGCGCCAGTGTCCAGCGCTCTTCTGGCAATTGAAGCATGGCGATGATTGTTTCGCGGTCGCCATCAAGTATGAGAGACGTGATTTCGTTGACGTCGGCGACTTGCTGCTCTAAAGAGGCGAATGAATCGGCGCGGACGTTGTCGATGAATACCAGGATGTTTTCGGTCAAGACCCGCTGTTGACGGGCCACGTTTGGATCGGGCGAGTGGTAAACAGTCGGGACTTGTTCGAGGACATGCTGTCTTTCTTGCTCGGTCAGTATCTCACTGACGAACAAGCCTTCTTCTTGAGCGACGACGTCTTCCGCCGGTATCGAACCAATCGCCAGATTGGCTGTGCTGCTCGCGCCCAGGAAGATGTCATCGAAAGCTACAATAGCGGTGCAGCAGACAATAAACACCAGCGCGAACAGCAGCAGCAGGGACGAACGAAGCGCCAAACGCATGCGATCCGACGCCGGGCTGAATCGTTCTTCCAAAATATCCCTGAGGCGGAGGACCATCGGCTCAACTCAACAGCTCTTTTACCAGGGAGTTGACCTGTTTGCCGTCGGCGCGGCCGCGAACTTGCGGCATCACCACTCGCATGATCTCGCCCATCTCGCGCATGGAGCTGGCGCCGCTCTCGTCAATTGCCCGCCGAACAATCTGCCGGAGTTCATCCTCGGCGAGTCGGCTTGGCAGAAAGCTCTCAATCAGCTCCAGGTCGAATCTCGCGTTATCCGTTTCCGCAACGCGTCCCGCTGCTTCCAATTCGGCAATGGTTTCGCGATGTTGCTTGGCTTCTTTTTGCAAGACGGCTTGCACGCCCTCATCGTCGAGCGCGGCTCTCGTATCTATTTCGACCTGCTTTATGGCGCTGTTGAGCAGACGAATCGCATTGCGGCGTCGGCTGTCCTTGGCCTTCATCGCCTCTTTCAGCGCGGTCTGCAATTGTGCCTTCAGCTTGCTCATACTTCAGCCTTCACGTTCTCGCACTTCGCATCGGAACGAGCCCCTGTCTCGGCATGCGCACGCCGCCTCGCCCTAGGAGTGGGCTGTGGCCGGGTACTTGTGACCACAAGCTATAAGCGTACTGTACCATGAATCACCCCGTCCGTGAATTCTCCCAGATATGTGGCGCAGATGCGGTTGCTTAAGTCCCTCGGGTATACGGCCTTGACCCGCATGTAATTGTCCGTGTAGCCGCTATGGACGAAGCCTTCCGGCGTCGCGGCAGTGATTTGTTCCCAGAGCACATTCTGTTGCGTGCCCGCCAGGCTGGCCGCGAAGTTTGCTTCCATCGTATCCGATATCGCGAGCAATTCAGCGCTGCGCGCTCTCTTGACCGCGCTGCTCACCTGGTTTTTCATGCGGCTGGCTGGCGTCCCGGGACGGCTGCTGTAACGAAAGACGTGAAGCCCGTCGAAACCCATCTCCTCGATGAACGCGCGGGATGTCGCGAATTCCCGGTCGCTTTCGCCCGGGAAGCCTGCGATTACGTCAGTGGTTATGCGCGCCCCGGGGATGGCCGCGCGCGCGGCACCCATCAGCGCGCGAAACGCCGCTTGATTGGTCTGGCGCCGCATGCGTTTCAAGGTGGCGTCGCAGCCGCTCTGCAAGGGCAGGTGCAGGTGGCGGCAAAGACGGGGATCCCCCCACAGATCGAAGAAACCCGGCGCAAGATCCCAGGGCTCCAGCGACGAGAGGCGCAAGCGAGGCATGTCGCTGTGCCGCAACAGCTCCTTGACCAACTGCGACAGACCATCATTCAGACCCAGGTCCTGACCATAGCTGCCGAGGTGTACCCCGGTTAGCACCGCTTCTTGATATCCGAGTTGGCGCAGCGTATTCACTTCCCGCAGCACTTGGCCGATCTCGCGGCTGCGACCCTGGCCGCGGGCAATTGTCGTCACGCAAAACGTGCATTCGTTGTCACAGCCGTCTTGCACTTTCACGAATGCCCGCGTGCGGCCGAGGCTTGGGGCGGATGCCGCCCGCTCGATCGGCTCGCTGTCGAAGATCTTGATCGCTTCCCCCGTGACGAAGGATACCAGGTCGTCCTTGTCGGCATTGCTTAGCACGCGAGCAACGCCGGGCAGCCTATCTAGTTCCTGCGGCGCGATCTGAGCGTAGCAGCCCGTAACCGTGGTCTCCGCTTCTGGATTGGATCGATGGAAGTCGCGGACCAGTTTGCGGCTGGTTTTGCTGGCCTCCTGTGTTACGGCGCAACTGTTCAAGACAAAATGATCGGCCTCTTCCGGGCGCTCGACTACCTCGTGGCCCATGCCCTGAAACTGGCGAGCCATGGAGTCGATTTCGCTCTGATTGAGTCGACAGCCCACCATGCGCAGATGCACTTTCATAATCTGCTGTCTCCTCCACCGGCAGCGCTGGGGCTGAAAACGGTAATATTGTCGAAATCAACTACTACGCCACCGCCGCCGGTCTGTGTCGCTTGCGCGATCAACCCCAGTTGTCCGTGCGCCGGATGCGGCGCTTGAAAGCCTTCTACCATGCGCCCGCCGATACACTCGCCATTTGTGTAGGTGCTGCTTGCCCCGGGCGCATTGGGAATACATAGCATCACATGCACGCCGTTCACAAAGAACTTCAGTTCCGATCCTTGAGCGATGACGCGGATCCTGTTCCGCGCGCCCAAGCCCTGGTGAATGCTTGGAGAAGGGATCCAGGTGCTTAATACTTCTCGGGCGCCGTCGACGCTTCGTTCAAGCGAATAATAGCCATCGCTGCTAATGAGAAAAGCATAGTAGTGGGGTCCCGCTGCCGGGTCAAGGACTTGTCGCAGGCCAGCGCTCAGCAAGGCAGACCATTGGCCAATGCCACAGAAAATCACGGCTGGCAGATCGCAGGCCTCTTCTGATGGGCTTTGCATGGCAAAAACAATGCCAAAGGCGTTGTCGATCGGACCGGCTACTGCGCTGGCTGCAACGCTGATGTCAAATTCAACAAAATGATGATTCGCAACTGACCAACTCGCGGTTTGCGCGCTGGAAAGCGCCAATCTCAATTGACCGTCTTCTATCGACGCGCTCTGTTGACCATCGTAGAGATCCCACTCGTCAAGATAGCCGTCGAAGCTCGCGACATACAGCAAGTCGCCCGGGACGCCGACGATCGGCTCCCTGGCTCGATCAAGCTGGGCGTAGAGAAGGTTCCCCGCGACCAGCGCCAGCAACAATACGACAATTGCTGACCAGGGTCCTGCTGAGCGTTGCAGCGTTCGCAGACGGCTAGTGGATTCCGTCACAAGGGCTTAACTCATCGTTTGACTGACGCGCGATTGTATCACAGTCGGCTGTTGGCGTAAACGAAATGACCTACGGGCAGCGTATTCGTGGCCGAAATACTTTGCGCCGGGCCTCGACATGAGATCCTTTACCCAATAAATGCAGGACTTGGCAGGGGGTGAGTCGCTCGATATTCATGTAGTTTCTAATCACCGGGCGAGCAGCCTGAGTCGGATGAAATATGCGCTGCCCCGGCCCGTGGCAGCGCCCGACTCGCGACCTTGAACGCGAGATTGCTCATGCCACCATTGGGAAAGCGATTGTAACGGGTATAATCTTGCCACGTTCTTCGCCGTATAGTTGCAGACAAAGGCTGCAAAAGTGTTGGATGCGCTGAAGCTTTTGGCCACGATTGAATTGCCGCACGCCGGCGATTGCGCCTTGTTGGGCGTCGACCACGAAGGCTGCGTCTACGTTGAAGAACTTTATGGCGAGGACGATTGGCTGGCGCAACACATAGTCTCGCTCAGCGCCGGAGTGCTTGAGTCCGCCGACGAACAATGCGGAACGGTCCCGCCCCCCGCGCCCTTGCCGGCGCTGCGCGCTAGTCCGTCAAAAATGAAAGTCTTCGATCATTTGAACTTCTCTGGCGCACGCTGGCGCGGTCGTATGGCCGACGAGCGGGTTGAGGATATGCTGCGCCACTTGAGCATCGCCGAAAAGATCGCTCTGGTCGACTACCTGGACTGGGAAATTGACCCGCTGCGCTTGCTGGGCATTGCCGAGAGCATTGTCCTGTCCTGCTGCCCGTATTCTGACGGCGAGTACTTGGTCTGCCGGCGCATTCGCGTCGCCTATCGTCTCCCGGCGGCGCAGAGTGACGATCACGGCCTTGACCGTGACTACGATTACGATTCAGTCGAGGTGCATCTCTTGCACCGATTGCCCGCAGACACGCTCGAGCTGCCAGACTTGAGCGAGTGTTTGACAGAGTTTGATCTATGCCGCCCGCTTGACTGTATGAGACTCGACGGAAAGTTCTACCTTGCCGATGGCGGAGAGGGCGCAATCAAGAGCGCTTTGCACGTATTTGAAATCGCGACATCTGGCGATGAGGCGCAGCATGAAATTGCGACGGCGAAAGCGCTCGACTCGGATTGAGGGAAGCTTGTGGCGACTACGTCGCTGGTATTTGCTCAAGCGGAAAGACATATCTGAGCAGCCGCCCTAAGTTTCCTTGACAAGCGCCCCTGATGACGCTAGAGTAGTCAGCGTAAGAACTGGCGAGACGAAATAAACGATGGATTTGAAGATTTCGACCGGAACCACTACCACTATGTCCATGACTATGCCGCCCATTTGGGCGCATGGTGGGGGTTTCGGCTTGCTGTAAGCGATTCAAAGAAAGCAACAGCCAGGCGTGTGGAAAACCTCCACACGCCTTTTTTATTGCGCTGGCAAGGGAGAGGGCATGAAGATGAGCAGGTTGACCATGAAATTCGGCGGCACATCGGTCGGGTCCGCGGCGGCAATCCGCCAGGTCGTCGATATCGTTAGCGACAGCCTGAAATGCGGGGACGAATTGGCTGTCGTTGTCTCGGCCATGTCCGGCGTCACCGATCAATTGCTGGATTCGGCGCGCGCTGCCGCGGCCGGGGACCAAAGTCGCTACCTGCACCTGAACGCCGACATTCGCGCCAAGCATTTTGCCGTGATCGAGGAATTGATCTCGAGCGAGTCGCAACGCTTGACCGTCGCGCAAGAACTCGATCAACTGCTCGAGGCGCATCTGGAACTGTGCCAGGCGATTCGGATTCTGGGCGAGGCCACTCCCAGAATCTGCGACTCAATAGTCTCGTTTGGGGAACGATTGAGCAGCCGACTTATCACCGCCGTTATGGTATCGGCGGGCTTGCCGGTTAAGCAGTACGATTCCAGCAAGTTTGTCATCACGGACAGCAACTTCCAGGACGCGGATCCGCTCTGGGATGAAACCGAAGCGCGCATCAGCGAAGGGCTTTTGCCCCAATTGCAGGAGGGTGTCACGCCTGTCATCACCGGCTTTATCGGCGCCACGCCGGACGGCACGCTCACGACCTTGGGCCGCGGCGGCAGTGATTTCTGCGCGGCTATCATTGCAGCCTTTCTGCAGAGTGATGAGCTGATCATCTGGACCGATGTAGACGGCGTGATGACGACCGACCCGCGTTTGGACAGCCGGGCGCGCGTATTGCCCTATGTCTCGTACCAGGAAATCGGAGAACTGGCCTTTTACGGCGCCAAGGTCTTGCATCCCAAGACCGTGCAGCCTATCGTCAATCGCAACATTCCCCTGCGCGTGCGCAATACCTTCAACTCCGCGCATCCCGGGACGCTGATCGGCGAGCGCAGCCAAGCCAGCGAAACTGTCATCAAGGCCATAACCAATATCAATGATGTCAGCATGCTCACCGTCAGTGGCAAAGGCATGCTGGGCGTGCCGGGCATCGCCGGGCGGACATTCCTAGCCACGGCACGGGCCGGCGCCAACATTCTTATGATCTCGCAGTCGTCGTCGGAACAGAGCTTTTGCTTCACTGTCATTGACCCGGTGGCGGGCGATGTCAAGGCAGCGGTTGAACAGGAACTCCAGCGCGAAATCCAGCATAACAATATCGATAGCGTCGATATCTTGAGCGATATTGTCATCATAACGGTGGTTGGATCGGGCATGCGCGGTACGCCGGGCGTCGCCGGGCGCGTCTTTTCGCTTTTGGGCGAACACAGGATTAACGTCCTGGCGATTGCCCAAGGTTCCTCCGAATGCAGTATTTCCTTCATCATCAGCGAGTCCGACCTGGAACATGCCGTTACAGAATTGCATTCGCTGGCTTTGGAAACGGCCGAAAACGATCGGGTTAATGGCAGGGGAAGCCCATATTAGGCGGCCGGAGAAACGCGAATTGACTAGGCGGCGATCAGCGCTTCTAGGATCGCCTGCCAATGTGTGAAGAGAATCAAATGGCCGGCGCTTGCTTCCAGGCGCAAACGGGCATTCGGAATCATTGCCGCCATGCGCTGCCCAACGACTGGCGAGGAGAATCTATCCGACTCGCCCCACCAGATGTCCACTTGGATCCGGATTGACTGCAAATGAAAATGCCAGGCCTTTACCAGGCTGACCATCTCATCGGCGATCGCTTCGCTGCCGTTGCTGCGGATCTCTTCCCACATGTCGCGGCGCAGGCTGAAAAAATCCAGATTGCCAAAGACCTCCTGGTCGACTCTGGGTAGCGAAGCCGCCAATTCTCGCAAGTATTGAGCGGAGTCGCGCTGCGAATCGAGCAGAAAAAAGCCGCGCAGCAACCAGCGGAAGAATGGCTCCATGCCACCGGCCAACTGCAGCATTTTGGCATAGTAGGGATGAACTGCCTGGAAACCCAAGGGATTGTCCATCGGCGGCAGGCTGCTCACCACGGCGCAACTTCGCACGATTTCGGGAAAGCGATAAGCGCAAGCCAGGGCATAGGGACCGCCGGCCGAATAACCGAGCACCGAGAATCGCTCCAATTGCAGCGCCTTGGAAAGCAGCATGACATCGTCAACGACGTCCATCATGCCGCGGCCGGGTTTGCGCGTTGACATGCCATAGCCGGGGCGGTCTACGCCGATCAAGCGAATGCCCAGCCGCGTGAGGATCGAGTCGTCCGGGTGGCGCAGGGTTCGGTTGCCCCAGAGATCGTGAAACAAAAAGACTGGCTTGCCTGAGGGATCGCCAAATTCGGCGAATCCCAGGCGGCGGCCGTCCTTCAGTTGCGCCTGCCGCGCCGTCGCGACTTGTGCCAACTTCGGCATCGCTTAGCACCCTTGTGCGATTGGAATTTGATCCCGGGACTTGCGACCGGACATATTCTAGCAGTCTTCCACTAGCTATCCCACTTGATTCCCGTCGACAGCCGCGAGCCCTTGCTCAACGCTTGTAAACCGCCAGAATCGCCGGCACCGCGTCGAAGGAGGGCTGATAATAATCGATGTCGGGTACCGCCATCAAAGTCGAACCGCCGCCATCCAGATTGAATGCGGTCTCGATTTCCAGGTCGCTCTGCGCCAGGAACGCGCTCAGATCGCGCAGGGTCGGTCCCAAAAGCGGGGCGGAAATGATCAAGATCCTCCCGGCTGCATCTTCGGCGATGGCTGTGCGCCGCGCGCGCTCTTGCCTTGCTTGGCCAAAATAAGTTTGCTCGCCCGTGTCCACCAGCAGCGGGAATCCCTGAACGGCTTGCTCTGCGGATGCCAGATCGCGCTGCGACAAGCCGTGGTTGGCGCGGACCGCCGGCTGCCCCTCTTTGACGAGAAAGCTGCCGCCGCGCTCGCGATATGGCCTGCCATGCGCCTGGCCATCGCTAATGACCAGCCCCAAAACCAGGTACGAAGGGTCAAAGAAATTGGCGTTTACGATCGCCGCCGCCTCCGGCTCGCGGGCCCGCCATTGGGCCAGGCTGTATGGCTTGGCGGGACTGTACTTGGCGCGAAAGGAGTAATGCTGCGGGTCGACGCGCAATATCTTTAGCTGACTCAGTTGATCCTGGTCTTGCGCGATTTCTCGCCATGCCAGGCCCGGAGCGATAACGGTCCATCCGGAACCTGGCACAGCCTCGCTCGGCGCTACGGCTATCGCCCCTGGCAGCGCATTCAACTCTATGTTGCAGGCCGAAAGCATCAGCAGCAGCAGCGCCAATAGCGAATGCCTAAAGCAACCGCGGCTCGCTTTGCCCGCCATGCGCCGACCGTTTCGCCCCGCGGAATTCGCCTAGGCCAATTGATCGGCAATGCCCCGGATGCGCTCAACCGCTTCTTTGAGCAGGTTCATGTCTTCCGCGAATGAGAAACGAATATGAGCGTCTTTGCTGATCCCGAAGGCGCTGCCGGGCACGCCTACCACGACGGCTTTGTCCAGGATCAAGGACGCGACTTCCTCGCTGCTCTTGCTGGTATCGTCAACTTTGGGGAAGGCGTAAAAGGCCCCTTCAATCTCTGGGCAAGACATATTCTCGATATTGTTGAAAGCGTTCACCATGAAGTCGCGGCGCTCTTGATAGGACCTCCGCATCATCTCGACGCAATCTTGGGGACCGTTCAGCGCCGCCACCGCCGCGTGCTGCGTGAACGTAGCCGCCGAAGTCGCAGTCTGGGAATTGAACTTGCCCGCGGCCCCGATCACGCCGGTCGGGCCCGCCAGCCAGCCCAGCCGCCAGCCGGTCATCGCATAGGCTTTTGACATGCCGTTGATAATCACCACGCGATCGCTGATATCGGGAAGGGAGGCCAGCGAAACAGCCGGGCGGCCGTCGAAATTGAGCTTCTCGTAAATCTCATCCGAAATGACGTAGAGATCGGATTCCGTCGCCAGCGTTGCGATGTCTTCAATCTCGTCCGACGACAGCATGTGCCCGGTTGGATTGCAAGGAGAGTTGATGATGATCGCTTTGGTTCTGGGCGTGACGAAACCGCGCAAGTCCTCCAGGCGCAATCGATAGCCATCGTCGCTGCTCGTCGGCACGGTCACCGGCACGCCCCCGACCATGGTGACGATCGACGGATAGCTGACCCAGTAGGGCGCCGGGATCAAAACCTCGTCGCCTGGATCCAACATCGCTTTTAATGCCAGAAAAAGCGCCAGCTTGCCGCCCGGCGTGACGATAATGTCGCTCATGGGATCAACGCTGACCTTGTTGTCGCGCTCCATTTTCGCGGCGATCGCCTCCAATAGCGGCGCGATGCCTTTCGACGGCGCGGCGTAGCGGGTTTCGCCATGGCGGATCGCCTTCATGCCGGCTTCCACGATATGAGCCGGCGTATCGAAATCCGGTTCGCCGCCGGCCAAACCGATGACAGAGTGGCCCTCGGCCGCCAATTGCTTGGCTTTATCATTCATGGCGATCGTCGGAGATTTGGCGATTTGTCCTGCAAGCTTGGTAATGCTAGGCATATTTAGTCCTGTTCGCGTGTCACTTGTCTTTGCAATCCGCCGAGCAGTGTATCGGTTTTGCTTTGCCGATAAAAGGGTGAGCAAGCGCTATCGCCCGCCAGCGAGCCGGAAAGCGTATATTGCATCATCATTCGCGCATCCCTATAATGCCAGCGGCAATCACGGTTGTCACATCCGAAACAGGTATACCGAAGAAAGGGTGCTTAATGTCTAGAAAGTCTGTCTTCATAGCTCTGCTGCTTGTATTGTCGCTCTTGGCAGCGTCAGTGCCGGCGGCCTTCGCCCAGGACAATGTCGATGTCTACGGGCGAGAATTGCCAGCCGACGCCGCGCCATACGAAATGCAAGTCTATCGCAACCTGTGCGACTCGGCGCGCCAGGAAACCTCGTTGTCGTCTATCGTCACCGTCTATTCGCGCATTTGCAGCACAGGCGCATTCGACAAATTCTCGGATTCATTGGTAGTACTCAACAACAATATGGAGATCATCCCCTCCGCGGCCACCAGCTGGTCCGTTTCCGAGGATGGTCTGACCTGGACCTTCAACTTGCGGGGCGACCAGATCTGGAGCGACGGCACGCCCGTCACCGCGCATGATTGGGTGGAAAGCTGGCGCTTCATGGCTGATCCCGATCACGCCTACGATTTTGTTTGGCTCTGGCTGGGCATCATTGACGGCTGGGACGAAGCGGTCGCTGGCGAGATTGGCCCCGACGAGATCGGTCTGGAAGCTGTCGATGACAATACGCTCGCGGTAAGCACGCAAGTGCCCTTCCCGCCCTTGCCGGCGACCTTCTTCTTCTGGCCGCCCATGCAAGCCAAAGCGCTGACGGAAATCGGTCCCGAATACATTCTGGACCCAGCCACGCACGTTTCCGCCGGTCCCTTCATCCTGCGCGAATTTGAACCGGGCAGCCACGCCGTCCTGGAGGCCAATCCGGATTATGTTGGGCCGCGCAGGCCCTGGTTCCGCCGCATGGAATTCGTCTATGGCGATATGCTCAACAGCAGCTTCCTGGCTTTCCAAGACCACGAAATTGACCAGGTACACCAATCCTTGCTCAGCCCGGCTGATTTTGATGTCATCTTCGCCGATGAGGTCATGTCGCAGAACTATCGCCAGCACGCGGGCGACTTCCGCACCGATTATCTCTTGATGGACACTTTCACGGAGCCCTTCAACGATGTCAACGTTCGCCTGGCCTTCGCCAAGGCCCTGGACCGCGAGTCCATCGTCGAGAACGTCGTCGGCACGACCGTCGGCATCCCGGCTTATTCCTTCCTGGCGCCTGGCTTCCCGGCATCGAATAGCGCCGGCTTGCAGGATATCCAGGACTATGATTGCGAAGCCGCGCAAGCTCTGCTGGCGGATGCCGGCTATCCCGGCGGCGAAGGCTTCCCCGCGGTCGAATTGGCCCTGCGTGGCGAATCGGCTTTCATCCAGGACTGGTTCATCGCTACCGCCGCCTCCATCAGCCAATGCCTCAATGTCGAAATCACGGTCAACAATCTGGAATTCCAGGACTATATGACGCGCTTGCTCGAACGCCCGACCACGCTCCAATTCGGCGGCGTCTCTTATGGTATGGACTACCTGGACCCCGCCAATATGATGGGTGTCTGGGTCTCCACCGGACGTCACTCCTGGCGCAACGAAGCCTTCGATAACCTGGTTCGCGAAGCCAATTCCTTCACCGGCGACCCTGCCGAGCGCATCGCCATGTACCAGGAAGCCGAACGCATCATGGTGGAAGACGTCGGCGGCATCTTCCTGGTACACCGGATTCAAGGAGATCTGTGGCAGCCTTACATGAGCGCCACCGGCAACTGCTGGGAGCCGGATCGACAGGGCTTGGCTACCACTCACTGGGGCAACGAGCATTGCTGGGGCGAGTATTACATCACCGAAGATGTGATGAACTACGATACGCATCGCAACGAATAAGCTCTGATCGCTTGCTGATATACGAAGGGCGGGTCAAGTGCCCGCCCTTCGTTTTCCTGGCTCGAATAGCGCCAATCCCGCCATCTAGCGCCGCATTCTCATTGAACTGGGGCGAGTCCGCTACATGATCGCTTACATCTTGCGTCGGCTCTTATCGCTGGCTTTCGTCCTTTTTGTCGTTTCAGTGATCGTCTTTGTTTTGATGAATCTCGTCCCTGGCGGTCCCTTCACGCTGGCGGACCGCGGGTACTCCGGCGCCGCATTGGAAAACTTGGAACGCAAGTATGGTCTCGACAAGCCCCTGCACCTGCGCTACCTCAATTATCTGACCAGCGCCCTGCAACTGGATTTTGGCAATTCATTCTCCGTCGCCGGCAATCCACCCGTGACCGAGCTTATCGCGCGTATCTGGCCCGTCACCTTTCAACTGGGGCTTTACACCATCATTCTGTCTTTTGGCTTGGGCATATTCCTCGGCATCGTGGCTGCCTATTATCACAACAGCATAATTGACAATCTTGTGACATTTATCGCGACAGCGGGCATTGCCGTACCAAATTTCATCATCGCCACCTGGTTCCTCTTGATCTTCGGTTTCCAAAATGGCTGGGGCATGGAAAGCAAGTGGATCGTCGGTCCCCTCACCGCCGACGGCGCCGCCATTCTCTCCTGGGACTATATTCTGCCTGTCCTGACATACGCGCTGGCGCCGCTGGCCCTGGTTTCGCGCTATACGCGCTCGAGCTTCACAGATGCGCTCAAGGCGGACTTTGTCCGCACAGCCCGCTCCAAGGGCTTGTCGGAGCGCATGATCCTGCTGCGCCATGTCAGTCGCAATGCCCTCATCCCCATGGTCACCGTGCTCTTGCCGCAGATTCCCAACCTGCTGACCGGCTCGCTCTTCATTGAGGTGGTTTATGGCGTGCCCGGCTTGGGGAAATTCTTTGTGACCAGCATATTCAATCGCGATTATCCTATGATTATGGGACTTGTTCTGTTGATCGCCTTGCTCTGGGGACTCACCTATCTTGTCACCGACGTCTTGTACACGGTGATAGACCCGCGCATCCGGCTGGGCGCGCGGCAGGGAGCCTAGCTCCGATGCGCCGGCAGCGACAAGTCGACGCCTCTCGTCGGTCGCTCGGTGCCGAGGGAGGGCTGGAGCAGCGCTCGCTCTTTCGCGACGCCTTTCGTCGTTTTCTGCAGAACAGGCTGGCAATGATAGGCCTGATCCTGCTCATCCTGCTGTTGTTGGTGGCCTTGCTGGCCGATATCATCGCGCCCTACGGGCTGAACGAAGTCGACTTTTCCATCGTGCGGCTTGGACCCTTTCAAGACCCCAATCACTTCCTCGGCGGGGACGGCGTCGGCCGCGACTTCATGACGCGGCTCATATACGGCGCGCGCACATCGCTTTTTGTCGGTCTGTCGGTACCCCTCATCTCTTTTGGATTCGCCGTGCCCCTGGGCGCGATCGCCGGCTACCGCGGCGGACGCTGGGATTTCACTATCCTGCGCGTCATCGAGGTCGCAACTGCCGTACCCCCCTTGCTCTTTGCCATGTTCTTGATCAGCATTACCGGCGCCGGATTGGGCAATGTGATCTTCGTGCTCGCCATCACTTCCTGGATCGAACCGGCGCGCATCGCGCGGGCGCAATTCCTCAAGTATCGCGAGAGCGAATTTGTCTTGGCGGCCCGGGCTGTGGGCGCGTCGGAGCTACAGATCATCGCCCGGCATATCTTGCGAAACGCCTTGACGCCGCTCTTGGTTTCCTTCACTTTTGCCGTCCCGCTGGCGATATTCGCCGAAGCCGGCTTGAGCTTTTTGGGTATTGGCATTACGGAGCCGACTGCAAGTTGGGGTAAAATGGTTGGCGGAAGCGTAAAGTCGTCCACAGTTGTTGTCGATTATCACCTGGCCCTGTTCCCGACCCTGCTGGTGGCTTTGACGATGTTGAGCTTTTCCTTCGTGGGCGACGGGCTGCAGGAAGCGCTGGACCCATCACGCGGCGACTAGACGGAGGTGCGAATGACCGCGCTGTCTCATATTTGCCTGGTCAGTGGGCTGACGATAGTTTTGGTCGCGTCGGTCGCCTGCGGAGGCGCCGCCCCCCAAAACACAGCGACGCCCACCGACGCGCCGCCGACCCATACGCCCTTCCCAACCTTCGCCTTCGTTGAGCCTACCAAGGCGCCCGTATTTGAACAAACCGGCGCCGAATCTGGCGCATCGGACGCATCGCCTGATGACGCTGCTGAAGATGCAATCGCGTTGGATCCAAAAAAGGTCGAACGAGGACTGGGGCGTTACCAGGCCCTGGACTGCGCGTCTTGTCATGGCGCCGCAGGCCAAGGGACGGATAAGGCGGGCGGCTTACAAGATTTCGCCATGTCGGAAGACGACTTTATTACTTTCGTGCGCTCCGGTGGAGAATTGGGAACCGAACATCAGTACTCCACCGACCGTTTGAGCAATAGCGGTTCGCGCAATCTCTATCAATACCTGGTCTCCTTGGCGCAGACCAGCTAATGCCCGCGGATTCATAGGCAATGACCTTTTCCGATTTGGCGGCCCTGCGCGGTGAGCCGAGTTATGTTTGGCGCGCCGGCCAGGAACGCCGCCTGAAGATGATTGCTGCCTGGGCGCCGCTGGAAGGGGCGCGGGTACTGGTGGCCGGTTGTGGCGTCGGCATGTATGCTCACCAGATCAAGCGCCGGTTTACCGCTGCGGTTGATGCCTTTGATATTGAGTACGAGCGGGTACGCGAAACCGGGCAAGAGATCCCGCATTCAGTGGTCGCTGCCGGGGAAGACATCCCTTTTCGCGATAATGTCTACGACATCGTGCTGTCTCACGAAGTCATCGAACACGTTGCTGACGACAGACGCTCTGCCCAAGAATTGCTCCGCGTCGCCAAGCCGGGCGGCCGCATCATTCTCTTTTGCCCCAATCGCTGGCACCCCTTCGAAACCCATGGGCATTACTGGCGGGGAGACTATCATTTTGGCAACACGCCCCTGATCAACTACCTGCCCAATCGCTGGCGCAACCGGCTTGCGCCCCATGTCCGCGCCTATTCGGCCGCCGGCATTCGCGCGCTCTTTGACGGTTCTCCCGTCGAGCTGCTGCACCATTCTCGCGTCTATGGCGGGTACGACAACATCATCGCCCGCCTGGGGGCGCCCGCGCGCATCCTGCGCGACTTGCTGCACAGATGCGAAGGAACGCCGCTGGATACCTGGGCGCTGTCGCACTTCTTGGTCATCCGAAAACGCTGATTAGTCCCGCCTGCTAAAGGGCAACAGCCTGCGCAGCCAGCGGCGGATGATATTGCCGCGCGTCCGATTCCAGGCTCTCTCCGCGCGGGCCGCGAAGCGCTTGTTGTCTCCCGCGCCCTGGCTGGTATTGCCATATCGTTCCCGCGTGTACAAATCGCTGATAGTGCGGATAGGCTCTCGGGCGGCGGGAATCCTGTGCTGCAATTCGCGCCGCTTTTCCAGCGTCGTCTTGTTGCTGCCGATATCGATGCCGATCAACTGGATATACCGTTCCAGGCGCGCGTAAGCCCTGGATATCGGGCTCAGGCCGCCCATCCCGCGCCATTCCCACCACCAGAACAGCAGCAGCAAGATGATAGCCAAAATCAGCAGCGAGACCAGTATGACCAGGGCCACCATTAACAGCGGTTCCAAAAATGCCAATGGCGGCGGCGGCGCGTCCGGGATGATCGGCGGTTCTACCGTCGGAACGATAAATGGTGTGGGGCTGGGATGTGGACGCGTCGTCGGCGTCGGCGTTGGCGTCGGTTGAGCCGCGATTTGCTCGACCCCTTCTTCCGTGGGCAGCGGCGTCGGGCTCGGCGTCGGCGTCGGCGTCGGACTGAGCGTGGGCTGCGGATCGGCGGACTCGTCTTGCGGCTGCGCCAGTTCATCCCCCTCCCGATTGTAGGGGGCTTCGGCAGCCGTCGGCTCGAACTCGATCCAGCCATAACCCGGGAAATAGACTTCAACCCAGGTATGCGCCTCGCGCTCGCGCACGACATAGCGCTCGATGTTGACATCATATTGGCCTTGAGAAAAACCGGCAGCCAAACGCGCCGGTATGCCCAGGTGCCGCAGCATAACGATCATGGCAGTCGCGTAATAGGTGCAATATCCTTCTTTCGCGTCAAATAGCACCCATTCCACCGAATCCACGTTGGGCGGCGGCGCGGGAATGGATTCGTTGTAGGCGATGTTCTCGCGCAGCCAGCTTTCGATCGCTTTTGCCTTGTCGTATGGGTTGTCGGCGCCCGCTTCGTCAACGATCTGCTGCGACAGATTGAGGATGCGCGCATTGGGCTGCCCGACGTACAAGTTTGCGCCGCTGACCCAATCGGGATAATTTCTGCCGGCCCCGCGCAATTCATGCGCCGTGGCGACGCTCAGCAAGCTGGTTGCTGTATAGGATTCCCCCCGTTTCATGACCCGCAGGGGACGCACAACCGATACGTTCATGGAACTGTTCTCGGGTTTGTCGGTGTAGATCAGGTCGATGCGCCCGGTGCTGTCGATGGTGGCGGGCTGCGGCGCGGCGTAATAAATCCGCGCGTTGGCGTTCACGATCGTGAAGTGTTGCGAGATCGCTTGACGGCGAAACCCGATCACTTCATTGTTCATATTCAGTTCCAGCGGCGCTGATCTGTCCGTGATGCGCAGATCTGCGGAAGGCGACCATTGCCCGTCGATATAGCGTTCGAATACGCGCGAGCGCCAGTAATATCGAAAGCGCGAATGCGGCGCGTCCACGAGCAAAACCACGTCGTCGCCTAGGCTGACGGCGCCGCCCAGGTTGAGCAAATCAGCCCCGTAGTAGTCGGTTGTCGCGGGACCTTCGCCTTCGATTGGCGCAAAGAGGCGGCTCCACAACTCGGACATCTGTTGAATGGGGTCCGAAGCCAGAAACTCTTGAAAAGCATTGAGGCGCTCTTGCAAGCCATGTGTCGGCACGCCCCAGGCGAAGATGAGACCAAGCAGCGACAAAGCAATGCCAATCGCGGCGAATTGCCGGCGCACAATCGCGGGCACCCGGATGCCGCTCAGCGACCATTCCCACTCGCGGTTCTCCAGGTTGGAGCGCACAATCAGCGAAAGCGACATCAACAGGAAGACGACCAGCTGCCCGTCCAGCGGCTCCCTTCCGCTATAGATGACCATGTTCACCAGCAGCACCAGCCCCGGCGGCAGAATGACGCGCCAGACGCGATCAATCCGATAGATGTGCCAGGTGGCGTTGTAGGCCAGGAACCAGAATAACAGCGAGACCAGCATGCTGAGGACAAGCTTGTCCGGGTTGTTGCCGTCGCTTATGGCATCCAGCGCCCATTGCCCGGCGCTGCCAGCGGCCGCTTTAATGCCTTCCTGGAAGGGCATGTCCAGCGTCAAGGCAGAGACGCAAAGAATGCTGCCCCCCGCATAGAGAAAGCTGATGATGAGCGCGGGCAGTTCTCCAAATCGGCTGCCCGCCAGCAATATGCCAATGACCACGCCAATGAATAGCACCGGCAGCACGATGTTCAGGTCGATCGGCCAGCCCGCAATCTCGAGCGTGAACAGGGGCATGAGCAAGACCAGGCAACATGCGATCAATCTGGCAATGTCGCCGAGGGAGACTGGACTGCGCCAGCGGTTGAATTTGCGCCGACGCCCGATAGCGGACTTTGCGCTCATTTTGCTCTAGGAATTCAAATGCAAGTGGATTTAGCTTAGGTCATTTTGCCGGTACTGTAAAGCAGATTTGGGGCGAACAGTTGGGGCGTCGTTCATTGATCGGCCAGGAATACGGCGTGGGCGTAGCTGCCGCAAAGGCCGTCGCCAAGCCCGGCATGAATTGCTGTATAATGAGATATCCGGGTTGACCGAGGGAATCGCGGCAGGACGCGAGCCTGTCGAGGAAAGTCCGCACTCCAAAGGGCAGCGATGCCGGCTAACGGCCGGGCAGGGCGACCTGACGGCAAGTGCAACAGAGAGCAGATTGCATCTTGGTTGATGCGAGGGTGAAAGGGTGCGGTAAGAGCGCACCGGCAGCGGCAGTGATGCCGCTGGCCAGGCAAACCCCATCGGGAGCAAGGTGAAGCAGGCGCAGTGGAGCGGCCCGTTCCCCAAAAAGCGCCGGGTGCACCGCTAGAGCTCGGCGGCAACGCCGATCCCAGATAGATGATTCCCGCGTCTTTGACGGACAGAATGCGGCTTATATGGCCAACCCGGTTTCAGGAACCCCTTGCCAGCGCAAGGGGTTCTCCGGTTCAACCTGCTAGTCCAGATAGTCCATATATTCGAGCGCGAAATGCTCGTAGCCCAGCGCTCGCCAGAAGGCGCGCGCATCGTCATCCTGGCGGTCGACCCTGGCGCGAATGGCTGTCAAGCCGTCGATCTTCGCTTCCAGCATCTTGCGCGCCCGGTCGACCAACTGACGTCCGATACCCTGTCGGCTCCAGGCCTGCGCCACGTGGATTTCGTCTATTTCAGCGAGCGTGCCAGTCATGGTCGGGTGCCTGTGCCAGGAAATCAGACAATAGCCGACGCAGACATCGTTGATCCGCGCGACTAAGGCGCAAGCGCGATCGTTGCCGCAATAGGCGCCGAACCAACGTACTACGCTTTCAGGCCTAACGCTGGTTTCCGGTTCCCCGCCAAGCCAGTCTTCCCGCAGCGCCAGCACATGGTCCAGATCTGCGCCTGTCATCTCTCGTATGCTGAACATGATTGTCTCCTTCGCTCAAAATGAGTTGAAACGGAACCTGCATCCCGAGCGGGGGAGAACGCGCTCTCGGTCTTGCCTAATGGAACATCTTGTCTCTCGATCCGGCAGTTTCGGATTTCTAAATCGGAGTGCCTGTCAATTTAGTATAATAGGAAACTCGGCGAAATACGCTGGAACACGCCGTCGCGCCCTAGACACCAACGGACGCGGCACTTGCGGAAAGGAGCTTTAGCCCATGCAGGAAAGCAATCTACCGAATATCCTCTGGATTTGCACCGATCAGCAGCGCTATGACACCATAGCGGCATTGGGCAACGCCTTTGTCTCGACGCCCAATATCGACCAATTGGCGCGCCAGGGCGTCGCCTTCGAGCGCGCCTATTGCCAAAGCCCGATCTGCACGCCCAGCCGGGCCAGTTTCCTGACCGGCATGTACCCCAGCTCTCTGCAGGTAAATCGCAATGGCAATCCGCGCTTCCCGGACTTCCCTCCCTTGATCAGCCGACGCTTGGCCGATCGGGGATATGTTTGCGGATTGATCGGCAAGCTCCACCTGAGCAGCGCCTACGGGCGCGTCGAAGAACGCGTCGATGACGGCTACACGTACTGGAAGTATAGCCATGCCCCGCGCGATGATTGGGAACATGGACATGACTACGCCGACTGGGTCCGGTCCCAGGGCGTCGATTTGGGCCAGCTGACCAGAGACCCCGCCGGCGTGCCGGCCCAACTCCATCAAAGCACCTGGTGCGCCGAGAAGACGATCGAATTCATCCAAGAGAATCGCAACCGCAACTGGTTTGCCAGCGTCAACATTTACGATCCCCACCCGCCATTCAACCCGCCGCGGGCTTATCGCGACCGCTTCGACCCCGCGCAGGTCAAAGCGCCGCTTTTCCGAGAGAGCGACCTGCAACAGCAGGAGAAACTACGGCGAATCGACTTTCAATCGACCGCAAGGCATCCCGACGACCTCGATATCAAGAGCCCGATCTTGCCCCAGTCGCCGACCCCCGGCCTGGCCGAGCCGGACTCCCCGGGAGCGCGCGATGCCCGCAGCTTGATCGCTGCCTACTACGCCATGATCAAACTGATAGATGATCAGCTGGGGCGCATTGTGGCGGCGCTGGACGCGCTGGATCTGCGCCGCAATACCGTCATTATCTTCACCAGTGATCACGGTGAAATGCTCGGCGATCACGGTCTCATTCTAAAAGGCTGCCGCTTTTATGAAGGACTGGTCCGGGTACCGTTAATCTGGTCCTGGCCAGCGCGCTTCAAGAGCGACCTGCTCAGCGACGCCTTGGTCGAGCTGACCGATATCGCGCCAACCCTGCTGGACATTGTCGGCCTACCCGCGCCCGGCTACATGGTCGGGTCTTCGCTCCTGCCCATATTGACCGGCGAAGTGCCGCCGCATCGCCACCGCCACTACGTGCGCTGCGAGTACATCGACGCCCTGGACATGCCCGATCACTCCAGAGCGACGATGTACTTCGATGGCCGCCATAAAATTGTGCTCTATCACAGTCTTGGCGCCGGCGAACTCTACGACCTGGCCGAAGACCCAGGGGAATTCGACAACTTGTGGGACCGCGAGAGCGCCCGCGAACTGCGCGCCGATCTCAGCCAACGCGCCTTCGACGCCACAATCGCAACGCTTTACCCCGGCCTCGATCGCCGCGGTCCCATGTGAGCCTGACCGGCGAAAAGGCCCCGGTAATGTCCCGCCAACACAAAATAGCGCGCCTTTTCGCCGCAGGATTGAAGCGGTCTATTGATTTGTCTGTGGCTAAACACGAACCACGTTGCTGGCTTGTTTTCCTTTCGGGCCCTCGGTAACAGTGAACTCCACTGTCTCGCCCTCTTCAAGATTGCGATATCCTTCGCCCGCTATCGCGGAAAAATGTACAAAGACGTCCGGCCCGCCTTCTTGCGCGATAAAACCGTATCCTTTTTCAGAACTGAACCACTTTACCGTGCCTGTAATACGTTCTTCCATTGCGAAATGCTGCTCCCATTGTGACATTTGATAAAGTAATCGCGATTTGCGAACGGACGAATCACAAAACGATACCTGTTCGCAATTCGTGACCGACGGGGGACCGGCGCCAGGCGCTTTTCACCCCCCACACGGCAATATACACCCAGTAATATCATTTGGCAACAAAAAAACGTGAGTAGGAGTGAAATCGATTTGGCGACTTTGCCTCAAAACGAAGGAGAATGGATCAATCATAAGCCGCTATACGTTCATCGCCAGACCGAGAAACATCTGGCCAACTGCGAAAATCAGCGGAAAAAACGGTATTTGAGCAGGGTCCAGGCCGCGATTGGCGCGTCAATCCATTTGATCTTCTTGCCTTCGTCGTATTCTCGCCCATAATACGAAATTGGCACCTCGACGATGCGGATGCCTTGCCGCAAGACCTTGGCGGTGAACTCCGGTTCAAAGTCGAAGCCGCGGGCACGGATCTGCATGTTGTCCACCACCTCCCGCCGGAAGCACTTGTAGCAAGTTTCCATGTCGCTCAGGATGGCGTTGTAGAGGATATTGGTAATCAGCGTCAAACCCTTGTTGGCGACCATGTTCCAGAAGTTCATGGCTTTGCGCGTGCCGCCCAGGAAGCGCGAGCCATAGACAACTGTCGCCAACCCCTCTTGTATCGGCTTCAGCAAAAGATGGTACTCGCGCGGGTCATACTCGAAGTCGGCATCCTGTATGATGATGACCTCGCAACTGGTCTTCTGGAAACCGGTGACCAGCGCCGCGCCCTTGCCCTGATTGCGCTCGTGGTAAAAGATCTTCACTTTGCAATTGTCTTCGGCTGCAATTTCCGCCAGCACATCAACCGTGCCGTCGGTAGATCCGTCATCGACGATTATGACCTCGTCTACAATATCCACGTCAAGCACGCGCCTGACGATGTCACTCACAGTGTTGACTTCGTTATAACAAGGGATCACCACGCTGAACGATGGCTTGGCGGCATACGGATCGGGCGCTTTGGATGGTGGATGTCTCATATGCTTGTCAAGGTATGCTGACGGCTGAACTGCGCTTGCTGTCTGCTAGAACTGCCGCATTCTATCATAGAGCCTGTCGATAAGCAATTTTACACGCGCGCAGCGCCAGTTGCGCGCTTTCATTGAATCTCCGGCGGGATCGACTGCAGCAGCGTGCCACTGCTGGCGATGATGCGTATGACGCTGTTCGGCGTATCGACCCTGTATAGCCGGGCATAATCGGTGATGGAAGCATAGGCGTCGGGGAACCGGCGAATGGCCGGACCGATCAATCCAAGCTCGATCATGAGGTCAATGCATGCCTGCTTCGAGGCAATCTGGAAGTCCGCGCCCAGCCAACTCATTGGCGCTTCAATATAAGCCACATCGGAGAACAATATGTAAATCGCGGGCTGATTGCGCTGACCCTGGTATACGCTCAGGTACAAGCACGACAGCTTGCGGTGATAGTGAAAGACCTGGCAGCGGTACCCCGCCGGCTTGCTAATGTTGAAGACGTTGCGGCTGTTCAGTTCGACTTTGGCCATGAGTTGCGGCGATCGCTTTCACCCAGCACCTTCTACTTTAGTAGACCTCCCGCGATTTCGGAAGTTGAAAACTCCGCTTCTCCCTTCTGTAAATGTAAACCGCGTCGCTCATGCGACGAGACGGTTTACGATTTTGCCTGAGCGGGACAGACCTTTACGCTTCCGCCGAGCGGCTGTGGTGAAAAGTAATTTGGTGCAATTGTCCTGGCCGCTTCTCACCTGTACAAATGGCCCGCATGGCAACAACCCGCGCTGTCCTCGCCAGATCACAATGACGCAGGTGACGCTTTGCGACCCGGCGTTATGCGGTAGAATACCCGCATCAGCTAAGAATACGAGACTTTGGCCAACTGCCAGGACGGCGGACGGGAGAGGAACATGAGATTTGAAGGCAAAGTTGCAGTAGTCACAGGCGCGGCAACCGGCATCGGCAGGGCGACCGCGCTGGCATTCGCGCGCGAAGGCGCAAGCGCAGTGCTCGCGGATGTCAATGCCGAAGCCATGAACGAGACCGCGCGTACAATAGAGGCCGCGGGCGGGGCTGGCTTGGCAGTGCTCGCCGATGTCTCCCGCGGCGAAGATGCTGAACGCATCGCGGGTGAAGCGGTCGACCATTTCGGCGGTGTCGATTATCTGGTTGCCAGCGCCGGCATCCAAACCTACGGCACGGTTGTCGATACCGATGAAGATACCTGGGATCGCACGCTCGCCGTCAACTTGAAAGGCGTCTATCTGGCTGCCAAGTATTGTATTCCCCAGATGGTCAAGTGCGGCGGCGGCGCCATCGTCAATGTGGCCTCGGTGCAAGGATTGCAAAGCCAGCCCAACGTGGCCGCCTACGCCGCCTCCAAGGGCGCGTTGATCGCCATGACCAGAACAATGGCATTGGATCACGCTGGAGACGGCATCCGCGTCAACAGCCTTTGCCCCGGTTCGATTAATACGCCGCTGCTGCGTTTCGCCGCGGACACCTATAGCCCGGAAGATCCCTTGGGCGCGATTGAGGATTGGGGAAAACTGCACGCCTTGGGCCGGGTAGGGCAGCCGGAAGAGATGGCGGAAGTCGCGCTGTTTCTGGTCAGCGACGCCGCCTCGTTCATGACCGGCGCCACGGTGGTGGCCGACGGCGGCTTGACTATAGGGCTCTAATCGCATACAAGCATGTCCCGCTGAACGATGCGCGCATTTGTCAAGTCTCCGACAGCAACTGTCGAACTGCCTCTTCGATCTTGCGCGCATTCGGGATGATTTCGTCTTCCAGGGCCGGGCTATAAGCGATCAAGGCATTTTCCATATTCACGCGTTTGATCGGGGCGTCCAAATGAAATAGCCCTTCGTCGGCCACCAGCGCGGCGACATTCGCGCCCCAGCCGCCCAGTCGCGGCGCTTCTTCAACAATTAGCAGCCGGCTGGTCCCTTGCACAGATCGCAAGATAGTCTCGCCGTCCAGCGGAACCAGCGTGCGCAAGTCAATAACTTCGGGGCTGATCCCATCCTCCGCCAAGCTCTCCGCCGCTTCCAGCGCCCGGTGCAGCATCTGTTGCGTCGCAACCAGCGTGAGGTCCTGCCCCGGGCGGACGATCTCGGCTTTGCCCAATTCCCCGGGCGCGGCCTCCAAATCGACATCGCCCACCAGGTTGTAGAGCGATTTGTGTTCCAGCACGATTACGGGATCGTCATCGCGGATGGCCGCGCGCAGCAGTCCGTACATGTCAGCCGGCGTGGCGGGGACGGCCAGCTTCAAACCGGGGAAGTTCATCAGCCAGGATTCCGCGCATTGAGAGTGCTGCGTGCCGAACCCGCCGCCGCCGCCTTGAGACGCGCGGATAGTCAAGGGCACTGTGAACTGCCCGCCGCTCATGAAGCGGTACTTGGCAACTTGATTGACGATCTGGTCCATTGCCACCGGGATAAAATCCGCGAACATCAACTCGGCGATGGGACGCAAGCCCGTTATCGCCGCCCCCAAAGCCGTGCCAATGATGGCCTGCTCCGATATGGGCGTATCCCGGACGCGAACCGGACCGAATTCTTCATAGATGCCCGGGGTTACTTTGAATACGCCGCCCGGCTTGGCAACATCTTCGCCGAAGAAAACGACTGAATCGTCCCTCCGCATTTCCGCTGCAATCGCCTCGGTAACGGCTTGGCGATAGGTCATCCTGCGCATGGCTGTCTCCTTAGTCGGAAGCGTAGACATAGTCCGCAAGCGATTGGGGCGGCGGGAAGGGCTCGGCCTTGGCCCATTCCACCGCCGCAAAAACTTCTTGCGCCAGGGCGTCCTTGATTTCAAGAAATTCCTCTTGATCGAGCTCGCCATCGCTGTACATCCGCGCCGCCAGCATATCAATCGGGTCGCGCTCTTGCCAATGCGCCAATTCCCCCGGCTTGCGATAGGGGCCCGTGTCCGACCGTGAATGACCGCCATAACGATAAGTCTTCAACTCGAGCAGGGCAGGGCCTTCGCCATTGCGGGCGCGCGCGGCGGCGGCTGCCGTTGCCGCCTGTACAGCTTCGACATCCTGCCCGTCGACGATGACGCCGGGCATAGCGTAGGCCCCCGCTCGGTCGGCAATATCATCAATCGGCGTCGTCTCGCGAATGGGGCTGTATTCGCCGTAAAGATTGTTCTCACAGATGAACAATACCGGCAGTTTCCATACCGATGCCATATTCAGCGACTCGTGAAAAAGTCCAATGTTCGCCGCGCCATCGCCGAAGAAAGTCACCGCAATCGCGCCTGTACCTTTGACTTGCGCCGTGAGCGCGGCGCCCATGGCGATGGGCAACTGCGCGCCCACAATCGCATTGGCGCCTAACAAGCCGATCGACTTGTCCGTCATATGCATGCTGCCGCCGCGCCCCCTGCACGCGCCGCTCTCTTTGCCCATCATTTCCGCCATCAGCGCGCGCAGCGACATGCCCAGCGCCAGCGCGTGACCATGCCCGCGATACGTGCAAGTTACGCTATCGCCTTCGCATAGCGCCAGCGCTACGCCGGCCGAGCACGCTTCCTGGCCGATCGCCAGATGCGTTGTGCCCCGCACCAGATTCGCCATAAAGAGATTCTGTATCTCTTCTTCCGCCAAGCGGATCTTGACCATGGCCAGCAATGCGCGCATCCTGCTTTCTTTGTCGAGCCTGTCCCCCGCTTCAAGCGCCATATCCGCGTCCCTCTTATCCCGCTCCCGCACCCGATTGTAGCGCTTCCAGAACGCGCTTGCGAAATAGTCTGTTTATTTCCGTCCCCCGCGCAACGCCGTGCCGCCCCAATGCAATCACGTCGACAACTGTCCGGGCCAGCGGCCCGCCGCACCGCCGGTCAGCGCCCGCGGGCAGTGTCGGCGGGCAGTGTCGGCGCGCCCTACGCGCCCCTTTGCTACTTCGTGGTGAAAAACCGAAAACACGACAGAATAGCCTTGCTTTAATAGAACATATGTATTATACTACCCCTACAACGCAAACTAAAGGAGGACACACCCTATCCCTTCGCCCAACGGCCGACGCAAACACCTAATAGGGCCGCGCCGCCACAAAAATTTCCCTACACCATTTTCAAGGACTCTGTAAGGCTTGTCCGCTACTGAAAGTCATACGTATAGATAACGATAACAAAACCGAACAAATACAAAAAGGGAGCCGATCCTTGCGAAAATCAACAAATTATTACGAAATCCGCCAAGCTTAGCTCCCCTTCCCTGATGCTTCGGGGAAGGGGCCGGGGGATGGGGTAGAAAAAGCGCGTCAGCATGACCCAGTAGCGGACAAGCCTTGTAGGGGCGAGCGACCCGCTGTGGTGAATAAAACCTGTATTGTGCCCGCCAATTCCGGGCAGGGGGTACACCCCTCCACCGTATGCATACTGTATCTATACACTTGCCAAAATGGCCGCATTTTATAGGTATTTTATGGGTAACTTATGGGTAACTTATGAGTATCTTATGGGTAGTTTATGGGTAGCTTATGGGTATCTTAAGGGCACTGTTTCAGTAGATAGCGCCGCATCCCGCGCAGCGAACGTCCGCCCAAATTCGCCGCCGTCCACGATGGTCAATTGTCAACATATCGAATCGCGCCCATTTCTACCTGCCAGATTGACTTGGCCTGCCAGAACTGCTACTTTTTGCTAGACTCCTGCTTGGACGCCCGCCGCGCGGCTGGCAAAACGCGAAGGTCGAAAAAAATCAGCTTCAGTATCGCTTTTATCGTTAGGCTTGATTCGCGAAAGGACTATGATGGCTACCTGGAACAGCGACGAGGAACTTTTTGCATTGATCGAGGGCGAACTCTTTGCCGCCGTCATTGGAGATATCCTCGACGACCTCGGATACCGGCACCAGTTTCTGCCGCCCTATATCCAGCCGCTGCGGCCGGATATGCGCATCCTGGGCAGAGCCATGACTGTCTTCACCGCCGACTATCCCGGCGGCGTTATGGACGGCCAGACAGAATGGTCGCGCATGCCCTTCGGCTTGCTCTTCCGCGCCCTGGACGATCTCAAGCCGGGCGAGATCTACGTTTGCGCCGGCGGTTCGCCCGATTACGCCACCTGGGGCGAGATCATGACCACGCGCGCGCTCTATCTCGGCGCCCGCGGCGCTGTGCTCGACGGCTACTCGCGCGATACCGACGGCGTGCTCCGGCAAAACTTTCCCACCTTTTCCCGCGGCTGTTACGCCCAGGATTCCGGCGCGCGCAGCCGCGTCTTGGACTTCCGCATTCCGATCGAGATCGGACAGGTCAGCGTCAGTTCGGGCGATCTGATCATCGGCGACCGCGACGGCGTCCTCGTGATCCCGCGCCAGCTCGAAGAGGAAGCGCTTTCCCTGGCCTTGGAAAAGGCGCGCACCGAAAACCTGGTGCAAGCGGCCATCGAGAAGGGCATGAGCGCCGAAGAAGCCTTCAAAACCTACGGCGTACTGTAATAGCCGGGCATGACTTGCGTGAGGAATTTAGTTTCAGGCAAAGGGGAGGACAGCCAGTGAAAGTGCTTTTCGGACCTACCATCATGTCGCTGGAAGAGGCGCTTGGGGACCTGCGGGAGCGGTTTCCCGCGGTCGAATTTGAATACTGCCCGCAGATCGCCGACTTGAATCAAGCCATCCGCACCGCCGATGTATTCGTAGGCAGCATGACCGAGGATTTGTTCCAGCAGGCGGGGCGGCTCAAATGGATACAGTCCCCCAGTTCCGGCGTCGACAAATACTTGAGCATCCCGCAGTTGGCGGCCGGGGACGTGCTGCTCACCAGCGCCAGCGGCACCCACGGACCGGGCCTGGCCGAAAGTACGCTGGGAACGATGCTCGCCTTCAACCGCGGCTTGCTCACCAGCGTCTTCCGCCAGCAAGCGCGCCAATGGTCCGCGGGCGAATTGCGGCCTGTTCTCCTCGAACTAACCGGCATGACCCTGGGCATCGTGGGATTTGGCGCATTTGGTCAACACCTGGCGGAACGCGCGCGCGCCTTTGGTATGCATATCCTGGCGATCGACATCAGGCCCCTGCCCAAGCCGGATTATGTCAGCCGGCTTGGGACGCCAGACCGCCTCGACGACTTGTTGAGCGAGTCGGATTATGTGGTGGTCGCATTGCCTCTGACGCCGGAGACGGAAAACTTGATCACAGCCGAGAAGATCGCTTTGATGAAACCGAGCGCGATGTTGCTGGCCATGTCGCGCGGCGGGATCGTTGATCAAGACGCGGTCGCGCGGGCATTGCGCGAAGGGCGTTTAAGAGCGGCCGCTCTGGAAGTGATGCGCCCCGAACCCCTGCCGGCCGACAGTTACCTATGGGATATAGAGAATCTGCTCATCACGTCTCATATCGCGGGCGGCACACAATACGAACGTCGGTACGTGATTGAGATCTTTTGCGAGAACCTGGATCGGATGCTGGCGGGGAACTTGCCTTTGCGCAATCAGGTAGACAAGGATGCTGGCTTTTAAGTGAATCCAGGTAAGAAGTGCGAAAAAGCCAAAGACCGCTGCTCGGCGCGTAAGGGGTGAAATTGGTTTGGCACGCTCGCGCGAAATCGGCAAGTTTTTGCGGGCGAGCCTTGGCCCGCCCCTACGGCCAGGTTGTTTGTGGAACTGCTTGTTTCGAGTCGGCTGTGTCTAGAAGCTGATTGCCTGGCGGCTGTCGATTTTGGCGGGGTCCAGGTCGATGCCGAGGCCGGGCGCTCCCGGCAGTTTGATGGATCCGTTTTCCGGCGCGTATTGAGTTCGGTGGAAAAACTGTTTGCTCGGTTGATGGTTGATCAGGTATTCGACCATCGGTACGGCGGCCGGCGACTGTGACCCGGCGACATGCAGCGCGGACAGCAGAGAATGTCCATGCGCGACGACGGGGACCTCGAATGCCGAGGCCAGGGAGCAGATTTTGACCAGTTCGGTGATGCCGCCGGTCCAATCGGGGTCATTCTGCAAGTAATCTACCGCGCCGTTTACCAGCAGTTCTTTGCTTTGCCAGCGGGTGTAAACGTGTTCTCCTGTGGCTATCGGGACGCGCGTCGACGTCTTCAGCTTGGCAAACTCCGAGACGCGTTCCGGTGGAATCGGTTCTTCCATCCAGGTAGGATTGACGGATTCCAGCGCTCGCAAGATCTTGGTCGCGTAGCTTACATTCCAACTCATGAAGGCGTCGAACATGAGCATATAGTCGGGGCCGACAGCTTCGCGGACCGCTTTCGCCATGGCAATGTTCTTGGCCATTCCCTCCGCGCCCGCGGCTGGGCCGTATCGAAAAAACCACTTTTGCGCTTGATAGCCCTTGGCCTGGTATTCCTTCGCAAGTCGCGCCGCCTGCCCCGGCTCAATGGAGAAGCCCAACATGCTAGCATAGGCGGGAACAGCGGAGCGTGTTGGGCCGCCCAGGAGCCGATAGATCGGCTGCCTCCAGGCTTTGCCTTTCAGGTCCCAAAGCGCGCAGTCGATGGCGCTGAGGCCGGTCATGAAGAGGCCGGAGCGCCCGTGTCGGTTGAGCCGTAGCATGAGATCGTAGAGGTATTCCGTTGCCAGGGCGTCGCGTCCGATCAAGAATTCGCGCAGATCATTGCTGATGACAAAGGCTTGATGGCGATCAATCGGGCCGAATATGCCGGAGGGGCCTTCATCACATTGCACTTCGACGTACATAGCGCTGATGCTGCCGGGCGTCGGTTTATTTGGCGGATCGGGATGTTCAACATCGGGATAGATGTGCAAGGGCAGGCACTGGAGTTGGCGCCCCGGTTGCGGCTCACGCGCGGCGGTCAACTCAAATACAAGAATGTCACTGATTTTCATGCGCTCGTCCTCTTCCAGCGCGCGTCAACGACGCTTATACAAAAGATGACTGACACTTGATTATCGCCACGCGATTTGTAGCAAGTTCTGTGGCGCGGGTTACTTGCCCAAAGCTCTGTAGTGGTCAGTGACCTCGTTGTAGGCCGCGAGAAAGTGCTTCTCGAGCAGGGCAGTCGCCTTGGTTTCGTCTTTCTCGACTATGGCGTCGAGGATATCTTGGTGCATGACGTGGAATGTCTTCAGGAACTCCGAGTTAAGCTCGGAACGCGTCAGCAAAAAGAGATAGATTTGCGAGCGCAGATTGGTCCAACTGGCCAGGAGGCGGCGGTGGCCGCTGGCCGCGCACAATTGTTCGTGGTAAGCGGTATTGAGCTTGGCGGCTTCGTGGCTGGATATGCCAGCCGCGGCCTTCATACGCATCTGGTCGACGGTTTGCTGCATGGCTTCAAGCTCAGCTTCACATGGCGTTTCGATGGCCAGGCGTACAGCGAGCTTCTCCAATGCCAGACGCAAGCTGTAGACCTCATCGACATCATTGCGGTTCAATTGGCAGACAAATACGCCGCGGTTGGGTTCTCGGACAACCAGCGCTTCTTGCTCCAGACGGGTTAGGGCCTCGCGCACGGGTCCGCGGCTGACGCTCAACATCTCGGCCAGAACTTCTTCGCGCAAGTGCTCGCCGGGCGCCAGTTCACCTTCCAATATGGCTTGACGAATCTGCATGGTCGCGTTGTCGGCGAGGGAATGTTTTTGTGTCGGGATCAATATACGCGCAGAATCATCCATAATAAAGCTTAGTCCGAATCTGGCGCTGCTTCAGTTCAAAGAGCGCTTTGGATTATCTAACAAGAATTTAGTTACTATAGTCTAATTTCGCCAGAGGAAAGTTGTCAAGCGCATGGGTAGTGTTCATAAGTACATTTGACTCGGCAGACTGAATTGCAGCAAAATCTAGCTGTCAAAGGCGTCCGCGTCGCATCCGGACCTAGATTTCACAATTGGGAAATATCATGAAAATCACCCAGATCATTTGCCAGGTTTTGCGTTTGGAGACTGTCGAAGCCAAGACAGCCGGCACGCAGGACACCTTGCTTGTTCGCGTGCGAACCGACAACGGATTGGAAGGAATCGGCGAAGTCGATTCGTCCCCGGAAGTCGCCAAAGCTGTTATCGATGCACCCTTCAGCCACAACATCGCCTGCGGATTGCGAGAACTGCTCATCGGCGAAAACCCGTTGGATACCAAGCGGCTGTGGGAAAAGATGTACCGGGGGACGATGTATTATGGCAGGCGCGCAGTTGTCATAACCGCGATGGCGGGCATTGACATTGCCCTGTGGGATCTCAAGGGCAAGTATTTTGGCGCGCCGGTGCATCAGTTATTGGGCGGGAAGCAGCACGATCAGATCAAAGCCTACGCCTCGATCCTCTTCGGTCGTGACGGCGCCGAAACCCGGGATATCGGCCAACGTTGGACCGACTTCGGTTACGAAGCCGTCAAGTTTGGCTGGGAGCCGATGGGCCAATCGGAAGCTTTGGACATGGAATTGGTGCGGGGCGCGAGAGAGGGGGTTGGTCCCGACGCGGAGCTGCTGATTGATGCCGGCTGCGTATATGACGCGCGCACAGCGCTGCGCCGAGCGCACAGTTACAGCGAGTACGGCATAGGCTGGCTGGAGGAACCGCTTGAGCAAGATGACATCGACGGCTATGTCTGGCTGCGCGACCGTTCTCCAGTGCCAATCGCCGGCGGAGAGGGCGAGTGCGGGCGCGCGGCCTTCAAGCCCTGGATCGACCGACGCGCGCTGGATATCTATCAGATTGATCTGGCTCGCTGTGGCTTCACCGACGGCCTATACATCGGCGAGCGCGTGCAAGAAAACGGCGGTCTGCTGGTCAACCACTGTTACAAGACGCCCATAAGCGTAGCGGCCTGCCTGCACTGGCTTTGCTTGTTCAAGGGAGCATTTCTTTTTGAAGACTCTGTGGAGGATTCGCCGCTCCGCCACGACTTGACGCAGGAGAAGATGGGAGCCGAAAACGGCTATATCCGGGTGCCGGATCGCCCGGGGCTTGGTTTGACGATCAACGAAGAACTGGTTGCCGAGCTACTGGTGGCCGAATCCGGCCAATGAAGCGCATCGGCTCCGACGGGTCCGGTTTCGGCGAAGCGCCAGGGCAAGCAACTCATGTCATGCGCCGCCGGTCGCGGGCGCCCCGCGGCTCATGCTTTCGGCAAAGGCCCGGCTTTCGCCGGAAGATACAAATGCCGTGACCTTGTCGCCCGGTTCAAAGGTGGTGTCGCCATGCGGAATGAGCACATGGCCTCTACGACTGATGGACACCAGAATGCACTTGTCCGGCAGGATGCCCGCGATATCTTGCACGCGCCGGCCGACGGCAAAGCTGTCTCGGCTGACGGTGAACTCGACGAATTGCGTGCCATCGGAACTGAAAGTCCTGATATATTCGGTTTGGTCCTTGATCTGCGAGCGGCGCGTCACAGCCAGGTTATATGCGGAAATGATATCGACGCGCCGGACCATGCCAAGCAAGTGCTGTGGATTCTGACGAGAAACGACAGGCATGCGGCCCAA
The DNA here is from genome assembly GCA_026708115.1 of Chloroflexota bacterium. GTDB lineage: Bacteria > Chloroflexota > Anaerolineae > Aggregatilineales > Phototrophicaceae > UBA6055. The sequence goes on from JAPOVL010000021.1 coordinate 37,156, forward strand.
GCCCCGCAGCCCCAGGCGCATCAGGACATCGCCAATCGTTTCGTCAGGATAGGCAATGTGCAGGTTTTCCCGGCGCGTGGCGATGGCGGCCAGACTTGTATCCGGCGGCAGTTCCCTGGCTCGGGCGCGATCAAGATCGGACACGGTCACGATTCCCCAAAGTCTTTCTTGCTCATCCAGTATTGGAAACCCGTGCGAATGACTGAAATTGAAGACATCGGACAGTTCCGCAATGGTCATGCCGACTGGCACCACCTCGGCGTTGCTGGCCATGACTTCCTTCACCAGGACGCCTTGCATGATGTCAACATCGCGCCCGCGCTCGATATTGACGCCGCGCCGCGTCAGTTTCAAGGTATAGATGGACTGACCGTGCATGAGACGGCGCGAAACCAGCGTCGCCACGATCACGGCCAGCATCAATGGCAAGACAATGCGCTGATCGTCGGTCAGCTCGCCCAGGATAATGATGGCAGTGATCGGGGCATGCGCGCTGGCTGCGAAGACCGCAGCCATGCCGACCAGCGCATAGGCGCCGGGAGGCGCGATGATATCGGAGAAGAACTGCCGCAAAGCGATCTCGAAAGCCGTTCCCAGCATGGCTCCCATAAAGAGGGCGGGCGCGAAGACCCCGCCCGATCCGCCTGAACCGAGGGTGAAACCCGTAGCGAGAATCTTCAGCAGCAGCAGGATCAGCACTGTGGAAAGGATGAGTTCGTTATTGAGCGCGCCGGCGATGATGTCGTATCCCGAACCGAAGACCTGTGGCATGACATCCCAATCCAGGCCAGTCATGCCAGGATAGAGCAAGGCCATAAGCCCGAGCAGCGCGCCGCCGACAGCCGGCTTGGCCCATTCCGGGAAGCCTTGCCAGCCGTCGAAGGCTTCCTCGAAGAAATAGAGAACGCGAATAAAGGCCACGCCAGCCAGGGCAGCCAGGATCCCAAGAATGGGATAAAAGGCGTATTCCCAAATGCTTCTCACGCCGTATTCAACGGGTAGTGGAAAGGTTGGCAGATCGCCGTAAACGGCGCGGCCAATGACGCTGGCCACGACAGATGAAATGACAACGGTGCTGAAGTAGCGGACGCTAAAGGCGCCCAGAATCACTTCCAAAGCGAAGATGACGCCGGCAATTGGCGTGTTGAATGTGGCGGCGATACCGCCGGCGGCGCCACAAGCGACCAGGTTGCGAATCCGGTCGTCGGACAGGCGCAATGCTTGGCCCAGGGTGGATCCCAATGAGGCGCCGATCTGAACGATGGGGCCTTCGCTGCCGGCAGATCCGCCGCTGCCGATCGTGAGCGCTGACGCCAGCGACTTGACGACGGCGACCACGGGGCGAATGCGGCCACCGCGCAGAGCGACTGCCTCCATCACTTCAGGCACGCCATGCCCCTTGGCTTCGCGGGCATATCTGTAAACGAGGATGCCAACGACCAGTCCGCCCAATGTGGGTACAACTACGATAAAGGCCTTGCCGAAGTCGCGGGTGACATGCGGCAGCCATTCGAAGCTGAACCAGGTGAATGACTCGATGAGCGTTCGAACGATGATCGTGCCCAGACCGGCGCCGATGCCAACCAATACGGCCGTAACCAGAAGAAAGGTATCTTCCGAGGCGCGCGAGCGCTGCATCAAGGTCCTGCGCAATCCTCGGATTCTTTCGCTTTCCATTATCTCACCTGGCCGAGCAAACGAATCTCAGCGCAACTTTGTTCGGTGTTTTGCAGGTATTCTATCAGGATTCGCGGCGATGTTCAGATTGCGGAATCACGAGCCGGGCCCTGGTGCGGCAAGGCTGTCAGTAGGTGGCTCGTCCGCCGGACAGGTCGAAGATGGCGCCCGTGCTGAAGGATGCCTCGGGAGATACGATCCAGCAGGCGAAGGCCTCTACTTCGTCGATTGTGCCCAACCTGCTCATCGGGATCTTGTCGGTCAAAAAGCGCAGTATATCAGGATCAAGCGATTGCGCGAGCGGCGTCGAGATCATGGCCGGCGCCAGGGCATTAATCGTGATCTTGGTATGGGCGTATTCCTTACCGATTGCTTTGGTCAGGCCGATCACCCCGGCTTTGGATGTCGAGTAGCCTGCCATGCCCGGATTGCCTTCCTTGCCGGAGATCGAGGCCAAAAGCAAGATCCTGCCATAACCGGTTTGCAACATCGCATTTATGGCATATTTTGTCACGATGAAGGAGCCGACCAGATTGACATCGAGCACCTCGCGGAAGGAAGACAGTTCGTACTCGGCAATGTTTGTGGCGCTGGGACCGACGATGCCAGCGCAGTTGACCACGACGTCCAGCTTGCCGTGCCGCGCGACTGTGTCTCCCATGAGATCGCGCGTATCGGCTTCGTTCGTGATGTCCACGACCGAGAGTTCCAATTTGTCGGGCGCCTCAGCAATCGTCTCTCGCGCCGTCTCCAGCGCAGCCCGGTCGATATCCGCCATGATCACGGTCCCGCCTTCAAGCGCGAACCGGCGGCTGATGCCCAAGCCAATGCCGCTTCCGGCGCCGGTGACTAGAGCGACCTGGTCCTTGAATCTATTTGGAAAATCCATCGGATTTTGGTTTACCCTTCGCTATCAATTGCTCGGCCAAGTTCGGAAATACGCTGCACTCAAGCGAAGCTAGAAGGTCAAGCGGGCGTAATGCTCGAGTTCGAGCAAGCGGTTGTACTTGGCCAGCCGCTCCGACTGCGTGATTGAACCGACCTTGATGTAGTCGGCCGCCCAACCGACTGCCAAATCTGCCAGCCAGTCGTCTTCGGTTTCGCCGCTGCGCGCGCTCGCGACTATATGCCAGCCCGCTGCTCTGGCCAGTTCCAATGCCTCGGCTGCTTCGGTGAGTGTACCAATTTGATTGACCTTTAGCAGCAGGCTATCGGCGGCTTTTTCCGCGATGGCGCGGCGGATGCGTACGGGGTTGGTACAGAGCAGATCGTCACCCAATATCAGGGCTGTTCCGCGCAGGCGCGCATAGAGCCCCCGCCATCCAGCCCAGTCGGCTTCGTGCATGCCGTCTTCGATGCTGACAATGGGGAAATTGCGGCGCCACTCGCTGATACGCAGCGCCATGTTCGCGCTATCCAGTTGCTCGCCGTCCAAATGATAAAGGCCGTCTTCAAAGAAGTGCGACGCAGCCACATCGACGGTCAGGGCGACATCGTCAGAGGGCGCGTAACCGGCAGCCTCGATCGCCCTCACTGCTTCAAGGAACATCGCTTGCGATGACGCAAAAGGCGGCGCCAGGCCGCCTTCGTCGGCCCGCAAGAGCCGCATGCCGTAGCGTTCATGAAGTCGCTTGGCGGCAGCGCGAAATACCTCCGAAACGACGGCAAGCGTCTCGTGGATACTGGCGGCGCCCGGCACAACGAGCTGAACGTCTTGAATAGCGACTTGCCCCCCGGCGTGTAGACCGCCGCTATACAGGTTGATCATGGGCTTGGGCAGGCGCGGGACAGTTCCGGCGATATCGCCAAAGTGCCGGTAAAGTTCTACCCCGCGTTGCGCGGCCTGGGCGCGGGCAAATGCCAGCGAGACGCTCAAGATTGCGTTTGCGCCCAGGCGAGATTTGTTATCCGTTCCATCCAGGTCAATGAGGCAGCGGTCGAGTGCTTGCTGCGACGGGAAGTCTTGGCCGGCGAGGGCGCGGTGGATGTCTTGGCTGACGTTTTCCGCCGCTTTCAAGCAGCCCAAGCCCGCATGCCGCGTCGGGTCCCGGTCGCGCAGTTCAAGGGCCTCGGCCGATCCGGTGGAGGCGCCGGAAGGCACCGATGCCCGCCCGACATTGCCATCGCTCAGTCGGCAGATCGCGAGCAGGGTAGGGCGGCCGCGGCTGTCCAGTATTTCGATGGCGGACAGGCTTTTAATTCGGCTCATTGTGTCGTTCTAATTGCTCCAGGAAAACATCTATCAGTTCGGGCAAGGTGCCGATTTCCCGCTGGATCAGTTCCAGAACGATCCCTTTTTGTCTGCTGCGATGCGCTTTGTCTAGGTACTCCAGCGGCGATCGGCCGGCCACGCGCGCCAGCAGGCAGGCCAGCGTATGGTCGACGGCCGAGGGCTGCAGCCGCTCGACGAGAGCAGGGTCAAGACGGGTGATATAGGCGCGCCAGTATTCGGCGGCCATATCAATGAAGCTACGGCGATGGACCGGCAGAAAATGCGCTTTGCTCAAGAAATGCGTCATGGAGAAGCCGACATCAAAGGCCGGGTCGCCAAAATGAATGACTTCAAAGTCCAGAATAACAAGCTTGCCTTGGCTGATGAGCACGTTTTTCGGACTGTAGTCGCCGTGCACCAGGGCAAATCTGCGATTGCTGGTGTCTTTGATCAGGTTTTCGAGAAAGGCGCGGGCCTGGGGAGCTTGAGTCGCGGCATAGCCATAGTAGGGTTCCAGCCGCAGTTCTTCAAAAAAGCGAACTTCGGCGAAGGCGCTTTCGATGCCCGAATGGTCTAGCGCTGCGTTGTGGATTCTGGCCAGAAGTCGGCCGAAATCTCGGGCGAATCTGGTGCAGATTTTTCCGCCGAGCAGCAGGGTTTTCCAGTTTTCATGCGGCTGAGGCACGGCGGACATGGCCAGGATATGATGTGCTTCGTCCAGGAAGAGCAAGTCGGGCACATGACCGGGGATGAGTTTATTCGCCCAAGACAAGCCTGCCGCCTCGCGCTGGATGCGCTGGGGGGCGCTGAACCAATCGACCTGCACGCGCAGCTTGGCCAGGGCTTGTTTCATGACCCAGCCGGGCTTGTGGTCGAATTGGACCCATACGCTGCGGTTGGAGACACCGCCCTTCAGCGTCGTGAAGCGGGGTCGCTCGGCGGCGTCGATGCGAGCGTGTCGCCGCAAGTAACGCATTAGTTGAGTCGGATCTTCTATGTTCAGGTCGTCCATCACAGCAAATGTCCAGGCTAGTCTAAACAGTCGCTCGGCTACCGCAATTTGCGGCTTAAAATGAACGAAGTCAATGTATGTCGACGAGGCGGGGGCCGATGACGTCTCGCCGCGGTATGGTGCCCAATCCCGGCGCTTCGGACGCGGACATGCGCCCGGCCTGGCGCTGCGGAGCGCCTTCTGCCGTGCTGACCGTGACATAGCTGTTGAAGTCAGTGGCAGTGAAGAGAAATTCGCTCGGCGTGCTGTGGGCGAGATGCGCGATGGCGGCGGTGGTAATATCGCCGCCCCAACTGTCTTCGATGGTCATGGCGACGCCCATTGCTACGCATAGATCTCTTGCCAGACGGGCCTTGGTCAAGCCGCCGAATTTGCTGATCTTGATATTCACGACGTCCATGGCGCGATCGGCATGCCCGCGCAAGAGCATATCGATATCGTTGACCACCTCGTCCAAGACAAAAGGATGAGAGCTTCGCTGGCGAATCGAGAGACATTCTTCGTAAGTCAGGCAGGGCTGCTCAATGTAGACATCGACATCATCGACGGCGCGAACGACCCTGGCGGCCTCGTGCATGAGCCAGCCGGTATTGGCATCGGCGATCAGTTTGTCGCTGGGCTCCAGCAGATCCGAAACCATGCGAATGCGCTCGATGTCCATTTGCGGATCGGCGCCCACTTTCAATTGAAAACGGCGATATCCCTCGTCGCGGTAAGCGGCCACTTTGGCCGCCATTTCGTCGGGCGATTCTTGAGAAATAGCGCGATAGAGGACAAAGTCGTCGCCGTAGCGGCCGCCGAGCAATTCGCAGACGGGCAAAGCGGCGACTTGACCCAGAATATCCCAGCAGGCCATATCAATGCCCGATTTGACATAGGGATGGCCCTTGAGTGCCGCGTCCATCCGTCGATTCAGCACGTCTAGCTGCCTGGGATCGCTGCCCAGCAGATGCGGCGCGAGTTCATTGATGCCGGCGCGCACGCCTTCGGCATAGGCGGGCAGATAAAACGGTCCCAAGGGACAGACTTCGCCGTATCCGATGGCGCCGATGTCCGTTTCGACTTCGACTATGGTGCTGTCGAAGACCTCGACGGACTTGCCGCCGGACCATTTGTAGCTCCCTTCGTGTAAGGGAAGATCAACCTGATAGGCGGCGATACGAGTGATTTTCATTGCTTATTCCGTCTCCCAATTTCGCTAAACCACTATGATGTGGCAATCCTAGTCGGCATAACGCGCCGATATGCCGCCGTCGATGACGATTTCGGTTCCGGTGATATAGCTGGCGGCGTCGCTGGCCAGAAACGCGACCAAATCGCCGACATTTTCGGGCGTGCCGATGCGCTTCAACGGATGCAAATTGTTGACGCGTTCTATCTCGGCGGCCGGGTCATCGGCGCCCGCAAAATGATCGAGGACCGGTTTCGTGCCCACCCAGCCCGGGCTGACGGCTATTGCGCGGATATTCTTATGTCCCCAATCGAGCGCCAGGCTGCGCGTCAGTCCCAGAATACCCGACTTGGCGACGTTGTAGGGAAAGAAGTTATACGCAGTCATGGTCGCGTGAACGCTGGCGATATTGATGATGACGCCCGATCCTTGCCGCGCCATCAGGGGCAAGGCATGTTTGCAGCAGAGCCAGGCCCCGCGCAGGTTGAGGCTGAGCGAGGCTTCCCATTCATCCACGCTCATTGTTGAGGCGTCATAATGTTGATTGGCGCCGGCGTTGTTGACCAGGATGTCCAGCCGGCCAAAGCGCCCCAGATGCGCGGCGATGCCGGCTTTGATACTGTGCTCGGAGCGAACATCGACCGGAGCGAAAATCGCATCGCGGCCAGCCTGCCGGAGCGCGTCGGCGGTTGCATTCCCCGTTTCCGCACTGATTTCGGCGATGGTCAGGCTCGCTCCCTGGGCTGCCAGTTGCTCGGCGATGCCACGGCCGATGCCTTGACCGGCGCCGGTGACGAAGGCTGACTTGCCATTCAAACGTTCACACATCAGGTCTCTCGCGAATCGGAATGCCTTCTCAGTGGCCATGACGATAAATCGGCGCAGAGCCTTTGTCAACAACTGCCTCTCTTTGGAGGCAGTGGCAGTGTATCGAATTTGGTTGAAACAGAGACGTTAACCACCGAGACCAGCGTCGGCAACACCGTGGCGATGCTGTGCGCGGCGCTGGAGCCGCTCCCTTTAGCGGAATCCTCATCTGTACTAGGGTATAATCTTGGTCGGATTGCCCGTAAGTTGTGCAAGAGGGAGGAACTGCCCGATGTCCTTCATCGACCAGGTCGACCCCGAAATCGTTGGCGCCCTTAATGCCCACCAAGCCGAACGCTACAGCGCCATCGGCGAAAATCCGCCTTTGGCAAGAGAGATGACCGACGCGGTCAACCGCGAAATGCGCGCCAACCTGCCGCCGACGGATGTGCGTATTGAGGAACTAACGATCCCCGGCCCCGATTGCGAGATTCCCCTCGCTATCTATCAGCCGCCCGCTCCCGCGCCGCGCGGCGGTCTGCTCTGGTTTCACGGCGGTGGCTACATCGTTGGTGACGAGCGCGACGACACGCGCTGCATTGAAATCGCCGAGTTCGTCGGCTGCACGGTTTTCTCGGTGGGCTATCGCCTGGCGCCCGAAGCGACTTTCAGGGAGATCATCTCGGATAGCTTTGCAGCGCTCAAGTGGATGGTGGACCACGCTCCCGAGCTCGCGATCGACAGGCGACGCGTCGCCATTGGCGGGCGCAGCGCCGGTGGCGGCTTGTCGGCTGGTTTGGCGCTTTACAACCGCGACAACAACGGTCCCGAACTGGCATTCCAATTGCTGATCTACCCGATGCTTGACGACGCGCATGAGACGCTATCCAGTCACGAGATTACCCATCCGACCGTCTGGAATCGGGATGTATCCTTCAAAGCCTGGAAGATGTACTTGGGTAGCGACTTTGGAAGCGGCAAGGTGTCGCCCTACGCGGCGCCGACACGCGCAAGAGACCTCAGCGGGTTGCCGCCGGCCTTGGTCACCGTCGGTACGCTGGACTTGTTCCGCGATGAGAATATCGATTACGCCCAACGCCTGATGGCGGCGGGCGTGGCGACCGACCTGCAAGTCTATGCCAGGATGTATCATGGCGCGGAATCGAAGGCGCCGGATGCCGAAGTCAGCAAGCGCATGCGCCTGGGCTACCTCGAGCCCTTGAAGCGTGCGATCGGCTGACCAGTGCGGAACGAACGGGCAGTCGCCACAAGGGGCCGACTTTTTTTGCCCTTAACCTAGGGAGCAGACACATGTTCTTGATCGTAGGAGTTGACCCCGAACTCGTCCACGCAATCGACCTGATGCCGGCTGAGCGCTATGTCGCCATCTGGAAAGACCCGCCACAAGCGCGGCGATGCCGCGGCCGATGCCTTGCCCGGCGCCGGTGACGAATGCTGACTTGCCATTCAAGCGTTCAGACATCAGGTCTCTCGCGAATCGGATTGCACTTCCTGATGGCACTGACAACAAATCGGGGCTTAGCCTTTGTCAACAACTGCCTGTCTTTGGGCGCAGCGGCAGTGTATCGAATTCGGTTGAAGAAAAGAACTTTAACCACCGAGGGGCGCGTAGACACTGCCCTTCGACACCGAGACCACCGAGAAAAAGGCAGGGGTATAGTTGCTCCCCAAGTTCTTAGTAAGAGCAGGTAAGTCATGCAACAGACAACACCTCGTTTAGGCATTGCGGGCGACCCGGCGGGTCGCCCCTACCATTTTGTTTGTATTTTGGATTAAGGATCTCATGTCGAAGACCCTCAAAAGATAATTCAACCGAAACAGATACACTACCCGCAGGTTTTCGTTTTGACAATTGGGCAGCAGTATGTTAGAAACAGCCGCGGGGGCTTTTGCTCACCCAATTTGTCCAGTCTTAGAACCTATTAAGGGAGTTCGCAATGCAAACGAAAATAGTTAGTCGTATATTGCTCGCTGCAATGATCTTGCTATTGCTTGTCGCGCTGCCGCTTTCCGCGCAGGACGACGGCGAGGTCCAGGAGCTGGGCACGGGCGAGATTGAAATCAACTTTTGGAGCGGGCTGGGCGGAGACGATGGCGCGTCGATGACCGCGCTTGTTACGCGCTTCGCCGAAGAGAACCCGGAAGTGACGGTCAATTATCAGGTCTTGGGCTGGGGCACCTTCTTCGACAAGCTGTCCGCGGCTATCGTCGCGGGCAGCGGCGGACCCGATCTGATGACGCTCTGGCATTCGGTTGTGCCGCAATACGCTTTACCGGGCCATATCCTACCGGTGGCGGAGACCATGTTTGATACCGGCATGCTCGACCGCGATGATTTCAGCGTGGCGCTGCTGGATTCCATCACATTTGACGGCCAAGTCTTCCCAGTGCCATTCGACAACTATGGCGTCGGCACCTACGTGAACACCAATGTGTTGGAGCGCGCCGGTCTGTCAGTTGACGACCCGCCGGAAAACCAGGAAGAGTTCCTGGAGTATCTGCGCTTGATGACATTTGATGCCAATGGCAATAACCCGGGCGATGCCGACTTCGATGCCGACAACATTGAGGTTTACCCGGCATCCATCGGCTGGAAGCGCACGACGGTGACGCCGGCGCTCTATCAATGGGGCACGGATGTCGTCACGCCGGCGCCCGATGCCGAGGTGCTGATCGACAGCGAAGAAGCCAAAGCCGCCGTTCAATTCATCCATGACTTGATCTTCCAGCATTACGTCTTGCCGGGCGAAGGCGAAGACGTGGGCGAGATGATGGTGAACGACAAACTTGGCTTGTCTATTGGCGGCTCCTGGGCTTACAACTTTTACAACAGCCAGGAAGAGCAGAAATGGGCATTTTGGCCCTATCCGCGCATCGGGCCAGAGCGCGGCAGCACCATCATGTGGTCGCATACCCTGGCCGTCAGCGCCAACATCGACCAGGATACGCTGGAGGCAACCATGCGCCTGATCCAGTTCCTGTCGGACAACTCGCTGGAACACAGCATCAGGACAGGCATGCCCTCCGCGCGCTTGTCGATGCGCACCGAGGACCTGGCCGAGCAAATCTGGAGCTACGGCCCCTTGACCACGCAGATGGCGGCCGAAGGCGTTCCGGAATATCAATCGGAGCGCTTCACCGAAATCGAAAACATCATGGCCGCCGCTTACTCGGCAATCGCCTCCGGCATGCAAGACGTCGACTCGGCGCTTGACGATGCCGCCAATCGCATCCGGCGCGCGCTGCGCTAGGCGCCGGCACTGAACAGTAACAGACTGGGAGCTTCATCACAGCATGAGGCTCCCGCTTGCCTGTTGCTTTTGCATGCGGAGTAAGCGGCGATGAGCGTCCGCGCCCAGTCTTCAACCGCCAGTGACGCTTCGCCCTGGACGCTGACGCCGAGGCGGCGCGAGGCGATCGCCGGCTATCTCTTCCTGGCGCCCTACCTGGTCTTCTTCCTGGTCTTCCTGGCGGGTCCCGTCATCTCGGCGTTCGTCACCGCTTTTGTAGAGTGGGAGCTGCTGCGCGGCACCTACCGTTTCAATGGCTTGGAAAACTTTGAACTGATGATGGAGGACGATCTCTTCTGGATCGCCATGCGCAATTCGCTCTACTTCGCGATCATGACCACCACCGGCAACACGGTGGTGGCGCTTTGCGCGGCGCTGGCATTGAAGAGCATCCGCCCGGGCCATACCTTGTTCCGCATCATCTTGTACGCTCCGGTCGTGCTTTCCATCTCGGTCATTGGCATCGTCTTCCGGCGCCTGCTATCCACTTTTGGCTTGGTCAACGCGGTGCTGGAGGCGGTGGGCATCGACAGCGTGAACTGGCTGGGCGACCCCAACATCGTCATCCCGTCGATGTCGCTGATGACCATCTGGTGGGGCTTCGGCTTCCCAATGCTGATCTTCCTCGCCGCTCTTTATGCCGTGCCGGAGCCGCTCTACGAAGCGGCGCGGATTGATGGGGCGGGGCGCTGGGCGATTCTGACGCGCATCACCTTGCCGCTGATTCGACCGGCGCTGCTCTTCATTATCGTCACCCAATTCATCGCCCATATCCAGGTCTTCGGACAACCTTACATCCTGACGCAAGAGGGCGGACCCGGCTACTCGTCCTACACCATTGTGCTGCACATCTACCGCACAGCCTTCCGCTATTTCGACATGGGCTACGCCGGCGCGATGGCGCTGTCCCTGGGCGTCGTCATGTTCATTTTCGCCCTGCTGCAATTCCGCCTGCTGGGGCGCTACACGGAGTATTAGTCACCGGCCATGCAGAGCAACGCTTCGATAATCTGGCGCAATCGGCTGACGAAGGCCGTCACCTACGCGTTCTTGATCACGTTGGCGTTTCTGGTGCTTTTCCCAACGGTGTGGATCGTGGGACAATCCTTCATGCCGGAAGAGATTATCTTGAAGTGGCCGATTCATGTCCTGCCGCCCGAGCCCACCCTGGATAACTTCGACGAGATCCTCAATACCAAGATGTCGAAGCAAGAATTGTCGGTGCTGCGCTGGATGTTCAACAGCGTTTATGTGACATCTGCAAGCACGCTTGGGGTCTTGCTGGTGACGTCCATGGCGGGTTATGCCTTCGCGCGATTGCGCTTCCCGGGCAAGACTGTGCTTTTCTTTGGCTTGGGCGCGTCCTTCCTGGTTCCGGGCATCATGCTGCTGATACCGAGTTTTATGCTCATGCGCGCCCTGGGCTGGATTGACACTCATCACGCGCTGATATGGCCGCCGCTGGCTGGCTTCTTCGGCGTCTTCTTCATGCGCCAATTCTTCCTGGCCATCCCGAAGGAGTTGGCGGAAGCGGCCGTCATTGACGGCGCGTCGGCATTTGGCATTTACTGGCGCGTGTTTTTGCCGCTTTCGCGCCCGGCGGTGGCCACGCTGGGCATATTCACATTCCTCTTTATCTGGAACGACTTCACTTGGCCGCTGGTGGTGCTCAACTCCGACGAGATGCGCACCTTGCCGGTGGGGCTGGTGGTATTCATCGGGGAATACTGGAGTTACCAGGGCATTGTGATGGCTGGGGCGGTGCTGACGTCGGCGCCGGTGTTGCTGGTTTACATTATTTTCCAGCGGCAGATCACGCGGGCGGTGATGGCGACTGGATTCGGGGGGCGGTAGAGTACTTCGTCGGATTCAGGCGGCGGTTGTGTCGGACTGCTTGGCAAGCCACTCCTTATCGACGAGGAGAACATAGTCGTCGTGCTCGGCAAGATCGACTCCGGCCTTTGAAAGCGCGCTTTTCTGCTGTTGCTCCCATGACGAAGCTGTTATCCCGAGTCGTTCAATCGCCGCGACTTCCGCTAAGTACCCGCGAAAGCGCTGATAATTCTCGATAAGAAGCTCTGACATAGTGAGCACCTGTAACAGCGGAGAATCTTCGGTCTCGTCCTTCTTCAGATATGGCAAAGAAATCTGACTAAACTTTCCATGTTTGGCGATTTTGGGATCTTTATCAACGTCACGATTCCAGAAGTCATGGCGGTTAGCCAACAGGATTTCCCAGAGACGATCTTCACTTGGCATTAACCATGTCTCTATCGCTAGGTAGCGTTTCAGGTCGTATTCTGAAACGGACTTATGAAAGAACACGGCGCGATGCTCGCCGAGATGCCGATGCACTAGCAGTCGAGAAGTCTCGCGATAGGCTTCAAGATTCATAGATAGATATGCCGTCGCCCTGGAAGTCTCGTCTAACAGCAAAAGGCAGCGTCCGCGAATCTGATCCAGTTGCATCGCTTGCAGGATATTGTCCTGCATCAGTTGATTATTGGTAACATCACTTGAACTGCCCTTAAGCGTTTCTATCTCTAGCCAAATATGCTGGCGAGCCTCATAGAGCCTATTTATTGCCGTATTCGCCTGGAATCTCTTGTTGTCGGAATTATCCATATTGAGGGCATCGGTCGCTGCGTGGATTGCTGCTTCAAGTTTGACTCGCCGATCATGGCTGAACTCACTGGATATATGTTTGTAAAGCCCTTCTATTCGTTTCTCAAGATCACCTATTCGTTCTAGAACAATTGCCGCTGAAATGGCAGATGCGGCGAGATCGAGCACAGCTATGGCCGAGACGAATTCAACAAGATTGGTGAGCGCCTCCAATTGCTGGAATAGTAGGTAGTTGGAGCGCGCGGCAAAAGCCGCGTTTGCGGCTACGCCAAGTGGCCGCGCCGCGCCGCCGCTGCTCGCTTGCAGCACAGTCTTTAGCAACCCGGCGGCAAGGTCGGGATTGCTGGCAATCTGTCCGCCCTCGCGCAACCACATGACGACCTGCTTGTTGGTGACATCGCGTACGACACCACCGACACGTTCCAACGAACCGTTGGCGAGACCCATGGCGATTTTGCTAGGAATTTCAAGGGCAACTTCTAGCAGCATATTTGACCTCGTAAATGAAAACTCTGTTGGCGAAAATTCTAGGCTTGATTGTACCAGTTGTGGGGAAGATTTCTAAGCACACCATTCTGCCACGTTGCCACCAAAGTTCTGCCGCGATATGCTATTGTCAAAGCAAGCGACTAGGCTTATTCAGCGGAAACATATAATTGGAGCCACACCATGTCTTTCTACGACAAACTAGACCCCGAAATCGCCCACGCCATCCATCACAACCTGGCCGAGCGTTACATCGCCATCGGCGATGACCCACCCAAAGGGCGCGAGATGACAATCGCGAACAACCGCGAGGCGCGCGCCAAGCTCCCGCCCACTGATGTGACAATCGCAGAAAGGACGATCCCCGGTCCCGATGGCGAGATTCCGATTGTGATCTACCAACCGCCGGGTCCCGCGCCGCGCGGGGGGCTGCTCTGGATGCACGGCGGCGGCTATATCGTGGGTGAAGCGCGCGATGACGCCCGCTGCATTGAATTTGCCGAGTTTGTCGGCTGCATGGTTGTCTCGGTGGATTATCGTCTGGCGCCGGAATCGACCTACAAAGAAAGCATCGCCGACTGTTTCGCGGCGCTGAATTGGATGGCCGACAGTAGCGACGAGCTGGGCATTGACGGGGAGCGTATCGCCATCGGCGGCGGCAGCGCCGGGGGCGGCTTGACCGCTGGCCTGGCGCTTTACAACCGTGACCAGGGAGGTCCGGATCTCGCGTACCAGCTAATGATCTATCCCATGATCGACGATACGCATGATACGCCGTCGGGACATGAAGACACCTGTCCGACGACCTGGAATCGGGACGTGTCCTTCAAAGCCTGGCGCATGTACCTGGGCGACGAATACGGCACGGATAATGTGTCACCGTATGCGGCGGCCGCGCGCGCGACGGATCTGACGGGTTTGCCGCCGGCGCTGGTCATCGTTGGCACGCAAGATTTGTTCCGCGATGAAAACATCGACTATGCGCAACGCTTGATGGCCGCAGGCGTACCGACCGACTTGCTTGTCTACGCCGGCATGTTTCACGGCGTTGAGATACATGTCCCGGAGGCGACGCCCAGCAAACGCATGCGCATGGGCTACTTGTCGGGCCTGAAGCGCGCCATCGGCTGAATGCAATTGCGCAGCAAAAACTGATGAAAAGGATAGGGCGTCCGCGCTTGGGGATTGCGGCGCGCAGATGTGTTGCGGGCCGTCAAAATGACCCTGGAAGGACTCGAACCTTCAACCTAACGATTAAGAGTCGCTTGCTCTGCCAAATTGAGCTACAGGGCCTTGCTGCAAAGCAGGCATTATAGCGGTTCGTCCCCCGCCATCGCAAGGGGCAAGTGGTTTTCCCCCGGTGACCATTCTGCGCTTCGCCGCCGCGAAACCGACCTTATTTGAGTCAGATTTGTCGATTTGCTGGTACAATTGCTTGCAGTGCGCTAACCAGCTTGTCACGCCAAATAAGACCGTTGTTTTGAAATGGAATCCAGACTTATGTCGAAAAAGATCCTCATCATCGGCGGAACCCGCAACATGGGCTATTACCTGGCGCAGCAGCTTGCGGAAAGCGGCGCTGATCTGACCTTGCTCAATCGAGGCATCACCCAGGAGGACTTGCCGCGCTCCATCCATCGCTTGCACGCCGACCGCACCGACAGCAAGCAAATGCGGCGCGCCCTCTTGGCGAAACGCTTCGATGTTGTGGTTGACTTTGTGATGTTCCGCCAGGAGGAGGCGGAAACGGCCATCGACATTTTTCGGGACAATATCGATCACTATATCGTGATTAGCAGCGGGCAGGTTTATCTGGTTCGTGAAGGCCTGGATCGTCCATTTCATGAAGATGACTATGATGGTCCAGTCATGGGCGCGCCGTCGGAGAATTCCTACGCCTATGAGGAATGGCTCTATGGCGTACAGAAGCGCGAGGTGGAAGACCACTTCCGCCACGAGTGGCAACGCTCCGAGTTTCCCTATACTTCACTGCGCTTGCCCATGGTCAACAGTGTACGCGATCAGTTTCATCGGCTCTACAATTATTTTCTGCGTCTGCGCGACGGCGGCGTCTTGCTTGTTCCAGAGTCGCCGAATTTCGCCCTTAATCACGTCTACGCGCTGGATGTGGTGTCCGCTATCAGGCGCATTATCAAAACTGGCGAAGGAAAAGGAGAGGCTTTTAACATCGCCCAGGATGAACACCTTAGCCTGGATGAATTCTTGTCTCTGATGGCATCAATCATGGGGGTTGACCTGCATCTGCTTCGGGTGGACCGCAAAGAGCTGGAGGCAAATGGATTTCTGCCAGATTGTTCTCCTTTCAGCGAGCGCTGGATGAGCGCGCTGGACAACGGTCGCAGCAAGGACGAATTGGGGATCGCATACACGCCGCTTGCCAAGTATCTGGAAACGCTGGTTCGGCACTACCAATCGCATATAATCGCTCCGCCGCTCACCTTCCGCAGGCGGCGCGCGGAACTGTCTTTCGCGGAGCAGTCTGTCCGGCACTGACTGATTTGAGCGCCATTTGCCAGTTCGATGCCGCTCGTTCGGCGTAGACCCGCAGGACATTGATCAAGCGTAGAGTTTCTTTTCGCAATAGTATTATCGGCTTGTTAAGCTTTCTGTTAGCAATTCCCGGTATCGTAAAGGACGTCCGTATTCAGAATAGGGGGCGCGTATGAAGTCATTTGCAAAGCTTGTCCTGCTTTTGTTCGGCTCGCTGGTTGTCTTGAGCGGATGTTCGGCGGTTTCCTCGATGCTGTTTGGCGACTCCAAGGATGCAGCGGCAAAAGCGCCCGCGCCATCTACCGACAGGTCGGCAGAAGTGGAAGAAGGTCCGGCGCCTGTAGAGCAAGTCATCAGCTTCACGTTTTACGATTCCTGGGCCAATTGGTGACCGACTTGTCGGCGTAATGTGCCCGTCGTGAACGGGCTACAAGAGACCTTTAGCGATCGAATCGAATTCGTGCTGCTTGACTTGGATGACGACAGGCAAGATGGCATCCGGAGAGAATTGGGCATTACCGCGCAAGCGCAATACGTCCTGGTTGGCGCTGATGGCGAAATCGTGCAGAAGTGGTTTGGGGTATTGGACCAAGCTCGCGTAAGCGCCGAATTGGAAACGCTGTTGCAGACTTAAGCGCAAATTGTGCGGGAATACTTGCATAGGACAAATGGGCGCGCGCCGGCAGCAGCGGTTGGCGCAGCGCGCCCTTTTCGTTTCAAATAGCATACCCCAGCACGAGCGTATCCCAGGCTATTTGGCGCGCTGCCGCAAACAAATCCAACTCGGATTGATATAATCAAAGGACATCCCTTGAGTGAGATCTTGCGCGTCGTATGGAGCTTGATGTGGACGCTGGCAGCCGCTCGGCGGCAGCGAACAGGTCTGCCGCGCTCAAACCAAATAGTAAGCCTTCTCGTCGGACGGGAGACGCGGTTTGCATAAGCAGATGCCTGTTTTACATTGCCATCACCCTGGCCATCGGCGCCTGCAATCTGCGCCGCCCCGAAGTCACGCTTACGCTTGTGCCCATAGAAACCAGAACCCCCGAAGCGACTGATCTGGTCGAACTGCCCACGGAAACCAGAGTTGCCCAGAAACTGCCCACGCCTACTGCTCAAGCATCGCCCACATATACCGATGCGCCGACGATCACTTACACGACCGCGCCCGCAACAGACCAACCAACTGAGACCTCTACCATCGAGCCGACATCGTCCCCTACTGTTCAGCTCACCCAAACCGAAACGCCGGTCCCAAGCGCTACTGAGACGATGCCGTCAACCGCCACAGTTGAACCTGCTGCCACTAATACCTCTGTGCCGACTTTGACGCATACTTCTGTGCCGACGGCGACGCCGAGGGCCAGTCCCACCAGAATCTTGCCGCGCACGGCGACAGCCACCGAAGTCGCCCCGGGGGAATCCGACGCGACCGCGACGCCGACCCCCGTCCCTGAGCTGGTCATCCGGTCTGTTGGGACCCTAACGGCTGAGGCGACTGCCACGACCGTCAGTACACCTCCGCCAACCTTGACGCCCTTGCCGACACTTGACGCGACCGAGCTTGCGCGGCTGATTGCTACGCCTATTCCACAAGCGACCGCCCTGGTAACCTGGACAGCGGTAGCCACCGCCTTGCCGCCGGTCGTATCGACGCCTGTGCCGGCTTCGGCAACCCAAGGCTCGGACCGCTTGCCCGCCAGTACGCCATTGCCATCGACTTCTCGACCCGAGTTGGGAGCGGCGACCTTCACGCCGACTCCAACGCCGACGCGCTTCCAACCAACTGTCGCCGTCCGTCAGGAGCTCATCGTTGAGCAAATACCGCCGCCGGTCTTCGCGCCAGCGTCCATCAATACTGCCGGCGCCTCGGTATATCAATACGATGTTGGCTTTGACCAGCCCTTCAACTACCACGGTCTGCAGTTGCGGGGCGGGGTGGTATTGTTTTCGCCCAATCCCGCTGTGCCTGACAGTTATTTGCGCACGGATCAGGTCGGCATGTTATGGTACCGGCCCATCGGCGCCGGGAGCGAAGGCGCGATGTCATACTCGCCTTTCCACGAAGGATACGGCGTGCCGAGCAGCGAGGTCAACAAGAATCGCGTGGTGGAGATCGATTGGTCGGCGGACGGCAGGCAGTTCAGCTTCCGTATCGATCCCCCGCCGGGCCAGGACACAGTCAATGCGGGCGTGTGGTTTTGGCAGCCAGTTAACGTTAGCCCCACCGATCCGACCTATGCGGCGATCCGCGATTGTGTGACGGACGCTTATCTGTCTTGTCAACTTGTCAACCGAAGCAACGCGCAGAACTGGAAGACGATAGATGTCGCCTGGTCGCCCATCCCGGGCCGCAGCGACATACTGCTCACCCTGGATTTACCAGGCGAGGGCCGCCAGGCGCTTGCAGTCGTGCAGGCCGTCCGCGATGCCGACTACACGAAACAAGCGCCCGAGTTCTTCCGCTACGACTATGGACATTGGAACAGCGACGGCAGCGGTATCGTTGTCAGCGGTCGACGGGCCGATGGGCGGGTGATTATCGGCCAGGTCAACAGCGACTTGCGGGGAGAGCGACTTGTCTTTGACGCCTCTTCTGTCGGCCTGTGGGTGCAAGACGCCGTGCGCCGTCCCAATGGCCTGATCGTGGCCTTGGGTCGGCCCGGCGGCCCCTACGACAATGCGCCAGTCTCGCTGTATAACAGTGCGGGTCTGCGGCTCTCCGCTCCGATCGGCGACGCCGCGCCGGAATCCGTAAGATGGTACGCGGACCGCAGCGCGGTGGTCGTCACGGTACAAGGGCGTCAATACACAGTAAGCGTTGACGGCGGTCTCATCACAGACAGCGCGGATCTGGCACGGAACCCCGCTTTTGGGACGGGCGCTATCGGCGTCGCTCCGGTTCCGGACGCGGTCATACAGAACAGCGAGTATTATCCGGGTCAGCAATTGCGCGCGGTGCAGAACTTGAATTTGCGAGCGGGCCCGTCGACATCGCATGCGGTCATCGGCGGGCTATACGCCGGTGATTATGTTGCCATCCTCGCCGGGCCCTACGACAACCAGGGCTATCGCTGGTGGCGCGTCCAGACGGCCAACAACGCGCTGGGCTGGATTGCCGGCGTCATAAGCGGGAATCCCACTATCCGACCGTGACGAATGATAGTGAGCAATCAAGTGCCTCAACTTGAAATGGAAATGCCGGACGATGCAAAACCCGACAATACGATGAACAGCAATCCACTGGTCAGCATTGTGATCCCGACCTTCAACCGCAAGTGCTTTGTTTGCGAGGCCATCGACAGTTGCCTCGCGCAGACTTATCAAAACTGCGAAGTCATCGTCATCGACGACGGCAGCCGGGACGGCACCGGCGACCATCTGCGCGAAGTATATGGCGATCGCATACGCTACATCCACCAGGAGAATCAAGGACCGGCGATAGCCCGCAACCGGGGCATTTGGGCAGCGCGCGGCGAATACATTCATTTTTTGGACGCGGACGACCAGCTTGTAGCCACCAAGGTAGAAACCTGTCTGCGCCTTTTTCTTCAGCGTTCAGATATTGATGTGCTGCACACCTATTATCAGTTTGTCGCCGCTGACGGCCGCACTCGCATGGAGACCACTCCCTTCCCGAGTTTTTCGGATGACATCTTTTGCGAATTGCTGCGCCTGACCGGCAACCACATATTAATCAGCTCCACCATGATTAGGACAGCAGTGCTCCGTGAGATCGGCGGCTTCGAGGACGATCCACAATTCCGCAGCGCCGAAGACTGGGATCTTTTCCTGCGATTGGCGTCAAAGCACAAGTTTTACGGCATCAATGATCGACTGGTATATCGGCGAATGCACGACGATATGTTGTCCGATGACCGCTTGCAGGGGGCGCTTGGACGCCTCAAGACGGTGGAGAACGCGCGCGATTACGGCTGGGAACGCTGCATGAGCGCGGGGGAATTCGATCGCAAGTTGGCCGCGCGTCATCATGTCGTTGGGGTCAATTGGTGGAAACTGGGCAATCGCGGAAAGGCCAGCTACCATTTTCAGCGCGCGGCGGATTTGTACCCGCGCGAAGCGCGACTTCGGCGCCTCTTCGCTTGGTTCAGCAGGTTCTTGCCGCATCAGTCAATGGATTTGACGATCGCTCTGGCGCGTGGCATGAGAAGAATAGTGAGACGTGAAAATTGAGGTTGAGCGGGATGCGCAACGGCCGGGCTTGCTTCGCGCATCTTGCATCGGTTCGCGGAAAATGCCGTATAATTTGTAGGATGGCGCATTTTGAGGGAAGGCGATGTCGACGAAAACCGACAGCTTGCGATACGATATCAGTGAGTTGCTGAAATCCGGTAGTTTCCACGAAATCGTGGATCGCTGCCATGTCGAGTTGACGATGGCTCGCCGCGAGCAGCATTATAGCATCGAGGTCATCGCGCTTTTGGGGCTGGCGCAGGCGCAGTGTTCCTTGGGGCATTTTGACTTTGCGCGCGACTACAGCAACGAGGCGGTCGAATTGGCGCGGCAGATTCGCTCCAGCGGCTTGGTGGTTGACGGATTGCTGGCGCGGGCTCGCGTTTCGCGCGAGGGCTACTTCCAAACCATGGAAGCTTATGAAGACTATCGCAGCGCTGTCGACCTCACATACAACGCGGGCGATATGCGCCGATATGCTCAGTCGCTATTGGGGCTGGGCGAAATCGCCTCCAACCCCGGTGATGCCAGGAAACATGCCTGGAAGGTGATCGATATTGCGCGCGAGCTCAACGACGCCTCCTTGGAAGCCCGCGCCGTTCTTATGTTGTCGAACTCTTTCATCCGCGCCGGGCAGTACAGCAAAGCCAATGACGGTTTACTGGTTGCCTTGCAAAAGGCGCAGTCGATCAGGGATCGATTGCTGGAAAGCATCATCATCGGTCAGCAGGGATTGGTGCTGGCGCAAGACAGCCAGAGTTTCGAGAAGGGTTTGCAACAGCAGTTGACCGCCCTGGAAGTCGCCCGTGGCATGGAGGCGATATTCCACGAATTCATGCGATTGTACACCTTGGCGATGACCATGCTCGCCGCGCGGGATTTCGACGAGGCGCGCAATTATTTCGATCAAATGCTGGCGCTTTCGCAAGATGTGGAGCACAAACCCTACGAGATGTATACCTTGGGCATGCTCGGCCAGTGGCAAGAGATGCGAGGGGAATTCGACAGCGCAATCTCATATTTTGGCAGGGCCGTTGAACGAGCTCGCGAGGCGCATAACCCGGCTTACGAAGCGCGGTACTTGTATGCGATAGGCGCCGTTTACCAAACGCAGTGGGACTTCGCAAGCGCCCGCCGTCACTTCAGCGAGGCGCGCGCGATTTACAAGTCGCTGGACGATGGGCGCAACGCGACCCGCGTTAGCGCTTCAATTGTCTACAGTTATCTCCTGGCATTCGCCTCGCGCATCATGCGTCTGATGGGAATGGGCCCTGACGCTCCCGCCTGATTCGCGGCTCGCGCTATGCTTGCTGACTTTGGGCAACGCAGATTCCGCGCTTGCTGATTCGTCGGGGACCGGCGATCAAGTATCCAATTGTCCCGCGCGCCACCTGGCAGTCAGGGTAATCGAAGGATAAAAAACCAGCGTCGGCAAGGCGTCGCGGCTAAACCAGCCGACTTCGTCGGCGTCATCCCCGGCACAGGCTTCGCCCGACAGTATTGAGGCGCTGTAGGCGATCACGATATCTGCCAGGCCGTCGTCCTTCCTGGGGAAGACTGCCAGCAACTTGTCGATCCGCACTTGCAGGGAGGTTTCTTCCAGGGTCTCGCGCGCGGCAGCTTCTTCGGGGGCTTCGTCATAGTCGACGAAACCGGCAGGCAGCGCCCATTTGCCTTTGCCCGGGTCCACCGCTCGCCGTATCAGCAATACCTGGTCGTTTCGCTCAAGGAATACGACGACAGCTACTTTGGGGTCGAAGTAAATCGGCGCCTCGCAGTTGAGGCAATAGGGGCGTTCGCGCCCGCTGTGGCGCCGGCGCACGAGCGGGTCACCGCAGGTTGGACAGAAGTTGGCTATGCGCGTCATGTTGGGACCTGTTTCGCGTTGGCAATATTAAAGGCTCGATTTCCTTGTGGCTCGGCGATTCAGAAAGCTCCCCCGCGATTGCTGCGAGCTGGGCGCTCTTTGCCATTGACTTTGCCTGTGCCACTTCGTACACTATCGAACCGCGAGCCGGAGTGGCGGAATTGGCAGACGCGCACGACTCAAACTCGTGTACCTTCGGGTGTGTGGGTTCGACTCCCACCTCCGGCAACGACTATCATTCACATTCCTCAGGATTGAAGAGACCACTTCTGTTCGGCTTCGCCTGCCTTGGCGTTTTCGTATCGCGCCAGGGTAAAGAGCCAATCGGATAGTCGATTGATATAGATGAGCGCCAAGGCATTGGTCTCGGCAGTTTCTTGCAGCGTTACGATGCGACGTTCGGCGCGGCGACAGATTGTACGAGCCAGGTGCAGTTGCGCTGCCACAAGCGTTCCGCCCGGCAAAATGAAATTGCGCAAGGGCTCAAGCTCTGCTGTCATGCGGTCAATAGAGTCTTCCAGCCAACTGACTTGACTTTGCTCGATGCGGGCTAACCAGTCCGATTTGGAATCCAGCGGCGTGGCCAGGTCGGAACCCAGATGAAACAAATGCCCCTGTACTTCTCGCAGCCACTCATCAATGGGCTCGCAGGGTCCCGCGGAGAGCGCCAGGCCGAGGGCCGCATTCAATTCGTCGATCGTGCCGTAGGCTTCGACGCGGGCATGGTTTTTTGTTACGCGGCCGCCTCCAAAGAGGGATGTCTCGCCCTTGTCGCCCGTTTTGGTATAGATTTTCATGGTTTTTCGATTCTCCAAAGGGTCAAATTCCGCAGGCTCGGCTAGGGCGAACGGCTGCAGATTTCGTGCAGGATAGGCAGAGCTTTCTGTGCGGCGCGCGCGCGATGGCTGAGCCCATCTTTCAGCTCCGGCCGCAACTGAGCAAAGGTGAGATGGTATCCGTCCGGTATAAAGACGGCGTCATAGCCAAATCCTTGCCCATCGTCATGATCACGAGAAGCGATTCTGCCCGGGCATTCTCCACGAAGCAGGATGGTTTCCTGGATAAGCGGATCGGCAATGGCAATGACACAGACGAAGCGAGCTTTGCGATCTTGTTCGCCGACGTCTTCAAGCGCCGCGAGCAACTTGCCGCGCCTGCCTGCGCTGTCGAGCTGTTCACCCCCGTAACGCGCGGAATAGATCCCGGGCGCTCCATCTAGGGCATCGACCATCAAACCGCTGTCATCCGCCACAGTGCAGTGATTCGAGAGTCGCGCAAAAGTGTTGGCTTTGAGGGAGGCGTTCTCTTCGAAGCTCTTGCCTGTTTCCTCCAGTTCGCGGTCGCCCAGATCCAGGTCAGTCAAAGACAGCAGACCGGCGTCAAGGACGGCAAACAGCCGCTGGTATTCTTGTAATTTGCCGGTGTTTCCGGTCGCGATCAGAATGTTCATGCTGGGGCAATGTTCACAGTATCGCTTCGGCTTCGTCGCGCGACCATCATTGAAAGGGACATCGACGCAAATATGATCCAGATGATTTCGTTGGGGAACAAATAACGCGGCGCATCGAGCACGATAAAATGTATTATCGTGGTATAGGCTAGGAAACCCGCCAATGGGGCGGTATGGCGCCAGGACTTGCGCGTCAGCCAAATGCCGGCCAAGCCAAATGCGATCGCGAAGAAATGCAGAATCCAGATGACAAGTTTGATTGCGAATCCCTCGATCCGCGTCAGTTGGAGCAGGCCATTTGCGGATCGATCATTCTGCAGCCAATTCGCAGTTGCTTCCCTGATACTCGCGCTGCCGAATGGTACCGTGCCGTGCGGCTGGATGATTGATTCTCCCAATTCCCCAATGCGGCGCAAGACGTAACCGACGCCGTCTTCGCTGATACTGGCCTGGATTTGTTTGAGATAGGTATTTGTCTCGTGCTGAAATTTGCAGTCGATCTGGCAATCTTCGTCGGTGGAAATCCGGGCGTCTTGCAGCAAAAGCTGGTCGTTCTCCGTTGGCGAACCGTCGTTGGTTACAGCCGCCCTCCAGATCGCCGGCATCAACTGGTCGCTAAGTATAACGAATCGATTCCAAAGCAGCAGGTTGTGTATCGTCCAAGTGGAAAGCAAAGCGCCATATACGAGCAAAAGCAAAAGACTCCTTGAAAACCAGCGCAGTCTCCCATCGTACAGGTTCAGCAGCAGCATGTGCGCGACGATACCCAGGGGAAACAGCGCCGCTACGGCGCGGGTCAAGGTGGCCATTCCAAAGGCCAGCGCCACTAATACCAGAGCCAGGTTGATGGAGAGCTTCTGTGGAGACCCGACGCTGTCCCGCGATACGACATATTCGATATACAGCCACAAACCCATCACGATGAAAAATATATAGAAAGTCTCCGTCGCGATCGTGATAGATTCGACGATAAAGGCGGGGTGCAAGGCGACTAGCGCGGCTGCCATCAAGCCGGCGCGGGAGTCCCCCACAACCGTGAGGACAATTCGGAAGGCGAGATAGGCTGTGCCCACCGATACAAGAGACTGGACGATGCGAATAAGCACGACGGACTCGTGTTTTGGCAAAAATGTCTGGAAGATGCCGGCGAAAATGATGTAGAAGGGCGGGGTGGGCAAGTTTGATATGTAGTACGCGATTCCGCGTATATATCCGTGTTCCTTGCCACTGAAGAAACCGGCTCCATTTGCCAAATACCAGCCGCTGTCTCCCCCGCCTCCATGACGAAACAATAGCACTGTCGGCAGGTCGCTGGCATGGAGCAAGCGCAAGAGCAGTCCGATGAAAAGGATCAGCCACAGCCAGCGGATGGCATTCCCTTGAACGCGCTTCATGAGTAGTACCAAGTTAGTCGTGCGAAAAGCGATCGCTGCGATTCTACCCTCATTCCCCGGCCCCTTCTCCCATAAAGGGAGAAGGGGAGCGCTATTACTGGGACTTGGACTGGATTCATAATTCTCTCAATAAATGCAATTGTCTCGCATTATTTTATTGGAACTACTTATAAGCTACTTGATATAGGGTCGCACCTGGGTTCATGGTATTATTGGCGTCCCGAAAACGCAAGTCCAGCTGAACAGATGAAGCAGCGTATGAAAGCGCCTGGCGTCAAACTCGCAGCGATAATAGTCGCTGGCTTGCTCTTTCGGCTTTCACTTCTTTCCTTCGTCCACAATCCGGGTCTGCACGATCCCATCCACTATTTCAACTTGGGGACGCGCTTGGCCGCTGGACAAGGCTTCACCATTAACTACATTTGGCATTACAACAACCTGCCAGGCGATGTAACGCACCCGATCGATCACTGGATGCCGCTTGCTGGCGCGGCGGCGGGCACGGGAATAGCGCTTTTCGGTGAAAGCCCACACGCCGCTCTGTTCATATTTGTATTGGTCGGTTCGCTGTTGCCGGTTCTTGTATTCCTGGCTGCAAAACAGCTTATCAGGCTGGAGGGCGCGGCGATAAGTGCCGCCGCCTTCGCAGCCTTCTTGCCCGATCTGGTCTGGGCTTCGCTGCGGACCGATACCACCATACTCAACGCCTCTGCGCTCTGCCTGAGTGTGCTCTTGTATAACAGGGCATTACGCGATAGGCATTTATTGAGCATCGTCCTGTGCGGCTTCGCTGCAGGTCTGGCATATTTGACGCGCAACGATTCGATCCTTTTGTTGCCCGTGTTCATTTCTGTCGCTGCCTTGCGCGTACTTTGCTCCGGACGGCGCAGGACTATTCGCGAAACCGCTCCTCTGATCCTTACACTGTTTGCCAGTTTTCTCCTGTCGATCGCTCCCTGGTTGATCCGAAACCTGCAGGAGCTCGACATGCTGGGGCCGGCGGAGACCGGCCGCATGTTCTTTATGGTCGAGCATCACGACCACTATGCCTATGGATTGCCAATATCGCTGGAATCAATGCTGCAGCGGCAATCGATTGCCGACCTCTTGGCAAAGCGAGCCTTCGAACTCTTGGCCGCGTTCAAACAGATCGCGGTTTCTTTCACTTTGCCCCTGTTCGCCCTGGTTGTTGGCGGTGTCGGGCTCTTGTTCAGAGGGCGCGATCAAGCGCGACTTTTGCTCGCTTCGCCCGCGATTATTTGGCTGCTGGGTATTTTGCTGGTATACCCAATACTGCTGCCGCTCAAGAGCCAGGCGGGCAGTTTTGAAAAGGCGTTTTTGAGCGTTCTGCCGCTGTTTCTTCCCTTCGGGGCGCTGTCACTCGAGCATTTCCTTCGCAAGCCGCTGCTGAGGTTGAGTGTCGTCGCTGCCTTGCTGGCCTGGCTTGCTTTCAATTCCTATGGCCTGGTCCGTGAAGAGACGGCAAAAGCTGATCTTTATTATGGCAGCATCGAGATCTTGATTGACACCCTCGAAGACTTGCCGGACCTTACCGGCGACGGCCGCCTGCGCGTTATGACACAAGACCCCTACGTGTTTAGCTATTTCGGATACGAGTCGCTCATGACGCCCTTGGCGTCGCGCGCCGATACGCTGGACTTGGCGCGGCGCTTCGATATTGATTACTTGATGATGCCACCAGGGCGTCCGGCCCTTGATGCGCTTTATCTCGGCCAAGAATCGGACGAACGATTTGTCTTGGCCGCGCATTTGCCAGAGGCCGGCGAAAAGCCCTTTGAACTATATCGATTCGTTCATGATTGAGCCGATGTTGTCCTGCAGCTTGCAGGCAGCCTCAATAGCGCTGGCAACTTAATCTCTTGCAACGGATCGCAGGCGCGCCTTCAATTGCCTCCGCTCGTGGCGGTAGAGCCGCCCTTATGCGACTATAATGTTGCCAGGGGGCCAATTCAACCTCATGAAAGATACGCAAGCCTATATCGAGCGAATTAGACGGGTCAGCCGCGACTATCAGCGGCTGGAACTGGCGGTTGACAAGTCCTTGTCATCAATGCTCGCGGGTCAGGCGGTCTTGGCTCGGCGCATAGAGAAGGACTACGAAATCCAGCACTGGAACCCGTATCTGCGCGAACTGTGGTTCCCGGTAGAGATTCTCAACAGCAACATCATCGTTGTCGAAGTCCCGGCGGCTAAAAGTTACCAGCCCGGTCAGTTGCTAAGCTTGCTCGGCCCGATAGGCAAGCCGTTTAAGTTTCGCCGCAAACTGCGCAATATCTTGCTTATCGCGTATGATACGCCGCCCACGTCTCTGCTGATGATGTTGCCCGCGCTCCTGGCCAACGACGCGAGTGTGACGATGGTACTGATGGGAACGGCCTGTCAATATGACACTGGCCACCTGCCGGAGGAAATCGAGATCGTTCATGCCGAGGAGGACTTAAGCTGGCAAGACATGGTGATGACGCTGGGCTGGGCCGACCAAGTGTTTGTCCTGGTAGGGCCGAGCAAGGAATTGGCTAATTTCGCGGATGTGATGCGCCTGGTGCGCGAACGGCGCAATGATGTGCCGGCAAATTACATATTTGGCGTATTCCAAAGGCAATTGCCCTGTGCGGTAGGCGCCTGCTATGTTTGCATGCTGCGTTCCAATGATGGGTCTAAACTTCAGTGCGTTGACGGCCCCGCTTTCGACCTGACGTCTTTGCATCTGGAGAACTGAAGAAGGATCTCGATGGTTGTCGAAATTACGCGACCGGGAAAGACGAGCCTTCTCTTGTCGACGCCGGTGATGCCGGCCGCGGGAACGGTTGGCTTCGGGGATAATTACCATCGTCTGGTTGATTATGAGAAACTTGGCGCCATCATCACCAATCCCGTAACCATTGAACGATGGAATCCGGCATCCGGGACAAGGCTGGTGCCCTTGCCGGGCGGTATCCTTGTTCACACGGGTTTGCCGAATCCGGGTTTGAAGAGAGTGATTCAGCAAAACCGCCGGGTCTGGGGGAGACTACCCATTCCGGTTGTTCTGCATTTGGCCGGCACTAGCGCGCCTCATATGAAACAGGCTGGCGAAATGATAGACGGGCTCGACGTGATTGCCGGTATCGAACTTGGCCTAAATGACGATATCGACGAAGGCGAAGCATTTGCTTTGGTCAGCGCGGCGGCCGCCATCGAAAAACCATTGCTGGTCCGCTTGCCGTTCTATGAAGCCGGTCACTTGGCGCCGGCCGTGCTTGACGCGGGCGCCGATGCTCTTGTAGTAAGCGCCGCGCCGCGAGGTACGGCAAGGGAGGAACACACTGGACGGTTGGTTAGCGGCCGCATTTATGGACCCCTGGTAAAGCCGTTGGTCCTGCGCATAGTGGGGCGGTTGCGCCGTCAAGTTCCGGAGGAAGTTCCGATTATCGGCGCCGGTGGCATACATTCGCCCCTGGACGCGCGTGACTATATTGAGGCCGGCGCTGTGGCGGTGCAAGTTGATACGGCGACCTGGGCGCAGCCCAAAATGCTGGAGCGGATCGCGCGGGATTTGGGTGGTTGGATCGCCACACGACGTAAAGACGCGCTGATGGACGAGTGGCATCCGGACATGGGCCAAACTGAAGCCGCGCAACGGGGTGCCGCTCAGAGTGGCGGTTGAGGCGGCCGGGTCGGACGCTTGGGTTCTCAAGGCGCAGCAGTTTACGGCATCTCAGACGAGCATCGGCGTAGCGCGTGTTACAATTGGCTTTCAACGCTGGATGTGGGGTGAGAGGAAAACAGCCGTGCCGCAATACGACTTTCGTTGTCATAGCTGCGGGGGGGCTTTCAGCTTGACCTTCAAAACCTATGCGGCCTATGATGCGGCTGAACCACGCTGCTCTGCTTGTGGCGCGGAAGCAGTATCGCGCGTCATCAATCGCGTGTCCATCGCCAAGATTGAGCGTGACTATAGCGGCATGTCGGCCAATGAAATGCTTTCGGTGCTTGAGGGCGGCGACGAGAAGCAGGTCGACGCCATGTTCCGGCAAGTCGGCGAGAGCGCGCCGGCGACGCCGCCTGCTGTGATCCCAAAACAGACTGGCAAGTCGACTTCGGCAGATGACAGCTAGCGCGTCGGAACCCGCGACCCCTAGAGGTACCAGTCGCGCAAGGCGTCGCGCACCTCGTCGATGATCGCTTCCCAGGGGAATGCGGGATCGCGAGTGATTGTCAGGCAGTCTTCGACGATCGTCAGCGCTTTGATCCCATCCACAGCGGCGAAGAGCATCTGCGCCAGGGGCGATCCTTCGTCCCCGGCCTGTGCGCTCGCATAAACTTCCTCATCGGCGCGCGTCAAGATCTGGTTGACAAGCAGATCTGCGGTATGCGGATCTTCCCCGAATTCAAATATGACAGTGACGTATTCAGACATGCTACTGCTCCAGCGCTTGAGGATTGTGTAAGCCCGCTGGCTGTTGCTGCGTAATGCAGTGGATATTGCCGCCCCCCAAGAGAATCTCGCGCGCGTACAGGCCAATTATCTGAGCCGTCGGGAACAATTCAGCCAATGTTTGCAGCGCTGGACGGTCATGTGGGTCGTCAAACTGCGGCGCGACGACGCCGCCATTGGCGATGTAGAAATTGATATAGGAGCCGGCCAGACGTTCTCCTTCCGGGCGCGAGATTGCCGTGTCCACGATATCCAGTCCCGCGGCTTCTTCACCAGTCATGTACATTGGATCCGGTTGATGGATCTTGTGAATCTCGAGCATTCGGCCCTTTGCGTCCCTTGCCGAGCGCAAGCGGTCGTAGGCCTCCGCAGATCGCTCAAATTGTGGATCCCCGCGGTCCTCTGTCCAGGTCAGGGCGACGACGCCGGGCCTCACAAAGCAGCAAAGGTTGTCTACATGTCCGTCCGTCTCGTCCTCGAAGACGCCGCTTTTGAGCCAGATGATATGCTTGATGCCGAGGTAGTCCCGCAGGTGCTGCTCGATTTCGGCTCGAGAAAGCCTTGGGTTGCGGTTTGGGTGCAGCAGGCATTGTTCGGTTGTGACCAGCGTTCCCTCTCCGTCCACATGAAAGGAACCGCCTTCCAGCACCAGAGGCGCCCGATAACGATCCAGCGCCTCGATCTCCAGCATCTTCCAGGCGACTTGCTCATCCAGGTCCCAGGGAAAATACATCATCTTTTGCAAGCCGCCCCAAGCGTTAAACATCCAGTCGACGCCGCGTACCTGGCCGGCTTCGTTGACGACGAAGGTCGCGCCGCTATCTCGGATCCAGGCGTCGTTGTTTGATAGCTCCACCACTCGTATCTGTGGTGGCAGCAGCGACCGGGCATTGCGAAATTGCGCGGGATTGACGCCCATGGTAACCGGCTCGAAGCGGGAAATTGCCCGGGCAGCTTCTACAAATGCGGACTGCGCGGGTTTGCCGCCGTTGCGCCAGGTATCGCGCCGCTGCGGCCACAGCATCCAGCAGCCCGCGTGCGGCTCCCATTCCGCCGGCATGCGGAATCCATCAGAACCTGGTCTTGAGTCGATAAGCCGGGACAAATCGCATACTCCGTGGAAGCACAATAGGGGGGCATTATGCCGCGAGTTGCGGCCCGGCGTCAGGCCGAATCTCAAGAAGCACAGGGGAAAACTACACTAATTCAGTGTACAATCGAGCCTTGTATGGCTTACGACCGCCAGCCAGAGCCGCTCGGCGGCAGCGGATTTGGGCTACCGCGCTCACGCAAAATCGCAAGCACGCTGGTCGCATGCGTAACGCGGTTTACGTAAACAGAGCTAAGAATCCAAGATGAGTTTGCGCGCGATTTCACCAATTGACGGGCGCTATGTCGACAAGACGGAAGCGCTGCGCCCCTATCTGTCCGAGTGGGCGCTGATGAAGTACCGCCTGCTGGTGGAAGTCCGTTGGCTGATCGCCATGTCCGAACATGAAGGGATCAGCCATGTTCGGAGCTTTTCCGACGATGAGATAACGCTTCTGGAGCGATTGGCGGCGAATTTCGACGACGAGGCCGCCGCGGAGATCAAATCGATCGAGGCCTTCATCAGCCACGATGTCAAGGCGGTCGAATACTTCATTAAAGCGAGGCTTCGCGGCACGAGCTTGTCGGATGTCAACGAATCCGTCCACTTCGTCTGCACCTCGGCGGACATCAACAACCTGGCCTACGCGATGATGATTCGCGACGCTATGCGCGACGTTTGGCTGCCCCAGGCGGGCGACCTGGTACAGTTGCTCGACGACTGGGCGCTCAAGGCGGCCGATGAGCCGATGCTGGCGCGAACGCATGGCAAGGCGGCGTCGCCGACGACAGTGGGAAAAGAGTTGAGAGTATTTGCTTGGCGCCTTAGGCGCCAATTGAAGCAAATCGAGTCCCAGACATACCTGGGGAAATTCAACGGCGCCGTCGGCGCCTACAACGCGCATGTCGCTGCTTATCCCGATGTCAATTGGCTGGATCTGACCCGGCGCTTTGTTGAGGATATGGATTTAGAGTACAACCCCCTGACCACGCAGATCGAAGCGCATGATTTCCTGGCGGAACTGTGCCATGCGCTGATTCGTTTCAATACAGTCCTTTTGGATCTCTGCCGCGACATGTGGACCTACATATCCCTGGGCTACTTCAAACAGAAACTGGTGGCGGAGGAAGTGGGTTCTTCTACCATGCCTCACAAGGTCAACCCGATAAACTTCGAAAACGCGGAAGCCAATCTGGGCCTTAGCAGCGCGACGCTCGGACATCTGGCGCTCAAGCTGCCGGTTTCGCGCCTCCAGCGCGACCTGAGCGACACATCGGCTTTGCGGAATGTCGGCACTGCAATCGCGCACAGTCTCTTGGCTTTGACATCGACCAGCCAGGGATTGAGAAAAATCGAGATTGACCGGGTGGCCTTGCAAGCTGATTTGGACAATGCCTGGGAGGTGCTCGGCGAAGCGATTCAAACAGTGCTGCGCAAGCACCAGGCGCCGGGCGCTTACGAGCGGCTCAAGGCCATGACACGTGGAAAGTCGATCAGCCAGTCTGATATTCGGGAATTCATCAGCACATTGGATATTCCGGGCGCGGATAAAATGCGCCTTCTGACATTGACCCCCGCTACCTATATCGGCTTGGCTGAAGAGCTCGCGCAATACGATAGCCATGCCGAGCGCGAGCAAGAGACCTTACCCGATTTGCAGGAACTGTAAGCGAGGAGACGGCGATGATATTTCAACCTTTTGCGCGCCAGGAGACCGCGCGCTTGACCATGGCGCAGGCTCTGATCAAGTTCTTGCAGGCGCAATACACCGAATACGACGGCGAGGTTCAGCGTTTCATTCCGGCCATCTGGGGTATCTTCGGGCATGGCAACGTCAGTGGATTGAGCCAGGCGCTTTGGGAATACGGCGACGATCTGCCCTATTACCAGCCTACCAACGAGCAGTCGATGGTACACGCTGCTTCCGGCTTCGCGCGGACGCGCCTGCGCATGCAAACCTTTGCCTGCACGACATCGATTGGTCCCGGCGCCACCAACATGGTCACCGGCGCCGCCACCGCGCATATCAATCGCTTGCCGGTCCTACTGCTGCCGTCGGACTACTATGCGACCCGCTTCCAGGGACAAGTTCTCCAGGATATTGAGCATCCCGTATCGCTGGATATGAGTGTCACGGACTGTTTTCGCGTCGTCAGCCAGTTTTTTGATCGCATCACCCGTCCCGAACAGATTCTCTACGCCTTGCCAGAGGCCATGCGCGTGATGACCGATCCTGTTGACGCCGGTCCCGCTACGATCGCCTTGCCGCAAGATATTCAGAGCGTGGCCTTTGATTATCCCCTGAACTTTTTCCGCGAACAGATCTGGCGGGTCGAAAGGCGCCAAGCCGACCAGCGCCGGGTTCAAGAAGCAGTCGAGTTGCTCAAGTCCGCAGACAAGCCTTACATTCTGGCCGGCGGCGGCGTTCACTATTCCAAAGCCTGGCGAGAATTGCGCGAGTTTTCCGACAGATTTGGAATCCCGGTTGGCGAGACGCATTCTGGGCGAGGCGCGCTGCAAGACGAGTCCCCCTTGCTAATCGGCGGCAGCGGACATACGGGCACGCCGCTTTCGGGCAAATACGCGGCTGATGCCGATCTGGTCTTCTTGATCGGCACGCGCCTGGCCGATTTTGCCACCGGCTCCTATTCCGCCTGGCAGAACCCTGATGTCAAATTCATTAGCATCAACGTCAGCGGCGCGCATGCCCACAAACTGGGCGCCTTGCCGATCGTTGCCGACGCGCGCGACGCCTTGCGAGAGTTGACGACTGCTGCGGAAGCGGCCGGCATCAAGCCCAACCCGGGATATGTGGAGTCGCTGGCGGTCGATCGAGAAGCTTGGCTGCAACAGAAACGAGAAACGGTCTATGTACAGCACCCCGATGAACGCATGAGTCAAGCCCAGGTAATCGGCGTACTCAATGATTATATGAGGGCGGGCGATACGCTCGTTTGCGCGGCCGGCACCGCGCCCGGGGACTTGCATCAACTCTTTGAAGCGACAGCTGGACGGATTCTTCACCTGGAATTTGGCAACTCCTGTATGGGCTACGATATCCCCGGAGCAATCGGCGTGCGCCTGGCGCGCCCGCATGATGGAGAAGTCTATGTCTTCCTCGGCGACGGGAACTATATGCTGCATCCGATGGAACTGAAGACGGCTATACAAGAGGCTACGAAGTTGACCGTTATTTTGCTCCAAAATGATGGTTTCCAGTCCATTCACGGACACCAAAAGGTGCTGGTTGGTCATAGCCTCGGCAACGAGTTTCGCCTGAGAAATCACGAGACCGGCAAATTGGATGACGGCGACTTCGTCGAGATTGACTATGCCAAGAATGCCGAGAGCATCGGATTGCGCGCCTGGAACGCGACTGACGAAGACGAACTGAAAGCGGCGCTTGCGGAGGCAAAGGAAGAAGAGCGCTCTTGCATGATTGTGGCGCAGATTGAACGTTACAGCCGTCTGCCGCGCTCCGGCATCTGGTGGGACGTCTTCGGGGCCGAGGTCACGCAAGACGAGAAGACGGAGCAACTCGTCGACGAGCGCGAAGAGGGCAGAACAGGACAGCGCTTCTATTGGTAGGGCAGGCCCTTCCCGACGTAGGCTCCCAAAGCGTCACAGCGGCGACCAATCCAGTCCGCTTCGATTGAGGAGAAACAGGTGAAGATCAGGATCGCTTCCGCGCCCGTTTCCTGGGGCGTGATCATGAAAGATACGCCAAACGTCCCGCCTTGGGATCAAGTCCTGCGCGAGATCAGCGGGGCTGGCTATGCCGGTACGGAGCTGGGACCATTCGGCTACCTGCCGCAAGACCGTGCCTTGCTGCGCGAAGTGCTCGAGGAACAGGGATTAAGCTTGCTTGCCGCCTACGTACAGATCAATCTGGTAGATCCGGCGGCTAAACAAGACGAATACGACGAAACCATGGCTACCACGCGCTTGCTTTCGCAAATGGGCTGCCAGTGGGTGGTCTTGTCCGACGCGCTGTTCGTCGACTCGAATCGCTCCAATCGCGCCGGGCGCATCCGCCCGCAAGACGGCTTGACCGAAGAAGAATGGCCGCGCTTCATAGTCAATGCGGAAGACTATGGCAAGCGCGCACTTGAAGAATACGGATTGCAAGCGGTCTTCCACCCTCATGTTGGCGCCTGGATCGAGACCGAAGCGGAAATTGGTCGCCTTATGAACGAAACCAATCCGCGCTATATCAATCTTTGCCTCGATACCGCGCACTGTATGTACGGAGGCGGGGACCCGGTCGCTGTCGCCCGTGGCTGGAGCGAACGGCTGAAGTACCTGCACCTTAAGGAATGCGACAAAGATGTGCTCGAGACGGTGAGGGATGCGGGCTGGGATTATTTCAAAGCAGTCGAGTTGGACGTTTTCCCCGAGTTGGGACGCGGTTCGGTTGATTTTGCTGGTTTGCTGGATTTGCTTCGCGAACTGGATTTCGACGGTTGGGCAGTGATCGAGCAAGACATTTTGCCCGGCCGCGGCCTGAATCCCCTGGACAGCGCTGTTCGAAATCTGGCCCATTTGCACGGCTTGGGTTATGCCAAATCCCGCTAAAACTTGTGCCAGGGCTTCCTCCGGTCTCTTGCCTTCGCCATTTTGTGGCAGCTCATGAGCAAGACATACGACATCATCGCATTTGCAGACACCTGTGTCGACCTGATCCTGCGCGACGATGACGTAGCGCCTCGTTTTGGGCAAGTCGAAAAGACTGTTGCCGAATACGACCTGGTCATGGGCGGCTCTTGCTGCATTTTCGCGACGCAAGCGGCCAAGCTCGGTCTTAGGGTAGCCTTGCTGGGAACTGTTGGCGATGACGCCTATGGCGAACTCATCCTCGATACTTTGTCATCTGCGGGCGTTGATACGCAGCATATGCGAGTGGACAAAGATCTCAGAACAGGCTTGACCGTACACATGGTGCAAGGGGACGATCGCGCCATGCTGACCTATCCGGGATCGTCAACGGCGCTGACGGCGGCTGACATCTGCGATGATATGCTGGCGGGGGCGCGGCACTTGCATTACGGCAGCCTCTTCTTGCAGACCGGTCTGCTTCCGGACTGTATCGCGATTCTAAGGCGGGCGAAGGGATTGGGCTTGACAGTTTCCCTTGACACCAACTGGGATCCTGCCAAGTCATGGGATATCGACTTGGAGGGCGCGTTGACCTCAACCGACGTGCTGCTGCCCAACGAGCAAGAGGCGAATAATCTTTGCGGCGTCGCTTCACTGGCGGGGGCCGTCCAATACCTTCGCCAACGCGTGCCCGTTCTGGTCGTCAAGCGGGGGGTTGAAGGCGCAAGCGCATGGACGAAAGGTATGGAAACTGCGCGGACGGTAGCTGCAGCCGATGCCGGCGGCGACGGCATCGGCGCCGGCGACAGCTTTGATGCCGGGTTCCTGGCCGGCTGGCTCGATGGCCTGGCGATACAAGACTGCTTGTCCATCGCCTGCCGCTGTGGGCGCGCAGTCGCCAGCAAGATTGGCGGTGTTGCGGGACAACCATACCGTTCGGATCTGAGCGAATTGCCAGCGCTGAATTCAGACTAGGCGAAGCAGAATTGCGGGCGCGCCAGAGCGCTACTGGTCGCCATTGGCCATCAGGCCCGCGCCGTCGTAACCGCGCCCGACCCCGCGATACGCAAATCCCATTTGCCGCAATTCATCCGGGTCATACAGATTGCGGCCGTCGATCAGAATCTGCCGTTTCATCGAATCGCGAATGCGGCTCATGTCCAGGTGCTTGAACTCGTTCCAGGGCGTTAGGACCAACAAGGCTTCGGCATCCTGCGCCGCGGCGTAAGCGTCGCTGCAGAGCGTCAATCCGCGGACTTCTCTGCTTGCGTTCTCCATCGCCACCGGATCGTAGGCCTTGACGAGGGCGCCTTGATTCAGAAGCGAACGAACGACCGTCAGGGAAGGAGACTCGCGAATATCGTCCGTATTCTCTTTGAAAGCCAAACCCAGTACGGCAATCGTTTTGCCGTTAACCGTGCCATCCAACATTTCTCGCGCCTTCATCGCGATCTGCCGCCGCTGGAAGGCGTTGATCTCCATGACTGCGTTTAGCAATTGCGGATGCATGCCATGGGTCTGCGCCATATTTGCCAGGGCTTTCACGTCCTTGGGAAAGCAGGAACCGCCGAAGCCGAGGCCAGCTTGCAAGAAATGCGGCCCGATCCTGTAATCGAATCCCATACCACGCGCGACTTCAGTGACATCCGCCCCCAGGCGTTCACAGATAATGCTGATCTCGTTGATAAAGCTGATGCGCGTGGCCAGGAATGCGTTTGAAGCGTATTTGATCATCTCGGCGGTTCGGATATCGGTTATCACGATCGGCGCATCCAGCGGCGCGTAAAGCTCGGCGACGCGGTCCGCAGCCTCAGGATTGGTGGATCCCAGCACGGTGCGATCGGGATTCATGAAATCGGCAATGGCGGAACCCTCGCGCAAAAACTCGGGGCAAGACACGACTGCGAAGTCCATCGGCTTCGGCTGTTTGCGCTGGATGATCTCTGCCGTCCAGTCTCCGGTGCCGACCGGGACGGTCGACTTGTTGATAATGACAAGCGGGTGGGTCATGGCTTCCGCGATGGTTTCCGCCGCCGAACGGACATATTGCAGATCCGCTTCGCCGTCCACGCCCGAGGGCGTGCCGACGCAGATAAAGACAAACTCCGCTTGATCAAGCCCCTCAAGGTAGGATGTGGTAAAGTGCATCCTGCCGGCGACCGTGTTCCGCTGCGCCATCTCCGACAAGCCAGGTTCATAAATGGGCATTTTCCCCTGCTGTAGCGTTTCTATCTTGCCTTCATCAATGTCAACCAGCGTGACGCTATTGCCCAAATCGGCGAAGCAGGCGCCCGTCACCAGACCAACGTATCCGCTGCCAATCACACAGAGTTTTCTCATTCGATTTCGTCCTCACGTATTGCAATGTAATGTACCTTGCCAAGCTCTATACAACGTTCCGCGATCTTTTCCGCTATCCCGGTCCAATATAACAAAATACGATCGATAAATTCGGTCCGGGCATTTTACGTGGACTCAAGTCTTCTCGTTAGGGGGTCTTCCCACGCATGATCCCATCGCCAACAATCAGACTTTGAAGGCCTGTCGCTATCACAATAAGGATACGCCCGAACGCGAATAATTGTTCACGTAAAGCGGCCCAGTTGATATAATGTTGGCTGTGCAAAAGGCCGTTTTTCGCGGGGTGATCTGCTATGTCACAAGACTTGTTTGAGGAAACGGCGCCAAAGCTGCGTCAGGCGCAATCAAAAGACGGGTTTCCCCCGCAAGTGCGGAAAGTTCCCTATCGAAACATTCGAGACGCCCTCTCTATGCATGCCAAAACATCGGCGGACAAAACATTTCTCATTTTCTACGATACGGACGACGAACGCAGTGCCTGGAGCTACGCCGAGTTCAACGCGCGTGTTCATCAAGCGGCCAATTTCATGTACGAAGATCTCGGGCTGCGGCGCGGCGACCGCGTGGCGACAATCGCCTACAATCACCTGGATACGGTCTTGATTTACTTCGCCTGCTGGGTCATCGGCGCGACTGTCGCCCCACAGAATGTCTCGGAAGACGACCGCCGCATTGCCTTTATCCTGCGCGATAGCGGGGCAAAAATTTGTTTTGTGCGCAGCGAATACATGGCCCGCGCCGCAGAAATCATTCAAGACGCGCCAAATATCACGCAGGTAATCAAGGTGGGCGGCCAGCCTTCCCAGGAATACCTAAGCTTTTATGAAGCGCTAAAGAACCGTCCCACTACCTTCCTGGGCGACGATTCAGGGGCCAAGGCAAGCGACCTGCCCTTGGGCGAAAGTGGCGCCGCAACCGCTGCGCTCGATGACGAAGCGCTTCTGGTTTACACCAGTGGCACAACCGGCACGCCCAAGGGCGTCACGCTCACACAGTATAACCTTTTGGTCGACGCCCTGGGCGTCAGCCAGTGGCAGGCGATAACGGGCAACCAACGCATGATGTGCGTCTTGCCTATCCATCACGTCAACGGCATCTTGGTCACGATAATTACGCCGCTCTACGTCGGCGGGTCGACCGTTCTCAATAGTCGTTTCAGCGTGTCTCATTTCTGGGAGCGCATTGTAAGAGACAAGGTCAGCGTCGTAAGCGTCGTGCCTACCCTCCTTCAGTTCCTGCTTGAATACGGCGCGCGCCAGCAGGACGCCGGCAACACCATATTTGGCGGGAACATCAACCGCCGCGACTTGAGTCATTTCCGGCACTTCATTTGCGGGGCCGGCACGCTCTCCGTGGCGCTGGCGCGCGACTTTGCCGAGACCTTTGGTCTGACCATTCTTCACGGCTACGGCTTGAGCGAAACCACTTGTTATTCGTCATTCCTGCCCATCAGCTTGTCATGGGAGGCGAACCAGCGCTGGTTGCTGGATTACGGCTATCCCAGCATCGGCTGCCCGATTGAAGCCAACGAGATGGCGATCTTTGCCGCCGATGGCAGCGGACGAGAACTGGCGGAAGAAGAGCGAGGCGAAATCTGCGTGCGCGGTCACAATGTCATGCAAGGTTATTTCAAGCGCCCCGAGGCCAATGCCGATACCTTCAAGTTTGGCTGGTTCCGCACCGGCGACGAAGGATTTTTCAAGCTTGACGAGGAGGGCAGGAAGTTTTTCTTCATCACCGGGCGCATCAAAGAACTGATCAATCGCGGGGGAGTCAAATTCAGCCCCCTGGACATTGAAGAGGTCTTGCTGGGCATTGATGGCGTGAAAGTTGGCTTGGCAGTAGGTTTCCAGAATCGCTATTACGGCGAAGAAATCGGCGCTTATGTGGTGCTGGAAGACGGCGTCGAACTCACGGAAGACGCCATCCTGCCGCACTGCCGCGAGAAGATGCCCTTCGAAAAATCGCCCAAAGTAGTGGTATTTGGGGATGACATCCCGGTCACCGCAACCGGCAAGTACCAGCGGCTGAAGCTGCAACCGCTCTTCGCGGAATGGGAAGGGGCGCAATTCACGCGCTAGAACTGCTGGGGACTATCGCGCGAGTCGCCGCATCCTTTGACGACGCAATGCCGGCAGGATAAGCAAGCTTAGCAAGCCGTTGAGGACCACGATCACGGTGCTGCCTTCGTGCCCCAACACGCCGACAGGCAGCGCCAGTTCCAAAATGAAGACCCCGGCAATCAAGATCGCGATCACCGCCAGCGAAAAGGCGATGTTTTGCCATACGACATGTTTGGCTCGGTCGCTGATTCGCAGCGCCTCCGTCAGGCGCTCTATTCTGTCGCCCATCAGCACCACATCCGAGCTTTCCAGCGCCACGTCCGCCCCGGCGCCGCCCATCGCAATGCCGACGTCCGCGGCTGCCAGCGCGGGCGCATCGTTGATGCCGTCTCCGATCATGGCGGCCGGGCCGTATCGCTGTTGCAGCCCCACCAGGATCTCGGCCTTTTCATGCGGCAACAACCCGGCGTAGATCTCGTCTATACCGAGCTGCTGCCCGATCGACTCGGCCACAAGCTGATTGTCTCCCGTCAGCATGACCGTGACCATGCCCAGCCGATTCATTTCGCGGACCAGAGGCGATGATGCTGGACGCACTTGGTCAGCCAGCCCAATTAGGCCCAGCCAGGTCCGGTCTCGCAAGACGCCGATGACCGTTTTGCCGGAAGCTTCCAGCCTGGTTCTCGCTTCGGCGAGCCTATCGGGCATGGCCTCGTTCTCCTGCAGTTGGCTTATGCGTCCGACGCGGATATCGCTCCCGTCCAGACGCGCCCGCACCCCCTGGCCTGGGACAGCAACGAAGTCCTCAGTTTCGCTCAGACTGATGTTCGCGGCGCTCGCATAGGCGACGATGGCCTTGGCAAGCGGATGCTCCGACCGCGCTTCTGCCGAAGCCACAACCTGAACCAGCTCTGTTTCGGCAAAACGTGGAGAAACCACGATGTCCGTTACCTGCGGCTGCCCTTCAGTCAGCGTGCCGGTCTTGTCGAAGGCCACGACTTGGACGCGCGCCAATTGCTCCAGACTGGCGCCGCCTTTGAAGAGCACGCCGCTCCTTGCGGCGGCCGCAATCGCCGAGATGAATGCCGACGGCACGCTGATCACCAGCGCGCAAGGCGAGGCGACCGTCATCAGCACCATCGCGCGGTAAAAATTGCTCTCGAAATCGCTCAAGCCGAGCAGCGGCGGCAGCAGAATCAGCAGCACAATGCCCAGGATGATCGCTTTGGCATAAGCCTGTTCAAATCGGTCCAGAAAGCGTTGCGTGGGCGCTTTGCTGTCTTGCGCTTCCTCCACCATTTTGATGATGCGCGCCAGCGTCGTCTCTCCTGCGGGTTTAAGGGCGCGGACATCCAGGATGCCTTGCTTGTTCAGCGTTCCCGCATAGACGAACTCCCCCGCGGATTTGTCGATTGGGATTGACTCGCCGGTGATCGGGCTTTGATCCACTGCCGATATGCCCGCTAGGACTATTCCGTCAACCGGGATGCGTTCGCCCGGCTCGATCAGGACGATGTCGCCGACCCTGATTTCTTCCAGTTTTAGACGCATGATATCGGCCCCGCGCTTGACCGTCGCCTCTTTCGGGTAAAGCGTGAACAGACTGCTAATCGCTCTGCGACTGCGGCCAATGGCATAGTCTTGCAAGACATTGCTCAGGGAAAACAGAAAAAGCAGTATCGCCCCTTCATGCCACTCCCCGACAACTGCCGCGCCCAAGGCAGCCAGGACCATCAGCAAATCGACGTCAATTTCACCTTCGCGCAAGCTCTCAAGCGCGGTCTTGGCGCCGAAGAAGCCACCGGCAAGATAGGAAACGATATTCAGCGCCATCACCGCAGCTTCCGGCGCGCCGGTCCGCTCGCCCAACATGCTGAGCGCGATTGCTGCAAGCGTGACGACGACCAGCGCTGGCGCCATTTTCTCCAGTTTCCCTGTTGATGGCCGTTCTTCCCTGGGCGGGGCCAATGAAGACGGCGCGCTGACCGAGGCCATGCGATTCCAATCCGAGATTTACCCAAGCTATTGATGTATTTTAACCAAAGTTAATTAGAAATGCAACAGAGGTATGCAACGACTTTTGACGGCATGCAAAAAAACTGGCGGACGACCCTTGTCCGCCAGTTATTGCTTGTACCGGGAGCCAAATACTATTCAGGCAGGGGCCGGCGCCCCCCGAGGAAAACCGCGCTTGCCGCGGTCTTATCGTTTGATGGAAACGCCGCGCCAGAAAGCGACATGATCTTTGATCTGCTGCGCGGCTTTCTTGGGTTCCGGGTAGAACCAGGCCGCGTCCTGGTTTTCTTTCCCGTCTACCGCCAGGTGAAAGTAGCTGGCTTCGCCTTTCCAGGGACAGATCGTACGACTGTCGCTTTCGCGCAGGAATTCGGCCCGGACCGTATCGCGCGGAAAATAGAGGTTGCCTTCGACGACAAGCGGCTTGTCGCTTTCGGCGATGACTTTGCCGTTCCAGATTGCCTTTGCCATGACATGCTCCTATTCCACCGTCACTGACCGCCACCCGGGCGGTCAGTGACGTCTAGCGCTAAACAAAATCATAGAGGGCATGCTGCCGAGCGCATGCCCTCGCATTGCGGAATCAGTACTGCTTCGATACCAAGAATCACACGATGTCGTCGTTATTCGGGATTTGCTTAAGCTGGCGCGGGATGCTGCGATAGAAAGCGAAACCGAACAGACCGATGGCGATGGCGGACCAAGAATAAGCGATCAGGGAGACTGACGCGCCACCCAAGATCTCTTCAGCGAAGGCCGCTACCGCATTCACAATCATGTTCGCGTCCTCGGGATGACGCGCCGGGGCGGACAAAACATAGGGCAAGTCGAGCACGATATGCAATGCTGTCATCAGGGCCGCGACGGTCATGACAATCTGCGCCAGCGAACGCCAAGACCAAAACTGGTTGATATCGCCCCGACCCTTCCAGCCTAAGGCTATCAACAGTAGACCGAAGCCAGCGCAGGCAATCCACGAGAGCCAGTCGCCGGTCGCGTCCGGACGGATGAACAGCGCCAAGTAGCCCACCGTGAAGAAGCCTGTCAGCGCTGCCATACCGCGCAGCAGATGCGGCGCGCGATTGACCAGGAAGAACATGATCGACCCGAGCAAAGCCGAGCCCAGATAGCCGGCCGGCAGCCAGAGCGCCGCGTCGCCGCCCGCATAGCTAATCATATAGTTGCCTTCTGGCGAGAGCGTGAAGCCTTCGACGGAAGCGCCTGTAAGGACCATGGCGATATTATGCAGCGCGCCGCTGAAATTGTCGGCGAACATGCGCACCGGCTTCAACAGCCCTTCCGTGCCCTGCGTGTACAAAAGCGCGAGTAATCCCGCAAAAGCCAGCGCTGAAATCAGCAGGCTCCTGAGAACGATCTGCCGGCGGACCTTGCGCTCAACGAAAGTTCTTAACATGAGATTGCTCCTGCATGTTGATTTGACTACAATCTATGGCATTCGCCCGGCCGACGCAAGCCAATGGGAAAGAGTTTACACTTTGTTTACGATTGGCCGTTCACAACGTCCTGGATTTCACTCCGCAGCGGCTTGATGGCGCCGAAGTATATCGCCGCTCCCAGCATGGCTACTGCGATCCCGGCCCAGAGCAGCGCGATGACCGCGGCTGGCAGCAGAGGCGTGATCTCCTGGGCGAACGCGGCCGCATCGTTGCGAACATCGCCTCTGCCGACTCCGGAATTGCCGACGAGATACCACAAATCGTAAACTGCTTCCAAAGCTGTTACGACCGCCAGTATGCTCAGCAGCAACTGGACGATGACCCGGGGCGCTTTGGCCCCCACCAGCAGGATGAAAAGCCCGAAGCCGACGCCGATGGCCAGCGTGATGGGCAAGCCCGACGCATCGGAGCGTCCGTAGATCGCGCTTATTCCGATCAAAAACACGCCGAGCGCCATCGCTATGCCCGACGCCCAGCGCGGGGCGCGATTGCTGAGCAAATAGAGCAAGGAACCAAACAGCGCCGCTCCCAGGTACCCGGCGGGCAGAATTAGCGCGCGATTTCCCCCTGCCGTGACCGCCACGCCAGATCCATTGGCATTCACAGTGAAGCCTTGCACCTGGCCGCCGGAAATCAGCGCCGCAAGCGCATGGCCCGCCTCGTGCACGAAGGTGACAAACAAGCGCAAGGGGTACAGCAGCATCTCCATTTCGCGCTGATTCCACAGCAAAAATACCGCTATAAATGCTAGTGCCGAGACCAAGAGCGTTTGCCGGCGCAGGGCCCGCGCATTCCCTTTTGCCTCTTTTGCCGGCTTGCTATCGGGGAATGGCAGCGGGATCGCCGAATCGCTGTCCTTGTCAGCTGCCGCCTGCGCTCCCGCCTTTGCCTTTCGCGAGCGGACGCTGCTATTGTTGCGCCAGAAAAAGAATGCGGCGATCAATAACAGAGGCAGACCGCTGCCGACAAAGAATACCGGGGTGGAATACCCTTCAATTTGGTCAAGGTTCAAACGGCCAGCGAAGTCTTCCACTTGCGCTGTGAATTCCGTCATGATGGCATTCCCGGGCACAATGTCAGAAGCCACTGCAAAGCCCGCCCCAATCCACAAAATGCTCAGCAGCAGAACTAGACCCCAAAACGCGCGTAACAGCTTTCGCATGTTGTCAATTCTCCAGTATCAGTGTCTCGAAGCCCCTCATATTGACGATTCCGCTCTATTCTCCGCGCATTGCATCGCCGGTCGAAGGTCCCCTGCATGTTCCATTATACGAAAAACTGTTGTCATTGTAGTAGTTGTGGTTTTACACTTCTTTTACAGTCTCGCTGCGCGACAAGTAAAAGCGCGCTGCTGGGGCTGGCGCCATAATCGCGGACCCTCCGCGGCGTTGTCCGCGCGCTGCAACCCATGCCGGTATCTGGCAAAGGGCCGCAAAGACACCAGACAGGGGAAAGCAGAAGATGAATTCACTGAATTTGAGTGATTACGCGCCCTCGGCGAACTTGGCTACGGCCGCGACCATGCCGGCGCGCTGGTATGTCGAGCCGGACTTCTTGAAGCTGGAAGCGGAAAAAATATTCTACAAGACTTGGCAACCCGTGGGGCGCCTGGACGATCTCGCCCGCATTGGCGACTTCTTCAGTTGCGAAGTGCTCGATCAACCTTTGGTTCTTGTGCGCAACAACAGCGGAGAATTGCGCGCCTTTTACAATGTTTGCCCGCACCGCGCCGCGGTAGTGGCGCAAGGGCGCGGCAATCGCAAGAGCTTGCAGTGCAAGTATCACGGTTGGACCTACGACCTCGATGGCAAACTCTTGCGCGCGCCCGAGTTTGAAGGCGTGCGCAATTGGAACAAAAACGACGTCTGCTTGCAGCCGATTCAAGTAGAAGCCTGGGGACCCTGGGTCTTCGTCAATCTGGATCCGGGCGCCCAATCCTTGTCCGCAACCTATGGCGAAATCCACAGGGAGATCCGCTCGGCCGGCTTCGACCTGGACAAGATGCGCCTGGTTGAGCGCCGCGATTACATGATCGACTGCAATTGGAAAGTTTACGTAGACAATTATCTGGAAGGCTATCATTTGCCCATTGCCCATCCAGGACTTTTTCGCGAGATCGACTACGACCAATACCGCGTCGAAAC
The DNA here is from genome assembly GCA_026708115.1 of Chloroflexota bacterium. GTDB lineage: Bacteria > Chloroflexota > Anaerolineae > Aggregatilineales > Phototrophicaceae > UBA6055. The sequence continues at coordinate 82,038 of JAPOVL010000021.1, forward strand.
ATTCCGGTACTACTCCAAACAGCATGCGCCGATACGAGAAGTCAATGCCGGCGACACGCGCGATCGCCGCTATGTGCGCAGTGGCGAAGGCGAGCAAGACGCGCTCTACTACTGGATATTCCCCAATGTGATGCTAAACGTCTATTTGGACAATACATCAATCAACATCATCATCCCGGTGGGCCATGACAAGACCTTGACCGTCTTCGAATGGTATTTCGAATCTCCCGGCACCGGTGCCGGTTGGGAAAGTATGCAGCAGATCATCGCCTTCAGCGACGAGATCCAGCAAGAGGATATCGAGCTCTGCGAATGGGTTCAGCGCGGCCTGCGATCCAAAGCTTATGACAGCGGTCGATTCTCGGTTCTGCGCGAAAACGGCGTCCATCACTTTCAGTCCCTGGTGCATGAATTCCTGACCAGAGATTAGTCACTGGGGGGCGTGGAGTCCTCCACCGCGGCGGCTGCGGGCGAAACGCCCAGCGCCAGCAGGCCCAGGCTGCCAAAGACAATGTAGCCAAACACGCTGAGCCCATGAAAGAGGAATCCCAGCGAAATCGCCGCCAGGCTATCCATGCCGACGAGCTGCCCGGTGACAATAATCGCAGCTTCAAAAGGCCCAACAGCGGCGATAGTGAACGGCAGCGCGATGCCTAGCGCGGCCAGGGATACGCCCAGCGGTACGCTTTGGGCATAATTGACTTCAATGCCCAGCGCCTGGTGCAAAAAGTAAAAGGTGGCCAGCGATGTCGACCAGGCGATCAGGCTCCAGACGAGGGTGAAAACCAGCGTTCGCGAGTCGGCTATGGCTCCCAAGCCATCCAGGAGATTATTGACAATTCTTTGTAGGGGGGTTCGATTCAGCACAGGCAATTTTTGAGTCATTCTGGGGAGCAGTTGCTTTGCCTTTTGGGGATGCCGGGCCAGCGCCAACAGGCATAGAAAAGCGACTAGCGCCAGCAAACCAAATCGGGAAGCCGGGACGGTGACATATTCTGGCGCGTCCGGCAGTTGACTGACTGTCGCGGCAATCATCAATACCACCAGGAGGGTATCGATCAAGCGCTCGACAACGATGCTGGCTGCGGCTTTTTCGATTAATACGCCTTCACGGCTTGCCAGCAGGCTGCGAGCGGCTTCGCCCAGGCGCAGTGGCAACTGGTTGCCCAGAAAAGTCACGTTAACCAAATGGATTGCCTTTAGCAACGGGAGACCTTTGCCCAGCAAGCCCCACCAGCGGACCCCACGCGTAAACATGGACAGCGCCACAAACAGGAAGGCCAGGCCGAGTTGGCCGCCATCCGCCTGGCTTAAGCTCGCAGCAATATCGTCTAAGTTCACGTCGCGAAGGATCACCGCCACCGAGGCGGCGCTGACGATAATGCTTCCCACGACGAGCAATACGCGTTTTCCGGTCAAAGTCGACGCATGTCCTCTCGCTGCGCGTCAAAAAGACCTGTCGGGAATACTGACAGGCGTAATCTGCGCTCGTTTAGCCTGGCGATTCTACCAGGATTACTGGCTCCCCGCCTATCGCAGCGCTGCGCCCAGTCTCAAGGTCCGGGTAACTGAAATCCCCCGCTGGTTTCAGGTTTAACGAATACCTGCCGTCGATAGCGGGCAGGGTGGACCTTTCGCCATTTAGAAAATGCGCGATTGCCTGGGAATGATTCGCTTTGAAACTATGTCTGCGTTCTTCGTCCGTATTGTTCCAGAGGACAATTATTCGCGCGCTGTCGTCGCGCGCGAATGAAATAGTCGTCACCGGATCTTGCAACCCGTAAATGCCAGTTGCGTCAAAAGGCTGGCGGCCAAAAATCTCGGCTAGCAGGCGGTAGGCGAAGGCGACTGGCCGAGGGGTATTGGCAAAAGGGTGCTGGCTGAAGCAAATCGCCTCCCTGGGGTTGCGATACAGGCCAAATGCGTGGCCGAAGCATGTCCCCTCGCTACAGAGTTCGCCGTGATGCGGTGGGAAGTCGCTGCCTGCCGCCTGGTTGCCGCAGTCATCATAAAGCTGATGATAAAAGACCCTGCGCGCGCCCTTGGCCCAAGCGTAAGCGGCGCTCATTATCAGGAAATTCGCCTGCTGTTGAGCTGTGGCGAGGCGAAGTCGTTCCTCGGCGGCACTGGCCCAAACGGGACCGGGATAATCGTCCCATACGGCCACGCCCGTCTCGTTCACCCATACCGGACGGACAAGATCGTATTCCGCCAGGGTATCCTCTACGACTTTCGTTAGCCAGCCGCTCCGCCAGGGATCATCGTAGCTGTGTATAGCCACCGCGTCGACGAACCAGTCATATTCGACGCGTAGCTCGTCATTCTTGAAGCGCTGCAGCACACTGGACAAAAAGTTGTCGCCGCCTGCGAACAGCAGACCGCCAAACATGACCGTCGCCTCTGGATCAACCGTTTTGACGACAATCGCAGCCACCTTGAGCAGCCGCGCGTAGGCCTTCGGCCCGCCCTGCCAGAAAGCTGGCAAGTCCGGCTCATTCCAGACTTCCCAGACCCGAATGCCTGCGGCTGCGGGGAATCCTCTCTCTGAGGCCAAAATACCACCGGGCTTATAGCGCGAGACAGCGCGAAAGACAAACTGAGCCCAGGGATTGTCAGGGTTGATCGGGACATCCAGGGTAGTATGGTCCTTGCCATCGGCGAATACCGGTTCGAAGAGATTTGCGATGCTGTCGCCATCCTGACGGAAGGGCGGTCGGCCCAGCAAGACGGCGTTGATCCACAATCCCTGGTCTACGTCAGCCGCAACCAAATCGTCATAACTTGCCCAATGCCAACTATCCGCGATCCTTTCGACGCGATCCCAATACAGGGGCCAACGATTCCAGCCGGCGCCCAGAATCAAGGCGTTGCGGTAGCGGGCTGCCTTGTCATCGCTGTCGATGGAACTGATGAATGTGATGCCAAGACGGTCCGAGCGGATGTAATCGTCCCGCTCAATTAAACCGCCCGGCGCTGTCGTCGGCGCTGGCGGCACCTGCGCGGCCAGATTGATGCCGCCCAGGATTATCCCCATGATGAGAGCGGCAAATCGCAGAACAGTATAACCCAAGGATGATGACTTTCTCTTTGGCTACCGCTACATTATAATCGTGTTTGTTGGAAACTGCAGAACAAGTAGAGGTCGCGAGATGTCAGTCGTATCAGATGCGTTAATGGAGATATTGCGATGCCCGGTCGCAGTGCATTACACAGACAAAGGCGACGATCCCGGTCGCTTGAGGCTGGTCAAAGATTCTTGGCTCATTTGCGATGACAGCGGATACAAATATCCGATCCGCGACGGTATCCCCGTCATGTTGGTTGACGTGGGTGAAAAATGGAAAGACACCGCCGAAGCTGACTTGCCGGTACCCCCGCCCGAAGCCTGAGACAGGGTCTCTCCGCAGTCCCCGCATTCCTCCTGTTTAACAAACCCGCCAAATGTCCATCCAAATTTCCAAATCCGTAGGGGCGGCCAATCTGGTCGCCCGAAAAACCGCGACGCTCCCGGGACCCTGCCGCCCCGCCCAGCGGCTAATTTCGCACAGCCCCTTACGCCGTCACGGCTGCTTGACTCACCGAATCAACGACGAATCCGTCCCCCGCGGCGTCCAGGCCAATCCAGACCTGATCGCCGTCTTTGATCTGACCGTCCAGCAGCGCCATCGCCAGCCGATCCTTAACTTGACTTTGCAGGGCGCGTTTCAGCGGTCGCGCGCCGTAAACCGGGTCCCATCCCAGTTCCGCCAGGCGCATTTTGGCATCATCGCCGATCGTGATCTGTATCTGTCGATCCGCCAGCATCAGCGACAGCTTGTCGAGTTGCATATCGACGATGCGCGCGATGTGCTCGCGCTCCAGGCTGTGGAAAATGATGATCTCGTCCAGCCGGTTCAAGAACTCGGGACGGAAGTGCCGATCCAATTCCCGCATGATTGCGCCCCGCACTGTCTTGGCATCGCTCTCCGACCCCATCTGCTTGCCCATCTGTTTAATCAGTGCGCTGCCTACATTGCTGGTCATGATAATGGCGCAATTGCTGAAGTTGACCGTGCGCCCTTGCCCATCGGTTAAACGGCCCTCGTCAAAGACTTGCAAAAAGACGTGGAAAACATCGGCATGCGCTTTTTCGATTTCGTCGAACAGCACCACGCTGTACGGCCGACGGCGCACAGCCTCGGTCAGTTGGCCGCCTTCTTCGTAGCCGACATACCCGGGGGGCGCGCCGATCAACCGCGCCACGCTGTGCTTTTCCCCGTATTCGCTCATGTCGATACGGATCATCGCGCTTTCATCGTCGAACAGGAAATGCGCCAGCGAGCGCGCCGTTTCCGTCTTGCCAACGCCGGTCGGGCCCAGGAATAGGAAGCTGCCCACAGGCCGGTTGGCATCCTGCAAGCCGGCGCGGCTGCGCCGTACCGCTGCCGAAACGGCCTTGATCGCCTCGTCTTGCCCGACAACGCGCTCGTGTAGCCGCTCTTCCATATGCCGCAATTTCTCGATTTCGCCTTCCAGCATGCGCGCTACCGGTATCCCGGTCCAGCGGCTGACGATGGCGGCAATTTCGTCGGCGTCGACCTCTTCCTTCAGCATCAGCGATCCGTCCTCGCGCATGTCCTCGATAGTCGCTTCGCTCGATCCCAGAGACTTCTCCAGTTCGGGCAAGACGCCGTAACGCAGACGCGCGGCTTCTTCCAAATTGCCCTGCCTTTCCGCACGTTCCAATTGGCTGCGGGCCTCGTCGATTTGCGCCTTGACGCCGGACATCGCCTCGATGACTTCTTTTTCCCGCTGCCACAGTGCCTGCAGCGCGCTCAACTCTTCTTGCGCGTCCGCCAGTTCCGCTTCCAGGTCGCCCAGGCGCTGCTTGGATCCGTCGTCCTTTTCTTTCCGGAGCGCCGCCCGTTCGATTTCCAGTTGCATGATATGGCGCTCGACCTTGTCCAGTTGGGCCGGCTTGCTGTCGATTTCCATCTTCAGATGCGCCGCGGCTTCGTCAATGAGATCGATCGCTTTATCAGGCAATTGACGCTCCGGCAAGTAGCGCTGGCTCAGTGTGGCCGCGGCGATGACGGCGCCGTCTTGAATGCGCACCCCGTGGTGAACCTCGTACCGTTCCTTAAGGCCGCGCAGGATGCTGATGCTGTCTTCCACACTGGGTTCATCAACGAAAATTGGTTGGAAGCGGCGCTCCAAGGCCGCGTCCTTCTCAATGTGCTGCCGGTACTCGTTCAGCGTCGTCGCGCCGATCATGCGCAATTCGCCCCGCGCCAGCATGGGCTTGAGCATGTTGCCAGCGTCCATGGCCCCCTCGGCTTTACCCGCGCCGACGATGTTGTGCAACTCGTCCACGAACAAGATGATCTCGCCCTCGCTATCCGCAATTTCCTTAAGTACGGCTTGCAGGCGCTCTTCAAATTCGCCGCGGAATTTGCTCCCCGCAACCAGCGCCGCCATATCAAGCGCGATGATGGTCTTGCCTCGCAATCCCTCCGGCACGTCTCCGTTCACAATACGCTGTGCCAGGCCCTCCGCTATCGCCGTTTTGCCCACCCCCGCTTCGCCAATCAATACTGGATTGTTCTTGCTGCGGCGGCTGATGACGTGGATCAGACGCCGGATTTCTTCGTCCCGCCCGATAACCGGATCCAGCTTGCCTTGACGCGCGTCAGCGGTCAGGTCGCGCCCGTACTTGCTCAGGCTTTCATAGGTCGATTCGGGGTCCTGGCTGCTGATCCGTTGCCCGCCGCGAATGGATTGCAGCGCCTGGAGAATGTCGTCATACTGGACGCCATTGCGCTCCAGCAGCGCGCCGGTATGTCCGGAGCGCGCGAGCGCCAGCAACAGATGTTCCGTGCTGGTGTATTCGTCACGCATCCGTTTCGCCTCTTTTTCGGCTTGCGTGAAGAGTTGCACGCAATCTCGGCCGATCGATACGCCCGACGCTGGCGGGCTGGTGCGCGGCATGTCCCGCAGATTCGCACCCAACTCGGCTTGTATCGCGGAAGTCCCCGCGCCAATTTTTTGAATGATGCGCGGCGCCAGCCCGTCTTCTTGCTCCATCAAGCTAAGAAATATATGGGCGGGTTCAATGCTGCTATGATGATGTTCTGTAGCAAGGCTCTGCGCTTTGAGCATCGCTTGCTGCGCTCTGTTGGTGTAGCGACTGAAATCCATGACGCCTCCTCGATTGATCCGTTGCCTGCCTCCATTCTGGCCCTCTGCCATCGGAATCGCACTAGAAACGCATCAGATTGCCGTTAGCACCTGTATCAATGAACCCGTCAACATCTGTTGGGGGCGAGCCCGCGGCTCGCCCGCCTTCCATACCTGCGGATGCTTGGATTACCGCAGAAAATGGCAGAAATGCGATTCTGTTTTCTTAGTAGCGGACAAGCCTTCTACGGGGGACCGGCGGTCAGTCTCAAAGGGCTGTGTCGAAGGGCTGTGTCCACGCGCCCCACGCGTCCCACGCTACCACCCGTCATCCCGGTGATGACTGCGGGGGTCTTTGACAGGAGCGCAACACAGTCCCGACCCCGCTTAGCGCGAATCCCTCAATACAAGCTGGGATCAAGCCGGTCTCGCCCTTTACCAGGGCAATCGGCTCGTGCTCAGCCGCCGCCGCCTCAATCTCGCCCTCCAGGCATGTCAGCGCCTGAAAAACCCCGCCCGTCTCGAGAATGCGGCTATCGCCCCTTAGTTCGTGTCGCCAGGTCATGAAATAATCGCCGTCAACAATGAGCTCGCTTGACGGGCGCCTGATATCCGGCGCATGGCCGAGATCCGCGACCTGCAAGCCCTTGTCTATATGTAGCTGTCGCGGCTTGCCGTCCAGGCCCAGGCGCCCCCAATCATACAGGCGATAGGTGGTATCGCTGGACTGTTGTATCTCATAAATCAGCAAACCAGGCCCCAGCGCGTGAACCGTGTTCGCCGGAATATATAATACGTCGCCCTCGCCGACGCTCGCGTAACGCACATAATCTTCGAGCCGATTGTCGCGGATTGCTTTCGCCACATCTTCGCGCGACGCCCCCGGTCGCAGGCCGGCAACCAGCCGCGCGCCGTCCTCCGCATGCGCAACGATCCAGGCTTCGGTCTTGCCCCGCGGCTCGCCTTCCAGGTCCAGCGCCTGCTCATCGTTGGGGTGAACTTGAATGGACAGCCATTGATCCGCGTCTATGAATTTCGCCAGCAGGGGAAAACCATCTTGTGGATCGTTCCCGCTCCCGATCAACGCGGCGCCGCAGGCAGTTGTCAGTTCTCGCAGGGACTGGCCGGACAGCGGACCGTTGGCTACGATTGACGAATCGTGCATCTCCCAGGATTCGCCATAGGGTTCGTCGGTCGGCTGCGGCTTGTTCAAATGACTCTTGAGCCTGCTGCCACCCCAAACCTTGACATGCAACCTGGGCTTGAGTTTAAGCGGATACAGATTTGTCGCGCGCATCGTTATCCTCCGAACTAATGATACCCTAGCGCGCGAATGGCCGCTTAAACGCTCGCATGTGATATAATGAACTTGTCTCAGATCGCATCGACTGCAAGACGCTCTTTGGTTTGACACCCTTCTTTGCGCGGCGGGGTCGCTCGATGATTGAACAGCCAAGTCCACAGGAATACCTCGATGACATGCATGCCATCGGGATTCCGCGTCTGTTCCAATCGTATATTGACACGCGCGAGCGCGCTGCTGGCATCCGCCGGGCGCGGCAAGAGCTCGGCAGGCTGCATACCGAATTGACCCAGCATCGTGACAATCTCGGCGCATCGAACGGCGCGCTGTCCCCCGAAGAAATCAGGAAGATGTCTTCCCCGCTCAATCTACTGCTGCTCTTGCACGAGCAGCTCTTGGGCGAAGTCAATGATCTGGAGCATAGTCTCAGCAACGGTAAGCCCTTGCCCTATAGTTTCCGCTTTGGCCAGCATATCTTCGGCGATGAAGGCTCGGGCGAATGGTATATCGGCAGCCAGCAGCAATTTGAAGAATGGGGACGCATTCAGCAGTTCAAGAGGCGGCTGGACGCCCTGCGCGTGCAAGGGCAGCCGCTGCGAGAACAGCTCGGTACCATCCGCGCCAATCTGGAAGGGCTTGGCGAGAAGCATCAAAAGACACAGCAGAAGATCGATAAGCGCCGCACCCGTATTTTTGTGATGCGCCGGCTGGGTATGTTGGCGATCTTGGCGTGCGCCAGCGGCGCTGTGGGCATTCACTATTTCAACAGCTTTCGCAACTTCAGTCTGGTCGCTTTTGGACTGGCAGGGGCTTGCTTGCTCTTGATGCCGATCGTGATCGCCAATTGGAAAGATCCTCGCACACGGCTCAATTCCCGCAGGCGCAAGCTGGAAAGCGAAATGCGCGATCTGCAATACGAAGGCAACCAGTTTCATCAGCGCTATCAGCCTCTCGAATTGCAGATCAAAGCCCTGGAAGTGCACTACAACCGTATGATGGATTCATGGCAAACCGCGAGACTGGTTAAGCAGCGCCTTGATAGCTTCATCGGCGAGGCCCAGCCTTTGCGAGAACGTGTCAACGAGATTAGGTCCGAGTTGGAGGGCTTGCGCCAGCAGCGTGACAAGCTGCAACGAAAGCTGGACCGGCGACAAAAGCGCGGCGCCTTTTTCCGCCGTATGCTGCTCCATGTCATGTTGGTTGTCGCCAGCGGCGCGGGCGGCTTTTATCTCCACTACACCGGCCATGTAGATTACGCTTCGCTGGTCTATGGATTGGGGGCATTCTTCATTTTGCTGGTCCCGTTGGCTTATATCGACTGGAAGAACCGTGATATGAAGCTGGAGTCAAAATTGCGCCAGGTCGAAACCAAAATGCGTCAGTTGCAGACCGAAGGCAAGCAAGTGATGAAGCGCTACCATCCCCTGGAGTTGCAGATCAAAACCCTGATCGCGCAGTACAAGCGCTTGCGGGCCGGCATCGAAAACCTGCCCGAATCCGAAGCGCTCATCTGATCCTGTTTACGTATACCGGTCGCTCATGCGACGAGAACACCTACGATTTTGCGTGAGCGGGATAGACCTTTTCGCTGCCGCCGAGCGGCATCAACTCGGCCGGGCGGGATTGATGCGATAGATTGTCCCCGAATAATCGACAACGTAAATCTCGCCGGCTTCATCTTCGCCGAAACTGCTGATCGCCCATCCCGGATTTGCGAATTCCTCCGCCCGCCAATTCAGGTCGGTGTCGCGGTACATCGCCCACATCCGGCCAGTGCAGTAATCTCCAAACAGGTAAACAGCCTCCAGCTGCGGGATCGCGCTGCCACGATAGACATAACCGCCCGTTATCGAACAGCCCAGCGAATGTGAGTACTCGAATACTGGCGGGACGTGATCCCTTGCGCTGCCGCCCGCGAACAGCCGCGTCCCTTCCCAGACATTCCATCCATAATTTTCGCCGCCGCGGCTGTCGGCCGGCTGAAAATTGACTTCTTCCAGAAGACTTTGCCCCACATCCGCCAGGTACATGTCCCCGGTAGCGCGATCAAAGCTGAAGCGCCAGACGTTCCGCAGTCCATAAGCCCAAATCTCGTCCAGCGCCGAATCGTCCCCCACGAAGGGATTATCCGCCGGTATCGCATAAGGCAGGGCGCCGTCAACGTCAATGCGAATGATTGACCCCAGCAGCAGGCGCCGGTTTTGCCCCGCGCCCAAGGGGTCATTGGCCGAGCCCCCGTCTCCTAAGGATATATATAGGTACCCGTCCGGACCAAATTCGATATGCCCGCCGTTGTGATTGGCATAAGGCTGCAGCAACTGAAATATGATCCCCCCGCTGCCGGCGTCGGCGATATCTGCGTTGCTAAGGGACACGTGATAGCCAGCGACGACCGTAGTGCCGCTGCGGTCGGTATAGTTTACGAAAAAACGACCATTGGAGGCATACTCCGGGTGAAAAGCCAGACCCAGCAAGCCTTGTTCGCTATAAGGACGGTTCGCCGTTCCCGTAATCAGGCCGGAAATATCGAGAAAAGGCTGCTCCGCTCGAACGCCATCTTTTATGATCCATACCTTGCCGGTTTGTTCCACGACAAAGAGGCGCTCGCTGCCATCGTCCGCGTGTGTCACGAATAGCGGGCGATTGAATCCGCCGGCAACTGGGCTGAATACGACCTCATCCGCGCTGGGCGCGGCATCGCGCGCAATCATCGCTTCTTCCGCTTCTTCCGCTTCTTGGGCCAGGCTGGAGCCCAGGCACAGGACAAGAATAATCAACATTGCAATCCGAGGGTTCTTCATCGCAGCCCCTTTGCATCAAAATGATGGATTGTGTTATGCTCTTTATGATCGTATTGTTCCAATTAGTAAAGGGCAAATCAGATGAAGAGGCGTGTTTTTTTCGTACTATTACTCTTGACGATCATGATTCCCGCTTATGCTCAAGATGGCGCCGTTCTCCTGCGCAGCACCTTGACCGGTGATATTTCCAATCTTAACCCAATTTTTTCTTCTGACAGCGCTTCAATTGATGTTGGCTCGTTTTTGTGGAGGGGGCTGTTTGAGACTGATCCACAGACAGCTTTGCCGATTCCGGACTTGGCTACATGGGAGATTTCTGAAGACGGGATGACCTATACCTTCAGCATCCGCGACGACGCCAATTGGAGTGATGGCGCGCCTATCACATCGGCCGATGTTGATTTTACCTATCGGGCCATCAGCGCCCCGGACATCCCTTCTCCGCGCAAAGGGAATGTTGAGCTGATTGATAGCATCAATATCATTGATGACAAGACATTTGAAGTTGTGCTTGCGGCATCCAATTGTACGGTTTGGGGGAACACATTTGGCGCGCTGACGCCGCTTCCTTCTCATGTATTTGCCGATGATTTCAGCGATCTGGTGGAAAATGCTTTTAATACCGAGCCCAATGTGACCAGTGGCCCCTATGTCGTGGACGAATGGCAGCCAGATGAGTTTATTCGTCTGCGGGAAAATCCCGACTTTTATGGTGGCGACCCGCAAATCCCAACTATATTCAATCGCGTTTTGGTGGATACAACGATTCAAAACCAGTCGCTGCTCACGGGCGAGGTTGACTACGTATTCATGTATCCCGATCAATTGGAACAACTAGGCGGACCCGATTTCCTCATTCCGCATGTGTTCTCTTTGAACAATACGCCAATGCTCATCATGAATTGGGCCGATAGCGCCAATCCACAGAACGCCTACGATGAAGCAGGCAATCTGATTGAGCAAGATCCGAATCCGTTTTTCGGCGATGTGCGCGTCCGCCAAGCGGTCGCGATGGGCTACGACAAGGATGCCGTCTTGCAAACCTTGGGTCCGGGTGGCGGCGCTCGCGCCGCGGGTCCAGTCACGCCTTCCTTCGCCTGGGCAGTCGCCGACGATGTGACCGGCTACGAATACAATCCGGCGCGCGCGGCTGAACTGCTGGATGAAGCCGGCTGGATCATGAATGAGGAGACCGGTATCCGAGAAAAAGACGGCCTCGCCTTTGAAGTCGACTTGCTCTATGCCGAATTAGTCGATCTCTATACCAATATCGCCTTGATCGCTCAAGATCAGCTCGGCGATATTGGCATCAAGCTCAATGTCTCCATCATGGAATGGAGCGCCTACCTGACGGATGTTTTGCTGTCGCAGAAGTTCGATATAACAATTGTCGGTTTTGGCGGCGGGACCGAAGTGGATGGCATCGCATACAACATCTTGCTAAGCGAAAACGATGTTGCCGGTTCCGGCTTTAACCTGACATCCTACGTCAACCCGCGGGTTGATGAATTGCTCAAACAAGGCAGAACATTGGCCGGATGCGATGCCGATATGCGTGCCGAGATCTACCGCGAGTTGCAAAGGATTGTCTATGAAGAGGTCGCCTATGACTTCACCGTTGTCACCAACCAGGTTCATGTGATGAATAGCCGCGTCACCAACTTCGAGCCCGGTCCCTGGAATTCGGCCTGGCAGATCCCAACTTGGGGTATCACAGACGGCTAGAACCTGCCACAGCCGATTATAAGCTGACTAGCGCAAGCGCATATCATCATGGTATGCGCTTGTCTTGTTTACCGCCGTATCCACGGGTCGAGCGCGTCCCGCAAGCCATCGCCAACCAAATAAAAGCACAATACAGTGACGGTAATGAGCATGCCGGGCCAAACGACCAAATGCGGTCCGGTTACAAAATAAGTGCGGGCGGTCGTTAGCATATTCCCCCAAGAAGGTATCGGCGGCTGTACGCCCAACCCGAGAAAACTCAAGCCCGACTCAATCAATATCAAGGTGCCTGCGTTGATGGTCAAGGCGACAATAATGATGGGCAATACGTTCGGGAATAGATGAAAAACGGCAATCCGCCAAGCCGGCGCGCCCATCGCATGAGCCGCCAGGATGTAATCCCGCTCTTTTAGCGCAATGACTTCGCCGCGTACCAATCGACAACTGCCAATCCAGCCCAGCACACCTAGTATTATCAACAGAACCGCGGGCGACGCCGAAAAAATCGTCGAAACCAGAATCAACAGAAATAATTGCGGGATAGAGGCCAAAGTGTTGATGATCCACATGATGAACTCGTCAACGACCCCTCCGTAATACCCAGCAAGAATGCCGACAACGACGCCGATTGTAATGGAAAGGAAGCTCGCCAAATAGGCAATCCCGAATGAAACCCTGCCCCCATACAGCAGCCGTATCAACTGATCGCGTCCCAGTTGGTCGGCCCCTAGGAGATGGTTGTTCTCCCCAGGCGCGGCATAGCGGTCGAGCACGTTGGTGCTATTGGAATCGAAGCCGGTCCAATCCTCTACCAGCGGCGGCAATACAATACAGCCAATCGTCAACAATAATAATACGCTCATTGACAAGATGGTTAGCTTGTCACGCAATAGCGAGCGCAGCGCATCTTCCCAAAATGAGCGGGAGCGCGTCGCGGCAGCCAACAAGCTCGCTTCCGACTGTTTTGGACTGCGGTATTGCGATCCGCCTCGCCTCATCAAACTAAACTTTCCGCGTCAAATCGAACCCGTGGGTCTATCCAGGAATAAAACACATCGGATGTCAGATTGCCGAAGACATAAAGAATTGCGCCTAGAACGACCGTCCCCATGACCACGGGGTAATCCCGCTGGCTCACTGCATTGACCGCCATCCTGCCTAATCCTGGCCAACTGAAAACTTGTTCAATGATGACCGCGCCGCTGAGCAAAAATCCCAGTGTTGGACCAATCAAGGTAGCGACCGGCATCAGCGCGTTGCGCGTCACGTGCCGAACATATATTTGATGGTCCTGGAGACCTTTGGATCGCGCAGTGCGGACATAGTCCAGGCTCAATACTTCAAGTACTTGTGTGCGCGTATAACGAGAAATGGCCGCGATCGTCCCCAGCGACAGCACCAGCACCGGCATAACCATATGTCTGATTCTGTCCCCAAGGTCAAATGCATCGCTGCTTCGGGTGACGTCTTGCATGCCGGACATGGGCAAGATGCCAAGTCGCACGCTGAATAACATAATTAACAACAAGCCCAACCAAAAGCTGGGCACAGCGTTTCCTATGACCGAAATCACTCGCGCGAATTGGTCAAAGATCCCTCGATGATCGATCGCTGCCAAGACCCCGATGCCAATCCCCAGCAGATAGCCGACAACGGCGGCGGACAGGGTCAATTGAAGCGTGGCGGAGACCCGTTCCAACAGCATCTCCGTGACGGGTCGTCTTTTTTGGATTGATTGCCCTAGGTCTCCGCGTAGAAAACCTTGCCGTGTGCCGTAAAAATCGCCCTCGCCATCCGCATCGACGTCAATCTGCGCCCAATCATTGCCGATTAACCAATAGACATATTGGGTCAAAGCCGGCTGATCCAAGCCTAGTTGGCGCCGCAATTGTTCCGTGGCTTCAGGTGTGGCGTCTGGATTGAACATGATCAGCGAAATGGGATCGCCGGGTGTGGCTTGCATCAGCAGAAATGCGACAATTGTCACCCCGAATAAGGTTGGAATGGCTTGGATTGACCGCCGCATCAGATGTCTTGTCATTGCCAATCGCGCCCCTGCAAATTCAACAAGACAACATACCGCTTTCTTGGAATGAGCCTGCAAACAGGAGTTATTGCGTCGTTTTTGCTTCGCTCGAAGAAGCGCCCGCCAAGCGCGCAAACCCGTTCATTCATTTACGGTCTGCCGGGCTGGCTTCTGGCCAGGCGCATCAACATTGCCTGATTGTTGGCGCGCTCCGGCGCGTCGATCCGTTCGTCACCATGAATCAATTTCAGACAGCGGATCAAATGTGTCTCGATGATGAGTTGGCTGCGCGTGCGCGACTTCAGCCAGCTCTCGCCCCAGATTTCGGCCGCCACGCTGATGCAGTGCAAGGACTGCTCGGAAAGGCTTTGATCCAGCCGGCTCGGCAGCAATTCGTCGATCAACTGCCAGCGCATGTCTTGCCATTTCCCGGCCGCGATAATTGCCCCGGCGAACAGCGCCACATTGCGCCAGCGCGCATAATCATGGCAGAGCAGGGCCACGACATTTTCTGGGAACATCCATCCTTCCGCGCTTTGCGCCCGCAGCCCGGCCGGCATGTCGCACTCATCGTAAAATTCCAGCAGCGCGCAGGCGGCCAGGTATTCTTGAATTGTCAAATGCGGGAAGCGGTACAGGTTCGGCGAATCCGCTACCAGAATGCCGTTTCGGGTCGCCAGGTATTCCAGCACGTCTTCGATGCCGGCGCCCAGGCCTCCGCCTTGCGACTGTTGCTGCATCAATTTGTCCAGCAGCCGCGCGCGATCAATAATCGTCGGATAGCGCTGATAGCTCTTCTGTTCCGTATGCAGCTCGAAGGCGATCAGTTTTAGCGCCGCGCGCATCCGGTCCAGATTGATGTTGGCGAGCTTCTCGTGCAGCTTGTCCGCCGGCGACGGGATATTCCAGCGATCGAGCAGCTCGACCGTATGCTCATATAATTCGGCGCGCTTGTCCGGCAACTGTTTGTAATCTTCGTGAATCAGCGTCAGCAGCGCCAGCATCAGCGGCTGCCGAGCCAGCGGCCACAGCGCGCGATTCTCTCTGATGGCTTTGTATAGGTCTGCCGCCATTGCTTGGGACTGTTTTGCCGCCACCGCCCTCCCGCCCAGCGCGCTGGGACGGTTTTCCGCCATGTTGGCGTACCAGCGCTCAATATAAGTCTTGACCTGGTTCCAGGTGAAGGGCGCCAGTTCCGCGGAAGCGAATCGCTCCGACAAGCGCCAGCGCGAATCGCGGCGATAGGCATAAGTCCGGCTCGTTACGATCACGCGGCAACTGGGAAAGCGATCCGCCCAGTTTTCGATTATGCGCTGCAAGATGATACGATCTTCGGCTTCGTATACTTCGTCCAGCCCGTCCAATACCAGCAGGCTGCCGTGTGTGGGCACCTCGGTCTGCGTCAGATAGGCTTCGAGGTGATCGCCCAGGTTGCCCGTGCTCCGCTTGACGTATTGCAAGAGATTCTCTGAAGAACTTTCCGCCAGCGAACTGGGAAACAAATCCTCGCTATTGCAAAAATCGCGCAAGCTCGCGTAGATGGGCAAGATCGGCCCATGGATCCAGGACGCGCCCAACATCTCCAATCCCTTGACCTTGTCCTGGCGTTCAGCGCGGGGATCACAGGCGTATGCCAGCGCCGTCACGATGAACCGGCACAGCGAACTCTTGCCAGTTCCGGCGGCGCCGGTAATCACGATCAGCGCATGAGCGGAAATCACCTCAAAGACGGACTCGCGCACATAGCCCATATCTTTTTCAATCGCTTGATAGCGGCGCGCGTTCAGCTCTTCTATGCCAACCGAATGGAACGAACGCTGGTCCGTCCAGATGTCAACCGGCGTATACAACTGATGCAGCATGGCCGGACTATGATGTTGCGAGGCGGGGTGGATGGTCGTGGTCGGGATGTTCCATTCGCTGCGCACTGCCGCCAGATAATTCTTTAGCGCTGCCTTGCTGCCGGTGTAATGCTCGGCGACGATGTTGACATCCTGGCCGGCGAAGATCACATGCCCCCCGGCCGATATCGAGCCGGCTTGCACGCGCACCGCCGAGGGATAGTTGAGGTTGTCGCGCATCGTCTCCAGCAAATTGCGCGCGAACTGAATCGCCATCGTGCCCTGATTCGCCGAGCCGTCCAATCCCCCTGTCGCCACGATCAGCCAGTCCAGACCGACCAGTTCATCGCTGCGCAGGTTCTCCGGCGCCAATTCCTTGCCCGCCAGATCTTCCGCAGTGCGCGTATAGTCGCGGTCGCGGTAAATCTCTGTCAGGCGCTTGCTGAGCGGCGCGCTGTAGCGGAATTGCTTCAGCAGACGGCGCAGTAGATTGAGCTTGGTCTGCGGGTTTGGCACGACCGGCGTCAAGACCATCATCACCAGTTTTTGATAGGCGTTGTCCAAGGTGGAATTGTCAGCCACTTGTTTCAGGCTTCGCCAATTCGCCTGTACATATTTCCGCCAGCTTGTTGAAGACGTGATAAGCGCTTGACTGCGAGGCTGCCGCTCAACTGCTGCGATGGCTCTTTGCGCTCGATTCATAGGGACTCGGCTTTATTGATCCCGGGAACTGTTTACGTAAACCGCGTCGCTCAAGCGACGAGAAAGCTTACTATTTTGCGTGAGCGCGGCAGAACTTTTCGCTGCCGCCGAGCGGCTTTCTATGCGCGGGCCAGCTGTCATCCGGCATTATTTGCCGAACTGTGCCGCCTAACGGCATCGTGGAAGTTCAGCGCGACTTCGCCAAAACTGGCCAGGATGGCCCCCACCAGAGGTTGATCAAACAGCGTCAGCGCCGCAGCCGTGAGCGCGGGCGAAAAACGCAGCAGCGACTTTGCCGCCCGCACAAGGATGCGCGGGTTCGGCTTTTTTTCTTTGGTCAGTTGCGCCTCGACCGTATGCAAATCGTGCATTGCCGCTTCTTGCAGTTGCGGATTGAGATTCTCTTTCCGTATCGTATCCTCGACATCGCGGATGCAGCGAATCATCATGTCCAGTTCTCTCGGCGTCGTTTCCACCCCGCCGACCGTCACCGTCTGGTTTGTATGCTGTGCCACATCGCCGCCCGTCTGCACATGGACCTTGCCGTCGCGCCCGGCGAAGACAACATGCCCGGTCACCGAGAGCTGGTCAATCTCGATGTTCAGGTCGCGTCGGTAGGGCATGTCATCCTGCAAGCTGCGTTCTCTGGAATTCATTTTCATCGATCCTTGGCGCCCGATAATCACTTCATCATATCAAGAATTCTGGTTTCAAGCGAATGCCCATATATCCGGGTACTGTATCGAATTCGCTTGAAATTAAATCAGCTCATTTCACCACAATTGCGGGAAGAACTTGCAGAGCAACTATACCCTTGGCTTTTTCTCGCTGTCCTCGGCGTCCTCGGTGGTCAATTGCCAACAATCTGAAATGCACCCTTCTCAGTAGGACCGACTAAGTTATGCAACTCCAATACAACCGTCGTTCAGTATGGGCGACCCGCCGGACTCTGTTGAAACTCATGAATTAGGGCCAATCCCGGTCAGTGTCGGGCAAATGCGAAAGACCATAATAGTCCAACATGGCTCAGTAAAGCTCCCCCTCCCCGAAGCATCGGGGAGGGGGCCGGGGGGTGGGGTTGAATTTCAACAGACCCCGCCGGGTCGCCCGCAAAACCTAGCCGGAACGGTGGGCGAGCCAAGGCTCGCCCCTACAATATCATTGCGATCTGTTGCATGACTTACCTGTACTTACTTCTGTGACGGCGTTTTATGGCCTTCTCCAACGCCTAGGGAAGACCAACCAATCGAATCCCGATTGACGAATAGCGCACCCGCGGCTCCAGATAATAGCGAAACGAGGTCTGCGCCCGGTCACAAGGGCTGACGAAACTGCCCCCCGCCACCGCGCGCCTCTGATCGCGCCCGTCCTCCGTTGCCGCCGCCGTATTCAGCGTCCACTCCCACAGGTTGCCCGCCATATCGTAAACCCCATACGGACTCGCGCCCTTGTGGTAGCGGTTGACCGGCGTCGTCATCTTTAGTCCGCTCTCCAGCGTATTGCAGCGCTCTTCGTCATAGTCGTCGCCCCAGGGGAAGTAGCGATCGTCATCTCCCTTGGCGGCGCGCTGCCACTGCGCGATCGTCGGCAGCGTCACCTTCATCTTGAGCAGGCTGCCCAGCCAGTTGGCGAAGGCCCTCGCCTCGTACCAGTTCACATTTTCTCGCGGGCGCTCGCCCCCGGCAAAGCGCGACTCCGCGATGCCCTTGCCTTGCTTGAACCAGCGCATCGCGTGTTCGGAATAGTTCCACCAACGCGCATTCTTGTAGCCGTCTTCCGCTTTGGCAAAAATATCGAATTGAGCGTTGGTCACGGGGTACATGCTCATGACAAAATTATCAACCTGGACGATCATCTCGCCAAAATCTTCGTCCGCGCCAACCATGCTGGAGATCGCCACCGTGCCATACGGAATATCGCGCCACTGCAGCATGGGCAAGATTTCCTCCGCCGACGCCCCGTCCGCGACCACCTGCCGCGGCTCGCCGGCTTCGTTGCTCGCGGAGGCCTGCGGCAGCTTGACAACCTGGCTGCTGAAACCGCGACTGAACCCTTCATCGCCGCTCTCCTGTAGCTGCGGCGCGCTGACGCTTTGACTGTTGAATTGCAGGGGGACTTGTTCCCTGGCCGGCGCTTTGGAATTGTTGTCGCCCGGCGACTTGATCGCTTCCTTGCCCTGGCAAAGTCGCTGCAACCCTTGCGGATCGTAGTCGCCGAACTCCCGGATAAATTCGGCCAGGGCGTCGCAGGCCATTTCCCGCGTGCTTTCAAAGGCGAAGAGCGCGACGATGTGCTGATACTCGCGTTCCAGCTCCCGCGATTGCGATCTTTCCGCCACTTTGGATTCGGCGATCCGAAGCAGATTGTCCAGTCGCACGAAGCGAGACTGATAGCCGCTGGCCTGCGCCTGGCGCAGCAAGACGATCGCATTGTCATAGTCGCCCTTTTCCAAAGCGTGAACCGCGCTGCTAACCAATTCAACCGGGCTCGACCTGGAGACCGGGCCGTCGCTGATGGGCGCGGGCGTCGGCCCCGTGCTGCCCTGCCGGCGCTCGACCACCAAGATTGAATTCAGCAATTGCGTCACGTTTTCCACAGTCAGTTTTTCCGACAAATCAACGTATTGCCAATCTCTCATTTTGTCTGGCAACACCGTGTCCTTGTTGATCAGTACCGGGATGACCTGACGTTTGAGCCGGCGCGCGATTTCCAGTTCCCGCCGGCAGTATAGCGATGCCACAGAATCGGGCGAAAGCAAATAGATAAAGACCTCGCACCAGTCCAGACGTCTCAGGATTTCCTTCCACCAGTCTTGGCCCGCATACAGCCGCTGATCGTACCAGACATCGTGCGCGTGCAGGGTCTCGATGATTCGGATGCAATAGGGCTTGTCCACCCGGGCGTAGCTGACGAATATCTTCATGCTTCGGTCCGCTTCGCCGCTTGCGGCGCGTCCTTGATTGCCGCTCTGCTTTCCGGACTGTCGATTCGCCGCAAGGCCGCGATGGCAAAGTCCCGGATAGACTGCTCTTCCCAGTCTGGCTTGCCCTCGTCGCCCAACAGCCGCGCCAGCGTCGCCATATCGGCTTCATCAAAAACTGGCGCCAGCGTCTTGGCCGCGTACCAACGCAAGTGGATGAAGGCATCGCTCAGCCCATGCTCGAGATGCTCCCGCGCCAAATTTGGATTGATTTGCTGAATTGACTTTAGCGCAGCGAGGCGAACGAAGTTGTCCTTGTCCCCTCGGAAGGCATCCGCCAAAGCGCGTATCGCTTTCGACTGCCCCAGCTCGCCCAGCGCTTCCGCAACCGTCTCCCGTACCGCTTGCTGCGGACTGCCCAAAAGTGGGATCATCCTGTCAATTGTATCCGCGGCGTTATGTACCGCCAGCGCGCGGATCGCGGCAACTTGCACGATCCAATTGGGATCTTCGAGACGCAGGGACAAGTGTCGCTTTGATTGCTGGTCCGGCAGCCAGGCCAGGGCTTCGCATACCGCCCAGCGCACATGCCAGTTCTTGTCTTCTGTGGCGGCGCACAGTATGCGCAATACCGTGTCATGCTCTCTGCCCCGCAGATGCCTGGCGAACTTCCGCAAGAACTTCGCCGCCTTTTGCGTTCGCCCCCAGTCATCGTCTCGCAGCAATTCCAGGGTCCGCAGCACTTTTTCCTCGTCGCTGAATGCCTGGCCGGCCTCCGCGGCTGCCGCTGGCTCCGCCACGGTCTCGGCAATCGCCGCAACTGCTCTGCTAGCTAGCTCGCCAATACTTGCGCCCTTATCCGGCGGACGCCGGCGGTCGTCGCGCAGCCGCGACAGCGCGTCCAGCGCCGGCGCGTATTTCCCCGCCTGCAAAATGCCGATCACCGCCGCCACCGTGCTCGGCTTGTCGCTGTCCAGCAATTCCAGCAAGTCGTCGAGCGCCAGGTCGGGACAATCTGTCAAGAGTTCCGCTGCCGCATCGACAATCGCTTGCTGCGGGTCGGACAATGCCGCGACCAAGGCTTTGCGCGCTGCTACATCCTCCGAAAAGCGCCAGAGAATTTCGTATGTCGCCAAGCGCACCAGCGTCTCGCTATCGCTTGTCATATCCAGCAAATGCGGCAACGAATTCGCCGCGGGATACGCAGCCAGCCGTTCCAGAGCCCGGTGCCGCTCTTGCCAGTCCCTGTGCCGCAGTTGACGTTCAATATCATCCGGTATGCCGTCGTCCGGTGGCGCCAGGGCTGGCGGCAGCTCCGCTTGAGCGCTTAAGCCCTCCAGCGTCTGATCGCCGTACAAAAGTGCGCCCAGATTGCTGCCGGCGATAACTGTGGACTCAGGCGGTTTTTCCAGTACCCGCGCCACATCATCCAGCAACTGCTGGAAGTCATCGCGCTTGGGCAAGTGCTTGATTGCGCCCGCCATCAGGCTTCTCATTTGCTCGGCCTTCTTGTGGCTCGCGATCGCTGCTTCAACCGCCTCCGGCAAGTCTGCCTTGGGCCCAGCCAACTGCGCCAATCCAATCGCCAAATCGCTCTCATCGTGATCGACCATCGCCTCGTAGAATGCCGGATTGAGCGTCAGGCGCCCCTCGTTGGCAAACGCCAGCAGCCTGCTCGATACCGCTCTCCCGCGCGCTCGCAGCGCCTCGACGACCAACTCAAGCTGCTCGGGATTTTCTTGCGACCAACGCAATAAGCTTGCCAGAATATCGGAATAGGCGTAGTTCAT
Source organism: Chloroflexota bacterium (assembly GCA_026708115.1). Classification (GTDB taxonomy): domain Bacteria; phylum Chloroflexota; class Anaerolineae; order Aggregatilineales; family Phototrophicaceae; genus UBA6055. The sequence continues at coordinate 103,302 of JAPOVL010000021.1, forward strand.
CAGGGCCAGCACGATCTCGTCCCGGGGCAGCCCTTCTCCGCTTTCCAGATAGTCCAGCAGCAGCACTGCCGTCGGCAAAAACTTGATCTGACCTAGCATCCATATCGCGTTTGCCTGGATCTGCGGGTCCGGATTTCTACTCAGCTTGACAAGATACGCTACCGCCAGCCAAAGCCGGTATTCCCTGATGGATTCGATGACCGGCGTCGGCGAATTGCGGTCTATCGACGCCACCAGTTCAACGAAGGCGATCGACAAGTCCAGACGCAGCGCCAATATCTCTTTCCAAAGCCACAATTGCACCGTCTTGTCATAACCCGACATCTGTCCGACCAGCAACTCTGCCGTCTTTTCGAAATCGGGCAGGCTGTTGATGCAGGCGCGAAATGCCGACCGCGCGGCCACATGCTGCGCTGCGGCTTGCGCCAAATTGTCGATCAAGGCCTCTTGCGCCGATTCGTAAAGGGTCGGATGCCGCGCAAGGCAAGCGCTGGCAAGGAATGGATCAGTCTCGGCAATCTCTTCGATCACATCTCGCCGCGCTTCCTCAGCCAGGTTGTCGACCAAAATCAAGATCAATGGCTCCCATTTCTGCTGCGCGCGCGCCCCAGACGCCGTGAACTGCGGCACGGTCAAGTATCGCTGCAAGCCATGTTTGCTTATGTGACCGGCTGCCAAATACCACTGGTAAACCGCCGAGCCAAATCGCAAAAAAGCGCCCGCTTGCTCCAGGATGCCAATCTCGATTGCGAAGTCCACCAGCAGCTTTTCGGATGCTTGCTCTTCCACATCCTGGCGCGGCAACTGTTGCCCGGCCTCCAACTGCATCATGCTCCAGGCCAGATTGCGGCAGAAGTCGATCAGTGGCTTGGCCTCGACGCTCCCCCTTGCCGATGCCATTTGCTGGCTGCGCGCGGCGATCACGGCCGGCAGCGGATTGCGCTGCCAATGATTGACCGCCAACGCTGTATCGGCGGCGACCAACTCAATCCCCAGGGACAGATAATCCAGTTGATTGCGGATTATGCTAGGCTCTTGCTGGCGCAGTATCTGCCGGAAGCTGTTGACTTGCTCCAGGCTCAAGCAAGCAGAAGCCAGCTTCAAAGCCAGCCCCGCTGTGATCGCTCCCGGCGACAATACCGGCCCGTCCGGGCCGCTCGCGCTTTGCTCCCTCGCCAGCAGGACAAACCTGTGATCGGCGCTGGCAGATATCCAGGCTCTCAGTTCGGCCGCATAGCTGGGAAACTGCTTGTTCAATCCGGACCAATTGTTCAAAAAAAAGACCGCCGTATTGCTGCCCAGCCAATGTTTCCAATAAGAGATCAACTGCCATTCCGATTCCATGAACGCCGACAACGACGGATTCGTCGCGTCCCATTTCGTCAGGTCCAGCCAGATCGGCAAGGGCGCATGACTGTCGCGCAGGGCGGCATGCGCATGCACAAGGCTCAGCAATCTCGCGAAAAACGTCCTGCCGCTGCTGCCATCCCCTTGCAGCACGAATTGCCTTTCGCCCGCCGACCACCCCAACAGGTCTTCAATGACCAGGGAGCCCTCGGCATGGCCGACGGCGAAAGCCCAGTCCTGCAGCAGCGCTACCGGATAAGCGCGCGGGCGAACGGACTCTGGCGCTTGCCCGGACTGAACGCGCAAAGAGGTCCAGGCCATGGGCAGCTTGGCCAAATACAATTCGCTCTCTGCGATGTATTGTCGCAGATAACCCGATCGCTCGCCCGTCTGCGCTGCCGCTTCCGATTGAGGGATCTGGTTGAGCAAGTTCTCCACGCTCAGATCGTCAGGCTCATCGAACCAGCGACGGAAGTCGATCCAGTCATCAAAGGCAAAATCGGCAATCTTCTCCGTCGAGAAATCCCGGGGAATAACGGCAATCACCGGTATGTTTCGCCGTCGAAACTGTTCGTACTCCTGCCGGCAGTATGCGCTCTCGAGGTAATCGTCCGAAACGATCACAAGCGCGCCGCTGGCGCGATCATACGCCCCGCGGATGCTTTCCTGCCAATCTTCAACCGGTCCGACTTCAAAACGATCGAGCCAGATATGCCGATAATAGCGAATCAGCAGGTTAGAAAGTTGAAACGCGTAGGGCAAATCGATGTTGTGGTAGGAAAGGAAAATCAAGCTCTCGTTAATAACGGAACCTCGCGCCTCGTCCAGGGCTCCCTTTGATTATACTCTCGGCCTGCCAGCGTTCAATCGAATTCGGCGCCTAATCTCGCCTCGGCCCCGTCGCCAGATCTCCCACCACAATCTCCCGAATGCACACACCCGCCAAATCCCATCCATAACCACCTCGCAACCCGTAGGGGCGACCCCGTGGCTCGCCCCCTCTGCGCCTCTGTGGCCAAGTAAAAACCCAGCAATACCGCGGCCTCCAGCCCTTCCACCCTCTCAAAAGCTGGAGAAAACTGGAGAAAACTGGGGTCCCCGCGGGGGCGCAAAGGGGCGATGCAGGGGCTTCAAGGGCGGCTTGCGGGGGCGCAAAGGAGTCTATTATCCTCTCTAAACGCGACATGCCTGGAACCGTTTCGCCGGCTGCGGCTACATCACAGCGCAGCAATACGATATCATGACTGCCTCGGTTGCGGAGGCCGACAAGGTCGAGCTTATGAACAGAACCGACCTGCTGCGCGGGACCTTCTACGGTATCACCGCGGCCAGCATTTGGGGCGGCATGTATGTCGTGTCGGATGTCGTGCTGACTGTCATCCCGCCCTTCACCTTGTTGAGCCTGCGCATTCTCTTGGGACTGCTGGCGCTCTGGCCAATCTTCCGGCGCGCGGGCCTGTCTTTGCCGGCGCCGCTCGTGATTCGCGAGCTGTTAATCGTCGGACTAATCGGATTAGGCCTCAGCCTCGGTACGCAATTCCTGGGCACCGACCTGTCAACAGCGGTGAATGGCGCCTTGGTGACGAGCGCCTCGCCCGCACTTGTCGTGCTCTTTGCCGCGCTCCTGCTCAAGGAAAAGCTGACATCGCGGCGAGCGCTCGCGCTTGTTCTCGCCAGCGCCGGACTGCTCGTGATACTGGATCCGACCAGCGCCAACTTCGGGGGAGAGACCTTCCTGGGCGATGTTTTCCTGGCGCTTTCGGCCCTGACCTGGGGGCTCTATTCGGTGCTCGTGCGGCGCGTCTCGATCCGGCATCGCCTGCATACGCTGACGATCACGCTCGTCGGATTGCTCGGCGGCTTGGCGCTCTCGCTGCCAGCCAGCATCGTTGAACTGTCAACTAGGCCCATCGGCCCGCTGGACGCCGGCGCGCTGCTCGGCGTCGCCTATCTGGGAATCGTCTCGACAGCCTTGGCCTTGCTGCTGTGGAACCGCGCTTTTGCGCTCGTGCCGGCCACGGTCGCGTCGCTGTTCTTCTTCGCCCAACCCGTCTCAGGCGCGCTCCTGGCCGCCATTTTCCTTGGACAAACCTTGACAATACAACTGGGAATCGGCGGCGCGCTGATTGCGGCCGGCGTGCTGCTATCGATTCTGGCTTCTTCAACTGATGCTAATTCTTGAGCAACGCCCGCGCTTCGGCGGCCATCTCCAGCAGACGAAAGCGCCGAACCTCGGCGTAAAAGTCGGCCACTTCGCCTATGTGCTGCTTCTGGTGATTGTCCAAAAGCTGTTGATGGCAATCCGCGTCATTCAGCAGATCAATGTCCTGCTTGACGCCGGCCAGTCCGCGCAGGACCATGGCGCAAGTGTAGCCAAGTCTCGGCAGCCTGGCGTCGCCGCGCCATCCTGCCTCGGCCAGCCCGTCAAGGTATCCAGCGAATACGGCGCGGTCAAGCTCCCCGCATTCGGAGTAGGTGAGGCCTTCATAATATGCGCTGACAGCAACCAGGGCAACCAGCTCTTCGCCAAGCGCGGCAGGACCGACCATCGCCCAGTCGATTAAGAAGACCTCCTGCCGGCGGTGCAAGATGTTGCGGCGAAAGGCGTCGATATGGCACAGCGCTTTTGGCAGCGCGCCCAAAGCCTGGATAAAGGTCGCGCGTTCCTGCCAAATAGCCTGAATCCGCGCTTTCGCCTTCAGCGGCAAAGTCCTGCCGGCCAGCGGATTTTCCAGGTAGCATTCGAGATTGTGGAAACTTTCAGCCAAACCCGGCACAATCGCGCAATGCCAATCCTGGCTGAGCCAGTCACGCTCGGGCAGCATCCGACCCGTCAGATACGCGCCGTTGAACCGGCCCAGCCGACCTGCGATGGCCCGATAGTCGTCGAAGGTCCACTCAAGCTTCAAGTCGACGATGTCTTCCATCCAGATCCAGCAACATGCGCCGAAGTCTTCCAGCGCATAGATCTGCGGGGTGGCAAAGGCATCCGGCGGCAGGTCGTCCAGCAGCCTCGAGCGGTAGACTTCGTATTCGCGCTTCCAATAATAAGGCGATCGCTGGTCTTCGTCGGCGCGGCGATAGAGAACTTTGAGAATGGCTGACCAGGTTTTGCCGCAAGTAGTGCGGCCACTAAAGCGATGTATCGCAGTCCCGCCTTTGGCGCCGCCGAAGCCGCCAGATACCGGCTCGCGAGACCAGGACCGCAACCTTACCGACGAATCGCCGAGCGCCCTGCGCGCGATCTCGGTCAGTTTGCCCTTTGAAATGGTTTCAAGCCGCTGGTCTTGGGACCGTTCAGGAGCGCCGAACATGATAACTTGCGAATGCGATGCCGGCTCGTCTAATCGATGCCCAGATAGGTCTTCTGCACGGTTTCGTTTTGCTGCAAGTTCGCGGCTGTATCGCTGAGAGCGACCTCGCCGCTCTGCAAAACGTAGCCGCGGTCCGCGATTTGCAGCGCCATATGCGCGTTCTGTTCGACTAGCAATATCGTGACGCCTTCATTCTTGATGCGCTGCACCGTATCAAACACGCCATCTACCAGGACCGGCGCCAGACCCATTGACGGCTCATCGAGCAGGAGCAAGCGGGGATTGGACATCAAGGCGCGCGCGATAGCCAGCATCTGTTGTTCGCCGCCGCTCATGGTGCCGGCAAACTGTTTCTTGCGCTCTTCCAACCGGGGAAACAACTCGAAGACGCGATCTAGATCGTCCTTGATGCCCTTGTCGCGCCGCGTATATGCGCCCATGTCCAGGTTCTCTTCCACGGTCAGCTTTGCGAACACGCCGCGCCCTTCGGGCACCATCGAAATGCCCTTGGACACCAGCAGATCAGCCCGGGCGCCAGAGATATCGTCACCGTCATAATGCACCGTGCCGTCACGCGGTTCCATCAATCCCGAGATGGTTCTCAATGTCGTTGTCTTACCAGCGCCATTGGCGCCGATCAAGGCAATGATTTCGCCCGAATCAACCTCGAAGGAAATACCCTTCAGCGCATGAATGTTGCCATAATAGGTGTGGATCTCCTTGACCTCTAAAAGCGCCATGTTGTCTTCCTGTCCATCCCTAGCTAGCCAGACTCTTGCCGGCGCTGGCGGCCGCCCCGCGTCCCAGGTAGGCTTCGATGACATCGGGATTGTTTTGGATCTCTTCCGGCAGTCCCTCGGCAATCTTTCGGCCATAGTCGAGAACGGTGATATGTTCCGAGATATCCATGACCACCCGCATGTCGTGCTCGATCAATACAACCGTGATGCCCAGTTCGTCGCGCAATCGCCGGATGAAACCCGTGGTTTCTATGGTCTCTCGTGGATTCATGCCTGCGGTGGGTTCGTCCAGCAAGATCAGCTTGGGCTTGCTGGCGAGCGCGCGCCCAATTTCCAAACGTCGCTGATCGCCATAGGAAAGATTCTTGGATATCATGTCCCCTTTGCCCTCGAGCCCGACGAATTGCAGCAGTTCACGCCCGCGCTCTTCTGTATCATCGTCTTCGCGCCGCGTTGAAGGCAGCCCTAGGATCGAGCCCAGCCAGGTCGACTTGAGATGCGGCTCTTGGCCGACCATGATGTTTTCAATGGCGGACATATTGTTGAACAACCGGATATTCTGGAATGTTCTCGCGATGCCCGAGCGTGTAATCTGGTCGGGCGATCTGCCGTCAATGCGATTTCCGTCAAATATCAATTCGCCTTCGTCGATCTGGTAGAACCCGGTAATGCAGTTGAAGAAGGTCGTTTTACCTGCGCCATTCGGCCCAATGATGCTGGCGATAGAGCCTTCCGGAATATAGAAATCAAGATTGTCGACGGCCACCAAACCACTGAAACGCTTGGTCATCCCGGTGGCGACAAGGATCTTGTTCTGTCGGCGTTTGGGCTTTCCTGCCACGTAACTCTCCTCGGGGCCTAATCGCCGGCAGCAACTTTCGCCTTGACGCCGGCTCGCATCTCGTGCGTGACAATCTTCGTAGGAATCAATCCCTGCGGGCGGTTGATCATCATCATGATTAGCAGGGCGCCGTACAGCAAAAACCGGAAATCCGAGAATTCGCGCAGCAACTCCGGCAAGCCGATTAACACCACGGCGCCCACGACGATACCCGGATTGCTGGCAATGCCGCCAACAATGATCAAGCTCAATACATTGATAGAGATGAAAACGGTGAAGCTGTTCGGGAATACACTGCCCACTTTGGCCGCAAAAATCGCGCCGGCAACGCCGCCGGTCGCGGCGCTCAACGTGAACGCCAGCAATTTGGCGCGCGCTGTGTCAATGCCCATCGCGGTGGCGACATCCTCGTCTTCGCGAATCGCCATCCACTGCCGCCCCGTGCGAGAATTGTTCAAGCGAATCGAAACGAACAAAGTGACCAGGCACGCAACCAGAACGATATAATATAATTGCTCCGGATTTCTCAATTCTGTGCCGAGAAAGATCGGCTTGGGAATCGCTTGCACGCCCTGCGCGCCGCCGATCAAGGGCTTGAGCCAGTCGGAGATCGCCAGCTTCCCGATGATTTCGCCAAAGCCCAATGTCGCAATCGCCAAATAGTCGCCGCGCATTCGCAATACAGGAACGGCAAAGATAAAGCCGGCGAACATCGCTGCCAGCAGGGCAATCGGAATGACCATCCAGAATGAAAATGTACCCTTCATCAGACCCAGTGGTCCTATGGACGTCATGACGGCGAGGATGTACGCTCCCACCGCATAATTGGTCACGTATCCCAGATCCAACAGGCCAGCCAGACCGATCGCGATATTGAGCCCAAGCCCCATCAGGACGAATAAGCCGATAGTCACCGCTACATCGCTCAGCGTGCGGCCAATCAGCCAGGGCAGCATTAACAGGACTGCCACAAATAGGACTGTTCCAATCATCTGCGTTGTTTGGCGCTGTTGTCCGCCCAGGTTTTGGAATCCCTGTCGCGCTCGATCCCCGAATGCAGCCCACAAATAGCCAATGACAGTGCTGACGACAAGCAAGCCCAGCGCGGCGTTCTGCCGCAATGTATCGCGCCTGAACAGTTGGTTTAGCGTATCGCGTTCCAGGTTTTCTTGTAGCACCAGCCGCACCGTCTCGCCAAAAGCGCCGACCAGCAACGTTACTGACAGACCGTAAAACATAGCCCGGCGTGGTGTCCTCGGGACATAGTAGCAGAGCGATCCCACGAATCCGGCTACGGCCGACGCCAGACTGAAGACAAAAATTCCCCTCATCAGATCCTTGCGATTGTCAAATGTTACGACCTCCACCCAGTCTCGATTGATGTTAACCAACACCGAGCGCAGCTCGCCCTTGACCTCGAAAATAAGCGCCAGCGAAAACGTCACGATGCCTATCAGCACGGCCGCCAAAAGCCAGCTGCCGATCAGCGTAAATGTCTCCACATTTTGTCGATGCAATCGCCAGGCAATTGCTGTTGCGACCACAAATGGGGCTAGCCGCAGAGACCAGTCCAGCAAAAAACGAAACTCGTCGGAATTGAAGAGCAGCAATAATGTGGTGGGTAGCGTGGTTAGCAAACCAATGATGATGCCGCCGCCTATCACGCTTGTCGGGCTTTCGCCGGTCATGCCAAGCCGGTTGGCGGCAGTATAGCCAAATATAAATGGCGTGATCAGCAGCACCAATTGTCCCAGAGTGATGAAATCGTTGACGACTTCCCGTTCATGAAATGCGGCTATCATGCCAACGGCGCCGGTGAACAATATCAGGGCCCCCGAAAGCAAGCCCAGGGTGATTATGGCCTGCCTTGTCCGCGATTGGCTGAGATCCATGACCGGCGCCCCCTACGCTTTCTTCTCGGACAGACGCTCGCCGAGAATGCCCTGCGGGCGGAAGATCAAAACCAGCACCAGCATGGTAAAGGCGATTACATCCTTCAGTTGGTTCGCGCCCGGGATACCGAGGCCCGCCAGAACTAGATTGGGACCGATCGCTTCAATCACGCCCAGGAACAAGCCGCCCAGCATTGCCCCCGGGATGTTGCCGATGCCGCCCAGCACAGCCGCGGTAAAAGCCTTGATGCCGGGTATGAAACCCATGAAGAAATTGACGCCCTGAGGCCGGAACATGCCGTTGATGACACCGGCCGAGCCCGCCAGGAAACCGCCGACGCCGAAGGTAAACAGAATCACCCAATCAATATCGATGCCCATGAGGCGGGCGACTTCTTTGTTTTCCGAGACCGCGCGCATCGCCTTGCCGATTCGTGACCGTTCCACCAGCCAATACAAGCCGAACATCAAAACCAGCGCCGAAACGAATACGAAGATTTGTACCGTCGGGATGTTGATGGAGCCGATTTGCAGCGCTCCCTGCAATATTTTGACCTGCGGATATGCCTTGAAGCCCGAACCGTAGAGACCGCGAAAAGTGTATTGCAAAAAGAAAGAGGCGCCGATGGCAGTGATGAGTGGCACCAGACGCGGGCTGCCGCGCAGGGGGCGGTAGGCGATGCGCTCCAGCAAGATCGCCACAGTCATCGACACCAGGCCAGCGAACAAGATCATCAGCAATATCGCCAGCACAGGCGACTGATTCAGAAAGCCGGTGCGATTAAGCGCCTCGGCCAGGAATACGGTAGAAAACGCCCCTGCCATAAACACTTCGCCATGTGCGAAGTTGATCATCAGAAGGATGCCGTAGACAAGCGTATAGCCCAGCGCTATCAGCGCATAGATGCTGCCTTGAGAAAGCCCCGCAATGAATAGGTTCACCCATTGAGCAAATGAGATGCGACCCTCGGATAGCGTGTTCCAGGAACCGACAACGATCGCAAGCACGATGAGAATGCGCAAGACGTCAATGGTGAAATCGACCCACGAGAATTCGTCAGTTTTCCATTTGAACATGTGCAACATCGCTTTCTTTAACCGGTCCAAGGGAATAGGCAAACGAAGAAATCCCCTGACTGCCGCGCAAGCGCGACCTGTCGACCCGGGAAGGCAACAGCAGAAACTTGCCGATGCAGCTAGTTTACATCAAGATGGAGCAATTGGCTCGAAAGTCCGAATTTATTCCGATACGTTTTCAGAAAAGCTCCAGAATACCGGCGGTGGCCAATTGTCGTCGTATACCTCCGCCTCAGTGATCTCAAACATCGCCAATGCAGTGCCCGGCGCGCAATCGCCGGCAAAGGGCGACTCCTCCTGACAGGTTAAGCTTCCGGTCAAGCCCGGGTAGTTCTCCGTGGCGGCGATGGCATCGCGAATCGCTTGCCTGCCAATGATAAGGCTGCCGTCGTCGCCGGCCACAGCGACAGTCTCAACTGCATTGAGAAGCAGATTTGTAGCATCGTAGGCGTGGGCATGATAGCCGCTCGGCGGGCTGCTCCCGTATTCTTCTTCCCAGCGTACCAGCAACTGCTCGTAGGCCTCCCCGGTCACCAAAGGACCGGAAACGAAGATACCGATAGCCGCTTCACCGGTGTTTTCGGGGAATCCCGCGACAAAGCTCGCGCCGCCTCCAATAATGACGGTATCTTCCAGCCCGGCGATGTGCTGCATCTGGGCCGCGAAGAAATTGACTTCAGGCTCAAACAAGGGCACATAGGCGATATCCGGCTGGTAAACGGCGATTTCCGTCAGGATCGACGCCATATCGGTATCACCCTTGTTGACAGCGCCTTCAAAGACAACTTCCCCGCCCAACTCCGCAAAAGTATCGGCGACAACGCGGGCCAGCCCTTCGGTGTATGGGTCGCCGTCATGCACGGTCGCCAGCTTGCTTGTTCCCAGGACATGTATCGCGAATTCCGCATTGCGCATGCCCTCGACCAAGCCGTTATGGCTGGTGCGGAAGTAGCCCGGCAGATGAGAGCCGCCGCTTGCCACATCTTCGTTGGTCAGGCTGGGGGAGGTATTCGACGGCGCAATCATCACCATGCCGGCGTCGCTGATTATGGGCATGGCGCCTTGCGCTGCGCTGGAACAGTTTGTGCCGATAGCGCCGATCATGGTTGGATCCGCAGACAAGCGCTGAGCCGCAGCCTGACCGCCTTCCGCAGAGCAAAGGCTGTCTTCTAGCACCAGCTCGATCTCACGTCCCATCAGCTCGCCGTTGCGGTCCATGATCGCGAGTTCGACTCCCCCGAGCGAGTCATCGCCCAAGTATGTGACCGCGCCCGACTGAACGAGCATGGCGCCAATGACAATGGGCTCATCCTCGGCAACGATGACGCAGCCTAAATTGTCCGTACAGGCATCTTGAGCCGATACAGGACTCCACAGAACGCTGACCAAGCTGAGCAAAATAAAGGACGCAATCGTTTTTTTCATTACTGTTGTTCACCTCATTTGAACTGTTTGCGATCCCCCCGTCAATCTGGGCATCGCAAGCAGAGATAAGAACCTAGGTATGACAGAGGGGTGACTTGCGCCATTGAAACCGCAAACGCGCATCTGCCAAAAACAAGCCAGAGGGCAGGGCCTCTCTGGCTTGTTCTTCTAAAAACGCGATCTTTCAGGTTTTGGCCGATTGCCGCTAGCCCCCGGATGCCATTGAAGGCGTCCAGACGATCGGCGGTGGCCAGTTGCCTTCAGCGACTTCGGCCTCAGTGATTGAGAAGACAGCCAAGGCATCGCCAGTAGCGCAGTCGCCGGCGTATGGCGACGCTGACTGGCAAGTGAGCGAACCGGTCAAACCGTCGTAAGCCTCGACGGAGGAAAGCGCGTCGCGCAGCGCCTGCCGGCCAATGACGAGCGTGCCGTCGTCCATTTCTTCGGCGACCGCTTCGACCGCGTCCATCAACAGATTGGCGCCGTCATAAGCATGGGCGTGGAATCCGCTGGGAGGACCCGCCTCATCGATTTCCTCACGCCACATTTCCAGGAATGCGTCATAGGCGTCGCCGGAGACATGTGGTCCGGTCATGTAAATGCCAACCGCAGCATCGCCTGTGTTCTGGGCGAAGGTCGCGGAGAAACTGCCGTCTGCCGTCATCATCAAGGCTTCTTCCAGCCCCGGCGTGTTCACCAGTTGCGATGCGATAAACTCCGACTCCGGAACAAATACCGGGAAGTAGACGATATCCGGACCGCTGGCGGCGATCTCGGTCAAAATGGCCGACATATCGGTATCACCCTTGCTGACAGCGCCTTGGAAGACCACCTCGCCGTTCAATCCGGCAAAGGTGTTTGCCATGACCACTGCCAGGCCTTCAGTATAGGGATCGCCATCATGGATCGTCGCCAAGGAACCAACTTTCAGCACTTCAACGGCGAAGCGCGCGCCCAAGGCGCCCTGGAATAAATCATTGTGCGCCGTGCGGAAGTAACCCGGCAAGTAAGTGCCGCCCGCATCGCGATCGTCGTTGGTCAGGCTTGGCGAGGTGTTCGACGGCGAAATCATGATCATGCCGGCTTCGCTGATAATCGGCAGCGCGCCTTGCGCGGCGCCCGAGCATGTTGTTCCGATGATACCGACGATGGTTTCGTCGGCGGCCATGCGCTGCGCTGCGGCTTGACCACCCTCGGCCGAGCATAGACTGTCTTCAACAACGAACTCAATATCACGACCGAGCAGCATACCATCTCGGCCCAGAATCGCTAACTCGACGCCACCGCGCGAGTCTTCGCCATAAAAAGATGTTGCGCCGGAAACCGAAAGCATGGCGCCGATAACAATCGGCTCGTCCGGTCCAACTTCGACGCAGCCGAGTTCGTCCATGCAGTGCGCGTCCGCGAGCGCGGGAGCACCGAATGTGACGAGCAGGCCAAAAACTGTGAATAAGAGAAACAGGCGTTTCATATCGAGCAATCTCCTAATACATGTGGACACTGTCGTGCTGAGCACACGTTACATTAAATTATACTCAAGGAATACCGCCATGTATATTTGTATTTACAAATGCAATCAGGTCTACTAATAGTACATGATAGCCGTCCAAGGTCGAACTCCGTCTTGAACATGTCGTGAGTCCAGACGCGGACAGTCACCGGCGCGATGGACACAGCAATTCTTGAAGTATTCTTCAGTTGCTTCCGTAGTTCTGCGTAAGTGGCTGCCCCTGGCAGAGCTGTGTTGCTCGGGCAAGTGCGTAAGCGCAACCCCTCTCGTGAGCGCGACCGGCCAATTCGCTGGCGCCGAGCGCCTGATGTACAATGGCTGTCACAGCGAATCGCCATACGCTTTTGAAATCTAGCGCAGGATACGAAGAGACGTGAAGTTGCTAGTGCTTGTTTCGTCGCTGGATCTCACCCAGCCATATAGCGCCACACCCGCTTGGTGGCAGTTGCTAAAGGGCTTGTACGAACTGGGCGTAGACATCATCGCGGCGCCGTACCAGGGTGTGCCGGTCGAAAGTTTGTGGTGGCGATGCGCAGACAACCCCGCCCGGTGGCAAGGGGATGCCTTCCGTTCCCTGCGAGGCTTCGTCCGGCGCTGGCGGCGAGCGACTCCGGGCGAAGTGGTCCGCGAATCCCTGTCGGACCGAGCCGTGCGCGGCGCGGCGCGCGCATTCATTGCGCCGCTTTGGCGTCGACATCTGGAAGCGATTCTTAAGCGCAATCCCGATATTGACGCCTTGCTGTTTCTAACAGTACCGCTCAATCACCTGGTGGGCGTACCGGGCTATCTCTCGCAGAAGTATGACCTGCCGATATTTTACTTTGATGGCGATGTGCCGGCCAGCTTGCCCAATATGCAGGGATTCGCTTCCGGCTTCCGCATCTACCAGGGAGCGGATGTGAAGGAATATACCGCGTTCATAAGCAACAGTACCGGGGGAGAAGCGCTGTTGAGGCAACTCGGCGTCGAACATGTACATACGCTGTGGTACGGCGCTGATCCCGAGGTTTTCAGCCCGGCGCCAGTTGCGGCGCAAGACATTGATGTGTTCTTCTATGGGCATGGCCGCGAATATCGCTCGGAATGGATCGACCGCATGATCAAAGCGCCGTCCAGCAATCTGACCGACGCCAGGTTTGCTGTGCGTGGGAGCAACCTGGGCGATATCGGCAACAGCGAAGCATTGCCATATCTGAGTTTTAGCAAGCTGCGCGAATACGTATGCCGCAGCAAACTTAATCTTTGCATCACGCGCGGCGCGCACGCAAGCGTATATGGCTCGTCTTCATCTCGTCCCTTTGAGCTGGCTGCAATGAGCGCATGCGTCGTCGCCAACCCCTACCTGGGCTTGGAGACCTGGTTGGAGCCGGAGAAAGAGATCATCATTGTTGCTTCCGTCGAAGAGGCCACCGAACGCTATCGATTTTTGCTCAGTCACGACAGCGACCGCGAGTCTATCGGCCGCGCCGCGCGCGCGCGGGTCCTTAAGCAGCACACCTACCGTCATCGCGCGCGTGAATTGCTTGCCATTTTAGGCCAATACATGTGAGCCGGCTGACTTCGGTATCCGGACTAGCTTTCAGTGTTTCCATCCCATAGAGGAGAACAACGATGTCCATAGATGTTGGCAAGGCAAGTAATTTCGTCCATCAACATGGCACCCTGTTTGAACGCGCCTTGTTCGACTTTCTGTTTGCTGGCGGCAGTGCAGAACGTGTGCGGGCCATCATCATGTGTTACAAGAATCCCGACGGCGGATTTGGTCACGGTTTCGAACATGATATCAAGGCGCCGCATTCGCATCCCTTAGCGCTGGAATATTTGCTCAGTGTAATGAAATATACGGGCATCAAACCTGGCGCCATCCTCGACGGCGTTTCCGATTGGGTCGAGAGCCAGATGGACGAGGCCGGTAATCTCCGCAATCCGCCCGAGACGCGACATTATCCCCTTGCGCCCTGGTGGCAGGAAGAGGGCGGTCAAACGATGCCAGATAGCATTGTCGCGAACTTGATACACTTCGATTGCGCCGATCCTTCCCTGGTAAGCAAGACCAAACGCTGGGTCGCGGAAAAGCACTCGCTCGAGAGCATCCGAGCTAACGAATGGCTGTTCATGGCCTACCATGCTGTCGATTTCTTTTTCGCTATTGATGAATATCCCGGCTTGGAGCGGTACCGCGCGGCAACGATAGCTAACGTGCTTGCATGCGCCAGGACGGCGCCAAAAAGCCAGTACGATTCTCTATTCGCCTTCGCACCGACGCCGGATTCGATAATCGCAAAGGCATTGCCCGCCGATTTGCTGGTAAAATACCTTGATGTTCTTGAGCAGGCCCAGACGGACGACGGTTCTTGGGTTGATCAACATAATCTGCGGCAATGGTGGCCGATGACGACTATCAACGTCTTGCTGGCCTTACAGCGCTATGGTCGCTGGTCAGCGTAGCGCGAAGCATGAATCGTTGACGGCGGACGCTGCGCTAATCACTAGCTTAAATTGAGAGAGGTCACTTTCGTGGCTATTGATTTCATCATTGAATACGATTGCGTTCCCAAACGCCATTTGACTCCTGAAGGAATTCTGGAGCGCATCAAGGAAAAGGAACGCGCCCATACCGTCATCCAATGGTTTCGAGAAGCCGGTGACGAGCGCCCTCCATCCGAAATGGGCTTTGAGTTCAGCCGCAGTTCCCGGGATGAACATGCAAGTAGGCAACTGATCGTTGTACAAGATTTATTGGACCACGCCGCCGCGCTGGATGCGCATGCCCATCATTGTTCTGCTTGTCCCGCCAATCGAAGCGGTTCTCCTTTTGGCTGTCTGGGCTTTATCCAGTATCCCATAAGCGCGCAAACTGAAGCCTGGTTGCTAGACCGACTGCCAGTGCCTGACGAGCCGCTGGTTTGGCTGCTGTTGAAACAGGGCATACAACGGCTCGGCTACGATGGCTCATCTATTCGGGCTTTGCGGGAACTCGACCAACAGAACGAAGCTGGCGAGCGCACTTATTTTCTGTCGCCCCAAGCGCCGCAGAGGCGTTTGGGCGAACTTCGCGTTACCGGCGATCAGGCGTTAGAGATGATTTTTGGCGTTGGAGACCGTATCATACCAAATCATGCGGGCATACTATTGTTGTTCTTTGCCGCCATTGAACGCGACCTGGAAGCATCGGAAATCCAGGAGATTTCGTCATTTGACCGGGCTATACGCGAAGGATTCGATTTTGAAATGGAAGCGGTCTCTGCAGCGCACGAAGGTATTCGCGAGATGATCTCGTTTTTTCATGCCTT
This sequence comes from Chloroflexota bacterium, assembly GCA_026708115.1. GTDB lineage: Bacteria > Chloroflexota > Anaerolineae > Aggregatilineales > Phototrophicaceae > UBA6055. The sequence continues at coordinate 118,741 of JAPOVL010000021.1, forward strand.
GTATTTGGCTTGGAAACTGGACGTTCCACTGTTTGTCGATGCTTGAAGCCGAAGGCCTAATGAAGGATCCGGATACTGATATGCCGCGAAGAACCATTGCTTGGATCGAAACCGTCTCTGAAGCTCGCGCCAGCGGAGAATTAAAGCGCGCATACCGTCGCAGCGCCGATCCGGCTTCCGGGAAGGTCGATCACATCATGCAGATTCATAGCTTGAATCCGGCTTCGCTGCTTGATCATCTGCATCTGTACAAGACCTTGATGTACGGCGATTCGCCTCTGAGCCGCATTCAGCGCGAAATGATCGGCGTGGTCGTGTCCGCCATCAACCGCTGCAAATACTGACTGCTGCACCACGCGAGGAATCTCCGTCAGTTGACCGGGGATAGAGATTGGACAGCGCAGATTGAGCTTGATTATCGAGAGGCGGATTTGACCGCGGCTGACCGTCAGATGCTGGATTACGCGGCTAAGTTGACGCGTACGCCTTGGCAGATGACCGAGAACGATGTCATCGCCTTGCGAGAGCTTGGTTTTAGCGACCGGGCGGTTCTGGATATCGCGCAAGTGGCGGCATATTACGCTTATGTCAATCGAATCGCCGACGGCTTGGGCATATCGATGGAAGCGTATTGGGCGGATGGAAAAGAAGACTACGAATAGAACGGCCTATCCCCGCGTGGCCAGCGCCAGCAGCACAAGAACCAACACGATGATCACAATCGCAAAGACAGCATAAAACTGGGCAAAGCGCTTGCGCGCCTCCGATCCTTCCCTGAAGATATCGCTCAGCTTCATAATGACTTTCCGGCATTTGCTGCAGCCATTCCTCAGAATCAGGATAAATCCGTTTGATGCTGTTTGCAAACTATTTGTCCAAAGACAGGGATAGAGGTTACAATGGCTGACAAAACGAATTGGCGCCATAAATCATGTCTGTAATCCCCGACGGATATAGCGGGCTATTGCTGGTAGTGAAGAAGGACTGCAACACTTGCCAGTTGATTGAGACCGCAATCGCTGAACTACAACAATCGCGCGCGCTTTCTGTGATTTCGCAGGACGACCCGCAGTTTCCAGCGGGTGTCCGCGATCTGAAAGACGATCGCGAGCTTGAACTGTCCTATCGCTTGAATATCGAAACGGTTCCCACGCTGATCACATGCGAAGATGGTGTCGAACAGGAACGCCTTGTCGGCTGGTTGCGGGACGACTGGCGCCGCCTGACTGGGATTCCCTCGCTGGGCGAGTATCTTCCCCAATTCAGCCCCGGCTGTGGTTCCAGGACAGTTGAGCCTGGCATGCCGGAAAAGCTCGCCTACAGATTTGGCGACACGATTCTGCAAGCGCGCCGCATTGAGCTTGCCGAGATGGAAGATGTCCATGAACTCATGTTCGAGCGCGGCTGGTCCGACGGCTTGCCCTTGGTGCCGCCGAGCGAAGATCGCGTTCTGCGTATGTTGAGCGGAACAAGCCGCGCGCCGGACGAGATAGTGGGAGTGATCCCGCCGGATCAAGTGCCTTGCACTGTGGAGAAAGTCGCCATCAACGCGGTGATGGCGGGCTGTAAACCCGAATACCTTCCGGTAGTCCTGGCTGCGGTGGAAGCGGCTTGCCTCGATGAATTCTGTATGCACGGACTGCTGGCGACGACCTTTTTCTCGGGTCCCATCATCATCGTCAACGGGCCGATCATCGACGAAATCGGGATGAACTGGAGCACCAATGCGCTGGGGCAGGGCAACCGAGCCAATTCTACCATTGGGCGCGCCCTGCAACTGGTGATCCGAAATGTCGGCGGAGGCAAACCTGGGGGCGTCGATCGCGCGGCGCTTGGGCAGCCCGGCAAAATTGGTTTCTGCTTTCCTGAGCGAGAACACGACTCATATTGGGAATCGCTGGCGGTCGAAAGAGGATTTCGACGGGAACAATCGACGGTGACATTGTTCGCCGGCGACGGCGTCCACGGCATCGCCGATCAAAAGTCTCGCGAGCCAACGTCCTTGACGCGCAGCCTGGCCATGACCCTGCGAACGGTCAAGCACGGCAAAATCTTTGGGGCCTCCAGCGCGCTTCTAATTGTCACGCCAGAGCACATGCGCGTCTTTCGAGAGGCAGGCTGGAACAAAGCGCGCTTCCGCGAGGAACTTGACAAATATCTGACCCTCGACGGCGCGGAATTGATACGCGGCGCCTCTGGCATCGCCGAGGGCATGCCAGAACCTTATGCGGGACGCCGTTTGACAAAGTTTGCGCCCGATGGACTGTTAATTGTCCACACGGGCGGTTCCGCCGGCATGTGGTCCGCGCTGATTGGCGGCTGGACTGCCACCGGAGCAAAAGGCAGTTCGCCGGTAACAGTGGTAATCAAGTCTTGATGTTGGCTTAGGGATAGAGAAAAGGAGCGCAAAATGACGAATGTTCTGGATCCAACAGGAGAATTGCAGCCGGCGCAACGAGAGCAATTGCCGCGAGTCCCAAACTTGGTTGGCAAAACTGTGGGGCTGCTGGATATCTCGAAGCCGCGGGGGGACGTCTTTCTCGATCGCCTGGAGAAGCATCTGGGCGACGGCGGCGTCGCGGTTCGGCGCTACCAAAAGCCGACGTTTACGCGCATAGCGCCCGCCGATCTCAAGTTTCAGATCGCCCGTGAGTGCGACGTGGTGATCGAAGCGCTCGCCGATTGAGGATCCTGTACGTCGTGCAGTGTGCATGACATCAGTGACCTGGAAGCGCGCGGCATTCCCGGCGTGTTCATCGCCTCAACCGAGTTTGTTGAAGCTGCGGAAGCGCAAGGTATCGCCCTCGGTTTCGCGCCGGCGGCCCACTTTGTGCCGCATCCCATACAGGATCGAAGCGACGACGAGATTCGACTTCTGGCGGATAGGGCCTATGAGGAGATTCTTGCGCAGATCGTAGCGGATTGACGGATGTGTATCACTGGTATCTGCTGATGACAACAGCGGTATTGTGCCCGCCGAAGCCGAAGGAATTGCTCAATACGTGATCGATAGGGTGCGACTTGCCGACCTTGGGCGTATAGTCGAGATCACAATCCGGATCGGGCGTTTCGAGATTGATTGTTGGCGGAATGAAATTGTCTTCTATCGACTTGACGGCAAAGATCGCTTCGGTGGCCGCGGTAGCCCCCAGTATATGACCGGTCATTGATTTGGTCGAACTAATGGGAATGTTGTAAGCCTGTTCGCCCAGCGCCAACTTGATGGCCAGGGTTTCGCTCTTGTCGTTGAGTTGCGTACCCGTGCCGTGCGCGTTGATATAGTCAATTCCCTCCGGCTCAAGCCGCGCTTCGCGCATGGCGCGCCGCATGGCTTCCGCGGCGTCAACGCCATCGGGGTTGGGGGCTGTCACATGAAAGGCGTCCGAGGTGTGACCATAGCCGGTCAACTCGGCGTAGATATGCACGCCGCGGTCCAGCGCGTGGTCAAGGTCTTCCAGGATCAGCAAAGCGGCGCCTTCGGCCGCCACGAATCCGTCGCGGTTGGCGTCGAAGGGGCGCGCCGCTTTGTCGGGAACATCCTCCGTATTGGTCAAGACTTTCATATTGTTAAAGCCGCTGATGACCATGGGCATGATGCAGGCTTCACTGCCGCCCGCCACCATCATCTTGGCGCGGCCCATGCGGATCAGGTCGGCAGCGTCACCCAAGGAATTGTTGCTTGTCGCGCAAGCCGCTGTGATATTGTAATTGGGACCTTTCAGGCCGAAGTGCATGGACACGCGCGAACTGATCCCGTCGTGCAGCAAGGCGGGCACGATCACTGGGCTTACCCCGCGGTGCCCCTTGGCTTCGAAGCCCTGTAGCGCCTGCACAACGGTGACGATGCCCCCGATGCCAGATCCGACGACAACGCCGACATCATACATATTGTCATCGTCGATCGTGATCTCGGCGTCGTTAAGGGCTTCTTCCGCAGCGACCAGCGCCAGCATCTGGGCGCGGTCCATGCGCCGCACTTCGCGCTTGCCGAATTTGCCGATCAGGTCCAGGTCCTTGACTTCGCCCGCCACGCGGTTTTCAACCAAATCCGTGTCGAACAAGCTGATCCAGTCGATGCCGGAGTTGCCGGCGCGAACATTCGCCCAAGCATCGCCGACATTGTTGCCGCAGGGGCAGACAAGACCCATTCCAGTGATGACCACACGTTTTTCAGCCATTTCTCGATCGTCTGAGACCCAGTCTGATCAGACAAACATTCCGACTTTCGATTATACTACCGACGCTGCGCTCTGCCAGAGCGTTATATTTGATTTGCGCTCGTTATGCACGTGCGGCCGCTAGCCTTGCAGTTCGTCAAGCAGGGCCTGCTTGCTGTCTGGGGGGAGTTGATTGTATGGCAGATTCAGCAGCGCGCCTTGCAAGGCCCAGAGCATGTTTCTGCTGACAGGGAAGCGGGCCCGCAAGCGTCTGTAGACCTCTGCGGCGCCCAGCTCTTCAATCTGCGCTATCGAATCAATATCAATGGCGATCAGCCAATCGGCCGAGGTTTCGCCGATATTCTTCAGCTTGAGCAGGTCCGCGCGCATCTTGCATATCTCTCGGCTTTAGGCGCTTTCAGCCGCTGAACCATCGGGCTCCGGTCCAGCGACGGCGATCACCATGTTCGTCGGATCTAGATAGTGTTGAGCCGCCCCCAGCACATCGTCTTGGGTGATCTGGTAGATCATGTCCCGGTACTCCGACAGATAATTCAGCCCCAGGTTATAGCTTTCCATGGCATGGATATGCGAAGCAATCCCTTCGTTGCTTTCCAGCCGCAGCGGCAGCCGACCCGTGAAGTAACTCTGATTGTCTGCCAGATCCTCGTCCGAAACAGCTTCGCTGACCAATCGTTCAATCTCCGCGAGGATGCTGTCGATGGCTTTTCCGACATTGTCGGGATTCACGCCGGCGCTGACGATCCAGGGATCGGGACCGTGCCCGCCTCCCAGGTGGCTATAGGCATAATAGGCCAAACCCTGTTCTTCGCGAACGCTCTTGCCAATGCGCCCCATCATGCCGAATTCACCCAAAACGCTGTTCGCGATTTGCGCGGCCAGGTAGTCCCTCGCCCCGCGGGCAGGTCCCAGGGCGCCCATGCTGATATCGCATTGCGTCTTCCCGGGCACGAGGACTGTCTGCCGTTCTGTCCCGCTGGGCGCCTCAGGAAAATCGGCGCGGGTGACCCCCGATTGCTCAGGATTGCGCCAGTCGCCCAGCGTCTCGCGGACCATTTGCATAGCGTCCTCGCTATCGACATCCCCGACAATGACCAAAATCATGCCGTCAGGACCCATATGTCCGGCATGGAAAAGGGAAAGGTCCGCTTCGTTGATACTGGCGATTGTCTGCTCGTCGCCGTAGGTCCCGTAATGATAGGGGTGAGAGGCCGGGTAAAGCGCTTGTCGCATGGCTTTGCCGGCGCGGTATCGGGTGTCGAAGCTGCTATATTGCAGCCAGGTCAGTCTCTCGCCGCGCAGGCGTTCAAAATGCTCCGCTGGAAAAGTTGGATAGCGCAGCGTCTCGTTTGCCGTTTCCAAGAGAGGCCGCAGGTCTTCCGCCAAAGCCTTGCCGAACAGCCCCAGCTTGTGTATGTGCCCGCGCATGCTCAGCTCCGCGCCGATATTTTCCAGGGAGGCGTGAATCTCGTCGAAACTGCGCTGCTGAGTACCAGTCAGCAGGGCGGAGGCTGCCAGCGAAGCCAAGCCGCTGCGCTCCGGCCTTTCGTAGATGCTGCCGGCGTGAAGGGAGGCGGTGATGTTGACGGACTGGACGGCTCTGTTCTCATAGATGAGCAGAACTATGCCGTTGTCAAATTCGACACGATTGATATTGCCTTCGTTGGGAATGCTCGCGGTATAGGACGTCATGGCTAATCCCCCTCCGCTTCGGGATCAGTTGGCTGCAGTATGCCGACAACCCGTTGGCTGGGCACCAGGTAGCGCCGGGCGACATCCAAGACATCGTCGGCAGTAACGCCGGTCAAGCGATCGAGATAGCCGTCAAACCAATCTTCTTGATCCAATACGAAGGATTGCGCCAGCCAGTAAGCTTGCTCGGTGACGCTTTCCGTGCTGTAAGCGAAAGCCGCTTTGGCCTGCTTGCGAGCCTTGCTCAATTCTTCCCCGCTGATGCCATCCCGCTGCAATCGGGCGATCTCTCGCAACAGGACGTCCTCGGCCTCTTCAGGGCTTCGTTCGTCGCGCAAGGTCACGATGATGCTGTACAGATAGGGATCAATGGTCGGGACGATCATTGCGCCGACGCCGGCGGCGATCTCGGTCTTCACCAGCGCCTGATACAAGCGGCTGGTCTTATTGTCCGAAGCGCCGCCCGATCCGCTCAAGACATTGTCAAGCACCTTGAGCTTGACCCAGTCTTCGTGCGCCGCGTTGGGAATGCGGTGGCAGATCTCGTAGAAGGCCGTCTTGCCCGGGCGCTCGACCTGTACGCGCCGTTCTCCTTGTTGGGATGGCTCCTGGCGGGCGAAGAGCTCCGGTGCCCCCCGCGCTTCGATGGATCCGAACAAGCTTTCGATCTTCGCTAGCATGGCAGCGCTGTCGAAAGCGCCCACGGCAACGGCCACGGCGTTGGCGGGGCAATAATGCCGGCGATAATGCTCATAGAGATCGTCCCGCGTCATGCTGCGCAGGTCGGTCTCGTCGCCGATAATCTCGTGATGATAACCGTGGACGCGGAAGGCCGCGCCCCGCACTTCCTCAGCCAGCCAGAAAGTTGGCTGGTTCTCCAGACCTTGCCGCTCGGAGATGATGACAGTGCGCTCCGATTCGGTCTCCTCGGGATCAAAGATGGCGTTGGCCATGCGGTCGGCTTCGGCCTCCATGGCGATATCGATCTTGTCGGCGGGCAAGGTCTCGAAGTACATGGTGTAATCCATGAAGGTGAAGGCGTTCCATTGGCCGCCGGCGCGGTCGATTTCGCGGTCGAGGGCGCCGGCCGGGAAGCGCTCGGTGCCTTTGAACATCATGTGCTCCACCCAGTGCGAGATGCCGGTTTTGCCGGTGGGTTCGTTGCGGCTGCCGACTTTGTAGCCGACCCACCAGCTGATGATGGGGGCGCTGTGGACCTCCTTGAGAATGACGGTCAAGCCGTTGCGGAGTGTGTGGCGGGTGGTTTGGGGCATAATAGACTTCACCGAGACTCTACTTGTTGAGCTTGGATTATGTGGTAACATTACCCTGAATTATAAAGGGAACTAGAAAGGTAAACAATGCGTGCTGAGCCGCAAACTGTGAATCAATTGTTCCTCGCCGGGGGCGCTATTCAGTATGTATTACCTTATTTCCAGCGTGAATATGCTTGGGAGAAATCGCATTGGGAGACTCTATATGATGATGTGATGGAAATCTACAATACGAAGGTTGATTCGGAGTCTGATCAAGAGCACTTTATGGGCGCTCTGGTAGTCATCCAAGATGGAAGCAGTAAAGGAACAATGTCGCGTTACACACTTGTGGATGGACAGCAGCGCCTGACGACTATTTCATTGCTTCTTTGCGCTCTAAAGGAAATTCTCGAGCCTAACTCTACACTAGGCATAGAAATCCAGAAGCTTCTTATAAACTCAGACCAACACGGTGAAATGTTTTTTAAGGTTGTGCCGACAAAGAAGTATGATGACAGAAGGGCATATTTTGCTGTAATAGAGGGTGACAGTACAGTTCGGTACGAATCTGGAATTCGACGAGCTTGGGATTACTTTCTAACTCGCTTAACGAAAGCCGAGAACGAAATAAATGTTGAGAAGTTTTTCAAATGTATTGTCCATGGCATGCAGGTTGTATTCATCAAACTTGATAGGAATGAACAGCATTACAAGATTTTCGAGAGTCTAAATGCCAAGGGTAAAGCGCTATCTCAAGCTGATCTTGTAAGAAACTATATTGCGATGAAGTTACCGCTAGAACGTCAGGAAAGGGCTTTTATTGAGTATTGGGAAGAAATTGATAATTTGCTGAAAGAGAAGCAAAAAGTTGCTAGGGGTATGGGAGAACTCACTTCATTTCTTCGTCATTACCTGGCGCGAATCAATGGCACCCTTTCGAATGAGAAACAGGTATATGCACGCTTCCGCGACTATATGGAAAACAACTTCGCAAGTGACGAGAAATTCATACAAGAACTCGGCAAACTTCGTCGATTCGCCAAGTTCTACGACAAACTCTTGCGCCCAGAAAACGAGCCAGATAAGGAAATACGGGGTGGCATTCAAAGACTGAATATCGTTGTTGAGTCTGTTAGTTATCCTTTTCTCTTATACCTGTACGAATTGCAGACTGACGGGACAATTACTAACTCGGAATTCGTAAACGCTTTACGTATATTGGAAAACTACGGCGTCAGGAGATTTCTGGCAAGTGAGCCAGTCAGTTATCACAATAAGATGTTTCCCACGCTTCCTCGAGATCTAGATGTCGACGACTTTGTACCATCGTTGACAACATTGCTTTTGAACAAGAATTATGCAACCAACAATGGCATAAGGCAAAACCTTAAGCGGCAGCTTAGATTGGGTTCTACGTCGAAGAAAAGACTCATTCTGGTCTTGCAATCAATTGACCGTCACCTTGCACGTGGTACAGACGGTTATCCTAAGTTAGAGTCTGAACCCACTATTGAACATGTCATGCCGCAAACTCTGAGCGATGCTTGGAAGAAGCATATCGGCGAGAACTGGGAAGAAATCCATGGGGAATATCTAAACGTTGTTGGGAATCTCACTCTTGTAACGCAATTATGGAATAATGACCTTTCAAACGGATCGTTCTCAGAAAAGAAATCAAAACTTGCGATCCACGCGCTCCGAATAAACAGTGACTATTTTCCCAGAGATATTCCTTGTTGGAACGATCATGCCATACTTGCTCGTACAGAATGGCTAACCAAGTGCGTACTCGAAGTCTGGCATAGTCTTGGCGGATTTGCGCCACCAAGTGATGTGATGGGCAGTGTTCCGTCTTCGTTGGTAATCGAAGGTACTCAATTCTCCGTCGATAATTGGCGAGAAGTATTGATTCATACCGTAGATGCTTTGATTAGTAGATTCGACAACAACGATGAGGTTGCCAAAAGGTACAAAGGTAGGATATCTCGGCACACTCATGGTTTCCAACATTACCACGAAGTTTCTAACGGCTGGTATGTGAACTTGGTATGGTCAGATAACGCTATATTTGGGAATTATACGCGAAAGTACCGATAGGGGTTTGAAGTGGGACAACCTATGAACTCTTCTGCCTATATGCAGACGCTGATTTTGACGGTCAGGTTAATGACGATCTCGAACAACATTAGGTATAAGTAGAAGCTCAGGTGCAACTTGCTCACATATATCACCTCCTTCCTGGCTTCGCAATCAGAAATTCGGTGATAAGTGATGTAGCACATACTTGGTTGTCCCACTTTCAATATTGTATCTGGTAAAGGTGATTTAGAACACACCTAAATGTGAGAGCTTAATTCTTGAAATTAGTACCGAAAAGTCCTTGACAGCCCACGCTGAATTATGCTAATATAGTACCGAAAGCATATGACGGAGAGCAAGAAATGGCACAGAGCGCACCAGGGCAACACTACCGCAAGGGTATCACGCTGGTACAGTTGCTTCAAATGTTCCCTGATGATGAAACTGCCGAGGCGTGGTTTGTTGAGCAGCGCTGGGGGCGCAATATCAGATGCGCCTATTGCGATAGTGAGAATGTCAATGACAGAGCCAAGCATCCGACCATGCCGTATCGTTGCCGTGATTGCGATAAACGATTCTCGGTAAAAACGAACTCGGTTATGCACAGCTCCAAGCTCGGCTACCAGAAGTGGGCACTTGCAATGTACCTGATGTCCACAAATATCAAGGGCATTAGCTCGATGAAGTTGCACAGGGAATTGGGCATACGCCAAGCCACTGCTTGGCACCTGGAACACCGCATTCGTAAAGCGTGGGAAGACACTAACGATATGTTCTTTGCCGAAGTAGAAGTAGATGAAACGTATATCGGAGGGAAAGAAGGGAATAAACATGCGAATAAGAAGCTAAAGGCAGGACGTGGTACGGTCGGCAAGACAGCCGTTGTCGGAGTCCTGGATAGAGACACCGGTAACGTCCAAGCAACGGTCGTCGAATCGGTCGATAGAGAAACCTTACACGGTGTAGTTGAAGATAACACAACCGAGTCAGCAATCGTCTATACAGACGAAGCCAGAGCATATGAGAGAATGCCGAGATCGCACAGATCAGTTGGGCACTCAGTCGGTGAATACGTGAACGGCAGAATCCATACGAATGGGCTGGAGAGCTTTTGGTCAATGTTGAAACGGGGGTACGTTGGTACGTACCACAAGATGAGCCGGAAGCACTTGCACCGGTACGTCAACGAGTTCGCGGGACGGCACAACAACCGCCCGCTGGATACGCGGCACCAAATGTCCGCAATCGTTCGGGGCGCGGCTGGGAAACGGCTACGCTACAAGGATTTGATTAAGTGAGATAATGAGTGGTTCATAGGCATGGCGGAATCCCGATATGTTTTTTCGTCTTAGACTAAGCTATCGTTTAACCGATAGCCGGTGTCTGCGACGGTTCGTTATGCGTGTGCTTGTCACGCGAACTCGTCGTCTGATACGGATTTTCATCCAGTATCGTCCTTTCCTGGATTTGGGCAGATTGAGATGAACATGACTGCCCAGAAAAATGATTCCGCCATGCCTATGAGCTTGTCATTGTATCACTGCCTCAATATAGAGCCAGTCAATTTAAGCGTTATCTTCTAAGTCTGGCTCTTCTAACCTAATCCTCTCAGCCGTTCTCATCAACTCCGATACCTCCATTTGCAAAGCACTCGCTAAAGCTTCAATCGTCCGTAGCGTCGGCGACTTTAGCCCGTTTTCGATATGGCTAATGTACACCCAATGTACGCCTGAGATTTCGCTAAGTGTTTCCTGAGAGAGTGAAAGTTCTTTCCGCCGTTTCCGAATTGCATAGCCGAACGGTTTCGCAAGTAGTCCCATGCGACAGATTTTGCGCCGTGCATGATGACTTTGCCTTAACCTATTGGTTAAATGGCTGGATGTGTGCTACAGTCGTGGGAAGGTTTCCCCGGGGCGGTTGAGAACTTAGCCGGACTCGCCGCCCCAGGAAACTAAAGTGCAGAGAGCGACGTTTTCCCGTTTCTGGGGGGCGTCGCCCTCTGCCAATATTCGTAGCAGATTATCTAATCCAGATCAAGGGAGAAATCTAATGTTGAGTAAATTAGTTGTAGTGATCGCCTGTTTTTTGTTCGCAACTCTGGGAAGTGCGGCGCAGGACTGGGTTGATACAACTGAATACGGAGAAGTAAACTGTAGTGTCATACTAGATATTGTCGAAGAAAACGGTGATAAACGTTTTACTAAGTCACCAAATTTCACTGTTTCCGACATATTCAAAGCAAAACTGCCGGAATGCTTTCTGTTAACCCCGGGCATTATCTCAGAGTCAGGCTCCTATCTTGTCGGAGATGGTTGCAAATTAGAGGCGTACTTCACACCTGAAGACCTCGGCTTTGGCGACATGGTTATCTATCTCGTCGGATTTGGACGTGATGCCGGGTTTACCCTCTTTGACACACAAGGTCGCGTTATAGATCACAGTATGTATCGCAGTATGGGGGATGAGCAACATTTTGTCGCCTATTCTCTACCCAGAGCGCAAGTGCTAACACTTGCATGGGAACAAGGCAGTGTGGTCGATTCAAGTCAATTCAATTATGAATATCCGATGAATGCACTGCTCGAATTGGATTGTACATAAGAGCAATGTAACCGGATGAAACCATTTATCACAACAGTGCTGTGCGCATTGCTATGGTTCGCACAGCCTATACTCGCTCAAAAAGACCGTGCCCCCTGCTACGAACACGAGACCGTGTATCTCACTGGCATAATGAACATCCGAGAGTCTCATACGACCAGTAGTAAGGTGTTGGGGCAAACAAAACACGGAGACTCGTTTGAGGTAACAGATACACACGACGGCGACACGTATTGCTGGTTAGAAATCGGGGACAGGTGGATTGCTGTTACGTCAGTCTTGAGCTCAGAGTTCTCGGACATCTTGCCGCCGATATCTGGCGGAAACCGGCACCTGGTACGGCGACTGGTTCGCGCCTACGCTTTTATCCGAGACAAGTCTGACCATTACTTTGAGTATGTCTTGCCTGATATAGCGCGTATCGAGATTAAATCTAACTTTGGACCACTTGCAAAAATCTACGTAAGAAAGCGGCTTCTTGAGATCGCTGATGACCATATCAACGACGCGGACATAGCAGAGATCGCCAGCACACTCATACACGAAGCCTGCCATCAAAGGCGGTGGGATGAAGGAGAAAGAACCTCAATCTGGGATTCGCTCGCCATTGAAGAAGAGAAAGCCTGCTATAGAGAACAATATCGAGCGATTCTGCGTATTGGCGGAACTGCCGAACTAAGACGCCATATCGAATGTGTATCCCGGACTTACCCACTCACCACGTTCTGTTGAGTAATGCACCCATTTCTTCATTCCTATAAACTAGACTACCAGTAGCATATCTGAGATAATGATATGAGTAGGTTTGACAAAAATAGGTAAGATGATCGGAGACGCGGTGGGCGTAGCATAAAGTCTGCCCCAAGTTACGGCTTACGACCGAGCGCTCTGCCTGTTGAAGAAAATCCGAACCTCTTTAGAGAAGAACGAGTGCAAGCAACTAAGGGACGAAGTAAAAAAGGACAGGTTGAAGAAATGACAATACAATCAGACAATACTCCTCGATGGATTCAAACACTTGGCATAATACTAGGTATTGTTGTCGCCGGGTGGGGTCCAATTATTGTATTGTTTATCTGGTTAAATGGGCAATTTACCGGTATACAGGGGCAATTAACAAGTTTAAGTTCTGAGATCGCTCAGGTCGATACCAGTCTGACAGCAAGAATTGACGCCGTAAAGTCTAGCCTAACATCAAGAATCGACTCCGTAGAGTCTAGCCTAACAGCAAGAATCGACGCCGTAGAAACCAAGTTTGATAACAAGTTCGATAACCTAGCTGACATGATGATCGTAGCACATACCAACGGCAATGTCACAGAAGCGGAGCTTGTCGAAATCTGGGGGCGCATCAAAGTGCCATGACTTAATCAATCACGGTCAAGTCTCTTAACCGTCGTCAGCTCCACGTGCAACGCCGTGAGCGGCATGTATTCAATCTCCCAATAGTCAGCGAGAACAAAACGAATAAGTTGTTGAGCTTCGCCAAATGGGATATCCCAAAAACGGTCTTGACCGGTCATCCAGTCCGCCAAATTGCGAACGAACTGGACCGGCAAGTTCCCAACCGATTGCGATACGTGTTCACTCCGAGCTTGTTTGATAAAGCCCTCCGTCCAGTAAACAGTCCGACGGTTTCGCGTATATTGGCGTAGTTCCCTCGGTATCGGCGGTTGCCCCTCTTCGGACATCTTTTTGTCAATGAAACTGCGATAATCTGATAAGCTACTGTCAGACATTTTGATCTCCTTTGTAATTGCACACTCTCACTTCAAGATTATATGTTCATAATGCTGACATTGCTGAACCAGATGAGCGCAATTTTGCTGGCCCAAGAAGTGTGGCTATATAGTTCGCGTAATTCATTGCCCTCCAACTTGCGCGTATTCCTAAAAACCTGTATACTAACGGTAAGCAAGCAGACGCTAAATGATCCTTTGGTTGAGCTTTCTAATCTGTTTGCTGTCGTACCCTGGAGCAGGCCGGTACACCTAGAAGCCGGCCTTCTCCCTTTTTTCAAATTGAAGCGAGTCAATCGGAATAAAGATATGAGCGAAAAGAACGAACCGAAAGACGGCGAAAAACGTCAGGCAGGGCGTCCGCCAGAACGTGAAGTCAGGTTAATCCCCGACACGCCGGAGAACATCGCTAAATCTCTATTCGGTATCCAGTCGGATAACCCAAACCTTGATGAACTACGAGGCACGAAAGACTGAGGTATGACTTTGGTACTTTCGCGTATAATTCCCCTATATTTACATTCTGCAAAAAATTTGCACAGGCGGCTGGCGTACACGAACTTGATTGGCAAGTCGAATATGAATAACCGTTACCCCCGCACCTTCCGCTCCAAAACACGCGCCCCCTCACCCTGAGCCGCCACCCACTCCCCCACAGCCGCCACAGCGCGATGCATCCCATATGTCGGCCGCGCATGACCCAGCCCCGTCATCTTGACGATGTACTCGCCCGGCCCCTCACGCGGGGAGAGCGAAATCATCGTGTGTTGGTCAATCGTGGGTTCTTCAATCACAGCTTCAAAGACAGCCGCGTCGCGGCGCGGGTCGGCATAAGCGCGCAGCAGGGCAATATGAATATCGCCGTGGCGGCTGCGGGTCGCTTCAAAGCGCGCCACCAGCGTCGCGGCATCGAGCGGCGAGTACAGAAACAGCTGAGGCATCTCCAACTCCTTGATGATCGCGGGATGGGCTACCGGCGTCGCGTTGCGCTTGTAAAGGAAAAAGTAGGCGCGGCGACCCTCGCGATAGGCTTTGGCTTCGTATTTGCTGCGAAAGCGCCCGGGCAAATCGCGCGCCCAGGGCGTCGCCAGGGCATTTGTGAGTCCCGCAGAATCCCTAAAAGTCTCATGCGCCAGTTCGGCATAGGCCAGCACGTCCGTCGCCAGCAGCAGCCTGCCGCCCGCTGCCATGCGGCTTGCGAGCAGGTCGACAGTTTCGCGCTTGATCAGCCGGCGGCGGCTGTGCTTCTTTTTGAACCAGGGATCGGGAAAGTTGATATGAAACTCGGCCACGGACTCCGGGGCCAGCAAGTGCGCCAGCGCCGTTTCCGCCCGCGTATGAATCGCTCGCGCATTGCGCAGCCCTAGCTTGCCGATCTTGTGCTCGGCTCTGTCCATGGCCTGGCTGGATATCTCCAGGCCGATGACATTGGCGTCTTGGCGCGTTTGCGCCAGATTGACAAGATAATCGCCATTGCCGAAACCAATCTCGACTAGCAGAGGTCGAGATTCTGGAAACAACTCCGCCAAGTCCAGCGGCCAGCTTAGGTTCAGGTAGTTGAGCTTACGGGGCATCTGACAATCATTTGCGGGTGGAAACTGGACTCTAGCCCTGTGAAAACAGAAAAGGATGCCTCACGACGGCGCGGCCACGGGATGCTTGCGTTTCAAGGTTTCCGGAACGAAAAACAGGAAAATGCTGGCGGCTGCCAGCCCGGAACCGGCGATGACCCAGACCGCCGAGCTCAGCACCAGGATATCGGCGATGGCGCCGACGACCAGCGGCGCGCCGGTATGGCCCAGATCGCCGATCAAGCGCCAGACGCCCAGGAACTCCCCGCGCGATTGAATTGGTGAAAGGTCCGAACCGAGCGTCATCATGGATCCCGCGCCCAGACCATTGCCGACGCCGATCATGAGGGCAGCGAAGAGCAAGCCGCCAAAGGTCGAGGTTAGCGGAATCAGCGCCATGCCCAGCGCCTGAATAGCGAAGCAGGGTACGATGGCGAACTTGCGCCCGAAGCGATCCATCAGCCAACCCGCCACCACGAACAAGCTGAAATCGACCGCGACCGACAGGCTGACGATTAGACCAATCTGGTCGACGGCGAGACCGAGCATTTCAGCCGCGAACAAGGGGATGATCACCGTCCTGCCCGCGCGGATCATCTGCGCGAAAACTTGCGCCGTGCCCGCCGACGCCAGCACGCGATAATTGCTCTGCAGTACGGTCAAAACGTGCAACTGATGGCCCTGAGCGTCGCTGGCGGCGCCTGAGTCTTCCGCGCGATTGCGCGTGTAGAGCGCGACGCAAATCACCCCGATCGCCGTCACCGCGCCACAAAAGAGGAAGCCGAAGCGCAAGCCCAGCAGACCGGCGACGATGCCGCCGACAGCCGGACCCAGAAAGCCGCCCAGCCGATGTGTGCCGCCATACATGGAGATCGCCTTGCCGCGCTGTTCCAGCTTGACGTTGTCAGTGATGTAAACGTGAGCCGATACGGTGTACATCGCGCGGCCGAAACCGGCGATCATGCGCAGCATCAAAACGACCCAAACTGATTGCGAGACGAAGAGCAGGGTGACGGAAACCATGGTCAAGGCGATGCCCATCATCATCACCTGTTTGTTGCCAAAGCGCCGTTGCAGCATGCCGGTAGGCACATCAGCGACCAGCGTTCCCAGACCTTCTCCGGCCAGTATCAGTCCGATGAGGCCATAACCGATTTCAAAACTGCTGGCATACAGGGGCAAAATGGGCACCAGAAGCCCGTTGCCCAATGTGATCATCAGCGCCGGCAAGTAGAAAGGCAGGACCAGGGTCCACAATCCGGAAAGCCGCTTTGCGGGCTGTTTGAGTTCGCCGGTCGCTTCAGGCATTGAGATAGTTTAGCGCCTGCGGCTGGAATGTGAAGTGTTCAGTCGCCGCTGTGCTCGCCTATGACGCGGGCAAGAATCTCGATCGCGCGGACAATGGTTGATTCATCTGACATGGTGAAGTTGAGGCGCATGGTGCCCAGGCCCGCCTTTTGATCGATGAAAAAATACTTGCCGGGGACGAAGGCAACTTTTTGATCGACCGCTTTCCAATAGATCTCCTCGGCATCAAGTCCGTCGGGTCCGTCGATCCAGATGAACATGCCGCCCTCCGGTTTCGTCCAGCGATAGACCTTGGGCATGAACTCGTCCATGGCAGCCAGCATGGCTTCCTGACGCGGTCGGTAGAGGTCGATGATTTTTGGCAATTGCCGGTCCAGGTAGCCGCCGCGGATGTACTCGGTCGCCAGCGCCTGGGCATAAGTATTGCTGTGCAGATCCGCGCCCTGTTTGGCAATGCGCATCCAGTGATGGATCGCCTTGGGCGCAATGCAAAAGCCGAGGCGAAGCCCGGGCGCAAACACTTTGGAGACCGTGCTGACATAGACAGTATTTTCCGGCGCGAAGGTGAAAAATGGCGCGATTGGCTCGCCGCGGTAACGCAGATCGCTGTAAGGATCGTCCTCGATGACAAGCGCCTCGAATCGCTTGACGATCTCCGCCACTTCTCGACGCCTGCTCGCGCTGAGCGTGCGGCCGGTGGGGTTTTGAAATGTAGAAACGAGATAAATGAATTTCACCGAGCGCTTTTCCAAGAGTTTGACAAGTGATTCGGGGATGATGCCCTCATCATCAGTTTCTATATCTACGTATCTCGGTTCGTAGGCGTTGAAGGCGGTGATCGCGCCCAGGTAGCTGGGCGATTCCAGCGCAACGAAATCGCCGGGCGTGATCAATACTTTGGCCAGCGTATCCAGTACACTTTGTGAGCCGTTGAAGACCAAAATGTCTTCGGCGCTGGTCTGCACTTGTTTGGCTGATAGATAGTCCACCAGCGCTTCTCGAAAGGGCGTAAAGCCTTCCGTCAGATCGTATTGCAGCGCAGCTGCGCCGTAGCGATCGAGCACGGTTTCGTTGATTCGGTACAGATCTTCAAGCGGGAAACTTTGCGGCGCCGGGATGCCCCCGGCCAGCGATATCATGCCCGGTTGGGAAACGACCGCGAGAATCTCGCGGATGGCGTTGCTTTGCATATTTAAGGTACGTTGGCTGAGCAGTTTTTGGAATTTCTTTGACATGGGGCTTCGACCTTAGACAAAAAACCGACGCAAGATTGGTCGGCTCGTCTCACAATTGTTGTGGAGCGTAATTCAACCCAGGTAGTCGCGCAGGTTATGCGCAAGCTGTGGATGACGAAGGCGGCGCAGCGCTTCCTTTTCCAGCTGGCGGATGCGTTCGCGGCTCAAACCGAATTTATTGGCGATCTCTTCCAGGGTATGCGGCTCGCCACCGCCAAGCCCGAAGCGCAAACGCAGAATATGACTTTGGCGCGGCGTTAATTCCGCCAGCACTTCGTCTATGGTTTCCTCAAGCAGGTTTTGCGTGGCCGAATCCACCGGGCTTATGGTTTCCTGGTCTTCGATAAAGTCGCCAAATTCGCTGTCCCCGTCGTCGCCGACCGGCCGTTCCAGGGCGATGGCATGCTGGCTGGCATCCAGCATAGCACGTACTGCTTCCGCCGCAACTTCCATCGCCACCGCGATTTCTTCGGCAGTTGGGCGCCTGCCCAAGGTCTGTTCCAGGTCTTGTGCGGCCCGGTACATTTGACGGATACGTTCGGTCATGTGCAGCGGAATGCGAATCGTGCGCGTTTTTTGCGCCAGGGCCCGGGTGATGGCCTGACGGATCCACCAAGTGGCATAAGTGCTAAATCGATTGCCGCGCGAGTAATCGTACTTGTCAACCGCCCGCATCAAACCAACATTGCCTTCCTGGATCAGATCAGGGAAGGGCAGACCTTGGCCCATATAACGTTTGGCGATGCTCACTACCAGACGTGTATTGGCGCGTCCCAAGTGTTCACGGGCGCACTGCCCGTCGAAGACAAGCCGACGCAAATGACGTCGCCAACGGGCGCTCTTTTCCAGGACATCAGGCTGTTCAAGCCGGTGCCGCGCCTTTAGCCCGCGCTCAATGCGTTTCGCCAGGTCGATTTCATCCGCAGCGGTGAGCAGCGGTTCTTGCGCCATCTGACGAAAATAAAGTCCGACGGGGTCGTCGGACGGGATTGCGCTGATATCCGCTACCGTGGAATCTCGCGGCCTGTCGCGGTTTTCATAGTCCTGTTCGATAAGCTCTGTGATGTGCTTCGCCTGGGGAGCGTCACCGTCTCGTCTAAGTTCTATTCCAAGCTCGTCCAACTCGAACAATATATTACGCAACGCGGCGCGGTCGTCTCCATCATCATCAAGCGCTTCAATAATCTGTTCATAAGTCAAATAACCGCGTTTGTCCGCCAACTCGACCAGTACTTGTATCACGATGAAACCTCTGACTGTGTATAGGTGAATAAGCTTAGTATTTCTATTTGACTGTAAATGTGCAGACGAGTCTAAAACCTATTTTGTAGGAAGTGTCGAGGGTATGTCAATTGAGAGTTTTTAACAAAAAAACATACCGGCTCGCTGTCGGTTTTTGACAGTGAGGCAAAGGCGCGAAAACAGGGGCATGTAGCCGGCTGATTGGCGCCGGATTAGAATTCAATTAGTCTCGGCCACCTCATTGGTTTATAAGGAGCGGGAACAAGATCGCCCTAGCGAGATAGTATCCTGTTGACGATACCGAACCAGAATGGCGCGCCTTGCGCCGCGGCAATGACAGTAGCAGCAATACCAAATAGTTTGCCGAGCAACAGCCCCGGCCAACCGTCTGGATTGTTTTCGGGCAAGTAATTCCAAAGATTGTTAGGGTTGCCGCGTGCTGGATGATCGGCGGAATAGGCGCCGACATCTTCCATGAACCAACCGATGGGCAAGCGCAGATTCTGGATATCTTGCAGCCTGTTGGCCAGTTCTGCCCCCGTCCCGATAACATCTTCCGCGCCGCTCTCGGTTTGTGCCTGGTTTGCGGCAAAGCCCTGGTCCCCTCCTGCCGCGTCATCGACCTCGGTTTGCAACTGTCCGCTTTGTACCGAGAAACTCACCTCGCTGCTGATTTGCTCGCGTCTGATTGGATCTTCCCACAGGGTACGGGCGATATGCAAAGTGTCGACATTGACCGTCAGCGCGATTGTCAGCGCCACGACAACGGACAAGTTCTTCATTTTCGCCGCGTAACTGGAGCTGGCGCGCGCCATCGCGCTGTTGAACCAGTTTTCTAGGTTGACACGGACCTCGTCCACGGACTGCGCGCTGGCCATGACCGCCGACAGCGCGCTCCTGAAATAGGGATTGTCATTCTGGAGCATGCCCGCCATCACAGAGGCGTCATCTGTGGGCTGTAGACCGAGCTGACCAATTTGATCGTCTATCTGGTTCAAGACATCGCTAAGCGCGCTGCGAACCTGTCTATGCTGAACAAATCGCAGCGACTGCCGCAACTCCGTCATACCTTGGCCCGTGCTCATGACGCGGTTGACCATGAGGCGCAGACCGCGCCGTTCGGGGCCGGCCGGCATGCCGTCAATGATATTGAGCAAGTCGCCGAACATTTGCTGGTCGGATTCAACTTTCACCGTCTTCAATACGACATCTACAAAGGTCGCCGGTTCAATCCAGTCGACCGTCCCTATCGGACCGCCGGCTATTTTCTGCGCTTCCATCTCCGTGATACGCTGGTTCGGCATCACCGGGTCCGCTTTGACGAGTTGGATGAGCGGATGCGTATACACTTTTGCCCGCATCACCGGGTCCTGTATGATCCCATCCAAGGTATTGCGGAGATTGCGCGATCGCAATCGCGTCGCCCTTGACAACAAAGAGTTTGTCTCTGTTACCAGAATGCTCAGCAAGATATACACGAAGATCATGCCGACGATGACTTCAACAATTGCAGCCAAGCCCGATCCCTTTCGCTGCCGCAGGGTAGATTTTAGAACATATGTTGGATTGGAATTTAGTATAGCGCAAGCCTAATTCACCGCAAGCTAGAGGTTGATGCTTGCGGCAGTGGGTGTCCGCGTGGGAACAGGCGCGATCACCTGTTGCGCCCTTGTCGCCTGTTGCAATGTGGGCGAGGCGGTTGATGTGTCGCTCGGCGTAAAGCTCGCGGTGGGGGTATCAGACGGCGTCGCTGTAGGGGTCCGGGTTGGCGTGTCGGTTGGATAGAGCGCGCGTATGATGTCTTCGTGCATATAGACCGGTTCGAGCCGGCGCGTCAACGTGTTCTTGTCCAAGACATACCATTCGGAATTGGGCTGCTTGGCGATCACGCAGACCGTCTCGCCTTCTTTGACTGCCTCAACAATGCGGCTGTCCGTGGATGGCGACGAGCGAACGATGGCGCTGCGTACGATGACAACGAATTCCTGGCACGGCGGCACCGGCGTATAAGTGGGCAAGGGCGTCGGCGCCAGGTACTGCAGTTCCACGATCCTGTTGGCGGTAGCAGTAGACCGTTCTATGGCTTGTCGTGTGGACTCGACAACGGTAACGCCGCTGGACATAAAACTGCGCAGGCCAATCCACAAGTAATAAAGCCCAAAAACGATGGCAATGCCAAGCAAAATCACAAACCAGGATGGTGGTCCCGCGCGTCGGCCGTAACCCACGATATCCTCTGAAATCAATTTGATCTTACGTTAGTCGAAAAAGTGCCCGGCGCAAGCGAGCGTTGAGAAGTCGTCAGATTGCAGTCGGTCAGACGCCCCCGGCGCGTCGAAAATCGAGCACGCGCGGCGGCCAAGCCTCTCGGCGGCGGCGGCTCGGCCAGCCGCCCTCACGCAGATCAGCAAGCCATCTCGTCTCATGAGCGATGCGGTTTACATAAGCGAGAGCAAACCGCCGCACTCTGGAAACCTGGACAAGTCCCTTCTCATAGCGCTGGCATCGTGCATAATAACGGTCGGATTTCGAGGAACCATGCATGCCTATTGGTCGTTGTCTGCGGACTGTCTGTGTCATTGCCGCCCTGTCCCTGTCCATACTCTCAACGCTAGCTCAGCAGAAGCGGACGTTGACGATCTATGCGGCTACGTCCCTGACCGATGCCTTTGAAGAATTGGCGGCAGCATTCCTTGAGCATCATCCCGAGGCAGATATCGTTTTGAACTTTGCCAGTTCATCAAAATTGGCTGCGCAGTTGCTGGCGGGCGCGCCGGCGGACATCTTCGCCAGCGCCAACAGCGCGCAAATGGATCTGGTCGTTGCGGACGGGCGTATCAGCGCGGGCGCGGTCCAATCCTTCGCTACTAATCGTTTGCTGCTGATTGTGCCCGCCGACAACCCAGCGGGAGTTTCCGGCATCGCAGATCTGGGCAGCAAGACGCTTTTGCTCGTGCTCGCGGTGACTGGCACGCCCATTCGCGACTACACAAACGCCATGTTCGCTTCGTATAACGATGAATACGGAGATGACTTTGCCAAACGCGCGCTGGCGAATCTCGTCTCCGAAGAAAGCAATGTTCGCCAGGTCGTGGCGCGCATCGCCTTGGGCGAAGCGGATGCGGGCATTGTCTACCAGACTGACGTGACGGACGAAGTTCGCGACGATGTCATCAGGTTTCCGATTGCCGACCGCCACAATCAGCTGGCGTCCTATCCAGTTGCGGCCTTGGACGACACTGCTCTCCCCGAGCTTTCCGAAGCCTTCATTGTTTTTCTGAGATCCGATGATGGTCAATCGATTCTGAGTGCTTACGGATTCTGCTCGCCGCCAAGAGAGCTGGACGAGGCCACCGCCGAGCCGACGGCGGAAAGCAGCCAGGACAAACCCATAGAAGACGAAACGGAAGTAGCGCCTTGTGAAGCTCTGGAAGCTGAAGGCTGACAAGCTGCTGCTCGTTGCAGTCAGCGCGTTTGCCTTCCTATTGTTGGCTGTACCGATATTCGTGCTTGTCATCAGCGGCCTGGGCTCGCGCGCATGGGAGGGAGTGCCGGAATCGTCCTCCATTTTGACGGCGACCCTGCTGAGCTTCGCCTCGACGCTGGCCGTCGTCTGCCTGGCGGCGCTCTTGGGAACACCGCTCGCATACTTGCTGTCTCGCTTTGAATTCACTGGCAAGCGCATAGTTAGCCTGTTCATCGAATTGCCCATTGTCATGCCGCCCGCGGTGGCAGGATTGGCGCTTCTCATTACCTTCGGTCGGCGTGGATTCATCGGCGCCTGGCTTGCCGACGCTGGCATTGTCATTCCCTTCACGATCCTCGCGGTGATCATCGCGCAGTTTTTCATTTCCGCGCCCTTTTACATTCGCTCGGCCCAGGTCGGTTTCTCCAGTGTTTCCGCCGAGGTGGAAGACGCCGCCCGCGTGGATGGCGCCTATGGCTGGCAGATGTTCTGGTACATAACCTTGCCCATCGCGTGGCGGGCATTGGCGTCGGGCATGATACTCTGCTGGGCGCGCGCCGTGGGGGAATTCGGCGCTACGATTCTCTTTGCCGGCAATTTGCAGGGCCGGACGCAGACGATGCCACTGCTGGTCTACAGCGTCTTTGAGCGCGACATCAGCGCCGCGATTTGGACCGGGCTCATCCTGATCGTGCTGGCGCTGGTCGCGCTGTTTGTGTCGCAATGGTTCGCTGCCACGCAAGACCGGCTCGACTAGCGCAGTTTTAGGCGCCGAGTCGGGCCTGCTATTCGCTCCTTTCAGCCCGCAGTTGGACTTGACCTGACGGACATGATCAATCATAGTTAGCGCATGAGCATCGATCTTGTGAACTTCGCCAAAGCGCTAGGTGACGACACGCGGCAGGAGATTTGCCTCCAGCTCTGCTGCGTGTGGCTTAGCGTCAACGATCTGGTGGATGTGCTTGGCGGCAAGGTAAAACAGCCGACAGTGAGCCATCACCTGAAATGCCTGGAAGAAGCGGGATTGGTGCACATACGGCAAAAGGGCCGGCAACGCTTCTACACCTTGAACCAAGAGCAATTGACCGTCTGCTGCGGCTCTTTGATCAGCAGATTCGCGCCGGATTTCGCAGCACAATATGATTATCAGGGCCAGCCGCCATCGGCAAGACGCGATGCCTGATCAGCGGCGCTTGTATGAGATGAGCCTCCCGACGCGCAAACTCACTGTGTTGATTCTGTGCACGGCCAATTCAGCGCGTTCGCAGATGGCGGAAGGCCTGCTGCGAGAATTGGCGGCGGGCCGTGCGGATGTTTACAGCGCCGGCGCGCAGCCATCACATGTCAATCCCTACGCCATTGAGGCGATGCGCCAGCGCGGGATTGATATTTCCGGCCAATCTTCCCATCACCTCAGCAAGTACCTGGGAACGGAATTCGACTACGTCATCACCGTCTGCGATAACGCGGCCGAGACCTGCCCGGTCTTCCCGGGTAGGGCCGCCCGCATCCACTGGAGCTTCCCGGATCCGACCGCGGTCAGCGGCGCAGGCGGCGACCTGCTTGGCTCGTTCATCAAGGTCCGCGATGGCCTGGAACGGCGGCTCCAGCAATGGCTTTCATCCTTGAGCTAGCGCATATCAGTTCGCTCGCGAGCGTCGTCGGCAACAGGGCGGCCCGCGTCCGCGAGGGCCGCGCCCGTCGCTGGCACGCTTCGGGCGGCGTTCAACTGTTGCAGTCGCCGTTCGGCGCTGATGGCCCTGCGCTTGGCGGCATCAAACTCTGGATTCAGCTCTAGCGCGCGCCGGAAGTCCATAAGCGCCCCGTTCAAGAAGCGCAATTGCTGCCGGGCCAATCCCCGATTGTAATAAGCTTCGTACCGGTTGCCCTCCAAACGGATCGATTGCTCGAAATCTTCGAGGGCGGCGGCGTAATCCTGCAGGCGATAGCTGGCGCTGCCTCGCAAGTTATAGAGTTCCGCGCTATTTGGAAGCAACTGGATCGCCTTGGTGCAATCATCGCGCATGGCGACCCACTCGCCCAGTTGGGCATGGATCAGGCCAAGCATGCGATAGCATTTGAATTGATCCGGCTCCAGCCGCAGCGAGGTCACAAGATCGTTGACGGCTTTTTCCAGTTCGCTGCGGTGGAAATAGCGCGCTGCGCCGCGGCTGTAATAGGCATGCGAGGAATCCGGGCTCAAGCGAATGATGGACGAAAACGTTGTTATCGCCTGCGAATAAACGCGCTCGGCCAGTTGCCGCTCGCCGAGCTGAAAAAGTGTTGCGATGTTGGTATCGAGTTCTTCGGTATCCTGGTCAAGCGCGAGCGAATCGAGGGCTTGGATCAGGGACCAGAGCGTGCCGGGAAAGGGCGTGCAGCTGGTTAGTTCGGCGATCCCAAGCGCGCTCGACACGCCGATAATCTCGTCCAGCTTCGGCGGCATACGTCCGGCTAGCACTTGCTCTTCCAAGACCAGCGGTTTGCCCCGGACATCGATCACGATTCTTACGAAGCAAGTCTCATCTTCTTTGTTTTGGGGCGGAATGCGCTGCACGCCCGTCTTGAAGCGAAAGGGCGCGTCCAGTTGCATGTCGTAGCCATGTCCAGTGAGCGACAGCGCTCCTTCGTCCATTCTCAACCGGACAATGCGCTGCCTTTTGCTCAGCCGCCAGGCGCCCCAAACCAGCAGTGTGAGAAGGAGCGCAGGCGCCAGCAGCAGCGCTTGCTGCCGGGCAATCGCCAAGATGAGCGCGGCGATGCAGAGGGCGAGGATCGGCTTCAATGGCAATATACGCCGATTGATATCCCTGGTGGGCAAGAAGCTGCCCTCAATGATGGCGGACGATGGGCTGGGATCGCTTTGCATGACCTGACACTTTGTTCGTATTCACCTGTTATTGTAGGCCGACGAATCTTGCGGACAATTCGACGGGCGGACTGGATCATTTGTTTGACCCTAGGTGATGCCCCTTTTCCGCGGCGCTGATCTTGATCACCAGTGGATTCGGCCATTCCTGATTATTATAAAGCCGCTGTGTCCGGCAATAAGAAATCTCGAGGACCTGATCATGTTGGGACCAGCGCGCCGATGGGTCAACCTCCGGACGGTATTCGAGCACCTGCCCGGACTGGCCTAATACTTCGATTTCGGTTTGCTCTGTGGCTCGAACGCTTCTCAGGCGTAGCGTCCGCCATTCGCCCAGATCCAGCATCGGCCCGGTATCAAATGCGTAAACGGTCCCTTCAGCTTCATTCCAACTGTATGCTACAGCGCCTTCGCGAGCGCCATGCCAGGGACGCACCTTGCGAATGGATTCGCCATTGACGAAATTCCAGAGGCCGATTTCGCGGACGCGATCATCCATCTGGCGCGGGAGCAATCCCTCCGCATCGGGACCGCCCACGGCCAGCAACAGCGTACCGCCGCGGGAACGCATGTCGATCAGCAGTTCGATCAATTCGCGGCCGGTCTTCAAGCGGTCGTTGCCCGCTTTGTATTGCCATTGACTGCCAATCGTGTAGTGCGCTTCGAAGGGACCGCGCAGCTCATCACGGCGTTCTTGTTCCGGCGTGACAATGCCGCCTCTCGTGATCATGAGATCCGGGCGCAGGCGCCAACTGTATTCGACCAGGGAGCGCGTGGCATCGCGGTAGCCGTCAAAGCAGAGTATGTCCGGCTCGTACTTTTCCAGCAGTTCGCGGACCTGCGCCTTGTCGTAGGCCAAGAGCGCCTGATTGTGTTCGGGATTGGCGTATTCACGGGCGCGCGCCGGGATCTTGCCGCGCTGCCATTGGAACCAGGCATCGTCGGGGGAAAAGTACATGCCAACCGCCAGGTCATTTTCTCGCAGCGCCGCCACGTATTCGCCAACGACATCCCTGGCGAAGGGCGTATTCATGACATTGAAGTCGGTTGTGGCTGTGTCCCACATGCAGAAACCATTGTGATTCTTGGCCGCGATTGTCACATAGTCGAAGCCGCAGAGCTTGGCCAGCCGGGCGTACCAGCGGGCGTCGAATTTTTTGGGGTCGAAGAAAGCGGGCAATTGCCGGAAATACCGTCTCAAGTAGTCGCGGGAGGCGCCGATGACCGAATGGGCGTTGACCATGCCGAAGACCGCGTCAAGGGTCCAATACAGGTACATGCCTATGGCCATATCCTGGTACCAGGCCAGGCGCTCGGGGCGATTGCTCAACTCGGTGTAAACGCCTTGGGAAGCGCGATCTTGTTCTCTGTCCAAAGATTGGCTCATCGCGGCGCTCGCTTTGGGATCAGTTGCGCGGGGCTTTTGATATTGTAACCAAGCTGACCGTGGGAATACGAATCCTGGCCGGTTTTGGCGCCGGATTGTGTATTCTTTACGTTTGAAATACTTTTTGCAAGCCCTCGACATGGGATCCTTGACTCAAAATGCCAACGATCTGGTAGAGGCGACTGACCCACTGTGTCTACGCGCAGCGCCGAGTCGCCCGATATTTTTTTCAGTATCTGCGCGTCGGGCGATCCAGCGGGTCTCGTAGACACTGACCTTCGATCGCCCCTACCGGCTGTCAGGTGGCTGTTGTTCTCAAACTCAACCGACTTCGATACACTTCCTGGCGCAGTGTGCGCTGGAAGCCGATATGAGGTATCGTATCCAGGGGGACACTCGATATTGTCTATAGATACAACTCTGAACCTTGGAGCTCGAAATGACTAGCAAATATGAATTGGCGGATACCGAAATGGCAGAACGACATAAAAAGAAGTCATTAGACGAGATTGAGCGCGAGGACTTCGCGCCTCGCTTCACGCCCTGGGATGCGGAGCCGGAAGTGGTGGCCTTGAACGCTCCGCCTATTGCCCATCCGCCGGGGATGGACGTTCTCTCACTGGACGGCTCTTGGCAGTTGGCGGAAGGCGGCAAGTTGGCAGATCGCTTGGGCGGGCAGTGGCCCGATGCCATCCCGGCAAATGTGCCCGGCAGCGTGCACAGTGCGCTGGTCGAGGCCGGCATCATTCCCGACCCAACCTTTGGGCTTAACCAGGCAATCGCGCGCCAGGAGAGTTTCAAAACCTGGTGGATGCGCTGCGATTTCCCGCGACCGGCCGAGCTCAGCGGCGATGCGCTCATGTTCGAGGGCGTTGCCAACCGCTGCACAGTCTGGCTCAACGGAGAGATGCTGGGCAGCCACGAGGGCATGTTCGGCGGTCCCGACTTCGATATCGAGGGACAATTGCGGGCGGAGAATACGCTGGTTGTTCGGCTCGAACCCATACCATTTGAATCCTGGAACCCCAGCGGCACCAACCCGGACAATAACGGCAGTTGGATGGGAACGGTGGTCTTCAACAACGTCTATGGCTGGCACTATTCGAACTTGCCCTCGCTGGGCATCTGGCGGTCGGTGTCGATACGGGACAAGCCGCCAGTGCAAATGAACCATCCATTTGCCAAGACGGTCGATGCTCAAGCCGGGATTGTCGAGCTCGCGCTTCAGTTTGTCGGCGACGCCGAAGGCTGGTCGGGAAGGCTTTCCGGCAGCGTCGAACCGGAAAACTTCGCTGGAAGGGGACACAGTTTCAAGCTGCCAGTCGCGTCCGATGCTGGCGAGCTCAAGAAGTCTCTGCGCTTCCAGGTACCCGATCCCAGATTATGGTGGCCGGTTGACATGGGAGAGCAGCATCTCTATCGGATCACTTTGTCATTTTTGCCTGACGGCGGCGGCAAGGCGGACCTTCATTCCTTCACGTTTGGATTGCGCACGGTCGCAATGGCGCCCCTGCCACAAGGACCGCAGCCGGACTTGTACAATTGGACCTTCCTCATCAACGGCGAGTCCATGTTCATCAAGGGCAGCAACTGGTGCACGCTTGATCCGCTGATGGATTTCCGCCGGGAGCGTTATGAGCGATTCATCAAGCTGGCAGCGGGGCAGCATATACAGATGCTGCGCCCCTGGGGCAGCGGCATGCCGGAAACGGACGATTTCTACGATCTATGCGACCGCTACGGCATCCTGGTGATGCAAGAATGGCCGACTGCTTGGAACAGCCACGTGACGCAGCCATACGGCATGCTGGAAGAGACCGTGCGACGCAACACTCTGCGGGTGCGCAATCATCCCTCGCTGGCGATGTACGGCGCCGGCAACGAATCCGGCCAGCCTTTCGGACCGGCCATCGACATGATGGGCCGCTTGAGCATTGAACTGGATGATACGCGGCCCTATCACCGCGCCGAGCCCTGGGGCGGCAGCCTGCACAATTACAATTGCTATTGGGGGCGCGAGCACCTGGACCACAATCTCAATATGACGTCGATCTTTTTCGGCGAATTCGGCTTGGCTTGCAGCCCGGTTTACGAATCCCTCATGCGCTACCTGCCGGAGGACGAGAAAGACCTGTGGCCACCGCGAGAGGATGGCGCTTTTGCCTACCATACGGCTGTCTTCAACAAGTACGAGGGCGTTTCTCGTTTGATGCAATACGCGAATTACTTCGTTCCGGCGGACTGCACGCTGGAAGACTACAGTGTGGGTTCGCAACTGTCGCAAGCGGTGGGCATTCGGCATACGCTGGAGCGGGCGCGCTGCCGCTGGCCAGAGAGCACCGGCGCCCTCTACTACAAGTTGACGGACAACTATCCGGCGGCCTCATGGGCTTGCATTGACTGGTACGGCGCGCCGAAAATCGGCCACTACTTTTTTCAGGACGCCTTTGCCCCGCTGCATGCCTGCGTGCTCTTCAGCAGCCTGAACAACGTGGGCACGCCTTTGTCCTCGCCGGTCTATCTCTTGGATGATGGCGCTGAACTGGCACATGCTTCATGGCAAGTTGTTATCCGAGCCTACGACGGCGGACTTCAGTTGATCAAGAGCGAAGGCTTTGACGGGCGTGGCCCCGTGACAAGTCCGCATGCGCTGGGCGATTTCAGCTTGACTTATGCGCAGACGGATACAGTCCCGCTGTTTGTGGTAGCGGAAGTGTGGAAAGACGGCGCGCTCGCGGATCGCACCTACTATTTCGTCAATTACGAGGCAGTAAAGGGCAGCTTGTTCAACCTGCCGCAAAGCGCCTTGAGCTTGCGGGCGCGCGGGGGCGAGGCGGTCGTCTCCAACACGGGCTCGCTGCCCGCGGTGGCCGTGAATGTCTCGCGGCCCGGGCATCTCGATAGCTTTGAAGTGTCCGACAACTACTTTTGGTTGGATGCCGGGGAAAGCACAAGGCTTGAGGTCAACAGCGCCGACGGGCTGACAGTTGGCGCGTGGAATGCAAGCGCGCAATAACCGGGCTATCGGGAGCGCCTGACAATTCAGCGGGAACGGGACGATGCGACTGCCGCTCGGCGGCAGCGAAATTGGGCTACCGCGCTTACACAAAATAACAAGCCTTCTCGTTGCATGAGCAACGCGGTTTATTAAAAAAGAGGCGCGATTGACCCGAAAATGACAAGGGCTGGGGATTACCCAGCCCTTGTCTTGACTGACTTGGCTGTAGCGCGCCCTTAGCAATCCGGCATCATGTAGATCAACTTGTGGCTGGACCAGGAGCCGTGATGGAAGGGACCGTCGGGCACGTTGCCGATGCAATTTGACCACATGTGGACAATGCCGGGATTCTCTACATGGGTGAAGAAGGGCACGTTGTCGTAGAGCCAGGCATCCCGGGCGGCGGAGGCGGCGATGAAGCCGTCGCTGCCGGGCGGGTGGCTGACCAGATCTTCATGGATGGCGTAAAGTTCCATGATCCAGTCGGGCGGTTGCTCGCCCATTTCGTTGTCGCCGTACCACTGCCCCCATAGCGGACCCCAATTGTAGTTGGGAATGTAGTCGGGGAAGGTGTGGGCGGCGAAGAGCGGGGCCGTATTCCAGTTGATGCCGGCTTGCATCTCGTTTGAGGCGCGGCGTTCGCCGAGCAAGGCGCTGTCGATATTGCGGAAGTCGGCGTTGATACCGATATCGCCCAGGTAATCCACGAAGAAGGGCGCTGGATCGGAATAATCGCCGCCGCCGGCGCCAACTTCGATCATGATCGAGAAGGGCTGGCCACTTGGGGAAAGGCGATGGCCATCGGCATCGCGTTCCGTCATGCCCATGTCATCAAGCAGCGCGTTGGCGGCGTCGACATCGTAATCGCTGGGGGCGATCGTCGGCAGGCTGGCCTGGCCAAAGTAGATGGCATTGATCAGATCTTCACTGTCAATGGCCAGCATGACCGCGTTGCGGAAACGCTTGTCCCAGGTGACTTCGCGCCAGGTTTCGTCGGCGAAGGTGAGATTGATATGGAACATGCGCGAGTCTTTGTTGGGATAGACATGGGTGGCGTAGTTGCCGTTCTCCTCGTTTTCAATGAAGAGCGGCAAGTTGGCCAGGCTGGTTGTCCAGAAGTAGTGCACGTCGCCAGCGAACATCATCAGCTCGGCTGTTTCCATGATCCCCCACTGGTTGATGACAGCGCGGCGTCCATCGAGGTAGGGCAGTTGATTGCCATCGGCATCGACGGCGAAGTAATAGGGATTGCGCTGGGTCACGACTTCTTCTTCCGGACCTTCGACGCGGACCCAGGGCCCCAATTGCGGGAAGCCAATGGCCGCCAGGCTGTTCTCTGACCAGCCGCTGACATCCTTCTGGTTGAAGAGCTCAAACCAACCGGCCAGGCCGCCCTCTTCGACGGCGGCGGCGATTTCATCGGCGTCGCCATAGTCGCTATGGTATTGCGCCAGGAAGTGTTTTGGCTTGATGATGTCGAGGTAGCCTGTACCCAGGGAGACCAAACTGGCGGCAAAGCCGGGATAGGGACCGTCAAATACGAACTTGAAGGTGGTATCGTCAACGATTTCGAGCGTTGCCGGGGCGCCGTCGGGCACATTGCCGCTGCGCAGGTAGGTTGGTACCGAGGGGCGCAGTTCTTCATTGCTGATCACGTCTTCGTAGGCGAAGCGCACGTCCTCAGTTGTGACGGGCGCGCCATCGGACCATTTGTGCCCGGCGCGCAGCTTGAAGGTGTATTCGCTGGCATCGTCGCTGATGGTGAATTCTTCAATGACGTTGGGCGCCAGCGTATTGTCATCGCGATTCTGCGTATTGAAGAGCGTTTCTTTCATGACCACGTTGTTTTGCCAGGTCATGAGGAGTTCGCCACCATACACGCCGATCTCTGGCACGACGAATGACTCGGGCAGCAGGACGCCACTGGACAGAACCAGCGGGTTATCGGGCAAGCGGTCGCAGACGCCGGGCAAGTCGCCGGCGGCGACCATCTCCGCCAGCATAGGCGCTTCGTTGTACATACAGTCCTGCGCAACGCCGGAGAGCGCGCCCGGCCCGACGACCATTGCGCAGGCAATCAAAAGCAGGATCAGTTTGCGGAAAGAGATTGACATTTTGTTCTCCTTTAACAGAAATTCTGCACACTCAAAAAAAGGATGTTACAGTCGGCCCACAAATGTGCCGTTGCAGGGCATGTGTGCTATTATCCTTAATGAGAGGCTGTAAGTCAAATTGTTCGGCGGCTCGGGGGTTCGGTTCGGGGCGGAGGGCGAGCCATCGGCCGGGAGAAATAAATGCTTCACATAATTGTGCGCCGGATTTTTATTCTTATTCCTATGCTGGTTCTGCTGTCGATGATCTCGTTCATCATCATCCAGCTCCCCCCCGGCGATTACTTGAGCAGCTATGTTATGAGGCTGGAAAGTCAAGGCCTGGTTGTTGACGAGGCCGAGATTCAACGCCTTGAACAGCGCTATGGCTTGGGCCAGCCGCTGACCACGCAGTACTTCCGCTGGATGCGCAACTTTATCGTCAATGGCGATCTGGGCAGGTCCTTCGGGTCCTACGGCAGCAGCTACGACAACAAACCGGTATCGGACATCATAATGGAGCGACTGCCGGCGACGATGATCATTTCGATCGTCTCGACGATCGTCGTTTGGGCGATCGCCATCCCAATCGGCATTTATTCGGCGACGCATCAGTATTCTCTCATGGATTATTTGTCGATCTTCATCGGCTTCATTGGGCTCGCCATACCTAATTTCCTCTTCGCCATCATTATCATGTGGATCGTCTTCGCACAGACTGGTCATGCTGTCACGGGCTTGTTTTCCCTGGAATTCCGCCATGCGCCCTGGTCCTTCGCCAAGGTGATTGACATGCTGAAGAATGTCTGGGTGCCGGTGTTGGTGCTGGCCACCGCGGGGACGGCGGGCTTGATCCGCGTGATGCGAGCCAATCTTCTGGATGAATTGAACAAGCAGTATGTGGTCACGGCGCGGGCGAAGGGCTTGAGCGAAAGGCGGCTGCTTTGGAAATACCCGGTGCGCATCGCCTTCAATCCCATCTTCAGCACGATTGGCTGGCTGCTGCCGGCAATGGTCGGCGGGGAAGCGCTGGTGTCCATCATCCTTAACCTGCAGACTATCGGACCTGTGCTGCTGACAGCTGTCCTGCGACAGGACATGTATCTGGCGGGCAGCATTATCATGATCCTCAGTACGCTGACGCTGATCGGCACGCTTATTTCCGATATTGCGCTGGTATGGCTCGATCCGCGGATTCGCTATGACTGAGGCGCTGCGGGCGGATAGTTTGGTGGATTAGGCGATGGAGCTACGGGAAGAGATGGCGTCGCTAGCGCCGGAATTGCCGACCACGGAGAGCGGGAAGGACTCAATCGAGTACTTGTCGCGCGGCAAACTGATCCAGCGTCGGTTTTGGCGGCATCGGCTGGCGCGGCTCGGCTTGCCGGTGCTGCTTTTGCTGTACTTGATGGCGATATTAGCCGATTTTATCGCGCCTTACCCGGCCGACCAGCGCTTGAAAGGTTTTAAGGACGCGCCCCCAAGCACGGTCCACTTCGGCGTAGGAGAAAACAGGTTCCAACCCTATGTCTACGCGCGCAAACGCAGTTTCCATCCCAAGACTTTTCGCGAGGTTTACACCGAAGAGGAAGATCAAAAGTTCCCCATTCACTTCTTCGTTCGCGGCGAGCCTTATGAGATTCTGGGCTTGTTCAAGCTTGATTTGCACTTATTTGGCGTGGACGAGAAGGCTAATGTCACGCTATTCGGCACCGATTCGGTCAGTCGCGATCTGTTCTCTCGCACGGTGATTGCGGCGCGCGTATCGCTATTCGTGGGCTTGGGCGGTGTCGCCATCAGTTTCGTGCTCGGCTGCTTGATTGGCGGCATCTCCGGTTATCTTGGCGGCATCATTGACGAAATCACTCAGCGCATTATCGACTTGCTCATTGCCATCCCGACCTTGCCGCTTTGGATGGTGCTTTCGGCCGCCATCCCCAGAGAATGGCCGGTGGCGCATACGTATTTTGCAATTACGATTGTGTTGTCGATTGTGGGCTGGACGGGCTTGGCGCGCGTCGTGCGCGGCAAGCTGCTATCGCTGCGAGATCTGGATTTCGTTGTCGCGTCCAGGCTGGCAGGCGGCAGCGACCTGTATATTATCACGCGGCATTTGCTGCCGAATTTCGCCAGTCACCTGATTGTGACTTTGACGCTGGCGATTCCCGGCATGATTCTGGGCGAAACGGCGCTGAGCTTCATCGGGATTGGCATGCAGGAGCCGGGGGTTAGCTGGGGCGTGCTGCTGCAAGACACGATGAATTTCGGCGCGCTGGTACACCAGCCCTGGAAGCTGATACCGGGCGTCTTCATTATTGTCACGATACTGATGTTCAACTTTGTCGGGGATGGGCTGCGCGACGCGGCCGATCCCTATTCGCTTTGAAATCGATACAGCCGCTCGGCGCGTAACCGGCGAAGAGGTCTGTCGCGCTCAGGCAATATAGCAAGTCGTCTCGCCGCATGCGCGACGCGGTTTAGGTAAACAGGAGCAAAGAATGGGTGAATTAAAAAGCCTGGACCAGGTTGACCGCGAATCATTCGGGCCCGCTCCGTCGCCAGTCAGTGGTCAAGCCAATATGGTAGCGCTTTCACCCGGCAACTTGGGGGATGCAAATGGTCCCATGCGCCTGTCTCTCGATGGCGAGTGGCTGATGGCGGAGGGCGGGACCGAGGCGCAACGGCTTGCGGGACTGTGGAAGGATGCCATGCCCGCCCTTGTGCCCGGCAGCGTGCATAGCGCCTTGCTGGCGGCGGGCAGGATACCGGATCCTTATATCGGCAGGAATGACGAGATCGCCAAGAAAGAGAGTTTCAAGACCTGGTGGCTCATGCGCCGCTTCGAGCGGCCCGCGGAAGTCGCAAAGGCGCGGCTTGTCTTCGGCGGGATCTGCGATTCATGTTCGGTTTGGTTGAATGGCGTGAAGTTGGGCGATCACAAAGGGATGTTTGCCGAGCTGAACTTTGACGTTTCCTCTTGTCTTGCTGAGGGCGAAAACACGATCGTCGTTCGGCTTGATCCCGTGCCGCTCCGCGTCAGCAGCGGCGAACCCAACGACTTTTTCCTGGGGATGAACGTTGGTTGGCTGGATACGGCCGTCATCAACAATATCTACGGCTGGCACTACATCGATTTGCCCACGCTGGGAATCTGGCGTCCGGTGACGCTGCGGGAGCAGCCTGAAGTATCCATCGAAGATCCCTTTATGGCGACGATGGACGCCGGCGCCGGGGTTGTCCGGCTTCGCACTACGCTGACAAGCAGCGGCGCCAGCTTGTCCGGCAGTCTGCAGGGTACGATTGAACCGGAAAACTTCGAGGGAAAGTCCTACCAATTCTCTTGGCAGGTAGAAGCGACCGGAGGCAGGCAATCGGTTCTGCTCGAGATGAAGATCCCGGAAGCCAGGCAGTGGTGGCCGGTCGATTATGGCCAGCCCAATCTGTACCGCATGAGGCTGACCTTTGCCTCGGAGGGCAGGGCGCTTGACTGCAAGGACTTCACCTTCGGCATCCGCACGATTGAAATGGCGCCTCTTCCCGACGGGCCCGATCCGGAACTGTACAATTGGACATTTCTAGTCAACGGCAAGCCGATTTTCGTCAAAGGCGCGAACTGGTGCACGCTGGATGCATTGCTGCGTTTTGATCGCGATCGTTACGAGCGCTTCTTGCATTTGGCGCGCGATTCGCACATGCAGTTGCTGCGGGCTTGGGGCAGCGGCATGCCGGAAACGGACGAATTCTATGATGTGGCGGATCGCTGCGGTGTCATGGTCTTGCAAGAATGGCCTACAGCCTGGAATAGCCATCGCATTCAGCCCTTCAACATTTTGGAGGAGACGGTGCGCCACAATACCATTCGCCTGCGCAATCATCCTTCGCTGGTGATGTGGGGCGGGGGCAACGAATCGGGCGAACCCTTTGGCGAGGCGATCGACATGATGGGCCGGGTAAGTTACGAACTGGACGGCACCCGCGCCTTCCACCGCGGCGAACCCTGGGGCGGCAGCATTCACAGCTACCATGTCTTTTGGCAGCGTCAGCCGCTCTCTTACAATCTTACGCTGTCCGCGCCATTCATCGGCGAATTCGGGCTGGCATCGGCGCCCAACTACGAGAGCGTCGAACGCTATTTGCCCGCGGATGAACTGGAGGCTTGGCCGCCGGCGAGCGACAGCGGTTTCACCCATCATATGCCGGTCTTCAATCTCAAAGCCGAGCAGGCGATTATGGCGCAGTACGTGGCTGATTTCGTAGCGAACGATTCGCTTAGGCACTTCATCCTGGGCATGCAAATGGCGCAAGCAACGGGTATGCGGCATACGCTGGAGTTGGCGCGAACGCGTTGGCCGGAAGCGACCGGGGTCTGCTATTACAAGTTGACGGACAACAACCCGGCCGCCTCCTGGGCGACGGTAGACTGGTATGGCGTTCCCAAAATTGCCTATCACATCTTGCGCCAAGCCTACCGTCCGCTGCACGCCTGCGTTTTGTTCAGCAGATTGTCATTCGTCGGGGTTCCCGTGAGCTTCCCGATTTATCTGTTGGACGACCGAGGCGATCTGGCCTCGACGGAGTGGGAGGTACGGGTACGCGCCTTCGGCAGCGATTTGCAGTTGGTGGAAGAACAGGCATACACAGGTTTTGGTTCGGGCGAACCTGTCCGCCGCCTGGGTGACTTCAGCCTGGACGCGGACCAAACCTGGAACCGCCCCTTGTTTATCGTTGCGGAGGTTGTGACGGCTGCGGGGCTGCGGGATCGCGTCTTTTACTGGCTGAATTATGCATCCATTCAAGGCTGCGTGTTCAACTTGCCGCGTACTCAGCTTAGCCTTAGGCGGGACCACCCGGGTCATTTGACGGTCGGCAATTCCGGCGACAGGCCTGCGGTGGGCGTTCATTTTGCCTGTCCCGAACGCTCTGACGAATTCAGTTGTGAAGACAGCTATTTCTGGCTCGAACCCGGGGAAGAGCGACGAGTCTCAACCAGCCAGCAAGCCGGTGTGCGCGTCGCGGCCTGGAACGCGGATGAAACGGGACAGTAATGGACGGCTCGGCAGAGGCGCGGAAGCGCGCGCAATCGATCATCGATGTGGACAACTTGAGCGTGCACTTTCATGTTGACGAAGGCACGCTGAAGGCGGTTGATCGCGTAAGTTTCACGATTGCCGAGCGGCAGATGTTTGGTCTGATCGGTGAAAGCGGCTGTGGGAAGACGGTGACAGCGCAGTCATTGATGCGCCTGGTTCCGAAGCCGGGACAGATTGTTGGCGGCAGCATCAATTTTTTTGGCGAGCAGGGCGGGAAAACAGATCTGGTCCAGCTCGACAAATCAGGTTCGGAGATCCGCGCCATTCGCGGCAATGAGATCGCGATGGTCTTCCAAGAGCCGATGTCCAGCTTGTCGCCAATCCACAGTATCGGGAATCAACTAATGGAAGCGGTGAGACTGCATGTCACGCGCAACAAGCGCGAAGCCTATGAGATCGCGTTGGAAATGCTTGATCTGGTCGGGATCCCCAATCCCGTTCAGCGTATGGGGGAATACCCGCACCATTTTTCCGGCGGCATGCGGCAGCGAGTCATGATCGCCATGGCGCTATCCTGCCGGCCGCGGCTGCTGATCGCTGATGAACCTACCACCGCGTTGGACGTTACAGTGCAAGCGCAAATACTGGATTTGATCGCGCAATCGCAAGCGCAATTCAATATGGCGGTGCTCTACATTACGCACGATTTGGGGATCATCGCGGAGATTTGCGACAAAGTGGCGGTGATGTATTTGGGACAGATCGTCGAGCATGGTTCGGTGCGAGATATCTTTCACAACCCTCTGCATCCCTATACACGCCGTCTGTTGGCGTCGACGCCTCGCATTGGGCAGCGGACGTCTCGCTTGCAGACGATTGAAGGGACGGTACCGACACCAATTGATTTACCCATTGCCTGTGGCTTTTGCGCGCGCTGCCCGGATCGCATAGACGGTACTTGCGATGTCGCTATGCCGGCGCTGGTGGAAATTGAAGACAATCACTTCGTGCGCTGTTTCTTGCATGACGAGCGACAGGAAGTCGTCTTATGAGCGCTCAGCCCATCTTAAAGGTGGAGGGACTGAAGAAATATTTCCCGGTAGAAAAGGGGTTTCTGCGACGCGTTGTCGGCCAAGTAAAGGCGGTGGACGATGTTAGTTTGGAGATCGCCCCCGGCGAGACGCTGGGACTGGTAGGCGAGTCGGGTTCGGGGAAGACGACGGTTGGCCGCTGCATCTTGCGCGCGCTCAAACCGACGCAAGGTTCGATTCAATTTCAGATCGCTGAGGATCGGATCGTGGACATGGCGCAGTTGAGCGAAGGAGAATTGCGCGCCGTGCGGCCACACGCCAACATGATCTTCCAGGATCCTTTCTATTCGCTGGATCCACGTTGGACGATTCTGGATATCGTAGGTGAACCGCTCAAACTGTCGAAGTTGGCGACGGGCAAAGAACTCGAAGATCGTGTGGCGTATTTGATGGAGGTTGTCGGCCTGGAGGCGACGCACCTAAGGCGCTACCCGCACGCATTCAGCGGCGGACAGCGCCAGCGCATTGGTGTGGCGCGGGCGCTGGCGACCAATCCCCGCCTGATTGTTGCAGACGAGCCGGTTTCTGCGCTTGACGTATCGACACAAGCGCAGATACTCAATTTGCTGCAGGATTTACAAGGGGAATTTGGCCTGTCATATCTGTTTATCGCCCATGACCTGAGTGTTGTCGAGCACATATCGGACAGAGTGGCGGTGATGTACGTGGGCAAGATAGTCGAGGTTGCCAAACGCGACCAACTGTTTTTCTTCCCGAAACATCCTTATACCGAAGCCTTGCTGTCCGCTGTGCCGACCCCGGATCCTGATGTCGAGAAGGAACGTATCATTCTGCCCGGCGAAATCGCCAATCCGGCTGACCCGCCCTCGGGCTGCTATTTTCACCCGCGCTGTCGCTATGTGCAGGCGATCTGCCGGGACGAAGAACCGACTTTGCGCGAAGTGTCTCCGGGACAATGGGCGTCTTGCCATTTCGCGGAAGAACTCAACTTGGCCGGCGCTCCACAACAGCCGAACTAGCGTCGGCGCCGCTTCTGGAAGTGCTGGTCCTTCAGGCTGGATTGCTGGTCAAGAGCAAGACAAGGGCGACGCATACGCGCCGCCTCACGGCGATTGCGCTAGACGATGTCCATATTCTCGATGATGCGCGTCGCGAATTCGCTGGTGGCTACCTTGGTGGCGTTCTCCATTTGGCGCGCGAAATCATAGGTGACGCAGCGCTGTTCGATGGTCTTTTCATAGGCTTTGGTTATCAGCTCAGCGGCCTCAAACCAGTTGAGATGTTCCAACATCATGACGCCACTGAAGAGCAGGGAACCCGGATTGACCATGTCTTTGTTGGTGTATTTGGGCGCGGTCCCGTGGGTGGCCTCGAAGAGGGCGATTTCGTCGCCGATATTGGCGCCTGGGGCGATGCCGACGCCGCCGACCTCGGCCGCAAGCGCGTCGCTGAGGTAGTCACCGTTGAGATTGGTCGTGGCGATGACATCGTGCTCGCGGGGGCGCAAGAGCATCTTCTGGAACATGATATCGGCAATGGTGTCCTGGATCAAAATCTTGCCGTCGGGCACCTGGCCATTGTGTTTGTCGGCGACCTCGTCCCAGGAGATGGTTTCTTGCGGGAATTCCTCGCGGGCCAACTCGTAGCCCCACTTTTGAAAGGCGCCTTCGGTGAACTTCTGGATATTGCCTTTGTGAACCAGTGTGACGCTGCTGCGGCGGCGCTCGATGGCGTATTGAATGGCAGCGCGAATCAAGCGTTTGCTGCCAAAGGGACTGATCGGCTTAATGCCGAGACCGGCATCAGGGAAAAAGTTGGTGGCGCCCAATTCGTTCTTCAGAAAGTCTGCTAACTTTTTGTTCTCCTCAGTGCCAGATTCGTATTCGATACCCGCGTAGGTATCTTCGGTATTCTCGCGAAAGATGACCACATCGACGTCTTCCGGGTGCCTTAAGGGACTGGGAACGCCACTGAACCAACGTACCGGG
The DNA here is from genome assembly GCA_026708115.1 of Chloroflexota bacterium. GTDB lineage: Bacteria > Chloroflexota > Anaerolineae > Aggregatilineales > Phototrophicaceae > UBA6055. Next base: position 158,522 of record JAPOVL010000021.1, read on the forward strand.
CGTACACAACTATACAGGTCTAGCACTTGGCGCAAGGTGACGTTTAGACTGCGAAAACCACCTCCGACGGGTGTCGTTAGCGGACCCTTGATACCGATCTTGTACTCGCGAAAAGCATCGAAGGTCTCTTCTGGCATGTAATCGCCGCCGTAGACACCAGCCGCTTTCTCGCCAGCATACACTTCCATCCAGGAAACGGCTTTGCTGCCGCTGTATGCTTTGTCGACTGCTGCGTCCCAGATGCGTTTGCTGGCGGTCATGATGTCGTAACCGATCCCGTCGCCTTCAATGAACAAGAGAATTGGGTTGTCGGGAACATGCATTCTGCCATTGGAGAATGTGATCTTGTCGCCGGTGGCTGGCGCAGATATTCGCTCGTAAGCCATCTTTCAATGGTCTCCTTTTCGTTTGGCTCGATCAGTCTAATCGCGCGATTATATCACAGAATGAGAGCGCTTGAATCGGTCTGTTAGGTCCAAGTACGCTCATGGCAATTTAGCGAGACGCGTCGGCAAGATTCAGTATACTATTTCTATCACTGTAGCGGCGCGCTCCAAGTGCTGCTTGCATAGGGAGCCAGCGCCAGCCATGCTTTGCCCAAGTTCGCGATAGTGGTCTCCAGCGAGAAAACCAAATCAGCGGACAAGGGGATGGATGCTATGCAGCAATGGATCGAAAACACCCGAAGCAGATGTAGTGGCTGGCGAGATACCTTGATGAAATCGCCCTTTGTTTATTGACGTCGCAAGAGCATAATCTTGCAACTGAATGTGTTAGCCTGGTCTGAGGCGAACATAAATGCACATCGTCTTACTTTGTGCGACAAATCGCGGATATCGCTTTGCCGAAACGCTGTTTGATATTGGGCAGGGTCATCGCTTCACTGTATTCAGTTTCCAAGAGACGCCTTGGGAACCGCGGTATTTCGCTGAGACCAATCGGCTGGTACTCGAACACGGTCATGAGTTCAAGGAGGCGCGATACGTTGGGCAAGCAAAGTGGGACGGCTTTTGGGCAAATGGCGCGGTCGACTTGATTCTCATGGTTAGCTGGCGATACTTGGTGCCAGCGAGCGTTTTTCAGCGTGCCCGGCTCGGCGCATACGTCTTTCATGACTCGTTATTGCCCAAATACCGCGGGTTTGCGCCCACCGTTTGGGCAATTAGAAACGGAGAAAAGGAATTAGGCGTCACGCTTTTCGAAGCGGTGGAAGACGTTGACGCCGGCGACATAGTTGATCAGCGCCCGGTTGCGATTGGCGACTGCGATTTTGTCGCCGACGTGCTGAAGCGCGTAACGTCTGCCTACCTAGATATCGTTAGAGACAACTTTTCCAGTCTTCTTAGCGGAAACTTTGAGAAAAGACCGCAAAACCACGAAGAGGCCACATATACATGTAAATGGACGCCAGAGGACGGTCTGATTGATTGGAACGATACCTCACGAGCAGTCTTCGACCTGATCCGCGCGACGAGCCAGCCTTATCCCGGCGCGTTCACATATCTGAACAATCGAAAACTTATGATTTGGTCTGCCGAATTGCCGGCTTCGCCGCGTCAGTATGTCTCCTCAGCGCCGGGTCGTGTGGTTGAGATACGGCACAATGTGGGAAGTCTGGTGTTGACGGGTGAAGGGTGCATTCTGTTAAAGACAGTCCAGTTTGAGGGTGAGCCGGTCATAAACGCATCCGAGGCGCTCAATTCGCTTTCGCAGACGCTCGGCTAAAGGTACTAATGATGCCTTCTGTATCCGTGGTGATTCCAGTCTTCCGAAGCGAGAAGAGCATTGCTTTGGTTGTCCGGGAGTTAGGCGAGGCGCTTCCACAGATGACGAATTGTTATGAAGTTATATTGGTTGAAGACAATGGAGACGACGGAAGTTGGCTGGTAATAGAGTCTTTGGCGGGGGAATTCGAATGGGTGCGCGGTTTTAGACTGATGCGAAATTACGGGCAACACAGCGCGCTGCTATGTGGCATCCGAGCGGCGAACTTCGAAACAATTGTGACGATGGACGACGACTTGCAGCATCCGGTTGACAAAGTCCCAAGCTTAATAGAGTTACTGAGCGAAGGCTACGACGTCGCATACGGAACGCCGCAGCGACAGCGGCACAGTCTATTGCGAAATCTAGCTTCTATTCTAACCAAGTGGGTCTTGCAAGGAGCGATGGGCGCGGAAACCGCGCGAAGCATTAGCGCTTTCCGCGCATTCCGTACCAGCTTGCGCGACTCATTTGCTAACTACAACGGCCCCCTGGTAAATATCGACGTCTTACTGACTTGGGGAACAACGCGTTTCATAGCCATTCCAACACCTCATGCTCCAAGAACATTAGGCAAATCGAACTACTCGTTTGACAAACTTATCACTCATACTTTCAACTTGGTGACTGGTTTCAGCACCCTTCCGTTGCGTTTTGCCAGCGCAATAGGCTTGCTTCTGACCTTATTTGGACTCATAATTCTGACATATATATTGCTGAGTCAAATTTTGGCTTTCCAGTTTGAGGTACCCGGCTTTACGTTTATAGTCTCGCTGATATCGATTTTTGCCGGGGCGCAGATGTTTACCTTGGGTATCATCGGTGAATACTTGGCGCGAATGCACTTGCGCATCATGGACAAACCGGCGTACATAGTTAGACAGTCAACGGAAGACAAGGAATCCGTGCAATAGTGAAAAACCAGCTTGTCAGATTCTTGCCTTGGGATACAAATCACTTCGGATATCGCATCGGTCGAGCCAACATCCACTGCCTGGACGAAGAATCTTATCAACTGCTGAAGGATTCCTGCAAGAAAGTGGAAATAGACTGTCTGTACTTTCTTGCGGATGCCAGCGATCAAGCATCCATACTGGAACTACAGCGTCACGGCTTCATCTTTGTTGATATTCGTAGCACTTTAGAACTAAAGGTCCCTGGCCCGCCGACGCCGCAATCCAATGGAGACGCAATTATTCGGTCGTCTAGTGTTGGCGATTTGGAGACCCTGGCGGCGATCGCACGAGACAGCTTTATGTCGACGCGGTTTTACACCGATCCGTTTCTGAACAATGAAAAGGCCTCTACTATGTACCAGATCTGGCTCACCAAGAGCGTTACCACGGACTACGCTGATCGGGTGGTAGTGGCCGAAGTCAATCGAAAAAGCGTCGGTTTCGTAACTTGTCATCTGGACAGAGTTTCGAGTGAGGGAAAGATTGGTCTAGTTGCTCTGGCGAGGTCAGCGCAGGGAAAAGGCCTTTCGCAGACGATGGTACTGTATGCTCTTGAATGGTTTCTAGACCAAGGAATGAAGAGTGTCAGTGTTATAACCCAGGGACACAATATCGCTGCGCAGCGGTTGTATCAGCGTTGCGGCTTCTTGACTCGGTCCACAGAGTTGTGGTTTCATAAATGGTTCCGGAATATGCCGTGAAAACACTCAGTCGTTTGGGAAACTGAAGAATTCGCAGATCTATGGCAGGTTACCGCATCCCTTTCAATAAGCCGACATATCTTGGTCACGAACCGGAATACATTGCGGAGAGTCTCTCCTTGTCGCATATATCCGGGGACGGGGCATATTCGCAAAAATGTCATTCCTATCTTGAGCAGCGCCTCGGGGTGGCTCGCGCCTTGTTAACGACATCGTGTACGCACGCGCTGGAAATGTCCGCCTTCTTACTGGACATTGAGCCGGGCGATGAAGTTATCGTGCCGTCTTTCACTTTCGTTTCCAGTATCAACGCATTTGTGTTGCGGGGTGCGATACCGGTCTTTGCCGATATTCGGCCGGATACGCTGAATATCGATGAAACACAACTCTCGCGCTTGATCTCCGACCGTACACGGGCCATCGTTCTTGTGCACTATGCCGGTGTTGCCTGCGAAATGGATGAAATCATGGCGATAGCGCGCGAAAATGGCATAGCTGTTGTCGAGGATAACGCTCACGCCTTGTTCGCGCGCTACAAAGGACGTTATCTCGGTACCTTTGGCGAGTTGGCCACGCAGAGTTTCCACGAGACCAAAAATTTCACATGCGGAGAGGGTGGAGCGCTGTTGATCAATGATGAAAAGATGATCGACAGAGCCGAGATAATCCGCGAGAAAGGCACCAATCGCAGCCGGTTTTTTCGCGGACAGATAGACAAATACACCTGGGTTGACGTCGGCTCGAGCTACTTGCCCTCGGACTTGCTAGCCGCTCATCTTTGGGCGCAGTTTGAATATGCCGACCAGGTACAGGCGCGGCGCAAGGCTATATGGGAATATTATCAGTTGCACCTGGAAGAATGGGCGGCTGCGCATGGCGTCGGGCTGCCGACGATTCCGGCTCATGTCGAGCAAGCCTACCACATGTATTACCTGATACTGCCATCGTTAGAGTGTCGCACGGCGCTAATAAACCACCTCAAGAGCCGGAGCATTCTGAGCGTGTTCCACTATCTTCCGCTCCATCTGTCGGACATGGGCAAACAGTTTGAGGGGAAAGAAGGCGACTGCCCGGTGACCGAAAACATCGCCGACAGGTTGCTTCGATTGCCCTTCTATCATTCGTTGACGCGTGACGAACAAGATGAAGTCCTCGCGGGACTGTTTGCCTTTGAAGAATGGGAATAGAAATTTCATTCGCTTGCCGCGGCCATGCGCAATGGTGTCAGGTCACGAAGTATTCACGAATTTGCCTCTTCATCCCCGCGTTGTAGAACTCGGCAATATATGGAATAATACTTTGGCGTTTGGGCAAACCCCCTAGTCCAGGAACTGATCATGCCTAGTCGAGAGGCATGTGCGTGTAAAATCTAGAGCTAGCATGGCTATCGGAGGAAAGCATCGAGAGAAAGATTCGCATAACCAGGTAATTCAGCTCAACCCGCAACGGTATTCGTTGTCGGGCATTTGTATTTGGAGAGAACCCCACATGGCTACAGAAGCAATCTTCAAAATCACTCCCATTGGAGGTTTGGGAGAAATCGGCAAGAACATGACCTTGTTCGAAATGAACGGGGACGGATTCCTGATCGATTGCGGTATTATGTTCCCGGCGAACGACATGCACGGCGTCGACTATATCATCCCAGATTTTCGCTGGCTTGAAGAGCGCGATGACATCGTATTGCATGGCTGCTGCTTCACACATGGGCACGAAGATCATATCGGCGCCGTCCAGCATTTGGTCCAGTCTTTTCCGGATTTGCCACTTTTTGCCACGCCCTTGACCAGGGGGCTGCTGCAAGTCAAACTCAAGAACGCGCGCCTGTTAAAGAAAACCGATCTACGCTCGTTTGACGCGGGCGACGAACTGCGTATCGGGCCTTTCAAATTGCATAGCTTTCACGTTTGCCACAGCATACCTGATTGCGTCGGCTTCGGCATCGAGACGCCGCTGGGAATGGTCGTACATACGGGAGACTACAAATTCGACAATACGCCGGTTCACGGCAGGAAGACGGATTACGCCCGTCTTGCCAGCTTCGCTCGCAGAGGTATCACGTTATTGTTGGCGGACAGCACCAACGCCGACAAATCCGGATGGACAGAGTCGGAAGCGGTGATTGGGGAGGCCCTCGACCGCGTATTCCGCAATGCCACAGGAAGAATCATGGTTGCGACCTTCGCTTCGTTGATCTCGCGCGTGCAGCAGGTCGTTAATGCCGCGCGAATTCATAAAAGGAAAGTCTGCATAACCGGGTATACCATGTCGGAATATGCCAAGATCGCCCGCAAGCTCGGTTATCTTGACGCTGAGGGCGATATTCTGGTTGACATCGGCCGGGCACAAACTTTGCCGCCGCATAAAGTCGTTTTCATGGTCACCGGCTCGCAAGGCGAACCATCTGCCGTCCTTGGCAAACTGGCGGCCGGACGTCATCGTCAACTGGATATTCGCGAGGGCGATACGATAATCCTGTCGTCACATCCGATTCCAGGCAATGAAGAAATGGTGTATCGCACCATCAATCGGCTAATCGAGCGCGGCGCTGACGTCATCTATGACGCGATCGAAGCGGTACACGTATCGGGTCACGCCTGCCAGGAGGAGATGCGTCTGATGTTGAATCTGACGCAGCCGAAGTACCTGGTCCCCGTACATGGCGAGATCCGCCACTTGCACCTTCACGCGAAATTGGCTCGCGAAAACGGTATCGCCCAGGATAATGTGATTACCATCGAAAACGGCACCACAATCGAGTTGTCCAAAAGCGGAATCGCAATCGGCGAACGGATGCCGGGCGGATATGTGTTTGTCGACGGAAGCGGCGTGGGTGATGTGGGGCCGGCTGTCATTCGTGACCGGGAGATACTGGCGCGTGATGGCTTCATGCTGGTAAGCGTCAATATCGACCAAGCCACAGGAAAACTCATTGACGAGCCGAGGATCATTTCTCGCGGCTTCGTATATCTCAAAGATGCCGAGGATTTTTTGGAACAAATCCGCGAGAATGTGACGGAAGTTGTCAACGGCAGTCACAATGTCAACGGGAATCGAAGGCATCTGGTCGAGGACAGTCTGGGAAAACTGATCTACAGCGAGACTAAGCGCCGTCCCATGATTTTCAGCATTGTCAACGAGATCTAGGACCTCCCCTCAGTCTCTGTTCTAATAAACCGCGATCTGCGGTAGCCGAGCAGGTTTATTACTATATGTGAGCACGGTAGCCCAAATTCTCTGTCGCCGAGCGGCTGTTGAAGTTTCAGCGCCCCGGGTCGGTTTTCGTTTCGATAAAACTGATGCGCTGAAAGCTCACTTTGCAACCAAGCAACTGAAGCGCCGTATTCGACGCGTACCACGCGAATTCTGGAGGGCGCATAGCTATGCCGCAGCCGGTTATAAGAGCTACCAACATCACGCGAAATCTCAAATTGGGCAGTCACCTCGTTCATGCGCTGCGCGGCGTCAATTTAGAGATACTCCCTAAAGAAATGGTGGGCATCATTGGGCCATCGGGAAGTGGCAAGAGCACGCTTCTGGGAATCATCGGCGGCTTGGACAGTCCGACTGACGGCAGGATCGAAATAGATGGCGTCGACATCACGCGGATGAGCGAGAATCAACTGACGGATATTCGAAACCGCAAGATCGGGTTTATCTTTCAGTTCTTCAACCTGATCCCCACTTTGACCGCGCTGGAAAATGTCGCGTTACCAATTGAATTCGCCCAGGTACCCAGGCATAAGCCCAATCGCCGCGCAATGGAGTTGCTCGAAATGCTCGGCCTGGACGACCGGTTTCATCATCGTCCGAACGAGCTCAGCGGTGGCCAGCAGCAGCGAGTGGCCATAGCTAGAGCCCTGGCAAACGACCCGCCGATACTGCTGGCAGACGAACCTACGGGCAATCTGGATACAGTTTCCGGGGACACCGTGATGGAAGCCTTAAACAGGATCCGCGATGAAAAGGGGACTACGGTGGTTCTGGTTACGCATGATCGGTCCCTAGCGTCACAGATGGATCGCGTGTTGACGCTTGTCGACGGCGTCATAGTGGACGGCGTGCCTGTATCGTAGAATGTCGCTTGCCATAATCTCGTTTATATTCGCGATCTTGCAGCCAGGGAGAGCAGCGGTTTCCCATGACGACCGCCGCAAGATATAATCTATGGTAGCGAAGTCGGTTCGCCAGCAAAAGGAATCGCCATGTCTTCAGAAGTCCATAGTGTAGAAGTTGCCGGTATCAAACGCGATCTGCGTTTGATGGAAATTAAACCTGGTGTCAGGATTGCCATCCTAAATATATTGGGTGATACCGAATTCGTGAATGCGGTGAGCAAGGCGCTCGCTGAACGGCTGGCGGACAAGCGCATCGAATACCTGGTCACTGCGGAGGCAAAGTCCATTCCGCTCGCCCACGCGCTAAGCACCGAGATGAATCTGCCCTATGTCGTCTTGCGCAAGACACATAAGCCTTATATGGGCGATGCCTTGCAAAGCGAAACCTTGAGCATCACGACCGGTAAACCTCAAACGCTATATCTGGACGAAAAAGACCGCAAACTGGTTTCTGGCAAACGAATCGCCTTGTTGGACGACGTGATTTCGACAGGCAGTACGCTGCAGGGCATGCGCCTTATCATAAACAAAGCCGGCGCCGAAATCGTGGCCGAAGCGGCTATCTTCACCGAAGGCGATCGCGCGCAGTGGTACGACATTGTCGCTCTTGGTCACTTGCCGGTCTGGGTTGATGATTAGACCTAACGTTTTTCCAACAGATTGGATACAATAGCTTCAGAGATCGATATATTACGTGGAAGAGTTGCAGTGTCGTCGCTGTCCTCGTCGAAACTGACCATCGCCGTTTACTTGGCTGTCATCATCTTCATGGCTTTTGGCGGGACTATGTTGTACTTGTCCCGACCGGAGCCGACCACAATTACGATTAATCCACCGGTTCCAACAGGGACCAACGCTCCTACCACGACACCGGGACCGATTCTCGTGTATGTGACCGGGGCTGTCATACTGCCGGAATCCACTTATGAACTGCCTTTTGGCAGCCGAGTCCAAGACGCGATCGCGGCTGCAGGAGGCTTCGCGGATTCAGCGAACAAGACCTTGGTAAATCTAGCCGGTATCTTGCGCGATGGCGATCAAATCCATGTGCCCTCGGTCGATGAACATGATTTGGGCTTGGCCTTGCCAACACCATCGGGCGGCGAATTACTGCGCATCAACAGGGCGAGCGAACAAGAATTGCTACTGTTGCCGGGCGTGGGACCGGCGCTGGCAGGACGGATCGTAGCGTATCGCGATGAGATCGGTCGTATTGATAGCTTTGCCGAATTGGACAAGATCTCGGGCATTGGTGAAGCCACCATCGCCAAATGGCAGGATTTGATCGCATTTGACTAGCGGATGCGCGCACCCGTGGTCGCTTCGAAAAAAAGTGCGCGGGACCAGTCCAAGCGACAATAGACTGTCTCGCCTGGGGAGTAAAATTGGCTGAGCGGCACCTGGATCTGCCAGCGGCGCTTGCGCAACCAGACCTCAAGCAAGTTGAACTTTTCGGCATAATATGGTGTGACCCGGTCAATAGTCGCCGGTATGCCGGTCGATTTTTCACAGATGAGAATATGATCCGGCCGGATGCCGACGATGACTTCGCAGCCGTTTGGGCGCTGCTGTGGCAGCCGCGCTCGTCCCATGTAGCTGCCATCCCATTCGCCGTCACTTACGACTCCCCAAAACTTGTTGATCGTCGGCGTGCCCAGGAACTCCGCTACAAATAAATTGTCGGGATTCGCATGCAAGCGCTCGTAGGCGCCTGCTTGGATAATCCGTCCGGCATCCATGACAACGATACGATCAGCGACGCTCATCGCTTCGACTTGATCGTGCGTGACGTATATGAGCGTGACGTTAAACTCTTGTATCAGGCGCTTTAGCTCGACCCGGGCTTGCGCGCGAAACTTGGCGTCCAGGTTCGCGAAGGGCTCGTCGAAGAGCAGCAATTCCAGGTCGCGCGCAAATGCGCGAGCGATCGATACCCGCTGCTTCTCGCCACCAGAAAGATTTCTGGGGAATCTGCCCATCAAGCTCTCGATGTCGACGCCAGTTATTTTGGCGACGGTTTCGACGTGGGCCGGCACTTCGTCTTCGCGATCGCGCAATCGCAAGAAAAAACCCACAGTTTTGCGACTTTCCCAGTGCGGGATCAGCACATAGTTTTGGAATACCATACCGATTCCGCGCTCTTCGATAGGGATCGCGTCGAGCGGCACGTCGTTGTAATAGATTTCGCCGGAATCGGGATGGTCTAGGCCGGCAATTAAGCGCAGCAGGGTCGTCTTGCCGCAGCCCGATGGCCCCAGCAGGACTACAGCTTCACCATTCTCCACGCGCAGATTGAAGTCCTTAATGGCCAGGACAGGCGTCAGTTTGCGGCTCCTGTCGTAAAAGGTCTTGCTCACGTTTTTGAGCGTGATCGTTCTCATTCGTTCTTGCCTGGCCTCAGACTCTCCTGAATAGCATAACACAAGCCTCTCGACAGGCCGAAGCGGCCAGAAATCGCGAAAGCCAAACATCATAGCTTACCTGGGCTTGCTTACTGTATAATAAACTTCGTGCCACGCGCGCGTACAAGGGATGTTGAGATAATGGAGCGGCGCTTTGAAAGAAACGATACAACCGGATCTGATACCGGTGACCACGTCCGACGAATGGCAGCCTGATCCCAAGAGCCCGCGGCGCCGCCCGCCTTGGATTCGCGTCCGAGCGCCGAGCGGCGAGACATACGAGCAGGTGCGAGCGCTGATGCGGGGCAAGACCTTGCACACAGTCTGTGAAGAAGCGCGTTGCCCTAACCTGGGCGAGTGCTGGGGCCGTGGCACGGCGACCTTCTTGATGATGGGAGACACTTGCACGCGCAGTTGTGGATTCTGCGATATCAAGACGGGGTTGCCGCAACCGCTGGATTGGGGCGAGCCTAATCGTGTGGCGGAAAGCGTGCGCGCGATGGGGCTGCAGCATGTGGTGATAACCAGCGTTAACCGCGACGACCGTCCCGATGGCGGCGCGCCTTTGTTCGCCATGGTCATCCGCAGGATCCGGCAGTTGCAACCGGGCTGCTCGATAGAGGTTTTGATTCCTGACTTCAAGGGCAGTGAAATGGCCTTGAAGATCGTCATGGACGCGCAGCCGGAAGTACTCAACCACAACGTTGAAACCGTAGCGCGCCTATTCAAAAGAGTGCAGCCGCAAGACAAATACGAATGGGCGCTTGCAACGCTGAGAAACGCCAAGGCAATGGATCCGCTCGTGTTGACAAAAAGCGGAATCATGCTTGGCCTGGGCGAATCCTTAGCCGAAGTGCGAGAGACGATGCAGGATTTGGCGTATATTGGGGTGGATATTTTGACCGTCGGGCAATATTTGCAGCCGAGCAAGCGCCATCTTCCTATCGAGCGTTATTATACGCCGCTGGAATTCGACCAGTTGCGGGAGGCCGGGCTGGAAATGGGCTTCAAATGGGTCGAGAGCGGTCCCTTGGTACGCAGCAGCTACCGAGCGGAGCGGCAAGTGCGAGAGCTGTCTCGGCTGGATCATTTTCGGTTGCATGAGTCCAGCAGCTAGCGGGCCGGCTGCGCAGGTCCTGGTCATGCGACTTCCGCAGAGACCGGCATTGCGGTCGTCAACTGCAGCAGTTATAGTTCTGCTAGGCGAAGTAAGGTATGAGGTGTTGCCATGAGCGCGTTTTTCGCGGGCCGCCGCGGCCAGCCGGATGCCGAATCACAAGAAGCCGTGACAGTATTGCCCCTGGGTCAGCCTGTCGGCTTCGACACAGTCATCGGGTCCAATAGCGAGACTGAAGGTACATTTACCAGTTCGGGCAATGTGCGCATGGACGGCAAATTTACCGGCACGCTCGAGATTGAAGGCAACATATTGGTTGGGGAATCAGCCGATATCCGAGCCGATATCAACGCGCGCAATATCTCCATCGCCGGCACAGTCCGCGGCAACGTGGCGGGCAACAAAGTGCAATTGTTGCGCACCGGGCGCATTTGGGGGGACATTAGCGCATCGGCGCTGACCACGGAAGAAGGGGCATTTATCGATGGCAAGATCACGATGATGAGTCATTCGGCGACACAGCCGCCGACCGACGAGGACCTCATCGATCAGGAAGACCTGGTCAGCGTGCTGGACGGTGCCAGCGCAAACCTGGACGATGACAGCAATGAATTAATTGAAGAAGTGGAAATCATCTCCGGCGATGATGAGGCCAGTGGTGTCATTGGTAGAGATGACAAGACAGACGACGACGAAGATTAGCCAGAGCCCTGTTAAAGAAATCTTTGTTTGTGAAATCCTTGCAGAATGACTGTCTCCTGGAGCCGGTTTTTGCATAGCGCCTGAACTGTTAGATCAGATAGCGCTTGTAGTCAAGCCACCATCCACAACGAAGACGCCGCCCGAGGTAAAATCCGAGGCTGGTGAGGCCAGGTAGAGCGCCAGGCCGGCGATATCTGCCGCTTGCCCGATCCGGCCCGCCGGCGTCTGGGCGATGACCCCAGCCAATAGGTCGTCATTGTCCCAAATCGCGCGCGCGAAGTTGGTTTTGATCAGTCCGGGCGCCACAGCGTTCACTTGTATATTGTCGGGGCCCAGTTCAAGGGCCAGGGTCTTTGTCAAGCTGATAATTCCCGCCTTGGTGATGCTGTATATGCCTTGATATCGGCCCGGGTTCAGGCCGACGATAGAGGCGATATTGATGATTTTCCCGCCGCCGGCCGCTCGCATGTGCGGGACGGCAGCCTGAGTTAGCCATACATTGCCCATGAGATTGACATCTATCGTCTTGCGCCAGTAGCTGTCGTCCGCCTCGAGGATGGTGCCGAAATGAGGATTGGTCGCCGCGTTGTTCACGAGGATGTCGAGTCTGCCAAAGCGCTTGATAGTTTCACTGACCAGCCGGTTGAGGGCTGCTTTGTCGCCATTGTGCGCTGCGATGGCGACAGCGGTAGCGCCGGTTGTCCGAATCGATTCCGCCACCTCATCAAGCGCTTCTTGCTTGCGACTGGCAAGCACAACTTTTGCGCCGGCAGCGGCCAGGGCCTCGGCAATGGCGCGACCGATGCCACGGGAGGCGCCGGTCACGACCGCAACCTTGTCGGTGAGATCAAACTGTTCGCTCATGTCTTGGGTCTCCGATTTCTCCGGGCTGGGCTGATCAACGCGAGTGGCGCGGGATGGCGCCCAGGACGCGCAAGCCGAGCTTTTGCAGGTCGTCTTTATGGTGAATCCGCAAATCAAGGTATTCGGCCAAGTATGCCAGGACGAGACCGATGAACAGGCCGATGGCAAGGCGCAGGATTGGCGCGACACGATTCGTCAAGGGTGGTGGCGCGGGCGTGATTATGGGCTGGTCGAGAATGGTGACTTGCGCGGGCTGGCCACCGAGTTGCGGGAAGTAGGTCTGGTTGCGGCTGCCCAAGACAGCCATGGCGGCCTCGGCAATCTTTTGGAGCGATTCCGCGTTGCTATGGCCGAGGTAAATGACACCAATGCTGCGGGCGTTGTCGGCGGCGATGCCCAAGCGCGCCATATCGATCGCAGGGTCGGCGAGCGCTGCGACGATTTCAGCGCGAAAGCTGCCGCTGCGCACCCAGTCGGTGAAGGCATTGACGGTCAATTCAGATGCCAGCCAGACATCCTGATAATCGCCGTCTCGTTGCGGCAAGATCAGTTCTTGCGCCGCGCTATACCTTATCTGGGCGCTGAAGCCCGCGGCGCTGGCGGCGGGCTGCCCGATCAAACCGGCGATCACAAAGGCCACGCTGAGCGCCACGGGCGCGGCAATCAGCCACCAGCGGCGAAAGAGCACACGCGCCAGCACGGTCAGTTCCATGGGATTTCCCTCCCGTCTTCAAGCCGCTCGGCGGCAGCGAATTTGGGCTACCGTACTCACACAATATAACAAACCTGGTCGGCTAGCGCAGATCGCGGTTTATTAGATAAGAGGATCGTGCCATGAGAAATCCCCGCCATTCTGATGCGCATGCCAGGCTTGCTCGACAAAAGCAGCGATTTTCTGGGTGAAGACGCGTGTATCAAATTTGAGCGCATGTTGACGAATCTGCGCGGGATCGTAGGCGCCAGCATCAAACCGGGCCATGACGGACTTCAGGCTGCCTGCGGACAAGCTATCGAAGTGCTCGCCGGTGACACCGGGCAAGACTGTATCGAGCGCGCCGCCGCCTTTGAAAGCGATGACGGGCCGCCCGGCGGATTGCGCTTGCACGGTGGTGATGCCAAAATCTTCCAGACCAGGAAACAGAAGCGCTCGGCAACGGGAGATTAGCCGGGGCAGATCCTTATCAGGTACGTATCCCAGGAACTCGACGTTGTCGCAAGCCAAGGACTTGAGCCGTTGCAGATCGCGCCCTCGACCGGCGATCTTCAAGGGCAGGCCCAATTCGCTCGCGGCTTGTATCGCGAGATCAATGCGCTTGTAGGGAATCAGGCGAGACACGACTAGAAAGTAATCTTCAATGTCGTTCTGAAGCGCGGGTTGAAAGCGCGAGGTATCCACAGGTGGGAAGATGATGCTCGAATCGCGGTCATAAAAGGTCTTGATGCGCCGCTTTATCGCGCTGCTGATGGCAATGAAATGCGAAACGCGCTGCGCAGCGGCATAGTCCCAGCGACGCAGCAGATTAATGAGCGGCCGAATCAGCATCTCTGTTGGCTTGCCCAAACCCTCGCCCGCCAGATAATTGTCGAGTTGCCAGACATAGCGCGTGGGTGTGAGGCAATAGCAGATATGCACTGTCGAGTCATCAAACTGCAGGCCGTGGCAGAAGCCGCTTTTGTTGCTCAGTACCACATCGAATTCGTTTAAGTCCAGCCCCTTCCAGGCCAAAGGATATAAGGGCAAAAAAGGTTGATGTCGACGATGAATAAGGGGCAGATTATTGATCCATAGCGTACGGATATCCCATTGTCGATAGCGCTCTGGCATGAGATCTGGCGCGAAGATACTCGTAAAAATCGGGCTTTGCGGATATTTGTGGACCAAAACCTCGAGTACGTCTTCTGCGCCACCGATTTGATTCAACCAGTCGTGAACAAGCGCAATCTTCACGCCGAACTCCAGTTAACCTGAGCCGAATAATACCATAGCTTTGGGACGCCGGTCATCAATGGGAGTCGCTTCTATGCAGTGTAGGCAGTCAACAATTCGCGCACAGGCTTGAAGGTTGCGCGGTGGTATTTGCAGGGCCCGTGACGTTCCAGGGCATTGAGGTGCGCTCTCGTGCCATATCCTTTGTTCTGGGCGAATCCATATTCCGGATAACGATCTTCCAGCTCCTTCATATATTTGTCGCGCCAGACCTTGGCAATGACACTGGCGCAGGCAATGCTCAACGAGAGTTTGTCGCCTTTGACTATGCTGCAGACTGGGTAATCTCGTTGTTCTGGCCAGGGCAAATAGTCGAGAAACAAATAGTCCGGCGCGACGGGGCGCCGTGCGAGCGCATCACAGAGTGCGCGCCGCATGGCGAGCTTGGTGGCGACGATGATGCCGGAGGCGTCAATTTCTTTGACGCTGCTATGACCGATGCCCCAGGTAAGGGCGATTTCCTTGATCGTGACGTCCGCCGCCAAGCGCTGCAAGGCGTTCATCTCTTTGCTGTCGCGGGCTCCCTTCAGGACTTTGGGGAGGTCATCTCGGTGCAGGGGGAGCGCCACGGCCCCCGCCGCTACCGGACCGGCCAATGGACCTCGGCCAGCTTCGTCCATGCCTATGATGACTCGGCATCCAGCCGCAAGATATTCTTTCTCGAAGCGCAGGCTGGCAGTTTTGGGCGTCTTAGTCGCTCTTTTCATAGTGCCCACGACGCCAGTTCTGCCGTATTTCCCAGATTTCCCGCAGCATGTTGATTGAGTCATCCCAGAGCCGCATGGTCGAATAAGGATCGTAATACCAGGTAATCGGCACCTCTTTGATCTTGTACCCACGGCGTTTGGCAATATAGAGCAGTTCTACGTCAAAGCCGATGCCATTCATTTTCTGAACGCCGAAAAGGTCAATCGCGGCAGAACGACTAAACATCTTGAATCCGCATTGCGTATCCTCAAAATCGTCCAGCGCGGCCAGCTTGATAATCCAGTTGTTTATGCGGCCGATCAGGTGTCGATATTCAGGTTCATCCACGCGCTGCGCGCCCGGCGCTTCGCGGCTGGCGATTATCAAGTCGAAGCCGTCGCTCGCAGGTGGCAGGAAACGGGCGATATCCTCGATGCGCATAGACAGATCGGCGTCGCAAATGAAGCGCCATTCGCCGGTTGCCGCAAGCATGCCCTGTTTGACGGCCAAGCCCTTGCCTCGCATGTTATCAGGCGACTGTATGACACAGATATGGCTGCAGGCCTCCGCAAACTCGCTGGCTACTTCGAAAGTGCGATCTTTGCTCCCGTTTTCTACAATGATGACCTCGAAGGAGTAGTCCTGCCCCTGCAAGTAGGCATTGATCTGCGCCAGACTGGGGGCTAGGCGGCTCTCTTCGTTATGCGCCGGTATCACTATGCTTAGGAACGGCGAAGCTTGCTGGCTCAAAAAACAGACTCCTGAATGCAGCTAAGATGGTATCCAAAAAGGCTTGTCTTATGATACGACTATTTCAAGAAACGCGCATGGGTTTAAGCGCCGCTGCGCAGGGGCCGGTCTCTGTGCCCGTCACTTTGGCGGGCTCAGAATGCTGTCTATGTATGTGTCGGGCACCACCTTGCTGCCCTGAATCTGTCTCCGTTTGCGAATGGCGCTGCCGACTGTAAGCAAACCGCGAACCGTCCCGCGAAGTCTCGCTCGCGCTTCGGCGCCGCGCCAGGCTCGCAAAGCTTGCCAGGCCAGGGAGACTTGACGAATAAGAATCAGACCCGCGTACTTGCGAATGAGACTGCTCGGCATGTTCTTGACCAGCACCCAAATGCTGTTGCGACCGTCATAGTAGCTTGCGGTGAGGCCGCCGCCGCTGGCGGAGAGGTGATGATAGACCAGGGCGGAAGGTACATACATCGCTTTGTAACCGCCCAGTTGCGCGCGCCAGGCTAAATCTACATCTTCCAGCAAGAAAAAGAAATCGTCGTCCAGCAGGCCAATATCGTCGAGCATTGACCTGCGATAGGCCGCGGCGCCGCCGCAGGCGCCGAAGACATATTCCACACGATCATATTGACCGATGTCTCTTTCCCATGCGCCGCGGTTACCGGCGCTTCCATCGATTCCGAAGGTATCGCCCGCGGTGTGGAAATGATCGCGCTTGTCAAAGAGCAGCATTTTGCTGGCTATCATGCCGACTGCCTGATCGCGGCAAAACCCCTGGACAATTTCGTTTGCCCAGTTGGCATCCACTTCCGTGTCATTATTGAGCAAGGCGATGATGTCGCCATTGGCGGCTTGCATGCCGATATTGCAGGCGCCGGTGAAGCCACGATTCTCTGGCAAAGTGATCAGTTGGACCTGTGGGAAGCCATCGCGTATGAGGGCTTGCGAGCCATCATCGGATGCGTTATCCACCACAATAATCTCGATGTCACCATATGTTTGCTGTTGCAGGGATGTGAGGCAGGTGGCTAGGAAGTGGCGTCCATTCCAGTTGGGAATCACCACTGAAAACTTGCCTCCGCTCATAAAGTGAAGCCCTCGGCTTTTAGAAAGGCGTCAACGCCTTCCTGCCATGGCCGCAGGTTGATCGCCAGGCTACTCGCTTCTATGTTCTTCAATGCCGTGTATTCAGGCGGCAGCGACGGGCGTTGCCATTGCTGCCGGGTGATACGCTCAATGGGCGTGTCGCAGTAGCCAACCCTGTCCAAAACATAGCGAGCGAACTGCCAGCGCGAAACGGCTCCTTGATTCACCAGATGATAAGTGCCGAAACGATTGGTCTCGATCAACCGGGCAATCGCCCCGGCCAAGTCGTTAGTATAAGTTGGGTTGGCAATTTCGTTGGTGACGACCCGCAGCGGTTTGCCGGCTTTTGCGGCGGTCAGGATGGCTTGAATGAAATTGCTCCCGCCATGGGCGAATAGCCAGGCCGTGCGGACAATATAGTGGCGCGGGTTGATTTGCAGCAAGGCGCGCTCTCCGTAGCACTTGCTATAACCGTACGCGTTTTGCGGGTTGGGTGAATCGTACTCGCGATATGGATGATTGCGCAGGCCGTCGAAGACTTCGTTGGTGCTCACATAGAGCATGGGAATGTCGGCAATTGCGCAGCAAGCGGCCAGATTGTGCGTTCCCAGGCCGTTAATGCGGAGCGCCCGCGCGGGATCAAGCGCGCAGCCATTGACATCGGTCCAGGCCGCAGCATGCAATACGATGGTTGGGGCCAAAGAGTTGACAAGGCTGCAGCAGGCGTCATAATCTTCAATGTCCAGAAAATGCTCGACATCGCCGAGGATATCCGCGCCGAGCGCCTCGTGATTTGTGCGCAACCGCTCAATTAACTGCGACCCAAGTTTACCAGCCGCGCCAGTGATTAGAATTCGCATCTGATTCAACACTATCCATGCTCAGGGCTCATTCTAACCTCAGCGGAAACTTGCGACTAGCCGATTATCGCGCAGGTGAAACCCGGCGAAGCTGAAAACGCCGGCGCTGGATTCTACCTGCAACTGTTTTGCAATTTGCGCGATCCTAGCCTCGATCAGTCGGATGCCATCGCCCAGCGCATTGGCTGGCAGTTCATATGGCAAGCCCCCGAGCGAAATGCTGTCGATCTTCAAAACGTCGTCTCTATCTATTGCCACGCCGATATCGATGGCAGCCCAGACGTTGATCAAGTCAAGCAAGGCTTCGCCCGAGATCGTGATGAGTCCGCCAGCGGTGCTGATTGTCGCTCGTCTTATTGGGCTGCCATGGTCCTCGCAAAAGTCCGTGAATTGAAGGCAGAGGTTTAGCAGGTCCGAGTCCCGGAATACGATTTGCAGCACGCGCGCGCCCAAGGTGTCATGCCCGACAGTGACCTCAAGATCTGTGCCTGGGGGCAGATCAAGCCGACCGAAATCCTCTGTGATGAATGTGACGGGTGAAGCTTTGGCCGCGTTAGCCAAAGTAGCGACGGCCTCCTCAGTGACTGGCGCATCACTTCGGCGAATAGGTTCAAAACCAATGACGCGCAGCACGATGGTTGGCAGTGCCGGGCTTAGCAGGACCATTGCGACCAGGACGAGGCTGACAAGCCCCGCCGCAATCAAGACGATTCCGCAGGTTCGCAAACCATGTCCCTTGTGCGAAAGTCTTTGGACTTGCAATGAGTTACCCGCGGGATAAAGGCTAGGGAAGGGAAGCGGCGGCGAGGCGCTCGGCATATTGCCGCTTGTAAAAGTCGAGATAGGCGCCGGTTTTGATCTTTCGCCACCACCACTCATTTTCCAGGTACCAGCGCACCGTCGCTTCCAAACCGGTCTCAAAGTCGTACTGCCGGGTCCAGCCCAATTGGCGGGCCTTTTGCGCGCTCATCGCATAGCGACGATCATGCCCCTCCCGGTCTGGCACGTATTTGATCAGCGACTGCGGTTTATCCAGCAACTCCAGAATGCGCTTGGTGACATCAATGTTGAAGCGCTGGTTCTCGCCGGCGAGATTGTAGACCTCGCCTGGCTTGCCATGATGCAGCAGGTAATCGACGCCGAGGGCGTGGTCGTCGACGTAGAGCCAGTCGCGTATCTGCTCCCCATCGCCATAGAGGGGCAAAGGCTTGTCGTCAATCGCTTCTGTCGTGAAAAACGGGATCAGTTTTTCGGGGTACTGATAGGGACCGTAGGTATTGCTGCCGCGCGTTACAACCGTATCCATTCCGTAAGTGACATGGTAGGCGCGGACCATCAATTCGCCCGCGGCTTTGCTGGCCGCATAGGGGCTATTGGGTAGAAATCGATCGTCTTCCGAGGACTGACCCAGATCAATATCGCCGTATACTTCATCTGTTGAGACATGACAGAAGCGACCGATCCCGTGTTTGCGTCCCTCGTCCAGCAGGATATAAGCGCCGACCACATCAGTGTGAACGAAGGCGTCCGGGTCCAGAATACTGCGATCTACATGGCTCTCGGCGGCGAAGTTTACGATCGTATCAATGTTGTGGGCGTTCAGTACTGACTTGACAGTTTGTCGATCGGCAATATCGCCACGTTCGAAGCTGTAGTTTTCTTCGTCGCTGACGGAAAGCAGATTGTCCAGATTGCCGGCATAAGTCAGTTTGTCGTAGCAAATGATACGATAGTCGGGATGGGCTTCAACCATGTGGCGGACAAAGGCGCTGCCGATGAAGCCGGCGCCACCCGTGACCAGGATATTCTTCATTTTTGAACCGCCTCTTCTCCTAGCACAAATTCTTCCAGGGCAATCGCAACACCGTCTTCATCATTGTTTGGAACGATGACATCCGCTACGTCCTTTAGCATCTGAGTCGCGTTGCCCATGGCAACGCCGATGCCGACGGCTTGCAGCATCTCGATATCGTTTTCGCCATCGCCGGCGGCCAGGGCGTTGGATGGATCAATGCCGAGTTCTTCCAGCAAGGTTTTGACCGCACCTCCCTTGGATGTATTCGGGGGCAGCACCTCAATCATGCCATCTACATTGGCGCGCGTCACATGGACGGCGCCAGCCAGCCGCGCATCAAGCGCCCCTCGGAGCGCCGCGACCTGATCTTCCTCGCCATAGAGAACAACCTTATTGATATCAAATGAGTCCAGCAGTTGGGGCCAAGCGGCAACTGTTTCTACATGCGGCTCGCCATATTCAGTCATTTTGATGGCGAAGTCATCGACTCGCGGGGCAAATGTACGGTTGTCGCTATAAACCAACGCGCCGAAGCCGAATTCTTCTCCCAACGAAATGACGCGCGAGACCGATTCCTTGGCCATGACGATTCGGGTACGAACGCTTCCGTCGGCGTTGTAGGTAATGAGTCCCTGCATATAAATGCCCGGAGAGTCGATGCCAAGCGAGTCGATCAAGTCTTCGGCAGCGTGACGCGTCTTGCCAGTTGCTAGTACCACTTCCACTCCCTGCTGCTGTGCGGATTCAATGGCCCTTCGGTTGCGGGCGCTCAGCGCGTGTCGGCTGTTAAGCAAGGTGCCGTCCAGGTCGATTGCGACCAGCTTTATCTCGTTGTTCATAGCGGATTCCGATGTCCCTTTCTGATTGTGCCGGCCGCTCGGCGCGTAGCCGGCGAATAGATCTGTCTCGCTCACACACAATAATAATTCTGCTTGTTGCATGAGCAACGCGTTTCATTGATAGTGGGCTAGACCCACAGGTTGCCGTGATCGCCCAGGTTCATTTTGATGCCGCTCGGCTTGCCGTCACTGCGTTTAACCGTGGCATTGCGCCCGATGAGACTGTCGCGCAGGGTTTGGTCAATATCGATGACGCGGCTGTTTTCCAGGATGATGCTACGTTCGATCTGGCAGTTTCGTATCTCGCAATGGTGGTAGATGCTGGTGAAGGGGCCGATGAAGCTGTTTTCGATGACCGTGTCCTTGCCCAGGATAGTCGGACCTCGCACGATACTATTAACGATTCTAGCACCGTCCTGTACGGTGACGCGCGAGTCTATGCTCGAGTCGCTGTCAATCTCGGCAGATGCGGCAATAGTCGGACAGATCTCTTCCAGAACGTGGCTGTTGGCTTCCAGCAAATCTGTTGGCTTGCCAGTGTCAATCCACCAGCCCTCGTGAATATGCGGAAACACGGTATGGCCCTGGTCGATCAACCATTGAATCGCGTCGGTGATTTCGTATTCGCCGCGCGCCGACGGTTGTATTTCTGAGACCGCCTCGAAAATATGATGATCGAACATGTAAATGCCGACCAGCGCCAGATCGCTTGGTGGCACAGTCGGCTTTTCGATGAGCTGCTCGATGCTGCCATCGGGTCGCAGTTCGGCCACGCCATAGGCCGACGGATTGTCAACTCGTTTCAAGACGATCTGACAGTTCCAATGATTGTCGGCAAAGTCACTGATCAGCGAACTGATCCCGCCTTCGATCACGTTATCGCCGAGGAACATGACAAAGGGGGCGCCTGCGAGGAAATCGCGCGAGATCTTTACCGCATGGGCAAGGCCGTCCGGGCTATCCTGCATGAT
This sequence comes from Chloroflexota bacterium, assembly GCA_026708115.1. Lineage (GTDB taxonomy): Bacteria > Chloroflexota > Anaerolineae > Aggregatilineales > Phototrophicaceae > UBA6055. Next base: position 180,109 of record JAPOVL010000021.1, read on the forward strand.
GTATTGGAGCTTAACGCCCCAGGCGTCGCCGTCGCCCAAGGCTTCGCGGATTTCTGCCGCCGTTTGACCGACGACGATACCGATCTCATTGACGCCTGCCTCGCGAATGGCCTCAATCACTCTAATCAGAACAGGTTTGTTCGCTACGGGAATCAGTTGTTTGGCCCGGGTATAGGTCAACGGGTACAGGCGCGTTCCCTTGCCGCCGCTAAGAATAAGTCCTTTCATGGCAAGTTGACTCCCCGGCAAGACCCCATGTTCATATCCTCTTCTCCTCAACTAAATATGGCCTCGGTGAAGGGCCCCGGCGCTGCGCCGCAACGAGAGCCTGGTCATCGGTGCCGCTCGTCGGCAAGTAAAAAGTCCCAGGAATGACGCGCTCACACAGAATCACGCGCCTTCTCCTCCCATGAGCAGGCGGGCTTATCAAAATGAGGTTGAGCATTGTCCATATCAAGGCGAAATGCCAGAAACAGGGCCATAGCGGCAGCTCGCGTTCCGGTAGCAGACCTGGAACTAATACGCTAGCGTACTTTCGCGGGGAGCATTGGTCAGAACAGCGCCAACAATACGGACGTGTACCCTCTCCAACGCTTGACGCGCTTGGGCCGTATGGTCGCGGCGCGTATCGCCCGCTCGCACGACTAGCAGGGCGCCATCCAGTTTGATCCCAAGTAAAGCGGCATCTGTGGCGGCCAGTACCGGGGGGCTGTCGAAGAGGACATAATCGGCACGGCTTCGTAGCGTAGCGACAATCTCATCCATCCGTTTGCCACTAAACATATCGGCCGGATTCGGGGGCAATTCCCCTGAAGTCAGCACCTGAAGATTGTCAACATCTGTTGTGGAGAGCGGTGGATCATCAAGCGTGTTGTCGTCAACCATCATGCTTGTCAATCCCCGCGTGTTGTCAATAGCCCAGATTTGATGTTGCTTGGGTTGGCGGAGATCGGCGTCCACCAGTATCGTGCGGTTTCCGCTTTGGGCGAAGGTCACGGCAAGGTTGGCGAGCGCTGAGCTTTTCTGATTTTCGCGGGCGGGGGATGTCACGAGCAATGTTTGAATTGGATTATCGACACTGCTGAACATCAGGTTTGTGCGTAAACTGCGAAAAGCTTCCGCCGCGGCAGATCGGGGATCGGATAAAGTGACGAGGTTCTCAACTGCCATAGCTGTTCCTAACTGTGGCGCTTCTGCGCCGCTGCGTATTCAAGTGCCATTTTAGCCCATCGGAGAAGAAGGCGTTAGTGAAAATCCAGGTGACTATGACAGATACAACCGCAGGCCGAGAACAGCTCAGTTTTCCCAGGACTCGAAGTCGATCTCGATTCGCTGGACGCCGGCCGCGCCAAATCCCGCTGCGATCTCCGACAGGGTTTTCCCGCGCGTGGGATGACAATAGTCGGCTGCGATATCCGCCAGGGGGATGGCAACATGGGCAAATCTTACGATGTCGGGATCTGGCACAGTCCAAGGTCGATCGCCGAATTCGAATGCTTCGTTATTCCAGAGCGAGATGTCGATATCGATGGTACGCGGCGCATTCTTGTTGCTTGGGTCACGGGTTCGCCGCAATCGCGACTCGATGCTGTCGATAACCTGGGTCTTGAACTCAAGCGGCTCTCGCAGCGTGTGAAGCTTGACCGCCATATTTATGAAGGCATCCTGGCGTCTGTCGCCTTGGGGAGCGGTTCGGTATGCGGATGACAAGTCCAGGACGGTAGTGTGGCGGCGCAGGAGCTCTATGGCGTCGACAATGTTTTTCTCCGGCGATATATTTGAGCCCAGCGACAAAAATACGAGATTTCTCTCGTAGTCCCCGGCGCGACGCTCGATGGTGATGCCTACCGAATCCGCATGACGCAGGGCCCCTGGTTTTTGGATACTTACTTGCACGAATTGGGCTTCAAAGCCCGCTATTATAGTCTTGGCGATCTCTTCCGCCAGTTTTTCCAATAGCCGAAAGCGCGACCGTTTTACCAGGCTGATGACCGCCTTGTTTACGGTCTTGTAGTTGAAGACGTCGGACGGATCGTCTGTCTCGGCGGCGCGCTGCCTGTCAGTCCCTATTCTGAGGCTAATTACGATGTCTTGGAGTCTGTCCAATTCGTGAGGGCTGAAACCAATTGTGGTTTGTAGTCGCAAGTTCTTGATTTCGATGATGTCCATAGATGCCCAAGTAGCAGTAGGTTCTTAGGTTACGTGAGAATGCGCCGAGCTTTTTGGGCTATTCCGATGTTGCACAGCGATATAATCTGCGTCGGTCACAGATTCACAACGTATTGCTAGCGACGATCCGTCTGAAAATTCATTGTTGCAATTGCACGAATACAAGGATTATAATGTATAACATCGTAGTCGACAAAGCTTGGCAGCAATTCAACACTCGCTACAGGAACAACTGAATGACGGACGATGGAAACAGATTGGCCGGTTAATGAACGGCCATGAAACGCAAATGCGTACCGCTCAAAAGAATGCGATTCAGCAGAAACTTGAATCCAAGGAATTGCTGGATCGTTTTGGCTTTGCCTTTAATACGGTGGATACCGAGGCGGTGAGACGTTCAATCGGGGATTTGCTGTATGCCATTGGCGAAGATCCCTGCCGAGACGGCTTGCTGGAAACGCCAAAGCGAGTTGCCAGAGCGTATGAAGAATTGGTCAGCGGCTACACGACCGACCCGGTAGAGCTGGTGAACAACGCCATTTATGATATGGATTACGACGATATGGTGATCGTCAACGATATCGATTATTACAGTCTATGCGAGCACCATCTCTTGCCTTTTGTTGGTCAAGCGCATGTGGCCTATATTCCCAATGGAAGAATCGTTGGTCTGAGCAAGATCCCGCGCATTGTGGATATGTTTTCGCGCCGACTGCAAGTGCAAGAACGCTTGACGCGCCAGATTGCCGAGTTCCTCGACGAAGTCCTGGAGCCAAAGGGCGTCGCTGTCACGTTGACGGCACAGCATATGTGCTCCATGATACGCGGCGTCAAGAAACACAACTCCAATATGACGACTAATGCGATGATCGGCGACTTCAAAACCGACCGCGAGATTCGCAATGAGTTTCTGGCGCAGGTCGGTCGTTCCCCGAATCTTTAAATTGCTTCGTAGCTTTACTGTTCGGCTCACATCATCGACACAGGCCACAGTCGAACTTGGCGAGCGCATCAATTGCTTGCGGTTTGGCAGCCCTGTTTTGCATCGCTGAACGCGCGCAAGGGCAGGTCATTTGCGGCCTCGTAACGTTGATCGACAAAGCCGCCGGGAAACCGAAACTGACGGTAGATCGCGTCCGTTATCCGATTTGCAGCGGGTTATTAATGTGATATACTCACAGTTGCTGAAATAGCGACCTTGTTCAGCACTCATCAAGAGCGAGTGAGAGATCCGGCTCGAAGAACTCGCGGCAACCCCCAATGAAGCGGGACGGTGCTAAATCCGGCAGGGCGTAGACTCTGGCAGATGAGCGTATTCTAACTGAGTGATTCCACGCCCTCTGCCCCGCAAGGCGTTTTTTGTTGCATTAGGAAAGGTAGCGCATGGCAACTACATTCATGACATCACCTCAGTATTTCTTCACGTCGGAATCGGTCTCGGAAGGGCATCCGGACAAGATGTGCGATCAGATAAGCGACGGCATTCTTGATGCGATTCTCGCGCAGGACAAGATGGCGCGGGTGGCATGCGAGGTTGCGATATCAAACAATCTTGTCGTTGTAATCGGGGAGATTACGACCACAGCCTCCATTGATTATGAGCGTGTCGTACGGGAGACAATTTCGGAGATCGGATATACGCGTCCGGAGTATGGTTTCGACTTGAGTACCTGTAACGTGAAGATACACATTAACAAACAGTCCCCAGATATTAAACAAGGCGTTGACAGAGAAGGGGCTGGCGACCAGGGTATGATGATTGGCTTCGCTTGCGACGAAACAAGCGAGTACCTGCCTCTCACTGTCTCGCTGGCGCACGGGTTGGTGCGGCGTTTGGCGCGCGCTCGCAAATCCGGCGAGATGCCCTGGTTGCGACCGGACGCCAAGAGCCAGGTGACCGTCGAATACGCCTGCGGACAGCCGAAACGCGTGGATACCATTGTCATATCAACTCAGCACGATCCCGATATAGAGCAGGAAGAGATTGCAGGACAGATAATCAACGCCGTTGTGCCTGACGTCGTCGATCCCCGGCTCCTCGCTGAGACGACCTACCACATCAACCCAACCGGCAAGTTCGTTACGGGCGGTCCGCAAGGCGACGCGGGTCTAACCGGACGCAAGATCATCGTCGATACCTACGGTGGCGTGGCGCGCCATGGCGGCGGAGCGTTTTCGGGAAAGGACGGGACCAAAGTTGATCGCAGCGCGGCCTACATGGCGCGCTACGTCGCCAAGAACGTGGTCGCTGCCGGCTTGGCACGACGGTTTGAATTACAGGTTTCTTATGCCATCGGCAAGGCAGAACCGACGTCGCTGGCAGTGGAGACCTTCGGTACCGGAAACTTAGCCGATGACGTAATTTTGCGCTTGATCCGGGAGCATTTCGATATGAGTCCCGCCGCCATCATCAGCGATCTCGGGCTTCGGCGTCCAATCTACAAGCAGGTAGCGGCTTACGGCCATTTTGGCCGGGAAGACATTGACGTGCCCTGGGAAAAAACCGACAAAGCCGAGGTTTTGCGCGCTGCAGTGGGCGGCGATTGACCGTAATTCAGTGCAGCTGGGAGACCGGATGACGGGCGGACCGCGAATCTGTGACTACGGCGACTCGACCTATCGCGAGGACTTTTGGGAAGGTCAAGGACGCGACTATGAAGATGTAGTCGAGCGCCGAGTGTTGGCTCAGCTCTTGCCCGAGCGCGGACAGCGGCTATTGGAGGTTGGCGCGGGATTCGGGCGCATCAGCCGGGAATATTCGATGTACGAACGGGTTGTCCTGCTCGACTATTCCCTCGAACAATTGCATTTCGCCCGGCAACAGTTGGGGGACGATCGGTTCACCTATGTCGCGGCGGATGCCTATAGCATGCCCTTTTGCCCCGGCACATTTGACGGCGCGACCATGATTCGCGTCATCCATCACTTTGAAGATGTATCGGCAGTGCTTTCGCAAGTGCGCGCCTGCCTTTGCAATGGCGGGCAGTTCATTCTGGAGTACGCAAACAAGCGGCATCTTAAGTCGATGTTGCGCTATTTATTGGGGCGCAACGTCTGGAATCCTTATACACTGGAGCCGATTGAGTTTGTTGAATTGAATTTCAATTTTCATCCCGACTACATTCAAGCAGAGGTGACTCAACTGGGTTTTGACATCCGTCGTGTGGTGCCCGTGTCCTGGCTGCGACTTGGGCTGTTGAAAAGGACGCTGCCTATGTCGGTGCTATCCGGCATCGATAGCGCGCTGCAGCGCACCGGTTGGAGGCTTTCGCCGAGCATATTTCTGTCGCTTGAGTTGGGGGACGCGCCATACCATGGCAGGGCGGCAGCATCGCAGAATCCGCTGGATATTCTCCAATGTCCGCGGTCGGCAACGGCACTGCGGCGCGATGGCGACGAATTGATCAGCGCAGATGGCATCCGCTGGGCAGTTGTCGACGGAATATACGATTTCCGCCATCCTCTCCCTTGAGCAACCGCTACCATTGAGTTGCCATGCGCAAGGTTTATTGATTACGTTCAATCCAGTCTACAATCGCCGCGACGACCATTTCGCTGTCCTCTAGCATCGTCATATGGCTTCCCCCGGGGACGAGCACTAACTCGGACATTGGAATGCGCTCCGCCAGCTCCTGACTGAGCGCGCCAGGCGTCATCTTGTCGTTCTCCCCGGCAATGACCAGTGTTGGACAGGCGATTTCATCGAGTTGCTCGCGGACATCGAAACGATCACATGCGATGAAGTCACCTGCAATGACGGCTGGTGGCGTTTGCCGCATGATTTTCTCGGAATGTTCGCGCATTTCGGCGCTTGCGTTCTTGCTCCACATCCAGCGAGTCAAAGATTCAATGATGGCGTCACGGTCCTCAAGGGCGCCAGTGATGAGTTGGGGATTCACCTTCAAACGGGCTCCCGTCCCTATCAATACCAATCCACGCGCCCTTTCCCTGTGCTGCAGCGCCAGGCACTGGGCGATGGCTCCACCCATGCTATGCCCGATTATCCGCGCGGCATCGATCGAAAGCGCATTCAAGAGCGCGACGACATCGCCGACATAGGCGCTTATTGACCGGCGTCCCGCGCCTTGACTTTTCCCGTGTCCGCTAAGATCGACGCAGACCGAATTAACGATAGCGGATTGACGCAATCTTTTACTGAAACTGAGGTGGGAGCCGCCGGCGCCGTGGATGACGATCGACGCTGTAGCGCTTTTGTCTCGGCGATGATCGGCGAACCACAGGTTGGCGCCTGAGGTTTCGACTAATGGCATAATTGGCATACTCCCTGGATGGATTGCGTGTCGGTCTTATTCCCGCGATTCTAGCACGTTCGGGATTAAGCGCGTACAATGATAGCGGGCAAAACAACTGCCGGAATCACATGAACGACGGGGGTGTCATTGTGAAGAAGGGGAACAAAGATTTGTCGGACCCGCGCTCGACATCGGACTATCTGCGTCTGATCTTGACAGGATTCGCGATGGGGGCGGCTGACATCGTACCGGGGGTGAGCGGCGGCACAATGGCCTTCATACTCGGTGTCTACGTGAACTTGGTCAGCGCGATCAAGTCTTTCAATCTGGACGCTCTTCGATTGCTTACGGCTCTTAGAATTCGGGAATTGCTGGATCATATTTCTTTTCGGTTTCTGGTCGCGCTCGGCGTTGGGCTTTTGCTGGCGGTGGTCTCGTTGGCGGGCTTTCTAAGCGGCGTGATGGACGACCCCGAAGGCAGGGTCTTGCTCTTTGCTTTTTTCTTTGGCTTGGTACTGGCGTCAATTTTAACGATTGGCGTCAAAGTAAAGTGGGATCTCTCGGCGATTGGGACCTTTGTCGCTGGCACGTTCATCGCTTTTGTCATTGTCAACGCTGTCCCGACGGAGGCGGATCATTCGGCGCCTTATTTGTTCATCAGCGGCATGATCGCCATCACAGCCATGATCTTGCCCGGCATCTCCGGCTCGTTCATGTTGTTGATTTTGGGACAGTATGACTATGTGTTGACCGCGGTCAGCGAACGCGATTTGCCCCCGATCATCGCGGTCGGCTTGGGCGCAGTGGTTGGCATCATCGCGTTTTCGCGCGTTTTGAGTTATCTGCTGGCGCATCACTACCGGATGACGGTAGCGCTTTTAGTCGGCTTCATGACCGGCTCACTTTGGAAAATTTATCCATGGCGGCAGTGTTTGGAAAGCGACCTGGATCGCCACGGGGACTTCCGCTGCCTGTCGGATGCGCCGGTGGTACCGGACGCGTCATCTGAATCTTTCGCGCTGACGGCAGCGTTGTTAATAGGCGGGTTCTTGCTGGTAAATTTCTTGGATCACCTGCAGGCCAAGGACAATCCGGTCTTTCGTACTTTCTGGAAATGATGTCCGGGCCGAAGCAAATCTACTTCAATTGTCATTGGAGGTCGGACCGCCCTCAGTTGGGCGATGGGTGCGCTGTTGAGCCTCGATTATGTCTTGAATTAGCGAACGGGACAGGATCCCCGATACGTCCACGGCGGTCACGTCGACCTGTTCATCTCGCATTTCAAATAGCTCTTCCAGGATTTCCTGGCGTCGATAGACCGAGGCCGCGATCGCATGTGTCGCGACCGGGCTAGTCAGCAGCACAAACAAGCCCAGCGCCAGTATGCGCAGGCTCGCCGCCGGCATTAATAAAGCGGCGCCTACCAGCAAGCCAAAGAGTCCCAATGTCGCCACTTTGCCCGAGGCATGCAGGCGGGTCAAGGCGTCGGGCATGCGTATAACACCCAACACGCCTACCCCACAGAAGAACAAGCCAAAAAGCAGGGCGACGACGCCGAGCAGTTCCAACAACATTAGAACGCTCTGCCTTCCGAGATGTAGCGCGCGATGCTAATTGTACCGACAAAAGCGAAGGCGGCCAGCGCAATCGCCATGTCGACAAAGCCCTGCGTGCCTTCAACCAGCGCAAGCATCACAATGATGCCGATCAGCAGCGTTGTGATGAGATCGACGGCTTGCAGGCGATCCGGAAGGGTCGTCCCTACAATAACGCGATAGGAGGCCGGTATAAGCAAGCTTACCAAGGCCAATAGCACTAACTTGATCGCTACTTGGGCGAATTCGCTTTCAATCATGTCCTAGGATTCCTTTGATTCGCTTCAACCGAATAGACTGATCCTGATCGAGGCGCTGGCCGGACTCGCTTATAGTCAAGCTGTGCACGATCATCAGGACACCCTGGTCCTCCTTTTCTTCGAAATCGACGACGAGTTCGCCGGGCGTGATCGTGATTCCATGGGCGCTGACTGCAGATATCAGCGCGGTCTTGCTGTCGTCCTGGGTCTTGACCCGTGTGACGCCCGGATCAATTGGCAGGCTGGGCGAGAGTATGATGCGAGCGACTTGTACGCCGGATACCAATACCTCTTTTGACGAGAACAGCACATAAGCGAGCAGATTGTAGATTTGCAGAACAGCATTGTTCAGGTTGACGCTGTCGCCCTTGAGCCCAGTCGCCGTCAAAACTACCACGCTAAAGATATAGCCCAGAAGAAAGTTGCCGGGTGTGGGCTGGGCGGTATAGATTGTCCAGCCGATCGCCAAGGGCAATGCCAATACGATACGTTTTGCGATTGTATTCATGGTCTCCCTACTGGCAGATTAACCGCAGAAATGTAGGTATTGGGATCTCCTATCTCGCGCACAGTTGCCGTTACCAGCTGAAGGAGCGGTTCGGCCAAGACGATTCCCAGGATCAAACAGATAATGACCAGCAGCATAGGAGCGAGCAGACTGTCTCCCTCTTCTTTTGCCGGGGTGGTTTCCGGCGTGGGCTCGCGCTGAAAGATATGTTGCCAGGCTCGGATCATGTAGATCAAGGTCAGTATGCCCGCGCCGACCAAGAGGATCAGGTTAATCCAGTCTTGTTGAACGACGCCGCCGCGAATCAGCGCAAGCTTGCTAATGAAGCCGTTGAGTGGCGGTACGCCCGCCAGCGACAAGCCACCAACCAGCACCAGCCAGCCTGTCAGCGGCGGCAACTTGTGCCCGATTCCGCCGATACTGGCGAAGTTTGCCGTCTTGATTTTCGTGTAACTGGCGACGACCCCCATCAGCATCAGCAGCGAGGATTTGATAAAGGCATGATTAAAAGCATAGACAATTGCGCCAATCATCGCCAGCGTATTGCCCCATCCGATGCCTACTAGGATGAATCCGATCTGGGCGAAAGTCGAGTAGGCGAGCATTCTCTTGGCATTATATGTGCGCAGCGCGCCCAGACTCCCAAAGATGACGCCAATGATGCCCAGCAAGGCTAGCCAGCGCTGGAGCAATGGCGCCTCGACAATGAAAAGCAGCGTAACCAGGCGGATGATCCCGTAGACGCCAACCTTTACAACGATCGATGATAGCATGGCGCTGACGGGCGTCGGCGCGGTCGTATGAAAGTCTGGCTGCCAGAAGTGGAATGGGAAGACCGCGCTCTTGAGCAGGAAGGCGCAAAGCAGCATCAAGGCCGATGCCGGCGCCAGAAACGGCCGCTCGCCGGTCAACAGGATCCTCGCCATATCGGCCATGTTGAGTGTACCCAGCGCCGCGTACATCGCCGCAACCCCCAGAAGCAGGAAAAGCGTCCCCATCGAGCTGATGAGGATGTACTTGAGCGCCGCTTCCAGACCGAATCGATCGTCAGAGATTGCCGTCAGCGACACCGAAGCCAGCACCATCAACTCCATGAAGACAAACAGTGTGAAAAGATCGCCCGTCAACATTGCGCCGACGAGACCCACTTCCATGAGCAGGAATAAGGGCACAAAGGCCGGATAAGTCATGCATCGATCATGGCTGTGCAAGGTATAAAGCATGCCGCCAATCATGATCGTTGTGACCATGAAGGCAAAGAGCCCGCCCAAACTATCCGCGACCAAGACGATGCCGTAGGGTGGCGACCAGTTGCCTAGTTCGTAGGTTTGTACGCCTGTCTGGTGTACCTGCAGCAAGACGCGCGTGCTGAAGATCCAGGCGACGATACTGGCTATCAAGCCCACAAGGCGCTGCGCATAGTTATTCTTCGCGAAGAGCAGAGCGACTACAGCGCCCGCAAGCGGCGCGACCAGCGTACCCAGGACAAATATGTTTTCACCCATATGCACTAGTCGTTCTCATACTTCGGTTATTTCAGCCTGTTTCATGCAATTAATCAGTGCTTCAGGTTGTTCACCGCGTTCGAATCCACAGTTCCGTAGCGCAGGGAAATGATATTGACCAATCCCAGCACCAGCGAAAAACTGCCGAAACTGACCACAATGGCGGTCAAAATCAGCGCTTGAATCAGCGGATCGCTGGTCTGGCGTCCCGCTTCTACATTGCTAACATATGGCGCGTATTCGCCTTCAAAGGCGCCGACAGCGACGAAGAACAAGTTGATGGCGGAGAACAGTATCGCGAAGCCAATTGCCGCTTTGATGAGATCGCGCCGCAGCAATTGAAACACACCGATTCCAAAGAGCATGCCGATGGCGAGCGCAAACATAAATTCGATCATGGCCTTGCCTCCTAGTCCTCTCCTAAGGACTCTACTTCTTTGGGAAACGCTATTGCTTCGATGATGATACCGAGCCCGCCCATCACCGTCAGGGCGATCGCAACTTCGAATACGAGCGAAGAATTCACATGCAGGCCAAAGGAAGCCACGACATCGTATAGCCCCAGGGCCTTGTCGAATTCAACATGCCCCATAAAGCCTTGCCCCAGCAATATGGGAAACAGGGCGTTTAGCAGGGCGATTAGCAGCCCGAGGCGGGTGAAAAGGGCCGGGCGAAACCAGGGCAACTGCCGTTTGGCTTCGTGATAGCCGAGCACGACGTACCAAAGGGATACGGCTAGCCCGAAGGTCACGCCGGCTGTGAAGCCATCCCCTGGACCGCTGCCCCCATAGAGTATCTGCGCGATGCCGATCAATATCGCGATTGGCAGCACAACCGTGGAAACGGAACGCGTAAAAGGCGTAGATAAGTCTGTTGCGTCTTGAACGCTATCAAAAACATCGGCATCGAATTCATGAAGTCGCTTGACATTGTGGATCCCTGGCGCCAGCGGGCCACTGCTTTTGCGCCCGCGAGCCAGCAGGGTAAGCACGCCAAGAGCGGCTGTCGTGAATACGACGATTTCCAGCAAGGTATCGGTCCCGCGAAAGTTGGCAACGATGGCGCCCACGACGTCGTCGGTATTCACCGCCGGCGTATTCTCCAGGTGCCAGGCCGCGATACTGCTGCGTTCGGCTCTGTTTTGCAGGGCGATCAAAGAGAATACAAATACTGCCAGGCCGATGACGATGGAAATGCCGAGATCGCGCAGCAGTCCGATGTTGCGTTGGTGCCGGCCCACCCACAAGTTGTTGATTACGTGGAAACGCGTCGAGGTGCTTATCCGACCTAACATGATGATAATGAGTACGGTGGCCATGGTTTCTACCAGCAATTGGACCAGCGCCACATCGGGCGCGTGCTCGATCAAGAAAATGACGCCAATGGCATAGCCGATGACGCCAAAGGCAATGGCCGCCTTGACATGTTCGCGCACGGCGACCGTTAATATGCCGGCTGCAACCGCTAGTATGAGCATAAAGATTTTAGCCAGGTCGATAATCGTCACCGAGAGGTCGGACGGGAACAATGACTTTCCCGCGGTGACCGTCGTTAGCGTTCCGGAAGCGATTAAGACCGCCGAAACCGTGCCAAGAATAATCACCAGATAATATCGGACATATCCCGATTGGCTGTGCAGAATGTTTTCACCGGCCCAATCGATGTAGGCGATCATTTCGCGGTAGACGCTGTCGCCGGACAAGGGGAACCCAATGAGCCTGATCAGAGGCTTGCGCAGGAAGAAAATCGCGATGCCCGCTGTCAAGACCGCCACGCTCAGCCAAAAGACCTCATTAAATCCTGCAAAGACATGGAGTTCGAATTCTTTTGGCACCGCCAATTCCAATAGCGGGACGATGACCGGTTCCACTAAGACTCCCAACAGCAGCGATCCCAGAGACAAAATGACAGGTCCCAATCGAATCGGAGACGGCGGCTGATGAAAATGGATTTCCTGCTGCGCTGGCTTCCAGAACAGGTCATAGACGAGCATATATGCGGCCACGGCCGTGAATACTGAGCTCGCCATCACCACGCCCAGAATCAGAACAGTCTGAGGCTCGCTATAGTGGAGCATGGCTTCCAATAGCGTTTCCTTGGCAACGAAACCCAGCAGGAAGGGTATGCCTGCCATCGAAAGCGCCGAGATAATGGTGACCACGAACATAACCGGCATCTGTCTATACAGCCCGCCCAAGCGGTCGATCATGCGCGTGCCGGTGGCATGATCGATGGTTCCCGCCACCAGAAATAGAGCCGACTTGTATAGCGCATGCGCGATTATCCCGAGGAATGCGGCTTTAAGACCGTTTTGACCGGGCAAGCCGATCATGGCGACGATGGCGCCAAGTTTGCTCACGGTCGAGTATGCCAGCAGGCCTTTGAGATCGCGCTGTTTTATCGCGAATACCGACCCGATCAGCATTGTTGCCAGACCAAAAACAAGCAAAAGTTCTGACCAAAGCGTGTTTTTGTACATCACCGGCGACAAGCGAGCGAAGAGGAAAATACCGGCTTTTACCATGGTCGCGCTGTGCAAATAAGCGCTCGCTGGGGTAGGCGCGCTCATGGCGCCGGGCAGCCAAAAGTGGAAGGGAAACTGAGCGCTCTTGGTTAAGCCGCCCAGCAAAATCAGCACTGTGAAAATCGGGAACCATTCGTGTTTGTATAGATCCTCCGTCTGCAAGATCTCGCTTATGTCCGCGACAAAGCGGATGCCTGCTTCGGGATATAGTATTTGACCGCAAGCCACACCCAGAATGACCAATCCAATGATCAGCGCGAGTGCGCCCGCGCCGGTAACAAACAGCGCCTTAAAAGCGCCCGCGCGGGCTTCGGCGTTTTGCCTGCCTGTGAATCCGATCAGCATGAACGAGGTGACGCTTGTCAATTCCCAGGCGACGAAGGTTAGCAAAACGTTGCCCGACAGCACGACCAGAAGCATGGCGCCGGCAAAGGAGAGCAGCCAGGTCATGAAACGATTGTGTTCGGCCGCGTCGTCGAAATAGTAGCCGGCATAAAGGAATATGAGAGCGCCGACGCCGGTCACGATTAAGGCGAAAATCGTTGCCAGGCCGTCGATATAAAAGTTGAGACCGATTCCCAGCGACGGGATCCAATCTGCCCCATATACGATGACATTTTCGTCTTGCAAGCGCGGGACAGTCAACAAGACTGTGCCAAACATGCCGGCCATTGCGAAGGTAGAAATGACGGTTTGCGAGAACTTGGAAAGATCTTTAAGGGGAGGTATGGCCAGCAATAGCGCCAGCAAAAAGGGTGTAGCGGTGACTAGTGCAAATTCCATTGACGGGCATACTCTAAGAATTCGAAATCAAACAAGCCATGTCGCGCTACCGCTATTATCTCACATTTGCGCCAAGTCGGGTCCAGCTAAACAAAACAAGCAGCTCGATCATCGGCTGCGCTATTGTTGCACCACGGTCACCGCCTCGGTTAAAGCGGTAAGATAAGCCTAATAGCTCCGATTGAGATTCCAATGGTGATTTCAGCTAAGCGCCTTATGTCGCTTTGTGTTGAATTGGAACAAAGGCGCTTGTGGCCGCCTCAGCTTGGTCGATCGCTCTTCCCCATGCACATACAAGGAGCGCATGGTTATTTTGCGTGAGCGCGGCGAACCTTTTCGCCGGTTACGCGCCGAGCGGCTCTTACGAACCCAGCCTGCGCTGCAGCGCTGCGGTCAATGCGGGAACAACCTCATAGAGGTCGCCAACAATCCCGTAGCGCGCAAGTTTGAAGATTGGCGCTTCGGCGTCTTTGTTGATCGCCACGATTACCTTGCTGCCGCGCATGCCCGCCTGGTGCTGTATCGCGCCGCTTATCCCGCAGGCGATGTATAGATCGGGATTGACGACTTTGCCCGTCTGACCGACCTGGTGTTCATAGGGAATATATCCTGCGTCAACCGCGGCCCTGCTTGCGCCCAGTGCGGCGCCCAGGACTGTCGCCAAAGGACGCAGGGTATTTTCGAAGCCGTCTTTGGCTTTCCACACATTGGGATCTACAGCGCCTTGGTCAGACGGAACTTGTTTGGGATTATTCGCCATGCCGCGGCCACCGCTGACGATTATTGCCGCGTCTGTCAAATTCACGTCAGCAACTGCGTCCGCAAAGGACTCCGCTGCAACTGTAATGTCCTTCATGGTCAAGGCGGTCTGTATTTCCTCAAGGCTGACAGTGGCATTGGCGTCTTTGGGCGGCGCCTGAAATGCCCGAGCGCGGACCGTGACGAAAGTCGTACTACTGTTTGATGTCATTTCCATCGAGACTTTGCCAGCGTACGCGGGTCGGGTAGCTAATATCTTGCCCTTTTCCAGTCGAAGGTCTGTGGCGTCTGCAATAAGCCCGCTTTCGGTATCAACTGCGCTGCTCGCGAGCAGTTCGCGACCACGGCTGCTGCCGGCAGCCAGGACGAAGACCGGCTGCTGCTGTTTAACCAAATCCGTCATCAGCTGCGCGTAAGCTTCGAGCCGATACTCATTCACCGCTTCGTCGTTGCAAATGTAAGCATTTGCCGCGCCGAATTGGCCGGCGTCCCCCGCGATTGCGCGCGCATTTTCTCCAAATACAAGCGCGGTAACGTCGCTTCCCAGATCTTCAGCAAGCTTTGTGGCCGCGGCGAGCGCTTCCCAACTGGAGGGATTCGCGCGACCGGCGTAGGATTCTATCCATACATAAACGCTCACAGAATTTTCTCCTCGAACAAGCGCTCGGCAAGTATTGCCGCTTTTTCCGCCGAGTCCTTTCCAGCGATTATTTCCGTAGCGACGTCACGGACCGGCGGATTGTGATAAGCCAGGATGGCCGTGGCGGCAACTGGCAACTCTACCCCCATGTCCGCCGCTGACCACACCGGTATCTCCGCTTTTGCCGCTTTGCGTATGCCCAAAAAGTTCGGATAACGCGGTTCGTTAATGCCTTTCATCACCGATATGACCGCGGGAAGCCTGGCCGACAAGACGCGCTTACCCTGTTCAAGCATTTGCTCGACGCGAATCGTTCCCGTATCTGGATCGAGAGCGATGATATTGGAAACGTAACTCAGCATCGTCCAACCAAGGCGCCTGGCCAATTGATAGGTATGTTGATCTGTAGCGACATCAACGCTCTCTTTGCCAAAGATGACCAATTCGACATTGCCGAGCTTTCTAATAGCGCCGGCTGCCAGCGCAGACCACACCAGGCTGTCACGAATATCCGCATTCGGCTCATCAATTCTCAGGGCGTTCGCTATGCCCATCGCGATGCTGTGCTTGAGGGCATCGTCATGGATGTCGGGCCCGATAGCGATGACAGTTGCTTCGCCAGTGCAGTTTTTGGCCTGGACGATGGTTTCTTCCAGGGAATATTCATCCCAGGGGTTCACCACGCTGGCTACGTCGCCCCAGGTAACCTGGCCCTCTTCATCCACCCAGACTTTTGCGGCCGTATCCGGTGTGCTGCGCGTAAAACTTACGACATGCATCTTTAGCTTCCTCCTGCCACAGCCGCTCGGCGCGTAAACGGCGAAATTGGGCTACCTCGCCCACAGAAAATAACAGACCTGCTCGGCTACCGCAGATCGTGATTTATTAGAAAAGACGTTAAAGAAACCATTCTACATGGTATTGCTTGTTGAATCTAATTCGAATTAACTTCGCCCCCGACTATGAAAGGCCTGAGCCCCCTAACATCGCGGCATGCCCTGCCGTCGGGCAGAATTGTCGATTGATCCACCTTGATGCTATGCGTGGCGCAGGCGGTCATGACCGCCCGGGACAAATCGGCTCCGCGAAGGTCGGTCTCCCAGAGGTTGGCCGAGGTGAGATTCGCGGAGACCAGTTGCACACCGCGTAAATCGGCGCGGGCCAGGTTGGCGGATTGCAGGTTTGCGCCCGACATATCGGCCCCTTCGAGCTGCGCCTCCCGCAAACTCGCTTCGCTCAAATCCGCTTCTTTCAGGCAGGCTTTGCGGAGGTCGGAGTAACCGAAGTAGGCCCCGCGCAAGTTGGCGCCGGCGAAGTTGGCCTTTGACAGCAGGCATGACGACAGTATGACGCCGTTTAGCTTCGCACGCGACCAATCCACTGCATCCAAGCTGCCGTCCTGATAGGCAAGCCGTTCGCGCAGCGCGTCAAGCATGGCCTGTGTTTCGGACCTGCTGCTCCCGCTGCGTATCTGATCGATGAGACGGTCCGTTGGCACGAATTTGTACCAGCGTGATTGTAAAGATTGTCGGAGGCGATTGAGCACGGGCATTTGGACTTCAATAGCGCAGATTTAGCCGAGTCATCTTAGTGCCGTAGCCGGTCTTCGACAAGATCAACTTGCGCTGGCGCGCGCGGAGCTTTTCAAGTACCTGAGTTTGGCAGGATGGCCAGAGATGTTTTGATGCGTAACAGGTCAATGCGCGCGATTGAGTCGTTTGGGACTTCTCGCTTTGGTGACTATGATTAGCGCGGCAAAGCGATTTTTTGTTGCAATATACCATGCTACCGCGCCGCTTGAGTGGTTATGCTAGAAGTTCGTAGCATTGCGCTGCATAGCTATTCAAGAGCAAAGCCCATGGAGCTAGTCAGCAAACGAGCGGAGACGCTGGTCACTACGTATCTCGAGATGACCAGCAGATCGGACTTTGCGCCCGCCTTTATCCGAGCTGCTGATATCGAAATCGTAAAGATGGAAATGCCGGATCTGGGTTTCTACAAATTTCTTTATCAGTCGGTGGGCGAGGAATGGGCTTGGCGCGACCGCCTGCAAATGACAAATTCTGAACTTCGCGAGATATTGTCTTCAGAAAACACACAGGTGCATGTGTTGTACGTCAGCGGATCTCCCGCTGGATACGTTGAATTGTTTCGCCACGAAGATGGCTCGGTTGAAATCGCCTACTTCGGACTTCGAGGCGACTACATGGGACGCGGGCTGGGCAAACACCTGCTCAGCTATGGGGTCGCCCGCGCCTGGGATATGGACGCCAGCCGCGTCTGGCTGCATACCTGCAACCTTGACGGTCCGCACGCCTTGGCGAATTACCAGAAACGAGGATTCAAGATCTATAAGGTGGTGGAAGAACCGCTGCCGGCGCTTTACGCTTGATCTCTTTGTCGAGAACCTACCATGCTCAAACGGGGAGCGGACTGGATATTCTGCGCGCGATAAACCTTATCACCGTTTAGGCGCCGAGCGGCTGTTGCTTCAGATCGGCGACTATCGCCGCGATTGTTTCCGGATTCCAAACAGCGAAAACTAAACAAACTCGATCGGCGAGACCACTGTATCTTTGACGAATTGCGGCAGCCGCTTCCTCTGGTTCTGACACGATCGCAATTTCACGCAGGATTTCTTCTGGAAGGCTACGCCAAATGGAGCCGCTGTCGCCAGAAAGCGCAGATCCCCGAAGCGAAGCTAACAAGTCTTCCCAGCCATGGTAGGCCGCAAACGAGTGATTCCTTCGAGCGAAGGCGTAGCTCGCGATGCGCCGTCCTGTATCGTTCTGCGAATCAAGATCATTTTCAAGGATATCAGGTGTTAGTATGAGCGCCGGAATCGCGAGTTCGAATGATTCACGGGTTCTGGCCGAGCTCTCAAGTCCTCGAGACAAATTTGGCATGACCACATCACGTAGATAAGACCGCGAATGCAGCACGTTTGCATGCAGCCCTTGGCATAGTTCCCCGGCCAAGGCATAAACATCTCCACCGTCACCCGACAGGAATATCGGAATCTCCGGGTGGTCTATCGGTCCAGGATTGAAGAAAGGCGCCATCAGTCGGAACTGATAATGCTTTCCACGAAATCGCAAGCGTTCATCGTATTGGAAGCTGCGCCAGATCGCGCGCAAACTATCCAGGTATTCGCGCATCTTGTCAATGGATTCGAGGGGTTGCCCACCTTCACCAGTGGGCAGAAACTCGGGCCTTTCCGCGTCCAGCCCCAGAACAAAGCGCCCGCCGGTTTGCCGCGCCAGGTCCCAGGCTATCTGTGCGGTAATCATGGGGCTGCGCGGAAGGGCTTGCGCCGCCACAGTTCCAAGCGTGAACGGGCATTGCGCCTTCTTTGCCGCAATAGTTAGGGGGAAAAAGGGATTGCTCAGCCATTCGGCGCTCCAGGCCGCGTCGCATCCCCAGCTTTCCGCTTGTAGCATTCGATCAGCATAGCTGCCGAAATCTGAACTGGGCTGAACGAAGATATCGATCTTCAACTTGGCAAACCTTCACACCTGACCATGTCTTGCTTCTAGAAAACCAGATAATACTCGTTCTCTTTAAACCACTTCTGCCATTTCCTGTAGTCCGGGCAATGCTTTTCAACCAGGTCCCAGAAGGCTTTGCTGTGGTTCATCACGCGCAAGTGGCAGAGTTCGTGAATGATGACGCTGTCTATCGCCTCCGGCGGTGTCATCATCAGTCTCATATTGAAATTCAGATTTCGCTTCGCAGAGCAGCTTCCCCAGCGCGTTTTCTGGTTTTTGATTCTGATCTTGTGATAGTCGAATCCGTGCATGTCAGCGAGTTCTTTGACTCGCGGCGGCAGATATTGCTTTGCCTCTTGGCGATAAAAGTTTTCTACTGCCGCGCGAATAACGCCAGTATTGTCCATATATGTTTGCGAGAGCTTGGCGTCTAACCGATCCTCAAAGCGCCGCACCCAGACCATTTCTCGGTCTTGCTGCTCTATCAGGTTGAGCGTGAGATTCTCGCCAAAGTATGGGAAGCTGGCGCCCTGCTCGTAGCGCCGCTCGAAGCGCATTTGTTTCTGATAGGCGCGCATTTGCTCAAGCGCTTTCAGCACCCAGGCTTGCTTTTGTATGAAGATTTCCGAGGGAGTTGGTTGATGTACGCGCAGCGGGTAGACAAGTTGGAATCCACGCGCGACGTCAAAGCGAAGGCTGATTCGCTTAGCGCGCTTACTCTTGCGCACGCTGTAATGGATAGTCTGACCTTGCAGTTCAATTTGTGGCATCAGTTTCCCATTGCTCGCGCAGCGTGATCCCATATGGCGCGCCTGCTCTGATCGTCCGGCTCAAAGGGGAAGTAGTATCCGACGCGATCGAGCAAGCCATCATAGCGTTCGCGAAGGCGATAGGGCAGTTCGTCGGGCGGCGCAATCACTGCGAAATGTTCCAGCATGTCGTCGCTGATTAGTGTGTGCATTTCCTGCCAACGGTTACGGCGCAATAGTGTGTTCAGCTTGGGAATCAGGTCTTGCCAGCCGTGCAGCTCAAGCACGCGGCTATAGCTCGGCGTGCTAGCGTAAAAGGCGATCTGAGATTTGCTCAGGATCTTGCTTTCTTCAACTTGAGCTTCTGTTTCGCCCGTGACGACGAACACGGCGCAAGATAGTAACAGTTTGTTTGACATACCGGAACGTTCGCGCCCCGCTTCGAACGCGGGCGTCAATACATCACGCAAGTATTGCGCCGTATGAAAGGAATGAATATGGAAGCCATGGCATAACTCGCCCGCCATAGTCGCCAACCCGATATTGACCCCGGCGATGTAAATGGGAATATCAGGGTCCGGCGTATGGGCGGATTTACATTGCGGGGCGGCCCAGTCGTAGCTGTAGTACTCGCCATCGAAACACAAGGGCTGGCCCGTGCCGATGCTGCGCCAGGCTAGGCGTAACACTTTTATGTACTCTCGGATCTGTTGAACCGGTTTGCCCCAGGGAGCGCTAAATCGCTTGGTGATGTGTGGTTTGATTTGCGTACCCAGGCCGAGAATGAAGCGCCCATGAGACCGCGCCGCCAAGTCCAGCGCGTTCTGCGCCATCAGAAATGGATCGCGAGGAAAAGCGACAGCGATAGCGGTCCCTAGCGAGATGCGGCGCGTCGCCAAGGCAGCATGCGCTAGTGGCAGGAACGGATTGTGCGCGGCTTCGGCAACCCACAAGCCGTCAAAACCATGACCTTCGACAGCTTCTGCAATTGACGGGGCATTGTTGAGGTCATCGGCGAAAACAGTTACATCAAATTTCATTTGTCATCTCTTGTCAACAAACCACCATCCGCGCGAGCGGAACGAGTTCCTTGTAATCCGTGAGCGACATTCTCGTATACGATTCGCAGGTTATCCGCCGAGCGGTTGTGCCCTGCGGAGAAACATTGTATCCCACAGCCAAAGTCCTATGAAGTTTGGAATTAGTGTCTTTTGACACGAAGATTCCAGACGCATGCTGCCCTTTGCGAACATAGTCGCTTGGGCCCGACTAAAGTGCTATAATCTCCTTTGGTTGGCATGCAAATCGTGAGCGCTGAACCGTGAACACCGGTAGACGTTTTTTGCAAATCGACATCGCTAGGTGGAATCTATGAGTATGGGAGACTCCCGCTTCGTCAACCTAGGGCTGCGCAACATCGCCGCGACCATATTGATCGCGCTCGGCTTGCTGTTTGCTTGGGAGATTCGCGGCACATTAATGCTTACCTTCGCCGCGGTGATCTTGGTTGTGTTGTTCACCATGCCGGTTCGTCTATTGGTAGACCGATTCGAAATGAATCGGATCCTCGCGATCTTGGTCAGCGTTGTCGGATTTTTCTTGGTCGTCGCTTTGATCGGTAGTTCTATATTGCCTACCATCGTTACACAGTTCACGCAGTTGACCGACCGGGTTTTGCCACAGGCCTTGCAACGAGCGCAGGATGTCATAAACAGCGAAGCGCTGACTGAACAATTTCCCTTCTTGAAAGACTTGGTGAACTTCGAACTCAATAACGAGTTGGTCAACCAGGTTGTATCGCAGGTCACCGATCTCCTGGGACGCGTGGGAGGATCCGTATTGCCGGTAGTGGGCGGGCTTGCCAATACACTCTTGTCCATCCTGATCATCTTTTTCATTAGCATGTACTTGCTTGCCGAACCCGAACTCTATGTTAACGGCATCATTAAGCTAACGCCGAAGTGGTATCGGAATCGCCTGCGGATCATCCTACGTCGCATTGACCTTACTTTGCGCGCCTGGCTCAGTGTCACGGGTGTATCAATGATCGTCGTCGGTTTGGGTACTGGATTAGGACTGGCCATGTTGGGCATACAGGAATGGGTCGCGCTTGGCGTGCTTGCGGGCGTACTGTCCTTTATCCCGAACTTTGGACCGGTGGTCGCTCTGATTCCCGCTGTTGCTGCAGCGATAGTGCAAGCGGAGAATAATATCATTTGGACGGTCGTGATTGTTTACGGCGTATCTTTTTTCCAAAGTCAGGTGTTGAGCCCCGTTCTCGCCAGCGAACGGATGAATATGCCGGCAATTCTCGTATTGCTCGGGCAGATCATTTTTGGTTTCTTTTTCGGTTTCCTGGGCTTGATGCTGGCGGTACCCTTGAGCGCGGTTGTGGCTGTGCTTGTGGACGAGATTTACGTGAAGGATATTCTGGGAGATCGTCCCAAAGAAAAGGTGAATGAGGACCCGACGGAAGAACTAGCGCCTGATCCGGCCTGACGTCCCATTTGTCGGCTTAATCCGGTGAACTGTGGTTTTATGACCTTTGTTGTCAAGCCATCGCAAAGGAATTTGTGGAAAAGGGAAAACCATCCTTGACATAGCGTAAACGTATTGCTAATCTGGTCGCGTAATGGTGAGGACATGAGTCCTCGTCTTTTTTGTCTCATTTTTGGGACGAGTGCGTATTAACAGCAGAATAGTGG
>JAPOVL010000011.1 GCA_026708115.1 Chloroflexota bacterium
GCCGAAGCACAGTCCTCGGTCTATGCGCCACCCTGGCGCTTGCTTTCCTGGCCGCACCGACGGCCGCACAGCTCACCGGCCGGCTGGCCGGCCAGGTCATGGATGCCGACGGTGTGCCGCTTCCGGGCGCCACGGTGACCGTCAACTCGCCCAACCTAATGGGCTCTCGCACCGACTTCGCCGACGCTGAAGGCGGCTTCAGCTTCCCCAGCCTGCCGCCGGGTGTCTACACCGTCGAGGCCGAGCTGAATGGCTTCATCCCGCAGCAACGGACCGAAGTCGAGGTCCGGCTGAACCGCGTCACGGAAATCCACTTCTCGATGCCTTTGGGTGAGTTCGGCGAAGAAGTGATGGTCGTCGCCGAAACGCCCGTAGTGGATCCCGAGCAGGTATCCACCTCGCAGACGTTCGGCGCCGAGTACCTGAAGAAGGCCTCCATCGGCTCGGCGAACCGGAGCTACCAGAGTGTGCTGACCGACGTCGGCGGGGTCGCGGGTGGCTCGAACCCGAACGTCTTCGGCTCCACTCTGGGCGAGAACTCCTTCGTCGTCGACGGCGTGAACACGACCGATCCGGTCACCGCGACCTGGAACATCAACATGAACTTCGACACGATCCAGGAGATCAACTTCGAGACGAGCGGATTCGAGGCCCGCTACGGGAACGCGACCGGCGGCGTGGTCAACGTCGTCACGAAGTCCGGCGGCAACGCGTTCTCAGGCACTCTGGACGTGCGATACCGCGACACCGATTTCAACACCAGCGGCGAGCACTTCGACACGGACGACAACGTCGTCGAGTTCCAGGAAACGGCCGCCACGCTGGGCGGTCCGATCCAGCGGGACGAACTCTGGTTCTTCGCGGCGGCCAACCCGGTGCGGTCGAAGAACACCCCCACCGAGTCGCCGGCCACCCGCGACTTCGAGGGCATGAACCTCAACGGCAAGCTGACATGGCAGGTCGACCCGGAGTGGCAGCTCACCGGCCGCTACATCGGCGAAGACGCAACGATCACCAACGCTAACGCTTCTCGCTCCGTGGCCCCGGAGGCCACGCGCTTCCAGGAGCAGCCGAAGACCATCCTCGGCCTGGACGCGCTCGGATTGTTGACCCCGAACCTGCAGTGGCACATCAAGGCCGGGACGGTCCGGGGAGAGCTGAACTCGTTCCCGCAGAGCCGAGACTTCGACACGATCGGCCACGTCGACTCGTGGGGCGACGGCTCCCGTTCGGTGAACTACACGAACCAGCAGTTCTCGACCCGCGACCGGGACGACCTGACGACGAATCTGACCTGGTTCACCGACGGCGCCGCGGGCGACCACCAAGTCGAAGTGGGCGTTGACTACGCCAGCAACTTCTTCGCCACCCAGAACAACGCCACCGGCGGCGGCTACTCTTTTGGCGACCGTTTCGGCGCGCCCTACACACTCCTCTACTCGCCGATCGCGTCGCCAGCCGAGAACGACGGAACTCAGTTCACCGCGTACCTTCAGGACACCTGGCGCGTGCTGGAGAACCTGACGCTCAAGCTCGGTCTGCGCCACGATCAGGTCGCGTTCGAGAACGACATCGGCGACGAAGTGGCGGATCTGTCCAAGCTGCAGCCGCGATTCGGGATCGCCTGGGATATCGGCGGCGACGCGAGGACGGTCGCTCGCGCAAACTGGGGCCGCTTCATGCACCCGAACGCCCTCACCTTGCCAAGCTTCGCCAGGGTCAACCAGTTTCCGACGGTTCGCTGGCTCTCCTGCTCGTCGTTCCGGCCCGAACTCGGCACGAACTGCCGCGACGCCTACCCCGGCGAACGGACTGTCGGCGGCCTGACTGTCTCGAACTGGATCGCCGACCCGGCGGGCTTCGACCCGAACGGCTGGTTCTACAACAGGGTGTTCTCGAGCACAGCGAGCACAATCTCGCCGGACCTCGAAGCCACCTATGCCGACCAGTGGAGCGTCGGCGTCGAGCGGGAACTGACCCGACGCACGTCAATCGGCCTGACCTACATCACCAAGGAGACCCTGGACATCTTCGAAGACACCTGCAACGGCAACCTGACGGCGCCGGCCGCCGGGGCGGATTGCGACTTCTACGCGATGGCGAACCTGCCGGGACTGGTACGCGACTACAGCGGCTTCGTCCTCGACTTCGAGTCCCGCTTCGCGGACTGGATCCACATACTGGCTTCGTACACGAACTCGGAGTCCGAAGGGAACATCGGGTACACGCAGAACGCCGGCGTCGACTACGACATCTATCCGGACCACTTCCAGAACACCTATGGCTATCTCTCGGACCACCGCAGGCACCGGGTCAAGGTGAACGGCTTCGTCGATCTTCCGCTGGACTTCTCCCTGGCCTTCGAGGGTTTCTGGTCGTCCGCGGGCGTCTACGCGCCGACGGAAGCTTCCGAGGTGTACGGCCGGATCTTCACGGAGCGACGCGGCAGCCGGGAAGCGAACGACCGCTACGGCATGGACATCCAGGTATCGAAGGCCTTCACCTTCGGACGCGACCTTCGCTTCGAGCTGATCGGGGCTGTCTTCAACGTCTTCGACGAGGAGCAGGTGACCACGGTCTGCACGAGAGTCGAAGGTTGTGCAGGCGGCCTGGCTCTGGACGCAGCCACGGCATACGTGCAGCCGCGCCGATTCGAGGCCGGCGTCCGCTTCGAGTTCTAGCGCCGAGCCCGTTCAGCGGCCAGCGGACGGCGAGGGTCCGGCGTCTCAAAGGGGCGAGGCGCCGGGCCCTAACCCGTTTCCACGGCGGAAGCACGACTCCAGTCCCGCAGCCGGCCGGCCTGCTCTTCGCTCAGGCCATGTACTCGCAACAGCAGTCGGCCGTTGGCGACATGGTGATCCAGCTCCGAAGCCCGGCCGCGGCCGCCCCGAATCGCGCGGCCCGGGAGCAGCCCGCCTTCCCACAGCACGCGCAGGACCGTCATGATGATCAGTCCGAGCGCCGTGCCCTCGTAGGTCACGACGCCGACCGGCGGCCCGGCGACGATCGACATGCCGC
>JAPOVL010000028.1 GCA_026708115.1 Chloroflexota bacterium
CGAGGCTGTAGGTTGCTTGCATGATGGGGAGTCCTTTTATATTTGCGCTGTAGAGGCACGTTAGCACAGGTGTGTTATG
This sequence comes from Chloroflexota bacterium, assembly GCA_026708115.1. GTDB lineage: Bacteria > Chloroflexota > Anaerolineae > Aggregatilineales > Phototrophicaceae > UBA6055. The sequence continues at coordinate 80 of JAPOVL010000028.1, forward strand.
AAGGGGCGACTAAATGGTCGCGTTTGTTTTTTTCGCCCTCACCCCCCGGCTGAGGACATGACAGGTTTTAGCTTGGCGGAATACCGTTGCAAAACTTGTAATTTCTGTGGCGATTTCGGGCGACTCACAGAGTCGCCCCTACAGTTTTCGCCCAATAAGATGCTTGTGATCGTTGTCCTGTCGCTTTCCTAGCTAATCGAATCAAAGCTGTCATGTCCTCAGCGCTAAGCGGGGGGCGGAAATCCCACAAGGGGTGCGCGTAGGGCGCGTAGACACTGCCCGCCGACACTGACCTTCGGGAAGGGCCGGAGATGGGGTAGAAAAACCTGTCATGTCTTCAGGGCTAGCGGGAGGGGCAGGGAGGTTTATGAATATCGCAGTCACCAGGTCACATACAAGGCGACGGGACCGCGAAAGGAGATGTTGCGCGTGTATGCGATCTTCTGGTCGGGCAACAGGCGCAGATCTGGCAGTTCCCGCGCCAGCGTCTCGAGCAGAATGGCCATTTCCAGCCTGGCCAGCGGCGCGCCCACACAATAATGAATGCCATAGCCGAACGCGAGATGGTCTCTCAGGTTGGCGCGCGCCGGGATGATCGCGTCCGGTTCGGGAAATATCTCTTCGTCGCGATTGGCGGAATTGAGCATCAGCAGTAGATTGGCGCCCGCCGGAATCTCGACGTCACTGATGACGTTGTCTCTGGCCGCCAGACGCCGCCAAGCGCAAACCGAAGGATCATAGCGCATGATCTCTTCGAGGAATTGCGGGATCGTCTCCGGTTGCTCGCAGAGCCTTTGCCACAGTTCCCGCTGCGACAAGCAGTGCAGCAGCGCGTTGTTGATTTGCGCCGTGGTGGTCTCGTGGCCGGCGACCAGCAAGGTGATCATGCAACTGGCGATTTCGTTGAGCGTAAGCACGCTGTCATCGCCATTTCGCATCCGGATCAGATCGCTGGTCAAGTCGTCGGCGGGGCGCTCCAGCTTGCCGCGAACCAAGTCGACGACATAATGCCAAAAGGGGATGAGCTGCCCGGTCATCGCGATCTGTTCCTCGGCGGAGGGCCTGCCGTAATAGAGCTTGATGCGGTTGCCCGCCCAGGCCTTGACGCGCGGCACATCGGCATCGGGCACGCCCAGAACGTGAAACAGGACATAGGCCGGGTATTCAAAGGTGAGCGCGGTGACGATGTCGACCGGGGCTCGCCGGCTGAGGCGCTCGACCGACCGTTCGGCGATCCGGTGGATGGCGGGGGCGAAGCTCTTCATGCGGCGCGGCGTGAAGAGCCGATTGACCAGAGCGCGGATGCGACTGTGGCCCGGCGGCACATTGTTGGAGAGCACGGGTTCCGGGCTGTAGTCCCCTGCTGCCAGCAGCCGCTTCACAGCCTCGGAAAACGGGACGATGGGACTGATGGTGTTGGCGGCGGTGTAGGTGTCGTGATCGTGGAAGATGGCTTTGACGTCATCGTAGCGCGTCACGACCCAATAATCGATGGCGGGACTGTAAAAGACGGGCTGCTGCCGCCGGGCGCAGGCCAGCAGCGGAAAGGGATCGCGCAGATCAAGCGGGTCGAGTTCGCTGCTGAAATTGCTGATGGGACAGCGCATGCCTTGGTCCGTCCGTTGCTTCGCTCGTTGGATGGCGCGTATTGCGAGTCTGCAATCCGCGCGCTATATGATTAGATTCCAAGAGTCGTTCTTTTGCAATACAGCCGCTTGGCCCGTAACCGGCGAAAGGGTCCGCCGCGACGACTGAAAGCTAGGGGTTGCCCCGCCGCGCTTGTACTTTGCGACGCACGAAATCCAGTAGCCACCTCGCGCTGATAATCATCGTGGCGGCGAGGGCATTGAAGGCCACATCAACGAGGTCGTAAACGCGGTTGGGCAAAAACGACTGTATGCCTTCGTCCAGCCAGCCCAATAGTACAGATACGATCAGAGCGAGGATGGCCGGCGCAGGCACGCGACGGCCGTTTGCCCGACGTTCCAGCAGCGCTTCGTGAACCAGAGCCGCCACCAAGCTATATTCAAAAAGGTGGGTGCGTTCCTCGGGACTTGCGACGCCAATCCTGAGCCAGGCCATCAGATATACGATCAGAATACCGATGCCCACTGCAATCTCGGCGCGGCCGGGTCGCCGTCTGACAAACAAAATGGAAATGACCACCAGCGACACCAAGAATACGAAGACCATCGTTTCGACAAGCCCGACGCGCTCGCGAAGTATCTCGGCGATGGCGGGGGCGTTGCCCAGGGTAGCGTAAATCGCCGCCAGGACGACGAGGAGCGCAGTCCACAGCCGACGTTCGCGCCTGGAACTGAAAAGCGGCATGGCGATCACCAAAGCATCTGGCTCAGATGGTTGTTAGCAAATACGCAGGCGGGAATCAATTGTTGCAGGCCAAAATGGAATCGTGCGATGATATGCGGCATCTTTCGCTCTCTGTACTAGGGGGTCGCAGGCAAACGATGCTATTCTGCCTCTAGGCGCTTGCGCAACGCGGGACAGCAGCGCATGGACGGATTCTAGCGCAAGGCTTCGTCAGCCTCACGCGCTAGCTGCTGGATTTCGCGCGCGCTGATATCGACTTCGTCGCTTTTGATGTAGATGGTCAGCAAGGTTACAGTATCGGCGATCTGCGCGTAATAGATGACGCGGAAGCCGCCGCTCTTGCCGCGCCTGGCTGCGCGATTGGGCAAGCGTACTTTGTAGACGGCATAGCCGACGCGCGGGATGCGCTGGCCGGGGCGATCGCCCTGCGCCAAACTTGCAATAAGGTTCTCGACCGCATCAATTGTTTTCGGATACTTGCGTTCGATCCGTCCCAGCCGTTTTTTGAAATTCGGTAAATCCCTAACAAGAGTCGGCATCACCGTAAATTTCTCGACGGAGCTCTTCAAGAGACTCGAGCGCAGGTCTTCCTTGGCCGGCTTTTGCCTGGATTATGCCGGTGCGGATGTCTTCAAGGATTTCCTCTTTGGTCGGCTCGCGGTCGTCGTCTTTGGCTGCTGCCGGCTGATTTTTCGTTAAAGTCGCGTCGTTTTTCTCCGGCTTCATGTCCTGGTCTCCGCTCCCTAATCGATTGCGATTATAGCGCGAGCAAGCCAGGCTTGGCAAGCGGCGCTATTCAATTTGGCGCGGAATCGGTTATCATTGCCGCATTAGAGAGGGTCTTCAGCTTGGAGGTTAGCGATGACCATTAACCTAGGCATCATCGGCGTCGGCCGGGTTGGACGGCTCCATGCCAATATTCTGACAAGCCGCGTGCCGAAAGCCAGGCTGATAGCGATAGCCGATATCTTCGCCGAATCCGCCAAATCCGCCGCGGAAGCCTACGGTATTCCCGACTACAGCACCGATGCGAGCGAGCTAATCAACAGCAGCGCGCTCGACGCCATTGTGATTTGCTCCTCCACCGATACCCATGTGAGCTACATTGTCGAAGCGGCGCAGGCGGGCAAGCAAATCTTCTGCGAAAAACCCATCGACCACGATCTGGCCGCAATCGACAGAGCGCTGCGCGCCGTCGAGGCAAAGGGCGTCAAGCTGCAAATCGGCTTCAACCGGCGCTTCGACGCGGGCCATGCGCGGATCAAGGCTGCGATCGACGAGGGCGAAATCGGTCAGCCCCACACACTGTCGATCACCAGTCGCGATCCCGCGCCGCCGCCGATTGACTACATCAAGGTATCGGGCGGATTGATGATGGACATGATGATTCACGACTTTGACCTCTGCCGTTTTCTGCTGGGCGATGTCGAGGAAATGTACGCCATGGCCAATGTCATGGTCGACCCGGCCATCGGCCAAGCCGGCGATGTCGACACCGCCAAGGTGATGCTGCGCTTCGAGAATGGCGCGATCGGCACGATTGAAAACAGCCGCCAGGCGGTATTCGGTTATGATCAACGTGTGGAGGTCTTCGGCAGCGGGGGCGAAGCGCGCACCGGCAATGTCCATCCCAATCAAGTGACGATCAGCGACGCCAGCAGCGTTCGGCGCGATCTGATCATGCACTTCTTCGTCGAGCGCTATTTCGAAAGTTATGTGGCCGAGATGAACGCCTTTGTTGACGCCATCGAAAGCGATACCGAGGTGCCCGTTAACGGCGCCGACGGGCGCGCGCCGGTGGTGATGGCGATGGCGGGTTTGCGCTCGCTACGGGAAAACCGGCCGGTCAAGCTGAGCGAGATTGGCTGAAGTGGAGGAGTAGCAACAATGCGAAAATGCTTTTTTTCAACCCCTCCCCCCGGCCCCCTCCCCGTAGCAACGGAGAGGGGGAGCGCATTTGGCGGGATTTGGACTTGATGCAGAACTTTCGCTACAAATGAGATCTTTTCGCATTATTTTATTGGAACTACTGAGATAGAGCAAACCGTATTGGCCATGTACGAAAGTCAATAGTAGTGCAGATATACCAATCGCGAGCTAAAGAGCATTGTATTGATCTCTTAACACCTGTTCTCTCACTGATTTTGCTGTTGAGAGGAGGTCTAAGGTCATGAGCAAGACTTACGATTCCCTGCATATGGGGCGCAGTTCCATCGACCTCTATTCCAATGACATCGGCACGCCCTTCGTCGACATTGACAGCTTCGCGGCTTATGTCGGCGGCTCGCCGACCAACATCAGCGTCGGCGGGCGACGGCTGGGGCTCAAGACCGCCTTGCTGACCGCCGTCGGCGACGATCCGGTCGGCGATTTCATCTTGCACTTCCTCAAGAATGAAGGCGTGGAAACGCGCTTCATCCCGCGCAAGCCGGCGCATCGTACCTCGGCGGCCGTGCTGGGCATCGAACCCCCGGACAAATTCCCGCTGGTCTTCTATCGCGACAACTGCGCCGATATCAACTTGACTATCGACGATGTGCTGGCGGCGCCGGTCCGCGATTGCCGGGTTTTTCAATTCGCCGGCACCAACCTGAGCCTGGAACCGAGCCGCAGCGCCACCATGTTCGCGGCGGAAACGGCGCGGGCCGCCGGCGCCAAAGTGGTCTTTGACCTCGATTTTCGCCCCGATCAATGGCATGACGTGCGCGCCTTTGGCGTGGTGGCGCGGGGCATATTGCGCGCGGTCGATGTGGTGATCGGCACCGAGGACGAGATCAATGCCGCCATGCTGCGCGACGAATCGCAGATGGAATTGACGCACTCGCAAGTATCCGATACCAAAGTCGCGGGCGATACGCGGACAGCCATCGAATTCATGCTGGGGATGGGACCGGAAGCGATTGCCGAAAAGATCGGCCCCGAAGGCGCGCGCGTGCATCTGCGCGATGGCGAGATCATCGACGCGCCGGGTTTCCCGGTCGAGGTGACCAATATCCTGGGCGCGGGCGATGCCTTCGGCGGCGGATTCATCTACGGCCTGGTCAATGGTTGGGGCTGGTACAAAGCGGCGCGTTTGGGCAACGCCTGCGGCGCCATCGTCGTCACCGAACACGGCTGCGCCAACTTCATGCCGACCATGCCCGAGGTGGAAGCCTTTGTCGCGCCCTACGGCGGACTGGATTAGTCAACACAGGATTGAGAAAAAGCATGGTAACGAAGACGAACGAAGAGGGCTGGATCACCTATATGAGCGGCGATGATCTGCTGGCGCGCGCCCGGGACGAGCGCGAGGCCCTGGCGGCAATCTGGCAAGGCTTGAACGAAGAAGATATGACGCGGCGCCCGGGTCCGCATCCCGAATGGTCGGTCAAAGACCTGATCGCCCACATCACCTGGTGGGAGCAATCGGCGACCAATTTGGTATCGCGCGCCTTGAGCGGGGAGATGATGACCCGCCCGAAAACGACCGACGAGGTCAACGCCAGCGTCTATGAGGACAATCGCGACCTGCCGCTAGAGACCGTGCTGGAGATGTTCGAGGCCAGCTTTACGCCGCTGGAGAAGCTGCTGGGGCGCATGACGGACGACGAAATCAATGACCCGGAAGTCTGCAATATCCGCGACCTGCCATTGCTTTATTTCCTGGTGGGCAATACCTTCGCCCACTATGCCGATCATGTTGACGAGCTGCGGACTTATGTGGCGGGTCTGCCCCCACCCGGGGTCCCAAAATGAGGGAGGGGCTTCAACAGCCTTAAAGCAGGAATTGAGGATGAGGCGGATACAGGAAGGATCAACATGAAATACACATCAGAATCCATGCTGGTGAAATCCAAGGACAGTGGCGAATCGGGCATCTTCGCCGAGGTCAGCGCCGGGCAGGCGGGCTGGGACTATCTCAATATGGCGGCCATGCGCCTGCGCCGCGGCCAGAGCTTCGCTGTCGAGACCCGCGCCCACGAAAACGCCACGGTCATCCTGGGCGGCGTCTGCGACATCCGCACCAGCGACGGCGACTTCACGAACGTGGGTCGGCGTCCCGATGTCTTCAGCGGCATGCCCTACGCCATCTATCTGTCGCGGAATAAGCAATTCGAGATCACCGCGACCAGCGATACCCTGGAATTCGCCTCCTGCTGGGTCCCCACCGATCAAGACTTCCCCACGCAATTGGTCACCCCGGACATGAGCGAGATCGAGCTGCGCGGCGGCGGCAACGCCTCGCGCCAGATCAACGGCATCCTGCCGCCCGGCTTCAACTGCCATCGCATCGTGGCGGTCGAGGTCTACACGCCCTCGGGCAACTGGTCCAGCTATCCGCCGCACAAGCACGATGTGCACAAAGAGGACGACGCGGGCAACCTGCTGGAAGCCGATCTGGAAGAGATCTACTTTTACAAGATCGACCATCCCGGCGGCTATGCTTACCAGCGCGTTTACAATGACGATCGCAGTATTGACGGCGTGATGATGGCGGGCAATCACGATACCGTGCTGGTGCCGGAGGGTTATCATCCCGTTGTCAGCGCCCACGGCTATACGACCTATTATTTGAATTTTCTGGCCGGCAGCGCGCAGTCGCTGGCGAACAGCGACGATCCGGCCTATGAGTGGGTCAAGGGGACCTGGACCTTCGTGGATCCCAGGTTGCCGCTTGTGCATCACGGGATGGAGGGGTAGGCCCTCACCCCAAGCCCCTCTCCCACAAGGGGAGAGGGGCTTAAGCGCAATGAGAAGGGACTGACTAGTGCGGATTACGAAGATCTCCGTGAAGGGCTTATTCGGGATGTTCGACCACGAGATTGAACTTAAGCTGGAGTCGAGGATTACGATCATTTACGGTCCAAATGGGGTGGGGAAGACTGTATTGACGGAGATGGTGCATGGGTTGTTTCAGCATAATTATGAGTTGCTTGGTGCAACACCGTTTCAGCATTTGCGAGTCGACTTCGATTCTGGCGAATCGATCACTGTTGCAAGGCTAGAAGCAACAAATAGATTGTCAATTCAGTACGATGACGGGACAGCGGAGATAGATCTGCCTTTCCAGCCAGTTATTCTCGACGAGGACGGTCTGATCGAGGTAGTAAAGGCGCACTTTCCCGAAATAGGAGTGGTGTACAAGGGCGGTGAACGACTTTTTATGTTTGGTTACGAGGACGACCTGGATTCAGACATGTACGCTGATCAGATCAGTCTTGACGTGTTACCCCTACTGGACAGGACAGATTTTTTTGGTTGGTTGTACGGATTTAGTGAGGAACCCAGCTACTGGTCTGAGTCTTTACCATTTGCTGAAATGCCGGACTGGTTCCGGCAAAACTTTGGGGGGGCAAATAAGAGAATACATACTGATATCATACGTACTCAGCGGCTTATTGGTGACGACGAAATACTTATTAGTCCCTTAATCCCCACCCCCGATGAGCGGTTACCCGTTGATGCGTACTTTATACCTACCCCGGAGCGCAGGGTGTCCAAATTCGCCAAGGAATTTCGAGATTCATTGCTTCGGGCGCTTCAGTCTGCGGCAGACCTCGAAGACTTGCAAGCATTAGTAGAAATCGAAAGACCGTTTAAGCTGTTTCAGGACATTGTCAACGGAAGACTTCTGTTCAAGTCTCTAAAGATTGAAGACTATGAATTCACGTTTGTCGCGGATAGCGGAGACGAGGTTTCGCTATCCTATTTGTCTTCTGGCGAGCAGCAACTACTAATCCTGTATTATCACCTTCTCTTCGAAATCCAACCCGACACCCTAGTTATGATCGACGAACCCGAACTGTCCATGAATGTCGTCTGGCAACGCAATTTCTTGAAAGACTTGCAGCGTATCATCGAGCTGCGCAAATTTGACGTCCTCATCGCCACGCACTCGCCGCAGATCATCCACGACAAGTGGGATTGGGTTGTGCATTTGGGCGAAAAGGTGGATGACTGATGCTGCCCGAAATGACAGCGCATGAAATCGCCAATGAAATCGGCGCGCGACAAATCTACAGTCGGATTTACGGCGAAGGCGAGACCTTCGTCATGGTAGAAGGGAAAACCGACCAAGTATTGTGGGAAGAGTTTCGATCCAGAGAAGATTGCACGCTATATCCGGCTAAGGGTAACGACAAGATAATCGCGGCGCTGGAAGTCGCCAAGAAGCGTGATATGCGCGGCATCTCCGGCATCGTAGACGGGGATTACTGGCTCATTACCGATGCGGACGAGCTAGGCACTGACAATCTGCTCTACGATGACTGCTGCCCGGACATGGAATCGATTCTGCTAGAGTCACCTGCGCTGAGAAAGGTCTTGCGTCATTCCATCAACGCGGATGACATGCAACAGCTGCATGAATTTGCCGACAAACTCAAATGCGAAGCACAACGCCTCGCCGCCGAGTTTGGCTACTTTCGCTTGCTGAATCATTTGAACGATTACGGTCTGCGCTGCAATTCGATTCCCTTTCATGAAATCATCGATAGGGATACGCTCGAACTGGATCGAGACTTGGTAGCAAGCAGACTAGCCGGAGACCAGCCCGGACTAACAAGTGAAGAAATGTTGAGGCAAGTCGACGAACTGCGGAAACAGTATCCGCCGGGCGACGCGCAGCTCTGTCGTGGAAAAGATGTTATTGGCATTATGGCATTCATCCTGCCGATCTTGTTCAAGTCAGAATTCGGCGACGACTTGTCTGCGCTAACGACGGCGTCCGTACAGGACAAGGGACTGTCGAAGGATTTGCGCTTGGCTTACGAATTTGGATACTTTAAGGGAACATCATTGTTCAATTGCATCCAAAAATGGGAATGCGAAAACCAGCCATTCAAGATTCTCCATCCCGAAATCTGAAAGGACCGCCCCATGACCACCACCCGCCTCACCATGGCCCAAGCCCTCGTCCGCTACCTCGCAGCCCAGCACGTGGCCCGCGACGGCCGGGAAAACCCTTTTTTCGCCGGCATGTGGGGCATCTTCGGGCATGGCAACGTGGCCGGCATCGGCCAAGCCCTGGAACAATACGCCCCCGATTTCCGCTATTACCAGAGCCGCAACGAACAAGCGCAGGTCCTGGCCTCGGTGGCCTACGCCAAGCACCGTAACCGCCTGGCCACCTTCGCCTGCGCCTCGTCCATCGGGCCCGGCGCCACCAACATGGTCACGGGCGCGGCGGTGGCCACGGTCAATCGCATACCGGTTTTGCTGCTGGCCGGCGACATCTTCGCCGAGCGCATCCAGGCCCCCGTCCTGCAGCAACTGGAAAGCGAACATACCCAGGACATCAGCGTCAACGATTGCTTCAAGCCGGTCTCGCGCTATTGGGACCGCATCTATCGTCCCGAGCAACTCATCACCGCCCTGCCGGAAGCCATGCGCGTCTTGACCTCGCCGGCCGATACCGGCGCGGTCACGCTGGCCCTGCCACAAGATGTGCAAGCCGAAGCCTACGATTATCCCAGCACGATGTTCGAGAAGCGCGTCTGGCCGATCCCGCGCAACCGGCCCGATAGCGCCGCGCTGAAAACCGCGGAGGAATGGATCCGCGCCAGCAAACAGCCCATCATCATCGCCGGCGGCGGCGTTCACTACAGCGAAGCATACGACATACTGGAGTTACTGGTCACGCTCACCAACATCCCGGTCTGCGAGACGCAAGCCGGCAAGGGCGCGCTCAAATATGACAATCCGCTGAATCTGGGTGCGATCGGCGTGACCGGCACCGAGGGCGCAAACATCCTCGCCCGCGAGGCCGATCTGGTCATCGGCATCGGCACCCGCTACAGCGATTTCACCAGCGCCTCCAAGACGGCCTTCGCCAACGAAAATGTCCGTTTCATCAATATCAATGTGGCCGAATTCGACGCTTACAAGCATAACGCCCTGCCCCTGGTCGGCGACGCCAAAATCACATTGGAAGAACTATTGCTGCTCTTGAACGGCTACATGACCGATCGCGACTATCACGACCGAGCCTATGCTTACAATCAAGCCTGGGATGCCGAGGTGCATCGCATCTACAACCTCGAGCACGAACCGCTGTTGAGCCAGGGCGAGGTCATCGGCCTGGTCAATTCGCTGTCGGCGCCGGGCGATACCGTGCTCTGCGCGGCCGGCAGCATGCCCGGCGACCTGCACAAGCTCTGGCGGGCGCGAGATCGCAAGGGCTATCACCTGGAATACGGCTATTCGACCATGGGTTACGAGATCGCCGGCGGCATGGGCGTCAAGATGGCGGACCCCGAACGCGAAGTCTGGGTCATGGTCGGCGACGGCTCTTTCTTGATGATGCATACCGAGATCGTCACCATGGTGCAGGAAGGCATCAAGGTCAATATCATCGTGGTCGATAACCACGGTCACGCCAGCATCGGCGGCCTTTCCAAGAGCGTCGGCAGCGACGGCTTCGGCACCAAATACCGCTACCGTAGCGAATCCGGGCATCTCGATGGCGAAACGCTGCCCATCGACTTCGCAAAGAACTGCGAGAGCCTGGGCGCCCATGTTATCCGCGCCGCCAATCGCGCAGAGTTTTCCCAAGCGATGGAAGAAGCGAAAACGATCCAGGGGCGCCCGGTCTGCATCGTGACGGAAACCGACCGCCGCCAGCGCGTCCCGGGCTACGAATCCTGGTGGGATGTGCCCGTGGCCGAGGTCAGCGAGAGCGAAGCCGTGCAGTCAGCGCGGGGAGCCTACGAGGACTACAAGAAGCGCGAGAGCTATTATCAATAGATGTTCTCAGAAACTCGCCAGCAACAGAAATGGTATTGTAGGGGCGACCTATTAAGTCGCCCGCGATTTACTTGAGGGACGCGACCATGCACGTCTTAACACAGCAAGACCTGGCATTCTGGCGGGAAAACGGCTACGTCATCGTGCGAGATGCGGTTCCGCAGGCAAATGTCGAGGCGGTGGTTGACATCATCTGGGAGTTCATGGAGATGGATCGCCATGACCCCGAAACATGGTATCGCTCCGGCAACGGCAATGACGGCTTGCCCAGACTGAAAGCATCGGGCATGGCGGAACTGTACCAGCACCAGGCGCTCTGGGACAATCGGCAGCACCCGCGCGTTTATGGGGCCTTCGTCGATATTTGGGAGACGGAGAAACTATGGGTTTCCATTGATCGCGTCAATCTGAATCCGCCGGCGCGGGACGATTGGGATTTCCAGGGATTTGTCCATTGGGACATTGATACTTCACAGCGGCCGGTTCCCATGCGGGTGCAAGGTGTATTGTCATTGGTGGATGTGCCGGCAGACGCGGGAGGTTTGCAGGTCGTTCCCGGTTTTCATCGGCGCTTTGAAGAATGGGTCGAGGCGCAGCCGCCGGACCGCAATCCCCGCATACCCGATATGACCGGCCTGGAACTGAGGTCCCTGGCGATGAACGCCGGCGATCTTGTCATTTGGCACAGCCTGCTGCCCCACGGCACCGGGCGCAACAATTCAACGCGGCCTCGGCTGGCCCAATACATCACCATGTTCCCGGCAAAAGAAGATGATGAAGCGGCACGCGGGGAGCGCATCAGATTGTGGAAAGAACGCAAATCGCCCGAACACAAATTCTTCCCGGGCGATCCGCGCCGATGGGAAATAGAGCGGGGCGCAACCGCGGAACTTACGCCACTGGGCGAGAAACTTCTCGGCTTAAAGAACTGGTAGTTCTTCAACGGGGGCTGTGATGGCCAATCCACTAAAAGTTGGATTAATCGGCTGCGGCAACGTGGTTCAATACGGTCACCGTCCCGCTATCAACGGCTTGCCCGATGTCGAATTGCTCGCGCTGGCCGATATCACCGCGGCGCGGCGAGAGATCGGCAAAGCCTGGTTTGACCTGGGCGACGATCAACTCTATGCCGATTACCGGGACCTGCTGGCCATCGACGCCATCGACGCCGTCGCCATAACCGTGCCACAGCAATTCCGCCGCCAGATCGTGCTGGATGCCTTCGCCGCGGGCAAGCACGTGCTCAGCGAGAAGCCCATCAGCAATGCGCCGGCCGTCGCCGACGAATTGATACAGGCGGCTGCATCCGCCAGGCGCAAGATGGCGATGGTGCACAATTATCACTTCTTGCCGGAGTTCCGGCAAATCAAAGGGATGATCAGCGCTGGCTTGATCGGCGATCTGCGCGTGGCCACGCTGCACTTCCTCGGCGTCATCGATTACCCCGGCGCGGCCGAATTTCAAGCCGATTGGCGGCACACCATGGCGGCTGGCGGCGGCGTCTTGATGGATATGATTCACGCCGTTTATCTGGCGGAGTGGCTGGCAGGGGAGCAAGCGCAACAGGTGATGGCTTTCGTGGACGCGCCCGAATATGCCCATCGAGGACCGGTGATCGAAGATCTGGCCCTGGTGCAGATCGCCTTTTCGACTTGCTACGCTGTCATCCACATGGCTTGGGGAGAGGGCGTTGGCGGCCTCGATATCAGCGGCAGCGACGGCCAGATCCGCATGCGCTACAAACAGTATCAATCGGGCGGCTTCAATCAGCCGGTGGAGCTTTACAGCGTCGATACAGACTGGAATCGCAGCGATCACGCCATCGCCAATCTGGAAAATCACCTGGACAGCACCGCGCGCTCATTCACAGAACTTTGGGCGGATTTCCGCGCTGCCATCCGCGACGATCGCGAGCCGATGGCGCCGGCTGCGGCCGGGGCGCGCGCCCTGCAAATTGCGCTGGGCGCCTACGTCTCCGGCGTGACGGGAAGGGTCGTGAGCCTGCCTCTGGATTCGTCTAGTCCGGTGTATCAAAAGGGGATTGACGGCATTGTCGAATTGGGCGCTTGGGATGAGAGCAAGACCAAGGCAGCCGGTCTATTTGGTTTGCGTGAGTAGGGACTTGCGATGAGGGAACTGCGCGGCATGCTGACCCTTGAGGAACTTTCAGCCAAGGTCGATTCCGAGGACATCGCGACGGTCATTCTGGCCTTTCCCGATCATTACGGACGTCTGATGGGCAAGCGCTTCGACGCCGAGTTCTTCCTGGCCGAAGCAGCGCGTCAAGGCACGCACGCCTGTAACTATTTGCTGACAACCGATATGGAGATGGAGCCGGTGGCGGGTTATCGTTTCGCCAATTGGGAAGCGGGCTACGGCGACTTTCACCTGGCGCCGGATATGTCGACGCTGCGCGTCGCGAGTTGGCTGGACAAGACGGCGCTGGTGATTTGCCATGTCGAAGACGAGGCGTCGCACCAGCCGGTCGCTGTCGCGCCGCGCTCGATCTTGCAGCGGCAACTGGCGCTGGCTACGGCGCTGGGCTACGATGTTTTCGCCGCGTCCGAACTCGAATACTACATTTTCGAGGACAGCTATCGGGGGGCGCGGGATAAGGGTTATGTCGATCTGTCGCCCCAGGGCTGGTACCTGGAAGACTATCATCTGCTGCAAGGCACGCGGGAAGAACCGTTCACGGCGGCTGCCCGTTATCATCTCAAGCATTCCGGGATTCCCGTAGAAAACAGCAAAGGCGAATGGGGACTGGGCCAGCACGAGCTTAACATCCGTTACGCAGATCTCCTGACAATGGCCGACCGTCACACGGTCATGAAGCATTGCCTGAAGGAAATCGCTGACGGGCTGGGATCCAGCGTGACCTTCATGGCCAAGCCGCATGCCGGTCAAGCCGGCTCGAGCTGCCATATCCACCTCAGCCTGTTTGATGGCGAAAGCAACGCCTTCGCCGGCGACAAGGCCTTAGGCCCGGTCGCCGGGTCGGACGTTTTTCGCTGGTTCCTCGGTGGCTGGATGGCGCGCTTGCGAGAGCTGATGGTCTTTTACGCGCCCACAATCAATTCCTACAAGCGCTACGAAGACGGTTCCTGGGCGCCGACGCGCATCGCCTGGAGTTATGACAATCGCACGGCGGGCTTTCGTGTGGTCGGGCAGGGAAAGAGCTTGCGCATCGAATGCCGCGTGCCCGGCGCCGATTGTAATCCCTACCTGGCTTACGCGGCGGCGCTGGCCTCGGGGCTGGACGGCATCGCCAACCGGATCGAGCCGCCGGACATCTTCCAAGGCGACATTTACGCCGCGCGCCATCTGCCGCGCGTGCCATACACGCTGCATGAAGCCCTGGACATATTCGAAGCCAGCGACTTCGCCCGCGGCGCTTTTGGCGCCGATGTTGTGGAACATTACAGTCACTTCTACCGCACAGAAATCGAGAGTTTCCATAACGCGGTCACCGATTGGGAACGGCGACGCTATTTCGAACGCATCTGATTAGGATCTGTTATGAGATTAAGGGACAAAGTAGCGCTGATCACAGGCGCGGGCGGCGGCATCGGCCGCGAGACGGCCACCCTCTTCGCCCGTGAAGGCGCGGCGATCATCGCTGTCGATATCGATGACGCGGGCGGCGATGCCACCGTTGCCGAAGTTGTAGCAGGGGGCGGACGAGCGAGTTACGTGCATGCGGATGTCAGCGTCGCCGACGACTGTCAGAAGATGATCGCCGCGGCCGAAGGGACCTACGGCAAGCTCGATGTGCTTTTTAACAATGCCGGCATCAGCCACGCCGAAGACGATGACGCCATCAACACCAGCGAAGCGGTTTGGGACCTGACCATGCAAGTCAATGTCAAAGGCGTCTTTCTGGGCTGCAAATACGGCATTCCCGCTCTGCAACGCGCCGGCGGCGGCAGCATCATCAATACGGCCTCCTTTGTCGCCGTCTTGGGCGCCGCCACGCCGCAACTGGCATACACCGCCAGCAAGGGCGCGGTGCTATCCATGACGCGCGAACTGGCGCTGATCCACGCGCGGGAGAATATCCGCGTCAACGCGCTATGTCCGGGACCCTTGCGCACGGAATTGCTGATGAAATACCTGGATACAGACGAAAAGAAGAACCGCAGGCTGGTGCATATCCCCATGGGCCGCTTTGGCGAAGCGCATGAGATCGCCAAGGCGGCGCTTTATCTGGCGTCGGAGGAATCGTCGTTCGTGACCGGCAGCACTTTTCTGGTAGACGGCGGCATCACCGCCGCCTATGTGACGCCGGAATGAATAGGGCCTCACGCCCTACACCGTGCTTCGATTCGATTCAAATCCTCAAAACTCACGAACAGGCAAGGGCAACTGCATCAGGCCTCTAAATGTGCTACAGTTGATTGCGCCAGACGCCAGGCCATTTCGTGAAGGAGCAGCCAGATGTTACACGGTCTGATGATGGATTACCCGCTGACATTGGATCACATCCTCGAGCATGCCAAGCGCATGTACCCCAGGAAAACGATCAAAACCAAGTTGCCCGATGGTCCTTTGCACGAATACACATACGCCGAGTTTTACCTGCGCGTCAAACGGCTGTGCAAGGTCTTGGAAGCCTTGGGCGTGGAGCCGGGAGATCGCGTCGGCACCTTTGCCTGGAACAGCTTCGAACATCTTGAGCTCTACTTCGGCGTGCCGCTGGCCGGCGCGGTCTGTCACACCTTGAACATTCGCCTGCCGCAGGAGCAACTCGTCTACATCATCAACCACGCCGAGGATAAAGTGATTTTTGTAGACGGATCGCTGGTCCCGTTGCTGGAGCCGATCGCGCATCAGTTGGAGACGGTCCAGTATTTCGTGGTCTTCAATGCCCGCGAAGATCAGCCGATCAACTTGCCCAATTTGCTGCAATACGAAGAACTCATGGCCTCCGCCGACGAGTCTTATGCCTGGCGCTGCGGCGACGAAAAGATGGCGATGGCGCTCTGTTATACCAGCGGCACCACCGGCATGCCCAAAGGCGTCTTGATCAGCCATCGCGCCATGGTCTTGCATACTTTCTGCGTGCTGGCGGGGGTCGCTTTCGGCGTGACCGAGCGAGATGTTGTGATGCCGGTCGTGCCCCAGTTCCATGCCATGGCTTGGGGACTTCCCTACGCCAGCACCTACGTGGGCGCGACCATTGTCATGCCTGAACCGCATTTCAAGCCGGATGCCCTAGCCAAGTTGATTGAATCTGAACGCGTGACCATCGCAGCCGGCGTGCCGACGATTTGGAACGGACTCTATCACGCCTTGCGTCGGAATCCGCGCGATGTCTCTTGCATCAAGCAGTTGATCGTTGGCGGCTCGGCCATGCCGCGCGGCTTGATCGAAGCCTACGAAAAGGAGTTGGGCGTCAATGTCGTGCATGCCTGGGGCATGACCGAGTTGTCGCCCATCGGCTCGGTCGCCAAACTGGGGGCGCAGCACGACGCCCTTGACGATGACGGCCGCTGGGACATCAAGGCGACGCAAGGCTATTTTGTGCCCGGCGTCGAGGCGCGCATCGTCGATCAGGCGGGCAATGACCTGCCCTGGGATGGCGAAACCATGGGCGAACTGCAAGTACGCGGCTTTTGGGTGGTGGGCCAATACTACAAGATTGAGCAAGATCACGAACATTTTACAGACGACGGCTGGTTCCGCACCGGCGACGTCGCCACCGTCAACGCGGACGGGTATATGAATATCACCGACCGCACCAAGGATCTGGTCAAGAGCGGCGGCGAATGGATCTCCTCGGTAGATCTGGAAAATACGCTCATGTCGCATCCCGATGTGCTGGAAGCGGCGGTGATCGCGACGCCGAACGAGCGCTGGGGCGAACGTCCGCTGGCGGTGATCGTCCCGCTGAAAGCCGGCGTCGACCAAGCTGCCCTCAATGACTACTTGCTGGGGCATTTCCCCAAGTTCTGGCTGCCGGACGACTATGCGGTTGTGGATGCCATTCCCAAGACCGGCGTCGGCAAAATGGACAAAAAAGTGCTGCGGCAGATGTTTGCGGATGGGGAGTTGGACCCCCATCCCCCGGCCCCTGTGCCCCCTCGGTCCCCCGCCTCACGGGGGAGGCATCCCACAAGGAGGGAAGGGGAGTAAAGCGAGTCATATTGCGATGAAGAAGTCCTTCCCTATTCTTGGGGCGCGTAGGTCGCGTAGACACTGACCGCCGACACAGCCCTTCGGGAAGGGATTTGGGGTGGAGGAAACCATGAAAGTCACTGGCATCCGCACGATCTTGTTCGAGCACGAAATGGCGCGTCCTATCGGCGACGCCAACAACCCGCGCGGGCGCGCCCAATACGCGGCCCTGGCGCTATTCCTTGATACTGATGTGGGACTGACCGGCGTCTCGCTGGGCGATCCGGGCGCGGCCGCCAACATCCACAGTATGGCCGAGAATCTGCTGGTCGGTCGCGATCCGCGCGGCGTCGTCGGCTTGTGGGGGCGCATGGCGAATTTCGCTTTCAAGGGCGGCAACCGCGGCGCCGTCACCGATGTCATCGGCGCGCTGGATGTGGCGCTGTGGGACCTCAAAGCCAAAGCCAATGACGAACCGCTCTGGAAGACCTTGGGCGCGTCCAGCCGCGCGGTCAAGGCTTACGCCAGCGGCATCGACCTGTCCCTGGACGACGCCGGCATCCGCGCCTTCTACGAGTCCCAGGCCGCGCGCGGCATCGCCATCGGCAAGCTGAAAGTCGGGTTGGATCGCGAGACGGATCTGCAGCGCATCGGCATCATGAAAGAAGCCTTGGCGACATCGGGCAAGGCGCCAGTCCTGCTGATTGATTCCAACGAGTATTGGTCGCCCAAGCAAGCGATCCAGCACATCCGCTATTTCGAACGCCACCACGAGATCTTCTGGGCGGAAGAGCCGGCCCGCCGTTGGGACGCTTCCGGCTTGCGGATGGTCTCGCAATCGGTGAACGCGGCGGTGGCTACGGGCGAAAACCTGGATGACGCCAGCGACTTCCGACCTTTGATCGAGGGGCGGGCGGCGGACGTATTGCAGATTGGCGTCGGCACCGGCGGCATCACCGGCGCCCTGCGGGTGGCGCAGATGGCCGACGGCTTCGACCTGCCCGTTTCGGTGATGAATTGCCCGGGCAATTATATGGCGCACCTGGCCGCGGTCTTGCCCAATCATATCTGGATGGAAGTGGTCGACCCCGGCAATGACTATGTCTTCGATCACGACAGCCGCGTGGAAGACGGTTACATCATCCTGGGCGATCGCCCCGGCAATGGCATCCAGTTTGATGAGGCGAAGCTGGAAGCATGTCTCGTGCGGGAGCGCTCGGCTTCGGCCGCGCCCAGTCCCTGGGGGCGGCGGCGCGGCGCGGGCTTGTATCCCGTGCGGGATGGCGAGCCTGAGGAGGTGGGGGAGGAGTGATGGTTTATCAACACACTCCGCACCAGCAGGCGCCTTGCGATGTTGCCGCCTTTTCAGACCGATTGAGCGGCGGCAAGAAACTGCCTTCGTCTATCATTCCAAAGGAAGGTTTTGGCTTCGGCGCAGCAGTTTTTGGAGGCGCTTCGCTGCCATTGCAAATGTTAATTTGCTTTTTCGTCCGCCGTTGAGTCTGATTTCCGCTTTGCGTTTGATCGTCTTCTGACATGTTTTCCGCGCAGTAGCTACAGATCTTAGCGACGTGAATATACACTCAAGATTCCACTACATCAAATCCCGCTGCGCCTTCCCACCACTCGTCCGCTGACGCGCTGCCTACTTGAAAGCCACATGCTGCGGCGGCAATGGACAGGCCAATAGCCGTCTATTTCCCTTCAGCGCGAAGATCAGATCATCGGCGACCGGGCCGCCTCCTCACTCCCCAGCAAGCAGCGGCGCCACTCGCTCATGCCAGTCGTGCTCCCGCTCGTAAGCCCGCGCAATGCGATAGACCATGGCCTCGTCGAAGGCGCGACCGGTCAGCTGAAATCCAAAGGGCAAGCCCGCCTCGCTGATGCCGCAGGGCACGCTCAAAGCCGGCAGGCCGGCCAGATTGGCATTGAAGGTGTGGTGGCACATGCTGCCAACCGGCGTATCGGGATAACCGTCGGCGCGCGGGGCGTTCAAGTCATCCAGGGGCGCGGTGGTCATGGGCATGGTGGGCCAGAGCATGGCATCCAGTTGCTGGCCGGCGAAGGCGCGCTTGATGGCGTCGCGATACACCCGTCGCGCTTGCTGCGCCGCCAGGTAATGCGTTGCCGGCACCAGCTCGCCCAACTGAATGAGCGCCCGCGTGGCTGGGTCGTATTTGTCGGCCTGTTCGCGGATCAATTTGCGATGATAGCTGCTGCCTTCGCAGAGCACGATGGTGAAGAGCGCGTCCTGCGTGATCGCCAGTTCGGGCATGCTGACCTCGACGATTTCGGCGCCCGCGGCGCGATACTCGGCAATCACGCCTTCGACCGAGGTCCTGATCTCGTCGATGAGACCGTCATAAAAGAAATAATCGCGCTCGACGCCGATGCGCAAGCCGGACACGCCGCCTTCGAGATCGGCGCAGAAATCGGGAACGGGCTGCCGGGCGCTGGTGGGATCCATCGGATCGTAGCCGGCCATACCGGCCAGCAACAAGGCATTGTCTTTGACCGTGCGGGTCATCGGTCCCACGTGGTCCAGCGACCAGGCCACCGGTACCACGCCGTAGATGCTCACGCGGCCGTAGGTCGCTTTCATTCCCACCTGGTTGTTAATCGAAGCCGGTACGCGAATGGAACCGCCGGTGTCTGTGCCCAGCGCGCCGAAAGAGGATCGGCTGGTCACCGCTACGCCCGAGCCGATGCTGGATCCGCCGGGATAAACCTCGTTATTCCAGGGGCTGCGGCTGGGTGGCCTGTTGACGCCGTAGGCGAATTCGTGGCAGTGGGTTTTGCCGATGATGATGGCGCCGGCTTCCTTCAGCAAGCCCGCGCAGGTGGCGTCGTAGTCGGGGACGAAGCCCGCCATCACCTGCGAGCCGCTTTCGGTGACGCTGCCCGCTGTGTAAATGTTGTCCTTGAGCCCAATGGGGATGCCGTGCAAGGGCCCACGCCGATCGCCAGCGGCGATGGCTTTGTCCGCCGCTCGCGCCGCGTCCAGCGCTTCTTCCGCCAGCACGCTAGCATAGGCATGAACAGTGGGCTCGGTCCTTTCGATGGCGCGCAGGTTGGCTTCCACTAGCTCGAGCGACGAGATCGTGCCCGCGTCCAGCATGTCGCTAACTTGACTGAGTGACAGATCGGTCAATTCACTCATCGCTGGCTCCTCCCGCGCGGAAGATCGGCGCCGGCACGACATCTTGCAAGTCAAAACTGTCGAAGGACTGGAAGGCCGCCATCTGATTCATCAGCAAAGCGGTTAGGACCTCGGCTTCTTCGGGCGAAATCGCCAGTCCCATCTTGTTGGCCAGCGCATGGACGACGCTGCTGTCCAGCACTTCGTCCGAGCTGGCTCTGCCATAACCCATGTCGTTCCTCCTTTTTTGAAAACCGTCGAATGCGGCAGCCGAGCGGCTAGATTTATGCTTAGAAGGCGGGGGAGCAGCGGGGGAGCGTATCAGTCGGCTTGCGGAGGCGTCTGCTCCGTGAAGCCCATGCGTCCGCTTATCCAGCCAAGTGTCTCCCATAGAGCGGCAATATTTTCGTTTGTCCTGTCAAGCCGTGCGCTGAGACTATCTACCCGCGCATTGAGGTTATCGGACACTTTATCAATTTTTGCATTCAGCTGATTAATGTCATGCCGCAGCCAGAGAAAGACGCCGATAACAGTGCCGACTGTGATGATAAATTGTGTATTCTGGTCCATGTTGTCTTCCCGGATTCAATGCGTTCTCACGATGATTCTTATGGTCAGTATAGCGCATGCGACAGGCTACATCAATTCTCGCTGCGGCGGTAGTGCATCAAAGTCGGCTGAAATTCAGAACAACAACCACCTGACAGCCGGTAGTTGCTCGGCGCTCAATTCACCCCATCCTCATACAACAGACAAGCCAGGCCGTGATCGCGCGCGACCGATTGAAAGCGCGGCACGGTATGCGAACAGGCGGACATGGCCTGCGGGCAGCGCGGATGGAAATGGCAGCCCGAGGGCGGATTGAGCGGGGAAGGCGGCTCGCCTTTTGGCAGATCCCAGTTCATGCGCCGCGCTGGATCGGGCAGGGGTATGGCCGAAAAGAGGACCTGCGTGTAGGGATGCTTCGGCTCGGCGAACAAGGTCTCTGTCGGCGCTTCCTCGACGATTTTGCCCAGGTACATCACGGCCACGCGATCGCTGATGTGCTGCACCACGCTCAAGTCGTGGGTGATGAAAACATAGGTCAGTCCCAGGTCTCGCTGCAAGTCGGCGAGCAGATTTAGCGTCTGCGCCTGTACCGAGACATCCAGCGACGATGTCGGTTCGTCGGCGATGATGATGCGCGGCGACAATGCCAGCGCCGCGGCGATACCCACGCGTTGGCGCTGCCCGCCGCTCAATTCCGCCGGGAAAGCCCGCTCGTGATTGCGATTCAGTCCCACCCGCTCCAGTAGCTCATGAACGCGCTTTTGGCGCTCGGTCTTGCTGCCTTCGCTATAGATATCCAGGGGCTCGCGAATAATGCGACCGACTCTCATGCGCGGATTGAGCGACGCGTAGGGATCTTGCAGGATGATCTGCGCCTGGCGACGAAAGGCGCGCGTTTCCGCGCGATTCATGCCGAAGATGTCTTCGCCCTGGTAGAGGACTTGTCCGGCGCTCGGTTGCAAGAGGCGCAGCAGCAAGCGCCCCAGGGTACTCTTGCCCGAACCGGATTCGCCCACGACGGCGACGGTTTGCCCGGCGTAAACATCCAGCGAGACCGATTCAACCGCTTTGACCGTCGTCGTGTTTCCACGCAAGCTGGCCAGTAGGCCGGTTTCCAGCGGGAAGTATTTGCTAAGCCCCACTGCGCTCAGCAAGGGCCGCTGTCCCTTAATCGTAGAGGACACAGGCAACCTCCTGGGACGCCGAGACTTGTTTCAGTGGCGGCACACTCTTGCGGCAAACCGCTTTAGCCTGTGGACAACGCGGATGAAAACGGCATCCGGAGGGGCGATCGGCCAAGCTCGGCACCCGACCCTGGATATTCTCCAGGCGGCCGCGGGCGATGCCTTTGCTGGGCAGCGAGTTTAGCAAAGCCTGTGTGTAGGGGTGCAGCGGGTTGGAGAATAGCGAATGCACATCTCCGAACTCGACGATCTTGCCGGCGTACATCACCGCCACGCGATCGCATACTTGCGCCACCACCCCCAGATCGTGCGTGATCAACAGGACGCCGGCGCCTTGCTCGTCGACCAGCAGTTGGCGTATAAGCTGTAAGATCTGCGCCTGTATCGTAACATCGAGCGCGGTCGTCGGCTCGTCCGCGATCAGCACCTGCGGATGACAAGCGATGGCGATGGCCAGGGCAATCCGCTGCGACATGCCGCCGCTGAACTGATAAGGATAGGCGTTCAGACGTTGGTTCGCCGCTGGAATGCCCAGTTGCCGCAGCAACTCCAATGCGCGCTGACGGGCCCCTGCCGGATCGAGATCGAGGTGTTCCTGCAAGGTCTCCATGACTTGATGTCCGACCGTGAAAAGCGAATCCAGGGCAGTCGTGGGATCTTGAAAGATCATGGAGATTTGGCGTCCGCGCAAGTCTTGCAGTCGCTCTTCGTCGAGCGCGGCCAGATTGACATCGTCCAGCCAGACTTCGCCGGAACGGATACGGGCATTGCGGGCGAGCAGGCGCATGACGCTATAGGCGATGGTGGATTTGCCGCAGCCCGATTCGCCGACCAAGCCAAGAATCTCGCCACGCTGCAAGTCAAAAGCGACATCGGAAACCGCCTCCAGCCAACGGCCGCCGCTGCGGAACTCGGTGCTGAGGTCGCGTACCGACAGCAGACTCATCGGTTTATCGGCCCTTTCCGGCGGGATTCAATAATTCCTGCAAGCCATTGCCCAGCAGGTTGAAGCCCAGTACAGCAAGGGAAATCGCCAGACCGGGCACCATCACCATCCAGGGCGCCTGCTGCATGAAGGACCGGCCTTCGGAGAGCATCAAACCCAATGAAGGATCGGGCGGTTGCGTGCCCAAGCCGATGAAGCTCAAGGCGGATTCCAGCAGAATGGCGATACCCATCAGGATTGAGGCTTGGATCAATACCGGCGGGATCGCGTTGGGCAAAATATGCCGCAGCATCAAGCGCAGGTGCGAGGCGCCGCGAGCGCGCGCGCCCTCGACAAAGAGTTCATTGACCACTTCCAGGGTCGATCCGCGCATGACGCGCGCGAAGATTGGCACATAAACGACCGCCACCGCCATGATCATCACAGAGACATCGCGACCGACGAAGCCCGTCAGCGCCACCACCAGCACGATAGCGGGAAATGCCATCAACACGTCCATCGGCCGCATGATGATATTGTCCAGGATACCGCCGAAATATCCGGCGAGCAGGCCCAGGCTGACACCGACAACCAAGCCGAAACCGACCGAGCCCAGAGCCACCGCCAATGAGATCTGATAGCCGTATAGCACCCGCGTGAGAATATCGCGGCCGAAGTTATCCGTACCCAGCAAGTGCGCGCGGGTTGGTGGGCTGAGCGGCGCCATGAAATCCATGGCTTCGGGCGTATAAGGCGAATACAGGGACACGGTCGCGGTCAGAAGGACCAGTACGCAGATGATGACGCCCCCCAAGACAGCCGAGCGGCTGGCCTCATAGGTTTTGCGCAAGGCAGCGTTAGGCGTCAATTCCCGCTTCATGCGCCGCCGCCTCTTATCTTCGGGTTCAGCAGCCCATAAAGCACATCCGTCGCCAGATTGACCAGAATGAACATGAAAGCGACCACCAGCATGCCCGCCTGCACCACCGGATAATTGCGCTCCAGCGTCGCGCTCACGATCAAGCGACCGACGCCCGGCAAGCTGAAAACCTCTTCCACGATGACCGCGCCGCCCAGCAAATAGCCGAATTGCAAGCCTATGACAGTCACGATGGGAATGCTGGCGTTACGCAATACGTGCTGATAGATCACCAGCCGTTCGCGCAGCCCCTTGGCGCGCAGGAACTTGACAAAATCTCGCTCCATGACCTCCAGCACAGCCGAGCGCGTAACGCGCACCAGCACGGCTGACAAGCCAACGGCAAGCGTCAGCGCGGGCAGGAAGAATGAGCGCAGGTTTACCAGAATGTCCTCGTGGAGGCGCGCATAGCCGGATGAGGGAAACATGCGCAGAGCCAGCGAGAAAAACAGGATCAGCATGATACCCAGCCAGAAATCCGGAATGGAAATGCCAAAGAGGCCCAGCAACATCGAGCCGCGGTCGGCGAGGCCGCCGGGTTTGATGGCGGCGCGAATGCCCAGCGGCACGGCGACCGCAATCGCCATCCCCAGCGCAAGCACTGTCAACTCGATCGTCACGGGCAGCCGTACGCTCAGCAAGTCGGTCACCGCTTCGTTGCTGCGGAAGTCCTTGCCCAAATCGCCGCGCAAGACCTTGCCCAGCCACTGGCCGTATTGCAGGTGAATCGGCAGGTCCAGCCCCAGCTCTTCGCGCACGATGGCCAGTCGTTCGGGGGTGGCGCGCAAGCCGAGGATCACGGCGGCGGGATCGCCCGGGATCAAGCGCAGCAGCAGAAAGATCAGTACTGATGTGCCAAAGAGGACCGGTAACAAGAGCAGCAGACGGCCAGCAATATAGCGAAGTAATCGCATGGGCGCATCACCGGTGAATACCTGCAAGTAGGACAAGAGGAGCGCGGTCGGCGCTCCTCTTGATCGTCGAATATCAGGCGTCGATCCAGACGTCTTCCATGCGCAATTCCAGCGTCGGCAGCGTCTGCGCGCCGTGTACGTTAGGCTGCGTCCAGTAAGTTCGCTTGAAGTTGACCTGGAATACTTGCGGCGAGGATTCCTGGTGCAGCCGCACCACGTTGTTGAAGGCGTTCTGCCGCGCTTCGGGATCAAGCGTGAAGCGGAATTCCTCCAGCGCTTGATCCAGTTCGGGCGAATCCCTGAAGGCCGAGAAATTCCAGGGCGACGCCGAATGTGAGAGCGGATACAGGCAATGTTCGCCCGGATCGGCTGTGGCGCTCCAGTAAGTGCCGGTGATTTCGTAATTCAGTGTGAACAGTTCTTCAAACCAGCGCGCCGATTCAAAGGACTCGACCTCAACGCGGAATCCGGCCGGGGCAAGCTGCTGTTCCAAGAGTTGGCCCACCAGGGGCTGCGTCGGCACTTGCGGCTGGGAAGCGTAGCGGATTGTCAAACCGTCTTCATATCCTGCTTGCGCCAGCAGCGCTTTCGCCCGATCAATGTCGGGACCGCCTTCATAAACATTCGCTCCGGAATACCAGGGGTTCGACGGGGAAACCGGCTCGGCCGAAGGCGTTGCTTGCCCGAACCAAACCAGATTGGCGATAGATTCGCGGTGCAGCGCCCACTGCAAAGCCTGGCGCACTTCTACTTTGTCGAATGGCGGCTTGGAACAATTGATCAGGAACATATCGGGGAAGAATTCGCCGTCGGGGTTCGCCTTTACATCGGCATTCGCGCGCAGTTCGTCGGCGCGATGCAGCGGCACCTGCTCGATCCAGTTCAACTCGCCCGTCTGCAAGCCGGTCAGACGCACGGTATCATCGGAGATCGCGCGGAAGATCACCTTGTCGAGATAGGGCTGGCTGGGCTTGAAGTATTTGTCCCAGCGCTCCAATTCGATGAAGTCGTCTTTGACCCATTGCACAAACTTGAAAGGTCCGGTGCCGATGGGCAGCAATTTGGGATCGTTCTCTTCAATGGCCTTCTGATTGACCACCTCGGCGAAGGCGCCCAGGGCCTCCAGCAGGCCGCCCCAGTTAGGTTGCGTGATGATGCGGAAGGTATAATCATCGACCACCTCGACGCCTTCCAGGGGCGTGAAGAAGACGGCGTTTGGCGCGCCCAGGTCGGGGCTAAATAGCCGGTCGAAGGTGTATTTCACGTCATTGGCCGTGCAGTGCTCGTCGTTGTGGAAATAGGCGTTGTCGACCAGGCTGAATTCCCAGGTGGAATCGTCGATTTGCTGCCAGGACTTGGCCAGACCGGGCATTACGTTATTGTCCCGATCCAGATTGACGAGCTTGGAAAATATATTTTGGTAGACCTGCATGGACGAGTAGAGTTCGGCGAAGGCGGGGTCCATATTGACAGGCTTGTCGATAGTGGCCGCGACCAAGGTGCCGCCGCTCTTGGGACTGCCCTGCGCCAGCGCGGTCGCCAGGCGGAAGCCCGGCATCATGGACTGCGCGACCGCGACGCCGCCAACGGTCGTCACCGCTTGCAGAAACTGCCGTCGCGAGATGCGCTCTTCGGAGTACTTCTTGATAAAGTCATGAACCTGCTCTTTTTGTAAACTCATTCAATTCTCCTTAACTCTAGTACATTCAATGGACCAAGTTACGTCTTGAGTGTATCCAACCAGGCGACAGAGGTCAAACAGGCGTCTGTTTCGGCAGCGTCATTTGACAAGCGCGCATGTTTTACGTTATATTCCAACTATATGTATGTTTATTTGAACAGTAAACACGCTTGATACATGAAATTTTGCACAATAGTTCCGAAGGAATCCTCGGGCGAGGTCGCTGCGATGACAGGCAACGAGCGGCGGGCGACGATCGTCAGCATGCTGGAAGCGCGTGGGCGGGTCTCGGTTGCCGAACTCAGTCGATTGTCCAAGGTCTCCGATATGACCATTCGCCGCGACCTCGAGGCGCTGGAACGCGAAGGTGTGCTCCGGCGAACGCGCGGTGGCGCGGTCAGCGCTATCTCCCTCAGTTACGAACCGCCATACATAATACGCAAGGACAGCAATGCATTGACCAAGTCCCGCATCGCGGAGCGGGCATCGGAGATGCTCAACGAGGGCGAAACAGCCATTCTCGATGTAGGCACAACCGCTGTCGCGATTGCCAAGGCGTTGCAAGGCCGCGTCAATCTCACCGTGCTCACTTCCAATTTGTGGGCGGCGGCGATCCTCGCCGACGAACCGGGTATCGTACTGATGGTTACAGGCGGCGCGACGCGAGCGCGCGAGCGATCGCTAGTCGGCAGCCTGGCGACGCGCGCCTTTGGGGAGTTGGTCTTTGATGTCTTCTTCTTGGGTGTTGCCGGTGTGCATCCGGAGTTCGGCGTCACCGACTACAACATGGAAGAAGCGGAGGTTAAGCGCGAGGCGATCCGCGCCGCCCAGCGACGAATTGTGGTCGCTGACAGTTCAAAGCTGGGCAAAGTCGCCTTCGCCAAAATCTGCGGCCTGGACCAGATCGACATGATCATCACCGACAATCAAGCGCCGGAGGAGATCGCGGCATTGAAATCCGAGGGGATCGACATGGTGCTGGTGTGATCGGTTTGGGCATTTCTACCAAAGGGACTGTCGGAGCAGCAGATACATCAATGTATTCGAGGAGACAAGAATGACAGATTGCTTGCGCGACATGTTTGCTGTTCGCAAACCTGTCATCGGCATGTGCCATCTACAGGCGCTGCCCGGCGATCCCGCCTATGATTGCGCGTCGGGTCTGGAGGCGGTGGTGGCGGACGCGCGTATGAACTTGCGCGCCCTGCAAGAGGGCGGCGTCGACGGCGTCATGTTTTCCAACGAATTCAGCTTGCCCTACCTCACTAAAGTGGATGCCGTGACGGTGGCGGCGATGGCGCGGGTGATTGCCGAATTATACGATCAGATCGAGGCGCCATTCGGCGTCAATGTGCTTTGGGATCCTTACGCTTCGCTTGACTTGGCGGTGGCCACGGGCGCGCAGTTCGTGCGCGAAATATTCACAGGGGTTTACGCCAGCGATTTCGGTTTGTGGGATACCAATTGTGGCGCCATCGTGCGCCATCAGCATGCGATTGGCGGGGGCAAGGTACGGCTTTTCTTCAATATTCTTCCCGAAGCGGCTGCCTATCTGGCCGATCGCGATATCGTTTCCGTAGCCCGTTCCACCGTGTTTAATACCAAGCCGGACGCGATCTGCATTTCCGGCTTAACTGCGGGTCAAGTGACATCGTCCGAAACCTTGCGACTGGTCAAATCGGCCTTGCCAAATATACCGGTTGTTGCCAATACCGGCGTTCATCCGGGCAACATTCAGGAGCAACTGGCAATCGCGGACGCCGCTATCATCGGCACGGCATTCAAAAGGGATGGCGTATTCGAAAACCCGGTTGACGCGGAGCGCGTACGAGCGTTGATGGACAAGGTTGAAATGCTGCGCTAGACGCGGCCGCCAAAGTAGAGAATGGTCTTGATCAAATAGAGTTTTTTGGAGGGCTTATATGGCGACAAGAGAAGAACTGGCACAGCGCTGGCAGCGCCTCGCTGCTGCTGGCCGGGAAAATGATGTCGATGTCATTCTCGTCTATTTTGACGAGTACAACATGGCAGACGGCTATTACCTGACAAACATCTGGACCCAATTCGAACGCGGACTGGTGGCGCTGGCGACGGCAACTGCCGAGGTATGCCTGCTTGTGGGGCCGGAGACGGCGAACTTTGTCATGACGCACGAGGCGGATTTGCCCAGCCGAATCGTCTCCCTGTTCCTGGCATGGGGAGCAGGTTATCCCAATACGGAATGGGAAGAGGCGGCGGATGTGCTAGGTGAAATGGTCGGTCATAGTCCTCGTCGCATCGGCATTGTGGGCAGCGGCGCTTTGCCGGCCGGGCTTTACCAGGCGCTTCGCGATATATCGCCCGATATCGTCGACCTGAGCGACAGTGTCCAGAGCGCGCGCGCAATCAAAACCGGCAGCGAGATCGACAATACCAGAATGGCATTCAAAATCGTCGATGCTGGCTTGGAAGCGATGATAGACGCGCTGGAGCCGGGCATGACCGAGACAGCCCTGGCGGGCGTGGGAGAAGGCGCGATGCGCGCTGCCGGCGCCCAGGGTTATGCCTATTCGACTATCTTGACGTCTCAAGCGCGCAGCAACTCGGTATTTGGCAGGCCGACGTCCCGCGCCTTGGATCATGGCAGTATGCTCATGATCGGCATCAGCCCGAGGTACAACGGCTACTGCGCATCGCTCGGCGTGCCGATCACGGTGGGCGAGGTGAGCCCGGAACGCCGACAATTCATTGAAAATACGCTCGCGGTCTTTCGCTCGGTGCAGGTGCAACTGGGTCCCGGCAAGATGTCTGCCGACATCTATCGGAATTCCCGCGAAGAACTGGCGCGATACGGTCTGGAGAAGTATCAGATCTATGGCGCGGTGCATTCCTGCGGCTTGCTAGAGGCGGAAGCGCCCTTTTTGTCGGCCAACCCGAATTGGGAGTTGCAGCCGGGGATGGTGCTGCTAATTGACCTAGCGATTTTCCATCCGCAGCTCTGGGGCATCCGTTGGGAATCGGGCTATCTGATCAGTGAAACGGGCGCCGAGCACCTGTCCGGATATTTTGACAAGGCTTGCGAAATCGTCTTGGGGCGGGCTGCGCGGGGAAGCGGATGAGCGCTTACATTAGCATCGCCGATATCAGCAAGTCATTCGCTGGCACGGCCGGGCGAATCGACGCCTTGCAGAATGTCAATCTGGATGTGCCAGCGGGCGAGTTCTTGTGCCTGGTCGGTCCTTCGGGTTGCGGCAAGTCGACATTGGTATTCATCATCGCCGGTTTGGTCAAAGCGAGCAGCGGTGAAGTGCGCGTCGCTGGCAAGCCGGTTGTGGAGCCCGATCCTGACCGCACGATGGTATTCCAAGGCGATGCCGTTTTCCCCTGGATGACGGTGGCGCAGAACATCGGATATGGCCTGCGCTTCGGCGCCATGTCCAAGAAAGAACAGGGCAAGACCGTGAGCCAGTTGGTCGATCTGGTTGGCCTGACTGGATTCGCTGACGCTTTTCCCAAAGAGCTGTCCGGCGGCATGAAAAAGCGCGTCGACCTAGCGCGCGCCTATGCGACCAACCCGACAGTCCTATTGATGGACGAGCCTTTTGGCGCGCTGGACGCCATCACCAAAGAGAAGATGCAAGTTGATCTCATGCGCTTGTCGGTGACGGACACGGGACAGCGACGCACGATCGTTTTTGTGACGCACGACCTCGAGGAAGCCATCTTCCTGGCCGACCGCGTGGCGGTCATGACGCCGCGGCCTGGCACTATTGAAGTCGTTCTTGATGTCCCTTTTCCACGACCGCGAGAAGCATCAATTCGTCTATCCACGGAATTCCAGGCGCTGCGCGGCCAGATACGCGAACTGCTGGTCAGCGAGGAGGAAGAGAGCTGACGTGAAACGGAACGAGCTAGGCAATAGCGCGGACGCGGTCGGCAAAGAAGATACGAGGAAGCGTCGCTTGATAACGGGCGAGGGCGCTGTGAGCGTGATCACTGTCTTGATACTGGTGGCGCTGTGGACGGCGCTTACGGATTCCTACATCGACGATCTGTATTTCCCCTCGCCGATGGACACGATTCAGGTAGTGGGGCGCATGGAAGGCGTGCTGGTCAGCTACTTCCTGGCGACGATGTATCGCGTGGTGGTGGGCATGCTAATTGGCGCCGTATTGGGCGTTTTTTGCGGCGTCGCCATGAGTTGGAACAAATGGATCAACTCGGTGCTGGATCCGCTCATTGAGGGGCTGCGTCCGATCCCGGCTGTGGCCTTGATCCCATTCTTCATACTATGGTTCGGCATTGGCGATACGGGCAAGTTGATCCTGACCGCAATCGGTGGCTTCACCGTGATGGTGGTAACGACTTTGGAGGCAATCAAGCACGTTTCGCCGATTTATATCATGGCGGCGCGGACGCTGGGCGCCAGCCGTTTGGAAATCTACCGCACGATTATCCTGCCGGCGATAACGCCGACGTTGATCGGCGGCGTCCGCGTGACAGTGGCTCTATCCTTTGCCCTGGTCATCGCCTCCGAGTTCATGGGCGCGCAGAGCGGGCTGGGATATATGATCATGCTGGCGCGCCGGACGCTGCAAACGGACGCCATCTTGGTCGGCGTGATCATCATCGGCATCACGTCCTGGATCGTCGACCGTTGCGTGCGCATAGTCGGCAATTACCTGACGCGCTGGGCGCCTCGTTCGGAATAGACGGGCGAGCGCGCTATAGCCGCATGACCAGCGGGAAAAGCAGATGAGTGCGATCCATATGGTTATCACTCATAGTGTCCAGACAGGAGGTGTATATCGATAGATTTCGCAAGGCATAGCGTAATATCGTCAAATATGCTTTAGAGAACAGGAACGAATCAAATGAAGAGGAACAGAATCTTACACCGAGTTCTATTGCTGCTGGCTGTTTTGTCGCTTGGTTTTGGCGCGATGACAAGCGTCGCACAGGATGAATTGACTCATGTTCGCCTGGGCATGACGCCCTTCCAGGATATGCTGGCGATCGTAGTCGGCGATGAGCAGGGGATTTACGAACAGGTCGGCATCGACCTGGAGTTTATCCATCTGCCTTATGAAGCGGTGACAGAAGCCGTAGCGGCTGGCTCGCTCGATCTGGGCTCCATCTGTGAAACAACGGTGGTGACCAGCTGGGACGCCTTCCCGCATCAGCGCCTGGGCAATATCTTCTATACTTTCGAAGGCTCGGCGATCATGGTGCGCCCGGAATCGGGCATGTCAACATACGAGGAGAATCTCGCTTCAATGGGCGATCATTCCGCGGCTTTGGCGGCGACAGTTTCCCAACTCCAGGGCCTGGATGTGCTCACGACCAAAGGCACTGATATGGAAATGGGCGTTGGGGCCGCGCTGGCCGCCGGCGGACTGGATATCACCGATGTCAACGTTATCGATCTCAATCCGGACGACGGCTTGGCGGCCTTCCTCACCGGCGAGGCTGATGCCTATCTGGGCGGCTTGCCGCAACGCTTCCGCCTGGTCAAGGAAGGCATGAAGACGCTGGTCACCGCGCAAGACGTCGGTTCGCAAGCGGTCATTCTCTGCGGCTTCTTGACCACGGCCGACTACGTTGAATCGAATTTCGATACCTTGGTGGACTTCGCCAAGGGCACGTTCTTGACCCTGCAATATGTCAATGCCAATCAGGATGCCGCTTTCGGCCGCATTGCCGAACTGCTCAATTCCATGACCGGCGCGCAGATGACCATCGGGGACATCAAGAACCTGTGGAACAAGATCGAATTCTTCCCCACCACGGGCGCGGAAATGTACTGGCTCTTGGTCAGCCCGGAGGGCAATCGCTATTGGCGGCCGCGCATGGAATTTGTCTATGACTTCTATGCCGGCCTGGGCAGCGTCGAAAGCGAGATGGATTTCGACGAAGTCTTCACCTTTGCCAAGGTGCTCGAGGCATACATGGCCGAACACGAACCCGACGCCTGGGCAGTCATCCAAAGCCAGTCCGGCTAATCCGGATGCTTTAGGACGGGGCGAGCGACCGGGGCGACTCGGTCGTTCGCTCTGCAAAACAAGCCGCTCGGCGCGTCAGCGGCGGCGTTTCCTGCCGCGCTGGCAGAAAATAATCAAGCTTTTCGTCGCGTGAGCGACGTGGTTTATCAAATAATTGAGGAGATGACTATGACTTATCGCGTTCATTGGATGAATACGGGAGAGATTGAGGTCAGCTTGGGGGTCAGCTTGCTGGGAAACGGATACAATCCGCATGTGCCCGGCGGCCAGGTGCTGCCTTATGGATACCGCGAAAGTTTCGAGCGCCCGGACGGAACCATGGGAACGGGCACAATGGTGCCGATTCCATTTTATTACATTGAGGGAACCAAGAAAAACATCATCATCGATACCGGCACCAATATCGAAACCTGCCGGGAAGGCGAAAAGCTCACAGAAGCCTATGGCGGCAGGCAATACTGGTACCACACCGAAGAGCAAGACGCTCGCGCCCAGTTGAGCCGCCTCGGCGTGACGCCGGAAGAAGTCGACATTGTCATCATGACGCATCTTCACCTGGACCATATCGGCAATACTACGCTCTTCCCCAACGCGCGCTTCATCGTACAGCGAGACGAGTTAGCCTGGTTCATGGCGCCGCCGGTCGCCAGCGCCTTCTACTATCCCGAGTTGCGGCATTACCTGCTTGATGTGATAGACCAGGTAGACTGCATTGAAGGCGATATGCAGGTGGAACCGGGACTCGATCTGGTGCTGGTCGGCGGCCATACGCCGGGCAGCATGGTGGTAGTGATCGAAACTTCGGGCGGCAAAGTCGCTCTGGTCGGCGACTTTTATTATAACTACGTCAACATGGAACTCGATTGGCCCCCCGGCGCTTACTGGGATCTGGGACAGTGGCTGCGCAATTCGCTGCGAATCAAGAGCTTGGCCGATATCGTCATACCTAATCACGACTACCGTTACATGGAACTCTATCCCGACAAGATCATCGAATAAAGAACTCATTAGCGGATCGTCCAAGCCCGCGTAAGCGGTCTCCAAGTTTCGCCGCAAACCAACGCGCCTGCGTTGTAAAGAATAAGGCGGATCATGTACCAAAGTGCCGTCGGCATGGTCCGCACCAGTACCAAATCCTTGACTTGATTTATAGGATTTCAACTTGCCCTCGGAGTTGGGGCAGACACCGGAGGGGTGGGAGGTGAAGGAGTTGGGGGAGGTAGCATGGCAACACCGGTCAGTTGTAAAGCCGGAGGAGATTGACGCAGAGTTACCTTACATTGCGCTTGAACACATGCCCAAGCGTTGCATCGCGCTTACGCAATGGAGCAACGCAGATGGATTAGCCAGCAACAAGTTCAAGTTCGAGCAGGGAGACATATTGTTCGGCAAACTACAACCGTACTTCCACAAGGTTGGCGTTGCTCCATTGAGTGGGGTGTGCTCAACAGACATCGTTGTTGTGCGGCCCAATTCCAATCTGTGGTTTGGATTTGTCCTTGGTCATACATCTAGCCCAGAGTTTGTGGACTATACGGATGCTACGTCTACTGGTACAAGGATGCCGCGCACCAATTGGCGAGACATGTCTCGTTACACAATCGCGCTTCCAAGCATGGAGGTGTCCAGAGCCTTCAACGGACTGGTCGAGCCATGCGTTAATCGAATCGTATCGGCAACCCACGAGTCCCACTCCCTTGCCGCTCAGCGGGATGCCCTGCTGCCGGGGCTGGTGTCGGGAGAGGTTAAAGTCTAATCAGACGCGGAGCGTTCCATGTATACAAAGCGAATCCAGCTAGTCAACTACGGACCTCTCGAGA
>JAPOVL010000047.1 GCA_026708115.1 Chloroflexota bacterium
CAAAAAAGGCGCATTTTATACGCATTTTAAGGGCATTGTTTCGCCGTATAACGCCACCCCGCCCGCATCGAGGGCCGGTGCTCAATTGTGCTTTTCAACGGCAAAACCTTGTGACTTGCCAATAATCTGAAATGCCCCCGACAAACATAGCTGCTTGAAAAGTCGCAAAAGCTATGCTAGCTTATGTTCATGAGCAAACGCAGACGACTAGAAATGAGAGCTACATGCTGTTGTAGGGATACCGACGACTAGGCGGGTTTGTTTGCTTTGCCAGCAACACGGTTGTTCGAAACCAAGAAGTCAGCCCGCCGGGGTTGGCTTTTTTGATTGAAGACAGGGTACGAACCGCCGGCAGGAATCCGATCAAACATGTAGAAGAAGGAGCGTAAAGAATGAGTGATATCAACAGTCGCGGCTACACCAATCCCGATAAACTTGTATCTACGGACTGGGTCGCCGCAAACTTGAATGAGGCGGGTGTCCGCATAATCGAATCGAACGAGGACCCCCTGCTCTATCCCAGCGGGCATATTCCCGGCGCGGTGGAGGTGGACTGGGTGAAGGACCTCAACGACCCGCTGCGGCGCGACTATCTGGACAAATCCGGTTTTGAGGCGCTCGCCAGCCGCATCGGCATCACCCCAGACACGACGGTCGTTTTCTATGGCGACAAGAGCAATTGGTGGGCAACTTATGCCCTGTGGGTATTCGAGCTATTCGGTCACAGCAACGCCAAGATTATGGATGGCGGCCGCCTGAAATGGGCGGAAGAGGGTCGCGAGCTTACGCGCGAAAAACCGAGCATCAGCCCCACATCGTACAGCGCGCCGGAACGCGATGACAGCCAGATCCGCGCCTTCCGCGACGGCGTGCTAGAGCATATTCAGGTCAACGGACAATTGGTGGACGTCCGCAGCCCGGGCGAATACAGCGGCGAGAAACTGCACATGGAGGGTTACCCGCAAGAGGGTGCCGTGCGCGGCGGACATATACCGGGCGCGGATAATGTGCCTTGGTCCCGCGCCGCCAACGAGGATGGCACCTTCAAGACCGCCGCGGAACTGCGAGCGATTTACCAGGAGGAGATCGGCCTGAACCCGGAACAGGCCACGGTTGCCTACTGCCGCATTGGCGAGCGCAGCAGCCATACCTGGTTCGTCTTGACGAATCTGCTCGGTTTCTCCGATGTGCGCAATTATGACGGCTCCTGGACCGAATGGGGCAACAGCGTCGGCGTCCCCATCGAGAAATAGCCGGACACAGCCGCCGAGCGCGCAACCGGCGCATCGTCCCGTCCGCAAGCATGCCGCGCTCGCAGAAAATAGCCAGCCCCCGCCTCGCACGAGCGAGGGGGTTTGCAACGCAAGCGACAACGTCGGGGAAGGCGGAAGCGCCTTCCCCCCGCGCGCCTACAGCCGCAGCAGGGCATCTGATGCCAGGATATCCGCCTAAACTTCAGGATTACCTCGACGATTTCGGCTTCATTTCCACGCGGGATGAGCGCATCGACTTTTTGATCGCCATTTCCGACGAATTTGAGCCCGTTCCGGCGTCGGTCGCCACCAAGCCCTACGAAGAGGCGCATCGCGTTATCGGCTGCGAATCCGAAGCATTCGTCTGGGCCATTGATCGCCCGGACGGTACGCTGGATTTTTACTTCGATGTGCTAAATCCACAGGGCTTATCGGCCATGGCGATGTGCGCGATTCTCGACCAGTCTTGTTCGGGGGTTGCTTTGGAACAAGTCGCGGCCATCAATGGCGAGGTGGTTTTCACTTTTTTCGGCAAAGATATTTCGATGGGCAAGGGTCGCGGATTGACCGAGATCATCAATGCTGTGGTGTATGCGGCAAATCAACGCCTTGCCTCGCCATGACCCGGTTTGGATTCTCCAGGAATGACTCGCTGGGCGCGCCGTCGTTGAAGACAGCATCGGTGCCTAACAAGCCTTTGTAGGCGTAAGACGGTTCGGATCCCGGAATTACCACGGCGTTAACGGCTTTTTCATAATAGGACGTGGGGCCCGCCCAGCCGATGATACAGTACATGTAACCGGCGTTGCGCATCTCGTGCAGGCACTTGATCAAGAGAGCGGTGCCGATCCCGCGGCCCCGTTCCCGCTCATCGACCCCTGTTGGCCCGAAGAAGCCTTTGAAGGTGGTATCGTAGCAAGCGAAGCCCAGCAATTGGTCGCGGCGATGCGCCAGCATGACCGTCGTGGGATGAGTAGAGAAACCGACATTGGCCTCGCTAGACCAGTAAGGATTGAAGTGTTCATCAATCCATTCGGTGACGAGTTGCTTTTCCGGCGGCATACAGCGTCTGACGGTGATTCCTTGATTTCGCTGAAAGGCGATCTCTGGTTCAAGCGGCGGCAATTCGTATAGCTTAACAAGCATATCAGGCATCGCTCATCCCTCCATAATCGCTACCAACCCTAGCGGGCAAGCAAAGGAAGACGCTCACAACCAGATTTTACATCAATCTGCTGAATTCGGCTGAAGATTTCGCTCCATTCTCGCCGGGGCAATGGCATAAGCGGCTGATTAGCGCTATCATTGGCGCCGACGAAACCGATGATGAAGGTTTATTCGCATGCCGCAGAGACCAGAAACCTACGCAGTCCACAATTCGACTATCGACCCTTCCAGCGGAGCGATTGTCCCGCCGATTGTCCTTAGCACGACATTTGAATACGAGACAACCGGCCTCGAGCATGATGCGGACGAGTTGATCTACACGCGCTATCAGAACCCGAACCGCGCAGCGCTGGAAGAGGCCATGTGCAAGCTGGAATACGGCGCCGCGGCGCATGCCATCTCCAGCGGATCGGCAGCCATGCTGACGATTTTCCAAGCCTTGCGACCAGGCGATCATATCGTGTCCAGCGACGACATGTACTTTGGGATCCGCGTTCAACTGAAGGAATTCTTCGCGCCCTGGGGGCTAGAGACAAGTTTCGTTGATATGAGCGACCTGGCTGCCGTCCGCGCCGCTATGCGCCCGCAGACCAGGTTGCTGATCTTCGAATCGCCGACAAATCCGATGATACGGCTGGC
Source organism: Chloroflexota bacterium (assembly GCA_026708115.1). GTDB lineage: Bacteria > Chloroflexota > Anaerolineae > Aggregatilineales > Phototrophicaceae > UBA6055. The sequence continues at coordinate 3,060 of JAPOVL010000047.1, forward strand.
GGATATCAGGGCGATAAGCGAAATAGCCCACCAATATGGGGCGACAGTTCTGGTCGACAACACGGTGGCAACGCCGGTCGGGCAGAATCCCTTGCAACTCGGCGGCGATATTGTCGTCAATTCGCTGACCAAATACCTCGCGGGCCATCATGATGTGCTGGGCGGCGTGATTGTATTCCGCGAGCATGACGCCTTCGCGCAGCGCGTCATGCGCCTGGTTAGAATCGGCGGATCGGTCTTGTCGCCAATGAACTGTTGGCTGGCATTGCGAGGCATGCAGAGCCTGTCCTATCGTGTGCGCGCCCATAGCGAACACGCCATGGAAGTGGCATGTTTCCTGGCGGAACACCCCAAGGTTGAGTGCGTACTCTATCCGCATCATCCCAGCCATCCACAATATGAGCTGGCCCTGCGGCAGATGCGCGTCGGCAGTGGGCTCATGTCGATGCAGGTGCGCGGCGGTCGACAAGCCGCCATCGACCTGGTGAATAAACTGAAGCTCTTCACCAGCGCAACCAGCTTTGGCGGCACCCACAGCCTGATTGAACATCGCGAATCGATCGAAGAAGATTCGAATACGCCGTCCAACTTGTTGCGCGTATCCATTGGCCTGGAGCACCCGGCTGATCTCATCGCAGACCTCGATCAAGCGCTGCGATGATTTATCACATCACAGAGCGGTCGAGCTGGGAGCAGGCACAAGCGGCCGGGCTTTACAGCGCGCCTTCGCTCGCTTCCGAAGGCTTCATTCATTGTTCTGCAATAGACCAGATCTTGCCTGTCGCCAATAGCATGTTTCGGGGCGGGGGAAATCTGCTGGTCCTGTGCATTGACGAATCAAAACTGGAGGCCCGAGTATTGTGGGAGGCGCCTGTTCATCCCAACCCGTCAGCAAAGCCGTCAGCGACCGACGACGCCCTGTTCCCGCACGTTTATGGAGCCATTGAAGCGGCGGCAGTCAAAAAGGTTGTCGATCTGGCCGAGGGTGACGGCGGGTTCGAATTGCCCGCTGGTTTACAGGGATAAGCGCCGGCTTATTCGACGCCTGTGATAGCCGCGCTGAATTCCCACAGCCGCTGCTGCTGCTCCCGGTCGTAAGAAATCTCGCTCGAGCGTTCCTGGGCCCTGTCTTTCCAGTACTTTCCAGTAATGCCGGCCACCTCCGCTGACGAGGCCAGGTAAACGAGCGTCTCGGCGCCTTTTTCGGGCCTGCGGGCGATCAGTCTCTGCAAGACCTTGACGGCCAGCCCCATAATGCCCTTCATATTGTGCCCAAAGCCCGTGTTGACAAAACCGGGGTGCAGGGCATTCGCGACAACGCCGGTTCCTTCCAGCCGCCGCGCCAATTGATAGGTGAAGAGCACATTGGCCAATTTGCTCTGGCTGTAGGCGCGGAAACCGGCAGATCCGACGGCATCGCCTAGGTTGTCCAGACGAATGCCGTCCCGCGCCGAGAAATGCGCGCTTGACGACACATTGACAATGCGCGCTTCGCCTTGCTCCTGCGCAGTTTTCTTCAACGTATCGAGCAAGAGCAAAGTGAGCAGATAGTAATTCATGTGGTTGAGCGCAAAGGTCATTTCGTAGCCGTCGACCGAAGCGCGGAATTCAGAAAAGGCCGCTCCCGCATTGTTGATCAGGACATCCAGCCGGTCATGGCGGGAGAGATATTCGATGGCGATCGCCCGGACGTCGGCGAAGGACGACAGGTCCCCCAGCAGAAAATCAAGTTTGTTGCTGCCGCTTGTGGACATGAGGTCGCGCAATACTTTCCGCGTCTTTATCGCGTCCCTGCCGACGATAATCACTTCGGCGCCCATTTTCGCCAAGTCAAGCGCGGCAGCCTTACCGATTCCGTTAGTCGCTCCGGTGATCAATACGCGTTTTCCTCGCATTGTCGTCCTCCTGCTTTAGGTTCTGTCTATGTCGTCAGTCTCTTCTGATTCGGTATTCTTGACGCGAGACTCAGTCGCCCGACTATGAAAGCTCAGTGTCCTTAAAGCGCCGACTGCGATAAATGCGCACAACGGGCGCGAGGGAGAGGCTGGCCCCCGTCAAGGCAATGCGCAAGGAGAGCATATTCGCCAGCGCGCCCCAGACCGGCGCCGCCAGAATCTGCCCGAGGGCGTTGGACTGCCAGTACATGGAAATCACGGTGGCCCGCACCTCAGACGGCGTATGCTCGTTGATCCATGCCATGAAAAGTGGTTTGGTGACAGTTCGCAGCGTCTGGCCCAGGCAATAGGCGATGGCCAGGAGATAAAAGTCCTGCGCCCAGACAAAGGCCAGATTGCTCAAGACCGTTCCCGCCGCAAACCAGGCAAGTATCGTCGCTGTCTGCCGCCCCCGGCTGCCTTGCAGCCATCGTTTCGCCAGTTCCAATACCGGGATGCTGAGAACCGTCACGCAGCCAAAGAGTATACCAAACCATATGACGGGCTCGAAGAAAGGTATCGCGTAATTCTGCAAAATGTGCGGCGCGTACAAGGCGTCATAGCCGCCCACGGAAACGCCGATGACCAGCCCAACAAAGACCAGAGCGCGCAGCGCATCACGGCGTTTTAACTCAAGCAAGCTGGCTCTGAGTGTCGCCGCAAGCGCCTTCGGCCCGCCGGTTCCTCTCGTTGCAGGCTGAAATCCATGCTCAGGCATGATCAGCGCCAGCAGCAGCGCGAGAAGAATTGTAGCGATGCCGCCGACGGCAATTGGCAAGGCAACGTTTATCGCCCCCAAAACTGTTGCGACAACGATCCCCACTGCAGTGGAAACCTGGCCTATTTGTGACCCGCGCAAAAGCAATGGCAAGGCCTCATCTTGACCTAATTCATCAACCAGCCAGGCCTCGGGCGCGCCGCTGACAAAGGTGAATCCCAAGCCCCAGACGGCCTGAGATAATAGAACAATGCCGTAGTCGGGAGTCAAAGCCTGCAGCAGATATCCGCCGCCCCATATGAGGTAGCCGACGACAATGGACCACTTGCGGCTAAAGCTGTCCGCCAAGACCCCTGTTGGCACTTCAAAGAGGAGCGTCGCAGCTTCCAACATGACCGCCAAGGTCGCCAATCGAAATGGGTCGCTCGTAACGACGGAAGCAAAGTAGAGCGTCGCTACCGTCAACCACATGGTGTAAACGAAGGGAGCGATCAGGCGAAAGGTGTAATAGGCGCGCAATGCGCGGCGGCGATGCGTTGTCATTGTCGACGGAAATTGACGCTAGCTAGGAATCATCGTCACCGCCATAGGCATGTCCGGAGAAGATTGCCCGCAGTTCCGCCGCCGATTTCGCCGCCTGCAGGGCTTTCATGCGAGCGGATTCTTCTTGCTGCAAGGCGCGCACGTTGTTCAGAACAGCTTCCAATTGATCCGCGGGGAACTTGCAAGCGCCGTTTTCATCCATGTGAATCAGCTCGCCGGGCGCAACGTCCATGCCAGCCACAGAAACGGGCACGTTTACGGCGTGAACCGCCATATTGCCATGGCCCGGCGTCACGCCGCTGAGCATGTACTGAAAGTCCATTTCGCGCACCTCATCCAGGTCTCGCGACGGACCATTGGAGAGCATGCCGACGCATCCGATCGCGCGCATGGCCGAGACCATGTTGCCGCCCGCCAAGCCGACTTTACCTGCGATTTCCGGGGGAAACTTCTGCTGAATAACCAGAATTGTCGGTCCCGGCGCCGCCTCCAGAGCCTCCAGCACATCGCCGAAACTGAGCCGCGTGAAATCGGGATCGGGCAGGCCATAAACACAGGTGACCGCATAACCGACCCGACGGCCGAGTTCGGGGTACATACAGCGAATCGACTGATCGGTGTACCAATTCTCGGTCCAGGGATTGTAAAGCCCGAGACAAAGCGGGGATGCGGGATATGTAGCCACAACGTTGGTTATCGACGGCGTGTCGAAATTCTTCAGTTCTTCGAGCATAGCGTTTGTATTCATAGGTCGCGGGGATCTCCCTTCGTATTTTGCGCGATCATTCTACAGCGCAAAGGACAAGATTGCGACAACTGCCTTAGCGATTGGGACGGGCTGACCGCCTGAAGACACCCAGGATTGGCACCAACAACAGGGCTGAAATCGTTATCGCCATGCGGACGGAGGAAAAGTGCCCGACCGCGCCCACCACGGGGCCGCCGGCGATCTGCCCGAAGGCGTCGGCTTGTCCTTGAATGGATAATACAGTCGCCCGAACGCCGGATTCGGTATGCTGGTTGATCCAGGCTTCCATAAGCGGATTGCGGATCGTACGCATGGCGCCGGTTATCCAGAGTCCCAGAAGCAGCAATGCGAATCTCTCCCCCAGCGTGAAGAGCAATACGCCCCCGATCATGGCGACGTAAACAAGGGTCAAGGCAATCGTCACTGACCGATTGTTTGTCATGTCGACTCCCCGCCTGATGTATTCCATCGCCAGGAGGCTCAAGGGCATGCTGACAGCGCTTATGACGCCAAACCAAACGATCTCGTCCAGTTGACCAAGCGCCGGCAAGGTGAAATCACCCAGCAAATGCGCGGTCCACAAGCGATCGAATCCTTCGCTGAAGGCGCCGTGAATGATTGTAGCCGCCATAATCAGCAGCAATAGATGCCGTCGGCGGACCAAGCGCAGACCGCTTCGGGAGGTATTGAAAAGCGTCGTCCAGCTTTCTCGTTGCGACGCCTCCTGAGGCTGGAATCCTTCCTCGGGCATCAGCAAGACCAAAAGCAGAGTAAGCGCCAACATGATGATGCCCGCCGACACAATCGCGACTTGCAGGCTGACGCTGGCCACCGCAACACTGACAAATATGGCGACGAAGCCTGTAATCTGCGCCACCTGCGCCGAGCGAACGAAAGCGGCAGAGGCCCTCGCCTGTCCGATCTCATCAACAATCCACGCCGATTGCGCGCCGCTCAGAAACGTGTATCCCAGGCCCATGATAATCTGTGCTAGCAAGAGCGCCTCGAAGACGGGGAAACTGCCCTCGACCAGGAAGCCCAGCCCCAGCAGAGCGATGCCTGTGATCACGGAAAGGCGGCGGCTATAAACATCGGCGACGACGCCGGTTGGGATCTCCATCAAGAAGGCTGTCAGTTCCAGACAGGTGCCGACCAGTACCAGCTGCAGCGGATTCAACCCCACCTGTTTGACCTGATAGACAAGATTGACCGTGAACACCATGGTCATGGCGAATGACTGTATGCCCGACAGCACAAGATACAGCTTGTAGGCATCTGCCTTGGTCGGGCTCAGTCTCGAAAACATGAAGCGTTTAAGCCTTGTTGGGCTATCACAACGTGAGCGACTTGCGTTTCAGCACACCGGTTTCCAGGAAGTCGCGCAGTTCCGATGTCCTGTCTTCAAGCAATTTGGGCGCGATCTCGCGCAGCGTCGGATGCCCGGCATTGGCCAGCAACCAGCGGCAAGAGGCAAGTTGACGCGCCGCTATGAATGCTTCCAAATGGGCGCGCATGCGCTCGTCCAGGCCCGTCTTGGACGTGTAGCCCGACCACATGGCCTCTTCAAGCTGACCATAATCATCGGGGCGCTCGCCTTTGAGCTGCCAAAGCAAAGGCGCAAGATCGTAGAGAAAATATCCCCAGCCACAATATTCGAAGTCCAGCGCAACCAGTTGGTGGTTACAGAGCAGGATATTCTTCGCCAGCAGATCGCCGTGGATGAGTCCAAATGCCTCCGGCCCGCGGTCAATCGTGGCCATCGCATTCCGAACGCGCTTTCCTACCTGTTCGAAGGTATCGGCCTGCTCAGCAGTGAGCGTTATGATGGCATCCCGCGCCGCATATGGCGACTCTTGGCCAAACAAGCCTTCCCAATCCATTCTAGGACGCATGAAACCTGCCGACGGTTCAAACTGGCCCTGGCGGTGAAGCGCCCCCAGATAGAGGCCAACCGCGTGGACATCATCGGCGGACAGTTCTCTGGCCGGTTTGCTCTCGCCCTTGATGTATTCGAAGAGGCTGCAAAGGACGACATCCGGCGCTAGCCGCGCTGGCCTTAAGGATGCAAAAAAGACGTCTGCCGCGTCCGCTTGCAAAGGGATTGGCGCCGGCGCCAACAGCTCCGTATTCAGGCGCAAGTATTGCAGCCAAGTCAACTCGGATGACAGGTACTCGGCGCGGACCCGCCCCGGCAAATGCAAGCGCAAGACGTATGTCCCGCGGGACGCACTCACCATAAGGACCGCATTGCTGCTGTATCCCAGCCAGGATAAATGCGAAGTGCCCAGTCCCCACAATTCAATGACATCGCAAGCCAATCCAAAGCAGAAGCGCTTCTGTTCATCCAACGTCCAGTTTGCGAAACCCGGCATGCATTCACCATGCGAAGACGAGGCGTCAGTAAGTTAGTTCACGGATACGATCAAGTGGCGCTTGAGCCAAACGAGACTAGCACGCGCCTAACAGGCTGTCAAACTACCATGTGTCGCGTGTTACTTTCAGGGAATCCGATGCTACAATAGCGGCATCCAGGTATCGTGGAGCACTTATGCGCAAGTGGTTCATCTTGGTAGCGGCAGTCCTTCTTGCGGCCTCGGCCGACCAAGCCAGCAAGGGCTGGATAGTCGAGAATCTGGAGCTATACCAGACCGTCCAGCCGATTCCAGGGCTGGCGCCATTCTTCCAATTGACACGCAGTTCCAACACCGGAGCAGCCTTTGGCATCTTGCCCGCGGCGGGAAATGTTTTCCTTTTGCTGGCGTTGGTAATCATCGGGATCATGCTGTGGCATTTTCGCAGCGCCGCGCCGGGCGCGCTTTTTCTGCCGCTCGCTACCGGCATCGTTATCGGCGGCGCCATCGGCAATGTCATTGATCGACTGCAACACGGCCATGTCATCGACTTCATCCACTATCAGATACCCGGCCTGGTATCAAATGTCAGCAACCTGGCGGATCACGCCATCGTCGGCGGCGTGCTGTTGATCATTGGCGAAAGTTTCTTGCGGGAGCGTAAACTGAACGCCTTGGCGGCCGCCGAAGCCGACAACGCCGACAGCAGAACCGACGGCTCAAAGTAAGCGAAACCAGGTTGTCGCAGGCTGCCTTGCCGGTCGAGCGACGGCTTGGTCAAATGCGCTTTTCCAATTCGATTTCGTCGCGGATGGTGATCCCATCAAGCCCGGTAATAGGAATCTGCGGCTTGATACGGCGGGCATCGGCAATTGCATTACGATGGACGGTAACCAGTTCATAGCCGCGCTTTTGCCAGAATTTGAGGGCAGCCAGATTATCATTCGTCGTCACCAGCCAAAGTCGCTCGATACCAGCTTCTCGCGCCCAATTCTCGACTGCCTCGACGAGAGCCGTGCCAACGCCCATAGATTCTGAGAGGCTGTTGAGCGTGGTGATTTCGCACTCCCTGTCGCCAATATGAACTGTTATCAGACCAATTTTTTCGGCTACGGGGTCGTCGGGTTCTGCGTCATCTGCGGCGGGGGCCATGTTTCGTTCGGCCATGAATCCAGGCAAGAGATGACCGTAAACGGCTTTGCCGCGGGAGACAATCTGCGTGGTACCCCAGCGTTCATCAAGAAAATGCGCTACCCACTCTCGGTCGGAGCGTTCCAGGGGACGGATGGTAAAATCGGTCATCGCCGAGTCCTTGGTACTTTCCTTCGAACTTGTCACCAATTATAACCGTATCCGACAAACTTGAAAAACGCCGCCCCAGCGCGCGGCCGCGGCGCGGTCATATTCCGCCCTAGCCCGCCTCCACGCGGGCTGCCACTATGACGCTACTTTCTCAAAGGAGCGTATTTCTTCTGTCGGTCGAAGGAAGCCGGGATTCTTAGTCAGGCAGCGAACAGCAGGGCAACGCCGGCGATGGCGATCATGGTGCCGATGACAGCGCGCAGGGTGATCTTGTCGCCAAACACTGCGTAGCCGATCGGAATCAGCAAAATCGGCGTCGTGCCGGTCAAGGTCGAGGAAATGCCGACGCTGGTGTACTGAAGCGATATCAAGATCAAGGTCGTTCCGATGACCGGACCTACTAAAGAGGCGAATGTCAAAACGAGCAGCGCCCGAGGCTCGGCCCAGATCAGATGCAAGTTTTCCCGCAGTTTGCCGCGCGCAATGATGACCAGCCACAGAATGACCAATCCCACCAGGGTGCGAATCACGCTTGCGCTCATGGCGTGGAATCCGCCGGCAACGCCTTCCGACATCAAAGCAAATGAAGCGCCTTGACCGAGCGCAGATCCAACTGCAAGCGCCAAGCCGCGACTGTAATTCGCGTTTTTCATGTGCAGGTCTCGTCCCGCATCGCCGGATACTACCCAGCCAATGCCGGCAACCACCACGACAATGCCAAGTACAGCGATAGACGACAAACCCTGTCCTAGAAACACCCAGGCCAACAATGCCGCGACGATCGGCGTGATCGAGCCGATCAGCATGGCGAGACGCGGTCCAATATATTGAAATGAACGCAAGAGCATGACGGAGGAAACGACATAGCCGGACAGACTCGAAGCGCCAAGCAAGATCCAGCGTTCGAGCGACGCCGTACTGGGAAAGGCCTCGCCGAGCAGCGCATGGTGCATCAGAACCAGAAAGACGAGCGAAATCTGAAGACTGAGCGCCATCGATACAGTCGCGCCGAATTTGCGGCCAGCCAGCGTAAAGGTGGTCGAGGCCAGCGCAAAGCTAAAGGCCGCGCCGAGGGCGGACAGTTCGCCTATGTAGGTTTCCAAATCAGCATACCCGCGCCCGCTTTGCGATAGCCAGCAATTCTATGAGGATGTGCGTTCACTTGCAATGCCGCGCATGATTCGTGCCGGCCAGCAACTGGGGACCGCTCGCTAAGTTCCGCAGGAACAGCGTATCAGAATTCGATAATGATCATGCTCTGCGGCGCGAGTTGATGCAGCGGTTGATAGCCGTCGAAGCCGCCCCCGGTGTTGATCCGCGGTGAGGCAATGGCGCCGGAGCCATAGACCAGGCTTGCGTTTCCCAAGGACAAATCGGACTCGTCCAGCGAGAGCGAGAAGTCAATCGCGGCTGCATCATCAAGATTGATCACCACCAGCAGTGTTTGCTCCTCATCATGGCGCAGAAAGGCATAGACGCCACGCTGCGAACTGTCGACGGCCGTAAGCTCGCCGCGCCGCAAAGCAGAATGCGCATTGCGCAGGTGGATCAACTGTCGGTAGTGGCTGAGCAGCGAATCAGGATCAGCGGTTTGGCCAGCGATGTTGGCGTATGACAGGTTTTGCGCGTCTTGCAACGGTTGCCACAGGTCTTCGCCATCGCTGAAGCCGGCCGATGTGCTGTTCTCCCATTGCATCGGGCTGCGGATGCGCTCATCCGGTTTGCTGCCCGCCATCGCAATCTCTTCGCCATAATAAAGGAAGGGGACGCCGGGGCCCGTCAAGAGAAGTGAAGCAGCCACCTTGTTCCTGCCGACATCTTGCAGCAGCCGGTTGATCAGCCGGTCTTGATCATGATTGGTGAGGAAGGTAGCGAATTGGTTGCGCGGATAATCGCGCATGGCATTGCGATGGGCGCGCCCGATGTTGCGATTTGAACCGCTCTGAGCAGCGCTAATCATTTCCTCCGACAGTTTGAAATCGAAGCCAATATCAATAGCGCGCTCTGCAACGTAGCGCGAGACAATAAACGAAGGGCCGTTGAAAATCTCGCCGACGGTGAAACTGTTGGATTTGACTGACTCCAGATGGGCTTCATAGTCACTCAGCCATTGGCGGCTTTCGGGGGTATTTTCTTGCCTTTCGCCGACTTCAATGAGGTGCTTGATCGCATCCAGGCGGAAACCATCCACGCCGATTTCTCGCAGCCAAAAGGTCGCGATATCGTACATTTCCCGCGTGACGGCCGGATTCAAATAATTGAGATCGGGCATGCCATCCCAGAAGACGCCATAGTAATAGCGTCCCCCGGCGCGATGCCAGGCGATCGCGCCCCAGGGACCAGCATATCCGGGATCTTCATCGGCCCAGATATACCAGTCGTCGTAGGCTTCCTCGCCGAGGCGCGAAGCGACAAACCAGGGATGCCGGCTCGATGAATGATTGACGACCATGTCGACAATGACGGCGATGCCCCGCTCATGGGCCACTTCGATCAAGCGCTTCAGGTCGTCAATCGTCCCGTAGTCTGGCTCAACAGCATAATAGTCAGTGACGTCATAGCCGTGATAACTATGGGCTTCGGCAGGCGGCATGAGCCAAATGCCGGTGACGCCCAGGTCATTGCTGGTGGCGGGATCGCCGTCATTGAGGTAATCCACCCGCTCGATTATGCCCTGCAGGTCGCCGATGCCATCGCCGTCGCTATCGCGAAAACTGCGTATGAATATCTCGTAAAACACGCGGTCGTTCCACCACATGGGCGAAAGCGCGGCGTCGGATTGCGCCAGCGACGCGCCAAGCCGCTTACTCGAAAGCAGAAGGAGAGCGAAGAATGCGAAAAGAGCGATTTGGACCGCGGTCTTGCGCAAGCCCGGTCTGCGCGAAGCGATCGCAGTATTCTTGTCGAATATGTTTTGCAATTGAAAATCGGCCTCGTTTATCTAGTAATTTATGGCTGACACGTTCGGGATTCAGTCTGGTTAAAGTAGCCCGAAACTAGACGCGGGTCCTGTCTTCGTCGGCGAGCTTCGCGAATTCGCGCATCCAGGCATGGCATTGCTTTTCGCGCTTGTCATCCGCTGCAGCAAACTCTTGCTGCGCCTTTTGCATCCAGTGGAGGGCGCGTTCATTATCGCCTTGCCGGTGCCGAACAAGCGACAGATAGTACATCGTTTCCGGTCGGCCGGGCTGAGCGGCCATGGCGTTCAGGAAGTAGCCCGCAGCAGTTTCCCAATCCTTGTCCTTATACGCCAGCACACCAAGTCCGTAGTTGGCCAGCATCTCGTAGGGATTGATGGTTATCGTTCGCTCAAAACCTTCGCGAGCGGGCGAGGCGTCGCCACGTTCGAGTTGAAACCAAGCGAGGGTCGCGTGATATTCGGCGTGGCTGGGATGCCGCGCAATCGCGCTTTCGATTTGGGCAAGCGCTTCCTTAAGGTCTTTCCGCCGATAGGCCGCCAGCGCCCCCAAATAGGCCTCATCGGCCTCAAACCGGGACGCCCCAAGACGTTGCGCAAGCTTGAACATCTGTATATTTGTCAGGTAAATCGTCCGCGGAATCGCCGATTAGGCGAGGATATCCACGGTTTTGCGCCGTCGGCGGCAGCGGACTACATAGGTGCGCGCGATTTTATCGTGCCAAGACTGATTGTTTTTGTCGAAGAGGGCCCAAATGAAGCCTAGCCCGAAGAGCACACTGCTGACATGGTAGCCGATGGCGCGGATGACGGCGTCCACGTCGTTGATTTCGCTACCATCTGCCTTGATGACGCGGATACCAAGCGCAAACTTGCCCGGGGTCTGGCCGTCGCGCCGCGTCCAGAAGTACCAGTGATATGCAATAGGCACGGCTAGCAGCACGAATTGCAGCAGCTGTTTGGGGATCTGGTGACCCGGCGAGGACATGATCAAGGCTGCAATTGAAAGCGGGAGAACCAGGAGAAAACTGTCGATCACGTTGGCGGCAAAACGATCGACCAAGCCCGCCAATTCGTAGACGCGACTGGCATCGCCACTATCGTTTTTGGGCTTTTCATCCATTTGTTGCTCCTTTAATTCTCAGTAGCGCCGCGGGATGCGCCGCGCTTGAACCGGCACACACAAACAACCGATATATTCTACTATACGGCAGATTGTCGACGAAGTTGTAATCGGAGGGTAAATTCGGCGTGAACTGTTTACGTAAACTGCGTCGCTCATGCGACAAGAAGACTTACTATTTTGCGTGAGCGCGGCAGAACGTTTCGCTGCCGCCGAGCAGCTCTATGTGAACGCTCATTTTTCCGTTGATGTGCGCTGATGACCAGCGCAAGTCAATCGTGCAGGGAATAAAGGATCGCTGGATTGTCTTCGGCCTCGAATTCTTTCAAGTTGGCGATCGTCAAGTGACCGTGCTGGTATAAGTACTCAATATGGGCGCCGGCTTCTTCGATCGCCAGCAGCACATGGTAGCCCTCCACCTCGGGATACATCGCGCGCGATATGGCGCTAATGGTCATCGGTTTGCCATGGTCGCGCATGATCTTGCGAATGCGATCCAGCTTGCGGTTGTGGCTGGCGCGGATGGCGTGGATACGACCATAGAGATCGTGGATGGGATCTTCGTGCCCGCCGAGCGCCAATCCGATTCCCTCGAAGCGCAGCAGCTTGCGCAAGGAATCAGCATAATGATCGAGTCCCATATAGTGCGTAATGCTTTCGGGCGATTGGTGAGGCGTGGTACGCGACAGAACATGGTCGGCGCTTAGCAGCACATCCCCCAAGCGAATGCAAACCTGGCCTGGGCAATGACCCGGCGTATGAATAAATTCCATCCCGTCAATCACAAGCTCGTCCACGATGTTGAAATCGACATCAATGGATGTGACGTGTTTCTTGGCGAAGCCGTACATTTCGAACAGCGTATCGCGCAATGCGGGTGCGATGCCGGCGCGCTCGAAGTAAATGCCCAGCGCCTTTGTGGCCACGATCACGCGCTCTTCGTAATTGGTCAGCACCCGACGATCAAGCTCGTGAACGCCGACGCTGGCGCCCGTCTGTTCCTTGACAAAGGCCAGACCGCCAAAGTGGTCGATATGTCCATGCGTGATGATGATCCGCTGGATATCCTGCAAGCTGAACTTGCGGCCAAAACGCTCGCCGATGCCAGCGAAACCGGCGAGCAAATCGTCATTGCTCGTGCCCATACCCGAGCCGCAATCGACAAGCGTCAACTCGCCTGCGCCCTCAAGAATATAGGCATGGCCGACGAAACCGTTGGGGAATAGCTGCATCGAAAAGCGGAAGATATCGACGCCCGTACTGCTCTTAAAATGTTCGACCGGCGGCAAGTGGTTCATGTGGCAATGTGCTCATTGGCTCATGTATCTGAAAGCGGAATACAAAATGAACGGCAAGGCGCCTACGATGTCATTGTATCAGAATCTGCGGGCTGTCGGCAGCCAGGCTATAGATTATGAAAGCAATATAGGCGCCCAGAAAGACCGCCGACTGACGTCTGCCGAACTCCTGATGGCGAACAAAGGGGATAAGCAAGACGGCAAAGGCGATCATTACTATGAACTCGAACTGAACTTCGGCGCGGCTGACAGCGATCGGTCGCAGTAGCGATGTCACGCCAAGGATCAGCAGGAGGTTGGCAATGTTCGAGCCGACTACGTTTCCAATCGCGAGATCGGTTTGTTTGTGAAAGGCTGCGGACAGCGATGCCGCCAGTTCTGGCAGCGACGTGCCGAAGGCGACCAAAGTGATGGCGATGACCAACTCGCTTACGCCGACCAGGCGGGCGATATTCACCGCGCCTTCAACCATCAGGCGCGAAGCGATCACCAGCGCGGCAATGCCAAGCACCAGAAAGAGGAATTCTTTTGGCCTGGCCAGTTTGGGCGTGATCTGTCCGTCGTCGACATCCGCCAGCAGATGATCGCTCGCGTCTTGCTCCTTTTTCGCCAGAAAATAGAACATGGTGTTGAAGCCGGCAAAGGAAAAGAGCAGAAGCAAACCGTCGACCTGTCCAATCTGTCCGTCCAGCGTCAAGATATAAGTGAATACGGTAAACAAGATCATGATGGGGATTTCGCGGCGCAATAGCACCGCTTTGACGCTCAGCGGGGCGATCAAGCCCGTGGCGCCCAGAATCAAGCCGATATTAGCGATATTCGAACCAAGTACATTGCCGATAGCCAGGTCGCTCTTGCCAGCTAATGCCGCTTGGACGCTGACAAGCAACTCCGGCATTGATGTGCCAATCGCGACAAAGGTCAGCGCGATGATCAGTATCGAAACCCCAAAGGACATCGCCAGATTGGAGGCGCCACGCACTAGCCAGTTGCCGCCGTAGAAAAGTCCCACGAGGCCGGCCAGAAGCAAAAGAAGATTCTCCAACATGAGCCTAGGATCCCATATTCAAACGTATTTGGCGGGAAGGCGCGCGCGCTCAGGCATATATGACATGTTGGAGCAAGAATCGTTCAATCGCGCTGTAATAGGCCTCAATCGTGTCCGGCCTGCGCCATCCGTGTCCTTCGCCGTGGTACAGGTGATATTCATGTGGAATAGCGCGTCGCTTCAGCGATGCCACGATCAGATCGGATTGATCTTGCGGGACCACGACGTCGTCGGTCCCTTGGAATACGATCAGCGGATCAACGATTTGGTCGGCGTGGAAAAGTGGCGACCTTTGCCGATACAAGTCTGCAGCCTCGGGCAATTCGCCCAATAGCCAATATGTATAACGCTCTTCGAATTTGTGCGTATCCATCAGAAGACCAAATTGATTGGAGACGCCGTAGGAACAGATGCCGGCCTTATAAAAGCCCGGGTGTTCGACTAGCGATTGCAAGACAGTGAATCCGCCGGCGCTGCCTCCCATAATGACGGTTTTGGACCGGTCGATTTGCCCAGCCTCCGTCAAATGATTGACGCCGCTGATCGAATCAATAACATCGTACAGGCCCCAATTGCCGCGATGCATGTCCATGTAGGCCTTGCCGTAGCCGGTGCTGCCACGATGATTGACCTGCAAGACCGCGTAGCCCCTGGTAGTGAAAAACTGAACGTCGCTGTAGTAGTCCGCCGTCCTTTGAGAGGTGGGACCACCGTGGACGTTGACGATCAATGGCGGCTTGCCAGCCGGCATGTCCTCGCGCATTACCGGCTCATAAAACAAGCCATGCGCGTCGGCTCCATCGTCGCCCTTCCACGAGATCCTCTGGGCCGGGGACAGCTGGCTACCGGGCAGGTTTTCGGTCTGGCTCCGGCGCTGGATCGACAAGCGAGACTCCCGATCCAAGGTAATTACGCGCGGAGGGATCGACGAGGAAGACGCAATCAGGGCGACAGAATCACTGTCACTCGCCGTCGCCAACTGTTCCAAGTGCGTGTATTGCTCGAGGCCGGTGACCAGGCTGTCTTCGCGTGATTCCAGATGGTAAATCCGCAGCGAAAAGAATCCGCAATCATTTTCCAGGTAAAAGAGCGAGCGACTGTCGCCACACCATCCGTACATACGCAGACCTTGCGCCCAAGCCGGCGTACCATGTTCGGCTGCGGTTTCGGTCAGCTGAACTTGAGTGTGCGTCTCGAGATCGTACAAATAGATTTGTCCCCAGCCGGTCGCGTCGCTGACGTAGGAAAGGTAGCGCCCATCTGGCGAGAATTGCGGCTGGAAAATCGCTGTATCGGGGTCACCCGCCAAGGTGACAATCTCGTCCGCATAGGGCACGCCGCCCCCGTCATCCTTCAGTCGGATCAAGCGCAATTCGCTGCCATTCCAGGGCATCTGCGGATGATTCCAGGCGATATATGCGATCTGCTTGCCGTCGGGGCGCCATACCGGCTGCATGACAAAATCGGTGCCGTAGGCGAGCTTGCGCGGGAAGATACTGCCGTCGCTATCCACCAAGGCCAAGCCATCAATGTGCTCATAGCTATGAACATAGACCAGCCATCTGCCGTCGGCAGAGACAGCGGGGGACGCAAAACTGCCATATTCGGGCGTGATGGCGCGGGGGGGTCCTCCGGCAAGCGCTTGTTTGTAAATGCGGCCGCTGGCGACGTAATAAGCATGTCCTGCGCCAACGGTGAACGCGCCTCCGCCGTAACCCACCCGTCCGGCGACATTCAGGCTCATGTCGGTTAAGTCGCGCGGCGCATCCGTGCCCCTCTTCGCGAGCAAGACGCCAGTCTTGCCGCGGTTTTCCCACCAGAGCAAAGTATCGCCGGCGTCGTTCCATTGAACATCGCGCAAACTTATGCCGCTGGCAATCGTTTTCCCAGTGATAGGACTAGACCATGTTCCGAAGGCTTGGTTCATAATAGGTTCCTCGCGTCAGACTGGCGTGATAAACGCGCATGAACGCAGCGCGCTCTAATGCAAAACGCCCACCTGCGCGGGCATTTGCGTCTAAAAGCCGCTCGGCGCGTAACCGGCGAATTTGGGCTACCGCGCTCACAGAGCCGCTCGGCGACAGCGAAAAGTCCACAGGAATGTCCCGCTCACGCAAAATCGCAAACCGTCTCGACGCTTGAGCGACGCGGTTTACGTAAACAGAACAATATGTCTGCTCGGCTACCGCAATTCGCGATTTATTCAATGAGAGTCGTAGCTTGGCTGCCATTCGCGGCAGGGCAAAAGATAATGCGCGACGGGTCAATCGTCAAGATCGAATCGAGCGCTTGGCGATCTATCATGCCCTGCGCGACTGCGCGTCCCCTACGCGGAGATCGGACGGTAAGTCGTGTCAATTGTGCTTATGTAGTTCAAGGCGAATTCGCCCAACCGGCTTTCGGGCTGGAAGTCGTCGGAAAGTATCTCGACGATCGTTCCGCTTTCTGCCCAGGCATATAGTTGTTCTGCATTGTCATCGAGCGACATGATGCAGCCAAAAGTTGTCGGTTCATACACGCCGCCGCCGCCCAGGTAATTTCCGTTAGGCAGTTGCACAGCGCCGTGGAAGCCGTTCATCAGACCGGGCACGACTTCATAGATGCCCATAAACCAGTTCATTCTCCACTGAGCGCAATTGGTCCCCGCAACCTCGCACAGGGCGTAACTACCGCCGTAAGCGACATCGTTGTGAGTCAAGATTTGGAAAATCCCCGGATACGTAGGCGCCGTTTCGCGCCCGGAAGAAATCGCCCAACTGAAGACCATTTGATCGTATTCAAATGCGACGAGCCACTGGGACTCGATATCAACAACGATGCGTTTGTGAGGCAAGGGGTCTTCGGGTATCAAAACATCGCGGGACGGAATCTGAATTTGGTCGCCGACATTTAAAGCTCTCCAATTGACGTTGGGATTTGACTCATAGACCAGTTGATACGGCAAGCCGTTCTTGCGTCCGATCTTGTAGCCAGTGTCCGAATGTTCGACATAATACGACTTGGGTAGATGCTGGACGCGCACCACGATGTTGGGATTGTTCGTATTCAAACCATCTTGCATCTTTTCGATTGCGACCAGGTCATCGATAAAGCGCGCCGTCAAGCCTGTTACCAAGTCCTTGTTCAGGCTCTTGATGAAAGCGCTGAATACGTTCTTGCGCACCGCCAAGCCGTTCTCGCCTGCGATCAACCATTCCGCCGCAGTCTTTTGATCCACGTGCCAGGAGATCATTTCGTGCATATAGGGATCGTAGCCATTCAGGCGAACATCGCTGGCCAGAAAAGCGTGCGCTTCTTCGATAAAGGGCGAGCTATCCATGACATCGGGCAAAAGGGAAATTGTCGGCAATTCAAAGCGCCCTTCCGCCAGCACTCGACTCGGATCCTGCAAGAGTTTTTCCATTGCCCCCGAAATATCAAGATGCCTGCCCTGCTTGCCGGGCACCGTTACCAGCTTCCCGCCCGACCATTTGAATCCCGCTTCGTAGGGCAAGATATAGATGACCTCGGTCATATCCAGCAGAACGGATTGCGCCTTGCCATAGTCGACACCCACAACCGGCGCCACTTCGAGGCCGAATGGAATGCCGGCAAGTCCCGCAGCGCGGGCGCTGCCTGCCATAGCCGCGACATCTATGGACAAGCCCAACTGATTGGGCGTTGTTTGCCTGATAAGTTCCCCATCCACGGTAAAGTTGATGTAGATTTCTCCGTCCCATTTGGCTTGAATGGCGGCCTCAGCTTCGGCAGGCGTCAAGTCCCCAACGGGCACACCAAGAGCAAAAACGTTTGGGAAGATGCGATCGGTAAACACGTAACTCCCCACGAAAAATATCAGAATGGCTAGCACCACAACGCCCGTCAACTTGGCGACAGGTTGCCTGCTGGAAAACATCCAGATAAGTCCGCGATGGAACAGTGTCGTATTCTTTGTTTTGCCGAAGCTCAACCTCTCGGACGCGAAGCGCATGAGCGTCCCCTGGCCGGAGTCAATCGCTGCCTGCCGGCGCCGCTGCCTCGCCAAATGTCGTTCACGCGCTCGGTTTTCGCCCCGCCATTTTGCTTTGCGGTCCAGGTCATCCATGTGATCAAGCACCCACACTTGTATGATTCAGGCTTGACTCTATTTTAGTCCAAGTGACGAAAGCGGCATAAGAAAATGACAGATAAATCATATGATTCCAAGGCAGATCCGCGACCGGAATAGCAAGTCGAGCGATTCGAAATCTAAGAAATACATCAAAATTTTCATGTAAAGCGAACTCTGATACTATTTTTACGATCCCCAAGGTACATTAAACTGAGGTTATTCAGTTGCATGGGACTGTCCGAACAGGATGCGAGTTTCCGACAATATGCTTGCAAAAGTAGACAAAGGAAAATTCAGGCCCCCGAGCGACGTAATAACGACAGAATCTGGGTTTATCGTGCGGGTAGAGATAGCAGCTATGAAGGCGAGGGATTTCAAAGTTTCATTGTTGAATAGCAAGCTAGTCATAAGCGGCACCAGACAATTGCCCGAAGTGAAAATGAGCCGGTCCTTTCACCAGGTTGAGATAGAAACAGGCGAGTTTCGCGTAGAATTCGCGCTGCCCAGCGCGGTCGATGCGGAGAAAGTCACGGCGGTGTATCAGAACGGCATTATGCAAGTCGAGCTACCCTATTTGCCACGGCGATCGGTGCAGGTGGTATCTAAAGACGTAAAAGCAAAGGATTGACGCGGATGGCGTTTCGGAACTACAGGCTGAGTGATGTCGATCCTCCCCAAACGAAGATCGACATTCGACTCGAAGACGAATTGCAAGATGAAGGTATGGCAGTTGATTTGCCGGAAGAACTGCCGATTTTGCCCTTGCGCGGCATGGTGGTCTATCCGCAGACTGCGATACCCTTGACAGTCGGGCAAGAGCGCAGCATTCAATTGGTCGATGATGTGGTGGCGGGAACGCGCATGGTCGGGCTGGTGGCTTCAAAAGATCCTAGCCTGGGAACACCGGGACCGGATCAAGTGCAGAGGGTCGGCACTCTGGCGACTATCCACCGACTTTTCCGCACGCCCGATGGCACAATACGGCTCTTAATACAAGGTTTGCAGCGGATTAAGATCGACGAATTCGTCAGCACGACGCCTTATCTCAAGGCCCGCGTCACGCGCATACCCGAGGACGAGGTTGTCTTCGCCGACGACATTGAGATGGAAGCGCTGGTGCGCAGCATCGTCGACCGGTTTTCGTCCTTGGCTGAACTCGTGCCAAGCATCCCGCAGGAACTTGTCAGCAACGCGCTCAATGTAGAAGATCCTCTACAGTTGGTTTACTCGATCGCGACCTATGTACGGATTGACGCTGACGATGCCCAGTTGCTGCTGGAAATGAATAACGTAGGTGACAAGATCCGACATCTGTTGCAACTGTTGACAAAAGAATACGAGGTCCTGTCGCTTGGCCGCAAGATCCAGGAAGACGCGCAGCAGGAAATGGAAAAATCGCAGCGAGACTATTACCTGCGCGAACAGATGAAAGCGATACGACGCGAGCTGGAAGAGGATGATGATCAGCAGGAAATTGAGAAGTTCCGGCAGTTGATTGAAGACGCAAACATGCCGGAAGAGGCGCAGACAGAAGCCGAACGTGAACTAAACCGACTGTCAAAACTGTCCGTTTCGGCGGCGGAGTATGGCGTAATCCGCACCTATCTCGATTGGATATGCAGCATGCCCTGGGACAAGCGTACAGAGGACAAGCTGGACATTGCGCATGCCAGGGAGGTGTTGGACGAAGATCATTATGGTTTGACCGATGTCAAAGAACGCATTCTCGAGTTTCTGGCGGTACGGAAACTGCGGGCCGAACGCGAAAATGAGTTCGAAGATCGCGATCGCTTCGATCCAGTTCGACGCGACCGTTCCGGCGCCATATTGCTGTTCGTCGGTCCGCCCGGCGTTGGCAAGACGTCGCTTGGCGCGTCGATCGCGCGCTCCATGGGCCGCAAGTTCATTCGCATGAGCTTGGGCGGCATCCGCGACGAATCGGAGATTCGTGGATTCCGCCGCACGTATATCGGCGCCATGCCCGGGCGCATCATTCAAACCATCCGGCGCGCCAAATCCCGCAATCCCTTGATTATGCTGGACGAAATCGACAAGTTGGGCCGGGACTTCCGCGGGGACCCGGCTTCGGCCTTGCTCGAAGTGTTGGACCCCGAACAGAATGCCGAATTCCGCGATCACTATCTCGACGTTGCCTTCGACTTGAGCGACGTGATGTTCATCACGACAGCAAACTCGCTTGACACGATACCCGGTCCCTTGCGCGATCGCATGGAGGTCATTCAGCTAAGTGGCTACACCGAGCTGGAAAAACGCGCCATCGCCTCGCAATATCTGGTGCCGAGGCAGAGACGCGAGAATGGTTTGCACGCCAGTGAACTGGATTTCACGGAGGAAGCGCTGCTACAGATCATCCGCGATTACACGCGCGAAGCCGGCGTACGGCAGCTGGAGCGGGAAATCGGCAAGGCGGCGCGCAAAGTTGTGACGCAAATCGCGGAGCAGGAAACGGAATCCCTTGTGGTGGACGGAGAAGCCCTAAAAGACCTGCTGGGAAAGCCACGCTATGGACATCGCAGTGAAATGCAAGACCGGACCGATGTGCCAGGTGTGGCTACCGGGCTTGCCTGGACGCCGATCGGCGGCGATGTGCTTTTCATTGAAGCGACTAAAATGAAGGGTGGCAAGGGCTTCCAGTACACGGGCCAATTGGGCGATATCATGCAAGAAAGCGCAAAAATCGCTTATAGCTTTACCCGTTCCAGGGCGGCGGACCTGCAAGTAGATCCCACGTTTTACGACGAATACGATATCCACCTGCATGTTCCCTCGGGAGCGGTGCCCAAAGACGGGCCGAGCGCAGGCGTAACCATGGCTACAGCGCTAGCGTCTCTCTTGACCGGACGCACAGCCAAGAGCAATATCGCCATGACTGGCGAATTGACTCTGAGCGGTCAGATATTGCCTGTGGGCGGGATCAAAGACAAGGTGCTGGCCGCGCATCGGCTGGGCGCGGATACCATCATCTTGCCCAGCAAAAACGAGAATGACCTCGACGAAGTACCGGAAGATGTCCGTGGCGAGCTGACGTTTGTACTGGTCGAGCACCTCGATGAGGTGCTGCCTGTAGCGCTGGACGAGTACCAGTATTTGAGTCAAGACGGGCAAATGCCGCAGTAGGTTCTGGCAGGCCGTTTTGCGCCGCCAAGCCGGCAAGTCTTGACAGACCATGTTGAACGCAACGCCTGTGTGTTGTCATCTTCTGGCGAAGTTGCGGGAAACTTGAAGGCAAGCAACTTGGGGGGGGGTATCGCGCCTCATGCCGTTAATCGAGATTGACACAGGCGCCGTCTTACACTACGAGGACATTGACCCAACGGGCAGCCAGACGCCGGTTATTCTGATTCACGGCATGTTGGGCACGGCGCGCTCTCATCTAGGCCATGCGATCGATTGGCTGGCCGCGCAGGGTTTCCGCGCCATCGGTTTGACGCTGCGCGGGTACGGGGATTCGCTGCCCAAGCCGCGAGACTTCCCGCTAAACTTTTACCAGCGCGACTGCGATGATTTGCTGGCTTTTATGGATGCCATTGGTCTTCCTAAAGCGCATCTGCTCGGCTACTCCGATGGCGGCGAGGTGGTCTTAATCGCTGCTGGCAAAGCGCCGGCCCGCGTTGCGTCTTGTATCGCCATCGGCGCGATAGGCAACTTCGGACCGGAGTTGCGAAGCGTCTTTCAACGCAGCTATCCGGGAGATTGGATTACTGAAGAAGACAAGCGCGTACACGGCTTCTCTGACGCAGCGAAGTTCACCGGCGCATGGGTGCGGGCGATGACAGGCATGATTGACGCGGGTGGCGACGTTAGCCTGAGCCTCGCAAGCAACATCACTTGTCCCCTGATTATCATGTTAGGTGAATCGGACAAGCTGAATCCCTTGTATTGTGGCCAGCGATTTGTAGACCGGGTCAGGCGCGGGCGTTTGGAAGTGTTCCCTTGCGGCCACGCCGTGCAAGACCAAGCGCGCGAACAGTTCTATGAATTGACTTTACAACATTTGCTGGACGCTTCCAGCGGTCAAGCTAGCTAGCCGGTCGATCGCGCTTTGGAATACAAAGGTTTGCGTGCTAAACTGAGTCCGCCTTTACAGCGAAGAGCACACGCGACGCCTATGTCACTGCGGCAGGATATTTTCCCAGATGTGGCCACTTGGAAAGCCAATCCCATCGTCTACGAAATCAACACTTGGGTCTGGCTGCGCGACTTAAGCGGCAAATACGGTTACGAAATCAATCTCTTGAATGTGCCGAAGTCGGAGCTAGACGCCCTGGCTACCTGGGGTTTTGATGCCGTTTGGCTCATGGGCGTATGGCGTCGTGGTCAAGCAACACGGCTAAGCGCATTGAACTATTTGCATGAATATCAGCTCGCTTTGCCAGATGTTACGCAAGCGGATGTCCCCGGCTCCGCCTACGCGATCCATGACTTTCAAGTGGAAGAGCAGATAGGCGGGCGTCATGGGCTTGCGGCCTTTCGGGGGCGCTTGGCAGCACAGGGCATCAAGCTGGTTCTCGACTATGTTCCCAACCACGTTGCTACTGACCATAGTTGGATCAACAACCATCCCGAGTTTTTTCTGCAGGGCGCGGCTACTGAGCTAGCGTCTCGTAGCGAGGATTTCTTCCATGCAAAGACGGTAGACGGCGACAAAGTGATCGCTCGCGGCCGAGACCCGTACTTTCCCTCGTGGATAGACACCGCACAGCTGAATGCATTCCATCCGGGCCTACGTCAGGCGGCCATCGACACGCTCATCGATATCGGCAATCAGTGCGACGGCGTGCGTTGCGACATGGCGATGCTAATGATGAACAGCGTCTTCTCGGAGACTTGGGGCGCACGCGCAGGATCAGCGCCCACTCGTGAATACTGGACTGAGATCATCCCCGCAGTTCGCAGCGTGCACCCCCAGATGCTCTTTATGGCCGAAGTTTACTGGGACCTAGAAGAGGAAATGCAAAGGCAAGGTTTTGATTACACCTACGACAAGCGTTTATATGATCGCGTGATCGACAATGAAATCCCCGCCATTCGAGCGCATCTGAGCGCGGACCCCGCCTATCAACGGTCACATATTCGCTTCATTGAGAACCACGATGAAGAGCGAGCCCTATCTGTCTTGGGAAGCGACCGTCAACGCGTTGCCGCGACGCTGATCTGCACCTTGCCGGGAGCTGTACTTCTGCATGAGGGTCAATTGACAGGGCGCAGCGTGAAGCTGCCGGTGCAAATCAACCGCCGGCCTGCGCAGCCGGAAGACCCGTTGTTGGAAGGGTTCTACCGCAAGCTGCTGAGTGAGACGCGTCACTCGCTCTACCGCTTGGGTCATTGGCAGCTGGTCGAAACCTGCCCGGCGCAAGGAGGCGATCAGGCATGCGACAGCCTGATCGCATATACATGGGAATATGAAGTTGAACGGCGGCTGATCGCAATCAACCTCGCCGATACCTGGTCCCGCAGTCGCTTGGATCTGTCCCATTGGGCGCTGCCTGTTGGCTGTAGTTTGCAACTCTACGATGTGCTCAGCGAAAGCCATAGCGAAAAACCGATTGATGATAAGCTTGGCTGTTCTGTTTTTCTGGAGATCGCGCCACAAAGCGCGCATATATTTCGCATCGTTGTCTAGAAGAGCGGTCGCACCCGCGCGGCGAACGAACACGATCATCCAGCTTGCCTAAGGGAACCGCCGAGGCCTAGCAATGACTAACCAGCGACAAATTAATACAGGTTTTCGGCTTTGGCTCATTCTGCTTGGCATTGCGCTATTCCTCTGGTTGGGCAAGGAAGACAATGATGTCCTGGCGGTCACGGCACTTGGATTGATGCTAGCCGGCACCGCCGTCTGGCGGCTCATTTTCCTGCAACGCCGCATTGATGTCACAGCAATTGGAAAGTTCGCCCTGCAGCGTGGCATACTCGCCGGGACATGTTTTGGCGCCCTTTCAAGCTTCTTCGCAGCTTTGCTCATGCTTCTGAAGGATGTGCGACATGGCCATATCTTTCCAGATTATCCGCCGGAACTGATTATCGCGACGCTGGAGCGGCTGCCGGCCTGGTCCTTGGCGGGTGGATTGATCGGGCTTGGATTGAGCCTGCTCTTCAGAGTGTACGTTGGCGCCCGGGGACACAAACAGTAGCTGCCCCTGCCCTCTGCCGCGCTGGGATCCACCGTCTCTAGACACTTCGCGAATTACGGCATCTTTCACGAGGACGGGCAAACTCAAAACAAGACCTATTGTTCGCTTTAAGCTACAATGGTGACATCAATCTTAGACTGATCCGCTCGGCGCGCAAGCGGCGAATGGGTCTCGGGAATGTCGCGCTCAGACAAGATAACGAGCCCTCTCCTTGCATGAGGAATGCGGTTTATCAAATAAGAGTAAGGGTCATGCACGCTTATGGCAGAATTCATCCTTTCGCTAGACCAAGGCACCACCTCCTCGCGCGCGATCGTATTCGATCGCGACGGCAACAGCGTCCGCAGCGCGCAGCAGGAGTTCAGGCAGATTTATCCCAGACCGGGCTGGGTGGAGCACGACGCGAACGAAATATGGGCGTCACAACTCAAAGTGGCGCAAGATGTCGCCGACGATCCAGAGTCGATAGCCGCGATCGGCATCACCAATCAGCGTGAGACAACGATAATCTGGGACAGGCAAACAGGAGAGCCGATTCATAACGCCATAGTCTGGCAAGATCGCCGTACCGCCGCGTTTTGCGATGAGTTAAAGGCTGAGGGATTCGACCGGACCATTCTGCAACAGACCGGTTTGGTCACAGATGCCTATTTTTCCGGAACCAAAGTCAAGTGGCTGTTGGACAATGTCGCAGGCGCGCGAGACCGCGCGGCCGCCGGTGAATTGGCATTTGGCACCGTCGACAGCTTTCTGGTTTGGAGGCTGACAGGTGGACGCGCGCATATCACGGACGTCAGCAACGCAGCCAGAACGATGCTTTATGATATTCAGACCGGAGATTGGTCGCATGCCATCTTGGATCGGCTGGATATCCCTCGCGCCCTCTTGCCAGAAGTGCGACCCAGCAGCCAGGTCTACGGCGAGACCGATGCCAGATGGTTTGGCAAAGCGATTGAGATTGCCGGCATGGCCGGTGATCAGCAGGCCGCGACCTTCGGCCAGGCAGCCTATGACGCGGGCATGGCCAAGAATACGTACGGTACCGGCTGCTTCATGTTGATGAATACCGGCGCGCATCCACAGCGATCTTCCAACAATCTGCTGAGTACCATCGCCTGGCAAGTTGCTGATCAACCAACACAGTATGCGCTGGAGGGAAGCATATTTGTCGCGGGGGCGGCGGTTCAGTGGCTGCGGGACGAGATGAGCTTGATCGGCTCTGCCGCGGAAAGCGAGGCCATCGCAACGAGCATCGACTCTAGCGACGGCGTTTACATGGTGCCAGCATTTGTCGGCCTGGGCGCGCCCTATTGGGACCAATACGCGCGCGGCGCAATCGTCGGTTTAACGCGTGGAAGCGGTAGAGCTCATATCGTGCGCGCAACATTGGAGTCCATAGCCTATCAAACGCGCGATGTCGTCGCAGCTATGTCGGCTGACTCGGGCCTGGCGTTGGAAGCGCTGCGCGTCGATGGCGGCGCAGTCGCCAACAACTTCTTGATGCAGTTCCAGGCCGATATTCTTGGCGTCCCGGTGGAGCGCCCGCGCGTTACCGAAACTACGGCGCTCGGCGCCGCTTACCTGGCGGGCTTGGCGACTGGAATTTGGAAATCGCAAGACAAGATCGCAACGCAATGGCAATTGGAAAGGACCTTTGAACCACAGATGTCCGCCGACCAACGCGACGCGCTCTATGCCAGATGGCAAGCCGCTGTGGAGAGAGCCCGAGCATGGGCGGATGGTTAAGCCAGTCATGATCGTCGACATAGTCCGAGTGTTCATGAGCAGTCCCGCTGCGCCAGGTGGATAGGCCTTATGCTGACTTTTGTCTTGAAGCGCTTGACATTTTCCATCCCCGTGCTGCTGGGCATCCTGGTGGTCACATTTATATTGGCGCGCGCCATTCCCGGTGATCCATGCATAGCGGTGCTGGGTGAACGCGCCTCGAAGGAAGTCTGCGAGTCATTCTTCCGGCGCAACGGACTGGATCAACCGCTGCCGATCCAGTTTCTCGTGTACCTGCGCAATTTTTCGCAGGGCGACCTCGGTGATTCGATGCGCTTTCATCGGCCGGTCATGGAGCTCTTGGTCGAACGCTTGCCGACTACCGTGGAGTTGGGCTTGTCTGCGTTGCTCTTCGCCATCATTGTCGGCGTGCCGCTTGGCGTCCTGAGCGCCTATCGACACAAATCAGTCCTGGATGTTGGCACGATGGTGGGCGCCAATATCGGCGTATCAATGCCGGTATTTTGGCTGGGGCTCATGCTGGCCTATCTATTCGCCGTATTGCTCAAAGATACACCCTTGGCGCTGCCGCCCTCGGGCCGTTTGACACCGGGCGCCAATCCCTTGCCATTTTACGAGTATATGGGATGGGTGGCGGAGGGCGAGGAAGCGGCGGGCATTCTGATATTTCTATCGCGCATCAATACGCTTAATGCCGTGCTGACGCTCAATGGCGAGCTATTTGTGGATGCCATCCGCCACTTGATTCTGCCCGCTGTCGCGGTCGGCACGATTCCCTTGGCCATCATCGCGCGCATGAGCCGTTCCAGCGTCCTGGAAGTGCTCAACCAAGACTATGTGCGAACAGCGCGCGCCAAGGGCCTGCGGGAACGCAGCGTCGTTGGCAAACACGCCCTGAAGAACGCCATGCTACCGGTCATCACTGTGATCGGCTTGAATTTTGGTCTGGTGATCAGCGGGGCGGTACTCACCGAGACAATCTTCAGCTTGACCGGCGTGGGGCGCACGCTTGTCGACAGCATCACTTCGCGGGATTACACACTCGTGCAAGGCTTCACCGTCGTCATTGCGGCTGGATTCGTCATCATCAACATGGTGGTAGACATCGCGTATGGCTATTTGGATCCGCGCATCCGCTTCAACTGATCACTATTCGCAGGGCGAATTATATGGCAAACGCCGAACCTGCCAGCCTAACGCCGACCGACCGCTATCGCTCGTCCAATTTGTGGCTGGAAGCGCTGCGGAACTTGTTTCGCAATCCCTCAGCGATTCTGGGCATGGGCATCATCGGCCTGCTGGTATTGACGGCTATCTCAGCGCCGATTATCGCCACGCATGATCCGATCAAGACCATGATCGGCGTCCCGGGCGAGACCGGTCGCCTACCAAGCAAGCCACCCTGCATTCCCTTGTTCGGCTGTGAAGAACCTATGCACATCCTGGGGCTAGACCTGAATGCGCGCGATTTATTCAGTCGCGTCATTTACGGTACGCGCACGTCTCTGTCGGTCGGGATCATCACGATCAGCCTGTCGATCATCGCGGGAACGGCCCTGGGCATCACCGCCGGATTCCTGGGCGGCAGAGTTGACAATGTGATCATGCGTTTGATGGACGTGGTCCTGGCTTTTCCCGCATTGCTGCTGGCGATATCGATCGTGACGATCCTGGGACCGGGCTTGACCAACGCCCTGCTGGGCATCACGATCACCTTCATTCCGCAATACGCCCGGCTTTCGCGCGCCAGCGTGCTGTCGATCAAGGAACAGGAATTTGTGATCGCCGAACAAGCGCTGGGCGCGAGCCCGGTTCGCATCGTTCTGGGGCACATCCTGCCCAATTCGATCACGCCCATCGTTGTACAGGGTACGCTGGGAGTCGGCACCGCCATCCTGGACGCGGCGGCGCTGTCCTTCCTCGGCTTGGGGGCGCAGCCGCCGACGCCGGAGTGGGGACAGATCCTGAGCGAATCCCGCAACTATCTGTTTACATCGCCGCATCTGGTTTTCTTCCCGGGCATCGCCATCATGATCACTGTGCTGGGCTTCAATTTGCTCGGCGACGGCATGCGCGACGCGCTGGATCCGCGCCTGAACCGAAACTAGGCCTGCCACGACTTTCAGAAAAGAAAAGCGCCGGACACAATGCCCGGCACTTTTCTCACACTTCGGTTGCAGTCACATGCGTCTAGCACTGATCGGCATTGATGAACTGCTGGAAGATGGAGAGATAGATTGCGAATCCCTGCCCGGTTCCGGTGTGATTGGGGCTGGCGCAATCGGCGGAGGCGTGCCAACTGGCGACGACATCATTCGCGTCCAAGCTGGAGCCGTCGTGGAATACGACACCTTGGCGGAGATGGAAGGTCCAGACTCTGCCATCGTCCGATATATCCCAGCTTTCCGCCAGACCCGGTATCACGTCTACGCCACCCTTCTGGAAGTCCAGCAGGGATTCGTGGACCTGGTGGCAAGCGCGGAAGGTCTCGCCATCCCAGGTATCGTTGCAGTAGAGCGAGATCGGCTCGGCATTCTGCATGTAAATGACATTGTCGTCGTCGGGATCTTCAATGCGCGAGAATTCTTCTGTGCCGTCAAGCACGCCCGGATGCACGCCAATCATACGCGCTTGCCAAACGTCTGCGGTGCCGGCATGGCCAAAAGGCACCCAGGGCACAACTTCCGCCATAGCATGCGCGACTTGAGTAAAGAGTTCCATCCGCTTATCGGGATCCAGCTCCTGGCCGGCGGCGATCAAGGGTTCATAAACTTCCGGATATGGATCGCCCATCATGGCGTAGTTGGGCCCGTGGCAGCAGGTCAGGAAATTGGAGGCGTCCGGGAAGTCGGCATGCCAGCCGAGGATGTAGAGCGGCTCGTTGCCGGCGAGCGCCGAGGCGATGAAGGCGCCCGACTCGACCACCTGGACATCGGCGATGACGCCGATCTCCGCCAACTGCGCCTGCACATCGTTGGCGATGATGCCCGGATTCGGCAAATAGCCACGAACGACATCGCGCCAGGTCAAGGTCAATGGGCGGGATTCGCCCGTTCGGCTATCGACCACGCTATCCAGCGGCAGCGTCAAACCGAGATCGGCGGCCGCCTCTTGCAACAGCGCCACGGCCGCCTCCTGATCGAAGCCGGGAACGCCGCTTTCCCCGACGTGACCAAAGACTGCGGGTGGCACAAAGTCCGGCGTCAAAGGCGAGCCGGGCGGGAAGAAGTTGTCGACGATGCGCTGACGATTGATGCCCATGGCGATGGCTTTGCGGACGCGCACATCGTTGAGCGGCTCGTAAAAATTGCTCATGGCAACATAGACGCCGGTCAAGGGCGGAATTTCGATCAGATTGAAATTGGGATCGGCGCCGAAGACGGGGATATCGTCAGGGTTGGCAAACTTCATGCCGTCGATGGTGCCGGCGCGCAGCTCTGTCGCCCGCGCGGCCGCTTCGGAATTCCAGCGCAGGATAACCGTCTTTTCGATGGACGGTTCGCCCCAATAGTCGTCAAAGCGTTCGAAGACCATCTCGTTGCCTTGGTCCCAATTCACGAGGCGCAGCGGACCTGTTCCGATTGGGGTCGTCAGCAGATCACCTTCGCCGCCTGTCGCATCCAGATATTCGCTGGGATGAACTGACAAGCCCAGACTTGCCATTTCCTGGTCAAAGATGGCATCGGGATTGCAGAGGGTGACGACTACCGTATGCGAATCGACAGCCTCCACCGATTTAAGGTTGCCGCCGTAGTCGCAATCCGCAGCCGCGAAGCTCAACATGTCCTGCGCCTGAGCCGCAGGCGCAATGATGAACAGCGCCATGACCAGCAGGACCCCAAAGAGCGTTGCCAAGCGAACGTGCTTTTTCATCTATATTCCTCCGTATATTCTCGATTCGAATAAGATCGCAACTGCCTAGCCCAAAGGCAGGCAGTACTTATTGTAGACTATCCGCTGCGGATAACCAAACAGTTCTCATCCCGGGACAGGGCAATCGCATCAAAATGAACATGCGCTGCAATGAACAGGATAGCAACTTGAATGAAGCCACAGGCGCTCGGCGGCGGCGGATCTGGGCGGGCGCATCCGGCGCGCGCTGTGGCGTTTTGTACAGAAACGGTGTCCATAAGATGTCCATAAAATGCCATAAGATACCCATAAAATGCGGCGTTTTTGGTAAGTGTATCGATACAGTATGTATACGGGGGAGGGGGGTACCCCTTGGCCGGATTTGGCGGGCAGAGTACTTGTTTTTCTTCGCCACAGCCGCTCGGCGGCAGCGAATTTGGGCTACCGCGCTCACACAAAATAACAAAGTGCTCGGCTACCGCAGATCGCGGTTTATTAAAAAAGCGGGCGAGCCAATGGCTCGCCCCTACAGGGTCCTTGAAAACGGTGTAGGGAATTTTTTGTGGCGGTGCGGTCATTTTAGGTGTTTTCGTAGGCCGTTGGGCGAAGGGGATGAGGTTGTGGCCAGCGCATTGCGCGTCGAAGCAGGCCCGGGCGGCGGCGCGGGTCTTGGCCAGGATGAGATTGCGCCAGATATGGGCGGGCAGACGGGCGGCTCCGGCGAGAAGGACGAAGGTCGAGCCCGGCGCCGCGCAGCTGGTCGGGATTATTTGCGCTTCTTACGCCGTTTACGCCGTTTTCTGGCAGTTTGACGCGGCATTACCTTGGGACGTCTTTTAGGTTTTTGGGGGCCTTCACCAGATCGCACATGATCTAGCCAGGCATCAGATAGCTCGGTTCCAGCGGGTCGCTCAGGGCTGTTCGGCGGCGGCGCTTCTGTTTCGGGCGCGCCGCCCTCAGGATCTTGATCAAGCCCCATTCCCGCTATGTTATCCGGCGCCGCCCGTTGTTCAGAACTTGGAATCGGGTCGGGCTGCGGCGGATTGGCATCTGCCGGGGGCGGGTCAGCACCCGGTTCATCTTCGTAGACATAGCGGATGCGGTTGGGCTGTTCGGCATCGCTTTCGAGATCTGGCGGCAGGTCTTCGAAGGACTTCTCCAGTCTGGCAGCTTGATTGAGCAGGGTTGACAGGACGTAGGTGAGTTGGCTGAGGGTGTGGTCGCCGAGGTCGCCGGTCATCAATTTCTCCATGGTGTCGAGTGAGAATACCAAGAACTTGTTGAGGAGTTTGAATTTGATGTTGGCGAAGTGGTGGTATTGGCGGTCGTAGTATTGGAGACGGAGTTGTTGCTCGTCAAGTAGCCAGCCGCGCATGGTTCTGATGGGAATGCCGAGCCGGGAATTGACCAGTTTCAAGTCGCCGTCGTGCAGGTTGAGCAGGTTGAGGGCTTCGATTTTGGTATCGAGGGTGTGGGTTGCTGGCATGGTCTGTGTCCTCCTTTTGTTTGCGTTGTGAGGGCAGTATAGCACATTTGTTCTATGCAAGTCAAGGCTATTTGGGTTTTTTGGCCCTCACCCCAAACCCCTTGCCCCCCTCGGTCCCCCCGCTAAGCGGGGGGCGGAAATCCCACAAGGGGTGCGCGTAGGGCGCGTAGACACTGCCCGCCGACAGAGCGGTTCGTTCGCCCTTACAGTTTTCGATGTGAATGTAGGTGGTGTGTTTCGGGCGACCCGCCGGGTCGCCCCTACCGACGACTATTATTTTGGAGTTGCACGACTTACATGGATTTACTGAGGAGTGTGTTTCGGGCGAGCCACGGGCTCGCCCCTACGTGAATCGCTATGAATGAACTTTGGAGGGGTCGGGGGATGGGGGATTAAAGCGGCAAGCGCTAAGGTTTCGGTCGGAGCGTCTGTTGGCTGGCGTCGGCGTCTTGCAGTTGCTCCAGAGCATACTCGTCGAAGTCGAGTTGGCTGTCGCTTAAGCGAGCGGCGTTGGCAGCCTCGTCGGGGATGAGGCGCTGGTTGAGTTGGCTGGCGATATAACTGGCGTATTCTTCGGGGAGGTCGCCATTGACCAGGCGGCGGCCGCCATCCGCGTCATGCGCCCAGACGTGGTAGCGTGGGGTATCGTAGCCCTCGCGCTGCGAAGCGGCCGTTTCCTCCACGGCAAAGGATTCTACGCCGTCCAGATCGATTCGCCGCGCCCGCGTCAGGGATGGCAGTGGCGCGCGGGAAACGTGGATGGCTTCGTCCTCGATACGGATATGCGTTTGATTATAGGCATTTGTCGCCAGTGCATAGATGGCCGCAATCGCCATAATGACAAACATGAGCGGCAGAAATATCGGGACTTCGCCTTCCAGAAACAGCCCCGTCATGAGCAGTGTCACCAGACTGAAGACGCCGCTCAGGATGGCGCTGCTTTGGAAACTCTCGCTTTTGTCCAGGCGGAAATTGGTGCGGAAGCCCAGGTGAAGCGGGTCTTGCGAGTACTGGCGCAGGTGGGGCGGGCGGCGCACTTTGCGGCGCTTCGCTTTGGCGCGGGGGTGGCTGATATCAAATACGCCGCTGCACTGCGCGCAGAGCGCGACCAGCTTCTGGATATTGATTTGCTCCGCTTCAATCGGATGATTGCACCGTGGGCAATGTAGCTGCAAAGTCCCTCAACTTGCTATCTAGTCTGGCTTATTGTGAATTACACGCCATGATTGACCGCAACGGCCCGTTGCGGCCGCTAAAACTCAATTTCGTCGAAGTCCCGGCAGAGATGAATCGGGCCGTCGTAGGTTTCGGCGGCTTCCTGAACGAGCGGTTCGGGGTCCTGGTTCCAGACCTGGTAGTGAATTAAACGCAGTTCTTTGGCGCCGGCTGTCGCCGCCGCTTCGCCGGCCATCCTTGCGGTACTGTGACCGGGTGGGGGTCCGCCGGCCTCGTGGATGAAGATATCGGCGTCTTTGCCGATTTTCAGGGCATTGGGGCAGGGTTCGGTATCGCAACTGTAGGCGAGCACTTTGCCATTGTGTTTATTCGTTATGCGCATACCGATGGTCGGTATGAAGTGAACGACGGGGAAGGAGTGGATGGCAAAGTCCTTGTTTTCAAATAGCAAGGTGTTGTCGTGCAAGCTGATACGAGAAAAGGATACCGGAAAGAAATTGGGCCAGAATTCCCAGCCGTACATATCCATGGTCTCTTCAATGCGGTTAATGCAGTGAGGAATGCCGTAGAAGCGCATGGGCGCTTTGCGGCCCATCTGCCACATATGCATCAACATATTGGGCACGCCGGCGACGTGATCGGAATGAAAATGGGTCAGAATGATGTCTTGCAGATCGTCGTCGTTGATGCCCAGGTCCTTGATCTTATCCAGGGGATTGGACCCGGCGTCTACCAAGACCGGGGAATCTTGCTCGCCAATTAACAGGAAATGGGTATAGTCATGCTCTGCGCTGTTTACCGCGCCGGAGGTTCCCAGAATGATTACGCGCGCCATACACTTGCCTTTGAATCGGACTCAGTCCATTTTGGCAGATGTAGCAAACACCCTGTCCGTCTATCCGTCAGTATTGACGATACCATAGTTCAGAAATAATCGAAACACTTTACCGATTGCTTGACAGGTTGCGTCCGCCGTCCAGCGGCGGTTTCGATGCCAGCAACTCCTTCCGACATGTGATTGCGGCAATCTGTCCCAACGTGGCGCGAGCCAATGCGCAGTCTTTTATGCGCTAGACTGCGGCAGTTGTTCGGCTTGTTCCGCGGCCACGTCCGCGCCTTTGGCGCCGCTGTATTTGCCCCCGCGGTGGCGGTAGAGCAGAAGCGCGACCGAGGCCAGGAATGCGATTAATGTAATAGTCTGCGAACTGTTGATACCGGAGGCCCCAATCGTGGCGATCTCTACGCGCAGGAATTCCAACAGGAAGCGCACAAAGGAATACTGGGCGATATACAGCAGCAGGACATCACCGCTCAACAAGCGATCGCGGTACTGGTGATAAATGCGCCAGAGCACGTAAAAGGCGACCAGGCTCCATAGCGCTTCGTAGGCCCAAAGCGGATGAAACAAGGTATCTGATGGATAGTCAATCAAGCTTTCGTAGGGCGCGACACGCGCGTCGCGCGGGATTTGAATGCCCCAGGGCAGCGTCGTGGGCGCGCCATACAGTTCCTGGTTGACATAATTGGCAAATCGGCCAATGGCTTGGCCGACCGGTATGGCGACGCCGGCGACATCCATCCAGGGCGCGAGGCGCATGCCATCGTCGGGGAAGCTGCTTACCGGCCGCTGGTATCGAAATGCGGAAACATCCTTGCCGGTGACGCGCGCCATCAGCGATTCCGCCAGCCAGGTGGCCGCTTGGCTCAACCAGAAAACCGGCGTCAAGATGGTGATGAACAGATTTATGATCCGGTTGTGCCAGCGGCTCAAATAGAGGTAGGCGCCGAATACGCCTCCGATAATCGCGCCGAATATGCTCAATCCCCCGCTCCAGATGGCTATGGCGCCGTTTTGGCTATCGAAGAAATTGTCCAGGAACCAGGCGGTGTTTTGACAGACTTCTCCTTCGATGCCGCAGCCGGCGGTCAAAGAAACCGGCGGGAAGAGAATGAACCACAGGCGGGCGCCGATAATGCCCGGGATAATTGCCCAGGTTAGGCCGCCCCAGATATGGTCGGGATCGCGTCCGGTGCGCTTGGCCAGCAAGGACGCGACGGTGGCGCCAAGCAAGAGCGCGACAACGATGATAATGCCGTAGTAGCGTATCTGCAGGTTGCCTACAACAATGTAGGTTTGTTCAAATTCCATCGTCACTCGCCTTTGTTCTTCAAAGCGCTATATACATATCGCAATCGTTGCAAGGCGGTCAGATTGGCGCCGACCGCCAGGATGACCAGACCAATTTCAAGTGGCTGCGCGCTTTGCAAGACGCCGGCAGCCAAGGTCATGACCAGGATGACAGCCACGCGCTCCAAACGAGAAAACCAGCCGACTGTGACGCCGATACCGATCTTGCTGTCGTCTGCGCGAGCGCGTACATAACTGACCAGATAGCTGCCAATGAGCGCAAACAGCGCCAACATCAACATATCGAGCCGGCCATGCCGCGCAAAATGATAACCGAAAGCGGCAAAAATAAAACCGTCAGCATAGCGATCCAGGGTCGAATCCAGCAGCATGCCAAAAGATCCCTGGCGTTGAGCGGCGCGCGCGACAGCGCCGTCAAGAGCGTCCAGAGGCAAGCTGAGCAAGAGCAGGATGCCGCCGGTGAGGAAATCGCCCGTCGCGATAAAGATCGCCGCCAGGCCAACAGCCGTCAGTCCCAGCGCCGTTATCCAGTCGGGGTGGACACCGGCGCGCGCCAGCCAAGCGCCGATACGGTCCAAGGGCGCGCTCGCGCGTTTGCGCAAGTTGTCGGTCACGGTCAGCGGCTTGTCGTCAGGCATTTTTCACCTTGCCAGCAAATGTCGCTTTGGCTACACTGTGCTCCGAGATGTCGGGGCGTGGCGCAGCCCGGTAGCGCGCACCGTTCGGGTCGGTGAGGTCGTGGGTTCAAATCCCGCCGCCCCGACAGAGTTTAGAAAGCCGCCTCTTTTTGGGAGGCGGTTTTCTTTTAGCTGGCAAGCTGCGCTGCCGGCATGCGACCGTTTTTGCGCGCCCAGTGCCAGAGCAAGAAGCCAGGAACGAGAGATATACAGGATAAGGCTCCCCCCACCCAATTCGGGATCGTTGGATCCGCAGCGAACAAGAGTCCTGCGATCGCCGTAGACAAGATCACGCCCAGGCTCATCACGGAGTGATAGATACCAAGGATAGCGCCGCGCAATTCCGCAGGCACGGTCTTGGTCAGCAGCGACTGCAGCGGCGGGATTAACAAGCCGCTGCCGACGGCGAAGATGACTACGCTCAGCGTGCCAAAGAGAGGCTCGACGGCGAGAGCCAGCAAAAACATGGACAGGGCGCGGGCAGCGGCGCCCATTAAGACGATCAAGGTGTCGCTGAAGTGGCTAAGCGCAGCCGGCAACAAGATAATTTGTGTGATAATTTGGCCGATTCCCACCATCATGAGCATCACGCCGACGCCGAGACTCACCGACGAGAAGGATTGACCGGCAAACAAGACAGCTTCCGCAAACAGCGCCAAGGTGGCGATGAGCAAGCCCATACCGAAGCGCGCGAAAAAGCTGACGCTAAGCACCGCCATCAAGGGAACATTTGTCATCAGAGCCGTCGGACGCAGCCGGGCGGCAGCGCTTCTGCGGTTGCGTTGGCGGTCGTCGTGGCTCAAGGATTCTTCAAGCGTGAGGTGGGTCAGGACTACGGTGCCCGCTGCCGCTAGCGCGGCAAAAACGAAGGGGATCTGGGGACCAAAGGCGCTTGCCAGTATGCCGCCTACCGCGGGACCGAGGGCGAATCCAAGACCGAATGCGGCCATCACATAACCGAGGGCCACTGTGCGCCGGTGTTCTGGCACAATATCTGTCATATAAGCCTGCGCGACAACGATATTTCCGCCGGTTACGCCATCAAGGATGCGCGCCAGGAACAAGACGGCTGCCGATTGCGCGAAAGCAATCATCAAGAACGCGATCACGGTTCCCATCTGGCTGAAGATGAGAACGGGCAGCCTCCCGCGCCTGTCCGACAGACGTCCGATGAAGGGACCGGCCACGAACTGCGCCGCGAAGAAGGCGGTCAGCAAGAGCGTTATGACCTGGGCGTTCATGTTGAAGGCGCTCTGGGCATAGAGAGGCAAGATCGGATGCACCATCGAAGTGCCAAACATCTGGACAAAAACGATCATCAAGATGGTGACCATGCGTCGGTCGACTGAGCGCTTCTTGAGCTTCAAATCGGCATAGCCCTATCGCATTCGAAACAACTAATCGTTGTATCATAAGCCAAAGGACTCAAGATGGTTAGTGACAACTCAGGTTCACAGCCGGCGCTGAATGAGACCGCCCGAGAGTCGCTCGGCGAAAAGGATCCCGGGCATGTCGCGCTCAGGCACAAGAATAAGCATGAGCGGCGGCGTACATAAACAGGTATTGACCCGGTCCGGACATATTGAGAAGAAATCAACTGGAGCGAATCGTGGAAACTACAATTTATCTGATGCGCCATGGCCAGGTGCATAACCCGACGAACGTGCTTTACGGACGCATGCCAGGTTTCGTGCTTAGCGAAGCCGGGGTCCAGCAAGCGCATGCCGCTGGCAAGTGGTTGGCGGATCAACCTGTTTCCGCGGTCTACTCGAGCCCGATGGAACGGGCACAGCAAACGGCAGAGATCGTCGCGTCTTATCACTGCGCGGTTGAAGCGCGGGTTGACCGGCGCTTGATTGAGGTGGCGACCCCCTATGAAGGCCGCCCAACCGCGGAGCTGGCAGCAATGGGCTGGGATCTTTACACGGGCAATCAACCGCCTCATGAAGTTCCGCAAATGGTACTCGACCGCGTGCTGGAGTTCTTCGCATACGCCAGAGACGCGCATCGCGGCGAAGCAATCGTAGCTGTCGGCCATGGCGATGTTCTGGTATTTCCCTGGCTGCATGCGCATGGATACGTGCCCGAGGCGTTGATGAAGGACAATCTAATGAACTACATGCTCCCGGTCGATTATCCAGCCACCGCGTCGATCATGACTTTCACATTCGACGAGTCGCCGGGCGGGGCGGGGCCGCGAGCGACTTATCATTGCCCCTATTGATGCCGCGGCCTGGCGAGCAGGGCGGGGTTCCGCGCCCAAGGCAACGGCATCAGATTTGCCATAGTGGCTTTGCGACAATTCAGAACAAGGGCTTGAAGGGATTAATCTCTCGCCAGCGCGCGCAGGCTTCCTCGAGGCGATCCCGTTGCACGTCAACCCCGATGCCCGGTCCTGAGGGGACTTTCAGGCTGCTGCCCGCACCCAAGACAAAGGGCGGTTCGGCGATGTCGGGATCGAAGTATCGATCTGTGGCGGAGATGTCGCTGGGCAAGGTCACGCCCGGCAGTGAAGCGAAGGCCAGGTTTGCGGCGCGACCGACGCCAGTTTCCAGCATGCCGCCGATCCAAAGCGGCGTATTCGTTTCGACGCAGAGTTGGTGAATCTTGAGACTTTCGCTGTAGCCGCCCACGCGCGTCGGTTTTAGGTTGAGGATTTTCCCGGCGCCGAGTTCAAGCGCTATGCGCCAGTCCTGCGCTGAGTAGATACTTTCGTCCAGGCAAATCGGCGTCCGCAGTTGCGCTTGCAGCAGACTGTGTTCATAAATGTCGTCGTAGGCCAGCGGCTGCTCGATCATGAGCAAGCCGAACTGGTCAAGTTGTTTCAGGTGTTCGATGTCCTTCAAGGTATAAGCGCTATTGGCATCCAGCATCAAGGTGATATCGGGAAAGCGCCCCCGAACTGCGCTGGCGAGCTCCAGATCCCAGCCGGGCGCTATCTTAAGTTTGATGCGCTGATAGCCTTCGTCGAGGCGCTTTTGGATGAGCGTGAGCTGCGCGTCCAGCGACTCCTGTATGCCGATGCTGACGCCCACCTGGACGTCATCCCGCGGCCGAGCCTGCGCTGGCAGGTGGCAGGCGAAATAATCAGCCAGTCGCATGCCGTTGGCCTTGGCCATGAGATCCCAAAGCGCCGCTTCCAGGCCCGCCCTGGCGTGATGATTGCCGCGCACGGCCCTCAACAGTTCGGGCACTTCAGTCGGCGATGCGATAGTCTTGCCGAGCAAGCTTGGAATCAGAAAATCGCGCGTGATGTGCAGAGCGGTAAGAATCGTCTCGGAACCATAACTTGGCTTGGTCTTAAGCGCCGTTTCGCCCCATCCCGTCAGACCTTCGCTAGACAGCACTTCCACGATTATGGCCGACTTTTGCGGTTCGGCGCCGAAGCTTGTTTTCAGCAGTTCTACGAGTGGCATTGCCAGCACGTGCAGCTTGATATCCTGGATTGTTACGGATTTCAAATTGCCTCCTCCTCCCTTGGATTGGCTGAAACAAGATTGTAACGACAATCTCCGACGACAGATATAGATTCTTCTCAGAAAAGTAAGACTCTGGCAGCTAGGCGCGTCTCCATTATGCAAAATGTACGACTTTTTGATTCCGCTATCGTACATCTTGTCTGATTATGATAGATTTCTTTCCATGTGCGTTAAGAACAATAGGAGCATAAACATGGAACACTTGACCTTCAGCGCCGAGTTGATGCATAAACAGCGCGCGATCGAATTGCAGGAGATTGCGCGAGTAGAACGCTTCCTGCAGGAAAAGAAGAATCGCGACGCCATGGCTTGGCAGCAGCGACGTCTTCATCGGAACCGCAAGAATCGTTAGAGCCGATCTAAATCGGCTAGTCCCTTGATAGCTAGTTTGTTGCTATCCAGCGCGCCATCGACGTAGTCTCGATGGGAAGCGAACTGTCAAAGAATTTTCCAAAAGCCCCGCAATGGCGCGGGGCTTTTGACTTCATTCCATAGGGAGCGCAGGGCAATTCTATCGAAATGAACACGATACAAACTTAAATGTAACCACAGAGACACAGAGCCGCTCGGCGGCAGCGAAAAGTTCTGCCGCGCTCACGCAAAATAGTAAGCCGTCTCGTCGCGTGAGCGTTGCGGTTTACGTAAGCAGGACTCCTATGTAGATGTTTCCACTTTGCGGGCGACCCGCTGGGTCGCCCCTACCGGCGGCTATTATTTTGGAGTTGCATAACTTAGTTGCTCCTACTTCTGTGCTGTCGGTCAATGTCTACGCGACCCTCGGTGCCCTCGGTGGTAAATAATCAGTCCAATTTCGTACCATGTCAGTCGCCTCATTTTGATGCAATTGCGCTGAAAGGGAGGCGAATCAGTTTGCTCCAGCAAATGCGCCAATCTATAATTTCGGGGAGAAGACGTCCGCGAAGGCGCGAGAGATGAAAGCCAAAATTCTCTGGCTTATGGTATGCATGTTGGTATCGGCGCCGCTGTCGGCGCAAGATACAGCCTTGCCAGAAGCAGAGCAACCGGGTTGGGATGTGTTCCTAAGAAAGGACGAAGCTGACACGACGGCGGAACTCGTCTTCATCAACATCCTCACGGGAGAGATGAATAGCAGAAGCATCGCGGGCGAGCGCTTCACATTGCTGGGAAAGGCCGTAATCTATTACGACCTTGACGAAAACCAGGTCAAGCAGGTTGCGCCGGATACTTCAATCCGGGATCACCCGTTCCTTAGCAAATCAGCCGATACAGAACGGGTGGATTGGCTCGTTTTCGGAGGCGGACAGGCAATCGCCTGGACCGTGACGCGTCGGGGAGACGGGGGAACGCTGAGCACTTCGACTTATGTCAGCGACGTGGACGGCGCTGATGGTCGCGAGGTATTGGTTGATGGGCCTCGCGAAGGCGTTCGCGTTCTGCCGGTCGCATTCAGCGCGGCTACAAATGAACTGATTATGGAAGCCCACCCCGACGGCATCAGCGAGCACTTCTCGTATACACAGTATGCTGGATTGTTCGCGCTAAGCCTGGCAGACGGCGCCCTGAGGCAATTGCCAGACGAATCCGGATGCTACTGCGCCGCGGGCTTTGGAGACCAGGTATTGTTGCGATTTCCGCCGTCTTCAAGGGGTGATGGCGTAGAAGTCAAGGTTTACAGCCTCGACGGAAGCCAGAAAATGGCTATCGAGAGCGCGGCGCCGGCTGGATTCACGGCGCCCGGGGAGGCGCTGGTCGGCGCCGACGACAACCTGGCGCTATATGTCGTTTCGCAAGTTCCGATGCAAGGAGCTGCTGCGGACGAGACGCGCAGCGTCTTTGTTCTGGCCGATCTGCAGACCTTGGAACAGTCGCTTGTCAGCAATCCATTTACGGGACTTGCGCGCCGGGTCGCATGGACAGAGGATTATGCGGCTGTGCTGTTCACGAACGATCAGCAGCTAGGCACCTGGAAGCTACGCTTGTCTGACGGGAAGATTAGCGAGCTGGCCTCGGCCCTGTACCTGGGCAGCTTGCAGGGGTAAGAAGCCCCATTTATCAGGATACTTGCGTGCGCGCGATATTGGGCTTGTTGGCAAAATCCCAGACGGCTTCGGCGATTTCCCAGACGGCGTTTGGACGCGCGATTCTACGGGCGTTAGCCGACCGTCTGGCCAGCATTTCGGGCCCCTCGCCAAGCCAGTCAATGATTTGCGACACGACCTTTTCCGGCTTTGGCAAGTAAACGCCGGCGGCGTTCTCCAGCACCAGTTTCACGTTTCCGGTTTCCTGCCCGGGTATGCGATCGCTGATGATCATTGGCAAGCCGGCGATGGCTGCTTCGCTGATCGTCGAGGGACCGGCTTTGGTGACAATGATATCGGAGGCTGCCATCAGGCGAGGCATTTCGTGGTGGTTGGTCACGAAGCCGAATATATGCCGGGCATTCGTCCAGATACGTGATTCGAGCTTGATCTTGAGGTCTTCGTTGCGCCCACAGACTACGACAATCTGTACGTTGAGCCGCCGCGCGTCGAGGGCCTTGACCATCTTGTAGATCGTCCCCATGCCTTCGCCACCGGCAACGAACAAGACTGCGGGCAATTTTGGATCAAAACCAAAGTCTTTGCGCGCCTCTGCCTTGCTGGTCATTGATTTGATGAAATGCGGATTGACCGGCAAACCTGTGATCTGCATCTGTGATGAGGACATGCCCAGCCTAAGTCCGCGCCGGTAAGCGGTTTCGGTGGGAACAAAGCAATAATCGACGCGAGGATCGTACCAAAACGAGGGCGTGGTCACCAAATCCGTTACCACTGTCAAGAAAGGCGGGCGTTCATCCAGGGTCAAAAAAGCCCGGAAGGTCGGATTCGCAATCACCGAATGCGTACAAACCACG
This sequence comes from Chloroflexota bacterium, assembly GCA_026708115.1. GTDB lineage: Bacteria > Chloroflexota > Anaerolineae > Aggregatilineales > Phototrophicaceae > UBA6055. The sequence goes on from JAPOVL010000047.1 coordinate 44,727, forward strand.
ACATCGGCGGGATGGTCGCGCACGACGCGCCGAAGAATCTTGCGATTATTGCGATAGATAAACTGTCGCGCCAAACGGGCGCGGTGTTTGCCGTCGAAGCTGTGATACATAAGCGCCCAAAGCAGCTTCGATGTGTTGACGACCAGGGGGTACAATTCCGGCTGTTTGTTGAGCGGCCACTTCAACTCGCGCAGCACGTCGACGGCATCAAATTCAACAGCGTCGCCATACATTATCGTCATGGCATCCTGAATTGCTTGAAACGCGGAGCGATGACCGCCACCGGTATCCGAAAACAGAAATAGGACGCGCTTCGTCACAATTGGACTTTCCTAGGACGGGAGCCTGTCGACCCAAGACGCGAACGACGGTCAATTGAGGGGTCGCTTGTGCCCGCTTCGGCTTTGCATTGACGCGATAGATCGCTGCGATCTGTGCAATTATATCATAGTTGGCGCAGGCGCTGAAACGTTGTCACAGGTCCCCAGGGCAATCGCATCAAAATGAACATGCAGTGCAATGAACACGATACAAACTTAAATATAACCACAGAGGCACAGAAGTAAGTGCAAGTAGGTTATGAGAAAATGTGACATGCGCGATCAACCCCTCACCCCCCAACCCCCTCTCCCACAAGGGGGAGAGGGGGAGCGCTTTTGCCTGGATTTGGATTACATTCATAATTCTCACAATAAATGCAATTGTTTCGCATTAGTTTATTGGTACTACTGAGAAAGCCTAAATGGACTTTTGCATTTTGCGGGCGACTGTTAGGTGGTTGCTGTTCTTTTTTTCAAGCGAATTCGATACACAATCGTCATATGGGCCATCCATCTTCCCAAGTTGCAGGAGTTTCATGTATAGTTAAGCTGAATGCACCGCTGTTAGAGAGTAAGTTTCCATGTTCCTGGATCTGCACCCGATTACGATCGTTATCAATCTCATTGTGCTCGGCATTGGCATGACCGTACACGAATTCGCTCACAATTTTGTCGCGTGGAAGATGGGCGATCCCTTGCCCAAAAAGCAGGGGCGCTTAACGCTGAATCCGCTTGTGCATATAAACTGGGTCGGCTGGCTGATGTTCGCGATCATCGGTTTTGGCATCCTGGGCAGCGCGCCGATCTCGCCACAGCGCATGCGCGATCCACGCTGGGGCTTTCTGGCCGCGGTGGCAGCGGGTCCATTTTCCAACCTGTGCCTGGCATTGGTTTTCGCGCTCATACTTCGCCTCGGCGGGATCGCGGTTGATGGCTATTATTTGTATACCTTGCCGGATTCGATAGCCAGTCCCCTGGGCGCGCTGGCGGCCTTCATGTACGCGATGGTCTTTTGGAATGTGCTGCTATTCGTCTTCAATTTGATTCCGCTTTTCCCGATCGACGGCTGGCACGTCGTATTGACGTTGCTGCCCGGCTCCTGGCTCAATCGCATGCAAATCCCAGTTGCCATTCAGCAGAATCTGCGCCCTGTGTCGGAGTTTTTGATGCGCCCGGCCTTCAAATGGCGTGATTGGCAAGTCCTGAGCTACTACGTTTTCCTGGGCGTGATCTTTTTGTCCTTCATCCCGATTGCCGGTGTAAGTCCGCTTGGGCTCTTAATCGGGCAGCCTACCAGCGCAATAATGCGCCTGCTGCTGTTCTTGTAAGATATGGAAGCCGCATTAAACCGAGTTGAACAGGGCATTCGCGCGCTCTTTGCCTTCGCTACGCCGATTGATCTGCAATTGGCAAATCAATATCTTTCATCAAAAGAACTTGACGCATTTCAAAAAATGTCGCGCGCCGACCAATTGCACAGTCTAAACGTTCTACGAACGGTAATGAAGCAGCGCGAATCCGTCCCACTGCCCCTGGCCGTTGCCGCATTAATGCACGATGTCGGCAAGTGCCGCTGTCACTTGACCGTCTGGCAGAAGACCCTGGCTGTGCTGGTCAAGCATTTGATTCCGTCTTTGGCAGACAGGCTCGGCCGCGAGGAAAACCTGAGCATTTGGCGCGCGCCCTTTGTCGTGAGATCCCGGCACGCGCAATGGAGCGGCGAAATCTTGCGCGCGTGTTGTGCTGACGAAGTCGCCGTATGGCTTGTCGAGCACCATCAGGCCGATATTTTAGCGCATCGCGATCATCCGCAGGCCACATTGCTGCAATGCCTTCAGCGCGCCGACGAAGCTTGCTGAGCGGCGCGCAGCGGCAAGCGTTGCCCAAGCGCTATAGATTGAAGCCCTTGGTCTGCGCTATAGTTTAGATATGGCGCAAATGAATCGCGCAACATGCGATTGGGCGGTCTTCAGCTATCTTATCATTTTGGAGAGCCCGTTTTGGAAGTCGCCGCGGGTAAGCCGGTAGGTGCGAGGAGCATTGTATGGCTGAGCTAACAATTGCCGTTCTGGGTTTGGATCGCTTGGGAGCGTCGCTGGCTTTACGCTTGCAGACCTATGTTGAAAAGCGTGGCCAGCATCGCTTTACGTTGATCGGCCACGACAGCCGAGACGACTATGAAACGCCGACGCGCAAACTCAAGGTCTTCGACAAGATCGAAAGAAAAGCTTACAACGCGGTTGAGTCGGCCGACATCGTGTTCATGAATCTGCCCTATGAGGACTTGCGCGCAGGCTATGAACTGATCGCGCCCTCCTTGCGCGACGGCGTACTCATCCTCGATACCGCGGCAATCAAGCAGCCGTCGATAGCCTGGGCGGCACAGTACTTGAGCGGCGAGCACCATCTGATTGGTTTCACGGCTGTGATCAACGCTGATTATTTGCTGGAGCATCAATTGAGTCCGGAGTACGCGAGCGACGATTATTTTCTGGACAGCCCCATCTATTTGACGCCGTCGGTTGCCAGCATTAAGGAAGCGATTGACCTGGCCGTCAACTTTTCGGCGATTCTGGGCGGCAAACCCCATTTTCTCGACCCGGCCGAGCACGACAGCTTAACAACCGTCACAGAGGAGATCCCGCAACTTCTGAGTGTCGCAGCCTACGCGAGCGCCATGAATCACAATGCCTGGCAAGACGCCCAGCGCCTCACCAACCCGCCCTTCAACGTCCTGACACGCTACTTGTTGACTCATCATCCAGACGCCTTGCGCGACGAGTGGATGGCGAACAGGGAGCCACTGACGCGAGCAATTGATGAGTTGCTGGCATCCTTGACGGAGGTGCGAAATCGGCTTGCGGCCAACGACGAAAGCGCGATCGAAGCGTTCTTAGTTGCCGCCTCGGATGATTATCAGCGGTGGATCAACAAGCGACATAAGGGCGATTGGGATGACCGACCCAAGAACAATGTACAGTTCGAACATACAGTCGCCGGCACGCTTTTTGGCGGCGCCATTACCAAACGCCTGTTCGGCGGCAGCAAAAACGACGATAAATGATCGCGAGAGGCGCAAGGCGCGCAACCGGCGAAAAGGATCAGAGCGGCGCTGACTATATGCAGTTGGCAAAGAAATATTTGACCAGAGACGATAAATCGGATAAAGTAATCAGAATAGTCCTGTGAGCAGGACGCTGGCATATTGAAGTGAGACTTTACCGACAGTAAAGGGGCTCCCGAAAATGAAAAACTATTTGCAAAACTTGATCCGTCTCCTGGTCCTCATGGCATTGCTGACGACTTCGGCGATTGCGCTTGCGCAGGAGGAGATGGAGACTGCGGCTGAAACGCAGGCTATGCCCTTCATCGGCATTCGCTATTGGGGCGTTGACGAGGGCATTCTGGTTACCGGCGTCATAGCCAATACGCCCGCTGCTAATGCCGATCTCGAGGCTGGGGACGTTGTCAACGCGTTTGATGAAACCGCCATCGATTTCTCTTCCATCAGGGAGGTACTGCTGACCTACGTCGTGGGCGATACCATTACCTTGAGCGTCGCGCGCGACGGTTCAGCTTTCACAACTGACGTGACTTTGATGGCGCTGCCAGAGGATCTGTTCAGCGATCCAGACTATGCCATGCCCTTGGATCTGGCGTCTGTCGGCTTGTATGTCCAGCAATGCGACGACAAGGTATTCATTGTTGCCGCATTGGCAGGTTCTGAAGTTGCAGAAGCGGGATTCCACGTCCATGACCGCCTGATCAGCGTTGACGGCGATGCGATTGACAGCATTGGCGCCGCGGATGTGGCTGTATCCGACCTGAATGAGGGTGATGAACTGGCAATCAAGGTCTTGCGCGGCGACCGCGAATTGACCATGAAGGTGATCGTAGAAGATCATCGCAGGCGCCGGGGTCCAGGACATCGGCCCGGTCCGGGTCCGCGACTGGACGTCAGCAGCGTCTACCAGACGGACAGCATTGCGCTGGGCTACGGGGACGACGCCATCGAGATCCGGGAAATCAGTCCGGCGCACGAACTGTACGCCGCTGGTTTGAGACAATATGATCTGATCACAGCCGTCAACGGCGCCGCCATAGAAGAAGCGAAGGATTTGTTCACTGGCGAGGACATCAATCTGACAATAGCGCGCATGAGCGGCAACCTTCACTTTGATGTGCCCTCAAGCATCGCTCCTCTGCTGATGTTCGGCATTGACGCGCCGCAGGAGCAAGATCGTTCCGTTTGGCTGGGGCTGCACGAAAAGCAAGTGACGCTGGGCGTGCGCTATATCCAGTTGGAAGCTGACAGCCCTTACTTCGAGGGCAGCGCTGTCAGCAACGGCGCCTACGTCGCTGAGGTGATTGAGGGGCTTCCCGCAGGGGCGGCTGGCATTCAAGTCGGCGACATCATCGTAGCAGTCGAAGGCGAGCCAGCGACGCTGGAAATTGATCTGCGCAATCGCATCTATTTCCACAAGCCGGGTGATGAGGTGACGCTGGATGTCCTGCGCGATGGCGAGTTGATGCAGGTTGAGGTCACGCTGCGCGTATCGAGCTAAGCGCTTGAGAGATTGAGAAACGCGAAAGCCCCTGTCGCATGGCAGGGGCTTTTTGATTGGATCGATCGTGTCAACTGCTCAAGCGCGCCAAATTGAATAGACGTCTCGAGCTTTGAGCGTGCCTATTTCGCGTACTCCACGCGCCGGGTCTCGCGGATCACGTGTACTTTGATCTGTCCCGGATACTGCATATCGTTCTCGATGCGCTTGGCGATATCGCGCGCCAGTTGAATGGCCAGATAGTCGTCCACGACTTCGGGGCGCACGATAATGCGCACTTCGCGCCCGGCTTGCAGGGCGTAGCTCTGCTCGACGCCATCAAAGGTATTGGCAATCTCTTCCAACTGCTTGACGCGGCGGATGTAGGAATCGAGGCTTTCCCGCCGGGCACCGGGTCGGGCGCCGGAAATGGCGTCAGCCGCTTCCACGATAAAGGCTTCGACGCATTCTTTCTCGACCTCGTGATGGTGGGCGGCAATACAGTTGACAACACGATCATTGCCGCCATAGCGCTTGACAAACTCGGCCCCGATCAAGGCATGTGTGCCTTCGACATTGTGATCAATGGCCTTGCCAATATCGTGCATTAAGCCGCCCATCTTTGCGATATTGGCATCGGCGCCCAACTCCAAAGCGATCATGCCAGCGATATGGGCGGTCTCGATTGCGTGGGCATGCTGGTTCTGACCATAACTGCTGCGGAATTTCAACTGCCCCAGCAGTTTCAGCACTTCTACATGCAAGCCGTGAACGCCGGTCTCGTAGGCCGCGCGTTCGCCCTCTTCGCGCACAATTTGCTCGACTTCGGCTCGCGTATCTTCGACAAGTTTTTCAATGCGCGCCGGATGAATGCGGCCGTCGGTTACCAGTTTGGCCATGGTCCGTTTGGCTACCTCGCGGCGGACCGGATCAAAACTGCTTATCGTGACCGCTTCGGGCGAGTCGTCCACGACAACATCGACACCGGTTGCCAGTTCGAAAGAGCGGATATTGCGCCCGTTGCGCCCGATGATGCGCCCTTTCATGTCGTCGCTAGGCAGGGGCACCACGCTCACAGAGACTTCGCTCACTTGCTCCGAAGCCAGGCGCTGAATCGCCATTGCGATTAAGCTTCGAGCGCGATGATCGGCTGTTTCGCGCGCTTCGGCTTCCACCTGGCGAATGATACGCGCCATATCGTTGCGCGCGTCCAATTCGATGGATTCAAGCAGCGTTTGTCGCGCCTCATCGACTGTCATCTGCGCAATGCCTTGAAGCTTTTCCAGGATGTTCGATTCAGACTTCTTGAGATCGTTCTCCTTTTTGTCGAGCCGGCTTTGACGTTTATTCAGTTGTTGATCGCGCTGTTCGAGACGTTCCACTCGCTTATCGAGTTCGTTTCGCCGACGTTGGATACGCTCGTCTTCGTCACTCAGAACACGGCGGCGGCGCTGTAATATGCCTTCCGCGTCGTTGATCCGCTGCTGCGCCGCATGCTCAGCTTCGGCAACGATTTGCGTCTTCTCCACTTCAGCATTTTTCAGCAGTTCTTTGGCATCATTCGAGGCTTGTATAAGCGCGCTTTGCCCTTCGTCCTGCTGCTTCTTCAGCAGCGTCGCTCTGCCTCGCCATACGCCCAAGCCATACCCCGCGCCGATACCGATGACTGCCACAGCAATTGCCAAGATAATCGTTTCCATAGTCGCTTGACGGTATCCATTGGATACATTCGTCCCTGCTCCTTTCTTAACCAGATCCGGATTGTATCCACCTGGGTTATTCCTCTAGACCATTGGCGAAGTAGCGGGGTTCGGATTGGTCGAGCTCGGCTTCCAATCGATCGATGACACTATGAATCGTATCGCGATCGAATCCACGGCGATAAAGCCAGGAACCCAGCTTATGCCGGAAGTCGACGCGCGACTTGCCTCGATAGCGCCAGATCCGCTTTTCGGCAGCTCGTTCCGCAGATGCTTCAGCGTCAATCGCATGCAACATAGATTCGATAATGTCTCGGCCAACGCCCTTTTGACTCAGTTCATAACGAAGCGCTCGCGGCGCCATGGGTTTGAACCGTTCCCGATTCTCGATCCAGAATCGGGCAAAAGAGGCATCATCGAGGGACCCTTGCTGCCGCAGCCGATCCACTACGATCGCTACCACGGTATCCGAAATACCTGATCTGACAAGATGTCGGCGGACTTCTTCGGAACTGCGGGGTCTGAATGACAAGTAATTGACCGCACGGTCGTAAGCAGCTTGTTCTTTGCTCTTGCCGTCCAAGGCCTTGATCTCTAGCTGTGACAACTCTTGCCCGGTATGCAATCCAGCCGCGCAGATCAGCGGCAGATCAAAGGCAAACTCGTCATCCAGATAAAGACTGACCCGGTCTTCGCCCCCAGTTTGAACTCGCAGCGCTGTGATGATCGGCATCATGCGTCCAATACAGGCACCCGTAGTTCGTCCAATTCAACGGATATATCTGAGGCAAATGACAAACAGATTATAGGCGTTCTGACGTTTGGAAATGATTCAGTTATCGTGGCATATAGCGGCCTTTGCCAACTGGCTAGAGGGCGCCACTACTACAAGTTCGCCAGAACAATCTACTCTCTTCTTGAGAGACAGTTTCATTCACATGTCATTCGACCTGGAGCCGAACATCCACTTGCAATTTGCTAGATATAGTCCGCCGCTGCTAGCTAGGCAAACCTCCGCGACGCCTAGCTAGCAGCGATACCGCTTATCCACCTTGTCGTTCCGCCACTGCTTTCTGCCAATGGTTCAGGCAGTGTCAGGTGGTCTTGTATTACTTGACTCTCGATGGATCCGCTCATTGAACCGTTCCATCAACAATCCATTATACATAAAAACAGTAAGGTACAAGACACGCGTTGTCTTGGCAACGAGAGCCCTCGGTCAGAATCACACATAAATCCAGCAGTTGGCGCGCATTCACATGCTCGCGAAATTGAACTTTCCAATTTAGATTCGTACAATATGTCTAAACAAGGAAGGCGGGAACAAACGTCGGACGAGAATCTATTCGCAGCGTTTGGCCCTGCGCGATACTGTTTATCGAAAAACGAACGATCTATAGACATGACACGATACGATCGCGGGATTTTGGTCACTGGCGGCGGCACGTTTTTGGGAGACAATATCGCCGCGGCCTTGCTGGCGGAAGGCGCCGAGGTCAGCATGTTGGTCCGGTCGGGCGCGGAAGATCAACTGGGGCCTCTTGCCCATCATACACGCTGGTCAACAGCTGACGTGTGGAACCCCGGCAGTTTGCGCGGAAAGGCGCGCTTCCACTCCGCGGTCATCCATACCGTAGGGAGCCTGCATGCGGATCCCGCGCAGGGCTTGTCCTATGAACGGCTGAATTTGGTATCGGCGCGCAACGTCGGCAATATGTGCGTCAGCGATGGCGTCGGGCATATGATCCTGGTTAGCGCTGTTAGCGCGCCCTGGACAAAACGCGGTTATATTCGATCAAAGCGCCAAGCGGAACGATACCTGGGACGCCTCGGCTTGAAATACAGCATCGTACGCGCACCCTTGCTGTATATGCGCGGTCAACCGCGCCATATCTTGTATCGCGCAAGCACCCTGTTGGCTTCGATTCCGCCGCTATCTCTGCTGCCCTTCGGCCGAATTGGTCCGATGCCGATTGACATCTTGGCCCGAGCCGTCGCCCGGATAGCCATATCGCCCGACTACAAGAAATCAGTCTATTTTCCACGTGATATGCGCCGCCTAAACAGCCGCGAGGAGCTCCGCCAGGCCCCAGACGCAGCCGTCTCCTTCTTGCCCACGCGGACGCGGAACGCGAGCGCTCCCGGAATCGCGTTCGAAGACTTGCCATTCGCCTGGATTCCTGAAGACGAGGCCTAGCAAATCATTCTTGAAATCAGCCTGAGTCTGGGTATAATGTTGGTCTTGCCGGGCGACGTGGCCAAGTGGTAAGGCAGAGGTTTGCAAAACCTTCATTCGTGGGTTCGAATCCCACCGTCGCCTTTCGAAGATCTCCTGTCAAGTTTCTTGCCGGTAACCAGCAAGCCGGCGAGTTCTCACAGGAAAGGCCCCCATACCCGCGGCGGCAGGCAAAAGCCCTCACTCAATTACAGCCTGGGTCCAGCTTGTCCGGCTGGAGATGCCGGAACGTTTCGACATTCCTGGCAAGGCAGGATGCGCAGGCTGCGGTTTCATGCAGCCGCTCGGCGGCAGCGAAAAGGTCACAGGCATGTCGCGCTCGCGCGAAATAGTAAATCGTCTCGTCGCATGAGCGACACGGTTTAGGCAAACAGGACTGCGGCGAGCATTGGATAAAAATATCAGCTTTCGATTTCCCAGTATCGTTCCACCAGTTGACCCGTTCGCGGATCTAAGGACGAGCGCCGCAAGTCGAGCGCCATGGCATCCACGTCCTCCCAAAACGTACTAATCTGCGAGTTATAGCAAGCAATGGCATTGACCTTGGCGGCAAGATCGGCTTCGTCGAGTTTGATCGGCTTTTCGCGCAGCGGCATGTTCATTTTGGACAGTGCCAGCGTGATCGCGCGCTCGGTATTGAAATAGGGGTATTCGGCATAGAAACGTAGCGACCAGCTTTCAGGTTTGTCCCTCAGCAATCCAATTCCCCAGTCTCGCACGATCTGATGATCGACGTGGTGACCGACGGCGAGGGGTAAATAAATGACGAGGCGCCTTGCCGTGTCGGGCAATGAGAGCGCTTCCAGATACTGCAGCGCGTAATCTGCGACGTGCACATTGCCGAAGAGCGACTCTTCCGAGGGATACAGAGGAAGGCCGTCCACCTGCCGATAAACGCAATCTGTCAAATCAATGTGAATATGTTCGGCGTTCAAAAGGGCAAGGGCGCGCTTATCTTCCTGTTGACGCGCGCACAAAGGATCTGCGCCGGCCATCCAGCGCTTATGCAAGTCGTCAAGAATGGGCGATTTGGGTAGCTCCCCGGAATGCAACCCGCCCATCATCGTTATGACGGTTACCGGCTCGCCCGCTCTGGTCAGTTGATGGATCCGGCCGCCGCAACTGAATACGCCATCGTCGAAATGCGGCGAGACAAAGAGGTGCGCCTGGTCGTCGTCCGGCGTGTCCGCCAAAGGCGCATCCATATCTATTCAACTTGTTGACTGTGGCAGCACATTGTCAGCGAAATAATCGCAGCGCTTGGTGATGGGACAGCGCTCGCATGCGGGATTGCGGGCATGGCAGGTATCGCGGCCATGCTGAATCAACTGGATATGGAACTGATAATAATCGTCGGCGGGAACGATTGCCTCCATCACAGGGTGCGCGTCATTGGCTGAAAGCTTTTCCGGGATGAACCCGATTCGTTTGCTGACACGAAAGATATGCGTATCGACTGGAAAGGCCGGCCGTCCGTAGGCGAAGCACAAGACAATTGCCGCCGTCTTTGGACCGATGCCCTTGAGCGAAACCAACCAATCCTTAGCTTCTTCAATCGATAAGTCATCCAGAAAGTCGATGCTGTATTCGCCGGCCTTGTCGTGGATCGTCGCCAATACGGCTTGGATTCGCGGCGCTTTTTGATTCGCCAAACCCGCGGGCCGGATAACGTCCGTCAGCTCGTCGATATCCGCATAGCGCACCGCATGCCAGGATTCATAATGGGATTTCAAGCGCTCGAAGGCGCGATCGCGATTGATATCGGTAGTACTCTGGCTGAGAATGCAACTGATGAGCTCATCCATGCCGTCCTGATTGCGTAACCAGTCGAGTTCCCCGTAGACTTCGGTCAGTGCCGCCGCAATCGAACCGTACTTGGATTTGCGTCGATCAAAGTTGTCAACTTTTTCCAGTGGGCTGCGTTTTTTTGCCATTGGACAATTGTACTAAACTGCTGTTGCTCTGCAAGCGGCGGAGCGTCTAGTCGTCCGTCTGGCCGGCTCGTGGTTCCACTGAATGCAGATCGTCTTGCGGCAGGCAGAACCAAGCGATCACCGCAATCATCCCGAACACCAGGGCAGAAGCGGCGAAGGCGCCGCGCATACCGATCCAAATGGCAATAGTGGCGCCAAGCAAAGGCGCGACGGCTTTTGACGCGGACCAAACAGAATTATCCAGCCCGTATACAGCGCCGGCGCTTCCTCTATCCGTATATCTTGAGAGCAAGGCGCTGGGCGCCGCGACCAATCCCCCGGCAGCGATTCCCGCCATACCTTGCAGAATCAACAATTGCCATACATTCGCCACGAAGACCTGGGGGATGTATAGCGCCATGGCGACCAAGGCGCACCAGAACAGCACTTTCTTGTGGCTAATGCGGTCTCCCAGACTGCCGAGATACACGGCGCCGAATGTGGAAGTTGCCGATGAGACAGCCAGCATCAGACCGGCATAGGTATTGTTCGTTTCGGTCTCGCTTATGATGAGCGAGACGACGAAAAGGGGCGCTATTGGAATGATGATCGAGCGCGCCAGGCCCACAAGGAAGCGCATCAGCAAGACCATGCTTACGCCCGAGGTGCCCAAAATCATTTTCCAGCCGAGGAGGAAAGCCGTTGGGTGAATGGCGTTTTTCTCTTTTGGCGGGCTGAAGTCCTCCTGTACGCCTACGGAAATGACGAGGGCGCCGATCAAAAGCAGTACGGCAGTCGCCACAAAGGGAACGCTATATCCAAACAGGTCCGCAAGCACGCCGCCCAATAGAGGCCCAACGGCAACGCCGCTCCAGAGTCCCAACTGCAAGGTGCCCATGGCGAAGCCGACGCGTTCGCGCGGCGTGCTTGCGGCAACCAGCGCATTGTTGGCGGACACAGTTCCCGTGACCAAGCCTTGCAAGGCGCGGAGAAAAATCAGTTGTTCGGCGCTCTGCACGAAGCCCATCAGAATCATGAAGATGCCGCCACCGACCATGGCGCGCAGTATCATCTTCTTGCGCCCGAATCGGTCGGCCACGACACCCCAAATGGGCGCGGCAATCATCATGGTGACGCTTTGTACGGCGATCACCAAACCCGCGAGCACCTCGGTACTCAGGGCGAAGCGGCTGCCCAGGGATTCGATGTACAGGGGCAGAAAGGGAAACACCATCGAAAAGCCGATCGCCGAGAAAAACTGTGCCGCGAATACGATGCCCAGCGTAAACTTCCAACTGGTTGGGAAACCGAGCGATCGTGCTAGTGAAGGCGCAAACGGCGCGAGGACCTTAGCCATGTATTCAGATTCCTGACCTGGGTTGGTAAAAAGGGAAAAACGCCGAAAATCATCTACTTGACGACGACCTGCAAATAATGGCTAGTTGTTGTGTGGCGACATGGATTCTTATTAATTCTGACACCGTTGTCCTAGTCTCCGCCTGCAAAACCAGGAGACCAGCGCAACGGCCGTCGCTTTGGCTTGGGCAAGAACTGCAAAGCAATCAAAAGAATAAGCAGGTAATAGAGCGCCACTGCCCCGAAGACCGCGCGCAAACCAAAAAACGCAGCGATTAATGACGCCGTCAAGGGCGCCATGCCGTTGGCAAAGGAAGACACTGAGGCGTCCAATCCATATACCGAACCTTCGTCGCCTAGTGCCGTAAATTTGGCCAACATCGCTGCCGGCGCCGACAGAACGCCCCCGGCCGCCAAGCCCGCCAGGGCCTGGAACAACAGCAACTGCCCCACGCTTCCTACAAAGGCTTGCGGGATGTAGAACATCATCGCCACAAATGCGGCGCCCAGAAGGATCCTGCGATAGCCCCATTTGTCGCTGAGCCAGCCCAAGAGAAAAGACCCGGCTGTCGTCGCTATGGCCGAGACGGTAAGGACCAAACCAGCATAGGCGCTGGCGCTGGAGACAGCGGTCGGGATTAGCGCCATAACAAAGAGAGGGGCGATCGGCATCAAAGATCGCTGTGCAAATCCGTTAAGAAAGCGGAGCGAATACACAGTCCGCACACCCTGACGTCTCAGGATGTCGCGCCAGGCGCTTAGTATCTCGGATGGACGGATGTTAATGGATTTATCTTTCGCCGGCGCATAGGTCTCCCGAACGCCAACGGCGACCAATAGCCCGGCAAGCATCAGCATGGCGGATGTAAAGACAAAGGGAACTTGAAAGCCGAATTGTTCCGCCAGGACGCCGCCAACGATCGGTCCGATGGCGACGCCGCCAAATAACCCGACTTGCAAGGTGCCCAATGCGAAGCCCATACGCTCCCTGGGGCACTCACCGGCAACCAGGGCCATATTGGCGGCGATGAGGCCGCTGGTCAGTCCTTGCAGCGCGCGCAAAAGAATCAGCACCAGCGCAGTTTGCGCAAATCCCATCAGACAAAGAATGACCGATGAGCAGAGCAGCGCTCGAATCACCATTTTCTTGCGTCCATACTTGTCCGCCAAGCGCCCCCAAAACGGCGTCGTGAATGTGGCCATCAAGGGAGGCGCGGCAATAACCAGACCGGCCAGGAGCTCACGATTAATCAAATGAGCGTCCTGCAATGTTTGAACGTAGATGGGTAAAAAGGGATAAACGAGCGAAATGCCGCCGGCGCCAAGGGCCTGCGCGAATGCAACAACTACCAGCGTTATGATCCAGCGATTGGGAGGTTCAGATGCCTCGGCATCTTGCATTTGCTGGCGCGCCTTGCAACTTTTTCTGCAAATTCGCCTACGATATCGCAGTCTGTCACAATTGCAAGGCGCAATCTGCAACGATCTCTGCAAAAGATTTTGATCTATAATTTGCGCGGCTTTTGTAATACGCTCTTTGCAACTTTTCGCCCTTCAGCGCAACGAGAGCGAGCGCGATCCCGCTCTAATTGTGCCAGTCGAATCCAGGAGCGCAACGAGCCAGCATGTGGCAACCCAACAAACTCGAGAAGGAACGCCTGGAGAAGGCCAAGCGCCTGGAAGCGGCTGGTATCCTGCTGTATCCGGGAGGCTGCCAAAGAAGCCACACCGTTGCCGAAGCCATCGAAGCATTCCACGGTGAAGAAGCTCCCGGCTCGACCTATGTTGCTGTCGCCGGGCGCATCAGGCGATTGAACAGCAAAGGAAAAATTTCCTTTGCGCATATTGAAGACGAGAGCGGTCGTGTCCAGCTTTTCCTGCGGCTGAACGCCTTGGGCGAAGAAAGTTACGAGTTGGTCCGGCGCAAACTGATTGATGTTGATGACTTCGTGCAGGCCAGCGGTACCATGATGCGCACACGCGCCGGAGAAATCAGCGTCGATACCACCAAGCTGACGCTTTTGAGCAAGGCGCTCAGCCCCTTGCCCGTTGTAAAAGAGCAGCGGCACGAAGACGGCAGCGTCAGCGAGTATGGAGAATTCAAAGATACCGAGACGCGATACCGCCAGCGCTACGCCGATCTTGCTGTGAATAAATCCGTTCGCGAGGTATTCATCAAGCGCGCCAGAACGATCAAAGCCCTGCGCGACTTTCTCGATAGCGAGGGCATGCTGGAGGTTGAAACGCCAATCTTGCAGTCTCTATATGGCGGCGCCGCCGCGCGGCCGTTTGTCACGCATCACAACCAGTTGCATCAGGATCTGTACCTGCGCATCAGTTTCGAGCTTTACCTTAAACGTCTTCTTGTGGGCGGTTACGATGCCGTCTACGAAATTGGACGCGACTTTCGCAATGAAGGCGTCAGCTATAAGCACAATACCGAATTTACCATGCTGGAGTTTTACAAGGCCTACATCGACTACGAAGGCGTGATGGATATCACCGAGCGCATGTTCGCTTACACCGCCGAGCAGGTCACCGGATCGAGCAGGATTCAATACCAGGGCGCCGAACTGAACCTGGCGCCGCCCTGGAAGCGGCTGAGCATTCGCGAGGCGGTACAAGAATATCTAGACTTCGACTATATGGACTTCCCAACGAGCGACGCCCTGTACGCGTATTTGCGCGCGCATGGATTGGCGGATGGTCTGGACCGCGACGATACCTGGGGACGCATGATCGTCGAGCATCTGCTGGGCAATCATATTGAAGAGCGCCTGATCCAGCCGACGATCATCAAGGACTATCCGCGCGATGTATCGCCCTTTGCCAAGCGCATTCAGGGTGACGCCGACGGCGCCGATGAAAAAGAACAATTATATCTGGCATCTCACACCGAGCGATTCGAGTTTTTCATCCACGGCATGGAGATGGGCAACGCCTTCACGGAGTTGAACGATCCGCGCGATCAGCAAGCGCGATTCGTGGAGATGAAACGTCTCTATGACGAGGATTCTGACGAAACCACGCCCTTGGATGAAGACTACTTGCGGGCCATGCGCTTCGGCATGCCGCCCAACGGCGGCTTCGGCAGCGGAGTCGATCGCATGGTCATGCTGCTCACCGATCAAGATAGCATCCGGGATGTTTTGCTGTATCCGCATTTGCGCGAGCCGGCGCCGTCCGAAAACGATTTGCGCGGGCAATTCATGTTGGACGCAGCCGTCCGGCAGCTGGCATATCAACTAGACTTGCCACTAGCGGAAAAGAAAAGGCGCATCGCGCTCTACCTGCCCCAGGCGGACGCCGGCATCGAGTTTCGCATGGCGAATGCGTTGGAAGGTTCGCTGGCGCAATTGCAAAATCTGCGCAGAGCCTTCGCTGGCAAGCTCTTCGTGATGACAGACGAGCACTTCTACCGTGTTGAGGACGAGTTGGTAGAAATGCGAATCGCGGATTTCTGGCGTTCTATCTCTTGAGTAGAGGCGTCCAGTTTATGCCGAGCGGCTGTTGAAGCGCCAGAGTGTATTTCAGATTATTGGCACATCAAGCTCAATCCTTCAAAAGGCGACAACTCTGTAGGGGCGAGCCAGTGGCTTGCCCAAATGTGAGATGTTGATTTCGGGCGACTCACAGAGTCGCCCCTACAGATCGTCATTTTATTCGTGATTTTTGCTGTCAGAGTGGGTGGATAATGACGAAATTTGATACAGTGCCAATTATGCCAAAATATTGAAATACACCTGAAGCGCCACGCTCGCTTGTGAAATCCACAATCACGGTCTATCATGTTTTGCAAAGCTTGGCGGTTGAGTAGTAGACCCCAGAGATTGGAACAGGACCACCGTGGACATCCTGACGCCGGAATTCTTTGATGCGTTGGTGATCGCCAACGTCACCATCGGCTTGGCCATTGCCGGGCGTCGTTTTCTGCGTGACATTCGCGGTCCATTGCCTGACGATGCGCCGGCATGGGCGCATGCGCGTTACAATCCCGCCTCCTCCATTGGATCCTCCAATTCATCCTCCAGTCAAGACTCTTAGCGCCATGTGCCGCCTTTGATCGGGCATGACGGATTGCAACATCGCCTGCGGCACATGGTAAAATCAAACGGATTCCGAGTTTCACAGCTTTAGAACTCAACACAACTGGAGACAGAAAACACATGCTGGACATAGCGCTAATCCGTGAAAAGCCGGATTGGGTGAAAGAGCAAATCAGCAAACTCTATGACGAGGCGGCGCTCGCCCGCATTGACAAGATCCTGAAATTGGATGCGGGGCGGCGTGAGATACGGACCAAGACAGAAACCGCGCAAGCCGCGCGAAACAGCTTAAACCGCGCCATGGGCAAACTGCGGGGCAATAAAGCCATGGATGATGGAGAAAAAGCTGGGCGCGCGCTTGCGGCTGCCAGCGCGTTGCAGCGTCAAGACTTTGACAGCGCTAGAGCGCTTATGGATGGCAGCGCGCCTGTTGCCAGAGACACGGACCTGGAACTGCGCGCGGCATTCGACGATCTCATCGCCGCCTTGAAGCGGATCGGGGGCAAGATCGATGACGGCTTTGCCGCAGCAAAGGAAATCGAAAGCGAACTTCAAGACAACATGCTTTGGATCCCAAATTTGCCGCATCAAAGCGTCCCCGTCCATGAAAGCGAGGAGAGCAATGTCGCGCATCCGCCGCGGGGCGAATTCCGCGAATTCGAATTTGAGCCGAAACCCCATTGGGAGTTGGGTCCCGCGCTTGGCGTCATTGACTTCGAGCGGGGCGTCAAGCTGGCGGGCAGCCGCTTCTTTGTCTTGAAGGGATGGGGCGCTCGCTTGCAGCGAGCCCTGATCAGCTTCTTCCTGGATAGCGCCCGAGAAAACGGGTTTAGCGAAGTCTATGTGCCTTACCTGGTACAGGGAGACATGCTATATGGCTCGGCGCAGTTTCCCAAATTCCAGGATACGGTCTATCAGTTAGAGGGCGAAAATCGCTTTCTGATACCCACAGCCGAGGTCGCGATCACCAATTTGCATCGAGAGGAAATCCTCGAGGAAGCCGATCTCCCGCTGAACTATGTGGCGCATAGTCCCTGCTTTCGCAGCGAGAAGGCCAGCGCCGGGCGCGACGTGCGCGGCATCAAGCGCGTGCATCAGTTCGAAAAAGTGGAGATGTTCAAATTCACGACGCCCGAAACCAGCTACGACGAACTGGAGACGATGACGCAGCAAGCGGAAGCGATTTGTGCGGCGCTGGATATCCCGTATCGGCGCTTGGAAATCGTCAGCGGCGACCTCGGCTTCAGCGCGACCAAGAAATACGATATCGAAATGTGGTCGCCGGGCTGCCAGGAATGGCTCGAGGTGAGTTCCTGCAGCAATACCGAAGCCTTTCAAGCGCGACGAGCCAGGGTGCGTTATTACCCGGCCGGCAGCCGCAAGACGCGTTTTGTGCATACCTTAAACGGCAGCGGCCTGGCCACGCCGCGCGTGATGATCGCGATCATGGAGAACAACCAGCGGGCGGACGGCAGCATCGTCATCCCGGAGGTCTTGCGGCCTTATCTGGGCGCCGATGTCATCGGCGTTTCCTAGCGCATGTGGGCAAGCTCACTGCGACAGGCTGGAGCATTGCGCTGTATTCGCACCCCAATAATTGGGGGATGGGCTTGGCGCGGTCTTCGTTGACAGCGAATTCGCGCGCCGACTATAATCGATAGAGGTTGAACGCATGTTTTGTGGGCGTCAACCGGCGCGATTGTTGGCAATAAGGAGATTATCATGGCGTCCGCATCAGTGATAGAAATCAGCGGCCTTTCGAAAACCTACGGCTCGGGCTCCAAGCAGACGGCGGCCTTGCGAAACCTCAACCTCAACGTACAGCAGGGGGAGATCTTCGGATACCTGGGTCCGAACGGCGCCGGGAAAACCACAACCATACGCATGCTGCTGGACTTGATCAGACCCAGCAGCGGCTCCGCTTCGATCTTTGGCATGGATATACGGGATCACAGTGTAGAGATCCATCGGCGGATCGGCTTCTTGCCCGGCGAGCTCAGCTTGTGGGAAGGGCGCACCGGCCAGCAGATCATCCACTACGTCGCCAGCGTGCGCGGCGATACCAAAGACATTACGAAGCAAGCCGAAGAGTTGGCGCAGCGCCTGCAACTGGATACGAGCAAGCGCGTCCGGGATTTGTCGTCCGGCAACAAGCGCAAGCTTGGGCTGGTCCTGGCCATGATGCACTCGCCGGAACTGCTCGTTCTTGACGAGCCGACAAATGGTCTCGACCCCCTGGTGCAGCAGACCTTTCACGAGATGATGGATGAGTACCGCGACAAAGGGAAAACGGTCTTCCTGTCTTCCCACATATTGAGCGAGGTCCAGGCCATCTGCGACCGCGCCGGCATATTGCGCGATGGCGATCTCAAGGCGGTGGAATCGATTGAGAAACTGATGAACGTAGAGTTTCATTGGGTTGATGTCCAGTTCCGAGACGCCGTTCCCGAGCGATTGGCGCGGCAACTCGAACTATCAAACGATATCAGTGATCTGAACATCAATGGATCACGCGTTAAAATGCGTCTGGTGGGCGATTTCGATCCCTTGCTGCGTATGCTCAGCGAGGGTTATGTGAAAGATCTTCGTGTAGAAGAGCCGTCATTGGAAGATATCTTCCTGGCCTACTATAGCGACGGCAGGGAGGCGCGCTAATGAGCGGAATAGTCTTTGCCAATACACTGAGGACCTCCTGGAAGCAAGTGCTGTATTGGGGTCTGGGCTTGGGCCTACTCGGTTTCTACATCGGTTTCATTGCCTCAAGCTCGGACATCATCCAGGGCTATGCCGATCTCCTGGCATCAATGCCGCCCGCCCTGCTGCAAGCTTTCGGCGCTAGCAGCGTTGAAGTGTTACGAAGTTCTGAAGGCTGGATCGTATCGGTCTTCGTTTCGGAAGCCGCCATATTCTTATCCGTATTCGCTGTCATGGCTGGCATGAACATCACCGCCAACGATGAGCAGTCCGGCGTTATGGACGTCATCATGTCGCTGCCGATTTCGCGTTCGTCATATCTGCTTGAACGCTGGATTGGCTACGCCGCGATCGGGCTGGGCATCTTGCTCGTTTGCGCGGCGATTACCATGTTCAGCCTGGTTTTGTTTGGCGTAGACGCGCAAATGGATCTGGTCTTCATCAGCATTCTCAATCTCTACCCCGGCGCCTTGCTGGTGATGACTGTCACCTGTCTGCTGGCCCTAGTTGCCCGGCGTCGCGCCCATGCCATTGGCCTGTCGGCAGCCTTCGTCGTCGCCAGCTACGTCTTCAATCTGGTCGGCGGCGCCGCCAGCGGGGCTATTGCCGATCTCATGCAAGGCTTGTCCTTCTTCAGCTATACGAAGGGCGAGCAGATCGTGCTGGGTAACTACGATCCCGCAAATGCCCTGCTCCTGCTACTGGTAGTCCTGGCAGGAATCGCGCTTTCCGTCCGCATGTTTATCAGCCGCGACATCGGCGTCTAGGAGCGAGTACGATGATCGGTTCAGTTTTCTTGGAGACCTACAAACAGACCTGGAAGCAAATGGTCTATTGGGGAGTCGGCTTGGCGGCGATGGCGCTAATGGTCGTGCTGATGGTGCCGCTCTTTGATATGCAAGACGTGAAGGACTTGCTGGAGACCTTCCCGCCCATCATTCTTGCGATGGTCGGCATCGGCAAGGAGCTTGAGATTTTCGCCACCAACGAAGGCTTCGTCGCCATGGGCTTCTTCGGCAAGTCCGCGCTGATTTTCGCCGTCTATCCAGTCGTCATGGGCATGCGGATCACCGCCAACGAAGAGGACGCCGGCACCATGGACGTGCTGCTGAGTTTGCCCGTGCAAAGAGCGCGCGTGATCGTTGAAAAGTTCCTAGCCTACAGCGTCAGCATTGTCGGTGTGGTCCTGTTGATCTATCTGGGTATGCAATTGGGCGTATCTATTGCTGGCGTCGATCTCGACGTGGCCAGGCTGGCGGAGGTCACCTTCTACTTGATTCCCCTGATGGTATTCATCATGGCGGTGACCATGCTCATCGCTGTCGTCGTGCGGCGGCGATCAATCGCGCTTGGCATTGTCACGGCATTTGTCATCGCGAGTTATATGCTGCAGACGATAGGCGCGGTGGCGGAAGGAACAGTCGCCGAGCCGATAGGCTCCATTTCCTTCCTGACCTATTACAACGCCGGCGATATCTTGACAGAGGGCTTCATCTGGCCGCATATCGCCGGGTTCGTAGTCGTTTCCGCGGTCCTGCTTTTGGCGTCGCTTTACCAATACGAGCGGCGCGACATCGCCGTCTGAATTGAACAACGCAGTTCCTTGCAAAAGTTCAAGCAACGCGCTCTGCCGGAGGACTCCGGCGGGCGCGTTTCTATTGCGCCGAGCGAGGTATCGGCGTTAGAATATCTTCGGTAGTTACATCCCGTGTTTACCTAATTTTGAAGGAGAACAGAACATGAGTTACCGCTTTAGGGCCTTGATCGTGTTTGTCATATCACTCTTGCTGACAGGTTCAGCTATTGGGCAGGGCAGCGTTGTCATCGACTTCTACTTCCCGTCGGCAACAGCCAATGATGCCGAGGGCATCTTCCAAGGCTATGCCGACGCCTTCCAGGAAGAGAACCCCGGCATTAGCATCAATCCCGTATTCACCGGCAGCTACACGGACACGCGCAACACCATATTGACCGAGCTTCAGGGAGGCGGCGCTGGACCCGATGTCGCGGTAATGCTGTCAATTGATCTTTACAGTTTTGCGGAAGAGGGATACATCGTTCCTGCGCAGACCTTTATCGACGGCATGGAGGATGGCGAGGCCTTCGTGGCGGACTTCTTCCCAGCCTTGATGAGCAACGGCATGGACGCAGACGGCAATGTCTGGTCCATTCCTTTCCAACGCAGCACGCCAATTCTCTATTACAACGCCGACTTACTGGCCGAAGCGGGCTATGATTCGCCGCCGACCAACAATGCGGAACTGGTCGAGATCGCGCAGGCTCTGACAACCGAGGACCGCGACGGACTTCTGGTGCCGGTAGCGGGTGGCTTTCCAATATGGATGTACCAGAGTTTCGCGATTGCCTATGGACAGAATATTGTCAGCGAAGATCCCACACAAGTATTCTTCAATACGCCCGAGGCAGTTGCGGCGGTCGAGTTTGTTCGCTCGCTCGGCACCGATCTCGGTGTTGGACCGGCCGGCGGAGCCGCTTGGGGAGATACGCCAACGGCGTTTTTGGCTGGGCAAGCGGCGATGATCTATCACACAACGGGCAACTTGACGCGCATTCTGCGCGATGCGGACTTTGAAGTGGGCGTCTGGTACCTGCCTAGTGGACCGGCGGGCGAAGATGGCACCGGATATGGCGCGCCGACCGGTGGCGGCAATCTTTACATCTTTGACGACGGCAGCAAGTCCGACGCCGAAATGGACGCGATCTGGAAGTGGGTGACCTTCCTCTCGTCGCCGGAGATACAGGCCGACTGGGGCGCGACCACCGGATACATCGCCTCCAACGCCTCTGCTTGGGAGACGGAACCACTGGCGTCCCTAGCCATGGAATATCCGCATTACCTGGTCGCGCGGGACCAACTGCAACACGTTGGGAAGGAGTTCTCAAGTTACGCGACGATCACCATCCAGGGCATCATCAACGGCACCTTGCAGAGCATATTGACAGGCGAAGCTGAGGATGCGCAGGCGGCAATGGACGCCGCTCAAGCGCAAATCGACGGTATCCTAGCCGAATACCGCTAAGCTGGCGCGGGCCTGCCAGATGGCAGGCCCGCTTATTTTCCAACATCTCTGCGACGAAAAAGCCCGCATCCGGCTGGATCTGTCTGGGGAAAAGCTGCGCATGGGAATCGCCATGCACTTCCTGGCAACCTAGATCATTTGGGTGACACGGTTCGCTCGCCATCCCTCCTGTTAAGGTAAACTGCGTCGCTTATGCGACGAGACGGCAACCTATTTTGCGTGAGCGCCGCAGACCGCTTCGCCGGTTAGGCGCCGAGCGGCTACTGGCAATGTCCATGAATACACCACGAAGACCTCTACGTTCCATCGCCATACCATACTTGCTCGTCGCGCCAACGTTGATCCTCGTGCTCATGTTCAATGTGCTGCCTGCGATCAGGACCGTCAACGACAGTCTCTATAAGCCGGCCAGAGGCCTTAACTCGGCCGGCAAGCCGCCGCAATTCGTTGGCGTACAAAACTTCCAGGACCTGTTCGACGACAGCCACTATATGGGCACGCGCTTCACCCGCAGCTTTCGCAACACGATCATTTTTGCGCTGGCGACCGTCGGCATCGGCGTGCCCCTGGGGCTGCTTTTGGCGATCTTGCTCAACCGGGAACAGCCGCTTCTGGGCCTGTGGCGCTTTGCCGTCTTCTATCCGTCGCTGCTGCCGCTCATCGGCGCCGCCAGCATCTGGTCCTTTATCTTCTCCGACAGCATCGGACTGGCCAACGCCATCCTGAAGTCCGTCGGTCACCCAGGCTTGAATTGGCTGGGCGACCGCAATCTTGTGCTGGCTTCCGTCGTGATTGTCAACATCTGGAAGCAAGCTGGCTATTTCATGATCTTCTTCCTGGCCGGTTTACAGAATATCCCGCGCGATCTCTATGAAGCAGCGGCGCTTGATGGCGCGGACAGCCTGCAGCAATTTGCATATCTTACCCTGCCACTGTTGCGGCGTACCTTGCTCTTCGTCATCGTGGTTTCCTTTATCTTCGCCTTTCAAACTGTGGAGCAATTGCAGGCGCTGGGCGAGGGAGGACCCGCCGACAGCGCCAACCTCTTGCTATATCTGATATTCCAAAATATTTCTGAACGTCGGAATTGGGGTTATGTCAACGCGATGACGATCATTCTGATCGGCGTCGTCTTGACATTTACCCTGAGCAATTTCCTGCTCTTCGAGCGCGACGAGAAGGACTCATGAACAAGACAACGGGAATCCTGCCCCGATTGGCTACTGCCCTCAAAATAGCGCTGGCTGTTGCGTTCCTCATTCCTCTCGTTTTCACGATACTCGTCAGCTTTCGGCCAGAGGCGGAACCCGTTACCAAGGGCAGCATCTTTTTCGGCAGCGAAATCACCCTGGTCAACTACCAGCGCGCGCTCGTCATAGCGCCCTGGAGCTTGCACTATCTCAATAGTTTCCTATTTGTCGCGGGTGTGCTCCTGGTACAGCTTGTGACCGTCACTTGCGCCGCCTATGCTTTTGCCCGTCTGAGATTCTTCGGGCGGGACCTGCTCTTGATGATCATACTCCTGCAATTGATGATCCCATCCGGCGTTCTATTGGTGCAGAACTTCCGCACGATAAACATGCTAGGTCTGTTCGACACTCGGATTGCCTTAATGATCCCTTATTGGGGATCGGCATTTGGCGTCTTGTTGCTGCGGCAGACTTTTCGCGAAATCCCCATCGAATTGGACGAAGCAGCGCGAATTGATGGCGCGAACCTGTTGCAAGTCATTCGCCATGTCTATGTCTCTAACGCCATCCCCGCATACCTTGCCTTTGCGTTGGTGTCTGTCAGTTCACATTGGAACGAATTCCTGTGGCCTTTCATTATCACCCGGTCTGAAGAAATCCGACCCTTGACGGTGGGATTAAACAAGCTGATCAAGACCACGGACCAGGGCGCATTTTACGGTCAGTTGATGGCAGGCACGCTAATTGTAATCACGCCATTGGTCATTCTGTTTGTACTGTTCCAACGCCACTTCGTCGAAAGTTTCGCAAGAAGCGGCATTCGCTGATCTCAGGCTATTGCGCAGGTATGGCGCGTAATATAATTTGTGCGCGCATCCTGTGTAAAGGAATGATATGAGCCACAAGAAAGACCTGCTCGACAAGTTTGCGGAACGGCATGCCACAGTTGCTGTTGTCGGCCTGGGTTACGTCGGCTTGCCCCTGGCGGTGGCCTTTGCCGAAGCCGGCTTCGTTGTCGTGGGCCTGGATGTTGACGAAGAGAAAGTAAGCAAGATCAATGCCTGTCAAAGCTATATTCCGGATATCCCGCATCAGCGATTGGGGGCATTGGTGAAGGCCGGGCGCTTGCGCGCGACTAACTGCTACGGCGAGTTGCGCGCGGTAGACGCCATCAGCATTTGCGTTCCGACGCCATTGCGCAAAACGCGCGACCCGGATATGTCCCATATTCTGGAAGCGACACAATCAATCGCGGCAGTCTGCAAGGCGGGCATGCTGATCGTTTTGGAAAGCACCACCTACCCTGGAACAACCGAGGAAATAATCCTGCCGGAAATCTTGCGCGACGACTGGCAAGTAGGCCGGGACGTGTTTATCGCATTTTCGCCCGAACGTATCGACCCGGGCAATCAGCGCTTCACGGTCCGCAATACGCCTAGAGTCGTCGGGGGCATCACCGAACACTGCACGCAAGTGGCTGCGGCGCTCTATGATTCCGCCGTCGATGAAGTTATCCAGGTATCCTCCCCCACTGCGGCAGAGATGGTGAAACTATTGGAAAACACTTTTCGCGCTGTCAACATTGGTTTGGTCAACGAGATGACGCTGATGTGCGACAAGCTTGACATCGACGTCTGGGAAGTGATTCATGCGGCAGCCACGAAACCCTTCGGCTACATGCCCTTTTATCCTGGTCCGGGGCTTGGCGGGCACTGCATTCCGGTGGATCCGCACTATTTGAGCTGGAAGCTGAAAACGCTGAATTACAACGCCCGCTTCATTGAACTGGCGAGTGAAGTCAATACGTCAATGCCGTATTACGTCATCGACAAGATTACCGACGCCCTCAACGACCAGCAGAGAGCGGTTCGCGGTTCGCGCATCGTCATTCTGGGCGTGGCTTACAAGCGCGATGTTGATGATGTGCGCGAGAGTCCCGCGCTCGACATTATCAGCCTGTTGCGGCAGAAAGGCGCCGATGTAAGCTATTGTGATCCGCATGTGCCGGAAATACGGCTGGAAAATGACGTGCGCATGCCGTCGCAAACCTTTTGCGCTGGCTTGCTGAAGAATGCGGATTGCGTCGTGATTGCAACCGATCACAGCGCCTTCGACTGGCGCGAGGTTGCGGCCTACAGCCGCGTCATCGTCGATACCCGTCATGTCCTCGCCGACAAGCCCGTCTCCGCAAAGGTCATCAGCCTTTGAGCCGGTGGAATAGTCGGGCCGTTGCCACCGGACTACAGCCATGTCACTACGGATTGCGATCGACGCTAGCCGAACGACGGCAGAGCGACCCACCGGCACGGAACACTATGCGCGGCGTTTAATTCATGCTTTCGTAGAAGCCAATCTCGCGCGAGACGAACCGCAGGACATTGCGCTGTACTTTCGCGATGCGCCCCCTGCCGATCTTTTTCCCTCCAACTCGGTGACAAGACAAATTGTCCTGCCCTGGCCGCGCGCCTGGACGCACTTGCGATTCGCGCGCGAACTCTGGGCAACGCGACCCGATGTTTGCTTCGTGCCGGCACATACGCTGCCGCTGCTTTTTCCTGGCCATGCGCTCGTTACCGTACACGATCTGGGCTATAAGCACTTCCCGACGGCTCACCCGCAAATGCAGCGCAGATATCTTGACATCACAACCGCTCATAGCCAAGGTCGCGCCACAATCGTGTTGGCGGACAGTCGCGCCACGGCTGAGGATTTGAAGCGCTATTATGGCAGCCCACAAGAGAAGATTCGCGTTCTCTATCCCGGCGTCGATGCGGATTCCTTACGATTTGAAGCGAAAGATATTGCGCGCCTCCGGGATCGTTTTCAGTTGCCGGAACGATTCTTCCTCTTCATCGGCACATTGCAGCCGCGCAAGAACATCCAGGGCATCGTCAATGCCTTCAAGCAATGGCAGCAGCAAAGCGGCGACAGGCAGACGGGACTCGTTTTGGCCGGTGGCAAAGGCTGGCTATTCGACGAAAATTGGCTGGCTGGCGCAGAAAACGTCCGAATGCTGGGCTATATCGACGAAGGGGACAAAGGCGCGCTATT
This sequence comes from Chloroflexota bacterium, assembly GCA_026708115.1. Taxonomy (GTDB): domain Bacteria; phylum Chloroflexota; class Anaerolineae; order Aggregatilineales; family Phototrophicaceae; genus UBA6055. The sequence continues at coordinate 70,818 of JAPOVL010000047.1, forward strand.
GAGCCAAGCGCTGGCTTTGCTGTTCCCCAGCTTCCACGAAGGATTTGGCTTCCCTGTCATTGAAGCCATGATCTGCGGGACGCCGGTAATCGCCAGCAATACCTCGAGCTTGCCAGAACTCGTTGGTGAAGCGGGTCTCCTGGTTGATCCTCGGGATACGACCGCGATCAGCGCAGCCATGGAGCGTTACAACAGCGATGCCAATCTGCGCGAAAGCATGATTGGCAGAGGCAAGCGACAGGCCGCCACATTTACTTGGGAGCGAGCCGCCGGTCGACTCCACGAGATTTTCGACGAATTCCAGCAAATGCAATGAGTGACCTGAAGACGATTTGCTACAATGCATGTCAGAGGCAAGCGGGACGACGGGCAGCAAAGATATGACAGAGGACCGTATTCTGCTGGTGCAACTGGCGGACATAGGCGACCTGGTACTGGCTACGCCGGCCATGGCCGCCCTGCGCGAAGCCAAGCCCGATTCCAGAATCGACCTTTTGGCCTCCCGCCATGCCATGGACATCGTGCCCCCTGCTCTAGTCGACACCGTCATTCCATTTGACAAGGGCAAGCAGAACGCAACGCGAGCCCTTTTGTCGCCATCAAACATTGCCAAGTTGTGCCGGCTGCGCCATGTTAACTACGATACGGTCATCTTCTTTCATCATTTCACCTTGCGCGCGGGTCTCATCAAGTTTCGGCTTATTGCTAACGTTTCCGGCGCCCGACGCATCATCGGATTGCGAAACGAACATGCCAGCTTCTTGACAGATGCGGTAGCAGACCGTGGATTCGGCCGGGTACACGAAGCGCAATACTGGCTGGATTTGGCAGCGCTTGTGGGCGCACCGTCTAAAGCACGCCCAGCCCACGTATATAGCGAGAATTCGGAGGCGATCGCGTCGACAATAGACGAGCTGACCGACGGCCCAATTGTTGTCCTGCACGCGGGCAGCGGCGGGTACAGCAAAGCGCGCCGTTGGTCGCCCGCTCGCTTCGCCGAGGTCGCGGATCAACTCAAATCTCGCTACCAGGCCCACATCGTTCTGGTCGGTCAAAGCAGCGACGATAGCCCCGAAGCGGCGCGCCTGATGAATTTCGAGGTCCTCAACCTGGTCGGAAAGACGACTCTGCCACAACTCGCTGCTGTGCTGCGACGCGCCGACCTGTTCATCGGCGCCGATAGCGGCGTGATGCATGTTGCCGCGGCGGCTGGCACGCCGGTCGTCAGCATTTTTGGACCTAGCAATCACGAGGCCTGGAAGCCCTGGACCGTTGATGGCTGGGCGTCGATTCAGCGGAGCGGCGTGGCCTGCAGTCCCTGTAGCTACGTCGGGCATTCAATCGGAGCCCGTGACGGCTGCGCGGCGCGCACCTGCATGAAGCTGGTTACATCGCGCCAGGTAATTGAAGCTGCCGCAACTGTCCTGGAGACGAGCCCGCAAGACACAGCCGCAGTCAATAAAGCAACTGCATCGGAGAAAATCAATGAAAAACCGCATCCGGGCAGAATACGCATCCTAGACGTGCCTGTTGACAGGTTAAGTTATCCGGCTTGGATGCAACTTATTGAGGACTGGATCCAAGCCGATTCCGGGCCCCACCACGTTTGTACCGTCAATCCGGAATTCATCATGATCGCGCGTCAAGATCCCATATTCTTCGCTATCCTGAATCGGGCCGCTCTCTGCGTAGCCGACGGCGTCGGCCTGCTTTGGGCCAGCAGGCGGCTCGGCAGTCCGATTGCCGAACGCATTACCGGTTCGGACGGCGTTCCTTTGATCGCGCGTCACGCCGCCGAACGGGGTTGGCGCATCTTCTTCCTGGGGGCTGGCGAGGGAATCGCCAAAAAGGCGGCGGATATCCTCTGTCGACGCTTTCCCCGACTAAATGTCGCCGGAACCTATGGAGGCAGCCCAACTGAAAGCGAAGAAGACGACATCGTCGCCATGATCAACCAGGCAAGGGCCGATATCCTGTTTGTGGCATACGGGGCGCCGCAACAAGACAAGTGGATCGCGCGCAATCTCCCGCGCCTCAACGTGACCATGGCAATGGGCATTGGCGGATCGCTGGATTTCATCGCCGGAGAGATCCCCCGAGCGCCGGAGTGGATGCGACGACGCGGTCTGGAATGGTGCTATCGCCTGCTGCGCCAGCCCTGGAGACTCCGGCGCATGTTGCGCTTGCCAAGATTCGTTTGGGCAGTTCTACGCCAGCGATAGCCCAGGCAAGCTTCGCAAGTCAAGTCTATCGTTTTCCGAGCGCGCTGATGTAAACTGGCGCAACTTGGCCAAAAGCTCGCAGAGCAAAAATCGTATGTCGGCGAAGCTGAAGAATAGCGTAGCGCGCCTGGCGCGCAAGACCGTCCTAGTCCTGGGCGATGTGATTCTCGACGAATACATCACTGGGCGCGCCACCCGCATGAGCAGAGAAGCGCCGGTTCCCGTATTGGAATTGGAATCGACGCGCTTCATCGCCGGCGGCGCCGCCAATCCGGCAGTGAATATCGTCGCCTTGGGCAGCCGGGCCATTCAGGCTGGCGCGATTGGCGCCGACGAAAATGGCGCGCAACTGCTCAGCGTCCTCAACGATCAAGGCATCGACTGCGCTGGCATGTTTACCTGCGCCGACCGACCGACTACCGTAAAGACCCGGGTCATGGCGCAAATGGGGCTACGATTCCCGCAGCAGGTCACGCGCATTGATACGATCTCGCACGATCCCATCGATGAGGGGACGGAAGCTAAAATCGTCGAATTCGTGAGCGACAGAATTGGCTCCCTCGACGCGGTACTCTTGTCGCAGTATCACGGAGGATTGCTTACGCCGACTTTGCTGAAGCGGATTCGGGATTTGTGCCGTCAGCACAGCATATTGTTGACGGCGGATGTGCAGGGCAAGTTTGCCCGCTTCGCCGGAGTTGATGTCGTCAAATGCAATGCCGCCGACGCCGAGCGACATCTCAATCGCGAACTGGAGACGGACGACGATTTCCGCACCGCCGCTGCTTGTCTTCATGGAGAGTTTTCCGTCAAGCGCGCGACAATCGTTACCATGGGCAACAGAGGCGCAGCCCTGGCAACCGATGCCGGCACGACAATCTGTCCAAGTCCGCAAGTGAGCGATGTCTTCGACACTGTCGGCGCGGGTGATACCGCCATTGCAGTGATTACCTTGTCCCTGGCTGCTGGGCTTGCTGCCGAAGATGCGGTCCTGCTGGCCAACTACGCCAGCGGCATTGTCGTGCGGCATCTGGGCAATTATGCGCCCTCGCCCGACGAACTCTCAGGCAGTATTGACGGTGACTAGCTATGAAAGCAGTTCGACAAACTCAATCGTGTTGCCGTCCGGATCGGCAAGGGAGGCCACTTTCGCGCCCTTGTACTCGTCAATGGGATTGACCTCGCAGCCGTGATGTCTCCTGCCCTTTTTCATGACCGCAGCGATATCGTCGACGGCAAAACGGAACTGCTGCCGATTTTGATCGGCAACGACACCGGCAATTGCGTTTGGGCAAAGGGTCAATTCCAATTCGCCGATTTTGCCGCCATAAAACTGGTGATCCCCAATATGGACCGTGGGTTTGAGTCGGGCGTCAAAAATGGCATTATAGAATGCCACCATGTCGTCCATTCGATTGACGGCGATGGTCAGGCCTGTCATTTGCATGCTTTCATCCTCGCTAAATGCGCTGAGTCTTCAGAATCCGGACCGCTATGGTCTTTACTTCGCTTTCGGGAGCAACTGATGTTCAATCCCCCAAATGCGCGCAGTTTTTTTGAAACGGTCTGGGATATAGTCTGCCAGATTCCGCCGGGCAAAGTGAGCACTTATGGTCAAATTGCCTCGATGATGTCGCCGGAAGACGATATGGACCCGGTTCGAATGAAGAATCTCGCCCCGCGCTGGGTTGGCACAGCCCTGCGCAAAACCCCGCGTGGGAAGTCCATCCCCTGGCATCGCGTTATCAATAGTCAAGGCAAGATCAGCTTTCCCATCGGCAGCGCGCATGCGAATGAGCAGCGTCAATTATTGGAATCGGAGGGTGTCGTCTTCGATCAGCGAGATAAAGTCGATTTCGCGATCGTCGCTTGGCAGGGCCCGGACGATGCCTACCTGGCGAGCAAAGGACTCTTGCCGCCACGTCCGCTCAAATGAAGGTGCTCGACTTCACTTAGAATTGCACGTAACTGTTTTCCGCCAGCACAAACCGGTGAGCCACCGGCATGTGCGGCGCCGAGGTCACACGCGCGTTATCCGCTAGCAGGCTGCGGTCGATGCGTCCCTGAATGTTACGTATTTCGCAATTTTTCATCACGATGCTGGCTTCGATTTCGCTGCCTTCGACGACGACGTTGTCTCCCAGCGCCGTATAGGGTCCGATGTAACTGTTGCAGATGACCGTATCGCTGCCGATGATCACGGGCCCGCGAATAACGCTGTCAATAATTCGGCTGTTTTTGCCAATTAGGACACGATGGGAAACTTCGCTTTTGCCCTCGACTTGCCCGCCGTTTTCCGGCGCCGGCGTATAGGGCAAATCTTCCAGCACCAGTTGATTCGCCATGATGATGGCGTCAGGCTTGCCGGCATCGATCCACCATCCGCCAAGTTCATAGGACGCGACCGGATGTCCATCGCTGATCAGCACTTGAATGGCATCGGTGATTTCCAGTTCGTTGCGCCCCGACGGTTGGATGCGGCTAATCGCATTGAAAACCGACTTGCGAAACAGATAGACACCGGTAATCGCCAAATTGGAGGGCGGGTCTTGCGGCTTTTCGACCACCCGTACGATCCGTCCCCGCTCGATTTCCGCGATGCCAAAGCGCGTGGGATCTGGCACCTCGCCCAGCACAATCTTCGCTTCCGCGCTTGACTCGGCGAAAGACGTCAAGAGCTCGGTCATTTTATCCTGAAAAATATTGTCGCCGAGAAAAACGGTAAATGGTTCGTCGCCGACAAATGACTTGCATAGCCCGATGGCGTGGGCCAGTCCTTTCTGTTTTTCTTGAACAATGTATTCGATGTTCACGCCTAGCGATTTCCCGTCGCGCAGCAGCGCGACAATTGGCGAACTCAAGCTGTTAACGACGATTCCAATGTCATTGAGGCCGGCCAATTTGAGCACATCTATGGCGTAGGCAATCAGCCAGCGATTGGCGACGGGGACCAGTGACTTGGGCATGGTCAAAGTGACCGGGCGCAAACGAGTACCCTGCCCAGCCGTGAGAATGACTGCTTTCATCGATAATCTCCTGATGCGATATGCCTTGAGCGCCGCTTAACCGCATAGTACCAGAGGTTGGAAAATCGCGACAGCAAGATAGGGGATTAAGCTCCGACGGAGCCAACCTGTGTTGGCCAGTCAATATGCCGGATATCGCAATCGCTGGCGTGGTCTGCCGCGCTATGCACCGGCGCCCCGGCCGGCATGACGCCGTTGGCGCATGACTTCATAGGCCAAGATTGCGACGGCGCTCACAGTGCCCAGGGACTGCCCAAAGGGACGGCCGTAGGGGATTTCCAGCAGTAGATCCGCACCCCGCTGAAATGAGCGCGTGACGCCACGGCGCTCGCCCCCGAATACGACAAAGACAGGCCGCGTGAGTTCCGCCTCGAAAAGCGAAAGGCTAGTCGATGACTTCGCGGCGGTCGCCACGACCAGGCCTCGCTGGCGAAAAAAGTTGGCCGCTTCCAGCGCGCTTTCCACCAGCGCTATCGGCATCATTTCCGACGCCCCCGCGCTGGATCGCCCTACGATGGCGCTCGCGCTGGTCCAGTTGCGTTCCCGCAAGACCAAGCCATCGGCGCCAGCAGCGTAAAGCGCGCGAAGGGCGAAGCCAAAGTTGTAAGGGTCTTCAATCCCATCGAGCATGGCGACGAAGGCGGGCGTATCCGGTGGGAGCAAATCGTTGATGCATTCGAATTGTCTTTCGCCCGCCAGCGCGATCACGCCGCCGTGTGAATTGCCCGTCGCGTACTCTTCGATCTCGGTTGAGGGAACATATTTGAGCTTGACCGCGGCCTGTTTCGCGCGAAGACGCACTTCATCCAGCCGCTGGTCAAAGCGCTTGTTTTTGTCGATCAATACTTCGAAGACTTGGCGTCGGCCCGCCTTGAGCGCTGCCGAGACCGAAAGCGCGCCTTCCAAGCTGAACGCTGAGGTCTTCATTAGAGCCCGGCGCGCTTCGCCGCTTGCCAGAATTCATCGAGTTCGTCCAGCGAGTAGTCCGAAAGCGCGCCTCCGCTCTGCCGAGCGCGCGCTTCAACGTACGCAAAACGCCGGTAGAACTTGGCATTGATTTCACGCAACAAGCTTTCGGGATCGTCGACACCGAGCCAGCGCAGCCAATTCACCAATACAAAGATCAGATCGCCGATCTCTTGTGTTTTTTCCGCAGTCGTAGCAGAGGCGAAGATCTCGTTAAATTCCTCTCTGGCTTTCTCTTCGACGCCACTGGCATCTGGCCAGTCGAAGCCGACTTTGGAGGCGCGCTTCGAGTATTGATGCGCGACGAGCAATGCGGGCGCGCCTTTCGGTACGCCATCCAGCAGTGAACGCTCTTCTGCGCCGGCGCCGACTTGCTCGGATCTTTTGATGTCTTCCCAATTGCTGGCCACCTGGCTCGGATCGCCCTGAACGTCGACATCGCCCCAGACATGAGGATGCCGACGGATCATCTTTCGGTTCAAGCGCTGCAAGATGTCCGACATGAAAAACTCGCCATTGTCGATGGCAATTTGCGTATGCAAGACGATCTGCAACAACAGGTCGCCCAACTCTTCAGGCAGCGCTTTTGGATCGTCAGCATCCAGCGCGTCCAGCACTTCGTAAGTCTCTTCAATCAAAAAGGGGCGCAAGGATTGATGACTTTGCTCTCGATCCCAGGGGCAGCCTTCGGGTGAACGCAAATGGGCAATGATATCTTGAAAAGATTCGAAACTACTCAGCGGATCCAAAGCCGGCAGATACAGCGATGTCATGACATCAATTCTGTCGCTGCGATCAATTTCGTATAGGCAAAGTTCTTCGACCTGCGCCTCGTCGCGCCCGGCGCCATGGACCAGCTTGACCGCAAAATCGTCCGGATATTGATTCATCAAGGTGAGTTTGAGGTTCGACGCTACTGATTGACTGTAGACTTGCGCCAGCAGAGCCGGTTTGGCGGGATTCACCGGTGGATGATATTGCCCCGCGACCTCCAGCGCGTCGAGTATCTGTAAACCGTCGAGCGCGTCGATCCCAAGGAGGGCCAGGCATGGCTCGATGAAGCTGATGCCATTGATGACCTCTAGCTTGAAGCCTTCCAATGATGCCTGCCGCGCGAGCCGCGTCACGGTAGCTTCGCCCACCAGCGGGTCGCCCGGCACCGCGTAAACGAGGTCGATGCCCGATCGCGCTTCCTTTACCAGGCGATCGCAGATTTCGCGATAAACGTCATCAAACTCATCAAATGCTTCGTAAATATCGTCGAAACTGACAATAGCCAGGTGGGAGGGCAAGTGGGGGACGCAGGGATGACGGCGCGTGCGAACATAAAGGCTTTTCACGTCTTGCAGCTTGCCCCAGGCGCGCAAGGACATGTCTTCAATTGAGCCCGGACCTAAGCCTATCACGCTAATCATAAACAATTGTCCGCCGCGATTTTACGAAGTACGCCAGCGCATTTTCGCGAATGCTGGTCTGGTAAGGGGCGATGCCTTGCGCGAGTTTGCCCGTATTTCATCATCGGCCGGTAAAACAATCCGTGATCGATTATTCCAGCAACTGAGCGGTTGAATCGTGCAGGGATTTGGGAAAAGAAAAGCAGCCAAATGCGCGTTGCAATCAGATGGCTGCTGTATAAACGGGGCTCGGCTCGTTCTAGCGCTTGGTATAGGTAGGCGCCTTGCGCGCGCGTTTCAGACCCGGTTTCTTCCGTTCTTTGACCCGCGCATCACGCGACAAGAAGCCCTCCCGCTTCAAAGTGCCGCGCAAGTCCGGATCAATCTTTTCCAGCGCGCGGGCGATGCCGAGAAGGATGGCGTCTCGCTGCCCGGTGACGCCACCGCCGTTGACATGCACCGAGATGTCATAGCTGCGCTCTTGTCCGATGTGGGTCAAAGGCGCCGTGCAAACTTCCATATCACCCAGGCGCGGCATATACTCGTGCGCTTCTTTGCCATTGATGATGAACAGGCCAGTGCCACCCGGGAACAGGCGCACGCGCGCCGACGACGACTTGCGGCGGCCGATACCTTCGTAATATTGTGCTGACATTGCTTAACTCCTTTTTCGGTCTTGCGCGCGCCGTACCAGCACGCCTACATGTCCAGGGCTTGCGGCTGCTGCGCTTGATGCGGATGCTCCGCGCCCGCATATACTCTCAGTTTCGTCATCATTTGACGCCCCAAGGGGCCCTTCGGCATCATGCCTTTGATGGCGAGCTTGAGCGCGCGCGTTGGGCGCCGCTTCATCATCTCGCGCAGGGTCATCTTTTTCAAGCCGCCGGGATAACCGCTATGACGATAATAGATCTTCTGATCCATGCGCTTGCCTGTCACATGAATCTTGTCCGCGTTGACAATGATTACATAGTCGCCGGTATCGAGGTGCGGCGTGAAATAGGGCTTATGCTTGCCGCGCAAGATCGGCGCCACCTTGGACGCGAGCCTGCCTAGGGTCATGCCTTGCGCATCAATCACCCACCAGCCACGTTCTATGACAGCAGGCGTGGTCGCGTAGGTTGTCTGTATCCGTTGTTTCATCTTGTTCACTCCAGTTCAGCTTCCGTCGCCAGCGCGCAAGGTCGCTCTGAAATCGTCGCTCGCTCCATACCTGGCGGATAACCCACCGCTTCCAAGGTTAGCCCCTCGGCCGGCGCCAGCACTTTCGCTCGTTGAATATCACGGCTTAATAGTATTTCCTCAAATCCCTTAAGATCTATCTTGCCAATGCCAACTTGTGCCATCGTTCCGACCATGCGCCGCACCATGTGATAAAGAAATGCGGTCGCGCGCACGCGGTAGACATAAAAGCGGCCCTGATCGTTCTCTTCCAGGTCCCATCTTGAACGAAACACCTCACGAGTCGTATTGCTACTACCTTCTTGCGGCGCGCTTCCAAAAGCCGCGAAGTCGCGCTCCCCGAGGCATAACGTGGCTGCGTCTTGCAGCGCGCCAAGATCCACACTCTGCCCTACAAGCTGCCACACCCGCCCGTTTAGCAGCGGGTTCCTCGTGGCCGGGGTCGCGATACGATAAACATATTGCCTCCAAAGCGCGTCAAAGCGCGGATGAAAACCGGCCTGCTTCCACAGTTCTTGCACTGCGATGTCCAAAGGAAGCTCCGCATTTATCGCGCGCAAGAGATCGCTTTCCGCATGGTTCCAGTCCGCATCAAAGGCGATCACCTGGCCCAGGGCATGCACGCCGGTATCCGTCCTTCCCGCCGCGAGTACGGAGATCTGCTGACCTGTGACGCGCGCTATCGCCTTTTCGAGCGCTCGCTGTACCGTGGCTGTCGGCTCCGGCTGTCGCTGGAAACCGAAATAACTTGTGCCATCGTATGCGATCTTCGTGACAAAGCGTTTCATTGTTCGCGGGCAGTTCAATCCTCGGTCGCGTAATCGACCAATTCGATGAGCGCCATCTCCGCATTGTCTCCCTTGCGTGTGCCCAACTTGAGAATACGCGTGTACCCCCCCGGGCGATCGGCATAAAGCGGCGCCAATTCATCAAAAACTTTGCCAACAAGCACGCGATCGTTATTCAACCGTCGCGCGACTTGTCGCCTGGCATGAACAGCGACCAAGTCGTCCCCGCGCTCTTCCGCCTTTGCCAGACCTCGTTTGGCGATGGTAATCAATCGCTCGGCGTGACCTTGAACGAATTTCGCCTTGTGAAAGGTGGTTTTGATTCGACCATGAACGAACAGTTGGCTGGCCAGGTTCATCCGCAGCGCCTTGCGATGGCTGCTGCTGCGATTAAGCTTTTTCCCACGAATTCGATGTCGCATGATTGCGCCTCACTTGCCGGCTATTCAGCCTTGTCCTTTTCCAAGGGCCAGTAGTTCTTTTCCCGCAATTTCTGCTCGAGTTCATCGAGGGACTTTTCGCCAAAATTGCGGATCGCCAACATGGCGTCTGGGCCACGGTTCAACATATCCAGAACATCGCCTACCGAGGTGATGCCGGTGCGCTTCAGCGAGTTGAAGACGCGAACGCTCAGATCGAGTTCTTCAATCGGCTTGTCATACAGAGGCGGATAGGCCGGTTCGTCTTCGTACTGCTGCGGCATTTCGATCGATTGGAACCATTCTTCGTCCACGCCAGCGACGACCTTGAGATGGTGCATCAAGATCTGCGCCGATTGAGCGAGTGCCTCTTCCGGGCGGATTGTGCCGTCGGTCCAAAGCTCCAGCACGAGCTTGTCGTAATTGGTACGCTGACCGACGCGGGCGCGATCGACTTCGAAATTGACACGTTTGATCGGGCTGAAGATCGCGTCGACCGGCAACTCGCCGATTGGCAAGCGGCCCCGTTCTTCCGCCGGACTAAAACCGCGACCGGACTGTACTTCGAATTCCATCTCGATGTGAACATTGCGATCGTCCACCGTGAAGAGATACAAACTCGGATTCTCGATCTGCACTTCCGGCGGCGCCCAGATATCCGCCGCGGTGACTGTGACTTCTGCCCCAGCGATTTCCAAACGCAGGCGCGCGCTGTCCACGCCGTGCAACAGCAGACGCAATTGCTTGACCTGCAAGATCAACTGCGTCATGTCTTCGCGGACAAACGGGATTTCAGAAAACTCGTGATGAACATCGGAGATGCGAATACTCGTCACGGCGGCGCCGGGCAACGAAGACAAGAGTACGCGGCGCAAAGCGTTGCCCAAGGTCAATCCGTAGCCGCTCTCCAGGGGACCAATGACGAAACGGCCATAATCCTTGGTGATGTTTTGGCTTTCGACCTGGTGCGGCAGCACCATATTTGCGGTTACCAGGTTGGCATCAACCGGGCTCGAACTCACGGATGCCGAATCGGATGGATATTCCATATAACGGGATTTCCCTTTCGACTAAACGCGGCGGCGCTTGGGAGGGCGCACGCCATTATGAGGAACAGGCGTCACGTCGCTAATCGAACGCACTTTCAGACCACTTTGCTGGATCGAGCGAATCGCTGCTTCGCGCCCGGGACCGGGCCCTTTCACGAATATATCCACTTCTTTCATGCCATGCTGCTGCGAATTAGCCGCTGCCGTCTCCGCAGCCATGCGCGCCGCATAGGGCGTATTCTTGCGGCTGCCCTTGAATCCGGACGTGCCAGCGCTCGCCCAGGCGATCACATTACCGGACTGATCGGTCATCGAAACAATCGTATTGTTAAAGGTGGCGTAAATGTGCGCCTGACCATAGGGAATGTTTTTGAACGCTCGTCTTGCAGTACCGCGACTGCCTCTTCTTGCTTTCGCCATTTACCTGCTCCAAATGGATAGTCTTTCAATTCGCTTTTGACGGGCTGTGCCAATCTGGCGCCGCGCGCGCTTGGACATGCGACCGAGCACCCGCGACAGCGCCTCCGCAGCTACTTCTTGGTAGCGCCGCGCCGACGACCGCGCCCTGCTACTGTCTGTTTTTTGCCGCGGCGGGTCCGCGCGTTTGTTTTGGTACGCTGCCCGCGGACTGGCAAGCGGCGGCGATGCCTCAGGCCGCGATAAGAATTGATTTCCATCAAGCGTTTGATATTGAGCTGCGTCTGACGACGCAAATCACCTTCGATCGTCAGATCATTAATTAGCTCGCGCAGGCGCTGAATCTCGCTTTCACTCAAATCTCGGACGCGTGTCCCGTGATCAATACCTGCCGAATCCAGCAATCGCCGGCTGGTGGTCCTTCCGATACCATAAATGTAGGTCAAGCCGATAACCACACGTTTATCGCGAGGCAGGTCGACGCCTTCAATACGAGCCATCTTTCACACTCCTTTTGGGGACCTAACCCTGTCGTTGCTTGTGCTTCGGGTTGTCACAAATGATCATCACTCGACGCTTGCGCTTAATCACGCGGCACTTCGGGCAACGACGCTTGACACTGGCTGAAACTTTCATGCTGGCTACCTCTTCTACGTCAAGTACAAACCCACAGTTTTCCGCAAAATAAGGCACAAGCTACAAAACTTACCGTCTGTAGATGCGCCAACTTCCACTCATTCTTTTGTTTGAAATCCATCCCGCTGGTTTGCCGGATGGTTGACAACGAACGAGCATTGTATCACAAGTTTTTCCCCTGTAAAAGGACGTTTCCAGAAGTCATTCGCTCTTTCCCCGCCAAATGACGAACCTCGGCGGACGCAGCGCGCTAAAGCAATCGGCACTGGGGTCTTGCAGAGGGTCTGACAAGAACGCTCCCATGATCTCTGTGGCGCAGGGCACAGAATCCAACATGCCGTGCCCCGCATTCGGGAAAACAAAATGCCAGTTGTTCTGCAGATGCTCCGCCGCAAAGCTGCCCCATTGCGCTGACGTCGCCGGATCGTAGGCTCCCGACATCAATAGGCTGGGAATACCGCTCGTCACCGGACTCTCCAGCCGGGACGTCAGGGCGGGCACATTCCAGGCTTGGCAATCGGCATAATGAGCCTCCACGACCTGCCGCGCCGCGGCGATAAGCAAGGGCGCGATCCCATCCGGGTCCGTGAGATAACGCTCTGCCTCCGGTACAGCCAGATCCTCCGAGCAGCGCTGTGTCAAATAGGCGCTTTCGGTTTGCGACCCGCGATCGTCTTCATCGCTTGCGAATAGCTCAGATTCCAGCAAAAGTTCAAGATCGTAATGGCCGCTCGCAATTGAAGCGATAAATCCCGGCAGATATGGTATAGCGCTTGCATGCTGCAGCAGGGATGACGTCATGAGAACAAAGTCGTTGCCGGTTATGGTCATACCCGTTTTCTGACCCAGCAAACTTAACTCCTGTGGAGACGCGTTCAATTCGGCACCTGCGCGATAGAATGCGTCTCTGAGTTCGGGATATGCTTCCTTGCAAGCCACGTCCTTGGCGCAATCATCGAAAAGCCGATTCAGCGCCATATCCAAGTTCCGCGCTACTTCCGCTGTGTGGCGCAGAGGCGGGGGATAAACGCCGTCAAGCGCTAGCGAGCGGATGCGTTCAGGCGCGGCATCGGCCAACATGAGCGCCAGGCGACTGCCATAGGAACTGCCATATACGTTTACTTGCGGCAGGTCCATCAATGACAGCAGGTCGACATAATCTCTGACGATCACGGGAATCGTATACGCTGTCAGATCCAAGCCTCTGGCAGAAATACGCTCGCGGCATACGCTTACCCAATCTACAACCTTGCTCTGGCTTGCTTCGGGACAAATCAAAGACGGGTAGGAAAAACCGGTGCCGCGAGGATCGAGAATAATGATATCATGCGCTTGACTAAGGTCCGATTCCATCCAATCGGTCAGAGACGACGAAGCTGCTTCGCCAGGACCGCCTGGCAAATACAGAATCGGCGCGCTGTCAGTAGCTTGCCGCGATCTTATGCGCAGCAAGGCCAATTCCATATTGTAGGAGGATTCGCGCTCATCTCGAAACTCCGGCACGACCAGCCAGGCGCATTCCAGCCGGTCCATTTGAGCTTGTGTCAAGATCGTGGAAAACCAGGTGCATTCCTCGGGCTCGATCTTCGGCGCTTCCGGTTGCGAATGGACGCATGTCGCCATTAGGCAAAACAGACCAACGAGCAAGAATCGCCTAAAAAACACAAATATCCACCACTAAGGCAATGTCAAGATCAAAGGTCCATCTGCAGTGATCGCGACCGTGTGCTCGAAGTGAGCGGTCAGCGACCCGTCTTTGGTCACCACCGTCCAACCGTCTTCAAGTTCCATCAGGTCGCCCCGGCCCGCGATCAGCATTGGTTCGATAGCGTAGGTCATGCCCACCTGCAAGTCGTAGTCTTGCCATTGGATCTTGCTATTCTTGCCTGGCCACCAGTTCGGCACCTGCGGTTCTTCGTGCATTGAGGCGCCCACGCCATGACCGGTGTATTCCCTCGCGACACTGTAGCCCATCCTGCCGGCAGAACGCGCCGTGGCTTTGGCGACGTCGCTTATCTTGTTGCCAAGTACCGAAGCATTGATCGCCGCTTCCAGCGCCGCTTCGGTCGCTTCCAGCAATCGCAGCGCCGATCTCGATACTTTTCCAACGGCGTGGCTGTATGCGGCGTCGCCAACATAACCGCGATACAAGCAAGCGACGTCCACCCCGATGACATCGCCATCCTGAAGAATCCGCTCTTCGCAGGGGATGCCATGGACCAGTTCGTTGTTCACAGAAGCAGTTATGGTGGCTGGAAACGGTGGATGATTCCCCGGGGCATATCCCAGAAAACACGGCGACGCGCCGTGGTCGCGCAGCACAGCGCTAGCGATATCGTCCAATACCTTGGTCGAGACGCCCGGTTCGATCGCTCGGCGCATTTCTTCGTGGGCGATCGCGACAATGCGCCCGGCTTCGCGCATTATGTTGAGCTCTTCTGCGGATTTGAGTACAGGAGCCATTGTCACACTCGTCACAACCCTGCGCGCGCCTTAGCGGGCATCGAGCAGGCTGCGGATCTCCGCCCAAACCGCCTCAATCGACTGGTCCGCGTTGACCCTGCACATGATGCCCTTGCTTTCAAAATAGCTGATCAAGGGCTGCGTCGTTTCCAGGAAGGTGTCGATTCGCTTGATAATCGCATCGGCGCTCGCGTCGTCCGGTCGACGCTTCAACGGGATGTCTCCAGCAGCGAGCGATGCTTCCAAACGCGGCGGGAAAAGATGATTGTCGTAGTTCACCCAGCGAAAATCGACGCCGTCGGAGTTGTAGTAGTAATTGTAGCTCTCGCCGTTTGCCGCGCTGACGCGACCGAAGGCCCGTTTGAAAGCAGTATAAAGATCGAGTTCGAGCAAGAGCACAGCGTCCACTTTGGCTCCCCTGGCAGCCAAGTGAGATTCCAGAAACTGCGCCTGAACCTGATTGCGCGGATAGCCGTCCAGGATGACGCCGTTCCTGGCATCGTCCTGCGCCAGCCGGTCCTCGACGATAGCGTTGGTCGTATCGTCATCCACCAGGCGGCCGGAAGCCATGATATCCTGGACCTTTAGTGCCAGCGCGTCGCTGCGCGTCTGCATCGCGCGGAAAAGATCGCCCGTGGATACCTGAGGAATATCATAGTTCTCTTCGAGCAACCGCGCCTGCAAGCCTTTGCCCGCGCCTTGCACACCCATCAGTATGACATAAAGACTCATCGCACAATCTCCATTGACCCGCCGCCCGGCCAGCCGACTGACTTAAGACAATCCTACGACTTCATCAGGCAAAAATAAAGCCGAGCACAGCCGCTCGGCGGCAGCGAAAAAGTTTGCCACGCTCATACAAAATAACAAACCCGCTTCTTGCATGAGCAAGGGAGTTTATTAAAAGATGATACTCGGCAAAATCGTGAACAGGCTCCGGGCGATTAGCGCATGAAGCCTTCGTAGTTGCGCATGACCAACTGCGCTTCCAGTTGGCGCATCGTGTCAATAACCACGCCGACAACGATAATCAGACCCGAGCCGGAAATCACCAGGCCCGCATTGATGACCGCGCCAGAGGCCGAAGCCTCCAGCGGAAAGATGATGCGATTGACCAGATCAACCATGCCCGGGATAATCGCGATGACACCGAGGAAAAAGGCGCCCACAAAGGTGATGCGGCGCGTTGTTGTTTTGATGTAGTCTTCGGTGCGTTTGCCCGGCCTGATGCCGGGAATGAATCCACCGTTGCGCTGCAAGGTCTCGGCAAGGTTTTGGTTGCCAACCATCACTTCAGCGTAGAAGAACGTGAATCCAACAGTCATCAGGAAAAACGTGCCCCAATACAGCAGTCCCTGCTGGTTGCCAAAGGTCGACTGAATGGTAGTGCCCACCGCGCCGGGCGGAAATAAGCTAGCGATAATTGCCGGAAAGGTGATGATCGACTGCGCAAAGATCAATGGAATCATGCCTACGGGATTAACCCGCAGCGGGATGAAACTGTCCTGCTGAGCGAATTGTCGATTCCCGCGCACTCGCCTGCCGTACTGCACGGGAATACGCCGTACCCCCTCTTGGATGATAACCACCGCCAAAACGCTCAAAACGGTGATGATGACAAATAGCACCAGATTGTACACGCTGCGATCCGGCTGTTGAGTGAGCAATCGTATCAGGTTTTGCGGCGCTTGCGCGACGATGCCAGCGAAAATGATAATTGAAATACCGTTGCCGATCCCTTGTTCGGTGATTAACTCGCCCAGCCAAATGGCAAACATGGTACCGGCAGTCATGGTCGTCAAGACCGATACCGTCAAGAGCAGATTGCTGCCGACGCCAAAACCAAAGCCAGGGATTATCTCCGTACCTGTCCCGGTCGCCAGGTTGAAGATGCTGATCTGGCCCAGCGCTTGCAACACCGCCATCGGGATGGCGACATAATAGGTATAGCGTTGGATCTTTTCTTGTCCGCCCGGCTCACGCTGGATCCGTTCTAGCGCGGGCACAATCGGCACTAGCAACTGAAAGATGATGGAAGCCGTGATGTAGGGATACACGCCATTCGCGATCACGCTGAAGTTGGCGACCGCGCCCCCGGAGAGAAGATTCATCACCTGAATCAAGTTGCCAGCGCTGCTGCCGCTTTCAAATACCTGCCGCAAGGCAACGCGATCCACACCGACAACGGGCACATGGGCCGCAAACTGGTAGACCACGAGAATAAATCCGGTGAATAGCAGTTTGTTCCTTACATCGGGCAAACGCCATGCGTTACGCAAAGCTTGTATCATAACCCTCGTCCTTCGATATAAGCTACCCGCAGTAAAAAATGCGCTTGTTTCGTCGGAGCTCGCTATATTGAGCGTATACAGCGTATACGCAGGAATGCAAATGATGTCTCAAACAGCCTCTATGGCCCTGCTTCGACTGTCCAAGCCCTTCAGCTTTGCGCCCTACTCGCCGTTGCCGTAAAGCCGCTCCAAATCGACTTTGCGCAGTTTTTTGACGGTCGCGCGCGCGCCCGTCACCTTGAGCGGTAGCCGGTTAACGCTGCCGCCGGCGCCTTCTATCTTTTCCGCGGCGCTTCTAGTGAACTTGTTCGCATACACTTCCAGTTTCTTGCCCAATTCGCCGCGGCCGAGCACCTTGATCGGATCATCAGCCTTGCGGACCAGGCCCGCTGCCTTTAAGGACGCGCCGTTGACGACAGCGCCATCAGCGAAGCGCGCTTCTATCATGTCCACATTCACTTCCTGATACGTGATAGCGAATATGTTGGTGAAACCGCGCTTGAAGGGAAGCCGCCGCACCAAGGGCAATTGGCCGCCTTCAAAGTAAGGTCCCTTGCCGCCACCGCTGCGCGCGCCCTGTCCCTTGTGGCCACGTCCCGCTGTTTTTCCCTTGCCGGCCGCAATGCCGCGTCCAACGCGTTTGCGCTTGCGTTTCGAACCGGGATCTGGTTTCAAGTCATGCAATTTCATGATTCGTCGACCTCTTCGACTTTGACCAGGTGGCTGACCTTGGCGATCATTCCACGAATCTGAGGCGCGTCGCCGATCAGCACCGTGCGCCCCATACGCCGCAAACCAAGCGACTTGATGGTAACTTTCTGCTTGCTGTTATAGCCGATGGGACTTTTGACCAAGGTTACCTTCAGCATTTTTCCACGTTGCTCACTCATGGTCCGCACCTCGAGCGCTTCGACGCTCCCAAATCGGGGCAACTTCGTGCACTTGCTTGCCGCGCATTTGCGCCAATTGTTCCGCGCCGCGCAATTGCTTCAGCGCGTCGAGTGTCGCCATGGTTACGTTGAGCAAGTTGGCGCTGCCCTGGCTCTTGGTCAAAATATTGCGCACGCCAACGACTTCCAAAACAGCGCGCACGCCGCCGCCAGCGATTACGCCGGTGCCAGGAGCAGCCGGCTTCAGCAATACGCGAGCGCCACCATGACGGCCTGTGACCGTATAGGGGATCGTCGTGCCCGAAAGCGCCACCTTTTCGATATTGCGGCGCGCGCGCTCGGCAGCTTTGCGGATGCTGTCCGGCACGGCCCGCGCCTTGCCGATACCAATGCCGACATTGCCCCGATTGTCGCCAACGACCACGACAGTCCGGAAGGCGAAGCGGCGCCCGCCTTTGATCACCTTGGCAACGCGGCGAATATCTACTACGCGCTCATCCAGTTCATCGCGCTCGTCCTGGTTCCTGCGCGAATCCCGACGTCTGTTGTCTGCCATATCTTTACTCCACGCCTATAATTTCAGTCCGGCTTCGCGGGCGCCCTGCGCCACCGCCGCCACGCGCCCGGAGTATTTGAAGCCTCCGCGATCAAATACCACGGTGCTTATGCCCGCTTCCCGCGCTCGCTCCGCGATCTTCTGTCCGACAAACTTAGCCGCTTCGACTTTATTCTTGTCGGCCAATGCCGGCGCGACGTCCTTGTCTATCGTCGAGCAAGAAACCAGCGTGCGCCCTTCGATATCATCAATCACCTGAACGAAGACGTTGCGGTTGCTGCGATAGACATTCAGCCTCGGACGCTGTGGCGTTCCGGAAATATGCCTGCGGACGCGGCGATGGCGCCGCTTGCGAGCGAGATACTTTCTGCGACCTACAATGTCAGCCATTTATCCAACCTCATGTATTCTGGCACACGACGATGGGCATCATCGTCGCGCGCCTTATTTCTTGCCAGCCTTGCCAGCCTTGCGCCGGACATATTCCCCAAAATAGCGAACGCCCTTCCCTTTATAGGGCTCTGGCGGCCGCCATCCGCGGATATCTGCCGCTACCTGACCAACGACCTGTTTGTTGATCCCGTCCACATGGATGATAGAGCCGCGCGATTCCTTCGGAACGTCAAAGCTGATATTCTCCGGAGGCTCGACAAGGATCTCATGTGAGTGGCCAAGCCGCAATTGCAGATTCTTGCCCTGCAAAACCGCCTGATAACCGACGCCCTGAATCTCCAATGTTTTGCGATATCCTTGGGAAACGCCAGTCACCATGTTCGCCAGCAAAGCGCGTGTCAAACCGTGCAACGCTCTGTGGTGGCGCAGGTCCGTCGGGCGCTCGACGATCAAAGTTCCGTTATCTTGCCGGATCGTCATTTCCGGATTGAACTCCTGCGACAACTCGCCCTTGGGACCCCTTACCGTGACCGCATTCTTTTCGATTGTAACTGTCACCTTGTCCGGAAGGACGACCGGTTGCTTTCCAATGCGAGACATGACCGTTCCCTTCCCCCTACCAAATATAACAGAGCACTTCGCCGCCGACGCCGCTGCGACGGGCTTGCTGCGCTGTCATGACGCCTTTCGGCGTTGTTACGATGGCGATGCCGGTTCCGCTCAAAACGATCGGTAACTCGCTGCGCTTGCGATACACGCGGCGTCCCGGCTTGCTGATGCGCCGGAGCTGCGTGATCACCGGGCGCCGATCTCTGCGAGAACCGAAATACTTCAACTGAATATGAATCAACGGCACCGGGGTCTCATCGCCAATCGAGTAGTCTTCCACATAGCCCTCTTCCTTTAGGATGCGGGCGATCTCGACCTTTATGTTCGACTTGGGTACGATCACCTCGAGCTTGCCTGCCGTCAACGCATTACGGACGCGCGTCAACATATCAGCAATGGGATCATTTGTCACATTAGACACCGTTACCGCCTCCTACCAGCTCGACTTTACAACGCCGGGAATCTCGCCGTTTAGCGCCATCTCGCGAAAGCAAATCCGGCACAAACCAAATCGACGGATATAAGCGCGCGGGCGCCCACAGACCTTGCAACGATTCCGCACGCGCACATCGAATTTGCGCCGCTGTTCCCGATACTGCATACATTTCTTCGCCATTTACGTCCCTCAGTTTCCCTGGAAAGGCATGCCGAGCAGCGAAAGCAAACGGCGTCCTTCCTCGTCTGTTTTTGCAGTCGTAACAATCGTGATCTCCATCCCGCGCACTTTGTCGATCTTGTCAAAGTCGATTTCCGGGAAGACCAGTTGCTCACGCAGGCCGACCGTGAAATTCCCGCGACCGTCCAGCTTGGGCGATACACCGCGGAAGTCGCGAATACGCGGCAACGCGATGTTGACCAAGCGATCGTACAACGACCACATCCTTTGCTTGCGCAAGGTCACCTTTGCGCCGATGGCCCGCCCTTCGCGCAACTTATACGTCGCAATGCTCTTTTTGGCGCGGGTTACAATCGGCTGCTGACCAGTGATCACTTTCAGGTCCTCGACGGCGCCATCCAGCGACTTGGGTTCATCAATCGCTTCGCCAACACCCACATTAACCGTTATCTTGCTAATGATTGGCACCTGCATCAGATTGGTATAGCCAAACTCTTGCTGCAAGATTGGTATAACCTCTTCCTGATAGCGGGCGTACATGCGGTTTTCCATAATTCACCTCGCTCCGCTAATCGATTATGCTGCCGCTTTTTTTGCTGTAGCGCACTTTGCGCCCGTCGTCGGTGAAGCGGAAGCCAACCCGCGTCCGCTCACCGCTGACTGGGCAGACCAGCATCACGTTGGAAAGGTGTATAGGCGCTTCAAATTCGATAATCTGTGCCGGAATCTGCTGGCCGCCGGGCGCGGGACGCGCTTTGCGATGTCGTTTCATGATGTTTACGCCATTGACGATCACGCGGTCTTTCTTGATAAGCACGCGCACAACCTCGCCGCGCAGGCCTTTGTCCTTCCCAGCGATCACTTCGACAGTGTCGCCTTGTTTCACACGTTGCATGATACTTCCCTCGTTTACAGCGTCTCTGGCGCCAGCGATACAATTTTCATAAAGCCCTTGTCGCGCAACTCGCGCGCGACCGGTCCAAACACGCGGGTGCCGCGCGGGTTTTCCAGATCTTCCGCCAGGACCACCGCGGCGTTGTCGTCAAAACGGATGCTCGAGCCATCGGCGCGACGATACTCTTTGTGCGTTCGCACGATCACCGCGCGCACCAGTTCGCCCTTTTTTACCGCGCTGGAGGTCGATGCCGA
Source organism: Chloroflexota bacterium (assembly GCA_026708115.1). GTDB lineage: Bacteria > Chloroflexota > Anaerolineae > Aggregatilineales > Phototrophicaceae > UBA6055. Next base: position 91,884 of record JAPOVL010000047.1, read on the forward strand.
TTTCACCGTGCCCACCACGATATCGCCAACATGACCATACTTGACCCGCGACCCGCCTATGACACGGATAACCAGGATCTCTTGCGCTCCACTGTTATCAGCGACTTTCAGACGAGATTCTGTCTGAATCATCGTGGACTCTCCTTATGATCCCAGTTCGGCCGGCTGTTCCAGCACGGATTCTACGACCCAGCGTTTACGCTTGCTGATTGGGCGGCTTTGCACGATGCGTACAACCGCTCCGATGCCGGCGCCGGTCTCGTCGTGCGCCATGACCTTTTTCGTCGACGTCACAACTTTACGATATATCGGGTGCATCTTACGATTCTCAATTGCAACGACAACCGTCTTTTGCATCTTGTCGCTGACGACCGTTCCAACCATGCGTTTGCGTCTATTGGGCATCGCTCGTCCCTCCTTCGGCAATGAGTTCGGCAGCCAGCTCGCGCTCGCGCAGAGCGGTCTTCAGCCGGGCAATATCGCGCCGCGTTTTGCGGAACAATGTCGTGTCCTTAAGTTCGCCGGACTCCTTCTGAATGCGATAGGTATACATTTCAACTTTTAAGTCTTCAATCTTGTCCAGAATGTCATCAGTGGACATGGCGCGGATTTCGTCAATATACATCAGCTAACCTCCCGGCCGGAAATCGGGTCGAATCGTTTCACGAACTTGGTCTTGATCGGCAATTTGTGCGAAGCAAGGCGCAATGCTTCCCGCGCGTCATCTTCCGGCACGCCGCTCATTTCGAACAGAATACGACCCGGCTTCACCACACAGACCCATTTTTCCACCGAGCCCTTGCCCTTGCCCATACGGGTTTCCGCGGCCTTTTGCGTGACCGGCTTGTCGGGGAATATGCGGATCCACACTTTGCCGCGCCGGCGTATATAGCGCACCATGGCACGACGGCAGGCTTCGATTTGGCGGCTGGTTACCCAACTCGGTTCCAAGGCTTGCAGACCATAATCGCCAAACTGCACCACGGCCCCCCGTCTCGCTTTGCCGCGCATTCTGCCGCGCATCTGCTTGTTATATTTTCTGCGTTTCGGCATTAACATGTGGATTGCTCCTTCTCGCTGCTGCCCCATTTGGGGAGACCCAACAGCCATCACGCCGCTGAAATCTTCAAATGTCTCAGTTTCGTCGACCCCTGCGGCCCTCTTGCCCTGTCCGCGCCACACTGGCAAAGGGACTCTCGCCGGGCAGAATATCGCCATTGTAAATCCAGACTTTGACGCCGATCTGCCCAAATGTCGTCAGCGCCTCGGCGAATCCATAATCGATGTCGGCGCGCAGTGTATTCCGCGGGACGCGACCGTCGAACATCCACTCGCGCCTCGCCATGTCCGAACCACCCAGACGGCCGCTAACCTCTATGCGGATGCCGCCGGCGCCTTGTCGCATAGCCTGCGTGATCGCTCGCTTCATCGCGCGGCTGTGCCCAATTCGCCGCACCAACTGCGAAGCAACGTTCTCGGCAACAAGGGTCGCGTCGAGATCGGGCTTTTCAATCTCGCTAACTTCTACCTTCACCTTCTTCCCAGTCATATCTTGCAGGTTCTGCCGCAATTCCTTGACAGCTTCGCCCTTGCGACCAATGATGAGGCCCGGGCGAACCGTATTGATCGTGATAATCACCAGATTAGGATGACGCTCAATCTCAATGCGTGAAACGCCAGCGCGCGCGGTCTTCTTTTTCAAGTATTTGCGAATCTCGCGATCTTCCATCAACAGATTGACAAAGCGCTCGCCCTCCGCATACCAGCGGGCGTCCCACTCGCGAATCACCTTCAGGCGGAATCCTTTGGGATGAACCTTGCGACCCATTATTCTTCTTCCTCTCGCTCTGCCAAAATCACCCACAGGTGTGATGTGCGCTTCAAACGCGGCTTATAGCGCCCGCGCGCCCCCGCCTTAAAGCGCTTCAAGGTGGGACCGTCGCCAGCGTATATCTGCGAAACAAACAAGTCGTCCGGATTGAGATCAAAGTTATTTGTGGCGTTCGCCATTGCCGAAGCCAAAGTCTTGCTGACCAAAGCGGCGCCCTTCTGGGGCATGTAATCCAGGAGGGTTTGCGCTTCCTGCGCGCCCATACCGCGGACTTTGTCGCAAACCAAACGCAACTTCCTTGGCGAGATTGGCAGATACTTGGTCATAGCGCGAACTTCCATATCAGAATCCCCTATCTCCTGCTATCGGTAACGTGGCCGCGGAAAGTTCTGGTTGGCGCAAATTCGCCAAGTTTGTGTCCGACCATGTTCTCCGTAATATAAATCGGCACATGGCGCCGACCGTCGTGCACGGCGATGGTATGACCTACCATTTGCGGGAAGATCGTACTTGCCCGGCTCCAGGTCCGTATCACGACTTTTTTATTCTGGTCATTGAGCTTCTCGACCTTTTCGAGCAGTTTTGGGCTTACGAAATAGCCCTTTTTCAAAGAACGTGACATGCTGGATTCTCCCGAAATTAACGGCGCTTGCCCCGGCGGCGAATAATAAACTTGCTGGTGCGCTTGTTGCGCCGCGTCCGCACACCGAGCGCCTTCTTGCCCCAAGGTGTCTTGGGCGCAGCCATACCGATTCCGGATTTGCCCTCGCCGCCGCCGTGCGGGTGGCTTGCCGGGTCCATCGCGCTACCGCGTACGGTAGGCCGCCAGCCCAGCCAGCGTTTGCGGCCGGCTTTGCCGAGCTTGACATTGGCATGTTCTGCGTTGCCGACTTGGCCGATCGTTGCGCGGCAAGTTTCGAGGATCATACGCATCTCGCCACTGGGCAAACGCAAAGTGATGTACTTGTCCTCAGCGGCCAGAATCTGCGCGGAAGTGCCGGCCGAGCGGGCGATCTGCCCACCCTTTCCAGGTCTCATCTCAATGTTATGTACAACCGTGCCCAAGGGGATGTCCTTAAGCGCGCGGCTGTTGCCCGGGCGCAGGGCACTCATAGCGCCGTTGCCAATGACGTCCCCAACGCTGACACCCATGGGCGCGATGATATAACTCTTAACCCCGTCCTCGTATTGCAAAAGCGCAATCCGCGCCGAACGATTGGGATCGTACTCGATCGCGAGCACCTCTGCGCGGCAATCTTCTTTGTTGCGCTTGAAGTCGATGAGCCGGTACCTGCGTTTGTGGCCCCCGCCGCGATGACGCACAGTGATACGGCCCGAGTTATTGCGTCCCCCCTTCTTGCGAAGAGCGGTGGTCAAGGCACGCTCGGGCTTCTTCTTGGTGATTTCCTCAAACGTATAGCCGGTCATGTCGCGGCGCCCCGGCGATGTCGGCTTGTATACCTTGATCGGCATCGTTCATGCTCCTGCTTATGTAAACTGCGGCGCTCATGCGACAAGCTGGCTTGCTATTGTGCGTGACTTCGACAAACCTCTTCGCCGGTTACGCGCCGAGCGGCTAGACGTTGAACAGCTCGATAGATACGCCGTCTTCCAAAGTAACCACAGCCTTTTTCCATTGACGAGACCGGATGTACCAGTTCCGTCCCCGGCGGCCGCGCTTGGCAGGCATATTCATGGTGTTCACTTTCAGCACTTTGCCTTCGAGTTCGAAAATCTCTTCGACAGCTTCTTTGATCTGGATTTTGTTGGCATCCCGCGCTACTTCGAAGACATATTTGTTGTCATCGTCGACCATAGCGGTCGTTTTTTCCGTTATCACCGGCCGACGGATCACGTCATAAATATGAAGCTCTGCCACCTTAGCCCTCCTTGCTCCAAATGCGCGTTACGATCTCTAGCGCATCCAAAGACATGATGACTTTGTCGTATTTGAGCAGGTCACGCACATTGAGATAATCTGCGATGATTGAATGCGCGTTCGATAAGTTGGCGACGCCTTTGCGTACCGCCTTCTGTTGCGAACTAACCACCAAAAGCGCGGACTGATCCCCGACTAGCGCCGATATGACTTGCTTCATCGCTTTGGTCTTTGGCGCATCGGAGTCCAGACTGTCGACGAGCACCAACTGTCCATCTCTAACCAGAACGCTCAAGGTCGAGCGTATCGCCCCGCGACGCATCTTCTTGGGCATGCGCTTCGAGAAGTCGCGCGGCTTTGGTCCATGCGCCAAGCCGCCACCAACAAATATCGGCGCGCTCTGGGCGCCGTGACGCGCGCGCCCGGTCCCTTTCTGCCGATACCATTTCGCGCCCGTGGCGCGGATCTGGCTGCGTGACAAAGTGCTCGCCGATCCCTGACGGGCGTTCGCCATCTGGCGGACAAAAGCCTGATGCATCAAACCGACGTTTATCTTCGTCTCGAAAACGTCCGATGGCAGCTCCACCTGCGATACTTGCTTACCGGCGCTGTTCATCACTGGGAATTCCATAGCGAATGCTCCTATTTCCTCGATTGCCGGCCGCTAGGCCTGCTTGCGCGCGGGTTTAATCATCACGATACTGCCCTTGGCGCCGGGTACGGAACCCTTGACAGCAATCAGATCATTCTCGGCATCGACAACTACAAGGGAAAGATTCTGCACGGTCACGCGGTCGTTGCCCATCCGCCCGGCCATCTTCTTACCCTTCAAAACGCGAGCTGGAGTAGCGCACATGCCAATTGAACCCGGCGAACGCATGCGATCGGATTGGCCATGCGTTTTGGGACCGCGCGCGAAACCATGGCGCTTGATCGTTCCAGCATGACCGCGGCCCTTGCTTGTCCCAATTACGTCCACCAGTTCGCCCTGCTCGAAAACGTCAACCTTGATTTCTTGACCTTCTTCAACGGCAATTGGCGCATCGTCCGACAAACGGAACTCCCGCAAATGACGCAGCGCGGGCAGATCCGCCTTTTGCAAATGCCCCAATTGTCCTCTGGTCAACTTCCTCGGCTTGGTTTCGCCATATCCCAGTTGAACGGAAACATATCCGTCTCTCTCGCTGTTGCGCACCTGGGTGACGTAACAGGGTCCCGCCTGGATGACCGTCACCGGAATGACTGTCCCCTGCTGGTCGAAAACCTGGGTCATACCGACTTTTTTGCCAATCATGCCCTTCATGATTTAGCCTCCACTTGGTCGCAGCATCGCGCCTTCGCGTCGTGGCTACCACCCTGCTTAGAAGATACCTCGCTCCCATGCGGACACTTGATCTGTAAGCCAGTCCGGCTTATTGGGAATACCTCGCTCTCGTCGTCGCACAACGCGGCAGAACTGACGCTTTGCGCGGTCCAGCCTTAACGAGAAAGGGATCAGATCTTGATCTCTATATCAACTCCCGCCGGCAAATTTAGACGCATTAGCGTATCAATGGTTTTGCTGTCCGGATCGAGCACGTCAATCAGCCGTTTGTGAGTACGTATCTCAAAGTGCTCCTGCGAATCCTTGTCAATGAACGGGGATCGCCGCACCGTAAAGCGTTCAATACGCGTCGGCAATGGAACTGGCCCCACCACTCGCGATCCGGTTCGTTCCGCGGTATCTACAATGCGCTGTGCCGACTGGTCAAGCACCCGGTGGTCATAGGCTTTCAACCGGATACGAATTTTGTTCTTTGCCATTCCGCAACCTTTTTGCGTTAACTGCCAAACTCACCTAAAGCAAATACAACGACATTCTTCATTGTGAGAAAGAGAGCCCAAGGAAATCTCCGAAAGCTTCCGATTTGCTGCGCCGGCGAGATAGCGCGACGAGCCGGATACCAGAGCGGCTCGTCACGAATTACTCGCTGCGAACCTATTGAAGGATTTCCGTGATGCGGCCTGCGCCAACTGTCAGACCACCTTCACGGATCGCGAAGGACGAGCCTCGCTCCAAGGCAACAGGCGTTATCAGCTCCACATCGAGGTTCACATTGTCGCCGGGCATGACCATCTCCACGCCGTCGGGCAGTGTGATCGTGCCGGTAACATCCATCGTCCGAATATAGAACTGCGGACGATAGCCGCTGAAGAAGGCCTTGTGGCGTCCACCCTCGTCCCGACGCAAGACATAAACCTCGCATTTGAACTTTTTGTGCGGCGTGATTGAGCCAACCTGCGCAATGACCATACCGCGCTGCACCTCGTCACGATCAATACCGCGCAGCAGAATACCGGCATTGTCACCGGCCTGCGCCTGGTCCAGTTCCTTGTTGAACATCTCGATGCCGGTTACCGTGGTCTTCTGGATTTCATCGCGCAAGCCGACAATATCAACCTGTGTGCCCTTGAGCAAAGTGCCGCGCGCGACGCTGCCGGTGACGACGGTCCCGCGACCTTTGATCGAGAAAACATCTTCGATCGCCATCATGAATGGTTTGTCGACATCACGCATTGGCGTGGGGATCCATTCGTCGACGCTGTCCATCAATTCGATGATGGACTCGTATTCCGGAGCGCCGGGATCCGTGCTGGCACACTCCTGGGCCGCCAACGCCGAACCCTTGATGATCGGCGTATCGGGATCAAAATCATAACCCTCGAGCAATTCCGACAACTCCATTTCGACCAGTTCGATCAACTCTTCATCGTCCATCTGGTCGGTCTTATTGAGGTAAACGACCATCGCCGGCACCTCAACCTGCTTGGCCAGCAGGACGTGCTCGCGCGTCTGAGGCATTGGGCCATCGGGCGCGCTCACAACGAGGATCGCGCCGTCCATTTGCGCGGCGCCGGTAATCATGTTCTTGATGTAATCGCGGTGACCCGGGCAATCGACGTGCGCGTAGTGGCGGTTGTCGGTCTCGTACTCGACATGGCGAATATTGATGGTGATACCGCGCGCCCGCTCTTCTGGTGCGTTATCGATCTCGCCGTACTCACGTTCCTGCGCCTGGCCCTTAAGTGCAAGCACTTTGGTAATCGCTGCCGTCAATGTGGTCTTGCCGTGATCAACATGACCGATCGTGCCGATATTGACATGCGGTTTGCTACGCTCGAATTTTCCCTTTGCCATCTGACAATCCCTCTTGTAATCCTGCCAACTTGAAAATGAATTAACCAACGAAAACTGCAGACCGGGCAAATACCGGCCTTCTACTTATCGCGATCCGGATTTGACAGCTTCCGCTATATCTTCCGGAGCGACCGTATACATATCGAATTCCATGCTAAAGTTGCCGCGTCCCTGGGTGTAATTGCGCAGATCATTGGCATAGCCAAACATCTCACCCAGCGGCACTTGCCCCTTAATCACGGAAATACCCTCGCTATGAGGCTCCATGCCCTGGACCACCCCCCGGCGCGACGCAATGTCGCCGACAACCGCGCCGGTATAATCATCGGGAACGACCACTTCCACTTGCATGGCGGGCTCCAGAATCACCGGCTTGCCTTTCTGAATGCCTTCTTTCAGACTCATCGAACCGGCGATAGTAAAGGCGATCTCGCTGGAATCCACCTCATGAAAAGCGCCATCAACCAAGCTAGCCTTGATGTTGACCACCGGGTAGCCGGCAATGACCCCGCCTTGCATAGCTTGTGTAACGCCCTTCCTGACAGGCGGGATAAACTCCTTGGGGATCGCGCCGCCGCGAATGGCGTCGACGAAGAGCAATTCGCCCTCGGCGTCGGCCCTTTCGTCTTCCGGTATCGGCTCAAAGCGAATCACGCAACGCGCATATTGGCCGGCGCCGCCGGTCTGACGTCGGAAGGTGGTGTCGATCTCCACTGCCCGCGTGATCGTCTCGCGATAAGCCACGCGGGGTCGCCCGACGCGGGCTTCGACGCCATATTCCCGCATTAAGCGGTCGACCAATACTTCAAGATGAAGCTCGCCCATGCCCTTGATCTTGGTCTGGCCAAGCTGATCGTCTACTTCAATCTGGAAGGTCGGATCTTCTTCCGCCAGTTTGCGCAAACCCATGCCCATCCTGTCCTGATCCACCTTGGTATTGGGCTCAATCGCCACCTCTACAACCGGATCGGGAAAGCTGATGTTTTCCAGCAGAATGGGATCGCCTGGCGCGCTCAGCGTGTCGCCGGTGAATGTCTCTTTCATGCCGATAACTGCCGCAATGTCTCCCGCGTGCACTTCCTTGACGTCTTCGCGCCGGTCGGCAAACATGCGTACTATGCGCCCGATACGCTCCCGTTTGCCATTAGCGGTGTTCGTCACCTGCGCTCCCGCCTTTAAGACGCCCGAATAGACGCGCGTGAAGGCCAGTCGGCCGTATTGATCCGACACGATCTTGAAGACCAATGCGGCGAGCGGTTCGTCATCGTCCGCGCTACGCAGCAGCGGGCGGCCGTCTTTGGGGTGCTCGCCGCTCACCGGCGGGATATCCAGCGGCGACGGCAACAGCGCCACAACCATATTCAACAGCGCTTGCACGCCCTTGTTCTTCAAAGCCGCGCCGCACATGACCGGGTGCAATTGACTTGCGATCGTGCCGGCACGCAGCGCCCCGACGATTTCCTCGTCGCTAATCTCTTCTTCCTCCAGGAACTTCATCGTCAAGTATTCATCGTTTTCGACGATCTTCTCGATCATGTCCTCGCGGCGGGTCTCGGCCATTTCCCGGTGACTCTCGGGAATCGGATGATAGTTGATATCCGTGCCTTCGTCATTGCCGTAGGTAATCAACTCCATTTTGATCAGGTCAATGATGCCTTCAAAGTTCTCTCCACTGCCGTAAGGAACTTGGATCACCACCGGATTCGCCTTCAGCCGGTCGACCATCATGCTGACACAGCGATCAAAATCAGCGCCCGTACGATCCATCTTATTGACGAAACAGAGGCGCGGCACACTGTATTCCGATGCCTGCCGCCAAACTGTCTCCGACTGCGGTTCGACGCCCGCGACACTGTCAAAAACGGTAATGCCTCCGTCAAGCACGCGCAGGCTGCGTTGCACCTCGGCGGTGAAATCAACGTGGCCGGGCGTATCAATTATGTTGATCTGATGATCGTCCCAACTCGCGGTCACCGCAGCCGAGGTGATGGTAATGCCGCGCTCCCGCTCCTGTTCCATATAATCGGTGGTCGCCGAACCCTCGTGCGTCTCGCCGATCTTGTGCACCATGCCGGTGTAATACAGTACGCGTTCCGTAACGGTGGTTTTGCCCGCATCGATATGCGCGATGATACCGATATTGCGTACTTTGTTGAGATCAAAACCGGATTGCTGGTCTGCCATGCTCTATCCAACTGTTCTTTCTTTGCGGAAAGGACGCTTTCCCCTCCAATTTACCGGAAATGCGCGAAAGCCCGATTGGCTTCCGCCATGCGATGCGTTTCGTCTTTCTTGCGAATCGCGTTGCCCTGTCCGTTATAGGCGTCGAGCAACTCGTTCGCGAGCTTCTCCGCCATGCTGCGTCCGCTGCGATCGCGCGCAAACTGGATCAACCAACGCATTGCCAAGGTTATGCCACGCTCGTGCGATACATCAATCGGCACCTGATAGGTAGAACCGCCAACGCGTTTCGGCTTGACTTCGACTGTCGGCGCAACGTTGCGAATCGCGGTTTCGAAAACCTCTACCGGGTCCTTCTTGGTACGTTCGCCCATCGACTCCATCGCCTGGTACATGATGCGCGTCGCCAAGCTCTTCTTGCCGCCGCGCATCATACGATTGATGAACATGGCAACATGAAGATTATCGTACTTCACATCATTCGGGGGGACGCGCCTGGGCGGTCGGTTTCTTCTCGGCATTCGCTATTCTCCTTGACTAGCCGCTGCGCTTGGTGCCATATTTGCTGCGACCCTGCTCGCGACCGTCTACGCCGCTGGTATCAAGCGTGCCGCGCACGATGTGGTAGCGCACGCCGGGAAGATCCTTCACACGGCCGCCGCGTACCAGCACCACGCTGTGCTCCTGCAGATTATGGCCTTCGCCGCCGATGTACGCAGTGACTTCAATGCCATTCGTCAAGCGCACGCGCGCAACTTTTCTCAGCGCCGAGTTGGGTTTTTTGGGCGTCATCGTCTTGACTTGCGTGCAGACGCCGCGCTTCTGCGGGGCCCCCTTCTTCTGACGCGAGCGCCGCTGATCCAGCGCATTGAACGTATATTGCAGCGCGGGCGCTTTGTTTTTCTTGCTCTTCGATTTGCGTCCCCTGCGAACCAACTGATTGATGGTCGGCATAGTTGACTCCGTATCTCTTGCTCTATTGCGTTGTGTTTTTGACACAGAAACAGGCGCACAATTATGGACGCCCGATCGCTCTTCATTATGACGAGACGCTCCGCCTTCGCAAAGCACTTTCGCCATATCTGCTCAATTCAGCCCGCAGTGCCTCCATGACCGGAGGTTTCCGGCTGCCAGCGCAATCGCGCATGTTATCAAGAATATATTTGCCTGTCAAGGCAATTTATGGAATCGACTTTGAACTTGTTGCGACGGAGCTTACCTCTCTTTTGACAAGCTCACATGCTCTTGCGAGGAATAGGCTTGTTTTCTTCTGTGCGCGCCACCGACTCTTTCGCCGCCTGCGCGCCGAACGCCTTACTCTCCGCGGAAGAGTTCGCGCACGATGATATTGCGCTGGATCTCGCTGGTGCCTTCGTAGATCTGAAATATCTTGACATCCCGCAGCAGCTTCTCGACCGGATACTCTTTCATGAATCCGTAACCGCCGAAGACTTGTACTGCGTCCACCGCGGCCTTCGTCGCCATGTCCGCCGCAAAGGCTTTGGCATAGGCCGGCACGCGCGGGTTGAAAATGCCCTGGTCAACTTGCCAGGCAGCTTGCCAGGCCAACAATCGCGCCGCTTCGTAATTGATCGCCATGTCGGCAATCTTGTGCCCAACCGCTTGATGCTGATATATCGGCACGCCAAATGCTTCCCGTTCTTCCGCATACCTGATGCTTTCTTCCAGGGCGCGGCGCTGCAAGCCCACTGCAGCAGCCGCGACGCCGGGACGGCTGTAGTCGAATACCTGCATAGCGATGTAAAAGCCCTGGCCAACCTGCCCCACAATGTTGTCTTCCGGTACTTCGACATTGTCAAATACGATCTCGGCCGTATCCGAAGCGCGTTGACCCAACTTGTCGAACTTCTTGCCGACGCTCAGTCCAGGTGTCTCGCGGTCAACGATGAAACAAGTCATGCCGCGATGCCCGGCTTCCAGATCGGTTTTTGCGAAAATGGTATAGAAGTGAGCGTGACTGGCGTTTGTGATGAAAGTCTTGCTGCCGTTGATCACGTAACGCGACCCGCGCTTGTCAGCCCGCGTCAAAATGCCGGCAACGTTGGACCCGGCGTTGGCTTCCGTCACACCGTAGGACACGAACTGACCCCGGTCGATCAGCCTTTCACCCAGCCAATAGGCCTTCTGCTCCGCACTGCCGGCAATCAGGATCGGCAGCGCGGCCAGCGAGTTGACGCCAAGACTCGTGCTGATACCGGTGCAGCCGTAGCCCAATTCTTCCGAAACCAAAACCTCTTCAAAGGCCGATGCCCCCACCCCGCCATATTCTTCCGGCACAAGCATGTTGACGATTCCCAGTTCTCGCGCCTTATGGAATATCTCCTCGGGGAACTTGGCCTGTTCGTCATATTCGGCCGCCACGGGAATGATGTTGTCGGCGACGAAATCGCGCGTCATGCGCGCCAGCATCTCTTGCTCTTCACTTAGTTTGAAATTTGGACCTGCTATCGTGTCCGTTCTTGTCGTCGCCATACCCGGTTTCTCCAGACTGTCATTTGCGGGTTCAATCTAACATCGATTCGATTGCTTAACCAGCCTCTTGCAAGAACGCCAGAATCGCCCCGGACAATTGTACCTGCTGGTCCTGACGGCTGATTGCGGCCGGTTTGTCGCCCGATTGCGGGCCGTACCAGCCGAAACCCGCGTGATTGCCCCCAGCGATCATTACCTTGATGGCATCGGGCGGCAGGAAAGGGAAGGAATCCTCTATCTGGCGCAGCTCCGACAATCCGTCCAGTTCCGCATAGATTGTTGCGACAGGGAGCCGGCTGCGTGACAAGTCTACGCCAGCTTCCGGATACGAAGCGACCAAGACCAGCCCGTCGATCCGATCAGGATGTGAATGCGCATAGCGCGCCGCCATGACGCCGCCTAGCGAATGACCGCCGATCACCCAGCGACTAATTTGGGGAAAGGAAGCCATCACATCATCTGCGGCATCGGGAGCCAGTATCGCCAGGTTAAATGGCATCGGAACTAAAACTGCTCGGTAGCCCCTGTTCGCGATCGCTTTTCCCAACGGCGCATAGGCTTCCGCCTGCACGCGTCCGCCGGGATAGAAGATGAAACCCGTTGATGATGTCCCTGACCGGGGTTCGAAGAGAATCCAGCGCTCACGCTTGACGACAACGCGCTCATCCGATGACAGGGCTTGCTGCGCCTGCGGCATCAACTGCCCCGATGGACTGCCTGCCCAGGCCAGGAGGCCGACGAGAGAAAGCAAAAGCAATATCAGCAGAATCGCAAGGAGACGTCGCCGATTCGAGGACCGCTTCCTAAGCATTGGAAAGCGCGTCTGACAAGGCATTGCCAGCGGCGATGCCGGACAGGAACGCGCCTTCGACGCGGCCGCGCCCGCCAAAGGCGTCGCCGGCAAAGGCCAGACGCGGCAATCCGCGCGCCATCAAAAATTCTTCTGGATACGTGGTCAGGGGAACGGAATAACGCCATTTCTTGAGCTGAGTGCTCGCGATCCGCGCGCCGCCTTTGAGATAGGGCAGCACGGCAGCTTCCAACTCACGGACGATATCCGCTTCCGAAGCGTCCCAGTTTTGTCGGCTGAATTTGGCGTTGGCGTGGCTGGTCACAACTGTTCTGTCCGAAATTCCCTTGGCATGATTGTCGGCCACCCAATAGATTTCGCTCTGGAAGTTTTGCAGGGCGCCCGGCGCCGGCAATGCCATCTCTCCCGCGATCTCGTGGATGCCGCAAAGGCAAGGACCGAATCGAATGCGCTGGAGTTCATTGTAATCGCCCGCCCCCAGCGGAACCTCGCTTGACGAGAGCAACTCCAAGGTCTCCGGCATGGGGGGCGTCAAAAGCAGAGAGCGTCCACTATATCGCTCGCCATCGCTATCAACCAATGACCAACTGTTCTCCTGCAATTGAATCTTTGTTACCATGCGATTGAGTGCGATATCATGATCATGCGCCAGGTATTTCGCCAGCCTGTTCATGCCGCCGCGTACGACATAGCGCGGATGCCCATCGCCGAACGTGCGCTTGACGCTGCCATCCGACCAACCTGTGCCCCAAACATAAACCAGGTCTTGTTGAAGCCACTGATCAACAAATCCCTGAAAGGTTTCCGACCGCACCGTGAAGAACTGAGCGCCATGATCTGCCGCGCCATCCTGGCCGACCCGGCGGGTGGCCAGACGCCCGCCGACACTGCGCCCCCGCTCGACAAGTTGAACGCTATAGCCACGCTCGCTTAAGCTCTGCGCGGCCATCAGGCCCGATAATCCTGCCCCAACGATCAAGACATCAACGGCCACGGATTGCGCCTTTCATTGTCCTCACGCCAATTGCCTTATCATACCTGATTCAGCGAAATATGGCAGGTTCGCAAGACACGATGACGCGTGTATCCATTTCGCTTGAAATGCTTGCGTCCCCGCATCAAATCTCAGTAGCGCCATTTAGCCATGCAATTTCAGGCGCTCTGTCCTAAAACGCGACCAAATAGTCGCCACTCTGCCTCATATCTATGCTACCCTGTCAGCAAATCCACCGCCCCAAGGACCATCATGCCAAAATACGCGCCTGCCCGCCCGAAGAAAAACACGCCCGCTGCCTTTGCCGAAAATTCAGCTTTGCCGGCAATGGCAAATCCCGCCCCCAACCAACCCGAAATCCCAATCACAGTGGGGGATAAAACCTTTGCCGAACCCGCCGATTCCTTTGCCGAATACGCGGATTTTCGGCAAAAACCGCTGGAACGCGGCGCCATTCTGGCAAACGATTTCCTGTACGCTGACGGCTTAGTCGCGTCACTTTCTACTTCAACCGAAATCGATACACTATTAGACACAATGAGACCTTGGCAAAGGCAGTGCGAGAAAATGACGAGGCGCTTCACAAACCGCCCAAACTATGCTAATATGGGCATAAGCGATGGCGCGGTCCGCGAAGGGACGGGCAGCGCCCCAGCCATCACGGGAGCGAATCAGATTCGACGTTGGTGGTTGAAGCCGCACGGCAAGCCGTGGCGCCAAGACACGTTAAACTGGCAACGCACATAGGTGCAAAACCAAACTTTAACCCCCTTCCTGCCGTAGCCTAGGTTGCTGCAGGTAGGGAGTAGAGGCAACGCGTCCTCTACCGCTCCTGCAGAATCGCCTCCCTTCGCGATCTGCTGCGAGTGTCATAAAAAGTGAGGGTGCCCGTCGTTGACGCCGATAAGACGACGCCAAGACCCATCGGCTAGCGCAGTGTGAACCGAGCCTTTTGGGAATGCGCGGCGCGAAGCTCTACAAAAGGCTAAGCTTGTAGAAGTGCGAGATTCGAAACCAGCGGACCCGGGGGGCAGGTCCCCGGCGCTTCCACTCATGCAACCGTCCCAACCTGCTTGGGGCGGTTTTGCTTTTCTTGGGTATAATCTGCCGCATTATGGAAAGGAAGAGACTTCGGTGGATTCCGCTGGGTCCCAAGTTGCCTCTCGTGATCAGTCTCCTCTTGTTCACAGGCACAACGCTGGTCGCATGCAGGGCATCGGACCTGCCTTTGACCGCCACCGCCGAGTATGAAGCCGCCGCGACCCAATTGGGCCAGCTGCGTACCACAGCTACAGTGGCCAGAGCGAGACTCCAAATCACACTGGACTTTGCCGGCACACGCGTGTCGCAAATCGAACAATCAGGCGCGTTCTTGCGTTCGAATTTGTCCGCATTAGGCACTGACGCCGCTTTCATCGACGCCAACCTGCGCCAACTGAGGGACCAGCCGCAGGTTGTTGCTGTCGAATCGCGGGAAGAAACGGCTGCTGTCGGTGGCGCGAGTCCAGCGATTGATCTGGATGACGCCCTCTCGGCGGCGGTCACGGTAAGTCCTCCAGCCAGAGTTGAGGTGACCCCTCCGACCAGCGTTGAAGCAACCCCGGATTCGCTACCTCGTCTGGATAATCTGGTCTTGTCTTCCGGCGTCAACAGCGAAGACTGCCAAATTGATGTCAATCCACTTTTCACGCCGGATTCTACAGTGATCTATGTCGTGGCCAGAGCCTACGACATCCCCGCGGGCGCCACGCTGTCTTCAAGCTGGCGACACCGGGATCAAGAGCTCGTGTCCCACAGTTTTCAAACCGAGCATTTGATAGACGACAATTGTATATGGTTTTTTATTGACCAGACCGACACCGCCTTCACGGCAGGCCGGTGGGCAGTGCAGATAAGCCTGGACGGCAGCGCGCTTTCTCCTCTGTTGCCATTTGAGGTCGTCGAGAATTAGCTGCTCTATAGAGAGCTGCGCAATTGTCTTCAAGCCACAAACTGTGATATGTTATTACTGGTTTTCCGGGCAACGTCCGGGAAAGACTTCCGTAATTGAGTTATATATCCTGGAGCAAGATACGGGACTGGCAATATGGCAATTGTGACGCGTTGGGATAACAAGAAAAAGACAATCGTCCTCCTGGAATTCGAGTCGGAATGGTCCTGGGAGGAACTTGAGGAAGCGGTACAGCGGGCGGACTCGCTCATTGGCAGTGTCGGTCACTTTGTCGATCTCATCATAGATCTCGAAGGCACCACGATACCAAAGGATGTCTTTAGCGCCGCCAAGACCTTGCTGGCCTCGGGAGAGGCGCGGCCGAACGAAGGAGCGCGCGTCGTGGTCGGCGCTAACGGGGCGATAAAGACCATTTATCAGACCATCCACAAGACCTTCAACAATGCCGTTGAGGGTCGTGAAATACTCTTCGCGCCAAATCTTTCCGATGCGAGAGCGATAATTAGAGGTTTGTCTCTGGATCGTTAGGCGCGCTGCAAGTTTTTGCCGTCACCCGCATTCACTTGCCATTTTGTTTTATAGATCCTCTGGCTCATGCAATAAACGGGCTCGTTATACTGCGCGCGCTGCGCCTTGTCGGCGGTTACGCGCCGAACGGCTGTGACGAATCACCAGCAACAATCAGAATCCACAGCATTGCACGCCGGCCGTTTATGTGTCGCGGGCAGCCCTCCTGGCGCTGGCTGAACCGAACAGGATTCCAGTCCATACTAGCCATATGACCAGCTTACCCAATCGTATTGACAGTAGCCTCGACCGACGTTTATGCGATAAATTAAGTACAAACCAACTGACAAGGACGTTTCGATACTGACAAGGACGTTTCGATGATGATGAAAGGCGGCGGATGGTTTCGCTACATGCACGGCTTCGAGGCAGCCGCGAGGCCAAATGTCTCTCGACGCTTGCTCCTGCGCGTACTGGCTTATGCCCAGCCCTATCGATTGCACATACTCGGCATGCTCGGCACGATACTGCTCACGACAGGCTTGGGCTTGCTGAATCCGCTCATCTTTCGCGAGATCATAGACACGGCGCTGGCCAATAAAGACCTGGATCGCCTGCATCTCTTGGCGCTGGGCTTGGTCTTGATCCCGGTTGTCAGCGGCGGCATTCGCATTATACAGCGCAAGCTAAACGTCTCGATCGGCGAAGGCGTGATCTACGACCTGCGCGTCGCCCTCTACCATCATTTGCAGCAGATGTCTCTGCGCTTCTTCACCAACACCAGGACAGGCGAATTGATGAGTCGGCTAAACAATGATGTCGTCGGCGCCCAAAACGCCATCAGCAACACCATCGTATCTATCGTCACCAACGTGATCACCGTTATCGCGACCCTGGCAATGATGCTGGCTTTGGAATGGCGACTCACTATTCTAGGCGTGCTGGTGCTTCCTTTCTTCATCCTGATTGCCAGGCGATTGGGTAAAAGACTGAAAGCGATTGCCCGCGAACAAATGGCTTACAACGCGCAAATGAACGCCATGATGAACGAAACGCTCAATATCAGCGGCGCCCTGCTGGTGAAGCTTTTCGGCCGTATCGATACTGAAGTTCAACACTTTGAACGACGCGCTGCTGATGTCCGCGATTCCGGCATTGAGCGCGCCGTGCTCGGCAGTCAGTTTTTCGTGATGATCGGCCTGGTGAGCGTGATCGGCACCGCAATCGTATACTGGGTGGGCGGCGTTCTGGTCATTCAGGACGCCTTTACCGTCGGCACCATAGTCGCATTTGGCGCCTATCTCACACAACTGTATACGCCGCTGCAAGCGCTGACCAATGCCCCGGTCGACTTTGCCCAGTCGATCGTCAGCTTTGAACGGGTCTTCGAGATCATCGACCTGCCGCTTGAAATCGCGGAAAAGCCCAACGCGGTTCATCTGCACAAGGTCCAGGGCGAGTTGGAATTCGAGCGCGTGTCCTTCCGATACACAGTCAACGAAGAAAACCTGCTTTCCGATGTGGAACGCATTGGCAAGATGGACAGTATCGCCGCTACCCGATCTGGCGATCCTGCGAAGCGCGGCAACGGCCACAGCGGAACCGCAAAAGTCCATCAGGCCAGGGAGCTGGCTCTGGAAGACATCTCCTTCCGGGTTTCACCCGGACAATTGCTTGCTTTGGTCGGGCCTAGCGGCGCGGGCAAGACCACGATGACCTACCTGATACCGCGCCTCTACGATCCTTCCAAAGGCCGGATACTGATCGACGGCCATGACCTGCGAGATCTGAGTCTGGCTACCATGGCCCAGAACATCGGCATGGTCACGCAAGAGACCTATCTCTTTCACGACAGCATACGCACCAACCTGCTCTATGCCAAGCCGGACGCCACGCAAGCTGAACTCGAAGCCGCTGCCAAGGTTGCCCATATCCATGATTTCATTATGGGATTAAGCGAGGGCTATGACGCGATCGTCGGCGAGCGTGGATACCGGCTCAGCGGCGGCGAAAAACAGCGGATTGCCATTGCCCGCGTGGTATTGAAAGACCCGCGCATTCTGGTTCTGGACGAAGCGACCAGCCACCTCGACAGCCAATCGGAGGCCTTGATTCAAGATGCCTTGAGCCACATCATGGCGGGCCGTACCAGTATCGTCATCGCGCATCGACTCAGCACCATACTCGCTGCCGATCAGATTCTGGTGCTGGATCGCGGCCGCATCGTCGAAGGCGGCTCTCATTGTGAACTCATCGCCCGGGACGGGCTCTATGCCCGACTCTACGAAACCCAATTCAGTCAGCAGCGTGAATTGGCCTAGACGCCCCGCTTGCCACCGGTCTCTTGCTTGAAACCGCCTTTAGCGACCGCAAGATTTCTACGAGCGCGCACCAATGAGAGCGACCATCACACAAATCGATCCGAGTCATCTGGAAAGCCAATGGCAGGCTTTGCGACATCATGTGCAGATGGCCCACAGTCAGTTGGTCCTGTTGCCAGAGATGTGTTTTGCGCCCTGGTTTTGCACGACGCCGCGCCCCGATGAAGCCCGCTGGCGAGACGTAGTAGATTCGCACGACCAGTGGTTGCGGCGCTTGCCGGGCTTGGCTGCGCAAGCAATTGTCGGCACGGCGCCACGCTTGCTTGGAGAAAAGAAACGCAATGTCGCATATATATGGACCCGAAGCGCCGGGCTGCGCTGGGATCATCAAAAAACCTACCTGCCCAACGACGACGGATATTGGGAAGCCAACTGGTACGATCGCGCGAGCGTCGATTTCCAATGCACATCCATCGGCGCTACGCGTGCCGGCATCATGATCTGCACCGAGATCTGGTTCATGCAGCACGCGCGCGCATACAGCCGACAAGGGATTCACCTTCTGCTCAATCCGCGCAGTACGCCGCTGGGCACGAACGACAAGTGGCTGGCCGGCGGACGGACCGCAGCCGTCGTCTCGGGCGCCTTTTGTCTCTCGTCCAACCACGCTGGCCGCACCGGCCATATAGAGTTGGGCGGCGCTGGATGGATTTGTGATCCTGACGGCGCGGTTCTGGCTGTAACAAGCCCGGATCAGCCCTTTGTCACGCTTGACCTTGACCTGCGCCTGGCGCAGGCGGCCAAGTCGACCTATCCGCGCTATGTCGATGACAGCCCGCTCTAGGCCGCGAAAATCCAATCGAAGCCAAAGTCGTCTAAACCAGCCAAGGTGGAAGACCTCGTTTCAATGGACAAGGCCAGCCCCGCTCTGCTAACATAGCGGCGCAGGTCAACAGACGAGGATACAATGTCCGAGCTTCATATGATTGTTGGGCTTGGCAATCCAGGCGCCAAATACGACAACACGCGCCACAACATAGGCTGGTGGGTGATCGACGAGTTGATCCGCCGATATGACCTTGGCAAAGGCCGGAGCGAAAAGCGCGCGCAGACCTGGAGCGCCCATATCCGCGGCCAGCGCGTAAAACTGGTCAAGCCGCTAACCTTCATGAACCGCAGTGGCGAGGCAGTGCGATCGCTTCTGGAATACTACAAGATTCCCATCGGCAGTCTCATGGTCATTCACGATGATCTCGATACGCCTTTTGGCACCCTGAGACTGCGACAAGCGGGGGGGCACGGCGGGCAAAACGGCTTACGCAGCATAGTGCGGCATTTAGGCAGCAAGGACTTCGCTCGCTTGCGCTTCGGCATCGGCAGGCCGCCCGGCAAAATGGACCCGGTGGACTACGTATTGCAGACGCTAAAGGGGGACGACCTCATTCTTGCGCGGGAGTTGACGGTTCGCGCAGCAGATGCAATTGAGACCTGGCTGCAAGATGGCATCGAAAAAGCTATGTCAGCCCATAATGGCGTCGGCGCCAAGTCGCGCGCGCAATCGGTCGATCTGGAGGAACAACTCGATATTGCGCGTCGCGCTCACGAACTCGCGCCCCATGATCCCAAGCCCTTGTCCAAACTCATCGCGCTGCAAAAGAAACTCGGCATGCTCGACGAAGCCGTGGACAATCATCTCCTCTTGGCCGGGCTGCTCGAAGCCGCAGGGGCTGGGCGGCTTGCCATCGCCGAAAGAGTTAAGGCAGCGACCATCAACCCCGGCTTGATCGACTTGCAACGCGAAATCGCGGATTGGTATCTCAAGCGCGACAACAAGAAGAAAGCCGTCAGCCGCATGTTGATCATAGCTGGCTACTACCTGGAGGAGAATGATTTCACAGCAGCGAGGGCAGCAGTAGCAGACGCTCTGGCGATCAATCCGCAACACCCCAAGGCGCTGGAAACGCAAAGAGCGCTCGCCGAGACTGCAACGGCGAAGGAATGACTAATGTGACAATCCTCCGCGCGAGAACCCATGTAATCAGCGGAAAAGCAAGGAGAGGCTAAATGCGGATTGTGGAAGCGGAAAGCGTCGGCATGTCGTCGGGCCGGCTCGCAAATATCAATCGCAAACTGAGCGCGTACGTCGAAAACGGCAATGTCGCCGGCTTCGTTACGCTTGCCGCCCGGCGTGGGGAAATCGTCCATCTCGAGGCCGTCGGTCATCGCGATAGCGAAGAGACGCTGCCGATGCAGCTTGATACCATCTTTCGAATCTATAGCATGACCAAACCCATCACATCCGTCGCATTGATGATACTTTATGAGCGTGGCGAGTTCCAGCTATTTGATCCGGTCAGCAAATATATCCCGGCATTTGCCAAGACGCGGGTCTTGAGCGGCTACGGTTTCCTGGGCAAGGAACTGGTCGAGCAAAATCCGCCCATGACAGTGCACCACTTGCTGACGCACACGGCCGGTTTGAGTTACGGCTTCTACTACGACACGCCGATTGACGATATGTATCGCGCTTCGATCTTCCGCAGCGAGACAGCTAGCTTGGAAGAGAAAATCCTCGGCATGGCGAATCTGCCGCTGCGGCACCAACCCGGCGCAGCCTGGAATTACAGCATCGCTACGGACGTCTGCGGCTATCTGGTGCAGGTGCTGGCAGACATGCCCTTTGAAGATTTCCTGCGACGCCAGATTTTCGACCCGCTCGGCATGGTCGATACTGGATTTCACGTGCCGGCGGACAAGCTTGATCGCTTTGCCAAACTGTATCAACATCGCCCTTCTGACGGCAGCTTCCGCGAATATGAAGGCGCGCCCAACATACCCGCGCACGATTACTCCAAACCAGCGAACTCGCCTTCGGGCGGGGGCGGCTTGGTCTCGACCATCGACGACTACTGGCGCTTCGCCAAGATGTTGCTGAACCGCGGGCAATCGAAAGAGGCCAGGATACTGGGGCGGAAGACCCTGGCCTATATGACGCTGAACCATTTGCCGCAAGAACTCCTGCCCATCGCCATCGGCCCGAAAGCAATCGGCGGTCGCGGCTTCGGCCTCGGCTTCGACGTGGTCCTCGACCCGGCGCAAACGGGCGTCATCAACTCGGCGGGCGCCTATGGCTGGAGCGGCGCCGCCGCCACCAATTTCTGGGTCGATCCGCAAGAGCGGATCGTGGGCATCATCATGACTCAACTGATGGACAACCTGCTCCCCTTCCAGGCCGACTTCAGGGCGCTTGTGTATCAAGCGCTGGTGGATTGATCGCCTGGCGGATTCAAGTCGGCCCGGCCAAAATCGCGGGCGACGAAATCTAGCCCGTCGGGCAAGTCTCTGATATACTGCGCCGTCCCACTCTGGCGCCAATGAAAAACAAGGTCTCGCATGTCGATTTATCTCGCCGGTCTGTTGGATATTCTGCGCGGAAGCCAGCCCTATCAATCGCTTCTGCAAGACCTTAGGAGCGCTCCCGCAACTGCGCCGCTCAACGTAGTGCGTTCGGCGCGTCCCTTTGTTTTGGCTGCGCTGGCTGCCGACTGGGACGGTCCGCTGGTCTATCTGACGCCGGAAGTGCGCCGCGCCTATAACGTTAGCGAACAGTTGCCGGTATGGATCGACCAGCCAGAGCGCCTGCATCGCTTTGCCGAACCCTCCGCCCTCTTTTACGACCGCGCCCCCTGGGATGCGCCGGTAATTCGCAACCGGATCGCAACCTTGAGCGCCCTGCAAGGCGAACGCTCCGCCCTGCATCCGATCATCGTAGCCTCGGCCCGCGCCTTGATGCAAACTACCATGCCCCCTGACGTATTCAGCAAAGAAACCCAAGAGATTGCCGTCGGCGAAAGGCACAACCTCGATGCCTTGATTCGCTCCTGGACCGACATGGGCTACGAGCCGGCTACGATTGTCATCGAACCGGGCAGCTTCAGTCGGCGCGGAGGCATCCTGGATATTTTCCCGTTGGCGCAAGCCTATCCCGTGCGCATAGAGTTTTTCGACGATGAGATCGAAAGCTTGCGTCTATTCGACCCCAACGATCAACGCAGCATCAGACGGCTGCGCTCAACAGCTATCGTGCCTGCCAGAGAGGCATTACCCCGCTTGATGACGTCAGTTGGAGAAACCCTGACTCAATCGACCAAGTCTTCTTCACATGACAGTGCAGAACATGCCAGCATTGATTCTGATATCGATTCAATGAAAGAGGGGATGACCTTCCCATTCCTCGAACACTATTTGCCTTATGCCTATCAGCAATCGGCCTGTCTGCTGGATTATCTTCCCGAAAACAGTCTGATTCTCATAGAAGACGCGGCTGCAATGGAAGCAGCCGTCGACGAGCTAGTATCTCGCGCAGAAGCAAACCGCGCCGACGCCCTTAATTCCTACCAAATCGCCGCGAATCATCCGAAACCGTATTTGCCCTGGGACAGCATACAGGGGCAGATTTCAGCTCGGCCCAGCATTGATCTGTCCAACTTTCAAGTCGATGGCGAAGCGCGCCCGTTTCAACCTGGCCAAAGATTCGGCGGCCAATTGCGAAGCATGTTGAACCAAGCGCGTCAGTACCGCAACCGTGGCGACCGGGTTGTCATCGTCACCGAGCAGGTTGAACGCCTGGAAAACCTCTGGTACGAACAAGATGCATCCGCATTCATACCGAAATCTCAGTCGATCGCTCAACCTCCCGAGGCCGGCACATTGCAATTTGTTCGCGGCTCTATGACAGAAGGCTGGTCGCTGCAAAGTGACGGTGGCGCGCTCCACTGTGTGACGGATGCCGAAATCTTCGGCTGGACGCGGCCCGAGCCCAGGCGCCGGCGCGAGACGAGCGCACGGCGCACTGGCAAGACGCCGGAAACCGCCTATATGGACTGGTCGGAAGGTACCCACGTCGTGCATGTCGATTATGGCATCGGCAAGTTCATGGGTATGCGACATCGCACGGTCAATACCACCAAGCGCGAGTTCTTGCTCGTCGAATATCACGGCACAGATACCTTGTATGTGCCGATCCACCAAGCCGATCGCCTGTCTCGTTACGTGGGCGCGGACGAGACGCCGCCCAAGCTCAACAAGCTTGGCAAGCCCGAGCAATGGCTGAAAGTGAGAGAAAAGGCGCGCCGCAATGCCCAGGAAGAGGCGAAAGACTTGCTGGCAATCTACCGCGAGCGCGCCCGCGCCCAAGGCTATGCCTTCAGCGCCGACAGCGCCTGGCAACACGAGATGGAAGCCAACTTCGCCTTTGTCGAGACCGAAGATCAAGTCCGCGTTATTCAAGAAGTCAAGTCGGATATGCAGAGCGGCACGCCCATGGACCGTCTGATCTGTGGCGATGTCGGTTTCGGCAAAACCGAAGTCGCCTTGCGCGCCGCCTTCAAAGCTGTACAAGACGGCATGCAAGTCGCCGTGCTCGTTCCAACCACAGTCCTTGCGCAGCAGCACTACGATAACGTCAAATCACGCTTGGCCGCCTTCCCGGTCAAGGTCGAGATGCTGTCGCGATTTCGCAGCAAAGCGCAACAAAGTGATATCGTGAAGCAAATCGCCAGCGGAGAGGTGGATGTCGTCATCGGCACGCACCGGCTGCTTTCCGCGGATATCGAGTTCAAGGAACTTGGTCTCATGATCATCGACGAAGAGCAGCGATTTGGCGTCAAGCATAAAGAGCACTTCAAAAAGCTGCGCGCTCAGATCGACATCTTGACGCTCACCGCGACGCCGATACCGCGCACGCTCTATCTCAGCCTAAGCGGCATTCGCGACATCAGCATGATTCAAACCGCGCCCGAAGAGCGTCTGCCCGTTATCACGCAAGTCGGATCATGGGACGACAAGTTGACGCGCCTGGCCATCATGCGCGAATTGGAACGCGGCGGCCAAGTCTTTGTCGTGCATAATCGCGTCAATTCCATTCATATCATTCGCAACAGAGTCGAACGCATCGTGCCGGAAGCGACCCTCGCCGTCGCACATGGACAGATGCCCCCGCGCGCCTTGGAAAACGTGATGGCAGGGTTCTCGCGCGGGGAATACGATATCTTGATCTCGACCTCAATCATCGAAAACGGCATCGACATGCCCCGGGTCAATACCTTGATCGTCGATCGCGCCGATCACTTTGGCATGGCCCAGCTATATCAACTGCGCGGCCGTGTCGGGCGCTCGGCGCAGCAAGCCTACGCCTACTTCTTCCACGCGCCGGGGTCGCTCACGCAAGAAGCGCGCGAGCGGCTGGAAACGCTCTCCGAAAACACCAAACTGGGCGCGGGCTTTCAGGTCGCCATCAGAGATCTGGAGTTGCGCGGCAGCGGCGACATCCTCAGTACGCGGCAATCAGGAAATATCGAAAGCGTCGGACTACATCTCTACACCGATATGCTCAAACAGGCGGTCCAAGACCAGAAGCGCGGTCCGGATGATGGTGGCATGGATTCAGGTTCCGCTTCTTCCCGTGAACGCATTGTGATCGACTTGCCCTTGCCCGCCTACATCCCGACCGATTGGATACCCGAGATGGCGCTGCGCTTGCAACTCTATCGTCGCATCGGCAACATCCAAACCACAGACGATGTGGAGGCGATGCGGCAGGAACTGATCGATCGCTTCGGACAGTTGCCGGTCGCGGTCGAGGGTCTCATGTATCAGATCGAAGTCAAGGCGGTGGCGCAAACGATACACGCGACGCACGTCAGCATGCCGCGCGGCCATGTCCAAATCAGACTCCCCTATCTAGCCAGGATCAACCGGGGCCTCTTGTCATTCGCGCTTGGCGCCGAGGTCGATGTTACCCGTACCGATGTGCGCTTCCTCGCTGAAGAGGCTGACTGGCAAAGCACTTTGCTCGATTTGCTGCGCGATCTGCAGGACAAGCTCGACCTGCTGGCAATGGCGAGACCAAATGGCAGCCCCAGCGCAAGAGTGCTAGACTAATGGCATATCCAGCCCAGAAACAGCAGGTGCTGCTTTCATGACCAATGAGAGGGTTGCGGCCGCCGCAAGCACCCTGGCAATTGCGCTGCTGATGCTGCTGATCACGGTCCTGCATACACAGGTTTATGCCGGACGCAACTATCGCGAAGACGAGATAAACTCGATTCATGCGGCATTGATCAAATCGCCGCCAGAGATCGTGCGCTGGATGGCAGGCGATGTGCATCCGCCCGGCTGGCGCCTTTTCGCCGACTTTTGGGTGGATAGTTTCGGCACAGCCGAAGCGATCACGCGCTGGTCGTCGCAATTGCTCAACCTGCTAACCTATGCCCTGGTTTTCCTGCTGGGAAGACAACTGATTGATCGCAGAGCCGCGCTTTATGCGGTGGCGCTGCTGGGTGTCTATGGCTTTGCGGCCAACGGCATGTACGAGTTTCGCCCCTATGCCATGCTGGTCGCCCTGACTACCGCCTTGCACCTGGCATTCTATCGCTGGCTCGTCAAGCCGAGCGCGACTGTGATGATCCTGTACGTGGTCCTTGGCATGGCGGCGATCTATACCCATTTTTTCGCCTTCTACATATTCGCGGCGCACGCGCTGTTCCTTCTAGTTTTTCACCAGGTGCGGCGCCGGGTATATCTGAATAGCTTGTTGATGTGGGTATTCATAGCTCTCTCGTTCTCCGCCTGGATCATTCCCTTGCTCGGCGTCATGCTGGGTCCCTTCGCCGGCGGGTACTATGTCGATCTGCCGGATGAGCTATACCAGCACCTGCACTTCCGCCCCGAGATCGTCTTCGGCTTCCTGCTCTTGCTCAGCCCCTTCGCGCCGCGCCTGCTGCGTCGGCGCGGCCTCACAAGCGACGCCTTCAGCCCGTTGCGTTGGCGGAGGCACTGGAATCTGCTGTTCCCGCTGGTCTTGCTGCTGGCGACGCTGCTCGCGGCTGGCTTGGTCAATACGGTATACGGCAGCCTGAATGCGCGAGGCTTGCAATCTGTTGTCATGCTGATTGCGCTTCTGATGGCTTTGGGCTTGCGTACCTTGCCCCTCCAAGCGGGGGCCATCATGCTGCTCTTGCTCTATGTGATGGCGCCGCGGAATATATTCATCCAACCCAGCAACGGACCCTATCGCGAAATCGTCGCCAGCATGGCGCAGACTTACGAGAACGACAGCATACTCCTCACCGAGTTCGACTGGGCTTGGCGCTGGCTGACGCCTGCCGCCTATTTCCTGATGGACTTTACGCCCGATCAGATGTCCAAAGAGCGCATGTTCCACGTGACCGGATCCAATGACAGCGCGCATCCGCCCACATTCCCCGATCGCTTGGCCAACACCTACACAAGTTTCGATCCCGTAAACTTCGATCCTGAGCGCAGCCACAGTCAATTATGGCTCCTGCGTCAAGGCGGCGGCAATCGCTGGGGGAAAAACATTCAAGACTGGCTCAATAGAAACTATGCCTTTGTTCGAACGAGCCGCTGGGACGAGCCCTATCACACGTCCTATGAATTGAGTGAATACGTTCGCGCCCCGCAACGGGAGGAACCCCTGCTCATCGCCGGCGACGGCATGCAGCTTTTCGATTGGTCGCTGCTGGATTCGGTTGATGTCCGACCCTGCCAGGACGTCACGGTGGAAAGCTGGTGGCAACTTGCAGCCGAAGATAGCACGCCGTACACGCTCAATATTATCCTGGCCGATGACGATGGCGACGGCCAGCTAGCGAGGACGCCATCCGTACCCGCCAACGTATTCACCAGTGACTGGGTAGCGAACAAGTACTATCGCGATCACTCGCTGCTGCAGCTACCCTGTGATATCAAGACCGGCAGTTTCCCGCTCTTGCTCGGCTTTGTGGAGACCATCACTGGAAACGAACTGACCTTGAGCTATGTGAGCGGCGATGTGATCGGTACGCTATATTATCTGACAACTTTGCATGTCGATTCTGGCGCCTAGCAATTGTGCCGCGCTAGGCTCTGGCCATGTCGGCAAAGACCGCCTTCGTCACGCGCCGCAATACCGCGAGTTCGATCGGGAAGATGGCGTTGGCCGCGCCGCCCGCGGCGTATATCCGCTGGTAGCGCCTGAGATAATCATCAATAATCACAGGTATGTCAGGCTGCCGATGACCCAGCGGTGGGACGCCGCCCGGCGCATAGCCCAGGACTGACAGGCACTGCTCCGGGTTCATCATGCGGACTTTCTTGCGCCCTACCTGGAATCGAGACGCCAACTTTCGATCGTCAACGGACTGGTCGCCGCTTGCCAAAACAAGAATCGGCTTTGATTTCTCAATCAAGAAACCGAGGCTCTTGACGATCTGTCCCAATTCGCAGCCGACGTTGTCCGCCGCCTGTTGCGACGTTGCGGTTGAGCTGTCGAATTCGATGACCTCGATGTCGAGCCCCAGTCGCTCAAGTGCAAGTTCTACATCTCTAACGCCCATTGCTTGCATGAAGGCTCCGATTCGGATAGACTAACGAGCGCAATTGTAATGTAGCCACGATCAATCGGGCAGCGTTAGCATGTGGGAGAGTGATCATGCGGGTGGATGTGGAAAGCTTCCGGGAACGTGGACACGTCACTGTTTCGGGCCTGTTTACCGACGGTGAAGTCGCTGCATTTCGCGAGCACTATATGGATCTGCGCCGCGCCGGAAGCTATGACGGCGATTTCGCCGGGGTGGAGGCCAAGGCGACAGATCCGCTCAAGGCTTTTCCGCGCCTGATTCACATGCATCGTTGGGACCAAACAAGTCTTGACTGGATGCTGGAACCGCGCCTGGAAGCCGTCTTCAAACAGTTGCTGGGCAAAGCGCCTTTAGCCGTACAAACCATGCTGTACTTCAAGCCCCCCGGCGCGCGCGGCCAGGCCTTGCACCAAGATCAGTATTATTTGCGCGTCCAGCCCGGCACTTGCATTGCCGCCTGGATGGCGCTGGACGACTGCGACGAGGAAAACGGCTGCTTACAGGTCGTGCCGGGCAGCCATAACCTGCCCGTCCTGTGTCCCGAAGACGCCGATATCACGCAGAGCTTCACGGATGTGACCGTTCCGCTGTCCGCGGACATGCAACCCGAGCCGGTGATCATGCAGGCCGGGGACGTGTTCTTCTTCAACGGTCAATTGATTCACGGCAGCTTCCCAAATAGTTCCGTGTCAAGATTCCGCCGCGCCCTGATCGGCCATTATATCGATGCGGATGCAGACCAAGTGGCGCATTATTATCATCCTGTGCTGCGCTTCGATGGCACTACAGTCGACTTGGAAGTCAGCCAGGGCGGCGGTCAATGCGGCGTATGGGTGGAGGAAGACGGGAGCGAAGTCCTGGAAATGCTAGAGCGTCTCTAGTCAGACGTCGTCAATCGGCGAAAATCCGACCGCCGCGGTGGATGAACGCTTCGCTCGGTTCGGCAAGATCCGCCTTGGGGTGTTCTTCCGGAATCATGCTGACCAAAACGCGGCGCTGCCCAAAATCAAAATAGTAGACGCATAAGCCCCGATCCGGCTGCAATTTGATTTTGCTGGCGATGCGCTTGTCGAAGCGGACCGACTCGCCCGACCTGCTGGCAAGGGTTGTCTTCTTCCAAAACCGCCAGCGCGGATGGATCGCTTCGGGATAAAGGACGCGATAGCAAAGCTTGACTCGCGAAAAACGAACCGCGCGCATCGCGACGGTCAACAAGAAACCCAGAATGAGCGCGACTACCAAAAGACGCCCCGCCATGCCATAGCGAGCCAGCAGCAGCGCCAGCGGCACAGACAGCAACAAAAGCGATGTCAGCGGTTCGGTGATTAATTCCAGCCATTGGCGAGACGACAGCCGACCGTCGCGATTGCGCTTGAAGTCGTTCAGCAAGTCCTTTGAAAGTCGTTCCGGGGTTGTGGTCATGGTTATACTTTAACAGCTATCCCGCCTCGTGAGCAATATTGATGTTCACTTTGTCGCTGGCCCCCAATTGCAATATGATAACGCTGCCGACAATCAGCGCCGCGCCCAACCATTGCAGCGCTACGATCACTTCGCCCAGCAAGATCATGGCCACGATCATCGCTAACACCGGCTCAATGGTGCTCACCAGAGAAGCGCGCGCCGGTCCTATGCGCTGAATTGCGATGTTGGTAGCGAATACCGGCAGCACCGTTCCCAATGTCGCAATGCAAAAGAGGCCGATGAGCGTCGCCGGATTCTGCGGAAGCTGCAGACCGCGCACGGGTAAGGAGAGCAGCAAAACCAGCAGCGTGGCGCCCATCATATGTGCGCTGGCCCGCGAAATATCCTCGACGCCGGCCAGGACCCGCCGCGCCATCAAATAGTAGGCGGCGACAATTGCCGCGTTAGCCAGCGCCAGAATCGCGCCCACCGGATCAATGGCATTGGGCACGATGACGTCCGGCACTGTGAGCCCGACGCCGACGAGCGCAAGCGCCAACGCCAGCCAGGCGCGCGGGCTTATCGCTTCGCCAAGAAACGTCGACAGGAGTACGATCATGGCCGGATATGTGAAGAACAAGACAACGTAGGTGCTGCCAGGCAAACGCTCCAGCGCGAAAAAAGCGCACAGGACAGCAGCTGCAAACAACAGTCCTATGAATGCCGAGCCGACGGGCGATATGCTTTTTCCAGGCGATGGTCCCTGCCAACGGTTTCTGAATCCGACCAGAATCCACATCAGCGGCGCCGCCAGGATGAAACGCCAAACGGCCAGGTCCAGCGGTTCAAAGTTCGAATGATTGTAAACCGTTTTGACAATCGTCGGGATAAAGGCGAATCCAACGGCCGCAATCAGAATCCACAGCAATCCCTCACGCTCTCGTGTCGACATCGCCCCTCAATTCGTCGGCAAAGTTCAAACAAAAAGGCGAGCGTAAGCCTCGCCTCGTCGTTCAATGATTCTGATATGTACCGCGATTGGGCAACTCAAGTGATGCTCACCGAACTCACAAGGTTCGTGGCAAGCGGGTAAAAGACGCCGAAGACCATCGTGCCAGCCAAGGCTATGTTGATCGCCCATCTTACGGCTGATGTCTCCAGGGCCGGTTGCAAATCGCCCGAACTGTCGCGTAGATACATATTGACTACCACGCGCATGTAATAAAATGCGCTGACGACGCTGGTTAGCACGCCGATAATAGCCAAACCAAAGAGACCCGCTTGCACCGCAGAGGCGAATACCATGAATTTACCTAGAAAGCCGGCTGTCAGCGGAATGCCGGTCAAGCTTAGCATGAAGATCGTCATAGCCATTGCCATCAAGGGGCGTGATCGCGCCAGGCCGGTAATGTCCTCGATATTGCCGCCGCTGCCGTCTTCTCTTTCAATCGACATGACGACGGCGAAGGCGCCCAGATTGGTGAACATATACGCCAACATGTAGACCAAAGCGCTCTGAGTCGCAGCGTCAGCCACGCCCGCTGTTCCTGTGGCAGCTACAGCTACAAGAATGTACCCGGCATGCGCGATCGACGAATAGGCCAGCATGCGCTTCAGGTTCCTTTGCGATATCGCAACAAAATTGCCGAGGACCAAGGTCAAGACGGCCACAAGCGACACCGTCGCTTGCCAGGCAACCGGCTCTCCATCCGCGATTACCAGGGCAGCCATACCAGTGACCAAAAGCCGCAGCATGGCGGCAAAACCGCCAATCTTGGCAGTCACGCTCATAAAGGCGGTGACCGGCGTGGGCGCGCCTTCATAGACATCGGGCGTCCACATGTGGAAGGGCACCACGGCCACCTTAAATCCCAAGCCTACAAACAGCAGCGCCGCGCCAATAATCAAATAAAAGGCCGCCGACGAAACGGTGCCAGCGATACCGCCAGCCAGCGCAAAGATCTCCGGGATGTTGGTGCTGCCTGTCGCGCCATAAACCAAGGCCGATCCGAAGACCAGAAAGGCGCTGGAAAACGCGCCTAGAATGAAGTATTTCATGCCGCTCTCTTCGGATTTGAGCGCCAGGTCGCTGCCGTCGTTCTTGATCGAACGAAAGGCTGCCAAGATATACAGCGGAATGCTGAGCAATTCCAAGGCGACGAATATGATAATCAGGTCGTTGGCGCCGACCATAAACATCGCGCCAGCCGAAGACAATAGCGCCAAAACATAATATTCGCCTCGATGAATATCGGCTCGGTTGAGATAATCCCAACTCATCAATATCGCGATCAAGGTGGCGACCAAGATCACCACATTGAGAAAACCGGTGAAAGCATCGGCTACGAACATGCCGTAGAGCGCTATCTGTTCGCTCTCGGCCGGGGAATAAACGAACAAATTCGCCGCAAAGCTGATGCCCAGCCCGATACAGGCCAAGATAGGCGTCCAGCGTTGGCGTTCCTCCGGCAAAAAGAGATCAACCAGAACCAGGATGAGCGTCCATAGCACCAGCAACGTGCCGGGCAATGTCGAGGCCAGATTGGATTGAGCGAGAAATTCCGCAATAGTGGGCGTCTCAAACATGGTCTCTCCTAGGGCAAGAACAGCGCCACGATGCTATCCACCGACATATCCAGCATATTGAAAAAGACAATCGGTTGGACGCCGATCCAGAAGATCATGATCAGGATCGGAATGAAAGCCGCAATCTCGTTCCACTGCAATTTGTAGCGCGTCTCGTCGGAGAGCGGATTGCGGTGCTCCCCCATGAAAACGTGCTGGAACATCTTCAACAGGTAAACCGCCGCCATGATCACGCCCAGGGTCGCAAACAGCGTGAAGGCGAAGCCCAGGTATTCGCTGCCCAGCGAACCCAACAAGATCGTGAATTCACCGATGAAGCCGTTCAATCCCGGCAAGCCCATACTGCTCAAAGATATCACCAAACTGATCGCGCCGAAGGCGGGCATCATTTTCCAGATACCGCCGTAATCCGCCATTTCCTTGGTATGCCAGCGCTCATAGAGCATTCCCACGATCAAGAAGAGACCGCCGGTGCTGATACCATGATTGACCATTTGCAGGGTCGCGCCTTGCAATCCCTGCGAGTTCAACGCGAAAATGCCTAGCACCACGAAGCCCAGGTGGCTGACCGAGGAATAGGCGACCAGCTTCTTTACGTTGTCCTGCGCATAGCTGACCCAAGCGCCGTAAATGATCCCAACTACGCCAAGAAAGGCGATCGTTGGCGCCCAGGCCACCGCGGCTTCCGGAAACATCGTCAGATTAAAACGAACGATGCCATACGTGCCCATTTTCAGCAATACACCCGCCAGTATGACCGAGCCGGCTGTCGGCGCCTGCACATGCGCGTCGGGAAGCCAACTGTGGAAGGGAAAGATCGGCACTTTTATGGCGAAAGCCACCAAGAATCCCAAGAACAGGAAGCTTTCTACAGAGCTGAGCAAGAATCCGGCGTCTTCCTCCTCGCCGGCGACCGGATCCCAATAGCTGCCCTCGCCTTCGTACGTATGCACCATCTCGATGACGCCGACATCGCCCGCGGCGCTGTAAGTGCTGAAGGTGCCGGATTTGTTGCCAACGTAGAGGATGGCGATCAACATCAAGATCGAACCGGCCATCGTATAGAGGAAAAACTTGACCGCGGCGTATATCCGCTCTTCCGCGCCCCAAATACCGATCAGAAAGTACATCGGCACCAGCGTGACTTCCCAAAAGACATAAAAAATGATCAAGTCATGTATCACGAAAACGCCGATCATTGACCATTCCAGGAGCATCATGAAGATGTAATAGAGCTTTTCGCGTCCTCGTTCTTCAAATATCTGGCTGCCAAAAGATCCCAAGATCGCGATCGGCATGATGAAAGTTGTCAGTAGCACAAGCAGCAGACTGATGCCGTCGACGCCCACAAAGTAACTGATATTGATCACCGACTCGCCCAAGGACACCTCAGCCCAGGTATTGCGCTGCACCATCTGAAGCTCTGCCACGCTCGGATCGAAGTTGACCCACATCAAGACCGACGCCACAAAGGCAACTACGCTCGTGCCGAAGGCTACCCACTTGATGTTATCCCGCTGCGTCTCGCCATTCATAAACAGCAATATGGCCAGCCCGATCATCGGGATAAACAAGGTAATTGTCGTTAGCGAAAGTCCAGTCAAGTCCATAGGACGACGTTCTCCTTAAGAGCCACTTTGGAGCATGGTCTGTATGAAAGGCAAAAGCATCAACAGAATAACAGCCACAACACCGATGAAGATCACCACCGCATACAGCCGAACGTAGCCCGTTTGCATGCCGCGCATCCAGTTAGCCAGGCGCTGTACCAGCCAGGCTACGCCGTTCACCGCGCCGTCAATGATGCCCAGATCGAAGGGCTGGCCCAACAGTTTTGCAATGCTGTCGAAACCACGTTTGATAATGCTGTCGTGGAAGTAATTGTGCAGGAAGTCCCAATCGACTCGGTCGGCGAGGAAACTCGCCAGTCGATTGAAGGGCTGCTCGATCACGTTGCCGTAGATCTCATCCCAATACAAGCGCGCATTCGCCAAGCGGAAGGCCGCGCGCGATGAAGCATGCCTTTCCAACTGATCGCGATTTTCTGGCGCCAATCCCTTGCCCTTGTAGACATTGTGCGCCACCACGATCGAGGCTATCCCAAGCGCCAGCGCAATGCCGGCAATCAACAAATTGAAGTCGAGCGAGTGCCCCCGCGACACGCTGAGCAAGCTGTGCTCAAGGAAATACTTGAATTCGTAGCTTTCATAAATGTTGGAGAAGATCGGCGTCGCCTTGGGTACGTTGATCAAGCCAATTATGCAAGTGAAAATCGCCAAAACAACCAGCGGCAACAACATCGCGCCGTTGCTCTCCGGCGCTTGACGAGCCGCCTCGCTCCGCCCGCCGTCAAAGAAGACCAGCACGATCTGGCGCCACATGTAAAATGCCGTGAAGGCCGCCGCGGCCAAGAGAATGCCAAAGGCGATGAATCCACCCAAATCGTTGAGTTGGAAGCCCTCGTACCAGGCGTCCGCCAGGATCTCGTCCTTGGACCAGAAGCCGGCAAAGGGGAATATGCCCGCCAGCGCCAGGGTACCGATCAAATAAGTGAGATAGGTGATCGGCATGCGCTTGCGCAAGCCGCCCATGTTGCGCATATCCTGCGCGTCAAAATCTTGGTCCTGGTGATCATCATGATCATCGTCATGGCCATGGCCGTGCTGGTGCGCATGATGGTGGCCATGTTCGACGCCATGAATGACAGAGCCGCTGCCCAGGAAGAGCAGCGCTTTGAACACCGCATGCGTCACCAAATGGAACATGGCGGCGACGTATGCGCCGATGCCAACTGCGGCGACCATAAAGCCAAGTTGGGAAATTGTCGAATAGGCCAGGACCCGTTTAATGTCCCACTGGCCGAGGGCGATATAGCCCGCCATCAACGCCGTGCCTGATCCAACCAGGGTGATGATCAGGCCGATGACATAACCGCCGTGGTTAAGTTCCCACAAGATGACATTGGCGCGCACCATCATATAGACGCCAGCTGTCACCATTGTCGCCGCGTGAATCAGCGCGCTGACAGGCGTTGGCCCAGCCATAGCGTCCGGCAGCCAGACAAAGAGCGGAATCTGTGCCGATTTGCCCGCCACGCCCAACAGCATGAACAAGGCGATTAGGAAAACGACATCGTCGAAGGCCATCTGGAAGCCGCCGAAATCAACGACCTCGCCCGTCCCGAAGCGTTCGCCGGTTTGCCCGAAGACGCCCAGGTAATCCGTATCAAAATGATGATTGTCGCAATAAATCGCGCGAATGTCGCTTGCGAGCGGATTGGCGCCGCCGTACTCGGATTCGGCGCCATGTCCGGACTCCGCGGCATCATGGGCGTCCGAATCTGCCGGCACACAGACGTAAGTACCGCCATGCCCGTCACCCTGCTCTTTGTCCCCATCAGCGCTCTTTGTATCGTCGCCATAGTGATCAGCCAAGCCGTTGTGTTCACGCCACTTCACCAGGTACTTGGCTTCCGTATTCGGCAACTCGCCGGCCTTGTAGAAGTCCAGCGTGCCGAAGGTCCAGAAGATCAGGAACATCGCCATCAAAAGCCCGAAGTCGCCGATACGGTTGACGATGAAGGCTTTGCGCGCGGCATTGCTGTTCTTCCAACCTTCCGGCATTTTCTTGTCCCACCAGAAACCGATGAGCAAGAAAGAACACAAACCGACGCCCTCCCAGCCAACGAAGAGCATCAAGAAGTTATTCGCCGTGACCAAGGTCAGCATGAATGCCAGGAACATATTGAGATAGGCGAAGAAGCGCGGGTACAGCTTGTCGCCGTGCATATAGCCACGGGCATAAAGATGAATCAGAGAACCGACTCCTGTCACCACAAGCATCATAGTGACGCTCAGAGAATCGACGCGCAACTGCCAGGGGATCTCAAGATCGATTGACTCAATGCGCAGCCAGCCATCAACCAGTGGCGGATTCACGACCGCGGCAGATCCATCAGTGCCGGTGACGTATACCAGGAGCAGTAAAGAAATGATGAAAGCAAAAATCGAGGCGAAGCAGCCTATGTAACCGGACCACTTCTCTCCCAGCCTTGCGCCAACGAAGAAATTGATAATCGCCCCAAGGGACGGCGCCAGAATGACTAAGGGGACCAGAAGCGGTAGATTTTCCATATCTTGCAAGCCTCTTCCGACGGTGCTCCGCTAACCTTGCATTTGCTGCAAGTCGTCAATGTTGATACTCTGACGCTCGCGGAAAATGTTCACGATAAGCGCCAAGCCGACGGCTACTTCCGCCGCCGCAACGGTCATCACAAAGAATACGAAAACATGGCCATTGATTTGCTGCCATTGTTGCGCAAAAGCCACCAGCGCCAGATTCGCGGAGTTCAACATGAGCTCGACTGACATG
This sequence comes from Chloroflexota bacterium, assembly GCA_026708115.1. Lineage (GTDB taxonomy): Bacteria > Chloroflexota > Anaerolineae > Aggregatilineales > Phototrophicaceae > UBA6055. Next base: position 127,813 of record JAPOVL010000047.1, read on the forward strand.
AACACCAGAATGGCATTGCGCCGCATCAATACGCCCATAGCCCCCATCAGGAAGAGGACCAGGCTCAACATGATATAGGGCTCAGTGCCGATTGAGTGCATCTTCCATTCTCCTCAGCGGCTAGTCATCAGCCGGGTCATCGGACCCGCCGGGCAGCTTCGCGAGATAGTCGCCGCTCAAGACATCCGAGCCCGTCTGCTGCGACAAGACGCTGACAAGCGGTCGGCTCACGCGCCTGCGCTGATTGACGCGGCGGCGTTCCGCTTGCCGCAGCGCATCGGGACGCGCCAGAACAATCACACCGATCAACGCCACCAGCAGCAAGATCCCGACCAACTGAACCGGTAGCACATAATCGATAAACAGCACCTGGCCAATTGACTCCGGGCTGCCGAAGGCCGGTTTGCCCAGCGCATCAAATGTCACCGCGCGGTAACTGGCCTGCCCGCCGGGAATACCTGGGTCACGCACCAGCAGACGGGTCTCTACCCTTCCACGTTCGGCTTCGTAGTCGACCAAGGTACGCAAGACATTTTGCCCCCCGTCGACAAAGGCCAGATTGTACTTGCCCTCATCCAATTCAACGCTGACGCTCTCACCGGTAGGCAAATCGCCAGCAACAACCCGATGCGGTATCAAAGTGTCGCACGAATTGTCCTCACAGAGACTGCGAATCGCTGTGTATTGGCCGATATCAACCAGCGACACCTGGGCGTCGGCGACCGCATTGATAAGTGTAAAGCGCATCGCGCCTACCGAGGGCGCGCTAAGATCGTCCGGCAAAAGGGTCATCTGGATCAGATTGTCTGAGCCCTCAAATGCCACCAGGGTAAGGGCGGCATCTGCTGCCAGTTGCAAGTCCCGGCTAAGGATTGGCATAGTGGTAAATTCCCAGTCGCCTGCCATGGCGCTCAGTGAGGCGCGCAGCACATACGAGCCGGCGGGCAGCTCGCTATAACCGGAAGTCGCGTCGCGCGCGCCAAAATAGGCGGCAGGCTCAAAGGCAATGTCTGATAGCAAATCGTCGAGCGAATCGAGAGCGACGTTTACATTCACAGCGCCTTCGAGCAAAGTGCGATCCATGGACGACGCCGAATAGTCCGCGCCGGGTTCAATGACGCCGGACTCGCTTCCATCCCCAGACGATATGGCATTGATGATGCGCAAACTTGCTTTCGCGTCCGGTTGTTCAACCGCGTCGTCGTTCAGCATGTCCGAAGCGATGGGGAAACCAAAAATGAGCAGGATCAGAATTGCGACAGCGGTACTCGCGAAGCCCAGCCAACGCATACGGCCGCTGGTATCGGTGGTCGCTTCGGCGCCCAGCAGCATGATCACGAACAAGAAAAGCACCATGATCGCGCCGGTATAAACCGTCACCTGGACCATCGCCAGGAATGGCGCGTCAAGCATCAGATAGAGGAATGCGACGCAGCCGAAATTGACTATCAAAAACAGGGCGCTGTGCACCGCGTTTTGCCTTGTCAGCATCAGGCCGGCCGCGACAACAGCGACAAAGCTTACAACCAGGAACAGCCACTCCATACGGTTCTAATCCCACCCCAAAATCGATTTGTGCATTTTAACACAATCGCCAATCTTGTTCAAAGCGAAATAATATGGGTAGTGAATCCTTGCCAAAGATGATAAGCAAGCTCGCGGCAAAGAATGAACTGCCCTACGATGGATCTTCCATATCCGGGATGGAGCGCGTGTAGACCCCGGGCTCGACTTGCTGTGGCGTATCGCCGGCGCCTTCCTGCGGCGCGTCGATCAACATGTCCTTGGTATAAATGGCGTCGCGCCGGTCGGTAAAGGACATCTGATGTTCGTGCCCCAATTCAATGGCTTCTGTCGGGCAGGCGTCCTCGCAATAGCCGCAGAAGATACAGCGCAGCATATTGATCTCGTAGGTTTTGGCATAGCGCTCACCCGGGCTATATCTTTCGTCATCGGTGTTTTCGGCCGCTTCAACCCAGATGGCGTCCGCCGGACAGGCCGCGGCGCAAAGCGAACAGCCGATGCATTTCTCCAAGCCGTTTTCATAGCGCCGCAAGTGATGCCTGCCCTTGTAGCGCTCATGAAACTTCTGCACCTGCTCCGGATACTGCACAGTCACAGCGTCGTCCATCAGATGCTTGAAGGTCGTCCTGAATCCTTTGATCACGTTCATCTTGCGCTACCTTTGGTTCATTCTTTTTTCGAGAAAACCAGTAAAATTTTGCCGCTCTCCGCACAGCGCCACTAGTCGCCGCCTCCCGTCGTCGTGACTGCGGCGTCTCCACTCTCCAGTTGACGATCTTCTTCAGGACTGCGTCCGAAACTCGCCATCCCTTCCAATGCCTTGACCTGGAAACGGATGTGTACGATCGGAATCGCAATCAGCATGCCAACCAGGTGTACCAAGGCCCAGCCCAATCCGCGGCGCTCGCCGGTATACATGGGATCGTCTTCCAGCGGGATCGCTTCTTCGCTCGCGCGATCCCTGCCCAGCCGCCTCAACACCAAAGCGCCGATCGCAAGAACAACTACAAAAACAACGCCGGAAATGAAAGGATAAGCGGTGCCGCCCAAGGCGTCGCCAATGACCACCGCTACAGATGTCCAGGCCACTGCCAAAAGGCCCAGCGGGATCATGACTTTCCAGCCAAATTGCATCAGCCGATCGTAGCGGATGCGCGGCAGGGTCGCGCGGATCCAGATCATGCCGCAAAGGCAAAGAACAACTTTGCCGATGAAGATGACCGGCGCCAAGATTGGTAAACCGTCCATCGGCCACAAGTGGTATCCCCCGAAGAACACAGCCACGGCAACCAGGCTGACAGCGATCATGCCCAGGTATTCCGCCATCATAAATAGCGCGAATTTCATGCCGCTGTATTCGGTCATGTAGCCCTGCGTGAGTTCCTGCTCCGCCTCAGTCAAGTCGAAGGGAGCGCGGTTTGTTTCCGCAAGCAGCGCCAGAATCAACACCGCCGCCGCCAAGGGATTCTGGAATACGAACCACTCCCAGACATTTCGCTGCGCGTCAATGATGTCGCCAATAGCCATGCTGCCCACGATCATCACTGGCACCGCCAGGGCCAGCGCAAAGCTCAACTCGTAGCTGATCATCTGCGCCGACGCGCGCAGCGCGCCCAACATGGCGTATTTGTTGTCGCTGGACCAGCCAGCAAGCACCACCCCGTACGTCGCGATGCTCGTGATGGCGATCACCCATAAGATGCCCACGTTGGAATCGATCAGGCCTTGCGGTACCTGGAACCAGACGTCGCCAAGCGACGGCGCGAACCAGGGCAAGACCAGGTCCGGTCCCATCGGGATGACAGCCGCAATCATGAGGATAGGAATCACTTTGATCATCGGCGCCAAGCGGAAGACCCACTTGTCGGCCCCGGCCGGCAGCAGATCCTCTTTGAAAACCAGTTTGACGCCATCCGCGGCCGGTTGCATGAAGCCCAGGGGACCAACACGATTAGGACCGACGCGATGCTGCAAAAACGCCAGCAGGCGCCGCTCCAGCAAGGTCGTGTACGCGAAACCCGTGACGATCACGAAGGCGAATCCAGCGGAGAATATGATCGGCCAAAGCGCGGAGCACCCGGCATCGTCCTCGCATTGAATCACGTTCTGTACGCGCGCTTCGGGATTCAGCAACAGACCCAGCGCGCCTTGACGGCCATCGAGATTGCCCGCATCGTCAAAGCCGATCCAGGTCATTATCGGGCCCAGATTCGCCACGATCAGCGCCACAACGATGATCAACCCAACCACCGCTACTGCGCCAACGCCAATGGCTATTTTCAGATTACGGCTCATAATCGCTGTCCCCTAGCCTCAATCACCAGAAGCCATGGCTTCGGTCACTCCCTTGATCACGCCACCCGTCAACATCATCGGAATAGCCTCGTCAGTCATGTGGCGGGGCAAGGCTACCGCGCCCGCGGAAATCTCGTCACTGACCTGCGCAAGCACACGCACGCGTGATTCGCCAGCGCAGACTTCGACGGCATCACCGTGAGCGATCCCCATATTCTCCGCGTCAGCGGAATTGATGATCGCGAAAGGAGACAGAATCCGCGGCTCGAGCAATAGCGTCGGGCGGAAACTTCGCTGTCGATTGTACAGACAGGTTATGGGCATGACGATGACTTCGTTCTCGCCAACTTCAATCTTCGCGGGGGTGGTCAGTTTCGCCGTTTTCGGCTTCTGGCCACGGTCGGCCGCGCTGGCGATTTGAATGCCCAAACCGCCCTCATTGGTATAGGCGGTGCCGCCATAATACTGGTCGCGGCCGCCGACATCGGGAAACTGTCGCTCGACCTTTGCCAGCGCTTTGTAAGTCATCCCGTCAAAGTCATCGACGCTCTTGCTCAATTCCAGCATGACTGTGGCGGCCGACGGTTTCAGGCGCGCTAGTCCCAGTGCCTGTCGAATACTGCCAAATAGTTTCCAGCCCGGCAGGGATTCGCCCATGGGACCTTGCGCCGTATAGAACCGCTGCACTCGCCGTTCTCCATTAACAAAGCTGCCATCGCGCTCCGCAAAGCTCTGAATCGGCAGCAGATGCTCCGCAAATACCGAGATACCGTCGTCAAACTGATTGGCAACGATGACAGTCTCGATCCCTTTCAGCCAGCCTCTTGCCGACGGGTCGTCATCTAGCAAGTCGGCCTGCGCCACAATCAATACCTTGGGTGGATTCGCGATAATGTCTTGCGTCGCGTAGGGCGAGTAGCCCAAGTAATGCAGACCCATGCCGTTGGCGCCGGGCAATACCGAGAGCAAACCATTGTTTGGCTTTCCAATATGCTGCGTTTCGATCAAGAAGTTGGCGGCCGCTTGCGCCAGGACCTGGCTGCCTTCCAGCGTCAAGCCCTCTGCCCCCGTCACAATAATGAGGTTGTCAGCCTCTTTCAATCGTTGAGCAATTTCCGCGTGATTCTTTTTCAAGTCGCGCATGACCGCGGCAGCTTCGCCGGCAGCGTAACGGATCGCATCCCCGGCGACCACCTTATCGTTGCGCGCGCCCTGAACGGCAAAACCTTCCAGGCGCGTATGGCGCGCGTTGGCGACGACCAGATAAGCGCCTCGATCCTGTGCCTGCTTGATGCGCAAGCGCCAAATCGGCACTTCTTCTTCCAAATCGCTCGCGATGACCAGAATGGCGTCGCCCCGTCCCAGTTGACCGAGATTACTGCCAACGCCGACGCCAACCTGCGCCACTTCTTCGGCAGCGCCATGCGTCGGCGGCCAAGCGCCTAAGCGCGATCCGCCCAAGCCCTCTACCAGCTGGCGCAACTCCCAAAGATCTTCATTGGACATGCCGCTGCCAGCTATGGCGGCGATGTCGCCTCCTGCGTTCTTCAAGGTTGCAGCCAATTGAGGCAGAACCGTTTTCCAATCCGTTTCCCGCATCTGGTCACCGGACCTGGTCTGTGGGCTTTGCAAGCGATCTTCGCTGCGCGTGAAGTGATGGCCGAAGCGCGTCTTGTCACTGATCCAGATCTCGTTGACCCATTCATTTTGGCGCGGCATCACGCGTTTAATCATGGCTCGGCCGTCAAACTCTCGGTCCAGTCGCATGCTGAGGCTGATATTCTCTCCCGCACAATCCCAGGGAGAGATGCTCGCTACTTCGTTCAACTCCCAGGGACGCGCGCCGAAGCGAAAATCACCGGTGGTTAACGCGCCCACCGGGCAGATGTCCGTGGTATTGCCGCTGAAATAAGTATCGAAGCCTGGATCTGAATTGGTGATTATCTGCAGTCGACGCCCGCGCTCGTGAAAGGCCAGGACGTCGTCTCCCACGATCTCGTCCTGGAACCTGACGCAGCGCGCGCATTGAATGCAGCGTTCCTGATCGAGGAATATCAGGTCGCCCAACGGATAATGCTTTTCCAGCAGTTGCTTATCTTCAAAATACATCCGCGACGACTGTGGACCATGGCGCATGGTCAAGTTCTGCAGCGGACATTCGCCGCCTTTGTCACAAATGGGACAATCCAAAGGATGACTCGTCAGCAGAAACTCCAAGACGTCGTTGCGAGCGTCAATCACTTCCTGCGTATTGGTCTTGATGTGCATGCCGTCGCTGACGACGGTGGTGCATGCGGTTTGAAGTTTGGGAAAATAGCGGATCTGCGGACTGCCGTCATCGTTCAGCATCACCTCGCCGGTGGCGCGATCGCGCGCCGGCGTGCCCAACTCCACCAGGCACATGCGGCACATGCCGACCGGATCCATCTTGGGATGATAGCAGAACACCGGAATGTCGTTGCCAGCATGCCATTTGGCGGCATCAACTAGGTTCGATCCGGCTGCTACTTCGTATTCTTTTCCATCAATGTTGATCGTCACCGTGTCGGACATTCTCGCCTCCACCTCAACAACAGCGCCGCGCCCTGGCCTTCGCTACCGGCGTCGTTTCGCCAACTCGATTCCCTGCAAAGCACGGTCGCGCATCACTTGCTCCAATAGACCCCAAGACGCGTTCGGGTCCATACCTTCAGCGATATCCACTGCCGCCTCGAAATCCGTTCTCGCGCGCTCGTACTCGCCGCGTTCAATAAGCAACTCTCCGCGCAGCACGTAGTGGGTAATTGATTCTGGCAGCGCCTCTATACTGTCGCTCAGTTCGCGAAAGCGGTCATAAAAATCCCGTTCGCGCTCTAGCGGACTTTGAAACGCCTTCTTCAAGATTCGCCATACTAAACCGGACCGAACCTTCACGCCCTAATCGCCACCTGCGGACGCCGCCTGCACATGCTGCGCGAAATCATCCGGAAAGTGTTTGATGGTATGTATGATTGGGTTTGCGGCAAAATCACCCAAGGCGCACAGCGTCGTACCTGCCATATTTTCAGCCACATCCGCGATGCGCTGGACATCATCCGGGCTCCCTCGACCATCCAGAATGCGATCAATCACCTTGTCCAGCCAATAGGTGCCTTCGCGACATGGCGTGCACTTCCCGCAACTCTCGTGCTTGAAGAATTTGGTCACCTTGGACGCGACCCAAGTCATATCGACCGATTCGTCCATGACGATGATAGACGCCGAACCGATAATTGTGCCGATATTCGCGCAATGTTCATAGCTCATCGGCGTGTCCAGGACTTCGTCGCTTAAGGGAACGATCGGTCCCGACCCGCCCGACGGCAGCATCGCTTTGAAGGCGCGGTCATCATACAGAGGCCCGCCGGCATGATCGTAGAGCAATTCGCGGAAGGTCGTGCCCATCGGCAACTCATAGTTGCCCGGTTTCTTGACGTGACCGCTGACGCAATAAACCTTGTTGCCAGTGCTCTGCTCGGTGCCGATCGCCTTGAAAGCTTCCGCGCCTTCCCGCATGATGAAAGGACAGTTGGCGAGCGTTTCAACATTGTTGACAACCGTGGCTTCCTTGTAGAGGCCGCCGCCTTTTTGCGCCGGAAACGGCGGTCGCACGCGCGGTTGCCCCAAATAGCCTTCCAAACTATTCAGCAAGGCGCTCTCTTCACCACAGATGTAGGCGCCGGCGCCAAGATGCGTATAGACCTCGCAATCATAGCCCGAGCCCATGATATTCTCGCCAACGTATCCCTTTTGGCGCAGTTGCTCGATACAATCGTCAAGCTGTGTGCCGATGTCCCAAAACTCGCCGCGCAAGTAGATATAGATCGCCTTGGCTTGAACGGCGTAAGAGCAGATCAACGAGCCCTCGATCAACTGGTAGGGATTCTTTTCCATGATTTCGCGGTCTTTGAAGGTGCCAGTCTCGCTTTCGTCAGCGTTCACCGTGACGTACTTGAGCGGCTCGTGCTGGGGAATGAAGCTCCATTTCACGCCGGTAGGGAAGCCCGCGCCGCCGCGACCACGCAATCCGGAGGCTTTCATCTCGTCAATCACTTCGGACGGCGACATAGCCAGCGATTTCTTTAGTCCTTCAAAGCCACCGTGCTCTTCATAGACTTCCAGTTGCTCGATGTTATCAATTTCGCGCCCGCGCAAAAGAATATGCATGCGTCGTTTCAGTTCCTTTACCGTTCGACAACTCGCCTAGCCGCTGGCAAGCTGCGCCGCTTCCTGGCGCCACTGCGCCAACAACTCGCGCATCTTTTCTTGACCCAGGTTCTCTACGTAGTGGAAATTGCATTGCAGCATGGGTGCCTTGTCACAGGCGGCCAGGCACATAACGTGCTCGACAGTGAACATGCCATCGTCGGTCGTGCCGCCCTCTTCGACGCCGAGCTCGTCCTTCAACCAGGCGTGAAACTCGTCGGCGCCCCTCAAGGCGCAAGGCAGGTCCGTGCACACTTGCAACCAGTACTTGCCTTTCGGCTTTTCCGAATACATCGTGTAGAAGCCAGCGATAGACTTGACCTGCGTTGGATCCATATCCAGAATCCGCGCAACTTCTTCCATCCCCTGCTGATTAATCCAGCCGTACTCTTCTTGGGCAAGATACAGCAGCGGCATCACCGCGGAACGTTTGGTTTCGTATTTGCCAAGATGATGTTGGATACGGTCTTGGTATTTCGGATTGCCGATGATCGCCATCAATCAGTTTCCTTCAAAAGCGCGCCTGGCTCTAATGACGTACATTTGCCTGATTTCGTCTTCAGACCTTGTTGCTCACGATACGATCTAACGATCGCAATCGCCAAGAACGATGTCGACGCTGCCGATAATCGCAACCATATCCGCCAACAGATAGCCGCTCGACATGACCGGCAGCGCGCTGATATGGATGAACGACGGCGTCTTAAAATGCACTCGACGCGGTTTATTGGCGCCGGTCCCGTGCAGGTAACAGCCGATTTCACCACGCGGGCTTTCAATCGCGCTGTAGATTTCGTCATCGGGCGCGTCATAACCATAGGTCCACAACTTGAAGTGGTGGATCACCGCTTCCATGCTCTGGCCCAACTCGCTGCGCAGCGGCGGCACATACTTGCGGTTTTCCGAGCGGTACGGTCCCTGCACCGTTTCAAGCCGGGCAACCGCCTGATTCAAGATTTTCATGCTTTCACGGAATTCTTGAATACGGATCAGGTATCGATCGTATACGTCTCCATGTTCGCCAAGCGGCACGTTGAAGTCGTAAGTCTCATAACCGCTGTAAGGCTGCGCCTTGCGCAAGTCCCAGTTGACGCCGCTGCCGCGCAAGGCTGGACCGGTCATGCCGTGCGCCAGCGCTACATCCGGCTCCACCACCCCTACGCCTTGCGCCCGGTCTTTCCAGATCGGGTTTTGGGTCAGCAGCGCTTCGTAGTCGTCAACCTTGGCCGGGAAATCGTTCAGGAATTGCTTGATCGTGGGAAGAAACTCTGCTGGTACATCCCGCCAAACACCGCCGGGACGAATATAGCTGCTCATCATGCGCTGGCCCGAAAGCATCTCGAACATGCCCAGTACGCGCTCGCGCTCGCGGAAGGCATATAGCAGCACGCTCATCGCGCCCATATCAATGGCATGTGTCCCCAGCCAGACAAGATGACTGGCGCAGCGCGCCAATTCGAGACAAATCACGCGGATGATCTGACCGCGTTCCGGCACATCCAAATCAAGCAGTTTCTCGACCGCGCAAGAATAAGCCATATTATTGGACATCGGCGACAGATAATCCATGCGGTCCGTCAGCGGAAGCGCTTTTTCGTAACTCTTGTCTTCCAGCGACTTTTCAATGCCCGTATGCAAAAATCCGATGTCGGGCAAACAGGTGACAATCTCTTCACCGTCCAACTCGAGCAGCAGGCGCAATACGCCATGCGTGCTGGGATGATGCGGTCCCATATTGAGCAGCATGGTTTCACCGGTCATCGCCCGCTCGGAAACCAATCCTCTCAATTCATCCAGGCTGCCTTCCCATTTGCGCTGTTCTTCAATTGATTGCGCTTGCGCTGCAATTGCCATTGTGACCTCAGACTCTAGTTCTGCGCAAAGGGTTTGTGCTTGCGGATTTCCGCTTCGTTGAAGGAAAAGGCGACCGTCTCTTTGCCCAAGGGATAGTCGCGCCGATGCGGGTGACCGTGCCAATCCTCCGGCATCAGCAGTCGGCGCTGATCGGGATGACCGTCAAATGTAATGCCCATCATGTCGGCTATTTCACGTTCCAGCCAATTGGCGGCGGGCCAAACCACAGTCGCCGTCGGCAGGCGCGGATCTTCTTCCGCCGCGAACACTTTTACCCGCAGCCGCCGGTTATACAGCATCGAAAGAATGTGATAGGAGACCGCGAATCGCCCGGGACGGTAATCACTTTCGTCGCCGTCAAATTCGTCGCCGTAGTCGTCAGGATAATAGTCGACAGCGCTTACATCGGAGAGCATGTTATACACCAACCCGGAACTGACGCGCAGGAAATCCAGCACCTCGGGCAAGCGCGCGGGTTCCACGACCAGTGTCGTCTCTCCGCGAAATTGTTTCACATGCAAGACGGCATCACCAAATGCGTCTCGCGCTGCTGATACCGGGTCTCTTGCTGCCGGAATTTCCATTCCCAATGCCGCCTCAGTAACTGATCAATGTGTCCACGAACCGCTTAGGCCCAATCCGTGACGCGCTCGCTTTTTACCTTTTCGTGCAAGGTCAAGATGCCGTGCAACAACTGTTCGGGACGCGGCGGACAACCCGCAATGTAAACATCCACGGGAATGATCTCGTCAACGCCCTGCACAATCGCGTAATTGTTGTAAACACCGCCGCAAGACGCGCAGTCGCCCATGGAGATAACCCATTTTGGTTCCGCCATCTGGTCATAGAGCTGGCGCACGACTGGCGCCATTTTACGTGTCAAGCGGCCCGATACGATGAGCAGATCCGCTTGACGAGGCGTGGCGCGGTTCAACTCCATGCCAAAGCGAGACAAGTCGTAGCTTGAAGCTTGTGAACTCATGTATTCAATTGCGCAGCAGGCCAAACCAAAAAGCAGCGGCCACATGGCCCCGGTCCGCGCCCAATTGACAGCCTGCTCAACGGTGGTTGTGACAACACCCAGGTTTCCGAGCTTGGAGCTTACTCCCATTCCAAACCACCCTTCTTCCATTCATATACGAAACCTACGACCAGGATCACCGTGAAGACCGCCATCACTGCCAGTCCATAAACGCCGAGGTCGCGCATGGAAACTGCCCAAGGCAAAAAGAAAATCACTTCTATGTCGAAAATAATGAACAAAACCGCTACCAGATAGAACTTGACCGGTAAACGGCGCAGCGCCGGACCAATCGGCTTCATGCCGCTTTCGTACGGCACCGACTTGCGATAGGTTGGCCGGTGCGGACCCATCACCCGCGAAATGTTAGCGATAATCAAAGCCAGCGCAGACGCAATGACCAGCAGGGCGGCGACAGGGCCAAATTCGAGAACGGTCATACGGGCATTCCAACCGTTTGTGCTTTTTGGAACAAATCAAGACTTCACAGAGATTAGCATACAATTTCGGCAAAATCAAGCAAGGCTGGAGGCGGCTTCGGGCCGATTTCAGCCCCGACGATAATTCTACCCCAGGCAAGCGACATTGCGCGAGACCGGAATGACTCAATCAAACACGCTGATTCCACGTTCTACACGCCTTTGACGATTTATGGAGAATCGCATGTTTGAGCCACTGTACAAATATCGCCCAAAAAAGACAAAGGCGCACCAAATGATGCGCCCTTTAGATGTGCTGCCGCAATTCCCAAATTATCTCTGGCGCGAGCCCAGCCCCAGCAAACCGGTGGCCGGCTGCGGACGCCGGGTTTGCTCGTCGTCCTTGCCGAAGCGGATCACATCGCCGCTTCCCGTAATCGCTTCCACCGCCAGTCCCAGGCTTTGCAGCTCCTTGACCAATACGCGGAAACTCGTGGGAATACCCGGCTCCTCAATCGGTTCGCCCTTGACGATACTCTCATAAGTCTTCACGCGGCCCTGCACGTCATCGGATTTGACAGTGAGCATTTCCTGCAGAATATGCGCGGCGCCATAAGCCTCGAGCGCCCAGACCTCCATCTCACCGAAGCGCTGACCGCCGAATTGCGCCTTGCCGCCCAAGGGCTGTTGCGTAACCAGGCTGTAAGGACCAGTCGAGCGCGCGTGAGCCTTGTCCTCGACCAAGTGAGCCAATTTGAGCATGTGAACATAGCCGACAGCCACATGGCGATCAAAGGGTTCGCCGGTACGGCCGTCGTACAAGGTCTGCTTGCCATAATGCGGCAGGGGCTGACCCGTCTCAAACATGACGCGGTTGGCAATCTCGAATAGGTCGCGAATGGAGAGCGAGTCGCTCAGTTCGATTTCCTCAGGCGAGGTCTGCTGAATCCACAAACACAAGGAAACGCGCAAGGCCGCCAAATCACGTTCATCGCGCATATCGGCCGCCAGGTCGCTGTTGTCATATACCATGATTTCGTCCGGATCGTAGCCGAGTTCGCGCAAGATCTCTGCCACAGCCACGCGTCGCACATAAATCTCGTCCCGCTCGAGAATGATCGCCTCGTTGTTGTAGAGCCCGCTCTCGCCAACGCGGTCTAGCAGATACGCGCAGATCACGTGCATATCATCGTCGAAATCTTCCCGGCCGATGCCGGCGATCTTCGCCAGGCGTCTCTGGTTATCCCAGGCTTGCTCTGTGATCTGTTTCCAGGCCCAATCAAGCATCCAGGCGCGGCCGAGCTCGGCTTGAATCTCGTGTTCGCGCACGCCATCGAAAACCGGGGTCACTGCTCGGAATCCCATGCGATCCGCCGCCCAGCCCAAGTGCAACTCCAGGATCTGGCCGATGTTCATGCGCGACGGGACGCCAAGCGGGTTGAGAATAATTTCTACCGGGGTGCCGCCGTCAACATAGGGCATATCTTCAATGGGCACGATCTTGGAGATGACGCCCTTGTTCCCGTGCCGCCCAGCCATCTTGTCGCCAACCGTCAACTTGCGGCGCTGCGCCACACTGACGCGAACCATCTTTTCCACGCCAGCCGGCAGGTCCGGGTGTTCGTCGCGAGTGAACACCTTGACGTCGATCACCTTGCCGCGGTCACCATGCGGCAAGCGCAGCGACGAGTCCTTGACCTCGCGCGCCTGCTCGCCAAAGATCGCGCGCAGCAGCTTCTCTTCGGGCGATAACTCTTTCTCGCCCTTGGGCGTGATCTTGCCCACCAAGATGTCATTCGGTCCAACTTCGGCCCCGATGCGGACAATGCCGTGCTCATCGAGGTCCTTGAGCGCTTCCTCGCCCACATTCGGAATGTCGTAGGTGATCTCTTCCGGACCCAGCTTGGTGTCACGCGCTTCGATCTCGTGCTTCTCGATGTGAATGCTGGTGAATTTGTCCTTGCGCAGCATCTCCTCGCTGATAAGCAAGGCGTCTTCATAATTGCCGCCGTCCCAAGACAAGAAGCAGGTCAAAACATCGTGGCCCAGCGCCAATTGACCGTCAAATGTGGACGAACTGTCGGCAATCACATCGCCAGGCTTGATGGTGTCTCCCTTGCGCACCAGCGGCCGCTGGTCAATGCAGGTCGACTGATTGGAACGCTCGTATTTTCTCAGTTGGTAAGTAACTTCTTCACCATCCGCGGTGCGAACGATCACGCGATGCCCTTGTACGCTGATCACTTCCGCTTCAATTTCCGACACCAAGACCTGGCCGCTATCATAAGCCGCCTGACCTTCCATGCCCGTGCTAACGACCGAGACATCCGGCGTCAGCAATGGCACAGCTTGCCTCTGCATGTTGGAGCCCATCAAGGCGCGGTTGGCCGCGTCATGGGAAAGGAAGGGAATCAGCGCGGCGCTGATGCCGACGATCTGCCGCGGCGCGATATCCATATAGTCGATTCGCTGGGGCGGAACGGACAGGAAACCCTGCATATAGCGTGCGGAGACGCGGTTCGAGACGAATTGATTGTGGTCGTCGAGCAAAGCATTGGCTTGCGCGATGATGAACTTGTCTTCGTTGTCAGCTGACAGATATTCAATCTCGTGCGTTGCAAAGGGCGCCACAGGAACTTCCTTGATTTTCCGCCGCTTCAGGCTGCCAACGATCTTGGCGTCCAGGATCGTTCCTTCTTCAAATACAACCTTGCCCTTGGCGTCCTCGATGTCGTCGTAGAGCCTACGACCAACCAAGCCCGGATCTTCCACGCCGAGCGAACTGACAACCTTGCGGTACGGCGTTTCAATAAACCCCAGATCGTTCACTTGCGCGTAACTCGCCAGCCGCCCGATCAAACCGATGTTGGGACCTTCCGGCGTTTCGATCGGACAAATGCGCCCGTAATGACTGTGATGCACGTCGCGTACATCGAATCCGGCGCGCTCGCGGCGCAGCCCGCCCGGACCCAATGCGGATAGCGTCCGCTTGTGCGTCAATTCCGAAAGCGGATTCGTTTGCTCCATAAACTGAGACAATTGCGACGAGCCGAAGAATTCGCGCACCGCAGCGACAATCGGCCGAATATTGATCAATGAAACCGGGGTCAGTTGTTCGGCTTCGCGGATTGACATGCGCTCTTTGACAACACGTTCCATACGGCGCAAGCCGATGCGTAACTTGTTGCCGATCAACTCGCCGACGGTCTTAACCCGGCGGTTGCCCAAATGATCAATATCGTCACGGCCGCGTTGGCCGCTGTTGATAATGATCATGTGTCTGACCAAAGCGACGATATCCGCTTTGCTGATGGTGCGATGATTGGGATCAACGACACCTTCCAGCCCAAGACGCTGGTTCAATTTGTAGCGTCCAACACGCTCGAGATCATATCGGCGTTGATCGAAGAGTTGGCTTTCCAAATAGTCACGCGCGTTGTCAAGCGTGGGAGGGTCGCCAGGGCGCATGCGCTTGTAGAACTCAATCAATGCTACTTCAGCGATGGTCTGCTTTTTCTTGACATCCCATACCGGCTCGTTCTTGAACGAACTCTCGATGTATTTGTGCGTCTCGTCATTGTCGACATCGGCGAACAGCGCCAGAATTTCTTCGTCCTCCCCCGTCTTGATTGGAGATTTCGATTCGCCCAATCCATCGTCTATAGCAGCCAGCGCCCGCAACAAAATCGTGACCGGGATCGTCCGCTTGCGATTGAATTTGATAGTGATGTAGTCCGTTTTGCGCGTCTCGAATTCCATCCAGGCGCCGCGATCCGGGATCAGCTTCGCGTTAGAAAGTTGTCGGCCCGTCGCCCGTTCTTCCTCTATATCAAAGTAGACGCCGGGCGAGCGGATCAGTTGACTGACAACGACGCGTTCTGTGCCGTTAATGATGAAGGTGCCCTTCTCGGTCATCAACGGGAAGTCGCCCAGGAAGATATCCTGGCTGATGATCTCGTCCCCTTGATCGTGATTCACCAGAGCGACGCGCACATACAAAGGCGCCGCGTAGGACATGTCGCGTTCCAGGCATGCGTCTTCGTCATACTTTGGCTCTTCGAACCAATACTTTAATCCGAATTCCTGGGCTTGGGGGATATTACCCGGGAAATAGAGAGACAGATTGCCATTGAAACTCTGAATGGGATTGATCTCGTCGAACAGTTCCAGCAATCTGCCCCCAAAAAGAAAGTCCTGAAACGACCGCAACTGGATGTCGATCAGCGACGGTAGTTCCTGGATTTCCGGGGTACGCGCATAACTCTTCACATTATAATAGTGTTTCAAGGTGTCGCTCCTCGGAAAGATAATTGGATCTGCCGAACATGAAAAAGCGAACCGCGAACGCAACTATGCCGCTACGACTGGCTTACGCAACGCAGCGAATTCGCGCGAATTGGATGACGCGTGTATGTGGTCGGTTTTCATTCAACCAAACTATGTCACAGAAAGAGGACTGCAAACCTGCAGTATATAGCTTGTGGTATGCATTTGTCAAGACTGCATTTTCCATTGTGAAGACAGATTCACTTGATTGACAATTATTTTCAAGTGTGTTACTATGTTGGAAATAATTTTCATCCAATGGAACTTGTTTCATGAAGAATGGGTACAAACCCGATCGCGGTTCTCTTTCCACTATCTCCGACGCCTTGCCGAACTTGAAAGGCGCCACCAGGAAGGTGGCCCAGTTCGTCTTGCACCTACCGCAAGAGACAATCAACCTCTCCATCACAGAGTTGGCCGCGCGCGTCGGCGTTAGCGAGGCAAGCATCGTCCGATTCGCCCAGTCGCTTGGCTTCTCCGGCTTCCACGCCCTTAAGATTCGTCTGGCGGAGGACATCGTCTCGCCCATGTTAATCGTCCACGAAGACCTGATGCCGGACGACAATCCGGCCACAGCCGTCCAGAAAGCCCTGACCATGGGGCTGCGCGCGCTCGAGGACACCGCCAACATTCTCGATATGTCGGCCCTGGAGGCCTCCATTCGCGCGCTCTGCAATAGTCGCCAAATTGTCTTGTTCGCTTCCGGCAACTCCATACCCATAGCGATGGATCTCGATTTTCGCTTGACCAAAATCGGTTTGCTGAGCCGTTTTTCAATCGACCCGACTATGCAGGAAATGTATGCCGCTTTGACATCGCATGACCACGTCGCCGTAGGCATCTCGCACACCGGCAGCTCAAAGGATACGGTTCATGCCCTGGGATTGGCAAAACAACATGGCGCGACGACAATTTGCATCACCAATCACTCGGACTCTCCGCTGACGCGCCACAGTGACTATTGCCTCTTCACCGCGACGCGTGTCAGCCAGTTCCGTGAGGAACAGTTGAATTCCAATTTGGCTGCCTTGGCGCTAACGGAAGCGCTGTACCTTGGCATCTGTATTGAGCGTTCCGACGCCTTGATGCATTCCGTCCTGAAGACATCAAGAGCAACAGATCACCGCAAATACTAGGAGCGCAGCTAGGAAAAGGAGGTCCTATGAATTGAAGACTCGTACGCATGCGCGAGGCGGTTCGCGACATCAATCGGCTCAAGCGCCTCGTGACAGTTCCGACTGAATCGATACTTGTCATAAGGAGACATTCACAATGAAGAAATATCTTGGTTTCTTGATAATTCTGGTGCTGTTGCTGGTGAGCGGTATCGGCATGGCACAAGATGTTGTGCTGGAATTCCAGCAATGGTGGGAGCCGGAATTGCCGGAAGGCTCTTTCCGCGCGATCTTGGACGATTTCGAAGCGGCCCACCCCGGCATTAGGGTGGAGACGATCAGCGGACCCTACCTGACCACGAAGGACCAGATCATCGCCAGCGCGGCCACCGGCACAATGGCCGATGTCGTCGGCTTGGATGGCGCCTGGGTCAACGTGCTTTGGAAGCAAGGCGCCTTGCACAGCTTGTCGCAGGCCATGGCCGACGCCATGTACGATGACAGCGAGTTGGCGGCCCAGATTCAACTGGCCGGCGAGACTTACATGATCCCCATTGCCAACTTCATTTACCCGGTCTTCGTCAACCTTGACATGCTGGCAGCCGCTGGCATCGATCCGCCCTCGACGCGCGCAGAATTCGCGGCCGCGGCCGAAGCCCTGACCGACCCCGACAACAACGTCTACGGCTGGGCGCAGCCGCTATCGCTGGAGCAGCCCAACGGCATCCAGAATGACACCATGTCTTGGTTGTGGGCGACTGGCGGCAGCATGCTCGATGACATGGGGCAGCCCAACCTGGCCGGCAACGAGCAACTGGCCGATACCATGGCCTACATCAAGAGCCTGCACGATGCTGGCGTGGTAGCCCCCGGCGCCTTCGCCATGAAGGAGAATGAAAAGGTCGAAGAATTCGTCAACGAGCGCGTCGCCATGATCATCAACACGCTGGCGCACTTCACCCTCATCCGCGAGCGCAATCCGGACCTCAACTTCGATATCACCGCGCTACCGGCGGCCGAAGGCTACGACGGTCCCCGCGGCTTGCCTTACGCCTCCTGGGGCATTGGCATCAGCTCCAATACCGAGCACAAAGCCGAAGCCTGGATGCTGATTGATTACTTGACCAGCGTCGAAGGCAACACCAAGCTGACGTCCATCGCCAATGCCTTCCCGGGCAATGTCAACGCGACGCCGGACTTCATTCAAACCGATCAGCTCTTTATGACAGCCTTCGAGATCTTCCAGGAAGGCTATCTGGCGAACGAGTTCACCGGGCTCCCCGCCGCCGAAGAGTTGATGCGTCAATTCGATGAGCCCTTCCAATTCTACCTGGAAGGCGAAATGGAACTGGAAGAGTTCCTGGAGATCGCGCAAGAAGAGTGGGAAGCCATTTTCGAATAGCTTGCCCGAACGCGCTATTCCCGTAAGTTGTTACGCCGAGGCGGCCGGATATCTTCACTGGCCGCCTCAGCCCAAGCGGAGCTGGCATGGCCACAGCCACGCAGCGTGAAATCACCGAACCTGCGAATATCGGGTGGGAGCAGAAAAAGCGCAGACTCCTCCCCTATGCCTATCTCTCGCCGACGCTGCTTCTGCTCGCGGCCCTAACCGTCGTGCCCATCATGACGGTCTTCCTCTATTCCCTGGTCGATAATGTCATCGTCAACCCCAATCCACCTGAATTCGTCGGCCTCGAGAACTACGAAGAAGTACTGACCAACAGGAAGTTCCGCGGCGCGCTTAGCAATACCATGTATTTCGCAATCGTCAGCGTCGTCGCGCATTTCATCATCGGGCTGGCATTCGCGCTGCTCCTGAATTCGCGCCTGCTCAGCGCCAATGTCAAGGCGGTTTTCCGCGTCATATACATTCTGCCCTGGGTATTCACCGCGTCGATTATCGCTATCTTGTGGCGCCTGCTGCTCAACCCGCACGGGGTCGTCAATTATGTGATGCTGGAGTTGGGGCTGATCCCGGAACTTCTGGAGTGGCTTTCGGACCGTAAATTGGCCTTGAACGCGGTTACCTTCATCAACATCTGGTCCGGTTATCCCTTTTACCTGGTCAGCTTTTTAGCCGGTTTGCAAGGGATTCCCGACGATCTCTACGAATCCGGGCGCGTCGATGGCGGCAATGCCTGGCAGCTTTTCCTGCATATTACCCTGCCACAGTTGAAGCCCATCATTATCAGCCTGGCCCTGCTGGATTTCATTTGGACCATACATCAGTTCACCTTGATCTGGATGACCACGGGCGGCGGTCCCTTGCGCTCTACCGAGGTCTTGAGCACGTACACCTACAAGGCGGCTTTCAGTTCGCACGAGTACTCGATCGCCTCAACCATTGCCATGGTGATCCTGGCGATTTGCACCTTCGTGGCAATATTCTACGTGCGCAGTCAGCGCATGGCGGACGAATGAAATGATCGGCACGCGCAGACAGATTCTAATCAGAAAGATACTAGTGTGGATTGCGCTGATCCTCGGCGCCTGTTTTGCCGGTTTGCCTGTGCTTTGGATGGTTTCTTCGTCATTCAAGTCCAATCTGGAGATATTCGCCTATCCGCCGGCGTTAATTGACTACTCGTTTTCCTTCCAGGCGTACCAGGCGGTGCTGAGCGACCCGGGACAATTGCGCTTCTTCTTTAATAGCTATCTCGTCGCCATATTGGTCACGATTTGCACCGTCATCACCAGCATCCTGGCGGGATACAGCTTCAGCCGCTACGACTTCCGCTTTAAGAAAATCTTGAACTTGATCATCATCGGCGTTCAGTCGGTGCCGCCGATCACATTGATGATCCCCTATTTCGGTCTTATCGTCTGGCTTGGCATATACAACTCCTACGCGGCGCTGGTCCTGACCTACATGGTGTTCACCTTATCCTACGCAATCATAATGATGACTGGCTATTTCAACACGCTGCCTCGCGACCTGGACGAAGCTGTCATGATCGACGGCGGGGGCAGCTTCGTGACGCTCTGGCGCATTCTGGTTCCCATTTCATTGCCCGGGATCGTCGCGGTCGGCGTCTATACCTTCATGTTGGCATGGAACGAGTTCTTATTTGCGCTCACCTTGACGCGAACCAACGATATGCGCACGGTACCGATTGGCATACACTTGCTGATGGGCCAGCACTCCTTTGAATGGAACCAGATGTTGGCGCTCAGCGTGCTCGGGTCGCTGCCGGTGCTCATTCTGTTCCTGCTCTTCCAGCGTTACTTCATCGCCGGTATGTCCGCCGGCTCCGTCAAAGGCTAATCGTGCGTCTACCCCTTTTATCTACTTTCAACGAAATGACGATGTCACTATGTTAATGAACATGAGAGACCTGCTGGCGGTTGCGCGAGAGAACCGATTCGCCGTGCCTGCATATAATATCAGCAGCAATATGCTTTTGACTGGCGCGATCGAAGCGGCAGAAGCTGCCAACGCCCCTGTTATCATCGCCATTCATCCCGACGAATTGGCATTCGTCGGCACTGCCTTTGTCAAATTCGCGCTGGAAGAGGCGAAAAATGCCGCCGTGCCCGTCGTAATTCACCTCGATCACGGCTCGTCCTTGCAACAAATCATGACCGCCATACGCGCCGGCTTCACCTCGGTCATGATTGACGCCTCAGAGCTTCCCCTGGACCAAAATATCGCCGCCTGCCGGGAAGTCGCCGCCTTGGCTCATGCGGTCGATGTGTCGGTCGAAGGCGAACTCGGAACGATTGGTGAACTCGACGAAGAAGCCGAAGCCGGAGCCGAAGAAGTGGTCTTTGTCGATCCTGAACAAGTCAAGACTTTTGTCGACGCCACCGATGTCGATACGCTGGCGGTCGCGATTGGCACCTCGCATGGCTTGTACCCGAAGGACATGAAACCGGAAATTCGCCTGGACTTGCTTCAAGAGATCAACGCCAAGGTGGATATTCCCCTGGTCTTGCACGGAGGCTCCGGGAACCCCGACCAGGAGATTGCCCAGGCAGTGGAATTGGGCATTTGCAAGATCAATATCTCCGCCGACATGAAAAACGCCTTTTACCAGAAGTGCCGCGAAGTCTTGCGGGATCCCATACTGCGAGAACCTAGCAGCATCTATCCACAGTGCATTGACGCCATGAAAGTCGTCTGCCGACAGAAGTTTGACCTCTTCAAAACGACCGGCAAGGCGGCGCTGTACTGATGGCGCCCAGCTCGTCTATTGACATTTGGACCCCGAAATCGTTCTATCCAGATAAAACAACAGCCGCTCGGCGCGTGACCGTCGCAAAAGTCTGTGCACTCGCACAGAATAACAAGCCCTCTCCTAGCACGGGCATGGGAGTAGTGCCAACAAAATAAGGCGAAAAACATCTCATTTGCAGCGAAAGTTCTGGACGTAAACTTAATCCCGCCGAACGCGCTCCCCCTCCCCATTGCAATGGGGAGGGGGCCGGGGGGTGGGGTAAAATAAAGGCATGTTCGCATTCTCATTACTTACTTGGAATCGCTGGGGATTGAAAAACAAGCGTGAGCGAACGTATTGCCCTCGGCTTCTGCAACAACGTCGATTATGAAATCGTCTGGAATGCCGAAGTCCTTGAAGAACTCATTGCCTCTTATCAGATCAGCGCCGATGAGCTAGGCTCGCAGGGCGAGATAAACTCCGAACGCGAACTCCTAGTCTCGATACTGGGCTTCATGGCCGCTTCAGGCGGCGGCGAGCGCTTCGTCGCTAGTTCGGCGATCATCGAGCGTTTCGCGGCTCGATTTGAGAAAAAAGTCACGCTGGGCGGCACCTCCGTACGCGCCGCGATCGCGATGGGGGTATTGGGATATACCGCCGCCCTGCATCTGATTACAATGAACAGCCACGTGCGCCGACTATTACCCCCAGATTGCCCTTACGTCTGCAGCAATCCGCGGGATAGCGCTTATCCGCATCTGATTGTGCAGTTCGGGGCCGACGCCAGGCTGCGCGCAGGCGACATTGATATCCGCGCCAGCCAGCCGAATCGCCTCATTTATCACTGCAATGCCGCAAGAATCTCAATGAACTTGAATGAAGATTTCGCCGACCTGGTTGCAGAAGCGAGAGTGCTGCTGATCTCGGGCTTCAACGCGGTCCAAAGCAAGCCGGTGCTCGCGGATCGGCTAGTCAAGCTCAAACGTATCCTGGAGCGGCTGCCCAGCGATGCTGCCGTCTTTATGGAGGATGGCGCCTATTATGACCCCAGTTACCGTCAATTGATATTCCGGGAGCTCGGACCGAGAATTGACATTTACAGCATGAACGAAGACGAGTTGCAAGTGCATCTTGATCGGGCCGTGGACTTGCATGACGCCCAAAAAGTCACATGCGCCTTGTCCGACTTGAGCCGGCGAATGCCAGCCGCTGGCATCGTCGTGCATACGCGGCGCTGGGCGCTCGCATACGGCGACGACGCCAAGCGATACGCGGCGGCGCTGAAGGCGGGCGTCACGATGGCGACTGCGCGCTTCCGCTATGGTGATGACTTCACCGAGGCGAACTACCGTGAAATCGGGGCACGAGCACCGAATGCGGAAGGCGCGCGCTTCGCCGACACCATGAACGCCGCGGGGGGTCATAGCATGGTCTGCGTGCCCGTAGCGGCCGTCGAACAGGGGAACGGGACCACTATCGGACTCGGCGACGCCTTCGTGGGCGGCTTCCTGCCAGCGCTCGCATTCGATTCTGACTTCGCCTAAATCCACCGGTCCCGGGAGCGCGCTTGATTTTTTGGACATAGCGATCCGGGTGCGCGACAGCAAGATCGACAAAAGTGACCTATGGCAAAGCGGGACATAAAGCAACAGGTTCAGACGCGTTTTGGAGAGGTCGCGGCCAACTATCTCGCCAGCGCCGTGCACGCCTCCGGAGCAGACCTTGAGGCCATGACGCGCAACGCGCCATTGCGTCCAGACAGCATCGTCCTGGACGCCGGCTGCGGCGCCGGACACACTGCTATGGCTTTCGCGCCTGACGTCGCTTGGGTCTACGCCTGCGATTTCACCGGGTCGATGCTCAAACAAGTGAGACTGCTCGCCCAGCAACGAAACGCCGCCAACGTCACGCCGCAACTCGCCGATATTGAATATCTGCCCTTTCCAGATGACAGTTTTGACATCGTCACGTCGCGTTACAGCGCCCACCATTGGCAACATCCAGAAAAGGCCATAAACGAGATTCGCCGCGTGCTGAGGGAAAAAGGCGCGTTTATCATCAGCGACGTCATGGCCAGCGAAGACTACGCGCAAGATACTTTTTTGCAAACCATCGAGTTGCTGCGCGATCCGTCACACGTCCGCGACTACCGCATTTCCGAATGGCGCGCCCTGTTGTCGGCCGCGGGATTCCGCGCCGAGCTGATACACAGCTTTGAGCTCGAATTGCATTTCGACAAATGGACGACGCGTATGGAAACGCCCCGGCAAAACCGGCAAATGATCAAGTCCATTTTCAGGGCTGCCTCGCAAGATATCAGGCGCGGCTTCCAACTGCCCGATCAAATTGAGGGTGATGATTTCAGTTTTTTCATTCCGGGCGCCGTGCTCAAATGCCAGTTGCAGGTCTGAAGCGCGACAGCGCTAATGCTCTATTCGGCCAGCAGCCGCTTGGCTCTCGACAACACATTCTCCGCGTCGACATCCGTGAGGTCATAGATGATGACATTATTGTCATCGTACAACTTGGGTTCAATCTCGAACATTGCCAAGGCCCAGCCCTTGGCGCGCCCAATGAAGCTGGAGACGGGAACTTCTCGATGCATGACCAGGTAGCGGAACCCGTCGTCTAGCAACTGCTTGAAATCTGCTTCCCAATTCTCAAGTGTCATGTCCCCGAAGTTGAGCTTGCCCGGATCGCGAAAAGTCGCCAGCAGCAGGTTCTGATTGATGTAATCGTAAGTGCCGGGCGGGACGCGCGCGATCATCCCTTCAACGATTGGGCGCCCATGGTAGCGTTGCACGGACATATAATACTTGGACACGTGCCGACCAAAGGGCACGTCAATGATTGCGCCCTCCGGGAGTTCCACCAACTTCGATAAATACGCTGGACGAGGCGCGTCACGAGTCGGAATGGGAAAAATGCTTGTGCCATACAGCAGCATGACGACGGAAGTGATCAAGAGCAGTTTCTGTTTTCGATCCAGCACAATTGAACGGGTACGGTAATGCAGTCCATAGCCGATTAATACCGAATAAGGAAACAGAAAAACCAAGGCCATGCGGAAGGGCCACTTCAAAGCGCGAAATATGAAGTTGTCTTCCAGGAGTCGATATGGCGTCCAGTAAAAGTCGAGCGCTGATCGATTGATATAGATCACGACGCCGAGGCTCAATAGCCAGAAAACCAGCGCCAGGATGAACCAGATCAGGACCGGCCTTTCAATTCTGATAGCATAGACCAGGCCTGCCAAGGCGAAGAAAAAGCTGACCAGCCCCACATGCGATAGTCCCCAGGTCACGAAACTGTGTTCGACCTGGTCGCCGTCCAGGCTTGCGATGCTCTGCATATAATTGAGCGGTCGATCATGATCGGCCTTGAAATATGTGAGCAGGTCCATGCCGCCCCAGACATCCGTGACGACCGCGTCGGACGCGGCAGCGAACAAATCTTCAGAACGAATCATTGGCAATAGCGACGGCGCGCAAATCACGATGCTGGCCAGCCCGAATATCATCATCGACTTCCAGAAACTTCGCAGCGTCCAGAGCCGATGAACAATCATGTAAAGCAGGACAAACCCCCCGCCCAGCAACATGGCGAAGATGCCGATTTTCAGGTTGGCGTAAACATTCAAGGAAAACAGAAAGGCCGCTGCCAGCATCGTCCAAAAAATACCGTGCGTGCTGGCGCGGTACCGAATCTGCATCAGCCCGCAGACAAAGGCTAGCATGAACCAGGGGATCCACTCGGAAGCGCCGGTGAAGGGCTGCTGCAAGGCATGTGTCAGGTTGGCGCCGGCAAAGGCATAGAATGCCCCGCAAACCCAGGCCGGAATGCGGCGCTTGAAGATGAGCAGGCCGAAGAGGTACATGCCGTAAGCCCGCAGCAAAATGCCAATCGCCGCTGTCATATTGAAGGCGAAGGGATCGCCAAAAAGCAGATACAGCGGCGTCCAGAAAACCAGACCGGTCCAGCGTGGCGGCTGCAGCGTGTAGTCCAGGCCCTCGGGATGGAACAGGTAAGGCGTATAGTTGACATCCCGCCCCTGCCTCAGCGCTTCCAGCACCCACCAGTTCTGCCACAGCGCTTGATGCGTATCGACATTGTCCATCGGCAGATGGCTGTGCATGCGGGCGACAAAGGGATAGCTCATGACCACGAAGGTCAGCAGGTAGAGCAATAGCCCAAGCCTATCGCATCGCCAGCGCTCGCGCAGCAGTTGTTTTACCAAGCTAGTCCCCATCCGGTGCTTATCATCAAGGGATTATAGCGAGTGGCGAGCGGCGGATATAGTCGCACCTGTAAGGCTTGTCCGGTACTGTGGTGTTTGCAGTTGTTTTCCACCCCTCATCCCCCCAGCCACTTCTCACAAGGGGCTGAGGAGCGGACATGCTTGAAGTAACGCGATACGATAGCGACGGGTCAGCTAATGGCTGACCCCTACAAGGTTCATCGCGAGAATTGTAGGGGCGACCTATCAGAGTCTGTTGAAATACAGCCCTCATCCCCCGGCCCCTTCTCCCACAAGGGAAGAAGGGGAGTCTTGTGACCCGTATTGAGCCCTTTAAGCCCCTCTCCCTTTATGGGAGAGGGGTTTGGGGTGAGGGTCTAGGCGGTTCTTCAACAGAGTCTATCAGGTCGCCCGATGAAAAACTGTCCGCTCGTCAGAGATTGGGAGGCGGCCACACAAAACCGTATCGTTACTTGTCACCATTCCCCCGCCCGGTCGCCTCAAGGTACTCGGTATACCCGCCGGCGAATTCCTTCAATTGGCCGGCGCGAATCTCGACCACTCGATCGACCGTTTGGTCCAGAAAATAGCGGTCATGCGATATTATCAAGACCGTACCCAGGAAGTCATCCAGAGCCTCTTCCAATACTTCCAGAGACGGGATATCGAGATTGTTGGTCGGTTCGTCCAAGAGCAAAAGATTCGGCTGCCGCAGCATCACCAGCGCCAATTGCAAGCGGCTTCGTTCGCCGCCGGAAAGCGTCCGAATCGGCTGCCGCACTTGCTCATAGCTGAATGCCATGCGCAGCAGAAAATTAACCGCACTCGATTCGCTGCTGTTCTGCATATTGCGAATAAGATCGAGCGGCGTCTTGTCCAACCATGCCGACAAGGTCTGATGCTCTTGCGAATAATAGCCGACGCGGATGCTCGGTCCCAAATATATGCGCCCGCGAGTGGGTTCCATTTCGCCCAGAATCAGTCTGGCCAAGACCGTTTTGCCAGCGCCGTTGGGACCGATGACGCCGACGCGATCGCCGTGGCGCAGCAGCAAATCGGCGTCGCAAAAGAGTTGGTCCTCGCCGAATGCCATGGCCACATCGTCCAATTCCAGCACTTTCTTGCTCCCGCGCCAACCGGAGACTTTGAAGTCCATCAGCGTCGGATCGAATACTTTGTCAATTATTTCGCCGCGCTCTTCCATCTGCGCCAACATGCGCCGTCGTTGGCGAGCCGCCAGCATATGTTTGCGGCTCAATACCTGTTTTGCCCAGCGTTCAAAGCGTTCGATCATCTCTTCCAGTCGCGCTATTTCTTTCTGCTGCGTGGTGTAAAGCTGTTGCTGTCGCAAGCGCCGGAGCTGTCGTTCATGTTGGTAGTACGAGTAGTTGCCGTGATAAATGCTGATTTTGCCATTCTCAAGTTCAGCGGTTTGCGACGCGACTTCGTCCAGCAAGTAGCGGTCGTGGGATATGAGTACCACGCTGCCTGGATACTGTAGAATAAAGCGCTCAAGGTGACTTTTTCCCTGCACATCGAGATGGTTGTCCGGCTCGTCCAGGAGCAGGATTTCCGGCGCGGATACCGCTAGCGCCGTCAAGGCCACCAACTTTTTCTGGCCGCCCGACAAGGTCTCGGTCGCCCGGCCATAATCGGATTGCTCGAAGCCCAACATCGCCAGCAACTCGCGCACATGGCTCCCGTGACGGTGTCCATTCATTCGCTCATAGCTTGCCAGCAGCGCTTCGTGCCTTTCCAGGACCTGGGACAATGCGGCCGCGTCGCCGTAAACCTCGGGATCGGACAATTGCGCTTCGACAGATTCCAACTGCAACTCGAGTTCTGCCAGCGCCGCAGGTTTGACCATCGCCGCATCTATCAAACGAAGGCCCCCCGCCAATTCAATATCTTGTGGCAGATAGCCGATGCGCGTGCCATTTTGCATCGCAATATGGCCTTCATCCGGCTCGACATCGCCCAGCAATACCTTCAGCAATGTCGATTTTCCCGCGCCGTTGGGGCCCACCAGCCCGACGCGATCCCGATCGCCGATGACCCAGGAAAGTTCGCGGTATAATTCCCGCCCGGCGAAGTTGACGGTGATGTTATTGACGTGCAAGATATGCATTAGGTTTCGCTTCTGATGAACGATGACGTCCCGCCGAAACAGGATAGCACAAGAGCGGCAATTGCCCTATCGTTGGCGCCAGCCACGGACTAGAATGGCGCCAACAGCGCGCTGCTGCGGGTTCGCCGGACATGTTGATTGTAGACGCCCATCAAAACATCGCCTTCAACGCCCAGCAACTGGGGCGCGACTACGAGCGCTGGGCCTGGCAGCTTCGCGAGTCCGAAGGCGATCAAAACTTGCCGCCGGCCATGACCAGCCTGCCCGATAATCTGATGTCGGGCATCGGCATCGTCTATGGCAGCATCATCGTCATGCCGGAGTCCTTTCCACTGCAAGAATCCTGGCACAAGCTCACATATCGGGCGGCCGACGACGCCAAACTGCTGGCAACATGGCAGATGGACTATTACCGGCGCCTGGCGGACGAACAAGACCAAATCACTTTGATCCTGACACGAAGCGATCTCGAGGCGGTCATCGCCTCCTGGCAAGATGGCGCGCCGCTCCGTGGGCGGATAGGCGGCATTGTCGCGCTCATGGAAGGCGCAGAGCCTGTCACGGAACCCCGGCAATTCGAAGAATGGATGGAACTAGGTGTGAGAATTGTAGCGCCTGCCTGTCAGCCGACGCGCTACTGCGCCGCCGCTGGCTTTACAGGCGGGCTGACTGCCCTGGGTTATGAACTTCTGGACGTTCTCGCCGATTACGGAATCCTGCTGGATGTCTCCCACATGTCGGAACGCGCCTGCCAGCAAGCCATCGAGACTTATCCGGGCGGCATCATCGCCAGCCACGCCAATCCCCGCTACTTTTATGAGGGGCCCCGGGGCCTCTCCGACCAGACCATCAGAGCGCTGGCCGAACGCGACGGGGTGATCGGCATCATGGTGTATAATCGGTATCTGAGGCGGGACTGGCGTCCGGGCGATCCCAATCGACGCGTCGGCTTGGACCATTGGGCGGATGCGGTGGACTACGTATGTCAGTTGACCGGATCTGCGGCCCATGCGGGCTTGGGCAGCGATATCGACGGCGGCTACGCTTACGCCAGTTTCCCGCAGGAAGTCGATACCTCCGCCGACTTGTGGCAATTGGGAGACTGCCTAAGAGACCGGGGATTCGCCGATGACGATGTCCAGGCGATATTGGGCGGGAACCATCTTCGCAAACTGAAAGAGGCATTGCCGGAGGGCTAAAGCTTCATGTGGCGTTTTGCACAGGTCGGCATCGCATTAGGAGCCCTTGGCGTCATGTTATGCTTTATGGGTTTGTTCCCCGGTGTAACCGGCGCCGAGCCCACCGCCGGCATCGGCTTGGTTCAAGTGATCATGGTTCTGATGGGTTACAGCCTCTTGATTCTGGGCGCGCTAGTCTATCTCAAGTACACCTTTTACCTGGACGTGCCTTCGACCCTTGTGCAACAGATCGGCACGCGCCTTGCCCTGACCGGCATCCTCTTTGCGGCGCTTTCCGGGCTGGCGGACATACTTGGTTTCGGCACCCATATCCGTGACGACGTCGTCGATATTTTCTTTGGACAACTGCAAATGGTGGGCATACTGGCCAGCTTCGGTTTGTCTTCTTTTGGCGTGCTGGTCTATGTGCTGGCAGGCGCGCCCAAGGCGCGCCACGCGCCTGTCGAAGCCCTCAGCGATCGCATTTCCGGCGTCGATGATACGAGCGAAATCGTACTCCCTGAGCGCGACGATTCTGCCTAGAGCTCCTGCCAGCAGGTGCTACGAGCGAAGACAGTGATTCCCTCGCGTCGCCAGACTATCTCAATCGCGTGGAGGCGTCGCCATGCCAGGTGACTCGCCCAAGCTCCTATATGTGGCGAATATTCCGCGCTTTTTTCTGTCGCATCGCATGCCCTTGGCTTTGGCGGCGCGCCAAAGCGGCTACGACGTCCAGGTTGCTACATCTGTACAGGATAGCGACTCGGTCAAGAGCATCCTCGACCAGGATCTGCACCTGCATCCGATTCCGCTTAGCCAGCACGGCATGAATCCGCTTTCCGAATTGCGGACGATAAACGCGCTTAGGCGGCTCTATTCGGGGCTCAAGCCAGATCTGATCCATCACATCAGCATCAAGCCGGTCCTTTATGGCGGGATCGCCGCGCGTCTCACTCGCCAGCGCGCGATCATTCATGCCATGAGCGGCCTCGGCTACGTATTCGTGAGTGGGGACCTGCGAGCGTCGCTGCTGCGTCAAGTTACCCGCCCCTTGTTCCGATCGGTCACGGGGTGCGCCCACAACCGCATGATCTTTCAAAATGCCGACGATCGGCAATTCTTCCTGAAACATGGCATGATTTCCAGCGAAAAGGCCGTCTTGATCCGTGGCTCGGGCGTCGATGAAAACCTGTTTGCGCCACAGGCCGAGGCCTTGGATGAGTTGCCCGTCGTCTTGTTCGCTGGCAGGCTGCTCTGGCAAAAGGGCATCGGGGACTTCGTGGAAGTCGCGCGTCGACTGCGGGGCAGAGCGCGCTTCCGAGTAGTCGGCTACGAAGAAGCGACCAGCCCGCTCAACGTTTCCGCCACGCGCTTGCGATCCTGGGCCGACGAAGGATTGATCGAGTGGCTGGGAAAACGCGATGACATGCCGCAAGTTTACGCGAAGTCCAACATCGTCTGCCTGCCCTCAACCTACGGCGAGGGCGTGCCGAAAGTCCTTATTGAAGCCGCCGCTTGCGCTCGCGCCTGCGTGACGACCAATACGCCCGGCTGTCGTGAAATCGTGCGCAATGGCGAAAACGGACTTTTGCTTCCGCCAGGAGACCTAGATGCGCTAGCAGCGGCCCTCGAACGCTTGATACGTGATCCGGCCTTGCGTCAAGAAATGGGCGCCAAAGGCAGGCAAATCGTCCTAGAGGATTTTACCTTGCGGCAGGTTATTGAGGAAACGCTCGAACTGTACAAGGAGTTGCTCGACGCCGGAGGCTATTCTTGGTCGTAATCTGACTTGTTGTGGTGACGACGTCCAACAGGCGCGGAATTGTAGGCAAATTGGCCAATCAGATGCAGGCTTGACATGTATTGAAGTAGAAAGACCAGGACACCAACGCAAAATATGGCGATGTAGATCAGGTAGCTGTCAAACCTCAGCGACCTATCAATCCAGGTCATCGTCTGGACAAAGGCGTTATTGGCAATCACATAAGCCGCGTTCAGCAGAAGCAACCTGGCGATCAATCCCGCAAATGCCGACTTATTCCCTAGCAAGAACGCCAGATTCTGCGGGAATGCAAAGGCCGCGACCAATCGCCGCTCCATGCCGCTACGCGCCGCCGCCGACACAGATTCGCACGTGAAGACCAGTGCAAACACCAAGAGAGCCAGATCCCAAACTGGCCACTGCCGCGCCCCCAGCGGTGACAACGCTTGCAAGAGACCGATAATGAGCATGCCAAGCCCACCCCAAACCAGGCGCGAAAACCAAAACCCAAGACCAGTTGCGGTATTCCAAAAGATATGCACGGGAGGTAAAGACCTGTAGCCCGCGCCAGCCTGCCGAATCACGTCCAAACCGTAGCCCATAAGCCAAGTGATGAAACAAGGGAATACCAGGATAAGTCCTGCAAGCCCAAGACCCTCCAAGATCCGGCCGTCGCGGCTCTCATACTGCCAGGACGCTCTCATCTCCTCGCCGCGCTCGATCATTGATGCGAACGCAACCAAGGCAATGCCCAGAATAAGGACCATAGTTACGATCTTTGGCATGTTCTGGTAAGGATAACTAATCGCTCGTCGAAGGTTCATGATTATCCTTTCGTGTTTGACGCAAAGGCCGCTCGGAATAGTTTACCTGCTCTATACCACCAACTATACAACGTTCGAGCGCAATCTTCCCACTTATTGCCTTTAGCGCGGGAATCGCGCTGGCCTGGCCGAAGACACGGCTCAGCCCGGCGTGCATGCCTCCGCCGCCGCCCGATGCGCCATGCGAATCGGCAGCGGCAGCCTGAACTTGGGCGTGCAAGCCAGCACCAATTGAACCGCGCTTTCCATATCCGCCAAATGACCAACCGATACGTAGATCGGTTTCACATTCTGCCGAGTGCGAAGCACAAATCCCACTTCTTCGCCTTGATACGTTACAGTTGCCCTGCTGCCCTTGGCATTGGCCGGCTGCTGATACGCGCCGATGAAATGCCGTTTGCCGCAACCAATCGTCGGGCGCCCCAGCCACAAACCCATATGCGCGGCGATGCCCATGCGGCGCGGGTGCATTTGCCCCATGCCGTCGAAGATGAAGACATCGGGCTCATGTCGCAGTTTACGGAAAGCAGCCGCCAGCGCCGGTCCCTCGCGAAAGGCCAAGAGACCCGGGATATAGGGATAAGTCGTCGCTTGCTGCCAGCAAACGGTCTCAATTTTTTCCAATTCAGGAAAACTCAGGACAACCACACAAGCGCAGGTCAGCCCGCTCTTGACGCTAACATCGACGCCTGCAACTGTACGAATACGGTTGAGGTCTAGGGGACTGGCGCTGTCCAATTGCGTCGCCAGCTTTTTTTGCAGGGCTATGGCATCTTTCGGGCGCAGATCCCAGTCATGCAATTGCCGGATTTCCATGGATGAACGAGGCTGGATAAGCCGATACCCTTGATCGTGTAAACCGCGTCGCGCATGCAAAGAGAACGTTTGCGACTTTGCGCGAGCGCGACATGCCTGTGACCTTTTCGCTGCCGCCGAACGACTACATTTCCAGGTAGTCGCGCAATTGACGCGAGCGCGTAGGATGGCGCAGCTTGCGCAGGGCCTTCGCTTCGATCTGACGGATGCGCTCGCGCGTTACCCCAAAAAAGCGGCCCACTTCTTCAAGTGTATTATCCTGGCCATCGAGCAAACCGAAACGCATTTCCAGCACGTGCCGTTCCCGTTCGCTCAACACGCCGAGCGCCGAACGTATCTGTTCCTTGAGCAATTGGCGGCTGGCGGCGTCCACCGGTCCCGGCAGATTGTCGTCCGGGATGAAGTCGCCAAGCTGGCTGCTGTCTTCTTGACCCACTGGCATATCAAGGCTCATCGGCTCTTGGCTGATGCGCATGATCTTGCGCACTTTCTGCGCGGCCCGGCGCAACTTGCGATTCAAATTGCTATCGAGGGGAACGCCGTCACGCCTTCGCTGTTTGATGGCTTCGCGATCCTCATCGGTTAAAAAGTCCATTTCCAGCGCGATCTGTTCCGGCGTCGGTTCCGCGCCCAGCGTTTGCAGCAGGTCGCGTTGCACGCGCATTAGCCGATTGATCGTTTCGACCATATGCACGGGAATACGGATTGTACGCGCCTGATCGGCAATCGCTCGGCTTATCGCTTGCCGGATCCACCAGGTCGCATAAGTGCTGAATTTGTAGCCCTTGGTGTGATCAAATTTGTTAACCGCGCGCAGCAGACCCAGGTTGCCCTCTTGAATCAGATCCAGGAAACTGATGCCCCGCCCCATGTATCGCTTCGCCACGCTGACAACCAGGCGCAGATTCGCTCGCGTAAGATCTTCTATCGCCAAAGCGGCTTGACTCTCTACCTGCTCCTGCTGCTGCTTTGCCAAGTCGATCGGGTCAATCGTATCTTCGATCCAACTGTCAAACTCGTCGAAGGCTGGCAATCCATGCTCACGGTGAAAATGCAGGCGCATGTGCATTTGATGTTCGATCGGAAACAGGAACAAGGCATGTACAATTTCGAATAGCAACTGGGCGACGCCGGTCCAGGCCTCATTGCGACCCCATTGGCGTTGCGTGAGGTAATGTCGAATGTAGGACTCTTCCTCCATATTCCAATTGCTAATTATCGCTTGCACCTCGTAAAGCACCTTGAGAAAATCTGGCATTTCCACGTCAAAGGGCTGCGTGACATCGTGGAGTTTTTGCCAGTTTGCGCTTAGCTTTCGATAGGCAAATCGCTCCACATCCAGGTGATTGGGATCGCGCTTGCCCTCTTGCCTGTTGTCCAGACTCATCAATTCGTCTCGCAGCGCTTCCAGCTGTTGCTCGGCGGCAATCTGCGCGCTTAACCACATTTCGCGGTTGCTGTCCAGCAGCGGTACCTGACCTATTTCCTTCAGATACATGCGCACCGGATCATCGGAAAGCGGCATATTGTCGAAGGCGCCTCCCCTAGTCGTTTCACCGCTGGCGATGTCATCATCATAGTCCGAACGGGATAGGCTGCCAGTCGTATCATCAGTATCCGACAGCAAGCGACGCTCGTCGGTGTCTTCATAGTTGCTGTATTGTCGGACGCTCTTTTTTCTACCTGCCATCAGTCATCCCGCTCCCGCTATGCCCCCGACCCATGCATATGGCATAGCAACTGGCCCTTGTTCGCTTTCGTACAGCTATTCGAGGCATCAAGTGACTGCCAAATCGAGCCGCGCCTTCGCGGTCATCGATAACATGATCTTCTGGCTGAGCTCGTCCCTTTGCGCCTGATCGAGATCGGCAGTAGAACTCGCTTCTTCCTGCAAATACTGCATTTCGACCCGCTCCTGCTCGAGGCGCTCCAAACGCAGGCGCAATGCCCTGTTTATTAACTCATTCTGTAAGTCACCACCTTGGATCCGCTCGCCCCGACTCCGGCTGTAAATGTCTTGCAAATCTACCCGGTAAGTTCCCTGGGAAAGCGAGCGAATCGCCGCTGGGTCTTCGCTTAACAGCGATCGATACTCCATCTGCAACTCTCCGGCAAGCGCCGCGCCGATGTAGTCCAGAGGCTCTTTCTCGTCTTGCGACATCGCGTCTTGCAAGTGCGCCATCAAGATGCGGAATTGACTCCCCGTGAAATCCTCAACGCACAGGTCACAAAGTGGCCCGTTGAGCAAGTTTTCGTCATTGCCCGCCAATTCACGCAACTTGCGATTGACCTGGGACAGCAGATCGGGATTCCTGAACAGCAAGCTCAGGCAATAGGGTTCGCTAGCGCGGACCTGCGCTAGGGCTATCGTTCCCGCAGTATCCCCCCCTGCGCCATTATCGCGCGGAGCCGTTTCGTCCTCGTTGTCCCAGTACTCCGGTGGCGGAAGCTCCGATTCCGCATCCATCTCGAGCGGCGCGATGTCTTCGCGCGCGGCCAGGCCGCCAGAGCCCGGCATTTGAGCTTGTTCGCGCTGCGACCACGTCAACAGATCACGTTCGCTTATGCGCAGGCGGCGCGCCAACTTCTGCACATTTTCCCGCTGATAAAGATTGTCTTCGGAAGCGATCAAAATCGGCAGCACTTCCTTTGCAAGCCGCTGCCTGGCTTGCAGGGTCGCGCCTCCGCTCAAACCGGCCGTCTCCATGTCTATTACGAAGTCGGCCACCTCCTGCGCGGATTCCACCAAAGCGCCCCACTCATCCGGCGATTCTCGCAAGAAATCATCCGGGTCCTTCCCGAACGGCACTTGCAGAATCCGAATATCGATCGACAGTCTACCGGCAAAATCCCGCTGCAGCGTCTGTCGAGCCACCTCCAGACTGCGGCGCGTCGCGCTTTGACCCGCTTCATCGGCATCGAGCGCCATGACTATTCTGCGCGCATAACGCGGCGTCAGACGACGAATCTGCGCCTCGGTCATCGCCGTACCCATTTGCGCCACCACGTTGCGATAGCCGGCTTGGTGCGCTTGAATCACGTCCATATAGCCCTCGACGACGACAGCCGTGCCCGTCTCGCGTATGGCCGCTTTGGCGCTATCCAGTCCAAAGAGCAGGCGACTCTTGTCGAACAGCGCGGTCTGTGGCGAGTTGATATATTTGGCCGAGTCATCCGAGCTTAGCGCGCGTCCGCCAAAACCGACCATCCGGCCGCGCTCATCGCGGATCGGGATCATCAGGCGATTACGAAACCGGTCGTAGACGCGACCATTATCGTTGCGTACGGCCAAGCCGGCATCAATGATCTCGTCTTCGCTGTGACCCAAAGCGCCCAAGCCCTGCAATGCGAAGTTCCAACTATTGGGCGCGTAGCCAAAATCAAAAGTTTCGATAGTTTCCGGGGTCAAGCCACGCTTTTTGCGCACGTATCCCAAAACTGCGTTCGCGCCGGGATGCTGTAGCTGCTTCTGGTACATTTCGGCAGCGCTCGCAAGCAGCCCGCGCAGGCGCTCCAACTCATCGCTGCGGGTCCGCTGCTGCGGCGTCTGTTGCCGAAGCTGCACCCCGGCCTCTTGAGCCAGCTCTTGCAGCGCCTCTTTGAAGTCCCAGCCCTGGATCTTCTGCGCGAAAGTGAAGAGATCGCCGCCCTCGGAGCAAGCGCCAAAGCAGTGCCAGGTCTGGCGTTCCGGATTGACCACAAACGAGGGCGTTTTCTCATTATGAAAAGGGCAGCAAGCTTTGTGGTTGCGCCCCGCCTTCTTCAACGAAGGCACAAACCGCTGCACATAGCTGACAATGTCGATGCGTGATTTGATCTCATCCGTCACGGACATGGACGAGCCGCCCCCAAAACGTACCGAGTGTCGAGTATAACTTTGCTAGTCGCCAGATGCCATAGCAAGGCGACAGGAAGTGTATCCTTTTCGGTTGAAATTCTTGCGTCCCCGCGTCAAATCTTCGCTATAGGTCCCTCATCCAAAATGAAGACTATCCGTAGGGGCGGCCTATCAGGTCGCCCGAAACATACCACACCTGCTGTCATTTTCTATTTCAACCGACTTCGATACACTACCGGCGACAAGGTTGGAAGATTGAAGTAGTCCCAATAAAGCATTGCGAAAAAGTCTCATTTGTAGCAAAAGTTCTGTATGTAATCCCAGTCCCGCCGAATGCGCTCCCCCTCCGAAGGACTGTGTCTACGCGCCCCTGATGCTTCGGGGTTTCCGTCCCCCCATTGAGCGCGCGGTGGGAATGAGGTGGGCACAGGGCCGGGGGTGGGCTTGAATAAAGGCATTCCGCATTCTCATTACTTGCTTGGTATTACTTATACCATGGTATGCTGTTAATTATGCCCAGTTATCTTGCGGACGCAAGCACTTGTCACCCATTTTGGCTTTCGAAATACATCCCAATATTGGACCCGCCGGGCAAAACCTAAAAATTGTCCAACTCACTGAGGTCGGCTCGACCTTGCTGCATAGCGCTTATTAGCTGAAGCAGCGCAATTCGATTGTTGCGAAGTCGCCTGTCGTCGGCATGCACCAGCACGTGATCGAAGAAGTCTGTGATCGCCGGTGCCATATCTTCAAAGCCGGTCAGGAATCCATCGATGTTGTCTTCGTCGCCCAGCTTCTTGAGGCTTGATGAATAAGCCTCGTATAGCGATTTCTCTTGCGGCTCGACCAGCAAATCCGGATCAAGGGACTGCGCCCACTCATTACGTGTTATTCGCGCGCAACGGGCAAAGCTATCCAGAATCGATTCCCAATTCGTCTTCCCGACCCAACGCGCCAGTTCTTCAATACCCTGAATGGCGCGAAAAGGATTTGCCGCCTGCTCTGCCAAGACAGCGCTGATGACATCGCGCGGAACGCTCAGTTTGTCGCTCAGCCAATTGTCCAGGCGCCCGCTCAGGAATTCAAGAACCTGCATCCGCATATCCGGGCTGACCTCGACCGGTTGCGCCGCCGATACCCTTTTGATCGCCGGGCGCAAATCTGCCGAGATGCCCGCTTCCGCGAGAATGCGTACGATACCCAGGGCGGAACGCCGCAAACCATAGGGATCCGATGTTGATTTCGGCGCCAAGCCGACAGCCAGCAGTCCTGTCAGGCTATCCAACTTGTCCGCCAGCGCCAGTAAACGCCCGGGGGCGCGGGCCGGCAACTTGCCACCAGCCCCGCTTGGCAGCCAGTGCTCCGCAATCGCCTCCGCGACAAGCGTGTCGTATCCCTCTCTCAACGCATATTCGCGTCCCATAATGCCTTGCAGAGATGTCATTTCCACGACCATGCTTGTCGCCAGATCCGCCTTCGCGATCTGCGCCGCCTGCCCCGCGATGTCGATATCTTCCGGAGCAAATCCCAGCAACTCGCCGAGATCGCCAACTGTAGAAGCCACGCGGTCATTTTTCTCGCGCATGGATCCCAACTCAGCTTGAAATGTCAAGGTGTCCAGGCGCGGCAGATACGCCCGCAGCGGCTTCTTGATATCCGCCCTATAGAAGAAACTGGCATCGGAAAAGCGCGCGCGGATGACTTGTTCGTTACCGTGTATGACCTTGTCCAGATGCTCGCTATCGCCATTGCGCACGCCGATGAAGTACGGCAGCAAATTGCCTTGGGCATCTTCAACAGCGAAATAGCGCTGGTGTTTGCGCATGACTGTGACAAGCACATCGCGCGGCAACTCAAGATATGTTCTGTCAAATTCGCCGCGGAAGGCTGTCGGCGCTTCAACCAGGTTTGTCACTTCATCCAGCAGATCCCCGTCCGACGCAACGATGCCGCCGACATCGCTCGCCAGAATATTGATTTGTTCCTGTATCGAATCGCGCCGCCCGGCAAAGTTGAGCTTGATGCCTTCAACGCTGCAGGCGCGTTCGAATGCCGCCAAGTCTTCAATCGGGATTTTCCGCGAACCATAAGGGCGTAGTCCGCGAGTGACATTTCCGCTCGCGACGCCCCCAAGCTCGAAGGGGACAATCGTTTCGCCGAATAGGGCCACGATCCAGCGAATTGGGCGCGAAAAAGCCAGGCCGCTGGCATTCCAACGCATCGATCTGCCAAATCTTATCTCGGACAAGAACTTTGGCAGTTCGCTCGCCAGCACTTCCGTTGCGGGCAAACCGGCCACTTTCACCAGCGCCGTCGCATAACTGCCGCCATCGATCTCCTGGACCACCAAGTCCGTGACATCCACGCCCTTGCCCCGCGCGAATCCCTCAGCCGCTCGCGTCGGCTCGCCGCCGTCGTCGAATGCCCGCGCCGCCGGCGGTCCCTTGGCGACGAATTCTTCATCAGCCTGGCGTGGCGACACTTGCCGCGCAATCATGACAATCCGGCGCGGCGTCGCGCTGACCTCGATACCCGCGTTCCCAAGTTTCAGTTCATCGAATAGCGCTGGAACGGAATACTGCAATTGTGACAATGCGTCAGCGACATCATCGGCGGGCATTTCCTCCACGCCGATTTCAATCAGCAGATCCGCCGCTGCCGTCGGCTCCGCCGGCATTTCGCCAGCTGCCTGTGCCGGGGCGCCGCTCCATTTGTCCGCCATTTTCATCAGCGGATAAGCCATGGCCTCCCGCTTTTGCACGTACTCTTTGGCGATCGTCCGCGTCATTTCGCGCATACGACGAAAGTAATTTGCCCGCTCGGTGACGCCGATAGCCCCGCGCGTATCCAGCACGTTGAAGAGATGGCTGCACTTGAGCACGTAATCGTAGGCGCTGATCAAAGCGTCGCCCTCCAGCGCGTGCGAATACTCCCGTTCATAGGTATCGTAAACTTGCTTGAGCGCGCTGACATCGGCGACATCAAAATAATAGCGACAGTGCTCGACCTCTTCGTTGAACATCATGTCGCCGTAATTTACGCCCTCCAGCCAGTCGATCTCCCAGGCGGAGTCCTTGCCTTGCAAGGCCAGTACAATGCGCTCGATCCCATAAGTGATTTCCACGCTTACCGGATCAAGCGTCATGCCCCCCGCTTGCTGGAAATAAGTGAACTGCGTGATCTCCTGCCCGTCCAGCCACACTTCCCAGCCCAGCCCCCAGGCGCCCAGAGCCGGCGATTCCCAGTTGTCTTCCACAAAGCGAATATCGTGTTCCCGCTGTTTGATGCCCAGCGCCTCCAACGACGCCAGATAAAGTTCTTGGGGATTGCCCGGGTCCGGCTTCAGGATGACTTGATATTGATAATACTTCTGCATCCGGTTGGGATTCTCGCCGAAGCGGCCATCATCGGGGCGCACGC
Source organism: Chloroflexota bacterium (assembly GCA_026708115.1). Taxonomy (GTDB): domain Bacteria; phylum Chloroflexota; class Anaerolineae; order Aggregatilineales; family Phototrophicaceae; genus UBA6055. Next base: position 166,951 of record JAPOVL010000047.1, read on the forward strand.
TCGGTTCCACATAAGCCACGCGCCAGGGCTCGGGACCCAATACGCGCAAAGTCGTCGCCGGATTGCCCGTCCCCGCCCCCACTTGCACGTTATACGGCTCCCAGATGACGCAGTCCTGCCCCGCCCAAAACGCATGCAACTTTAGTATGACCTGCTGGAAACTTAAGGCTTTCGGCATGTCGCTCCTTTGTAGCCGCATTCACACGAAGTAATGCACTGCATTATACGAATCCAAGAGTCAAATAACGAGGGGAACGAATAAGCCCAAAACCAAACGAGTCGAGAGGCTGAACTTGCTTGGGATCAACCTCTCTGTCTCAATTGTAGCCGTATAGGTTTTACGAGCTATCCGCCCGCCGCGCTTGTGTCTTCAGCCTCGGCTTCTGCGACGCGCACAAGGTCCGCCTGCTCCAGATCTTCAAAAGCGTCCAGCGCGTATTCGCGAACAGTCACATAATAATCCGACGTCGAAGATTTCAAGACGATGTTGCCGTCGTCTCGTTTCGCGCCGAAGGATAGCGTATAACTTTCGGTCCTGTATGACACGAAGTCTTCGCTGTCGTCAGTTGCGCCCTCTGCGCCCTCCGTATCGTCCTCAGCGCTCTCCACTTCCGTCTCGACAATCTGCCTGTACTCGACTTCAACTGTGACCGGCGCTTCGTCCAGGCCGTATTCGTCCAGCAAGACCCGACCGAGCGGCTCAACCATAGTAATAGAGGAGGCATTGCGCAATATGCTCGGCATCAGCGTATCTTCAAAAACTTCGCCTTCCGGCAAGCCTAGATAGCGCCAGCTCCCGCCGTCAGACTCGAACTCAAAACTGCCATTCGCATTGCTCACCTTGATCTTGATGACGTCTTCTTGCGGCGCCCGGACATAGCTGGCGTCAATCCACGCCGATACCTGGGTCGATGCTTCCCAAGCGCTGAGACCCGTCCCCAGATAGGCCTGGTCGTCGCTTGCAAGGCGCGCGTAAACCGTATCGGCTCCGGCGCTGCCGCCAAGATAGAGCTCGCTTGCCTCGTCGCCGCTGACGATGCTCAGTTTGCGCCGGAATCCCTCCTCCGCCACTTCCAGCCGCGGGAAGTTCGCCGGGTTGCTCGCGACCAGACGACTGGTATCCAATCCCGCGACGCGCTCCAGCAGTTCATCGGCTTTGTCGCTATTCACCGGGAAGTCATCGGCGCTGGGCAGCATCCAGCCATCATCGCTTCGCGCTATCCGTAACGAATTGTCAAGATCATCAACGATTGCCAGCTCTGTAACATCGTCGGCGCTGAGCCCCGGCAGCAGCGGCCGCACAGCCCGCTCTTCCCTGCCCGTTCTTGCCCCAACCGAAATGACCAGCAAAACGATCTGAACAACCAGCGCGGCTGCCAGCAAAATATTGCTTCGATTCAGCATCATGCGCCTCCTTCGGTTATGCTGCCGTCCCCATTTGGATCGTCAGCGTTTGCGTCGGTCGAGCCATCTGCGGGCGCGATCAGCGCCATGGGTTCTTCGGCACGGCGCTGCATTTGCCAGAACACGCCGACCAAAACCAGTCCGATCAGAGCCACAGCATAGTTCATCAGCACCCACTGATTCTGCTGCGTGTCCCCTATCGGCGGCAGGATGCGCGCCGCGCTCCCCCGGCTGCGAATAGACGCCAGGGAAAGATCTTCCGTCAGCCAATCTATGGCGTTCGCGAAGACTTGCAAATTGCTGGCGAAGCGGTCCCCGCCGAAGTTCAAAGATATCTGGTATACGTTGTCGTTGATGAATTCCGAACTGCCCAAGACGATCAATCGCGTATTGCCCGGCGAGCGCTCGATCAGACCGATTGCTGTCCCCTCGGCCGCCTCCCCCTCCGCCGCGATCTCGCCTCCGTCTGCGGCTTCGAAGGGCGAATCCTTGCCCAGGAAGAAGCTCTCAAATGAACCCTCCACCAAGACCGCCAACGGGAACGATTTCTGGTCTGTCCCTATCATGAAGCCCAATTCGGGGAACAACTCCAGATCCGGCTGCAAGTTGCTGTCGCTGGTTTCCCAGGATCCGGGACTCGAGCGAATCAGTTCGCTGGACCTGGCGTCGGCGAGTTGAGACGCCTCGAGGACGACCGGCGACGCCCAGTTCATAGTCACAAAGGGCAAGCTGTTGACAATGCTGCTCTCAAGGTTGAGGCCGTCCGGGCGGACATCGATAAAGAATGGATAGTCCAGAGCCTGTACTTCCGTGACGACCATATCGCCCAGGTCGCGCTGCGTCTGCATGGGGAAGGGCGCATTCTGCCTGTCCATCACCAGACTTTCTCCAATGGCAATGCCATAACTGCGCAGCATCTCCGCAATGCCTTTCTCATTGGCGTCCAGCATCAGCGCGCCCTGTATGGGATCAATGCCCAAACGATAGTGCCCGGCAGCGGCGATGACCGAACCGCCGCGCATGAGGTACTGGTCGATGGCGTAACGCTGCAAATCCGTCATGCTGTGCGGCGCGATCAATATCAGCACGTCAAGGTCGCCGGGGATCTTGCCGTCTTCAAGCGTCAACCGGCGCACTTCATACGATTCGCGCAAGCTCTCTTCCAAGATCGAATACTGCTGCAAGTTCGGCATCTGACGTCCGAATTGGTCAATCCCTTGCCCGGGCGGCGTCCACAAGCCGATTATCTTTAGAAATCCCGAAGACGAGCGCTTCAAGGCCCCTTCGATGGCGTTGCGGATCTCCGCCTGGCTTAGCTCCCCCGTGGGGAAGATCACCTGGAAACTGTCCCCCGTCTCCACGACCAGATGCAGGAAAAACGTCTCCACAGCGAAGAAACTCGTCGCCACCGGCTGGATCTGGTAGCGTTCGGCCAGCTCCGCTTCGCTGATCTCGGCCTCAGGGGCGGACAGGTCGACGACCTCGAATGCGATTTTCTCCGCGTTGGCGCCCGCCACCTCCTCCGCAACTTCCTCGATCGTCCGGCTGACCTCTTGCATAGATGGCGGCAAGGTGGCGGACGTCAGGTACAAAGTCAGATTGGCGGGCTGATCAAACGACGCCAGCACGGCCTCCAGGCTTTGAAAACCGTAGACAACCCGCTGAATATTGCTTGTCAAGTCGTATTCCAGGTTGCGCAAGCGCACATTGACGCCAAAGGGCGAGTCGCTTATCTCGATAAGATCGGTGAAGTGGAGCGTGGCGGTCTGGTCGCCGTAAACGATCAACAGGTCAAAATAAACATTGACCAGGGATACGCCGCCGCGGTCGCTGACTTGCAGCGGCGTCGGTCGAATGCCGTAGATCTGGTTCGCTTCGCGCTCCAATTCCGGATGAGCCAGCGGGTCGACAAAGGCCAGTTCCAGTTTGCCATTCGCGGCCAGTTCAAATTCGCGCAAGGTATCCTTGATGCGCGGGGCCAGCGGCGCCAGCAAGGGATGGCTCTCTTCGCTGAAATAGCCGCGAATCAAGAGCGGTTCCTGCAGCCCTGCCATCAATAGCCGGGTTACCTCGGACAAGCTGTATTCTCTGTGCTGTGTCAGGTCCAGCCTTGCCGCGCTGGCCGGCGCGATCAACAGGTTGAATGCCAGCAAATTGGCGCCCACCAAAGCCAGCCCAATCCTGCCGTTTAATCGACGAAGTCGCAGTTGATCACCGCTGCTCCAGCGTTTGCTTTCCAGCGACAAGATATTGGCAGCCAGGAAGAACAGAGTCAGCGACAAATAATAGACCAGGTCGCGGGGGTCAATGACGCCGCGTTCAATGCTTTCAAAGCGGCTGCCCGTGCCGAACAAACGCAAGATGTCGCCCGTGCTCGCCCCAAGTAAATCGGTGATGACGGGCGAGCCAATAGCCTGGAACAAGCCGCAAACGACGACCGTGCCGATAAGCGCCACCAACTGGTTATCCGTTCGCGAAGACAGGCAGAGCCCGATAGCTATATAGCTCGACGCCAGCAAAAGCGTCGCCAGATAGCCGCCGATAACCGGCCCCCAGTCGAGGTTGCCCAGGCTGGCAACCGTGAAGGGCAAGAACATAGTCAAGGCCAGCGCCACCGCAACCAGCGCCAGCGCCGACAAGAACTTGCCCGCGACCAGTTCAACCAGCCGCACCGGCATGGTGAGCAAGACCTGCAAGTTGCCGCTGTCTTCTTCACGGCTCCATTGATGCATGGTCAAGGCCGCAACCAGCAAGATCATCAGCAGCGGCATCCATTCAAATAGCGCCCGGACATCGGCGATGCCCCGCGCGAAAAACGAATCCACCCAGAAGAAAACGAAGAGCGTCAAGACCAGGAAGACCCCGACAAAGATCAGCGCCATCGGCGAGCCAAAATAGAGTTTGAGTTCCTTCTTGCTAATCGAGAGAATCTTCTTCATCCCGCCCTTCCTGTTTAGTAAACCCCCATGCTCATGCACGGGGCGTGTTTGCTGTTTTGCCTGAGCGCGACATGCCTGTGACCTCTTCGCCGCTTACGCGCCGGGCGGCTATGCCGTGCTTGCCAGTTGATTGAAGAAGGACTCCAGCGTGATATCGTCGCGCCGTATCTCCCGGACCGCCCAGTCCTCGGCCCGCGCCAGCGCGTAGATAGCCGGGGTGACTTCCAGGTTGCTGCTGATACGATATGCGGGAAAATCATCAGCCGAGCGGATGGCGTTGACCCGGGTAACGCCTTCAATATTCCCCAGCGCCCCCTGAATGCCCTCGGCATCTGTTTGCAGCACCAACATCGCGTCGTTGCTCCGCCGTAGGTCCCGCAAGTTTTGGTCCGCCTTGACCTGGCCATTGATGATGATGATGACGCGATCGCAAATCGCTTCGACATCCGATAGGATGTGCGACGAAAACAATATGCTGCTTCCCCGCGCCAATTGCTTGATCAAGGCGCGAATCTCGACGATCTGCGTTGGATCCAGGCCCACGGTTGGCTCGTCAAGAATCAAGAAGCCGGGTTTGTGCAAGATCGCCTGCGCCAAACCGACCCGTTGCCGCAAGCCCTTGCTTAGCGACGAGATCGGGCGCGTCAGGTAGTCCTGCAAGCCCGTGCCGTAGATGGCTTGCGAAAGCAAAGCGCGCGCTTGCCCGGGCGGCACGCCCCGCAGATCGGCGATCATCATCAAATAGCCCTGCACCGATAACTCGGGATACAAGGGTGTATTCTCCGACAGATAACCAATCCTGGCTTGCACCGCCCGCAGGTCGCTCAAGACGCCCTTGCCGTCGATTTCAACCCAGCCGTCGTCAGGATGCAGGAACCCGGTAATGATCTTGATCGCCGTTGATTTTCCCGCGCCGTTAGGTCCGAGCAGACCGACGATTTCTCCCGGTTCAATAGAAAAACTCACCCCGCGCAGCGCTTCAATCGCGCCATAGCGCTTGGTGATGTTATGCACATTGATCATACACAGAACCCCTTCTCGCTCATCCCGAAGAATGCCTTTCCTGTCTGTGAGCCTGTCAATAAATCTGCCCCCATCCCCGGCCACTTCCCCCAAAATGACAGAAAGGGAGTATTGTGACCCGTATTGAGCCATTTAAGCCCCTCCCTCTTTATGGGAAACATCCCCCGAAAGCGGGGGACCGAGGGGGCGTGGGTTTGGGCTGGGGGTGAAACTGTGTCCGCCGCCGCAAATGGCTCAATCATAGACAGCCCAGCGTACCTTCCCATGAACTAAAAACGCACGCTGGCAATCATATGCATTGCGCATAAGAAATGTATATGAAAACTTATAAGAATTTGTAAACTTTTGCGCGCCTAGCGCTTCAGATTTTCCACCCGCGTTTCCGACAGCACCTGCAGATAATGCCTATAACCGAACTGCGCCCCGCCCGCATACAAAGCGTTGACCGCGCCGGCTGCTACCCCGCTGCGGATTGCCTCGGCATGGCTCGCGCCGCGCGCCAATGCTGTCACGATGCCGGCGTGAAGACAATCCCCGCTGGCGATAGGATCAACCGGCTCGATGACTGGCGGCGTCGCCTTCACGAATGCCTCCTTGGCAAACAGCAGGGCGCCTTCCGCGCCCAGCGATATAACAACGATCTGGATGCCATTATTGAGCAACGACGCCGCGGCATCAATGACCTCCCTTCGCTTTTGGGCATCGACATGCATAACAGCCGCCAGCTCCTCAGCATTCACCTTGATGGCGAAGGGCGCGGCCGCGATCGCATTGCCGAGCGCCCGGCCGCTGCTATCGATCCAAACCCGCTTGCCCAAGGCCTTCAGCCGCTCGATGACATCCGCCGGCGCGTCTGCCGGGGCGCCTTCCGGCAGGCTGCCGCAAAAGCAGATCGTCCTCGCGCTCTGGCTTTCCGCGACTCGGCAGACATCGTCCGCTAGTGCGCGCCAATCAGCGCTCCCCACCTGTCCGGATTCATTGATTACCGTAGAAACGCCATCGGCGTTGGCAATGATCGTGCAGGTTCTGGTTTCGCCATCGAACCAGGTCCATTCGGCCTCATAACCCGCTTCGCCTACCATCGCCGCCACCATGCGCCCGGTATGCCCGCCCAGCAATCCCATCGACAAGGGATGACCGCCGAGAATCTTCACAGCCCGCATCATGTTGAGTCCCTTGCCGCCCGGCACGACTACGCCGCGGCTGATGCGTGAAATATGTCCCACGGCAAAATCGGGCACCACCAGCGTGCGATCCAGGGCGGCGTTGGGCGTCACGCAGATGATCTTCTCGGTCACTGTCTCGCCTGACTCCCGTCGATAGCGGCGTCGCCCTACCCTAGCCCAATCATCCGCTGAGGACAAGCTGAAGCCCTGTATCGAATTCGCTTGAAATTGAAATTTTTTATCTCACCACAAATGCGCAAAGAATGCGGGCGGCGACAATACTGTAGATTTATTCTCGGCGCTGCCGGTCAGTGTCGGCGGTCAGTGTCTACGCGACCCACCCAACCTGCGCGCCCTACGCGCCCCTCGGTGGTTAAGGTTTTTGTTTCAATCGAAATAGTTACACTACTGAAGCTGAGACCTGCGACTGTTCTACGCGACGGTCTGCCACTTTGCCCCGCTTTCACTCCTGGCTTACAATACGACGAACCCGGTTGGCTGACTCGTCGCAAGATTCACGGGAGCTGCGCATAGCCATGTATGGTCGACTCGACGTCCACGAGCCCGCAGAGGCAGTCAAAAGCTATCTTTTATCGAACGAAGTGACAACCATCGGCTGTGCTGCCGACAATACAATCGTCCTTGATGATCCGTCGGTATCCGATCGGCATTGTCGATTGCAACTGCTTGATGGCGTCGCCCATATAATCAATCTCGATCCCCTGGCCGGTATCATCTTCGCCGGCGCTCATGTGCGAGACAGCTTGCCGCGCCCAATGACAGCAGTGGTGGAGTTCGCGCTTGGCAAGACCAAGATCGTATTCTACCCCAGTGGCGATCAACCTACGCTGCCCATGTCTGCCATCACTGAGAGCACCCGGCCGATAAACGCTTCTTTTCACATCGATTTGGAGAAATCCGTCCTCGACGTCTACCCGGCCTCTAGCAGCTCCTTGGAAATCGCTGTGACCAACCGCGGCGACAAGCAGCAAACCTTCACTATCGAAGTCGACGGCCTGCCCAGTTCCTGGGCGACGCTGAGCCAATCATCAGCCCGGCTTGACGCCGATGATACCGCTTTCATAGTTTTGAGCGTCGCCCCGGCCCGCCGCGCCGACGTCAAACCGGGCGACTACCCCGCCACCATCGCCATTCGCCCCGGTGACAACGACGACTCGGACCTGCTTCTGGGCCTGCTGGTCAGGCTGCACGGCTATGGCGGCTTGAGTCTGGCGGTGGAGCCCGCGCTTGTTCGAGAGGGCAAGTCCTTGCGGCTTTTCCTGCTTAATCAAGGCAACGAAGACCTGCGACTCGCGCTCAGCGCCCGCGATCCATCAAACCAACTTGATATTGACCTGATGGAACGCGGCGTGAAGCTCGCGGCTGGTCAGCGCGGGACCGTTTCTTGTCGCGTTGCCGCGCGGGGCCGTCCTCTGCTTGGCAAGTCCCGCCAAATTCCCTTTGCGCTGCTTGTACAGGCCGACAACGACTGCGCCTATCTAGCGGCGATCCCGGCCAGCGTCCTGGTCAAGCCGAGACTGTCCGCCCGTCTTCTTAGCGCCGCTGTCCTGCTGATCGTCGTCGCCGCAATCACGCTATTTGCCCTGCTGGCGCGCAGGCCGCCGCCCGAAATCAGTTCTTTCGCGCTTTCGGGATCGCAAGTGCCGCGCGGAACAACCGTCGACTTGACCTGGCAGGCCGCTTTCGCCCAGCGCTTTGTCATCGAGATTGACCGCGTGGCCATAGCGGAACTGGATGCCGACGCCACTACTTTTGCCCTGTCGACCGACGACTTTGCTGATCCGGTTGAAGTCGCTTTGATCGCTGTAGCGGGCGACGCGACCGATATCGAAAAACGGCGACTGGACATATATCAACCAGTGACCATCAGCAATTTTGCAGCCGATCGGGAACGAATGTTTCGCAAAGTTGAAGAAAACTTGGTCCTGACCTGGCGAGCGGAAGGCGCCGTATCCAGCGACCTGCGCTTTCCCTCGCAATTCAGCATTGTCTCGGAAGAAGACCTGGGCGACGGGACCCGCAAACTGGTCTTGCGCGGCCTGCCCGAAACGGACTTCGACCTGATTCTCGCCCTTCAAGACGAGATTGGCACGCGCATCGAACGCCGTATCAGCGTCAAAACTGCCGACCCCGAATGCGCGCCCTTGCGCGACCTGACCCTGTTTGCCGGTCCAGGCAGCGCCTACGGCGGAGCCAAACTGGCTCTGCGCAACGTGCCGGTCCTGGTCCTAGGCAGCAGCGAAGCCAAAGACTGGATGCGCGTCGAGCTCGCCAGCGGAGAAACCGGCTGGGGCAGGCTCAACGACTTTTTCTGCGCCGGCTTTGATCCGACCGCCTTGACCGTGATTTCCGATCTGCCACAGTTGCCAACGGCGACTCTAACCTCGACGCCAGAACCGACATTGCCTCCCACCCCTACAGGTATCGCGTCGCCCGCCGCAACACCAGGCGCCACCCCAGGCGCCGCCGAAACATAAGCGCGACGGCAAAAGCCGCTCGGCGATTGCCCGCCACTCGCAACAAGCTAACAATTGTCAGCCCCGGTCCCGTATCGTATAATGGCGCATTCAGTTGATCGCTATTGACAAGGACCGGACATTTTCAATGAGCAATAGACCGCCCGTTTATCCCTTCACTGCCATAGTCGGACAAGATTTGATGAAGCTCGCGCTTATCCTTAACGCTATTGACATGCGCATTGGCGGCGTCTTGATCCGCGGCGAACGAGGCACCGGCAAATCGACCGCCGCGCGCGCGCTTGCGGCGCTATTGCCCCAAATCAGCGTGATTTCCGATTCGCCTTTCAATGACGATCCTGGCCGCCCCGAGTCCTGGTCGGACTTTGCCCGGCAAAAATACCAGGAAACGGACGAGATCCCGGTCGCCAGTCGGCGCATCAGCTTCGTCGATCTGCCCGTTAGCGCCACCGAAGACCGCGTCGTTGGTACGCTCGATATTGAAAAAGCCATTCAGTTCGGCGAGCGCCACTTCGAAACCGGCGTCCTCGCCAACGCCAACCGAGGCATCCTTTACGTCGACGAGATCAACTTGCTCGACGATCACATCGTCGACTTGCTCCTCGATAGCGCGGCCATGGGGGTCAACATCGTCGAAAGAGAAGGCATCAGTTTCAGCCACCCGGCGCGCTTCATTCTGGTCGGCACCATGAACCCCGAAGAGGGCGACCTGCGGCCGCAATTGCTCGATCGTTTCGCGCTTTCGGTTGATGTCACGGGCATCAAAGACGCCGCCGAGCGCATCGAAATCCTGGAACGTCATATCGCCTACGAGAACGATCCCCTCGACTTCAAAGCCGAGTGGGAACCAGTGGACCAACGATTGTCGGGGCGGATCGCCTCCGCCCGCGAAATCATCGACGACGTGACCCATACCACCAGCGATCTGCGTGTCATCGCCAGCATCACCAGCGACCTGCGCGTTGACGGCCACCGCGCCGATCTGGTGATCTTGAAGGCCGCCCGCGCCCACGCCGCCTACGAAGGCCGGGCAGCCATCAACGATCGCGATATCACGCTGGCCATCCGCCTGACAATTCCCCATCGCCTCAAACGCGGTCCCTTCAGCGACGCCCAGGCCGACCTCAACGCCGTTGAAGCCGCCGTCGATGACAAACGACAAGAAATCGCCGAAGGCGAAGAAGCCGGGGAATTCACGGACAAGAGCGACGAGCAAGCCGCCCAAAGTAAAAAAAAAGTGACTCCCTAAGCAGCGAAGGCGAGCCCCAAGAGCAGGAGCTAAGCCAGACCGAGGCCGCTCCACAAGACGTTTTCCCATCATCGGATGCCCGCTGGTGGGAAGGCGGGCAGCAAATCGAATCCAAAGCCGAATTCGAAACGCGCAAACTCAACACGCAGTTGGATCGCATGACGCGCCGGCAATCCGGGCGCCGCTCAACCACACGTACCGATCGCAAACGCGGGCGTTATGTCCGCGCCAAGCAAGCCGGCGAGAAGCCGCGCGATATCGCCTTTGACGCCACCTTGCGCGCCGCCGCCCCCTTTCAAGTCGAACGCGTGGAGCAAAAGGACGAAACCGGCATGGCTTATGCCCTGCGCAAAACCGACTTGCAGGAAAAAGTGCGCGTGCGCAAAGCGGCCAATTTGATCATGTTCACCGTCGACGCCTCCTGGAGCATGGCGGTATCCGAGCGCATGCAAGCCACCAAAGGCGCCATCATGTCCCTCTTGACCGATGCCTACCAGCGTCGCGACCGCGTCGGACTCGTGGTCTTTCAAAAGGACCGCGCCTCGTTGGTATTGCCGCCTACTAATTCTGTCGTGCTGGCCAAGCAAGCCATGTCCGATATTCCCGTCGGCGGCAAAACGCCCCTTTCCGCCGGGCTGCTCATGACATACGAAGCCGTCATGCGCGAGAAAAATCTGAATCCCGATGTCATGCCCATGATGATCTTGCTCACCGACGGCGCCGGCAACGTCTCGATCAGCGATTCCATTTCCCCACAGGAAGAAGCCCACTCCATCGCGCGCAAGATACATGAAGCCGATATCCGCACGGTGACGATCAATATGGAGCACGTCGCCTTCGACCAGGGCTTGGCCCAGCGCCTGGCAGATCAACTCGGCGGTCCCTGCTATACCCTGGCCCAGATCCGCGCCGAAAGCCTCTTGAATACCGTCCGTGCGGAAATGGACAAAATGTAGCACAATTGAATTAGCTAATCAGATTGTTTCGGGGTAGATCATGAAACGGATACGGGTCGTCGAAATCTCGGGCAGCGCCTACAATATGGGCTGGCAGCACGGTAAACGCTTCCACGACGAAATCCACATGTTCACCGAAGACCGACTTCGCCTCTGCCAAGACCCCAACTGGACCGGGCGCAGCCTGTCGCGCGAGGCCGTAATCGACCTGGCGGAAGCCTGCGTGGCCGAACATCAGGCCTACGCGCCTGATTTGATGGAAGAGTTGGCTGGCATGGCCGATGCCACCGGGCTAAGCTTGGCGGAATTGGTCATCAACAATGGTTTCACCGATTTCATTGATGTGCTTTACAACCTGGGCGGCCTCGCCGTCCCCGCCGCGCCGCCGCTGGCATCCGACAACTGCACCGCCTTCATGGTGCCCAATAATCGCAGCGCGACCGGGCAAGCCTTTTTCGGCCAAACCTGGGATATGCACGCCTCCGCCACTCCCTACGTCATCTTGCTGCGCGGCGCGCCGGAAGGCGCTCCCGAATTTCTCACCTTCACCATCACCGGCTGCGTCGGCATGATTGGCATGAATAGTGCCGGCATCGCCGTCGGCATCAATAACTTGATGGCCACCGACGGCCAGATCGGCGTCACCTGGCCCTTTGTCGTGCGCAAGGTCCTGCAGCAGGACAATCTCGCCGACGCCCGCGAATGCGTGACCGATGCCAAATTGGCGGGCGCCCACAATTACCTGCTCATGGACCGCGATGGCGCCGGTTATGAGGTCGAAGCGATGTCGACATCGCAATACCTTCATGCCCTCGGCGATGAGACAATTACCCATACCAATCACTGCTTGATCCAGCAGAACCTGGACGTCTCGAGACAGCGCCCCCCAGCATCGCAAAACAGCTCGGAGAATCGATTGCAACGCGCCCGTGAATTATTGTCCAAAGACCAAGTTGACCTCGACGACCTCGTCTCATTGACGCGCGATGAAATCGCTATCTGCACGCGCCCAACGCCGCCGATGCATGTGGAGAGCTGCGGCGCCGCTATCATGCGCCCCGCCACCGGAGACTTCTGGTCCGTCTGGGGCATCCCGGCCGACAACGAATACGAACACTTCACCATCTAATCCCCTTCCGCTCCTACGTATCCGATCATGGTCCCCAAGCCTTGGCGGGCTGCGCCGACGGTCAGTGTCGACGCGACCCACACTCCCCACGCGCCCAACACAACTTGATCCCTACAGACCTGTGTCAGAACCCGTAGGGGCGAGCCTTGGCTCGCCCACCGCTGTTGACAGTCAGTGTCTACGCGACCTACGCAACCTCCCAAACACATAGACCTCGATAGAAGCCCCTCTCCCTTTATGGGAGAGGGGTTTGGGGTGAGGGCAAAAAAAATGCAAACGCGACCATTTAGTCGCCTTTGCATAGAACATTTATGCTACAGTGCCTCTACAACACAGCCATCGGAAGGAGCCCACACCCCGTCAACCCCGCTCAATCAAGCCCATCAACTGGAGGAGTACTTTGAAGTGCTGGCGCTGGACGCCCA
>JAPOVL010000019.1 GCA_026708115.1 Chloroflexota bacterium
TGTTGCGGTTTGGATCGTCATATGGTGTCATGTTTTTTGCTGTCAGCAGGAAACCGGGATATTCTGCGGCGGCCGCAAGATTGCGGGCGACCTGATAGGTCGCGTGGACACTGACCGCCGGTCGCCCCTACATAGCTTGTTTTTGTGTTGCGGTTTGGATCGTCATATGGTGTCATGTTTTTTGCTGTCAGCAGGAAACCAGGATATTCTGCGGCGGCCGCAAGTGTTGCCAGATCGAAGTATAGAGCAAGGCGGGGAGAAAAGGGCGACTATATGGTCGCGATTGCGGGCGAGAGGGCGAAAATGAAGAATTGTCAGTCGCGCGATGTTGTCACTTTTGCGCTTCACCGTCTCCGAAGGAAGCATTCCAAATCCGCTTCAAGGCCTGACCGAGGTTGTCGAGCGTATCGGGAATCATGCGTGTATTGGCTACGCTGCTCATGAAATTGGCATCGCCCTCCCAGCGCGGTACAACGTGGAAGTGATAGTGCGCGGCGATTCCCGCGCCGGCGGCGGCCCCGATATTGGCGCCAATGTTGAATCCAGATGGCTTGGCGAGTTGCCGAAGCGCGCGCATGGACCGGTTAGTCAGGACTATCAGGTCGCCCAGAGCCTCCATGTCCATGTCTTCCTGGGACGGGACATGCGCGTAGGGAACGATCATGACATGCCCATAGCTGTATGGATACTTGTTCAAGGCTACGTAGGCATGGCTGGAACGGAAAACAACAAGATCGTCCCCGTCGCCTTCCGCGCAAGACGCCATCGCGCAGAATATGCAATCGCCGTCGAGTTCGCGATCGCGTTTGATGTAATCCATGCGCCAGGGTGTCCAGAGGTTATTCAATCTTCGCCTAATCTGCTCGGTATCGGTTCATTTTGCAGGTCAAATGGACCTGTATCCGGGTAAAGCAAGTTTAGAAACCTTATGCAGAGCAATCGCACCACACTTTCTTAACCACCGCATGCGCCGAGAACACCAGGATTGATGCGCAAATGCGGCAAAAAGATGGCAATGTAAGGCTTGTCCGCTACTGGGTCATTTTAAGGCGCTTTTTTCACCCCTCACCCCCCAGCCCCTTGCCCCCCTCGGTCCCCCCGCTAAGCGGGGGGCGGAAATCCCACAAGGGGAGAGGGGGAGCCAAGCTTGGCGGAATATGTAATAATTTGTTGATTTTCGCAATGATCGGCTCCCTTTTTGTATTGTTTCGGTACTATTTCCATTATCCTTGCATATGAATTGCAGTAGCGGACAAGCCTTGTAGGGCCGATTCTGTGAATCGCCCGCAATTTTATCGCTATTTTCATGGGCGACTCACAGAGTCGCCCCTACAATTCGTCAGAATGTTGTGAAATTCGACATGATTTAATTCTGGTGCGATTGCCCTTCCTTATGACGATTCTATTCTAACGGCCTGTCTTATTCTGATACAATGCACAGAATGTCAACTCAAGAAATGGTCATATGACCTTATCCAAAGCAAAATTGATGAGCCGTCTAAATCGGCCATTCAAGTATTACGAATCGATCGGCAGCACAAACGACGTGGCCAAGGCTTGGCTCGAAACGGGCGCTCCTGACCGCGCGGCGGTCGTCGCCAACGAACAAACGCACGGACGCGGTCGAAAGGGCCGCGCCTGGCAAACGCCGCCCGATGTCGCGCTGGCCCTGTCTGTTATTCTTCGGCCTCAGAGGCAGCTCGTCCCGCGGGTCAACTTCTTGGGCGCTCTCGCTGTTTGTGACCTGGCGGCTGAGGCAGGCTGTTCAATGATCGAGATCAAGTGGCCCAACGATGTACAGGTGCATGGAAAAAAGATCGCTGGCATCTTGCCTGAAGTCGTCTGGGAAGGACCGGAGGCGCTGGGCGTCGTTCTGGGCATAGGACTCAACATACGTATCGATTTCAGCCGAACCGAATTAGCGGATTATGCAACCAGCCTGGAGAGCATAGTCAATAGACGGTTAGATCGCGCGGACCTGCTGCAGTCGCTTTTGCGCCATGTCGACGGCTGGTATTCACATATAAACGAGGAGATCTTGTTCAGGAGTTGGAAGAGCCGGCTAAATGTGCTTGGCAAGCGCATAGAAGTTGAAGACGCGGTTGGCAGGGCAGTCGATGCGCTGCCAGACGGCAGTTTGCTGCTGCGCGATGACTTCGGCGCGCTGCATACCGTGGAGGCGGGCGATGTCTTCGTCGTCAAGGAAGGGGGAGCCGGCGCATGAGCCGTATTCGCCTGGAATGGAATGTCGAATCGCAGAAAATCAACAAGTCTGATAGCGAAGACCCGATGGCGAAACGGGCGCGCCGCCGCCGAGCGCTGCGATTAATCATGTTGATTGGCGTAGTCCTCGCCGTACTGACATTTGGCGTCCTAGTCGTTAGACAACGACTCCTGGATGTTCAGGGGCAGCTAGAGCAATTGCTTCGCGAAACGGTTCGCGCCGAGATCGCCGCATTGAGAATCGGCGACATCAACACCTTCCTCGCCGTGCAGGACAACGTAAGCGAGACCTGGCGACGGCGGCAGCAATCTGTCTTTCGCGAATACAGCGACATAAAGGCCAGGCATGACGTCGACCTGACCGGCACGATCTTGGATCTGGAGATCGACGGACAGCGCGGTCGAGTCGTCGTAGAGGAGATCATCAACGGGGTACGATACGCTCAAGTGTGGTTCTACCGCAACTTAGGGGACGGTTGGCGTCACGTCTCTCCCGATTTCTCATTTTGGGGTGAGGAACGGAGGCTTGAAACCGACGCCATAAGCATCCGCTATTTTGATCTCGACGAGCGCTTTGCCCAAGCGATAAGCGAAACCGTCGGAGAATGGTTGCGCCGCGGATGCCAGATACTTCGATGCGATTCCAGTCCCAAATTGTCGATCGCCGTCGTAAAGGAGTCGGCGCAGACGGTCTCTCCAGCAGCAGATGGAACAGCGACCTTTCACGTATTGTCGCCATCCAGCGGACGTATGTCACTTGATTTGCCGTTTGACCATAACAGGCAGGGTCTTTTCGCGGAGGCGCTGTCGGAACATTTAATCCGCCTCGCAACCGACGGCCTACAGGTGGTATTCCCGCAGGACGCGGTATATTTGCGCCGGTCGGTGGCCTCATATTTGGTCAAGGAATTTCTGGACGCGGACGGCGGCGACTCGCTTGTAGACTCTTTAGCATTCTTGTACGGGGAGGAAAAACTTGCGGAATTGGTCGACCATCTTGCTCCAGCTGCCAGCATGGCCATATTGCAGCAAGTCATCGGCCAGCCTCTGGAGGAATCAAATCTGGATTGGCGCGACTTTGTCAAGTGGCGGCTTCATACCGAAGCGGACTTGATAGAGAGCGGCGCTGAAGGGGATTTGCTGAACTTATACGATACCGGGGATGAAGAGATCTGGCAGGCAGCTTATCAACGCTATCAGACCGGGACAATATTTCGCCCGCGCGCCGTTCTTAATCAAGCAATTACAGGCAGGCGCGATGGTTCAGCTCAGTTGCAGGTGACAGTGGTTAAAGAAGCCGGCGAAGCCGTGGAAGAACAAATTGTGCTTTTTAACTTGGTGGATGGCGTCTGGAAGCGAGCCAATTGAAAAGGGCTGCGAATTAGATTCGCAGCCCTCGTTCAGTCATCTAATTCTCAACTTGCCGGGGCAAGTTGAAGAGCGTCAAGCGCTTATTCGTCGGTCATGCCCATAGCGTTGTCACGCAAGACAACGAGGAAAGCCAGGACATGGCCAAATATGACATGTCCAAACAAGCTGGGATGTTGGAAGTCAAGACTCAAGATGTCTCCACCCGAGACCGCCGGCATAATGATATTCCCGCCGATTATCCACCAGATCAAACCGTAGATCAGGCCGCCCACAGCTATGTTCATCAAAGGATTACCCAAATCCACCCGATCCGCGAACAGTCCCGTGTAGAGCGCACCAATTACGGCACTGATGATGACATGCAAGATGAAGCCGACAAAGGCGTCAGCGTTAATCATGCCACCGACCATCTCGAGCATGCCATTGTTCATTGACATTGACATGTTGCCTTCGGCGTCCATCATTGGCACCATAGACGCGCCGATGAATGCCAAGAATACATAACCGGCGATTATCCCCGGAATAATCCCCCTTCTCATTTTATCGCTGTCCATCTTTTTCCTCCTCGTAAAACTTAAGGGCTTATTGGTGTGATCTGCAAGCCTTTCGCATGCAAATCAAGCAACAAATACAGCGATCCTTTGTTGCATTTGTACAATATTCTAACGCTTTCGATTTTCCAATGCAAGCGAAGTTCTGCGCAAATTGTTACATTTTTCGAAACATGTTCTCAGCAAGTAATAGAAACAGCAAACTATTCATCTGTTTCTGCCAAGGGAGACAAATCCGTGTTACTTCATGCTCGCAAGCGACAGCGAGCAGTTTTTGGAATCAGACTCCGTTCTCTCGGCGCTTGGCTTTGGCGAAGCAGGACTTTGGCCCCGCGCAGAAGTAGCCTGTTGGCGCAAACATGCTATAATAAATATCAATAATGGCGTTGGCGCAACGGTGTCAGAAATGCCTGTGGGGAACCGTTTTTGTCGATCGTCGACGGTGATTTATTTTGCTCGCCTGGCGCTAGGGACCGAGGCTGACAATCGTTCCAAGGCGCGAGTGATGTCGTATAGCAGCCGCTCAAGGATACCTTATGAGCCGCGAAAGGAGCCGTGCGCAAATCAGATATCTGGTTTAGCCACATCATATGGACATAATCGACTCCGATTTGCCAGAAGATAACGCGGGAAACATTCGCACGATCACGATAAACGAAGAGATGCGCGGCAGTTATCTCAACTATGCCATGAGCGTGATCGTGGCGCGCGCGCTGCCGGACGCGCGCGACGGGCTCAAGCCCGTACATCGGCGCATACTTTATGCCATGTACGATATGGGGCTGCGTCCCGGTACGGCATACAAAAAGAGCGCACGCCTAGTTGGCGAAGTACTGGGCAAATATCATCCGCACGGAGATCAGGCGGTTTACGACGCCATGGCCCGCATGGCGCAAGATTTCTCGTTGCGATATCCGCTGGTCGACGGCCAAGGCAACTTTGGCAGCCAGGATGGGGACAAGCCCGCGGCGATGCGCTACACCGAGGCGCGCATGGCCAACATCGCCAGCGAGATGTTAACAGACATCAACATGGACACTGTCGAATTCGCGGAGAATTACGACGGAACGCAAGCGGAACCGACGGTTCTTCCCGCGCGCTTGCCCAACCTGCTGCTCAATGGCACCAGTGGCATCGCAGTGGGCATGGCGACTAACATTCCGCCGCATAATCTGCGGGAGTTGGCGAGCGCCATCACCTACTTGATTGACAATTACGACCGTATCGCCGACGTGTCGGTCGACGATCTCATGCAATTCATTAAGGGTCCGGACTTCCCTACCGGCGCCACGATCGTCATTGGCGAAGAAGGCGAATATCTAAGAGAAGCTTACGCCACCGGCAAAGGGCGCGTCGCGGTGCGGTCCACAGTCGACGTTGAAGAGGGTCCCGGGGAAGGCAAGAAGCTCGTCTTCACGTCTATTCCTTACCAAGTGAGCAAGTCGGGCATCATAGAGCGGATCGTCGCCCTGGTGCGCGAGGGCCGCATCGAAGCAATTCGCGACTTGCGCGACGAATCCGACCGTCAAGGTTTGCGCCTTGTTGTCGAGCTAAAAGGCCACGCGCAACCACAGCGGGTTATCAACCAACTTTACAAATACACGCAATTGCAAAGCGTCTATAGCATTCAAATGCTGGCGCTGGTCAACGGCGAACCGCGTACTTTGAGTCTCAAACGCGCGCTAAAGATTTATGTAGAGCATCGTTATGACGTCATCGTGCGACGTTCCGAATATGATTTGCAGCGACAGCGGGCCCGCGCGCATGTTTTGGCCGGGTTATTAAAAGCAGTGGCGAACATCGACCAGGTCATTCAAATAATCCGCAATTCTCCCGATGTCGACAGCGCTCGACAGCAATTGATGGCGAATTTGGAATTGGATGAGATCCAGACCAACGCCATACTCGACATGCAGTTGAGGCGCCTGGCTGCCTTGGAAAGGCAAAAGCTGCAGGATGAATATGACACTGTTCGGGCGCGCATCGAATATCTTGAAGATTTGCTAAGCTCGCCACAGAAAATCCTGGAGTTGATTCGCGAAGACGTTGCCGAAATCGCCGACAAATACGGGGACGTGCGAAAATCCGAGATCAAGAAAGAGAATTTCGACCTCGAAGAAGGTGATATGTATCGCCGCGAAAATGTTGTCATCTCGTTGACGGAACAAGGATACGTTAAGCGAGTTGCGGCCCGTCACTATCGTTCACAACGGCGCGGCGGTAAAGGCATGCGCGGCATGGCGATCAAGAACGATGATACGTTAAAGGACGTGTTCTTCGCGCACAGCCACGATATGATCCTGTTCTTCAGCGACAAGGGCAAGGTCTACTCTCGCAGAGCCTACGATATACCGGAGACTCTACGAGAAAGGCGTGGTCTGCTCATCCAAAGCATCTTGCCACTGGAAGGAGATGAGAAGATCTCCGTCGTACTTGCCGTGCCCGACGATGTCCTGGAGCTTGAGGAAGGGTACTTTGTGCTGGCGACCAGCATGGGCCGAGTGAAACAAGTCGCGTTCAGCGAATTCAGCTATATCCGCCCAAGCGGCTTGATGGCGATTCAGTTTAACGACGGTGACAGCTTGCGATCTGTGAAGTGGACCATGGGCGATGATGATATTGTCATGGCGTCGGTAAATGGTCAGTGCATTCGTTTCAAAGCGGAGGAAGTGCGCGTCATGGGCCGTCAAGCGCAGGGCGTAATCGGGATGCGCTTGCGGGATGACGACGAGATCGCAGGCATGGATGTCTTGACGGGCGAACACAGTCATCTGCTCATCGTCACGGAAAATGGTTACGGCAAACGCACGCTGATATCTACCGACGATGGGAGCGAAGGCGCCGAAGACAGGGTGCATTACAAGGCACAGCGGAGATATGGCTTGGGCGTGCGGACATTGAAGCGAAATGAGCGCACCGGCCCAGTAGTGGCCATGCGTTGCATACGCGAAGAGGATGATATTGTCCTGATCTCGAAGCGGGGAATCGTTCTACAGACTCGCCTGTCGGAGATTCGAGAAACCGGACGCAACACGCAGGGCGTGATCTTGATGAACCTTGAAGAAAATGACGCGGTTGCCGGCATCGCCATCATGCGAGACGATGATGAAGATGAGCCCGACGCTCTGTTGTCCGCTGGTGACGAGAACCGCTCGGGACAGAACGGCAGCAAGGACGGAAGCAATTAGCTGCGTATGTCCGCTTGCAAAAGGACGGGCTCGCGAGTCGACGCGTTGCATTGCGTATAAATTCAATCACAAAATGAAAAAGAGGCGGCGCCAATGTGACGCCGCCTCTCGTTTATCTGTTTGTAGAATCTGTTTGGGGCTACTCTTCTTCGCCTTCTTCTTCTTCGGAATCTTCGTCCGTTTCTTCACCTTCTTCGCCCTCGAGTTCATCGAGATCCGATTCCGCACGGGCTGCGGCTGGCTGAACGATCTTGGCGAGCATCTCGTTTGGATCGCTGTGTACGGTCACATTTTCGCCGAATTCCAGGTCGCCCACCAGCACCTCTGAGCCGAGCTCGGTCAATTGTGACAGGTCAATGACGATGCGGTCGCGGATGTCATCCGGATAAACTTCCAAGGTCAGCGCGCTCCTGCCCGTGATCAAAATCCCTTCGCGAGCCGCAACTACCGGGCTGCGCCCTTCCATGATAATCGGCACTTCCACGCGGATACGCTGGGAGGCGTCGACCGCCAAGAAATCCACATGCAAGATATCGCCCCGAACTACATCTCGCTGCACTTCGCGCGCAAGCGATGGATAAGCCTTGCCATCGACGACAATGTCGATCAGATTGGTCCCGCCCGCATTCATCAAGGTCACCTCAATTGCGCGATACGGGAACTGCACGCTAATCGGGTCATTGCTGGGTCCGTAAACAATGCCGGGTACAAATCCTTGCCTGCGTAACTCGCGGTTTTGCTTGCCGTGCGTATTGCGGACTTCGGCAGCCAACTCAAATTCTGCCATGATTAACTTCTCCTTCAGTTCCCTAAACCCGAGGCGCAATCCTCGGTTAACTTGTCGATCGATGTTAGGTTAATAGCCCGCCCATTCTAAATGCGCAATATCCAAGGGTCAATGCTCTTCGGGCAAAAAAACACCCACCGTCCGGCGGGCATAATTATAACAAGCGGGTAACGGGACTCGAACCCGTGACCTTCTGCTTGGGAAGCAGGCGCTCTACCAACTGAGCTACACCCGCAATATGTCGGTATTATAGAAAATCATGCTCCAAGCGTCAAGCCACCGTGATATAGTAATGCGACTGAGTATATTGGGCGAATTAGTCGCGCGGTTGTCAATACCGAGACTTTGCTTTCATTGCATGTCAGTCGGAGCGTCAAATGCCGTGGCCGTAGAACGTCCGCGTCGGTCGAATTCCATAGTTGAAAGATTGGAAAACATTAAGAAGGCTTTTGAAATCGCTGTGCCAGCCTGACAATCTGGACGCCTAAGGTTTTTAAACATAAGGGCCGCGTTGCTGGCCGTCCAGCCCGGCAGCAATGGACATCTACGTTCGGAGACGGATTTGCGACTACATAGAAGAACTCTTGCCGGCACTGTTGCGGGTTTCGCTATTGCAGCACTGCTGGTTAGCCGCGTAGATCTCGAAGCGCTTTTATCGACCCTGCTGAGCGCGGACTATCGTTTTCTTGTGATCAGCCTCTTGATTTTCATGTTAGGGCTGTTTGCCAGGGCATTGCGTTGGCAAAGTTTGCTTGGTGGTCAACTGCCATTGCATCGCGCCTTTAACATCATGAATATCGCTTACTTGGTAAACGGCGTCATTCCCCTGCGAATCGGTGACGTTACTCGTCTGTTCTTGACCGTGCGCGCCAACAAGCAAATTCCCTTCATGTATACAGGCAGCACTATCTTGGTCGAGAAGCTGCTGGATGTATTGGGAGTTGCGCTGCTGGCGATGTTTGCCACGGTCGCCGCGCCGGTGAGCGCTGAGCTGCGGTATCTAGCAATCCTCGGCGCGATATTCTCCCTAAGCGGATTCGCCGCGCTCCTGATAATGGCTCGCTGGCGGGGATTTACCGTTTACGCAATTGGACGCGTCTCCAATGCGCTGCCTCTCCCCGCGGGGCTAAAGCCGGACAAACTGGCTCGCGAATTTCTGGATGGATTGCAGCCTTTGCTCGAATTCGCGCCTTTAGCGCGCGCGCTGATCTGGACAGCGGTCAGTTGGCTGCTTTCAGTGATCACGAATTATGTATTGCTGCTAGCCTTTTTTGATCAGGGCGATTGGGTCGCGGTTATGTTTTCCATAGCGTCCGCTTCATTTGCTATTGCGATTCCCTTAGTTCCAGGTAATCTAGGCGCGTTTGAATTCTCCATTGTTGTAGCATTTACATTATTGGGACACAACGAACTGGACAAGATTACTGCCTTCGCCCTTGCCGTACACGCCCAGAATATCCTGGTCTATATCGTGACCGGCGGTCTTGGCTTGATATTCGAGGGCGTTTCGCTGACGCAGTTGCGTTCTCGTGTCCAATGTCTGGATCAACCATCCGCGTAAGATTGATTTATGAATTCTGGACACGCTGAAAACAGCCGCAAGCTGAAAGTTCTAATCACGCTCCTTTACTACTATCCGCATCCTACAGGTCTCACGTATTACGTGCAGATGTTCGCTGAGGAATTGGTGCGTCGCGGCCATCAAGTGACGGTGCTCGCTTCCAGGCACGACAAAGAGCTGCCAAGGGAGCCGGAGACACATAAGGGCGTGCGCATCGTGAGGGTCTGGGCCCCTGTGCGGCTGAGCCGGGGCATGATTTTACCAACCTATCCTTGGCATCTACTTCGCCTAATGCGCCAGCATGATATCGTAAGCATACACACACCGATGCTTGAAACCGCGCTGGTCAGTGTTTTGGCGGGATTGGCGGGCTTGAAGGTGATTCCGACTCACCATGGGGATCTATTCCTACCTGATGGGATATTGAACACAGCGATCGTGAAAGTGATGTACGCCATGTACGCCTTCATGGCCAGGCGCGCCCCATGTATCATAGGCTTCAGCGACGATTATGCCGAGAATTCCTACTATCTCCGTCCCTTCCGCGACAAGCTGGCAGTCGTTTATCCCCCTATTTCCATTCACGATCCCAACATGGAAAACGCTGCAAGACTCAGAAAAAAATGGCAATGCGACGATGGCCCACTGATTGGCTTCGCAGGGCGATTCGCGCATGAGAAAAGGCCCGATCTGCTCATAAAGGCACTGGACATCATAAACCGAAAATATCCAAAGACTCGAATCATCTTTGCCGGAGAGTATAACCTCAACTACGAAAATACCTGGAACCTTCAGAAGGAGCTCGTCGAAAAGTATCGGTCGCAACTTATATTCTTGGGATTGATCCGCGACAAGCAGCAAATGGCCGACTTTTACGCGGCCTGCGATGTGCTGGTCTTGCCGAGCAACAATGATTGTTTTCCGGCAGTTCTGGGTGAATCCATGCTTTGCGGAACGCCGGTCGTTATGACGGACGTCTATGGCGGCCGCGTACCGGTTCAAGTAACCGGAATGGGGAAACTGGCTAAATCCGGCGACTGGCAGTCCATTGGCAGGACCACGCTGGAAGTTCTGGAAAACCGCGACAAATATGTCAAGCCTAAAGAATTCGTTGCCGAGTGCTTTTCCTTGGCAGCCACCTTTGATCGATTCGAATCTGTTCTGTTGGAGCACGCTCGCAAGTAATTCCGGATTCCCCGTTTGCAGCCTACTTCGCTTGATACTAAGCTTACAATTGTGAAAGGCGCAAAGGGACGGTTGCATGTTTCCAGACGACAAGGCTAATCCGCGTCTTGACGAGCACGACAGGGCTACAGCGGACAGTGGCGCGGCGCGACTCCAGTCATCCGCGGGTGAATATCAACGAGAAGCCCCAAATCTGGCGGTGAAGTCCGCCGGAACTCGAATTGAAGACCTGACACTGACCGAGCTTTTCGGGCGGTTTCTGCGATCGCCACTTGTCACTTGGCGACGTACGAGAATGGCTATTGCAGGCGCGCAGTCCATTCCCGCTCCCGAGATGCCTGCTGGCAAGCACGCGAATGCTGATCCCAAGCAGCAGGACGCCGTACATCATTTGATCCCGCGAATGGTTGGCGCGCTTCGTCAGGCGCAGAGTCTCCAACTGCTGTTCTTTACACTTGCAATTGCCAGCGCAGTCATTGGCACCAATGCGCTGCTGGGTCCGGCTGGGGTCAGTCGCAGTGCCGAAAACACGCTGGAGATTGGCGCTCCGTTTCTCTGGATGGGATTCTTTTTCTGGTTGATCGGCGAAGCAATTGGCAATTACGACCAACTGCGAAGATGGTGGCGGCGCATCAGCCGATTGGACCGTATTCGTTGGTCGGCTCGCATAGTCCCTGTAGCGATATGGCTGACATCCTTGCAAGCAATTTCGGACTCCATGGTAGCCCCAAAAGACCAGTCTTTCGAGTTCCTGCTGATCGCCGCAGGTCGGTTGATTGCTGGTCTGATAATTTGGCATCTGGTGGATTTTGTCGTCTGGCGGATCAAAGCGCGTGCGTCCGCAAAAGCGGCAGCAGAGAGCGAAAGATCGGCCCTGATCCAATCCACAAACGCAGCCCCGCAGCAATTGGATTTTCCTTCAATTCGGGACCGAATCGGTACCCGCCGGATCGGCCTCGCGCTTTTCTCGGCGCTTGCAAGCGCCGTTCTATGGATGAATACCGGCGGCAATCGAATTGAACCCCCTTTCATTGCGCTGTGGATCGTTTCCTCATTTTCCTGGGGGATGGTCTTCGCCCCGGCAAACTGGAACGCCCTTGACTGGATCACGGGGTGGATAGACCGCTTCCGGCGCATTGATTGGCATGGAAACCGCTGGATCATCATCGCCTTGGCGTTGATCATGGTTCTGGGGATAAGCTTCCGTTTCACGCAATTGGATAGCATACCGCGCGAGATGACCAGCGATCATGTGGAGAAAATCCAGGACGCATATCGCGTTTTCACCGGTGACTACAAAATCTTCTTTCCCAACAACGGGGGACGTGAACCGGTACAAATGTACCTGCTGTCGATGCTGTCCACTTTGCCCGGGCTCGGGTTCGACTTCTATACGCTTAAGTTTCTCGCTGTCGTAGAAAGCGTGCTAACTCTGCCGCTCCTGTTTTGGATGGGCATCGAGCTGCTCGGCGACGACCACCCTCGCTTCAAGAAAGTGGTTGCTCTTTTGCTGATGGCGCTCGTCGCGTCAAGTTATTGGCACGTCATCGTCAGCCGCCAGGGCTTGCGCATTCCACTTACGCCGGCAGTTACCGCGCTGCTCCTGCTATATCTTGCCCGCGCAATGAGATGCAACAGGCGAAGCGATTACGTCAAGGCGGCACTGGTGCTTGGATTCGGATTATATATGTATCAGGCAGTACGCATGCTGCCGGTCTTGATTGTCATCGGCGTAATCTTTGCCATCTGGATGCGAGCTGTCACTTGGCGCGAGAGGCTGCTCTATTTGCTTCATCTCGCGATTCTGGTTTTCGTATCGCTCATGGTGTTTCTGCCGATGCTGCATTTTTGGCTAGACTTCCCCAATTCTTTCTGGATGCGAACCTCAACACGTCTATTGGGAGATCATCTCGCATTTGCGACAATGGATGATGCCATGGCGGCATTGCGCGCTAACGTACCCGTTCTCATGCACAATATCCGCAACGCCCTGCTTATGTATAACTGGAAGGGCGACATAGGCTGGTTCAACGGGGCGCCGGAACATCCAGTCATGGACTCCTTGACCGGGGCCTTCTTGATATTGGGAGCCGCTGCCTGGCTGGCAAGAATGATCAAATCGCGCGACCCCGTCCTTTGGTTCGCGCCAGTTGTGATTCTTGTCATGTTAATGCCAACCGCCCTGTCCCTCGCGCACCCGGAGGCGAACCCCAGCAACTCGCGCGCATTGGGAACTGTACCGGTCGTCTACCTGTTTGCCGCCCTGCCAATAGCAATGATCGCGGTTCGCCTCCAACGGTTGATTGCAGGCGGCAAAGGATTGATAGTCGCGATGGTCTTTGGAGTCGGCGTCGTTTTGGTCGCTAACCATCAAAACAGCGAGACCTATTTCAATCGCTATGCGAATGCGTATTTGGGTCCGTCGTTTCCGCACAGCGAGGCCGGTCGCATCGTCCACGGCTTTGCAACCAGCGACGGCGCGATTGGAAACGCCTGGTCCTTGGGTTTTCCGTACTGGTGGGACTACCGCGCGCTGGGGATTGAAGCCGGTTATCCCTTGTGGCCCAACGATATGTATCCGCTGGAGAACTTGCCGCAAATACTGCGAAATGCTCTGCAGCGGAAGGGACCGCTCCGTCTGGACCCGAACAGAGACCTCCTGTTCCTGTTCAATCCTGCTGATGAGCAGGCCTGGCAGCGCTTCCGCGAGTGGTTCCCCCAAGGTCGCGCTACGACTGTGCAGTCATATCATCCCGAGGACAGGTTTGTGCTCTATCGCGTGCCGAGACTGGGTGAAGAGGGATGGGCAGCGTTTTTCGCAGTAAACGGCAGCGGACAGCGATAGGATACGTCTTGGAGCGTTGCGCCAACCTATACATCCATTTCTCGCAACTGTATTTCAAGTTGCGACCGGACTTGCGGGGAGGCGCTGCTGGCGACGGTGTATTTGCAAATGACTCAGTAATTCCAAGTAAGTAATGCGAAAAGCGACATGCGCGATCAACCCCTCACCCCCCAGCCCCCTCTCCCACAAGGGGAGAGGGGGAGCGCGTTTGAAGAAATTTGCGTTAGATCCGGAACTCTCGCTACAAATGAGATTTTTTCGCATTATTTTATTGGTACTACTTCTGTCATAGAATGGCGCAGCAACTACCATGGGGAGCTAGCAAATGAAACGGGAATCGACGGATATTTGCGAAGCCACGTTTGGAACATGAGATCCGATGCAGCATCACGGGATGAATACTTGTGCGGGTAACAACGATGGTCACAAAGTCGCGGCCCAATAAATGAGGCGCCAATCGATGAGAATAACCGCCATTACAGCGCTGATTATGACGATCATTCTGGTCTTCGCAGGAGTCCTGCGTTTCACTGGACATAATTGGGACGATTTCTCTTATTCGCATCCAGACGAGCGTTTCCTTTCCATCCTGTTGCTGCCGAACGTCGGCGGCAGGAACGAATACACCTATGACGAAAGCAATTTCCCCAGCCAGAGCATCCTAGTAAGGAGTGGCCAGCACGGCCTCCAAGACGTCGCCGATCTATCCGCCGTATTCGGAATCCGCATAGGCGCCGTTAGCGAGACGTTTTCGGCACAGGTTGCAAGTTGGATAGAGCGCGACAATCACGTCACCGTCTATCGACAGATAGCACAGGCTGTGGAAGCTCTGCGAGCGAGCCAATTGGATGCGCTGCTCATTGACAAGGGATTGGGATCCAATTACGCAGGGCTAAGCGTCGCTGCTACTTTGGATTCTCCGCAACTGCAATCTTTGCGATGTCGGCATCTATATCCCGAGAGCAACGGCATCGGCAATTACTTCGACGCGCGATGTTCTCCGCTGAATCCACATCAGGCGGGACACGGCTTTTATGCCTATGGCACCTTTCCCCTGTTGCTCGCCCACTATGCGGGTGAATTCGTCCGTGATGCGACAGAGGCTGGATTCCCCTTGTTTGACTGGCAAGGCGGCCATCTTGTTTGGCGTGGATTGTCAGCGCTGTTCGACCTGCTAACGATTGTACTGATCTTCGCCTTGGGCAGCAGAATTCAGGGCAGATGGGTCGGGCTTATCGCGGCCGCGTTGTACGCGGCGGCGCCACTGGCAATTCAGAAATCTCACTACGCTACGACGAATGCGATTGCCGCCTGCCTGGTTACGCTCGCGCTTTACTTTGCAGTGACCGTGCAGCAACGGGGAAGACTTTCGTCATATTTGTTCTTTGGCCTCGCCTGCGGCGCCGCAGTCGCCAGCCGCATGAACCTGGCGCCGTTGGCTGGTATCGTGGTCTTGGCCGCCTTCATCAATGTGGCGCCGGTCTTCGACCCAAGTTTGAATCGTCAGGAAAGAATGCAGATCTTGGCCTACCACTTCTTTGGGTTGATATTGGCCGGGCTGGCTACCTTCCTGGCGTTTCGCCTGCTCAATCCCTATGCGTTTATGGGACCGGACTTCTTGGGCATTATTCCCAACGATCGCTGGTTTGAAAACGTGCGCGCCGCCAGTTTTGGCGTTTCTGGAGCGCAAGACTCGCCGCCCAACTGGCAATGGCTGTCGCGCGCGTCCTACTTTTACCCGCTCAAAGATATGGCGCTTTGGGCCATGGGACCGCCGCTGGCTTTGCTGGCTTGGTTCGGCTGGGGCTGGTCAGCCTATCGGATCGCGCGCATGCGCAAGGCGGCACTGAACAACGTCCTACTTGTGGTTTGGGTCGGCGCCTATTTTGTCTGGCTGAACCAGCTGTGGCCCATGACGATGCGCTACTTTTTGCCCCTGTATAGCAGCTTGGCCGTGTTGGCCGGATGGGCAATCGTCCAGTTGATCCATCATGCGCGCGGCGCCGAGCGCGATTTGCTCGCAACCCGCGTCCTGCTGTCGATCCTAGGCATCTTATTCGGCGCAGTAGGCATATATCAGCTTTACATCGGTACGCAGGGCACGCAGGACGCGACCGCGATCACCGCCGCTGCCATCGGCGCAATACTGCTCTTGGCGGCCTTGCTTCCGTTGCCGCGATCTAGCCGAGCCATCGCGCTTGCCCTGTTCGCAATCGGCTTTACTGCGATTTGGGGGCTGATGGTCGGCAACGTCTACCGGGGCCAGACGACGCTCGTGCAGGCGTCTCGCTACTTGTTCAAGCACGTTCCCGGCGATTTTGCCATGCGTATCGACGGGTCGGAGGAATTGTTGCCGCTGGTCAACGTCGCCGTGGCGAATACTGGTTATTCATCAGCCAACTTGGCCGACAACTTGTTCAAGGGCGTCACACACTACCGCGAAGGCGCCGCCCGAAACACCGTCGTTACGGCTCCTGCGAGCGGTTCGATCGCGACCGTTTTTGCGCCGCATCTGGGTGACCCGCTAGATGATCCGGAGCCGGAAAGACTGGAAATACGCGTATATCCCGAAGGCGACAATCAACTGCTGGCGAAGGCGGTCCTGGAAGCCGACTTGGCGCGACGCGATCATCCGCTGGGCAATAGCTATGAAATCCCCTTCGCCGTGCCTTGGCAAGTAGAGGCGGGCAAACGGTATGTATTTGAAATCCTTGCAGCAGGAGGCGGCGGCGACATCATCGGGTCGGGGTCTGTCGTTCTGACGGAAGGCAGTTGGGACAACACCGTGACAGGCACCTTAACCTGTATATTGCCTGATGACCTGGCGCTGGTTGATCGTCCCGCCTCGGGGCTCATTCGCAGCGAGGACTGTCGCGGCAAATACGCCTTTAGCGCATTGGTCAATTCATACGATCAGATTATGTCCTTCCCGGTGGATAACCGAAGCAAATATGAGAATATCTTGCATACGCTGGAAGTTGGCGACTACCTTACGATTGCCAGCAACCGTTTCTACGATACCGAACCGCGCAATCGTATGCGTTGGCCCTTGACGACGCATTACTACGAGAAGCTCTTTGCGGGCGAGTTGGGTTACGAGCTTGTTGCGCTTTTCGACGAGCCCTACCAATTGGGACCTTGGCGGGTTTCCGATCAGCACCTGCCTATATTTGATTCTCCCGCCTGGCTGAACGAAATCGAAGGCGACGAAGCATTTCACGTATATGATCATCCCGCCGTTTTTGTCTTCCGCAAATCGCAGGAGTATTCGAGCGCGAAAGTAAAGGCAATACTCTCTTCAGTGTCGCTGAAGCAGACCCACGAATTATCAAGAGATCACAGCAGCGCGGACAGGCTGGGTGTCATATATTGGACGTCGATGGAAACGGACGCGGTACCGACTGCTTTGACGTTTCCGCGGGCTGACTATGAGACTCAAACGGCGGGCGGTACCTGGTCGGAGCGCTTTTTCAGCGACAGTATCGCGAACAGCAACCAAGCGCTGGGAACACTGTTCTGGTATATCGCGCTCCTTCTCGTCGGCTTCGTCACTTTTCCAATCGTTTTCGCTCTATTCCCCAGCCTGGCGGACGGAGGCTACGGCATTAGCAAACTTGCCGGCTTGTTAATTGTCGCCTGGTTTGCCTGGGCTGCTTCGACGCTGAAAATCCCGCTGTGGTCGCAAGCCGGCCTCCTGGCGCTGCTGGCGTTTCTCGCGCTGTTTAGCGCGAACATGGCCTATCGCAAGCGATTGAGCCTGATGCAGTTTCTGCGCGCCAACTGGCGGCGTTTGGCCTGGATGGAATTGCTGGCAATCCTGGCCTTCGTATTGATGGTTGCCATTCGGCTGACGAATCCGGATCTCTGGCACCCCTACAAAGGCGGCGAAAAGCCCATGGATTTCGCCTATTTGAACGGTGTTTTGCGCAGTACGACCTTTCCGCCGATTGACCCGTGGTTTGCTGGGGGATTTATTAACTACTATTACTTTGGATATGTCTTGGTTGGCGTGCCGTCCCTGCTGCTGGGAATCGTCCCCTCTTTCGCCTACAACTTGATGATCCCTACGATATTCTCTCTGACCGGGGCGGGCGCGTTTTCCGCCGCGTTCAATATCCTTTCACGCTGGAAAATGCGTCTGGGGAATAATGAAGGATCTAACGGCAAAGGGACAAGGCGGCTGGGAAGTCCCTGGACGGCAGGCATCCTGGCGATGTTGATGTGCATCCTCTTGGGCAACCTGGATACAGTGCGCGTCGCTGGCAACGGCATTGCGGAATTGGGCGGCTACCGAAAACCGGAGGGTCTCGAGTCGTTCCTGGTCGACGAATACCGCGAAATTCACGGTCAAGCGCCTGGCGGAGACATGCGCGCTCAACTGAGAGAGCAAGCATCTCACTCTGGCCTGATCGACAATGTTCGATACGAGATCAATGCTTCACTATCACTGGTAGGCGGGCTTGCGCGAGGGGTCGGTTTGGCGATCAGCGGAGAATCCATACCCATGGGGCATGACCGCTGGTATTGGGGCCCCTCTCGCGTATTGGCCGAAACGCCCGGTGTGCGCGGAAACGCAATTACAGAGATGCCGTTCTTTACTTTTTTGTACGGCGACTTGCACGCCCACATGATCAATATGCCGCTCATTCTGATGACCGTGGCCTTTGTTTTCAACGAGCTGATGCAAGTTGGCAGAGATCGGCGCAACAACTGGGAAAGATTTCTGGCACTGGCACTGGGAGCAATGGTGGTCGGCGTCATGCAGGCAAGCAATACCTGGGATTGGCCCTCGATGACCCTGCTAGCGACGGCTGGCCTGAGCTATTGCTGGTGGCTGCGCTGGCACGCTTCGTTTCGCGGGGGTATTGATACCCGCTTTTATGCGGCATTAGCTATTGCGCTGCTGGTGGCAATCGGCGTTGTCACGCTTCTGCATTCTCAGTACTACTCAGGAACCGGCGCGCCAGCAACAGCCCTGTCCGAAGCGCTGGCGATCATCAGGCGCGTCTTGCTTGCTTGCATCGCGTTGATTGTGGCCTGGATCGCGATCCGACATATTCTGGTCAGGGCGTCGGCTTTTGATCTGCTTGGCCGGGTCGGCGGGTTCCTGGCGCTCAACTTCGTATTCGCATTGCCATACACGACCTGGTACGCCTCCAACTATACGAGCCTGACCCTGTGGCAGGGCGGGAAAACGCCGCTCTGGGCCTACTTCGACATTCACGGTCTATTCCTGTTTCTGGTTGTTTCGCTCTTGATCTGGGAGACCGGGCATTGGATGAGAAGCACGCGCGTCGCGGCGCTGCGCGGGCGCGGCGCGCTGATTAGAAACTTGGGACTTGGCACAATCCTGGCACTGCTCCTTTCGCTGGTCATGTTCGTCGCGCACTACCAAGTGGCTCTGATTGTCTTACCATTGCTCATTTGGATCGGCATACTGTTCTTCCGCTCCGGTCAATCACGCGCATTGCGATTCGTACTCGTCATGATCGGATTGGCGCTTTCCATGACACTGGGCGTAGAGATGGTCGTCATCGGCGGGGATATCGGCCGTCAGAATACAGTGTTCAAGTTTTACATCCAGGTTTGGCTGCTGATGAGCGTGGCGGGGGGCGTCGCAATGAGTTGCCTGCTGAGTTCTGCCGGTCAATGGCGCAAGGATATGCGCTTATTATGGTTCTTTGCCTGTATTGGACTGTTCACGGTCGCCGGCGCGTACCCGATACTGGCGACGCGAGCCAGATCCTTCGACCGAATGGCTCCGCACTTGTCCTTGACTCTCGACGGCCTTGACTACATGAAAGAAGCCACGCACCGGGAAACCGCGCCGGACAAGAATGAAACAGCGATACTGGACCTCGCCGTCGACCACGCGCTGATTCGCTGGATGCAAGAAAACATTGCCGGCTCACCCGTGATCATGGAGGGTCGGCGCTTCCCCAGCGAATATCAGTGGAACGGCCGTATTTCGATAACTACTGGTCTCCCCTCGGTTCTTGGCTGGAACTGGCACCAGCGACAGCAACGCACCATTGATCCCCTGCCGACCTGGGTTGAACAGCGCGAAAGGAATGTCCGAGCCTTTTATGATACCGGTGACATCGACGTCGCTGTGGATATCCTTCATCACTTTGACGTGAAATACATCGTCCGCAGCGGATTGGAAGAGCTTCATTCGACCCCGGAAGGACTTGCCAAGTTCGAGCGCATGGTCAGCGAGGGCCTGCTATCGATTGCATTCGCCATCGAGGGTGGCACGATCTATCAAGTTAACGAAGATGCCATTCTGCGATACCTCGAGGAGCGATTCCGTTGACGCTTATCCAGGAGTGGTTGACTCGCGAAGGACACCTGCTCTTTAGCTGGTGGTTGGCTATCGCCTTGGCTGGCGCCGCGGCTTTTCCGCTCTGCCTTCGTCTCTTGGGAGGCTTGCCCGACAGGGGTTACACGTTGTCGCGCGCGATCGGCATGCTGGCGCTATCCTTCGTCTACTGGCTTTTGACCAGCTTTGGTCTGCTAGAAAACTCCGCCGGCAGCATCGCGCTGACTTGGGTAGTCATACTCTTCCTGTCACTTACAGTTTATGCGCAGAAAGGCGACTGGGGCGGCATACGCGCCTGGTGGCAGGAAAATCGCGCCCTCGTGCTGGCGACAGAACTATTGTTTCTGGTCTTGTTTCTCGTTTGGGCAGTCTATAGAGCGCATCAGAACGCGATTCTGTATACGGAAAAACCCATGGAACTGGCCTTCCTAAGCGCCCTGCAACGCAGCGCGAGTTTCCCGCCGGACGATCCCTGGATGGCGGGCTACGCGATCAGCTATTACTACATGGGTTATTTGATCTCCGCCATGCTCTCGATTTTCAGCAATATCGGCAGCACGGTTGGCTTCAACTTGACGGCTGCGTCTCAGTTTGCCTTGACGGGCGTCTGCGCCTTTGGCGTCGCCTACAATCTGGTGCGCTCCCGCGCTTTCGAGACAGCGACACAGTTCCGGAATATCGGTGCTTCGCGAGCGAAGGCCATGGCCGTCGGGTTGTTGGCGATGCTCTTCATGACGCTCGTCGGCAATTTCCAGCCGGTGCTCATCGAGTTTCCCTTTCAGTCGGGATATGCCTCGGAAGCCTACCTGAATTTCTGGGGTACTCAAGATCGCGCGAACTTTGCTGAAGGCGGCTATGCGCGCGATCCGCAAGCCCCCCTTTTGTCCGACCCCGCTAGCTGGAGCTACTGGTGGTGGTTCCGCGCCAGCCGCGTCCTGACGGACTACAACCTGGACAACTCGCCTGGGCCGATCCAGCCGATCGACGAATTTCCAGCCTTTAGCTTCTTGCTTGCGGACAATCATCCGCATGTCTTGGCACTGCCTTTTGCCTTGATGACGATCGGCCTGATGATCAACATCGTCCTGTTGAGAAGACAACCGCGGCTTCCAGAAGCTATCTTGTATGGCATCGTCGTTGGCGGATTGGCTTTCCTCAATACCTGGGACGGACCGATCTATTTGTTTGCTTTGGTCGCTGCGGAAGCGCTGCGCCGTCTGATGTTGAATGACCGTGGCAGGCTAACCGCCGCCGACACCGTGGTATTGTTATTATTCGGACTCCTGTTGGCGGGTATCGCCCTACTCGCCTACTTCCCGTTTTTTATAGGATTTCGATCTCAAGCCGGCGGATTGCTGCCAAACCTGGTAAATCCGACATCATTCAGACGCTTCTTCATCATGTTCGGTCCGATTCTGCTCATCTTGCCCGGTTTCCTGCTGGTGGAGACCTGGCGGGGCCACCGGTTTCGGCGTCTAAACTGGCAATTCGGCCGGGCGACCGGCGCTGTTGTTTTCATAGGGCTGCTTCTGCTTCTAATCATTTCCAGCGTGATCGGCGCAGTCTCATCCTCGGTGATGCCAGCTGTTGGCCAATTAGTCGCGGCGTCCGGAGGCTGGGGCCAAGTAATTCCTTTATTGATCGGTCGTCGAATCGAATATGGCATGACGACGCTGGTCTTGCTCCTGGGCATTGTTTTGGTTCTTGCTCGCCTGTTCCCCAAGAGCCGCGTACGTCAGCATGTTAAGGAGTCCGCGACTCCCAATATCACCTATTCACGCGCGACCGCTTGCGCCTTGCTTTTGATCGGCATGGGATTGTGCTTGACGCTCATTCCCGAGTTTGTCTTTCTCAAGGACAATTTTGGCAGTCGTATTAACACTATATTCAAGTTTTATTATCAGGCCTGGACGGTTTGGAGCGTTGCGACAGCCTATGCGATCTACAGTGTCCTGGATGACGGCGCGGTGTCGCGGCCGATCAAAGCGCTTCGATTCATTTATGCGCTGCTCGTATTGCTTGCGCTTACGGCAGGTCTCGTCTACAGCGTACTGGGGATTAGGCATCGCTCCTGGATCGAATCCGGGCGCGGCAGCAGTCAACATCAATATACGCCGCCTGAAAATTGGTCGACGCCAGTCATCCAAGTGACGCTAGGAGAGACCGTCTATCCCGGGACTGTCTTGTTCACGGACGGCAGCTTGTTTGACGCTACCGAGTCTACTATCATTCGTTCTAGGCACGAGGGGATTGCGCTGATTGACGAGATGTCAATTCGGATTGTCAAACCCTTGTCGCTGGACGGCCGCGACGGTTTTATCAATCGTGACGACCTCAACGTCATAAACTGTCTGAGCGAAGTTATCGGACGTGACGATGCGGTAGTGGCGGAAGCGGTTCTGCGAGCATACAGCGAACACTACGGTAGAGTTGGCGCATTGACAGGCATACCGATTGTCCTCGGTTGGGAGAACCACGAACGCCAATGGCGAGGATCGACATATTACGACATTGCCGGCAGCCGGCGCCAAGATATGGAGACCCTTTACACTGCCGAGGATATATCCCAGATAACACATATCATAGACCGTTATCAGATCGGCTATATTCTTTTTGGAATGACCGAAATGTCGCAATATGGAGGCGCAGGTGAGGAAAAGTTTCGCGACCACTTCCCAGTCGCATGCGAATCAAATCATTCGCGCATTTACGCTGTTCCGCGTCGCGGCGACCTGCAATCTGATTTCTTTGACGACTAGCTGCGCAAATCGAAGGTGAGCAATGGCGGTAGAAACACCGGCGGCGGGCAAGAATAACACCTGCGAAGGCATGTCAACTGGCGACCATGCGATACAGCAGCCTGCGGCGATTTCGATTCGCGCCGAGTGGCTCGCTTACCTGGCGCTGGCGCTGGTTTCGCTTGTCATACGTGTAGCCGCGCTAGGCAGCGTCCCCTTGAATGACTACGAGGCGCAACAATCGCTTCACGCCTGGCACACCGTCGAGGACGACGCGCCAGGCAGTTTTGTCACCAGCCAGAATCCCTTAACATATTCGTTTCAGCTCCTGACGTTTTCGACGTTGGGCGCCTCGGCTTTTTCCGCGCGCATTGCTGTTGCGCTGGCCGGGGTTGCGCTATCCCTTTGCCCTCTGCTCTTTCGCGAGAATTTAGGCGCAACACGTGTTTTCATATGGTCACTGCTGTTAACGGTATTGACGGTGCCAGTCGCTGCAGCACGCACAGCAGATGGCACTACGTTCATGATGTTGTTCACGGTCCTGGCAATCTGGATGATCCGTCGATTCTGGTACTCGCAGGAACTCCCGCATGCTATGGCAGCTATCGCCTTTATCACGTTTATGCTGGCGCTTTCGGGCCCTTCTGGCATACCGCTGTTTGTGATCCTGCTTGTTTCCGGCTGGCTGGCTGTATGGCGTACTGCCTTGAGCGCGCCGCAGCGGATGGACCTTCCAGGCGACGATATCCTGCAATTGTCACTCAAGCGACTGCAAGACTTCCCTTACACGCGAGTCGCGTTTGTGCCGCTGTCTTTAGTATTTCTAGTCGGCACCATGTTTATGCTAAACCCCGCTGGTTTACAATCAGTGGCCGAGTCTGTCAACGTCTCCTTGACTGGTTTCAGTCAAGGGCGAGACGCAGATGGCATGCGTCTAGGGATCATCGCGCTTCTTACGTACGAACCTCTACTCATCGTGTTTGCGCTTGGGGGCGCTTGGTTGATCTGGAAGCATGGCGCAGTCAGCTACATCGACAGATTCGCGGCGGCTTGGGTGCTAGTCGCGACAACGGGTTTATTCCTTTATCCCGGGGCGCGCCCGGTCGACGCCATGTGGGTGGTTTTGCCCTTAAGTTTGCTGGCGAGTTACGGTATTACGCAACTGATGATCAATCGGCGGATGGTTGTGCTTTGGGCGGACCAGAATGACGACGACAGCGACGACGGCCACGAACTCTATACGACACGCTATTGGTGGGTAAAGTGGGCGATTTCCTTCGGCGTACTGCTCTTGCTGCTGACTGCCGCTGTGCAATTTCTGCAGGTGGGGCGGTCGCTTCTCGATGTGCCCGCCGATACCAGCGTGAGTCAACTGTTGGAGCGCCTTTCCGTATCGTCCTATACCCGGTTGGCGCAGGGACTGGGCTTGTTAGTGATGACCGCCGCGGTCGCTGTAGTTCTTTATTTGCTCCTGGCGAATACTTGGGGTAGCGGCACTTGCCTGCAAGGGATTGGCATAGGCTTCTTTTGGTTTATGATATTGTCTGGACTTGGGGGGGCGTGGCAAATCGCCGTCGCCAACACGAGCAATCCCGCAGAGTATTGGCATCCCGGCGCAATTAGCGGAGATTCGCGGCTGTTGCGGAAAACGCTCTTTGAATTGGCCGAGCGAGATGTCAAGGGCTTCCTGGTTTTGGAAGTAGTGATTGTAACGGACGCCGACGACGTCGTGGACGACAAGGGCTTGATGGGCTGGCTTGTGCGCGACTTCCCAAATGCGCGCTTCGTGAATTCTGCGGCAATCGCAGCGGGCGAGCCAATCATTATCATGGCGCAAGGCGAGGAAGCTCTTGTGGATCTAAAGGGCAATTACGTTGGGCAGAAGTTCTTGTTGCAGCGTTGGACTTCCATTGCGGGGTTAGATCCTTGGCAATTGCCCTCTTGGTGGTCGCAACGTCGTCTTCGCAGAGACAACACAGAAACGGAAGAATCGGTCATTCTGTGGTTGCGACAAAACGTCTATGACAATATCAAGTCGAATTGAGGCGGACCGTTGTGAGGATGATGGTGGTAAAATGTGTAACAAGAGTTGTGCTTGTTAGCTCACCTCAAGGACAACGACATGACAGATAATCGCCCGGGTGGTCGCGCCGAAATTGATCTGATTGTCGAGCGCGCCCTTAATGGCGATCAAGTTGGCTATGCGGAACTGTATGAACGGTTCGCGGCCAGCTTGTATCGGCTATGCTACAGCTTGCTTATGAATGAGCAGGATGCCGAAGACATTCTCCAGGAATCATTCCTCTACGCTTTCAAAAATTTGCACCGTTTCGATTCTGGCAAGGCATCGCTCAAAACCTGGCTCTACACGATCGCCGTCAGCCGCTGCCGCAATACCTATCGACGCAAGCGATTCCTGACCGTGGATATTTCACAGTGGTTCGGCTTCGAATTGAAAGCGCCCCCGGCAGACGCGCCGGAGGCGGCCGTCATTCGTCGGGATGCGGCGGAAATCATAGAAAAGGCGCTCACGGGCTTGTCGCCACGGTTGCGAGAGGCAATCGTATTGCGCTACGGACAAGGGATGACCTATCGTGAGATTTCCGAAGTGATGGGTTGCCCTCAAAAGACGGCGGAAAGTCGCGTGCGCCTTGGTCATCAACGGCTGAGGCAGTCCTTGCAACCCGAAGGGCGCGGGTTGCTGGAAGAATTGCTTAAAGTACATTGAGGTTTGCGAGACCTGTGGTGTGGCGGAGCATATGATCAAGTTCAAATACCGCTACTGCAAAGTTCATATGGCGAAATACCTGAGCGGCGACCTCTCCGATGTTACCAGGAGGCGGATCGCTCGATTTATTGACGAGTCCCAGGACTGTTACGAGGAGTATTTGCGCCAGCGAGAGATAAGTGACCAATTACAGCGAAACTTGCCAGCTTTTGGCCGCCCGGATTCGCAACGGCTGGACAATATCTGGATGTCCTTGCAAAGCGAGCTTGCCCCTGCAGCGACCGGAGGGCTGCCTAGCCAAAGTTATCTGGGCAATACGCCAATCGGGCACAGCTTGTTCATGGCATTGCTGGCGGCAATCCTCTTGCTGCCATTGGCGATCGGCTTCCATACATCAGTTACTTCCATTGACTTGCCACCGCCTCCTAACTTGGTTGACATCGAGAGAACCCCTGCCACCCGGTCAAATGCGTCGTCTATTGGCGTCTTGTCGACTCAGTCAAGTTTCTCGAATCAAGTTCCCCTGCTGCAAAACACGCCAGAAGCCAGATTCCTTCAATAGCGATTTCGATAGACAGTCGAGAATCGTGAGGCCCTGCCAGACATGTTGACCACGCCCAACCGGCAGAATGAAAACGCCTTGTACCAGTTGCTGTCGGCCCGCGTCTCGCTCAACTGGGAAGTCGCGGCATATCTGGTCATTCTATTCTTGGCCCTCTTTACGCGTTTTTTCATCCTGGACCAGCGCGTGATGAGCCACGACGAAAGCCTGCATACGCGCTTCGCCTACAATCTGTATAACGAAGGAAACTTCACGCATACGCCGCTGATGCACGGCCCAGTTCTTTTTCATGCCACAGCATTGTCGTATTTCCTTTTTGGCGATAGCGATTTTTCCGGCCGGATTTACACCGCTGTTCTGGGTGTCTTGATGGTGATGTTTCCCATGCTCTTGCGACGATGGCTGGGCAAGTGGGGGGCAGTGCTGGCTGCGCTAATGATCTTGATATCGCCGCTTCTGCTCTACTACAACCGCTATATTCGCCATGATACGCCGTCGATCTTTTTCGGCTTAATCATGGTTTATTGCATATTACAATATATCAACGGCTCGTCGCGATTCCGCAGGCGCGCCTACTGGCTGTACATCTTTGCCGCCGCCATGATTCTAAACCTCGGCTCCAAAGAGACGGCATTCATTTACATCGCAATATTCGGCAGTTTCCTCTGCATCTATTTCCTGACTCGTCTGACGCAACATCTCTACGACCTGGAAGGCAAACCGCTCTTCTACCTGCTTGTCTTGGGTATCCTTGTAGGCGGCGTCATGACGCTGGGCATGTACATCATCGTTGATATCGTACCGGCCCAAATCATCCCCGGGCGCGGCACTCCCTGGGGCGACCTTTCCGACTTGCAGCGCTCAAGTTGGGCAAAGTGGATGTTGCTAACGTTGTTTGCGGCGCTATTCGTGCCCATCAGCACAGCGCTTTTTGCATTCCGTGGTGGATGGAAGCGCATCCCTGGACGCGAACTGGCATTGATCCTGTTTATCGCGCTGGTAACGGCATTTGGCCTGCTTTTCATTGAGGAATTGTCGCATTTCCCCAGCCAAACGGAGACTGCCGAGCCCGTTGTCCCCGGTGCTGCAGAAGTCTCAGAGGAAACCGCGCCGCCGGGCGAGCCGATCAATTGGGCGCCTTTGTTTGCGCTGTGGCTGATTCTTGTGACCGCGGTTGCGTATCTGATACGCGATGCCCGGCGCGCTGCTCGCATCAGGGCCGAGTCGCGAGAAAGCAAAGATAGACCCGGCTTATGGGGCTTTCTGTACCAGTTCCCCGAAGTGGATCTGATTGTATTAATCGCAACCCTTATCTTGCCCTGGACAACTGCCCTCTTCCCGCGCTTGATGGGTGGCAGCAACGACGCGCATGCCCGGCTCGCGCAAGCGCTGCCCGAAGCTGTCTACAACATCATTGTTAGCTTGCCTGGTCTGGGTTCCTACGAAAGTATTGGCAGGTTCCTGCTCGGCGGCTATGCCTTCGTGCCGCTATTCGTTCTGATGGTGGTGCTCGGACTGACTTGGAATTGGAGGCGGTGGCTGGTATCGGCCATCATATTCCACGTTCTTTTCGCGTTTTTCTTCACGACCGTCTTCACCAACATTACAGGTTTGGCTTCCGGCATGGTATACAGCTTGGGCTATTGGCTGGAGCAACAAGGTGTGCGCAGAGGGAGCCAGCCGCAGTACTACTACTTGCTGATTATCTTGCCGGTTTACGAATACCTGCCCATCGTCGGGAGCGTGACCGCGATGTTCGCCGGGGTGACCGGATTCTGGAATCTGCGACGCGGGCGCATGATCGCCCGGGACGACGCGCGCAGACGGGAAGTTGGCGAGTCGCTTCAAGAATTCTTTGCCGATACCGTCGCCGGGGGAGCGCCCGAGGGCGCGTCGAAATTGGGGACGGTATCCGAGCAAACGAGCCCGGTAGCCAGCTCAGAATCGGCCGACGCCAATGTCACCCCAACCGAGGAGCAAGTCCCGCCCAGAGACAAGACTCTAACGATTGATGCGGGATCAGGCGACCAGCCGCGGTCGTATCTGCGTCGATTGCCATTCTTGCTTTTGCTCGCTTGGTGGGCAGTTCTGAATCTCGTAGGCTATTCACTGGCGGGCGAAAAGATGCCTTGGCTGGGCACGCATTTGACCACACCCATGATCCTGCTCACCGCCTGGTACTTCGGCGGGGTTTTCGCACGTATCGACAGGACCTTGTTCTTGTCGCGCGGCTGGATGGCGCTATTGATCATGCCGGTCTTTTTGATATGCCTCGCGCAAACGATTGGCGCCTTCATTGTTGGTGATCCGCCATTTGCCGGGCTGGCGCAGGTTGAATTGGAGCGAACCTACGAGTGGCTGCTGTCCCTGCTGCTTGTGGTTATTTTCGGATACATGCTGGTACGTATCGCAGGTCTTACCAGTTGGAT
Organism: Chloroflexota bacterium; assembly: GCA_026708115.1. Lineage (GTDB taxonomy): Bacteria > Chloroflexota > Anaerolineae > Aggregatilineales > Phototrophicaceae > UBA6055. Next base: position 28,491 of record JAPOVL010000019.1, read on the forward strand.
TCACATCCGCCGCCTCACTGCGGTTACCCTGTTCAGTCTGCTAAGTCTTTTGACGTTCCGTACCGCCTGGATGGCCTCCTTTATCAACTATGACCTGGCGACCGAGTACCTAGTTTACGCGCATGCTGCGCCAGCGGTGAAATGGGTGCTCCAAGACATTGAAGAAATGAGCCTGCGCGTTACAGATAGCAAGGATCTCAAACTGGCTTACGACGACGAGGTGTCCTGGCCCTATAGCTGGTATTTCCGTGACTTTACTTCCGCGTCATTTGTCGGCGCCAACCCGACCGTGCAGAACCTGGAAGACCGCGCCTACGTCGTTGTTGGATCCGGTCATCGCGGTGATGTGGAGCCTATCCTGGAAGACAGATACGTCCGTTTTGATCACATCCGCATGTGGTGGCCCATGCAGGAGTACTTCAACTTGACTCCAGAGCGCATACTCAACGCCCTCGATTTTTCGCCGGAAAATCTTCAAGCGTCCCGAATTCGCCGCGGCATTTTCGATATCTGGTGGAATAGAGATTACGACCGCTATGGCGACGCCACCGGCAAAGACTTCTCGCTTAACAACTGGCCGGTATCCGACCGCATGCACGTTTATGTCCGAAAAGACTTCGCGTCTCAGATCTGGGAATATGGAGTTGGCGAGGGCGAGGTCAAGAGCAACCTGCCAACTGAAGTTAATCTATGTACTGCCAACTGGCAGCAACTGCGCCCCATAATCGAATTCGATACGGCTCAACACGCTCTCATCCAACCGCTAGGCATCGCCGCCGGCAAGGGCTTGGTCTACGTCGTCGACGAAAACCAGAATCAAGTATTCGCCTATCGAAGTGACGGCATCTTCGCGCGGACATATGGCAATGACGGCTTGCTCTCTTTCAATCGACCGAATGGCATCGCAACGATGTCAAATGGCGAGGTCTTGGTTGCGGACACATGGAACTATCAAATCCAACAATTCGATCCGGATGGCAATCCACTTGTCCAATGGGGCCAACCCGGCGAATACGGCTTTGCTGCGCCGACTGACCCCCACGATGGATTCTGGGGACCTCGCGATGTAGCAGTGGACAGCGAAGGCCGTGTCTATGTCGCGGACACTGGCAACAAGCGTGTACGCGTTTATGAAATCGAGGACAACGAGGCCGTGCATCTGCGCGACATAGGCAGTGGCGGCAGCGGGCCAGGAGAGTTGGACGAGCCGAGCGGTCTGGCCCTACATTCAGACGGGCGACTTTTTGTTGCGGATACCTGGAACCGAAGGATCGCGGTATTTGATTTGATGGGCAATCATCTGAACAATTTCCGCGTACGCGGCTGGTATAACAATACCTTTAACCGACCTTACTTGGGCTTGGACGAGACTCGCAATATGCTCTACGTTAGCGATCCCGACGGCCTTCGTATTCTGGTCTACAATCCATCTGGCGAATGCATTGGCAGCTTTGGGCAGGACGGCGATGTATCCGCCGATGGACAGTTCCAAGCAATTGGCGGTATCGCCGTCGATGATGAGGGTTACGTTTATGTGAGCGACTCGGCAGCCGGCAAAGTGCTAAAGTTTCCTCCCTTCTTGGACGCAGGAAACGAATCTGGATGACTCTCAGACATCCATGAACAACTAGGCCAATGGGCAAGTCATGGAGCGCATGTAGCCCCGTCTTGACGACTTTGCGCCGCCATGATAAAATGTAGCCATAAGTAAGATTTCGCAAAAGAAGTGGGCAACCCCCACTTTTCGTTTTATATTGCGTCTTTGTTCGCCTCTGTCGTTGAAACAGGCGAGGCAAACCGCAAATGTGATGCTATGCGGTTTTAGAGAGCAAGACACAGCAATGGAAAGCGGCAACTTGGCTTTCGGAGTGAAATACGATGTCATCTAATGAATTGCAAATCGCCTTCAACGAGATCTCCCAATTGCGCGATCTTCCAGAAGAGGTTGTGCTGGAAGCTTTGGAAAGCGCCTTGGTTTCCGCATATCGGAAAGACTCGGGCGCGAGCTCGGCACAAGCGATTGAAGCGGAGATCGATCCCGAAACAGGCCGTGCCAAGGTCTTTGTGGAAAAAGAGGTGGTCGATGACGTCTTGACCGATGCCACCGAAGTAACGCTGGAGTCGGCCAGGTTCTACAATCCGGAAGCGGAGATTCACGATGTCGTGATGGTTCAAGTCGAGCATACAACCAAAAGCTTTGGACGTATCGCCGCCCAAACCGCCAAACAGGTCATCTTGCAGAAAATCCGTGAAGCGGAACGCAACGCCTTGTACGATGAGTTTATTACCCGCGAGGGCGACTTGATCACGGGTACCGTGCAAAGCGTCAATTCTAAGCAGGTAACGCTGAGCCTGGGCCGCGCGGAGGCCGATCTGATTCGACAGCAACAGATTCCGGGCGAGCGTTATCGCACGCACGAAAAGATCCGCGTTTTTATCATGGAAGTGAAGAAGAGTAATCGCGGACCACAAATCCTGGTGAGCCGCGCTCATCGCAATATGCTGCGCCGACTGCTGGAATATGAAGTGCCAGAGATATACAATGGGCAAGTCGAGATCAAGAATATCGCGCGCGAAGCGGGTCATCGATCAAAGGTGGCGGTCTCAGCGTTGCAAGATGGCATTGATCCGGTAGGCGCCTGCGTCGGCATGCGCGGGATCCGCATACAAAACATCGTAAAGGAACTCCACAACGAAAAGATTGACGTCATTGAATGGAATACCGACGCCGTCGCCTTCATTTCGAAAGCCTTGAGCCCGGCGCGGGTTACGGGAGTCTTCCTGGATGACGACCCGATCGACGGCAAGACGGCCGTCGTCATTGTCCCCGACGACCAATTGTCGCTGGCAATTGGCCGCGAAGGTCAGAACGCGCGTTTGGCTGCCAAGCTTACCGGCTGGCGCATCGACATCAAGAGCGTGGTGGAAACGGTCCAAGGCGCGCTGGAGAATCTCGACGTGCCGCCTCTGGATGTATTAACCGAAAAGCATGCCGATATGGTTGCCGAATCACTCCGTATCATGGAAAAGAAGAGCATGGAACTCACCGTCATGCCAGAGGAGTACAAGACGCTGGGTCGCTTTGCCGAAGTTGTCGAGCAGCTCTTGCAAGAGCAGCGTAACGAGGCCCGAGAGATTTACCTGCGCGAACGTGAAGCGGTCAAAGCTACACTGACTCCTCAATTGTTCGAGCTGCCCCTGGACGTACTGGCGGTATCGCAGGAGATTCTCGATATCCTCGAGCCTTATGAAAACGTTGGCGAGGCGATGCTTTCCTGCCTGGTTGATGAAGAGATTGTGGCGCGCAAGCTCAGCGCCTTGGAGGGCGAGCCAATGGCCGAAGTCCAGGCAGCGCTCGACTCCGTCATGGCTGCGGACATCGACGCCTTACTCCTGGAAGCGATTTCAATTGAGGATGACGAAGACGCAGTTGAGCCCGGCGATGAAGCGGCCGCAAGCGATGCGGTCGAAGCGCAGCAAGCCGAAAGCGCCGAAGATGGAGCGGAGGAAGAATCCGCCGAACAAGATGTCCTGCTGGACGCTTTTGGGCAGCCAATCCCGCAAGAGACAATGGAACCGGCCGTCGCCGGCGTGGCAATTGCCGAATCCGGCGCTGCCGAACAAGCGCCCGTTGCGGTCCCAACCAAAGAAGGTCCGCGCCCGGACAGCCCGGAAAGTGGGCAATTCGAAGCAGAAGAAGACGAAGCCGGGTTTGAACTGGATCGCAGCAAGGGCAAAAAACAGCGGCGCAAGGATCGCCAAAAGCGTCGTCAACTGGTTTTGGACGAGAAGAGCGGCGAAGTCATCGCCAAACGGCGGCGCAAGGGGCGGCGCGGCAGCTGGGACGAGGAAACCTGGGAAGATTACGACTACTAGTGCATGAGCCGCTATCCAAAAGGAGCGCGTAGTGGGCAGCAAGCATCGTCCGCAGCGCAGTTGCGTGGTTTGTCGTGACAAGATGGACAAGAGAAGCTTGACGCGGCTTGTATTCGTCGATAACAACCTAAGAATTGACGAGAGTGGAAAAATGAACGGGCGCGGGGCATATTTGTGCGGCAAAGCAAATTGCTGGGATGCCGCCGCGACACGCAAGGTCTTGGATGCGGCACTGCGCCGGGAACTACATGATGACGATCGTAGCTATTTGCGGCACATGAAACCAACATGACAACCATCCGCTAGAACCGGCAGGACCGCATATCCTGCCCCGGACAGTGCTCCAAAACTGAAGGAGGTAGGTATGGTAGAAACTTCAAACGTGATTCTTGTTCCCGATTTCTTGACAGTACGCGAACTCGCCGAGTTGATCGATTCCAGTCCCATCGACGTGATGAAGCGGTTGATTACCAACGGCATCATGGCGTCCATAAATCAGCAAATCGATTTCGATACGGCCGCTATCGTTATCGAAGAGATGGGCTTCACCGCGCAATCCGCAAGCGCGGTTGCCGCCGCCGAAGAAGAGGAAAAACGCGCCGAAGAACGTGAAGAAAAATGGAGCGCCATGTATCTGGGCGAGACGCCTGATACGTTAATCGCGCGCCCGCCGATCATCACGATTCTGGGCCATGTCGACCATGGAAAGACTACGCTGCTGGACACGATCCGCAAGACCGCGGTCGCGGAAGGCGAAGCGGGCGGCATCACCCAACATATTGGCGCATATCAGGCGCAGCACGATGGACGTATCCTGACATTTCTGGATACGCCCGGCCACGAAGCCTTTACCGCGATGCGCGCGCGTGGCGCCCAAGGCGCGGATATCGCTATCCTGGTGGTGGCCGCCGATGATGGTGTCATGCCCACCACGCGTGAAGCGCTAGACCATGCGCGCGCAGCCAACCTGCCGCTGGTGGTCGCAATCACCAAGATTGACAGAAACAACGCCAATGCCGATCTCGTCAAACAGCAACTGGCAGAACTTGACCTGATCCCCGACGACTGGGATGGTTCCACCATGATGGTGCCGGTAGATTCCCTCAATGGAGTGGGTATCGAAGATCTGCTAGAGGCGCTCGTCCTGGTGGCGGACGACAATTCCATCGTGGGCAATCCACAAGGCATATTGCGCGGCACTGTCATTGAAGCCGAGGTGGACCGTAGTCGCGGGACCATGGCAACACTGCTGGTCATGAATGGCGCCATGAAACGTGGGGACATCATCGTCGCCGGGACTTCCTACGGCAGGGTCAAAGCCATGTTTGATTCCGCCGGCAACCCCGTAGAGCGAGCGATTCCTTCTATGCCCGTATCCGTGTTAGGCTTGGACGTGCCACCGGCGCCCGGCGTGTTTTTCGAGATTGTGGCGAATGACAAGCTGGCCCGCAGTATTGCCGAAGATCGGCGGCAGCAGGAACGGACTCGTCAGGTAAGCGGACCCGTTCAAGCCGCGATGACGCTTGAAGATCTCTTCAATCAATTCCAAGCCGGCGAGGCTAAAGAACTGGCGATGGTCTTGAAGACTGATGTCCAGGGATCCATCCAGCCTATCACCGACGAACTCAAAAACATATCACAGCGTAACGAAGAAGGCATAGAAGTCCGCGTGCTGCGCCAGGAAGTCGGTCGCATTACCGAATCCGATGTCATGTTGGCAAGCGCATCCAACGCCATCATTGTTGGCTTCAATGTCGGTGTAGATAATCCCGCGCAATCTTCGGCCGAAGTGCAGGGTGTAGAGATCCGCAAGTACGATGTCATATACAAGCTATTTGAAGACATTGAACTGGCATTGTACGGTATGCTCGAGCCCAAATTCGGCGACCAGGTTGTGGGTATTGCCGAAGTGCGTCAGACCTTTAAGATCCCGCGCGGCGGGGTCATAGCCGGCAGCATGATTAAAGAAGGCGAAGCAAGGCGCAATGCCAAGGCGCGGCTCAAGCGAGGCGAGAAAATCATCATCGACGGCGTAAACGTCAGTTCGCTAAAGCGATTCCAGGATGATGTACGAGAAGTCCGATCCGGCTTTGAATGCGGCATTGGTCTGGCTGGCGTCAGCGACTTCGAAGAAGGAGATATTATCGAGTTTTTCGTTCGCGTTCGTGTCAACTAATCTGAAAGAAGCGCATGTCGATCAAACAAGGCCGCATGAGCGATCGGATTCAGCAAATCCTGAGCCAGTTGCTTTTGCGTGAAATCGCAGATCCGCGCCTGCAAGGCATCACCGTAACCGAGGTTAAGCTTGACCCAGAGCTGATGGTTGCCAAGATCTACGTCAGCGCGATGGGCGACGAGAGCCGGCAAGATACGGTGATGGCGGGATTGCGGCGCGCCAATGGATTTCTGCGGCGCGAAGTGGGCAAACGCATCCGTCTGCGCAGTACGCCGGAATTGCATTTCCATTGGGATCATACTCTGGAGCACGCGGAACGAATCAACCAGCTTATCTCAAACCTCGAGATCCCGCCCGAGTCCGAGAGCGGCCTAGATGCGGACCATTGAGTCACCGTGGCAGGCCGCCGCCGATGCCATCAAGGCCGCCAGGACGATTCTCGCGATTTCGCACATCGCCCCCGACGGCGATGCCGTAGGTTCACTATTGGGAATCAGTGAAACGATGCGCGCCTTGGGCAAAGATGTCACAGCCGTCATCGACGACGGTGTGCCCCCCGAGCTCATGTTTGTGCCGCAAAGCGGGACAATTCTGTCCAGCATTGACGCCGGGGAATTCGACTTGATGATCACGGTAGATTCCAGCGACCTCGAAAGAATCGGCGTCGCCGGCGCATACGGCATGGCAAACAGCAGAATAGTCATTAATTTGGATCATCACCCCACGAATACGCGCTATGGCAACATCAATCTAATCGTGCCCCATGCGGTGGCTGCCGCGGAGATTGTCTTTGATCTGGTTGCCTACATTGGATGCCAATTGACCGAATCGGCCGCCTATGCCCTGCTGACCGGATTGGTCACCGACACGCAGGGATTTCGCATCAGCGCCACCAACGACCGCACCTTAGAGATCGCGCGGGCGCTGATGCAACGCGGGACGCCTCTTGCACAGATCATGGCACAGACGCTCAACCGGCGACCTTACCAAGAGGTAGTCTTGTGGAAGCTGGTTTTCCCCTCAGTCGCAATTAGCGATGGCCTGATCCATGCCGCGATAACACGAGACAATATCTCTCAAGCCGGTTTAGATGCCATGACAGACGGTGGCTTGGTCAGCCACTTGGTCAATGTCGATCAGGCGAAAATATCGATCGTGTTCAAGGAGTTGCCAGACAACCAGGTTGAAGTCGGCTTCCGCTCCAAACCCGGCTACGATGTGGCGAGCCTGGCAGTGCAACTCGGCGGCGGCGGGCATCGGCAGGCTTCCGGCTGCACGATGGACGGAACCTTGGCGCAGGTGCGCAGCGCTGTCCTGCCCCTGGCTCAGCAGGTCATCAGCGCAGGGGATTCGGGACTTGAGTGAAATTGATCATTCAGGTTTTCTCAATGTCGACAAGCCGCTTCACTACACCAGCCACGATGTTGTTGCCCTGGTTCGGCGGCGCTACCGAGAACTGACTGGGGCGAAAAAGGTCGGCCACGCCGGTACGCTCGATCCCCTGGCGAGCGGCGTCTTGATCCTCTGCCTGGGCAAGGCGACTCGCTTGAGCGAATACATCATGCCGGGCCGCAAGTCTTACCGCGCCAGCGTCATACTCGGACGAACCAGTTCCACCTACGACAGCGGCGGCGAACTCAGCGAGCGCCAGGCCGAAACCGCAAGCATAGATCTTGCCGATATCAGAAAAGCGATCACTCCATTCATCGGCGAGATACTGCAAGTGCCGCCCATGTACAGCGCGATTAAAGTCAAAGGGCGCAAGCTCTATGAACTGGCGCGCCAGGGGCAGTCGATCGAAGTCGAGCCTAGACCTGTGCGCATTGACAGCATCAACATATTACACTGGAATGACCCGCTGCTTGAACTCGACGTGATATGCAGCGCCGGCACTTATATTCGCAGCCTGGCTCACGACTTGGGTCAAGCGCTAGGAGTTGGCGCATATCTCTCCGGCTTGCAACGTCGTGCCAGCGGGCAGTTTGCGCTTGGCGACAGTGTGGCGCTCGAAACCCTGCTGGACGAAGAAGACTGGTGGCGGCACATCATTCCGCCGCATGTCGCGCTGGCGGATCAAACTTGTGTGACGCTGTCAAAAGACGAACTGTCGAGAATCCAAAATGGGCGAACGATCGCTCGTCGCCCCGGTTTGGACGCCGAGCGCGTATTTGCCTTCACCTGCGACAAGCGACTTGCCGCGGTCCTGGTCCCCCAAGACGCGCATTGGAAACCGCATAAAGTATTTCTCGACCAAAGTTGATACAATTGGCCGAGAATGACCGGTCTTGATTTTCGCTAAACAGGGCGTTTCGCGCGCAGATAGCAGGTCCCACATCCCAGACGCCAGGCATTCCTGGCTCAGGGGACGCGATATGGGATTTCAAGGCCAGACTTGGAAGAGCCGATGCTCCATTTGCGCCATCTCGGCGAAGCTCAGATCGAAACTGAATCCGTCGTGACCATCGGTGTCTTTGACGGCGTACACCTCGGACACCGGACAATGGTCAGGCGATTGGTCGAGGAGGCTCAATCCAGCAATCGACTTGCGGTGGTCTTGAGCTTTCACCCGCATCCGGACAAGGTATTGGGTGAAGTCGATGCCCGCTACTACCTGAGCACGCCAGAACAGCGCGCGAAACTACTGATAGCGCTCGGCGTTGATGTTGTTATCACCCACCCTTTCGACGAAGAGATAAGACAGATTCGGGCTGAGCAATTCGTAGATCAACTTGTCAAGCATTTGCGCTTGAAAGAGTTGTGGGTGGGCTCGGATTTCGCCTTGGGTTATGAACGGGAAGGCACAGTCGAGTTTCTTCGCCAGCGAGGTAAACGCGACGGATTCAGTGTGACGGCTATTGAACTGATTATGAGCGAAGCCGGTGATGATTCCATTCATAGCTCACAGCTGCGGGATCTAGTACGACAGGGAGAGATGCGCCAAGCGAAAGGCATGCTGGGCCGCGCCTATTCGGTCGAAGGTAAAGTGATTCATGGACAACAGCGTGGTCGAAAGATTGGCATTCCAACCGCCAACCTTGAAGTTTGGGAAGAGCAAATCATCCCGCCCAACGGCGTCTATGCGGGGCTGGCCAGATTAGGCCAGGAAACGCGAATGGCCGCCACCAATATCGGAATGCGTCCCACCTTTGGCGGAGACAAGCTGTCAATTGAGGCGCACCTGTTAGATTTCGACCGTGACATTTATGGCGCTTCCATTGAGCTGTCATTTGAAGCGCGCCTGCGCCCGGAGCGAAAATTCAACGGCTTGGACGAATTGCTGACACAAATCAAGTTGGATATTGAACAGGCCAAAGCTGTGTTAGGTAAAGTTCAGCCCGACTGACCCTTCTTGCCCTTTGACAGGACGTACCCAACGCGCTTCATAAATTGCTCATTGCTGCGCCAATTCTTCAATACCTTCACGCGCGTTTCGAGATGGACATGCCTTTCCAGCAGGCGCTCGAGCTCCGCGCGCGCGTCTATGCCAATGCGCTTGATCATCTTGCCGCGCTTGCCGATGACGATGCCCTTTTGCGATTCCCTTTCGACATAGACGACGGCGTCGATGATATTGATATCGTTCTTCTCCCTGAACCGGCTGATTTCCACCGCAACCGTGTAGGGAATCTCGTCACTGGTCAATTCGATGATTTTTTCGCGGATGATTTCGGCGGCCAGAAAGCGCAAATTGCTTTCGCTGACCTGATCCGCGGGATAATAGCGCGGTCCCAGGGGCAGCAAAGGTATCAAGCCGTCAATCAGGTTGCGGACGCCGGTCCCGTTGCTGGCGCTAGTCTCGAATACATGATCATATGGAATCATTGCCAGATGCTCACAGCGCTCGTAATCGTCGCCGACCAAGTCAATCTTGTTGAGGACAAGTACTTTGCGCGAGCCCGCCGCGCGCTTGATCGCGTCGGCAATGACTATGTCTTCCGCACGCGGCGCCTGCGAAACATCAAGGATCCACAGTATGACATCGGCGTCATAAAGCGCGTCGCGAGCGACTTTTACCATGTAGTCGCCTAATCGCGTGCGCGGATCGTGAATGCCCGGCGTATCGACGAACAAGATCTGCGCGTCATCCCGCGTATGGATGCCCAGTTGCCGCTGGCGGGTGGTCTGTGGCTTGCTGGTAACAATGGCGATCTTTTGCCCAAGTATGGCGTTGATCAGCGTGGATTTGCCCACATTCGGGCGTCCGACGACAGCCACCAAGCCGGAACGGTGATCATCGCTCCAATCATCGCTGAAGATCGAGTCCAGTTCATCCACGACTCAGCCAATCACCCAAGCTGGGGAAGCGAGGCAAGTGCTGTAGAAGTCGTTCCGGGAATTCACTGTCGCTCTCGATAAGCGCCGAGAGCCTCGCGACCGGCTCTCGATCCCCGGGCGCTCGATAGACAAAAACGTCGTAGGGACTGTCGAAATCCAACTGCTTGAGCGGGACCATCTCGTCGGCGCCGTCACTGCGAAAGCCCAGAACGTCCGAGCGCGGATAAAGATGGCTGCTCTCCATTAAGAAGCCCCAAGCCGCCTCGCCCGTCATCGTTTGGCCATAATCCAAAACGACCAGATCTGGCACGATGGACCACTGCGGTTTGAATAAATAGGGGATCCCGTAGCGTAGAGCGATCTCGCCCTGAACAATGATCTCTGCTTGCGGCAGCGCGCTCGACGACAGGAAGAAAAACCCGTCGACGCGCGAGACTGTTCCGCTTAGCAATTCATTGATGGGTTCTCGCTGAGGGATCGGATTGACGGGCATCTCGCGCGCTAGTGATGTTCGGGTTCGGCGGGAACGTTGATATCGTCGAAGCGTTCAAAGGGACGCACCCAGCCCAGCCAGAAACCGATGGCAATGGCCAGTAACAATAGGCCGCTGACCAGCAGCAAACCCAGCGTATGCGTCGATTCGGCATCGAGATCGCCCCCATAGATGACGCCAACCATCGCCGCAACCATCATCATCGCCATCCCTAACCCGCCGACCATCGCCAAACAGTAAAGGGTGAACTTGCTCGGTTGCCGCGTCAAACTGCTACCCTGTTCTTCTTTCACTCGAATATCGCCTTATGTATGCTAAAATTCGAATCTTGATTGCATTTTGCCCCTAGCCCCTGCATCCGTCAAGTCTGGGAGGACAGGATGAGCGTCGAAAAAGTCCTGCTGATTCGTCATGGCGAAACGGATTTCAATCGCGAACGCCGGCTGCAAGGCGTCATGCAGATACCGCTGAATGAACGCGGACGCAATCAAGCCCATTCCGTCGCGCGCTATCTGAAGGGCCTCTCAATTGATGCGCTTTACACCAGTCCCATCCTGCGAGCGCATGAGACTGCGGAGATAATCGGGAATTGTATCGGCTTGCCGCCCCACAGCGACGAACGCCTGCGTGAAATCGAATTTGGCCTATTCGAAGGACTCACTTTCGGGGAGGTCGAGGACCTCTTCCCCGCGGCGCATCACAATTGGAGCACGGGCTACCTGGCTTTTAAAGCGCCAGAGGGCGAATCCCGCCACGATGTCCAGCGGCGGATGCGCGCTGCCTGGGACGATCTGACGGCGAATGCGGATCACAAGACGATTGCGCTGGTGTCCCATGGCTCGGCGATCGCCATCTTCCTCGGTTCAATGTATGCCATCCTGCCAGATACATCCATCAAGAATACCTCTATAACAACCTTGAAACGTCGAGAAGAGATCTGGGAAATCCTTGGCTACGCGGAACTGCCGCACTGGGACGAATCATAGATGAAATAGAGCCGCGTTTCCGCTACAATTGCCGCGTTTGATCTTGACTCGATACTTGGAGGATTCGACGGCATGACGACACCCATCCGCGTAGCGGTGACCGGCGGAGCCGGGCAAATTGCCTACAGCCTGCTCTTTCGTATTGGCAACGGCGAAGTGTTCGGCGCGGAGCAACCAGTTATCCTGCAAATCCTCGAGATTCCACCGGCGATGCAAGCGCTTCAAGGCGTCGTCATGGAACTGGAGGACAGCGCGCAATCCTTGCTACAGGACATCGTAATCTCTGACGATCCTGCTGTGGCCTTCAAAGATGCTAATTGGGCGATCCTGGTCGGCGGCAGGCCACGTGGTTCAGGCATGGAACGGGGCGACCTCATCGCCGCGAATGGCCCGATCTTCGTCGCCCAAGGCAAAGCCATTAACGATCATGCCGCTGACGATATCCGCGTGCTTGTCGTCGCCAATCCCTGCAATTCCAATTGTCTGGTTGCCAAAGCCAACGCGCCCGATATCCCGGCCGACAGATGGTTCGCCATGACGCGCCTTGACGAAAACCGCGCCAAGTCGCAGTTGGCGCAAAAGGCCGGCGCCCTGGTATCGGATGTCAGACGACTGGCCATCTGGGGCAACCACAGCAGTACGCAATTCCCTAACTTTGAACATGCCACCATCAATGGTCAGCCCGCCGAAGCGGTCATCAGCGACCGTGGGTGGCTGGAAAAGGACTTTATGAGCACTGTGCAAAAGCGCGGCGCCGTGGTCATCAACGCGCGCGGCAAGAGTTCCGCCGCCAGCGCGGCCAATGCCGCGCTCGATACGATCCGCAGCCTGATCAATCCAACAGCCGAAGGGGACTGGTTCAGCGCGGCCATTCCCAGCGAAGGCAATCCTTACGGCCTTGCGGACGGGCTTATCTACTCTTTCCCATTGCGAAGCGACGGCATGGGACGCGTCGAACCTGTACGTGGCCTGGACCTGAGCGCCTATGCCTCAGGGAAAATCCGGGAGACAGAAGAAGAATTAAAGAGCGAGCGCGAGGCGATCAGCGACCTGCTCTAGCTTGCCTCCGCGACAATCGCTGAAGTTGCGGCGACTTCCCTGGCGCGGGGCCACGAGGACCTAGCTGGATTCATCATTCTTGATTTTCTCCGCCGAGGTCTGCACATATGCAGGCTCCTCTGGTATAACCGCTGCCAGAATGATATAGAGCACCACGCCAGGTCCGCCCGCGATGGCAAATAGCACCCAAATGATTCGGACGATCGTCGGATCGACCGCCAGGTAATCCGCAATGCCGCCGCAGACGCCGGCAATGCGGCGATCGGCTCGAGAACGATAGAGTCGCTTCTTCATATTGATGTTCATAGGGGTCGTTATCCCAATCGCCTTTTATCAATTACGCGCGCAGATTGCCCTGCGCATTCGACCGAAAATCTGTTGCCGCTGTTATGCCTGTATACGCAGGAGCGCCGGCGCGGTTGCGGGCGCCCGTATGCTATTCCGTCAATACGCGCATGCGAAAGGGGCTGTTGCCGATACCAGGGAAAACGCGCAAGACACCCCAAAAGGCGCGAATGCCTATCCACAAGACTGTCACCAGCCAAACGCCGGTGAAATCCGCAGGAACAGCAGTGGCGACGACCTGTAAGGCCAACAACCCACAAACTGTTGCCATCAGCATCGCATTTCTCAAAAAGCCATAATCGCTCGTCCCCCAATGGATGCCGTCGGTGATGAAGGCCAGCGCGTTTAGCGGCTGTGAAAGCGCAGCCACAATCCAGGCCGCCGCAAAAACAGCGGCCGTGTCATCTGGAACCATGCTGCCGGCAACCAGCGGCGTGGCAAGCAGCATCAGGATCATCAACAGGATGCCCGTTGCCAGACTCCAAGCGGTCGTGGATAGCGCCACGCGTTTGGCACTGCGCATCTGTCCGGAACCGAAAAAATAGCCGATCAAACTCTGCGCGGTAGTCGCGAAGGCTTCCAATACCAAGGCCGTGAAGAACCAGAATTGGCGAATGACTTGATGAGCAGCGCCAGCCTCCGCGCCCATCTGCGTGGCGACGCGCGTCGCGACCAAGGTGAACAAGGTCAGCGATCCTGTGCGAATGAACAGGTCGCGGCCCACCCGCATCAGTTTGATGCCGTCCCGCAGTCTAAAATCTTGAGTCAGACCGATTTTACGGCGTATTGCCCCCAGCATCCAAAAAGCGCCCAGCCATTGACTGATCGAACTTGCCAATGCAGCCCCGCCGACGCCAAGCGCGGGCAGGAATGCCCAGCCAAATATGAGTGCATAGTCCAGCAGAATGTTGATAATGTTGATGCCCAGCGCGATCCACAAGGGCGTCTTCATGTCCTGGACGCCGCGCAGCGCGCCAAAGCCGACAATGGTGACAACCACCGCTGGCGCGCCGATCAGCCGCAGCCGTATATATTCGCTCGCGAGTTCAAGGACTTCGCCCTCGGCCCCCAACAAGCGCGAAGCGACCTCCGCGGCCGGGATCAAGAGCGCGCTAAGAGCCAAGCTGACAATCGCGCCCAAGGTCAAGGTCAAACTCACGGATCGGACTGCCCCGTCGAGGTCGCGCTTGCCAAAAGCCTGCGCGACCTCGGTTTGCGTGGCGATACCCAAGAATCCGAAAATCCAAAACAGGGATGTCAGCGCGCCAGTGCCGACTGTCAAGGAGGCCAGTGGCGTACTGCCTAGCTGCGCCACAAATCCAGTATCGACGAGTCCAGTCACTGGCTCGGCGATCAAAGACAGCAAGATGGGAAGCGAAAGGTACAGGATCGTGCGATTGGGCTGAATCAAGAAGTGGCTGTTTCGCGCCTTGGCGCTTGATCGCATCATGGACTAGTGTTCAGCTTCCTGCCGGCTTGATGCCACCGGGACTTGTCCGCGCTGCCTACGGAACTTGGCGAGCGAGTCGCAGCAAAGCAAATCCGCCCAACTCCGGCGAAAACCGCCCTGCCGGGGGTCACGCCAAGATAGCGCCCGGAAAATCCCCGTGTCCGTTGACAAAATCCGCGATTGACAAGCGTTTTTTCCCCGCCAGTTGCACTTCGGTAGGGAAAAACAGTCCCGCGCCCGTACCGATTGCAATCCCCTTTTCGTGCTCTAGGACTAAACCCGGACTGGCTAGCCCCGCGCCTGCGTAGCCGGCGTGGATCTTTAGCGGCGCGCCGTTCCAGGTCGTGAAGCTGCCGGGCCATGGCGTAAAGGCGCGTATCGTTCGTTCGAGTTCCGCCGCCGCGCCTGTCCAATCCAACCGACCTTCTTCTTTCTTGATCGCCGGCGCGTAGGTCGCGCGGTCTTCTTCTTGCGGCGCCGGCGAGACAGTTCCGTCCAAGAAATCCGGCAACGCCTGGACCAGGAGCTCCGCGCCAAGTCGGGCGAGCTTGTCATGCAGGCTCTGGCCAGTTTCGCCCGTCGCGATCGGCGCCAAACGCTGCGCGATCACGGGACCGGTATCCAGGCCGGCATCCATCATCATCAACGTGACACCCGTCTCCTGATCGCCCGCGCGTATCGCCGCCTGAATGGGCGCGGCGCCACGCCAACGAGGCAGCAGCGACGCGTGTACGTTAATTGATGCGATTCGCGGCACGTCCAATAGAACCTGCGGAAGAATTTGCCCGAAGGCGACAACCACAAACAAGTCCGCGCGCATGCCCTGCAAAGCCGAAATTGACTCGTCGCTGCGAATGCGCTCCGGCTGCAGCAAGGGAATGCCGGCCGTAAGCGCCGCTCTTTTGACCGGCGACGGCCGCAGCCGGCGCCGTCTGCCTGATGGGCGATCCGGCTGCGTTACGACAGCAACGACCGCATGTGAATCTAGGAGCGCGGCCAAGCTGGGCAGCGCGAACTCGGGCGTCCCCATAAACACGATTCGTGCCATAAGCTGGCTTGTACCCTGCATCTGCGAATGGTAGTATCGCTTTGTCATTTTATGAGATTATTCATATGCAGTCTATGATTCAAAAGGAATGGATTATCGCTCCTCCGGCGCCGGACGAGCACTTGCGTCGCTATACAAATGTCAGCCCGATCCTGGCGCAAATGCTCTTCAACCGCGGCTATGAAGATCCCGAACACGCCGCGCGCTTTCTCAGCGCTTCTGATCTCACAGAAGATCCCTTCCAAATGAAGGACATGCAAAAGGCTGTAACGAGAATCGGCGCGGCCATCGCGGGTCAAGAGTCAATCGCGGTCTACGGGGACTTTGATGCCGATGGCGTGACCGCTACATCCTTGCTGGTACAGGTGCTTGCGGCATTGGGCGCGCATGTCCGCCCTTATATACCTGACCGGGTTGCAGAAGGCTACGGACTCAATTGCCCGGCCCTGGAGGCGCTTGCCGCGGCCGGGGTTGGCCTGGTCGTCACGGTTGACTGTGGCATACGCTCAGTCAGTGAAGTAGCAGCCGGTCTGCGCGCTGGCCTGGATATCATCATCACCGACCATCACTCGATTGGTCCGGAAATCCCGCGGGCAATGGCGATCATCAATCCACAGCAAAAGAGTTGTGCTGGTAATACCAGCCTGGCGGGCGTCGGCGTCGCATTCATGTTGGCAAAAGCGCTCTTGCTTGATCGCTGGCGGAACGATCGCGACAACTATCCTCATCATCTGCGCCAGTCCGACTTGTTGGACCTGGTCGCCATCGGTACGGTGGCCGACCTGGCCGCTCTCAATGACGGCCAGAATCGACGGCTTGTCCGCCATGGTTTGAAGACGATCAACGAGCAGCGTCGCCCCGGCCTCGCTGCGCTGTGCAGAGTCGCTCGACTTCGGCCCGGGAAGATCTCCGCCGCGGACATCGCTTTCATGCTCGGACCGCGCATCAATGCCGCCGGGCGCTTGCGCACGGCAATGAGCGCGTACCATCTCTTGTCGGCTTCGTCCGAAAAAATGGCGGAACCCTACGCCTTGGAATTGCAAAGTCTCAACGCGCAGCGGCAACAACTGACTCGGGGGGCGCAGGCAGCCATTAGTGATCAGAACGGCGAAATGGACGGCGTCAACTTGATCTTTGCTGGTGATACACAGCTTTTGCCGGGCATTGTAGGTCTAGTGGCAGGACAGCTAACAGAACGCTTTTACCGACCCGCGGTCGTCCTGGAATACGGTGAAGAAGAGAGTCGCGCTTCCTGCCGCAGCATTCCCGAGTTCAACATCACCCACGCCTTGGACGAGTGCGCGGATCTATTGATCCGGCACGGTGGACACGCTATGGCAGCGGGCTTTACCGTGCACAACAGCAACCTCACGCGGCTACGGCATGCGCTCGAGCGCAAAGCGAAGCAGTCCCTTGATGGTCTGGATTTGCGACACCGTGTCCAGGTAGATATGGAGATTGATGAGCGCGACTTGAGCGAATTTCTAGCCGATGAGTTGATCTGGCTCGAGCCAACCGGGCACGCGAATCCGCCGGCATCATTCATGAGCAGGAACTTGGGACTTGTCTCTTGCCGACGCGTCGGCGATGACGGGCGACACCTGAAGTTGAAAATCGCGCGTGAGGACAGCGCGCCCATTGATGCCATCGGTTTCGGATTGGGCGAATGGTCAAGTCAAATGCCGGCCGCAATTGATGCCGCTTATCATTTAGAGATGAACGAGTGGAACGGCAGGCGCGCCATGCAATTGAAATTGATCGATATCCGCCCAGCGGAAGATTTGGCTGCGACCTAAGCTCCCCTTTTCTTTGCGCTCTCTTATAATAAATCGTGATCTGCGGTGGCCCAAATCCGCCGATTACGCGCCGAGCGGCTGTGTCTTTGTGCTGAAACTGAATGTAAAATCACCGGACGCATTGGCGGCGAACTGACGGAGGACGATGTTGAAGGAGCCTGAGAAAAGAGCGGCTGGCGAGCTAAAATTCTCTTATGGCGGCCAAGCGGTCATTGAAGGCGTGATGATGCGCGGGGCCCATTCGATGGCGGTGGCCGTCCGCGACCCCAAGGGACAGATCGTCATACACGAGCAACCGCTGAGCGCTACCCTGTACCGGGGGCGCATCGCCCGGACACCTTTTGTTCGCGGCTTAATCGGTCTTTGGGACGCGCTCGGCCTCGGCATTCGCGCGCTCATGTGGTCAGCGGATATCGCGCTCGATGAAGAGGAGAATATCAGCTTCAACGGGCCCATCGGTTGGGCCACAATCGCGCTGTCTTTGCTGATCGGAATCGGCATCTTTTTCCTGCTGCCGACCACCGCCGCAACCGGCATCGGGAACCTCCTGGGCCTCAGTACCACCGCGAAGGAAATCGTCATAGATGAAGCGGGCAACGAAGTTGCCGTCGCTGCTGAAAGCGGTAACTTCCTGGCCTACGAGGCCCTTCCCATCGGCTTTGACGCCTTCCTTATTAACATGATCGAGGGCGTGGTGCAGTTGGCGATTCTAGTCGTATACATCTGGTTCGTTGGACGCACCAACGACGGCAAACGGATATTTTCCTATCACGGCGCGGAACATAAAACCATCAATGCCTACGAAGCCGGCGACGAATTGCTGCCGGAGGTCGTCCGCCGTCACGCCATTGAGCACCCTCGCTGCGGTACGGCGTTTCTATTGACCGTTGTGTTTGTAAGCGTACTGCTGTTTTCTTTGATCGGGCGCCCGCCCTTTGCCTTGTTGATACTCTCACGCGTCATCTTCATTCCTATTGTCGCGGGCGTCGCCTACGAATTCTTGAAGTACACCGCCTCCAACCTGGACAAAGCCTGGATACGCTTCATGATACGACCCAATTTGGCGCTTCAGCATCTAACGACTAATGAACCCAGCCTTGACATGATCGAAGTCGCGATCGTCTCATTCAAGCGTGTATTGCTATCTGAAGGTATCATATCGGAAGACGAAGCGGCAATCCCTCCCGCCCGTCCGGAGGCGGCTCACGTGCCAGGCGGAGACTAAATCGCGGAGGAGTCCCGCATGACATTAACTCGACTCGCTGCTTATTCAGTCTCTAGCTTGATTATTGCAGGTACATTGCTTTTGTACTTGCACACCGCTCAAATCCAAAACCGCCGGAACGACGATTACGCCAAAAGTGATCAACGCGCGCATATGAGGTTTGCTCGCAGAGCGCATGAAAGCGGATTCGCCTACACGGGCAGGCGCAACTATATGCCTTTATTCGCTTTCGTCCAGGCGGCGCTGAATTCGCCAGAGCTTGACGATGAAGCATTTTTCCAGCGAGGCAAACAGATCAATGTTTGGATTTCTGTAGCCGCGCTAGCTTCTCTGGCGCTCGTATTTTTTGCGAAATTCAGTCGCCTATACAGCCTTTACGCGATACTGACGATCGGCTTCCTGGCCTTTGCCTTTAAGGCGCCCTTCTTTCAACCAGAAATCCTTTCTTACTCGCTATTCGGCTTCGCATTTATTCTTTCCCTAGAGACATTGTTTAGGCCAAAGTGGTACAAATACGTCGGGACCGGCGCGCTTTTCGCTCTGGCGCATTTTACCAAAGCCAATGTTTTGCCAGCGCTGATTGTCTTTTCCGCTTCTCACTCTGTTCTGCTCTTTGTCATGGCGCTAAATGGCGCATTGAACCGCAGGAGGCTGTCTCGAATACTGTTGAGCGCCCTTGTGCCTTTGATGACGTTTATGATTTTGCTATTCCCATATTTTCGGGAAAGCAAGCTAGACTATGGCGAGTATTTCTACAATGTGAATACAAGGATTTACATTTGGTTTGACTCTTGGGACGAGGCGGATGCCGCCACGAAAGAGGCCGGTGGTTACGCGGGATTCCTTCAATTGCCGGATGATCAAATACCCGGGTTGCGAAATTACTTGCGAGAACACTCGTCAGATCAAATCATCGAACGGCTGCGCGAAGGAATTGAAAAAATAACCGGATATGCCTGTTATATCAAACACAGTCGGCACATTTTCGGCTATTGCTCACAAGTCGCGCTGGGATTACTGCTGCTGTTATTCTCGATACCGCCGCTAATTAGACAATTTCGCTGGCAAGACAAATCTTGCCATATTCACATTTATTGCTATCTGGCGGCGATTTTTGCGATCTATGGTTTGGGAGCAGCCTGGTACAATCCGATTAGCGGGAGCGAAGGACCGCGGGTCGTTCTGATATTGCTTATACCCTTCTTCTGGACAATTGGGCTGATGGTACACAGCAGAGCGCTGCAAGACCTGCATATTCGACTTTTCGGATACCACGTTAAGCTCGTCGACCTGGCATACGCGCTCATCAGCGTAACGCTATTCTTCGAGATATATCAGGTAATCACCTGGCGAGCCGCAGACATGTACGGCGGCAAGTGATGACAAGCGTCGCCAGCGCCCTCGCTGGCTTGCCTCATTAAAACGAGCTAAAAGGAATCAGATATGAGTATTTGCAACATTACGCTTTCTATGTTATGTTCGTAATCAGATAAGCCGTTCGCGGCTTTGATTCAAGGGGTTTCCCGTGGCACGCGCCGGTCAAGCAAATTGCCACGGGAAACTCCAAAACACGGGCAGCTACGCTGCCGACTTTACTATACATCATAACTGTATCTAACTGAATAGGAGGCAAAAGACAGGCAGAGCAATCGCATCAAAACCAATAACTGTCGAAACTCGCATGAGTCTAGCAATGTAAGGCTTATCCACTACAGATCGTTATGAGCAAGTTTTCGCATAATTGCCTGAAAAAAAGTCGCATGATCCTGCCGAATCCCGCCGCAGATTGGCTATTTCGGACATGGCGACTCTCCCCTTCCCTCATTTTGGGGATACTTCCCCCGTGAGGCGGGGGATCGAGGGGGCGCTAGGCCGGGGGATGAGGGTAGAAAAGCGCGGGACTTTCAGCGGCCCTCGGTGTCCTCGGTGGTAAAAAATATCTGCCGAGATTGCTCTGGCAAAAAAACGCTGGACTACTTCAAGGCCTGCATCTGATCCCCGGCTTCGGCCATGAAAAAAGCGAGATCTTCGTCGTTAAAGTGATTGCGCCAGTCGCCGCTGCTCCCGCGCCGGGGCTGGACTGCGGAAGATAGCCGCTTCTGGCGAAGTCCCAGCTTCCAAAGCGCCCGTCCGGCCAGAGAGGGCGTACCCGATTTTCCCGGCAAATCAATTGTCCGCAGCGAGCGTCGCAGGCTAATCCCCAAGAACGCCCCCATTTCTCTCACGCTGGCCTCATAGCTCTTCTCCAGCGCTTCGTACGATACGCGCAGCACATTGGGTTGCTGCAACCAGACCCGCGCATGATGCGCCCAATAGGCTGGACGGCTCATGCCACTGTCAACGCCGTCCAGCTTGGACTCCGAACGAATGAAATCTGAAAACGACTGTTTCTTGACCTCTTCGTCAAAGGATTGCATGTAGTAGTAGAGTGAGACCATGACATCGCGACCGTCGCGATGAACATAGATCACCGGCGATTCGCGCAAGACCGACAGCGCGAACGTCCTTTCTTCATTGCGCTTCCAAAAGCTTGCCGTCGGCAGGTCATGTACCTTGACAAGCACGCGTCCTTCCAGAGTTTTCACTCGCTGGCGAAACTCCGATAGCGGCATCGGCGAATCATGATCAGACGACGCCCGCTCCAGGGTCAGAAAGCTCTCACTGACATCTGGACTGTTGTTGCGTAAGGCGTCGATCGTCCAGTGCGTGCCCGATCGTCGGTGAGTCGCGACAACAATCGTCTTGGAGTCGGTCATCTAATCCTCGGCAGCCATATTCTGCAATTCATACAGTTTGGTGAGCGCTTCCAAGGGGCTAAGGCTATCGATCTCCAGCGAGCGCAGCGCGCCTAGCGCTGGGTTCTCGGGCGCATCGAAAAAACTTAATTGTTGATGCGAGTCTCGTGGCCTCTTCAAGGCAAAGTCTCCACTGTCCTCTTCCAGTTGCACCAGAAGTTGACGCGCGCGGTCCACCACCGAACGCGGTATGCCAGCCAATTGCGCCACGTGAACCCCATAGCTCTGGTCGGCGCCGCCCGGCAAAACTTTGTGTAAGAATACGATGTCATCCCCCCGCTCGGCCACCGCGACATTGAAGTTGGCCGTGCGCGGCAAGATATTCGGCAGTTCGGTCAATTCGTGATAATGCGTTGCGAAAAGCGTGCGGCAGTTGAGGCGCGGGTTGTTGTGGATATATTCGATCACCGAGCGCGCAATCGCCAAACCATCGTAGGTCGACGTGCCGCGTCCGATCTCATCCAGAATGAGCAGGCTCCTCTTGCTGCTGCCGGAAAGTAAGCGCGCCGTTTCTACCATTTCCACCATAAAGGTGCTTTGCCCGGCGTGTATCTCGTCCTGGGCGCCGATCCGAGCGAATATCCGGTCCACCAGTCCGATCTGCGCCGAATCAGCTGGCACAAAGCTGCCAACTTGAGCCATCAGCGTAATGATCGCCACTTGTCGAATATAAGTCGATTTGCCGGACATATTCGGTCCGGTGATGATATGTATGCGCGAAGCCAAATCGAATCCGCTGTCATTTGGCACATAGCGACTGGACGTCTCCAATAGCTTTTCCACGACCGGGTGCCGGCCAGCTTCAATATGCAGGATGTTGTCCTCGCTTAGCTCCGGCCGCACATAGCCTTCCCGGACGGCCACTTCCGCCAGGGACAAAAAAGCGTCCAAATGCGCGATGGCGCGCGCAGTCTTATGCAAGCGCTCCCGCTGACGGCCGATATCTAGGCACAAGTCCTCGAACAACTGACGCTCAATGGCGAGGATCTCTTCTTCGGCATTTAGAACCTTCGTTTCGTATTCCTTCAATTCCGGTGTGATATAGCGTTCAGCATTGACCAAGGTCTGTTTGCGCACATAATCATCCGGCACCTTGTCACTATGCGTTTTAGTGACCTCGATGTAATAACCAAAGACCTTGTTGAATCCAACTTTGATGCTGGCGATGCCCGTTCTGCGCCGCTCATGCGACTCGAGATTGGCGATCCAGTCTCGCGCCTGACGGCTTGAAGCGAGGATCTGGTCCAACTGCTCCGAATAGCCCGCGCGAATGATGCCTATGGCATTTAGTGTGGCTGGCGCGTCCTCGGCTACCGCCGCAGCGATCACGTCGTAGACGGCTTCGCAGGGATCCAATCTCTCGCTGATCGCGGCCAGCGCGCCTGTTTCCTGGATGAGTTCCGCTAGCCGTGGTACCGCGCTCAGCGTCTTTTTCAGCGCCAGCAAGTCCCGCGGGCCGGCTTTGCCGATCGCGATTCGATTTGTCAGCCTTTCCACATCGGCGACCTGTTTCAATTCCCCAGCGAGCTCGTCGCGGAGCAAGTCACTGCTGAACAAGGCTTCCACTGCGTCATGGCGCGCATTCAGTCGTCTGATATCCAGCAAGGGTTGATTCAGCCAGGTACGCAACAGTCGAGCGCCCATTGCCGTCACCGTCCGATCTAAAATGTCGAGCAAGCTGCCTTTCGTTTTGCGCCCCCGAATGGACTCCGTCAGTTCCAGGTTATGACGGGTGAATTGATCCAATACCATGAAGGACGCCGTCGAATAGGCGCGAATACTTGAGAGCTGTTCTACCGAGTTCTTCTGCGTCGATCGCAGATACTGCAAGACGCCTCCCGCGGCCGAAACGGCGATCCTTTGACCCTTTAATCCGAATCCGTCTAGGGTACGCACGCGAAAATGCTCGCATAACAATTGCTGCGCTCCGTCGTACTCGAAACTCCAGTCTTGCGCCGCGCTCAGATGGATGCCTTCCGGCAATGTCACGCCGCGCTTCTGCCAGCTTTCTGGCATTAACACTTCTCGTGGATCAATTCGCGCCAATTCTTCAAACACAGCGAGCCCAACGGCTTCGCCTTCCAATTGCGTCGCCCAGAATTCCCCCGTGGATACATCCGCAAATGCGATGCCAGCCTTGCTCCATTGCCCGCTTTCAGCGTCGCCAACTGGCAATATCGCCATCAGATAATTGGCTTTGGAATCCTCCAAGAGCGCAGGCTCGACTACAGTGCCCGGGGTCATGACCCGGGTCACCTCGCGCTCGACGATGCCGCGCCCGCTCGGCTCGGTGATCTGGTCGCAGACGGCGACATGATAACCCTTGTCAATCAGCTTTGCGATGTAACCGTCAACGGAATGATACGGTACCCCCGCCATGGGTATCTTGGCGCCGCCCTTGCTGTGGGCGCGCGCGGTCAGCGTAATATCCAGCTCGCGAGCCGCCACTTCCGCGTCTTCGTCGAACATTTCGTAAAAGTCCCCCATGCGAAACATCAAGATGCAGTCCGGATACTGGCTCTTGATTTCCAAATACTGTCGGCGCATCGGGGTGACACGTGCCATGACAACTCGTCAATCTCTTGTTTGATAAACCGCGTCGCTCATGCGACGAGAAGGCTTGTTATTTTCTCTGGGCGCGGCAGCCCAATTTCGCCGATTACGCGCCGAGCGGCTGTGGTCATCGAACTTAATACTGGCGGGAAACCATGCTATTCTAGCAAGGTCAGCAATGGGCTACAAGCCAGGTAGCCGGCCGGACATAATCTGGCAAGTGAGCTTGGTAAGAACCTGTCCCGAGCCGCTCTCGCCTTATCGGTGAGGTCTAGACAGGATGCAGTGCCGTCGGCTGGCCAACGTCCAAAAGCCTGAGGATTATCTTTGATGGGCAAAGCAATCATCGCCGTCGATCTGGGCGGTACACAGATACGCACCGCGCGCTTCGACCACGAACTGAACCTGCTGCAGCGCGAGCGCGCCTTGACCTCCGCCCAAGAGGGTCCCGGACCTGTCATCGGGCGGCTTAAGGAGTACATTGCGAAAGTCCTGGCTCCATCCGCTAGCGACGTCGCTGGCATCGGCTTCTCATCTCCCGGGCCTTTGAACCCCATGACCGGCGTTATTATTGCCCCTCCCAACTTGCCCGGCTGGCACGACGTGCCTCTGGCGGATATTATCCGGTCCGAGTTTGGCCTGCCGGTATTCATCGGCAACGACGCCAATGTCGCAGCCCTGGCAGAGGCATCCAAGGGCGCCGCCCAAGGTCATCGCCACGTCGTTTATATCACCGTCAGTACCGGGATTGGCGCCGGTATGATTTGCGACGGTCGCCTGCTTCTGGGGCGCGAGGGACTGGCCGCCGAGTTTGGCCACATCCCGATCATCATCGAGCGGAACAAAGTGTCATCGGTCGAGCTTGAGGCCGCCGGACCCGCCATTGCGCGCCGTGCCCTTGCCGCCTTGCGCGCCGGCAGATCATCGTCATTGAGCGAATTGCTCGCGGAAAGCAATGCTCCGCTTGACGCCAAGGCAGTTGCAGTGGCCGCCCGCGCGGGGGACCAACTTGCCACGGAAATCTTTGCTCATGCCGGACGTATCATCGGGCTGGGCATCGTCAGCATATTACACCTTTTTAATCCTGAGGTGGTCGTGCTCGGGGGCGGCGTTACCAAAGCCGGAGACTTGCTCTTCGGGCCCATTCACGATGCTATTGCTCAACATGTACTCGACGACTCCTACATCAAGGATCTCAAGATTGCGACCGCGGCGCTCGGCGATGACGTCGCCCTGGTCGGCGCGGCCGCGCTTGTCGCCACCGACGGCGGACATCTTGATATCAGCGAGCTTGACAAGCTCTTCTAGTATCCCCGCCTTCAGCGCGAAACCCGTAAGGGCGACCTATCATGTCGCCCCCTACAAGGCTTGTCCGCTACTGCAAATCATACGTATAGATAACAGAAACAGTACCGAAACAATACAAAAAAGATGGAGATCCTTGCGAAAATCAACAAATTATTACGCAATCCGCTAAGTTTAGCTCCCCCTCTCCCCTTGTGGGAGAGGGGGCCGGGGGGTGAGGGGTGAAAAAAGCGCGTCAGCATGACCCAGTACCGGACAAGCCTTGTAGGGGCGACCAACCTGGTCGCCCGAAACACAACACCTATAATCACCTCGAAAACTGTACCGGCGAGCCACCGGCTCGCCCCCTGCGCCTCTCGGGTGAATACCCCTACCCCCCCCCCCCCCGTATACATACTGTATCTATACGGTCGCCCAAAAAGGGGCATTATATGGGCAACTTAAGGGCATTTTCCCAGCATTTGAAGACAAACTGCGCGCCGTGCGCCGCCCGCCAAAGTTTGGCGCTTTCTTTCCATATCCCTTGGACTACAGCGACACAGTACAGGACAAGCCTTGTAGGAGCGTGCTAAAATCGAATCATGTTGATGCGTCCTGATCTGCGAACTCGGCAACGTGACTTCTTGCTGGAAATCTCACGCGCCATAACCGCACAGCTAGATCTCAGCGAGGTGCTGCGCCGGGTATTGCGCGCTTCGGTCGCGATGTTGGCCGGGCGGGTGGGAATAGTCGCCCTCGGCGACGAAGGAGACGGCCAGTACCTCGTGCGGGCCTATTCCGGCATCGGTCCCGAAGTGGTGCCGGAACTCAACCGCAAGCTGCAAGAATTGATGAACCCCGCAGCGGACGAGGGATTCAGTCGAGAGTTTCTTAATGCCAAACTGCGCGAAATGGCGGACGCGATCGACAGCAAACTTGGGCAATCCATCGCCATGCCCCTGGTATTCGCGCAAAATCCCCTGGGACTGCTTATCGTGTTTCGATCCTACCAGACCGCCATCACTCCCGAAGATTTGAATACCCTGCAGAGCTTCGCCGACCAAGCCGCCATCGCCGTCAACAACGCGCAACTCTACGGCCATATCAATCAGGAGCGGCAGCGGCTGGAAGCGATCGTCGACAATAGCGGAGACGGGGTATTCATACTGAACCCTGACTTGACCTTCCAGCAGGCGAACATCGCCTTCGAGCGCATGACCGGCTGGAAGACCGATGACGTCATCGGTTTAGCGAAGAATGAAGTGATCCTTTGGGACCGGCTGGAAAACCCCGATCTGGAAAACGCGCTTGATTCAGGCTGGCCCAGACAAACCAGAGACGGGGGCAGCGCGGGGACCCTGTATGTGGAAGGGGATCTGCTCCGGCGCGATGGCATGACGACAAGCCTGGGTATTACCTATGCGCCGCTCTTGAAAGAGGACGGACGCCTGGAAAGCATCATCGCCAATGTGCGCGATATCACTAATTTCCGCAAAGCCCAAGAAATGCAATCCGTCTTCATTTCGACAATCCACCATGAATTACGCACGCCGATCGCGATCATCAAAGGATACGCCAGCACCTTGGGACGCGAGGACGTCGAATGGGACAGCAGCGTCATACGCGACAACATGGCCATCATAGAAGACGAAGCCGATCGCTTGACCGATCTCGTCGAAGACCTGTTGACCGCCAGCAAAATCCAAGCCTCGCGGGAGCTGCGTCTCAACTTTACCGATACCGATCTTCAGCAGTTGGCTGCCAGATCCGTCGAACGACTCGAGGCGCAGAGCAATCACAGCTTCAATTTCAGCTTTCCCCCAAACTTCCCGCTCATACAAGGCGATGAGGCCCGCCTCCGGCAAGTCTTCGACAATTTGTTGACCAACGCCATCAAGTATTCGCCACCCGACACAACCATCACTGTTGGCGGTCGCTTCACTGCCAGCAGCGTGACGATATTCGTCAGGGACGAAGGCGCCGGCATCCCTCAAGATCATATTGATAAGATATTTGATCGCTTCTACCGCATCGACGACAGGCTCACCCGCCGAGCGCATGGCACAGGACTGGGCTTGTACCTGGTCAAAGCCATCGTCGAAGCCCACGGCGGCGATATTTCCGTGCGAAGCCAGGTAGGCAGCGGCTCCACCTTCTACTTCACCATTCCACGCGAATGAGCGCTGGCATAGGACGAAACGGAAATGAACCCTGCTGAACAAAGCTGCGATGCAACTGCCCAAGAATCAGCCCTGTCTCTCGCAGGACATTGTCTGACGCTGCAGCCTGCGAATAGGCAACGATCTCAAATGAACCATAGCAATATCGACACAGTTCGCTAAGCTTGTACAATCATGAACTAAGAGAATCAGGCAAGAAGAGGCTCTGATGCGACAGAAACGACTCGACATTTTGCTCCGGACCTTAACAAGAACATGGCTGGCATTAGCGCTGTTGACGATGTTGTCAATGACGGCGCTATCACAAGACGACAACGCGGTCGCTGGCGATTATGTGCAGACTTCCCTGCAGATCGCGCGCGATCTGATAGAAGAGGAACGTGGATCGCGGCTCACCATGGTCAGATGGCGCTACTACGAAGATGACTGGAGTTCGCCTGGCAGCTTTCAGCTCTACGGTTCCTTCGGAATCGATAATTGCGTAGCTGATATTCCAATCGGGCAAAAGCGCGAGGATATACTGTTCGGCTGGACTTTCTCCATTCTGGACATGTCCGGCAAAGAGTACCAAGCCCGCGTCACTTACGATTTCAACGACGCCATCCTTTGCGATGAAGTGCATGTACCGCCAGCCTATGGTGGCCCCGTGCCAGAAGCAGCAAGCGAGCCCGAGCAGCCGGTGGCCGCCGCTCCGACCGCGGGGCCCGCGGGATTCTCCTTGGGCGGGCACGTCTCCGGATTGGACGGCCGCACGGCGGAATTGATGCGCTCGGCGGGCATGACCTGGGTTAAATCACAGTTGCCGGTCGAAGCCGGCGTTGCCAAGGGTATTGAATTCATCCAGGGCGCCAAGGCAAGCAACTTCAAGCTGCTGCTGGGCGTCGTCGGCAACAAAGACGCGCTGGCAAACGACTTCAACGCTTATGTTGCGCAACTGTCCGCCTTCGTGGCCGAATTAGCCAGGAATGGCGCCGACGCCATCGAAATATGGAACGAGCCCAATCTGGATCGCGAATGGCCATTCGGTCAGATCAATGGCGCGCTGTACACGGATATGCTGAAAGCGGCTTACAATGCGATCAAAGCCGCCAACCCGGCCACGCTTGTAATCAGTGGAGCGCCAGCGCCCACCGGCGCGGAAGGCGCTTACCCCGGCGCCGTTGTCAACGACGATAATTTCATGCGGCAAATGGCGCAAGCCGGCGCCGCGCAATACATGGATTGCCTGGGCTTGCACTACAACGAAGGCATCCTCAGCCCGCGCAGCAACGGTGGCGATCCGCGTGGCAACTATCCGACGCGCTACTTTGGCTCCATGCTGAACCGTGGCGCGCAGTTCTTCCCGAATACGAAGATCTGTTGGACGGAACTGGGCTACCTGAGTGGAGAAGGCATGGGAGCGCCGATCCCGCCCGCCTTCGCCTGGGCGGGCAATGTAACGTTGGCGCAGCAGGCGGAATGGATCGCCGATGCTGTCCGTCTCTCGCGCGAATCCGGCCGCGTTGCGCTGCTGATCGTTTGGAACGTTAACTTCACGCGCTGGGATTCGGACCCGATGGGCGGCTACGCGCTTATACGCCCCGACGGCAGTTGCCCGGGTTGCGCCACGCTCGGCGCGGCCATGCGCGAGAGCGCGTAGTTCACGGCAAATCCATCAAACAGATGCGGCGAGCCTCACCATAGTGGGGCTCCTTGCCCATAATCCGAGGGAACAAGCCCTTGCGCTCATCCGTCCAGGCTGAGGACCCAAAAATCCTCAAAAACGCAATTGGTATCGACGCCCGCATAGTTGACAACCGCGATTCCGACCCTTCCCGACGAAGTTTCGATCGCCAACTGTCCGATATGCTCGTTGTCGACGTAGTAATGGATCGTGCCGTCATAGACAACCAAGAGCATATCATGTTCATGCCGCGCGCGCGACGGCTTATTGACAAAGATTCCCGGCGCAAAGACCTCGCCCTGGCGCTGCGATACGCCATAGTCGCCCTCTGCGGTCGCATATGCAAGCTGATAATGTTCTTCGTCCTGGAAGTGGAAAAGAATGCCGCAGCCGCCATTGGCTTCCTTGCTCATTTGGTAAGAGAGTTTCGCGCCGATCGCGAATTCCGCGAAGCGCAAACCAGAACCCAGCAGATATGGAGTGACACCTGCCAAGCGACGCCGAACGCTGCTTTGAGGCAAAAGCATTTTGATTTCGCCGCCAACGGAGATCAACTGCTGTCGCGCCAGGACATTGTCCATGACATGGTAGGCCCTCGTCAGGAGTTGATTCGGAACGATCACCGCTTCATCCACACGTGTCGGAATCGTCATCATCGCATGGCTAATGGCAAAGGAAAGGCGGCTGCCAATAACATCGGCGGTGCGCATGGCGACGCCCACGCCACCAATTGCCTCGGACTTGTTGTCGCCGACCATGCCAACGATTTGACCGTTGTAAACGATGTCGAAATGTTCTCCGCTCGCCAGTATCCCCAGGCGAAATTCGCTCTCGCCGGGAACGATGGCTGGATGCGTTCCCCAGTTGCGCACAATCACAATGTCTCCGTCGTCCACCCTCTCCATGCGCCAGAAGCCCCGTTTGTTAAAGAGGACCCGCGAATGCGAATCGGGCCGCGCGTAGCGAAAAGCAAGGCCTACCTGCCAGTCGTCCGCCGACGATACGTTGTCAAACTGAACTTCAAAGTAAAAGTCTCGTTCCTGTGCAAAACCCGTGCCCAGCATCACGGCTGTTGTTGCTATCCCGTCGGTTTCTACAGCCAGCCGGTTGCTGCCTGCCTGCCTGACTGCGGCCAGGCGGTTGACCACCTCCCAGTCCTCCAGCAGCAGCTTCTCGTTGGCGTGAATATGAACGTCATATCCGGGCAGCAGATGTAATTGATAGGGTCCGCTCGTGCCATCGAATCCGCTCACAGCCACGGTATACTGATCTGATTTGGGAAAGACAAAGGCTTGGATGATCGCATCCAGCGAGTCCGGGTAGGCATAGTCGTCGTTCGCGATTATCAGCTCGCCTGTACTGTCGTAGATAGCTAACTGAGGATCCAGAGTCTCTGACAGCGCCTCCACACGAAATGACACAAGTGTCAATTCCAGGGCGATCAAGCTATAGCGATGCGTTTCGTTAGGAGCGAGCCTGTCTTCGACCCGATTGCCCAGCGCCAGTGTCCTGTCCTGCGCAACCGCGGGCATGGCAAGCAGTACGATCAAGAGCAGCAGACCGGACAGCCTGCCGAAGTCGTTCATTTATCTTTCGGCATCCAAGACGTATAGGTATCGGCAAGGTATTCGAGATAGCTTCGATAATCTTCCGGCGACATTTCGGCCCCAAACTCGCCGCGGTAGAATTCCGCCTGTTCGATACGGCGGATGTTGCCGGCTTTTCGCAAATCGCGCGCTTCGTCTTTCTTGCCCTTCTTGCGCTGGTATCTGGTCGATAGACGTGACAAAGGCAAAGATTCGAAGTCGGCAGGCGATACAATGCTATAGGTCGTAATGAATTCTCCATCCTGCTCCAAGGCATTGGCGACCACGTACCACCCTTTCGGGACGCGCGGATGGCGCCTCGCTTCGAAGTGCCACATCAATATGTTGACGTTGTGCCCGGCATCAATTTCGCCTTGAACTTTGCTTGACTTGGTCAATTGAATGATATCGCCAAGAAACTGGATATATCGATTGCTGGGCCAGTATTTCTTGGAAAAGTAATCAGCCGCATAGGTTAAACCGACTGCAATTACGATCGCGGCGCCGATAATGATCAAGCCGCCGTTCGGGACTATCGTATTCAGGATCAGGAAGCTGAATACGGCCCCAAACAAGAAGGTAAAGCAGCCCACCATGCGAACGCCGGAATGCTCGCTGTCAACTGGGAACTCGATGATCGGCGCCAAGTCCGGCGCGTTCAACTTCTGCATGATGCGTACCGCCATTGGATAATTGATTCGGGAATCACTGCATTTCCCATTAGCGCCTGTCCGCGCTATTTCCTGCAACAGCAAGTCATGATAACCGAAATGGACAAGCTTGCAATAGTTCGTCAACGCGATGCGTTTGCGTCGGACTGTTCAAGTCCGTGAAAACGATTATGGTAGAGACCGAACAGGTGGCACAGGAGTCGATACAAGTTGCTCAGGAGTTATGTCGGGATTATTGGAGACGAGGCGTGATTGCGGCGCTCTGTTTTGGAGGCATTTTCGGAGGTCCTTTCATCATCTGGGGACTGATCCTGGTCTTCGACCGCGACCGAAGTTGGCAAAAGGCGCTTCAACGGAGCGCAGGGGATAAGCCCATCCAGAGAACGCGCGACTGGGACAGGCGACAAGTCATATACGGAGTCCTTTTGATTGCCTTCGGAAGCACAGTCTTGATGCTTTTGGGCGTATTCAACTATCTTGCGCAGCAGATTTCTCCGCCTGCCCCATTCTAGAGCCGCCACGGCTCATCCGAAAGTCCTCCACCAGATGCCGGTACACTCCGGCACAATCACTCTCTTGCCGTCCAGGCATGTGTCCGCTAGCTCATCACCAAAGAAAAACCGCATCAATTCGTCGGCTTCCTGCGGAGAAGCAAATTGGTAATCGGTGCGAATCCAGCGATATGAGAGACCCTGCTCCTGCTCCCAATAGTCATACAGCTGTCTCAAATGCGTTGACGCGAGCGGCTGGCGTCTGCCGGTGCCCATCGTCTCGATGAGGATGGCTGTGCCGCCCGGCCTAAGGACGCGCGCCATTTCGGCGAGCATCCAATCGGTTTGCTCGCGCCAGGCTTTGGGATGCCATTCACGCGCGTGGGCGAAGCTCCAGCCTTCAATTGCCAAATCGGCACAGGCCGACGCGACCGGCATGCGGCCATTGTCGCCAAGCGACAGATGCCAGTTGGTCATACCGGTAGCACGCATTGCGCTCTGGGCGCAGCCTAACATCGACGCCTCAATGTCAAATGCGAATATCTCTTCAACCGCTACCGAGAGCAACCGAGTAACACGTCCGGTGCCGGCGCCAAATTCCACAACGTTGGCGCCGCGCAAAGGATAGATTTCGTTAAGCGCCGCAAACAAATTGCCGCGCCTGTCTTCGCGCGCTGCCAAACGATCAAACTGCTGCGCCTGATTGCGATAGATGTCTTTGAAAAAGTTACGACGTATTGTCACTGTCAAGTATGTGTTCCGGGGAGAGACTCGGAACTGAAGTCTAACAAGAGCGCATCGAATCGACCTCGGTCGATCTGCGGATAGTTGACCAAATGCCCCTTGAAAATACGCATGTACTCGACGATCTGCTCGCGCGTATAGGCCTCGAAGCGAAGCGTAATAGCTGGCTGAGTATTACTCGCCCGCACCAGGCCCCAGCCATTGTCAAAGATCACGCGCGCGCCATCGACCGTCACGACCTCATAATCCTTTTGGAGACTGGCCGTCATCTCCTCAATCATCTTGAACTTCAAGTCGTCCGGCGCGCCCAATACGATCTCCGGCGTGGCTACCAGCTTGGGAATTTCGTCAAAGATTTCGGCAACTGTTTTCCCGGACTTGCTAATGATCTCGAGCGTTTTAAGCGCCACCAGAGGCGCGTCGTCAAAGCCGAAGTAATCTTCCCCGATGAAGAGATGCCCACTTACCTCGCCACCTAGCAAGGAGCCGATCTCGTTCATCTTCTGCTTCATCAGGCTGTGTCCCGATTTCCACATGACCGGGATACCGCCGTATTTCTTGATTTCGTCGGGGAGCGCCTGCGACGATTTCACGTCAAAGACGATCGGCGTATTAGGGTGACGCCGGAGCAAATCCCGCGAAAGCAGCGCCAGCAGTCGATCCGCGGCGATATGATGACCGTGGTTGTCAATGAAGCCGCAGCGATCGCTATCGCCGTCGAAGGCCAGGCCCAAGTCCGCGCCCAGTTCGATAACTTTCGCCTCCAGATCGCGCGTCATTTCGGGATCTTCAGGATTCGGCAAGTGATTGGGA
Source organism: Chloroflexota bacterium (assembly GCA_026708115.1). Taxonomy (GTDB): domain Bacteria; phylum Chloroflexota; class Anaerolineae; order Aggregatilineales; family Phototrophicaceae; genus UBA6055. The sequence goes on from JAPOVL010000019.1 coordinate 62,000, forward strand.
AATGTCCCGTCCGGTTCGCAATAAAGGCATTCGACGTCTAGCCCCAGGGCGCGCAACACCGGAAGCAGATAAGCGCCCGATAAACCGTTGCCCGCGTCCAGCACCACCTGCAGCGGTTTTTCCATGTGTACTTTACGTTGAATTGCGGTCATGTGTTGATTGATCATGGTCGGATCTTCTTCGACTTCGCCGTCACCTACCGCGAACAGGCCGTCATCAATGATGCTCAAAACGTCCTGGATCTGTTCGCCGGCCAGCGCCAGCTTTCCATAGGCCATCTTGATACCGTTGTAACGGGTGTCCAGGTGGCTGCCGGTGATCATGACACCTGCCCCCCCTTCGCCATAAGAAGCCGACGCGAAGTAGACGGTTGGCGTGAGCACCTCGCCGATATCGGTAACGGGCAATCCTGTCGAAGCAAGTCCTTCGATCATCGCCGCCTTGAGCGGACCGGACGACAGGCGATTGTCGGAGCCGACAAAGACCTTCGCCGTACCGAATTCACATGGCAAATATGTGCCCAAAGCCTTGCCAACCAAATAGGATATGCCGGGTGTCAATTGTGGGGATTCGCCGTTGGCCGTACCGCGAATATCGTATTTTCTGAAGATCGAACGATCAATTGCTCTCATGCTCACCTCTGATTCCTGCGCGCGCGGTTATGGCGCAGTGGCTTGTCAGGCTTCGACCAGGAATTCCTCCCCATCGACAAATGCTGAAAACTTCAAACCGCCGCCTCGTTTGCGGCTGGAACTGATGCGAACCTCTGTCCCCTCCGGCGGGTTGGAGCGCAACAGAAAGTCGGCTAGGGGTTCCCGTAAGTTGCGCCGCAGGATGCGCCGAAGCGGACGCGCGCCGTACTCCGGTTCGTCATTTTGCTCCAAGAGCCATTTCTTGGCGCCCCCGCTGAACTTCAAACTCAAGCCGCGTTCGCGCGCCAGCTTGTTCTCTTTTTCAATCAGCAAGTCGAGGATAAGGACGAAGTCCTCATCGCTCAACGCGTTGAACAGAATGACTTCGTCCAGCCGGTTGATGAACTCTGGCCGCAGAAACTCGAGAACCTGGTCCATAATCTGCTCGCGCAAATCGTCTGTGATCTGCCGCACCATCAGATGCTCGGAGCCGATGTTGCTGGTCATGATGACGACAGCCTCGCTGAAGCGCGCGATATTGCCGCGTCCGTCGGTCAGCCGGCCCTCTTCCATCACCTGCAACAATACATCCATAATGCGCGGATGCGCCTTTTCAATTTCATCGAGCAATACAATGGTATAGGGTTGCTGCCGAATGCGCTCGGTTAGTTGCCCGCCCTCGTCGCTGCCGACATAACCTACTGCCGAGCCGATTAAGCGGTTGATGCTGCTCTCGTCCTTGTATTCGCTCATGTCTAGCGGGAAGAGATTGTCTTCGCTGCCGAACATGAAATCGGCAAGCACGCGCGCCATCTCGGTCTTGCCGATACCGGTTGGACCCAGGAACAGGAAGGTGCCAATTGGTCTCCGCGGGTCTTTCAGGCCAACGCGCGCCGTTTTGATGGCGCGGCTGACCAACTGAACAGCCTCTTCCTGGCCGATAAGACGCTGGCGCAGGTGCTCCACCATATTGGCATAGCGCAGGCGTTCGTCAGCGCCCAATTTTGTGACTGGAATGCCGGTCATCTGGCTCGTCACCAGGGTCACGTCTTCTACATCAAGCTTGGCATCGTTGTTGTCCGGTCGGAAGGCAAGATGCGCTTGCTTGCCCATATTGACCATCGCGGCGGTACGATGTAGCAATTGCTCGGCACTTTGCGGCAAAGGATTGATGGTCAAATAGCGCTGCGCCATGCGCGCGGCCATTTTCAGCGCGTCGTGCTCAATGGCAATCTCATAGTCCGATTGCAGATGCGGCGCTATCGTCTCCAGAATCTCTACGGTTTCGTCCAACGCGGGTTCATCGACCCGGATGACCTGACTGTTCTCCATAATGGCGCTGACGTTTTGGATGCGCGCTTCAAATTCCTGCAAATTGGTGGTGCAGATGACGACAGGATCGTCGCTCAAGAAGGCCTTTTGCACCAGCGACGTCGCCTTGTTGAAATCGGCTTTGATCGGTCCGCCGAAAAAACGATGGATCAGCGGCAAGAACAGGATCCCGCGCCGCGCCGCGCTCATGCCGGCGCGGAAGGCCTCCTGATCCCCGTCCAGCAGCGCCGTTTCGCTTATCTGTACCAGATTCGACAAACCATTCGGTCCCTTGTCTTCCGCCATGAGCAAGGCAAGGCTATATGCCAGTGTACGCTTGCCGACGCCGTCCGGGCCAATCAAGATAATGTGACGATTGACCGATTGCGTCAGTACGTTGATCATGTTGCGCAACAGATCTTCACGAAAATGCACCGCGCGCAGCAAACCGCGCTTGGCCCGTTTTACGTAGTCCACTGTGGTGCTGTCGTCGCGGCTGGGGATGATTTTGCTGGCGTCGCTGTAGGCGTCTTGAATCGACTTGGGCGTGATGCTGAACTGGCGAAGAATCCCGCCCGTGCTGACCGATGTTTCAGCTAAAACCGCCAAGGCATGATCAGTATCGATTTTCTGCTCGTTCATCGAGTTGGCGATCGTCAATCCATCGTCCAGAAGCACGATCGACTGCCGGCTCAACGAAACTTTCTTGTTGCCGATAGCGACGAAATCCAGACTGCCGTCGGGATCACGACGGGATTGAATCGCAACCTTCACCTGGCGCTCCAAGCGCTCCAGGTCAACGCCGCGCGATGACTCGAACATCTTGAGCATGCGCCAGGCTGCCGTGTTTTCTCGACGAAGCAACGCCAGCAGCACCATTTCCGGCATGATCGACGATTTGCGATACTCGGCTAGCATCGGCACGGCATCATTTAACACCGCGTCCATGTCCTTGGAGATTAGATCAGGGTTAAGGGTAGACATTGACTATCTGTGACCTGCTTATATCATCGTCTGTTCGTTGACCGAGATGCGAGTGGATTCGCACCGTATCATTATAGCCCATCCATATCGCAATCGCCTAGTTCGCATAGCTCAGCGGCATGCTGCCGAAGGCCTGCCGCTCGCCAAGCAGCACTTCGCAAATGACCCTCGTCGCGCGGGACATGGGGCTATATCCCTGCACATAAGCCGCCAACTCGGGATAGATAAACATTTCTACCGGATTCCACAACGTCACCAGAATCGTTTTCTGCGTCGGCATCGCCTCGACTAACTGGATCTGCCGCGGATCATCAATATTGTTCAAGGTAAAAACAACCACTGTGTCGGATTCCCGTGAGGCCTCGCTTGCCCAGGTCAATTCATCGTCCTTCGGCGAACCGGAGACAGAGATGAATGTATGCCCTTCCACGCGGCGATCGCATTCTCGCCGTATGCGAGGGCGCGTACCGGGATAGACAAACAGCACCTTGCCCCGCACAGGTATCATGCCCTGCGTGTCCAGAACAGTCACACCCCGTTCGAACAAACGCGTCACCAGACGATCATGCGTCGACAGGTCCAGGCGTTCGCTCGCCGCATCCGGATCTAGCGGGCTCCAATCCAATACACCGTAGCGCTGTTTGACCCTTAGAATACGCTCCAGCGAGTTGTCTATGCGATCGAGCGCGATACGCCCGGCGCGCACGGCCTCAACTACATCGTTGATTGCCTCGCGTATCCGTTGCGTACCCACATGCGCGCCAATCGCAATCAAATCGTTGCCCGCTTCGATCGCTCGGATCGAGGCCTCGCTGGGGTCGTATTCGGTGTCGACTGCATCCATATCCAGGGCATCGGTCATGATGATGCCATCATATCCCAACTCTTCGCGCAGCAAGCCTTCCACCACCTTGACAGACAGGGATGCCGGCAGCGCTTCGGCATCAAAGGCGCTGTACCAGATATGCGCCACCATTACAGTACTGACGCCAGCGTCGATGGCAGCGACGAATGGCCGCAATTCAACCGAATCCAGCCGAGTTCGGTCGTGGTGAATCGCCGGCAACTCCAGATGCGAGTCTTCGCTGGTATCGCCATGGCCAGGAAAATGCTTGACCGTGGCTGCCACTCCATTGTCCTGCATACCGCGTATGAAGCGCGTTAGAATCGGTGCGACCATATTCGGATCGCTGCCGAATGCTCGCCGATTGATGATTGGATTGAAGACGTTGGTCAGCAAATCCCCGACCGGCGCCAGATTCATGTTGACGCCTACCGCGCGCATCTCGGCGGCCACCGCCGCCCCAATATCGTAGGCCAAGCCTTCGTCTTGCGTGGCGGTGAGCAACATCGGTGCCGGGAAGCGTGTGAAACCGTCGTGCAGATGCTGGATGGGCCCGCCCTCTTGATCGACCGCGATCAGCAGTGGCAAGCCGCCTCGGCTCATGATCTCCTGCTGGTATGCGTTCGTCAGGGCTGTCACTTGTTCGGGCGATTCAACATTGCGGCCGAAGAGAACAACCGCTCCCGGTTGCGCCTCGCGCAGGAATGCAGCTTCCATCTCTGTCAGTTGCGTGCCAAAGAAGCTAACCATGAACATCTGTGCAACCTTTTGCTCCAGCGTCATGTGATGAAATGTATCCGCTGTCTCCGCCACTTGCGCCGAAATCACGGAGCAAGGCAACAGATACGCCAGAATTGTGATCAAACGTATCAGACTGTGTTTGGGGCTAAGGATGGCTAGAATCCGTTCTGTTGAATCAGCATGAAGTGCAAAAAGTTGAACTGATCGTCGCCAGTGAGCAAACGAGGGCGCGCTCGGTTGTCGATGACGCCTGGAAACAGTTCCACCGCTACCAGTTTACTGGCATAAACGTAAAGCGTGTCCAGGAAGAAGCGCTTATTTCCCCAAAAACTCTGATCAAAATATAGATTGCCCAATCCAAAATGGATGAAAGCCGTTTCGCCGCGGCGCGTACGGTAGAATTCAAAGGTCATCGGCTTGTGCTCGGCCGTGCCAATGACAACGTCTGCTCCCCACTCAGCAAATGTGCGGAAATCGGCCCGCTGCTGCGCCGTCGGCGTATAAGACTCGAATTCCTGATAGTGAACGGTCAACAGGACCAGATCGTTTTGCGATGCTAGCACGGGCAAGTCGTCCTCTAGCCAGGCACGGTCACAAAACGCGGCGCCCGGTCGCGGGCCGCCGAGCGCGTTCGGATCTTCATTAACTAAGGCATAGTAGGGACCGACCGCGTTGCAGGCCAGCCAGGCGATGGTATTGCCATTGTGAGAGAGAATCAGAGGTTTGCGCGCATCGTCCCGGCTGCGGCCTCCGCCGACAACTTTCGTACCTGCCTCTTCAAAGAGCATTAACGTATCTTCGAAGGCGTCGTAACCAAAGTCATTGACATGATTGCCCGTCAGATCAACCACGTCGACGTTCAAGATATCAAACAGGCTGGCGTGTTCTCGTTTCATGCACAGGCTGTTCGCGCCACCCAAGACCTTGTCGTTGAATTGTGGACAGGAGTCGGCCAGGGGCGCTTCATTTGTCAGATGGAAAAAGTCCGACGCAGCAACATAATCTCGAATGCCGCTCGCGGCAGCCTCCACGCCAATCGCATCAATGGCCGTTCTTGTCTGCCGAGCGATCGCAGTGGTGCCCGATAGAGTAATGCGCGTCAAATTGCCCGGATGATAGTTGGGCGCGCCGCCGTCGAATATCAGCGGATAGCCGTCGATCTGATCGACGACGGGTTTACCGTCCAGCCACAATGGACGGAGTCGCAGGCGCAATCTGTCAAAGGGGAGCAAGGTAAAGCTGAGCTTGTCGCGCCACAATCGACCTTCGAGGTCTTCGTTTGCCACAATCCGCGTAGCGCGATGCAGTTCAACGCCAAGTTTACGCAGGCGGGCCGCCGCCGATTCGCTCAAAGTCAGTCGCTGATCGAAACCGCCAGCGACAATTCCGTCCAGTTGGTCACGAGAAATCGACGTCTGCAGGGCGGAAAAAGCAGCGGCGGGAATCCACAGTTCCTTGCCAGCCTCTGCGCTCCGCTCGGCTAGCGACCTCGAAGACGGCGTCTGGTCAAGCGCCTCGCTGTAAAAGGCCAGATATGCGGGAATATGCTGTTGCCAAGAGACCTCATTGTGCCCGGCGTCGCCGTAAACGACATACTGATGATCGACGCCGCGATCACTCAAGATCACGTGCATCTGATCAACACCGTCCGCCGCGAAGTCTTTTGACCCACGATCCAGCCACAGCCGCATAACGGCGTCAGGGCCCTGCGACCGCGCTAACTCAAGCGGGTTGTATCGAGGCTCGACATGAATTGGGTCGAAGAACGGACTATGCCCGCCGATCGCCGCGAACCGATCCGGGAACCGCAGCCCCACATGGTATGCCCAGAATCCGCCACGCGAAATGCCACCAATGGCTGTTCTGCCGTCGCTGCGGTATCGCTGCTGCAAATGATCCAATTGGTCAATCAGAAGCGAATCGTAACCGTTGCCGCCAAAGTAATTCTCGTTGGCAATCGCATCGCCGAAAGGCAAGACAACGATCATGGGCGGCGAAGCGCCGGATTGTATCGCAGCTTCCAGCGCTTTAATGAAACCCAGGCGCAGCCACTGCTTGTCATCCGCATTGGAACCGTGCAGCAGAATTAGAAGAGGATATGTCTGTTTCGAAATCTCATAACAAGGTGGGAGATAAAGCGTGAAATATCGGGGTCGAGCGGAGCCATCGGGGAGGTACGTTTCACGTGTGAGACTTCCGGCTTGATTGCAATCGGCGGAGTTGACAGTTACAGCCGTAAGCAATGCCGCTATCCCGGCTATCGCCAGTACCAACAATGCCATCAATGGCGTAAAAATTGAAGGCGATAAAGTTGGCTTTCCCATGGGAGCAACGGCAAAAGCGGGGGATGTTATTCCGGATCGGAGAGATCGCCCAGTCGATAACCAATCCCGCGTACGTTAACAACAAGCTTTTTGTAATCGCCCAGCATCTTCAACTTGCGTCGCAAATTACTGACATGAGGACGAATGACCTCACGGGCTTCGGACTCATCAGTGGTATAGCCTCGGACTTCCCGTACAAGCTCTTGGCATGGCACAACGCGGCTGCGGTGCGCCGCCAAATACAGCAACAGGTCGAATTCCGTAGGGGTCAAATTAATGGACTGGTCCCCAATGCCGATCTGATAGCGGCCCGGGGCAACCGAAAGCCCAGCCAATGCCATCACAGAATCAGTGGCTGCCGCGCGATCACGAGCTGCGGGCGCAAGCGGTTCCAAGCTTGCATCGTCAGACGAAACCGCTGCCAAGGCTTCTTCCCGCACAAGCTCTCCCACGTTTCGCTCAATTGCATCCAGCATGCGCCGTCGCCGCACCAGGTTTCGCGCTCGTTCAATGCCGCGGTCCACACTCGCTCTAATCTCTTGGCTGGAACAGGGTTTGATCAGATAATCGTGCGCGCCTGAGCGCAGCGCTTGCACTGCCGATTCGACACTGGCGTTTTCTGTCATCAAGACTACCATTGCGTCCGGCGACTCCGCCTTGATGCGCTGCAAAAGTTCTATCCCGTCTATACCGGGCAGATCAATCTCGCTCAAGACCAAGTCAAAATGCTGATTATTGAAGAGATCCAAAGCTTCGTCGCCGAAAGACGCTTCGACAATGATGTAGCCGACACGTTGCAGAGATTTGCTCACGGTGTAGCGATTGACGCCGTCGTGATCAACCAGCAAGACTTGCATTAGCCGACTCACCACTTCTTCAGCAACACGCGTGGACCTCGTATCCATACATTGATTATACCGTAAGGCCTGGTTTTGCGGTATTCCAGCCAAAGGCATTCGCTACGACTGGCCGACTATTCGAGAACCAAGGTAAAGAATAGGCCGGAGCCAGTCGTCATCTGCGGTCTGTCCGCAAGGTGCCAAGTGTCGCCGACACAGATGGCAATTACGTCGCCATCGAGGCTGACCAAGGGTATTTGATCGCGAATCTGCCGTGGGATCTTGCGATCAATCATCCAATCCTTTATTTTTCGCGACCTTCCAGCCATGCCTTTTGGCCGAAAGCGTTCGCCCTTGCGCCGCGTACGTAAATGCACTTCGGCGCCAACAGGTACATGAACGGCTGTGGAACGGCCCGTCGTTCGCTTGCCATCCAAGAGTTCGATTCGCAAGTGTCCTACGATGATTTCATCGGACCTTCGCAAAGGTATTTCCGTCCCAGACGCGATCAATCGGTAGTCTCCAAAGTGCTGTTCGGCATCGCGGCGCTCAATATGGAGGCTGTCGTAGCTGACACGAAGCTGGATATCCCCGCCCAAGTCACGGACTTTGCCAGCTTGGGCGCCCTTGATCCAGTCGATGATCTCCAACGTGGCATCAGAACTCAATTCAATGTCGCGATCTTGCAAGCGGCGAAAGGCTTCACGAAGCAAACGACGTCGCATGGCAACATGACAGGACTGATAGTCGGACCGGGAAATGCGCCAGGCGCCCTCCTGTTGTTCGATCAACGGCAGTACATCGCTCTTGAAGCGAGATTCCATGTAATCGTGGTCTGCCCCTGCCGCAGCGGCCAGCCGCTCAAAGGACTTTGGAAGATGAGCATAGCGGTCAAGCAGCGGACGAACGATTTGATGACGAATAAAGTTGCGCATATGCACCCTGTCGTCATTGCTGCTGTCGTGACAGTATGCCAGCCGATTTTCGACGCAATAAGCTTCAATCTCGTCCCGCGTGACATTTAGCAGCGGCCGGACTAATGTCAATTCCTCGTGATACGGCATAGGCGATGACATTTGCATTCCGCGTAGTCCCTTGGTCCCCGAGCCACGAACGATGTGCATCAGAATTGTCTCTACCTGATCAAGCGCATGATGGCCTACGGCTACGCAGGCCGCATCGTGTCGCAGCGCAACACCTGCCAAGAAATCATAGCGCACTCGCCTCGCCGCTTCTTCAAGGCCGATGCCCTCCCGTTTGCCAAAGGCCGGCGCGTTGGCGTTGCCTGCCGTGAAGGGCAATTCCGAGCGAGTCGCCATTTCACGGACATGCTGAACATCTCGGGCCGCGGCTTCTCCGCGAATACCATGATCCATAGATGCGACATGAATCTGGAAGCCCATACCTTGGCTAAGCCTGGATAAAACATGTAGTAGCGAGACGGAATCGGCGCCACCGGAGACCGAGACAACTACGGTCTGACCTGGGGCGATCAAGTTATGTTCTTTTATGTTTCTGGCGACAACAGAGAGCATAATCCTGGAACCGTTCCAACAAGACGCTCGTAATATCATAACTGATAGCGATCATCTTGGGAAAGATAGCCAATTCAGTGATATATTGTGACTTATGTCTAAAGACAAGTTTTAAGTAAGAAATTCGTTTGTTACGATTGGTATTCCTTAATGTTAATCTGTGATATAATTCGGCGCGTCTGCTTTCCTTTGGGGAGTCTTTTGTGTTAAGTCCTCTGGATTTCCTGTTCGGGCTTTTTTCGCTTGATATTGGCATCGACCTGGGAACCGCGTACACACTCGTATACGTGCGCGGCAAAGGTATTGTGATCAACGAACCTTCGTTCGTCGCTATCGACCGAAAAACACGTGTTCCAATCGAAGTAGGGGCCCGCGCCAAGGAAATGTGGAGCAAGAATCCCAAAGATATTTTGATCATCCGCCCCTTGCGTGATGGTGTAATCAGCGAATATGAAATCACCGCGAGGATGCTGGACTATCTCATCCGCAAAGCGCATGAACAAAGCTGGGTACCGGTGCCGCGGCCACGGGTCGTTGTCGGCATACCAAGCGGTGTCACAGAAGTCGAAAAGAGGGCGGTCATAGAGGCGACGCTCGACGCCGGCGCGCGCGAGGCGCATCTGATTGAAGAACCCGTCGCAGCAGCAATCGGCGCCGACTTGCCCGTACTCGAAACCCGCGGAAGCATGGTGGTGGATATCGGCGGCGGCACCACGGAAGTAGCTTTGTTTTCGCTAGGCGGGATCGTAATCAGCCGTTCGATTCGCGTCGCGGGCGACGAAATGGACGAAGACATCGTGCGGCACCTGCGGAACAAACACAATCTGCTAATCGGCGAGCCGACTGCCGAAAAGGCGAAGATTGATATCGGCAGCGCTTACCCCTTACCGCAGGAGCGCACCTATATCGTCAAGGGGAGGAATCTCACCACAGGGCTCCCCGACGCGGTTGAGGTCAGTTCAATCGAGATCCGAGAGGCAATTGGCGGATCAGTCAATATCATCATCGACACGGTAAAGGATGCACTCGATGATACCCCACCCGAACTGGTCGCGGATCTGATGGAGAGCGGCATCACCATTGCCGGCGGCGGCGGTCAATTGCGTGGATTGGGCGATCGGCTGCGCGAAGAAGTCAATATCCGGTCCTGGGTCGCCAATGACGCGATGACCTGCGTCGCGCGCGGCGCCGGGCGTGTTCTGGAAGACTATACCAACTTGCGACGGCTGCTGACGGGACCGGAACGCGGCAGTACCCGGCACTAACCTGCGAGCTCGTAGTCCCTTGGGAAACTCATTCAATAAGCCGCGTCTCTCACGTGACGGGAAGACAGTTTATTTTGTGTGAGCGGGACATTCTTGTGCACAATTCACCGACTGCCTGCCGAGCGGCTTCTTTGAGAAACCACATTGCTCCTACAATGTGAAAGCTTGTGATCCTGTGTGGGCGCGACATTCCTGGGACCGTTTCGCCGGTTACGCGCTGAGCGACTGTGATAATATAATATCTGATTGCTTTGTGTGAGGACTCTGGCTTGCGATTGAATGGGCGTCCCAACCGTTTCGCCTTGCTCGTGACGATGCTGGGCCTCTGTGGCCTGCTCGTCGTTTTGGCAATTGCAGGCGTACTAAGCCCGGTCGAAGCTGTGGTTGCCGCGCCACTTAATAGTTTGTCAGGCGCGTTCAACCGTTTGTCTGTGTCCTTCAACCAAGCTGTTGATGAACTGAACAATTTGGGACAATTGCGCGAACGCATTGCTGAGCTTGAAGAGCAGCTCGCCCGCGGTCAAATCGAACTCCTCCAACTGCGAGAGGCGGCCAGCGACTACGACCGTCTTGTCAGCTTGCTATCCTACACAACAACGCTCGAGAATCAGGAATTCCTTACTGCCGACGTAATTGGTGTCGACCAGACCGGAATCGTCCGGAACGTCATAATCAACCGAGGCACGCGCGATGGCGTCGCAATCGGAATGCCAGTAACTACCGACCTGGGTTTGGTGGGTCGAATCAGCGGTGTCAGCGCCAATGCGTCGCAAGTTCAATTGATCACCGACGAAAACAGCGCTGTCAGTTCCCGATTGCAAGAGACACGCGCAGACGGCAGCATCATCGGTCAAGCCTCCGGTGTCTTGCGCCTGACGTTCGTCGATCTCGACGAAGAGATCCGGCAAGGTGATTTGGTGATCACATCCGGCTTGGGAGGCAACTTCCCGCCCGATATCGTTGTAGGACAGGTAACAAGCGTGCGCCAATTTGAATTCGAACTATTCCAGGAAGCGCAAGTCCGCAGCCTGATCGATTTTCAAACGCTGGAGTTGGTGCTGGTCATAACCAGCTTTCAGCCGATTGATCTGTCCGTGTTTGACCAGTAAGAAGAAACCGATATGGGTCGTTACCTCAGTGTACCGATATTAGTATTTGCGACGGCGCTTTCCGCAAGCATTCTGCCACAACTGGTCGGCTTCGGCGTCGGCTTGTTGGGGAATGTTACGCCAATACTGAACAATACTCGCGGGCAGTTTAGCCTGGTGATGCTCCTGGTGCTAGCATGGTCAATCCGATCGGATCTACTAAGCGGGTTTGTTTGGGCGCTTGTAGGCGGAATCCTCCTCGATCTTTATTCAGCAATACCAATTGGGACTTCTTCAGCAGCGCTAATGATAATCGTATATGCGGCCAATGGCGCGGCGCAACAGTTGTATCGAATGCGCATCGTCACACTGCTGGCGATGACTCTGTTAGCAACGCTGTTCTTTCAAGTGTATACTTATTGTGCGCTTCTGTTGTTGGGGCTGTCATATGACATTCTGATGGTGATCCGGATTGTTTTCATTCCCACCATCATCTACAACCTGGTGGGAGCGCTGCCCACATATGCAATTGTCCGGCTGATTCAACGGCGTCTTCGCGTTAATGCGTCGAGTTCGTCGCCGAATCTGTCGCTCGAGGCAGATGCCGGGGCCTCCTGATGAAGTCTAATCGCCTGATTCCCTTCCAGACCTGGCGCTTGACCTTCTTCCAAGCCGTCATCCTCGCTGTCTTCTTGATTTTTGGCATACGCATGTACGAATTGCAGGTCCTGCGGCATGGCGAGTTTGAGGGATTCGCTGACGAGAACCGCTTCAGCGCGTTGCCGATTGCTTCTCGGCGCGGCGCCATTTTCGACCGCAACGATAAGCGTTTGGCCTTTAACGTTCCTGCGTTTAACGTCACGATTGTCCCGGCGGAACTGCCAGGCGACGAAACCGCTGAACTCGAGGTATTTAATCGACTGTCAGCCTTGGTTGGCGTGCCGCCCACGCGCGAACTGGCGGAACAAACGGGTCAATTCCTAAGAAGCATTGAGGAATTGGTTGCCGAGGGCGAAGGTATTGCGCCCTTCCGTCCGGTGATCGTCGCCCTGGATGTACCCCAGCAAGTTGCCATGCAGATCCTCGAGGAGCGAATCTACATGCCGGGGGTGGATGTGGATACGGTCGCCGTGCGCGAGTACCCAACCGGCGCGCTCACGACGCATGTTATCGGATATATGGGTCCGATCCCGGCCGAAGAAGCATTGGAATTGCAGGCGCAGGGGTACAACCCGGCCTTTGATCGCATAGGTTACGAAGGCGTCGAGCGATACCTTGAAGCGAGGCTCGCCGGTAAGCGCGGCAGCGTCTTGCGAGAAGTGGACGTCGCTGGAGAGGTAATCAATATCATTGAACAGGTCAATCCTGTCCCGGGTCAAAACGTGCGACTCACAATCGATGCCGATTTGCAGGCATTCGCGCAGCAGGCGCTGATTGACCAGCTCAGCATATTGAATAGCGAAGCGAGACGAGTTGTCTCGCAGCAAGGCGTCGTTATCGCCATGGATCCGCGTAATGGTGAGGTGCTGGCGCTGGTTAGCTATCCGAGCTATGACAACTCGCGCTTCGCGCGTGCGATCGACGGGGAATACTATCTGGACATTATCGGCGATCCTTTGCGCCCGCTGGTCAATAATACAATCAAGGGCATTTATCCACCGGGTTCTGTATGGAAGGTTATCACGGCAGCCGCGGTAGTAGAAGAAAATGTCATTGATCCTGATACGCTTTTGCTAGACGAGGGGCAGTTGTTTCTGGAAAACCGCTACGCGCCCAACGACCCGGCGCAATCTCAGCGTTTTGTCTGCTGGCTGCGCACTGGACATGGTCGGGTGAATCTGATCCAAGGCATCGCCTGGAGTTGTGATGTTTACTTTTACCAAATCGGCGGGGGCAACCCGAATCTGTCGGCACAGACTATTCGTCCCGGTGGATTGGGCATTGAAGACCTCTTCCGCTACGGTACGGCATTTGGTATCGGCAGCGAACTCGGGATAGAACTACCCTTCGAAAATCCCGTGCGCATGCCAGACCGCGATTGGAAACGGCGAAACGAGGGCGAAAGCTGGTCCACCGGCGACACTTACAACGCGGCCTTTGGTCAAGGTTATGTGAACGTAACGCCCTTGCAACTGATTTCGGCCGTGGCAGCGACCATCAACGGCGGACTCTTGTATCAACCCACAATTATTCAGGATTTCCTGGACGAAGAACGCCGCGTTATCGAGGCGAATGAACCACATGTACTACGAACCATCAATCGCGACATGCTCGAACCCGGCGAAGAGTTGACCTTGCTTTTGCTGGAAGACATGCTGATGAAGGGTCCCTCAAGTTTGGCATGCACTTGCGAGCCCAACTCGCAGTGGTATGATCCCAACCGCTGCGAACCGGAAGGTTACCGCAATACAGCGGATCTGGATCCCGATCTGGCGATCGAGGACTTGCAACCGTATCGCATACATATACCGCTCAATTACAGCTTCAACGCGTCGGTCTGCCAGCCTGTTCGCTTCCCGCCGGCGACGCGACCCTACACACCGGCCTTCCTTTCGGAGAGTGCTTTAGCGCTTGTTCAGGAGGGCATGCGGCAGGCGGTCACTGCCGAAGGAGGCACCGCGGGTGGCGCAGCATTACCCAATATAGAAGTCGCTGGCAAGACAGGTACAGCCGAATATTGTGACAACATCGCCAATTCGTTAAACCTCTGCGTGCCGGGCCAGTGGCCGGCCCACGCTTGGTATACTGGCTATGCGCCCTACGACGATCCCGAAGTCATTATCATCGCCTTCGTCTATAATGGAGGCGAAGGATCACAAGTCGCCTTGCCTATCGTTCGCAAGACGATGGAAGAGTATTTTCGTTTACAAAGCCAGGGTAGTGGTATTACGCTGAGGAATTTCGGCAATACCGACTCCGCCGCAAATGAAAGTTAATCTGTTCGATCTCAGTGAAGAGCAAGTTCGCAACATCCGGTATTGGGCTCCAGCATTCATCACCGCTGCCCTTGCCTGGCTGTTGCTGCTAATTGTTGGCGAAACCCCGCTTTCCCGCGCTTCCGGACTGGCCTTGGCCGTAATGGGTGTCACCGCGAGCATGCGCAGGATGGGATTCATTGCGTCGATCGCGGGCGGCTTGACCATGACCCTCTGTCCGATCTTCTGGTCTCAGGCCGGTGGAGGCGTTTCGAAGCCCGCGACAATCGTGCTCGCCGTCGGCATTGCCGCCGGTGCGACGCTGTTGGCCAGCATTATCGTCAAGCGCAGCTATCTCGGCATTGGCTTAGGGATAGCCGTATTTGTTTTGATCTTCTGGAGCCAAATTGGAATCGCACAGAGCCTGCGTCTCACGGGCTTGGTGACAGCCTGGTTCATGTATCTACTGGTAGATATGGTCTTGCTCACCAACCCGCGGCCCGGGACCAAGCCGCCTTCCCCACCGAGGCCGTTTCATATTTACGGCCTGCTATTCCTGTTCGCGATCGGCACGATCAATGATCCCTTGATCGCGCTATTTGCACCTGCGATGTTGCTCGGCCTTTTTCTTTCATATGCCAAGCTGCCACTCTGGTATTGGCTAAGCGTACTTGCCGCGACTTGTATCGGCATCGGGCTACTGGTGAAAAACTACCTGTTACCGGTTCCACGTTTGCTCGGTCTATTGAATTGGCGCGAGGCCGCAAGTTGGGTCGAGCTCGGTCAATTGCTGACAGAACAATTCAGCATTGTTGGCATCGTAATTGCCGTGCTTGGGCTAGCGCGCCTGTCGCGTTGGTTCCCGCCTCTGGGTACTGTTACCATGATCGCCTTCGCCGCTTATACGTTTTTTGGCCTCGTTTATCTGGGCGATAACCGCGAGGTCTTGCTCTTGCCACTTGTGATGATTCAGATCTTGTGGATGACATATGCGGTCAATACCTTTGGGCAGTGGGTCAATAAAACCATAGGAAACGAAACAGCGCGCTGGACACATTTTGTCTCGACATTCTACCTTGTTGTTCCTGTAATTTTGCTTTTCAACATCATACAATCTTGATGCGCCCTCTGACGTTCGCGCTGAACACAAAAGCGAGTATAGTTGTTTTTAGGTAGCAGGGCTTCCATCACCAAGCTGGATGTGAAATAGAATGCAAGACGAACTGATTGCGATCAAAGGCGTCAAGGACGGTTTGCTGATCAGCCTCAGTCCTACAGAGAATTGGCAATCCGTCACCGATCATCTGGCTTCCCGCATTGACGACCGCGCCGATTTTTTTGCTGGCGCCGCCATCACTGTAGAACTCGGAACACGCCCTGTACCCAAGTATGAACTTAGTTCGCTGAAGGCGTTGCTGGAGCGCCGGGGCTTGTCGCTATCCCTGGTGTTGAGCGACAGTGACACGACAAGGGAATCGGCGCTCGCGCTCGACCTGAAGACAGACTCAAATAACCGCCCGCTGACGACGGAAAAGCAAGAGACGCTGCCCGTCGACCCCGAAGAAACAGGCACATGGGGTGTATTGGTCCGCAGAACCATACGTTCCGGGCGCATCGTTCATAGCGAGGGGCATGTCGTGGTTCTTGGCGATGTCAATCCCGGCGCCCAGGTAATCGCAGCCGGCGACATCATCGTCTGGGGCAAGTTGCGCGGCACCGTGCATGCCGGCGCGCATGGCGACGAATCCGCGCTGGTTTGCGCGCTCGAGATGAGCCCCAGCCAGTTGCGCATCGCCGGCTATATCGTGACGTCGCCCGCTGGCAAGCGTCGACAGATTGTGCCGGAAATGGCGCTGATCCGTGATAATCAGATTGTTGTAGAAGCCAGAAGATAGGCCGGGAAAGGATGTGGCATGGGAGGCAAGGTAGTAACCGTAACATCCGGCAAGGGCGGCGTTGGCAAGACGACCGCTACCGCCAACATTGGGATATCGCTGGCAAACCTGGGCAAGAAAGTTGTGGTTATTGACGCGGATATCGGCTTGCGCAACCTGGATGTAATCATGGGCTTGGAAAACCGCATCGTCTATGACCTGGTAGACGTCGTGGAAGGCCGCGCCAAGCTGCGGCAAGCCATGATCAAACACAAGAAGTTCGAGGACCTCTTTCTTATCCCGGCCGCGCAAACCCGCGACAAAATGGCCGTTAGCCCAAAAGATATGGTGGAACTCACGGATAAGCTGCGCGAAGATCAAGATTATGTCATTATTGACTCCCCTGCCGGCATTGAACGTGGATTCCGCAACGCGCTGGAACCCGCCGACGAAGTGCTCGTGGTCACCAATCCGGAAGTTTCCGCCGTCCGTGACGCCGACCGAATCATCGGTCTCATAGAAGCCGCCGACAAAGGACCGGGGCGTCTAATCATCAACCGCCTCAAGGCCGAGATGGTCAGCAAAGGCGAAATGCTCTCCGCGGACGACGTTTTCGATATATTGTCGCTGGAGATAATCGGCATCATCCCGGAAGATGAATTCGTGCTTTCCGCGTCCAACAGTGGCGTACCCGTCACATTGAACGAGGGTTCTCGTGCCGGAATGGCCTTTAGGAATGTCGCTCGCAGAATCGCCGGTGAAGACGTGCCATTTATGAATCTTGAGGAAAACCCTGGTTTCTTCAAGCGGCTAATGCGCTTTCTTGATGGTCGCTAGCATGCATGCCTAAGCGCTGCTCCGACATCAGTTACCAGAAAGGGATCTTTTCATGACGAGTCTACTGAACCGCTTGTTTGGACGCCCCAGAAAAGGATCCGGCAAGACGGCAAAAGACAGATTGCGTTTCGTGCTGCAGCACGATCGAATCAACTTGCCGCCCGAGCGCCTGGAAGAGATGAAGCGCGATATCCTGGCCGTGATTGTCAAGTATGTAGTCGTTGACAAGGACCGCGTCGAAATTGCGCTGGAGCAGCGCGATCGCAATCACAGCAAATTGGTCGCCGAGATCCCGGTTGTCAAACAAGCCGCGCCGCCCAGCCCGAAAGCGGACATGGATTCGAAAGTAAACAGTTCGGACAAGCCTGTGGACTCGGCTAGCGAAGACGAATCAGCGGATGGCGACGCCGAAGAAATTGCTTCCGCCTCGGATGACAGAGAAGCCGACGGCGAACCTAAGGAAAAGCTCGAGAAGTGACGTCTCGCTTCAATTGACGTTTGACGGATATTTGCGACGAACACGTCACTTTCCTCGCAATACCAGCGGCATGATTCCAAAGTATTCTCGCGCAGCGGGCCGAGCATACCCTGTCTGTTTGTGCAGCCTCAGCTATAATGAGCATTCCACCGGATAGACTTGGACGAAGCAGGGCATGGAAGCTAAGGGAATACTTCGACGCTTTGATCTTGCGCTACTGGTTAGCACATTGGTCCTGGTCGTCTTCGGGATTCTGATGATCGCGAGTGCGACGCAAGACGCCATCGACGACGATATCATTCGTCGTGTTGATGATCAGATTACCTATGCCATCATTGGTTTCATCGCCATATTGGTGATGGCAACCATCGACTACCGACTTTTGGGCGGGATCAGCGTTTGGCTTTACGTCGCCATGATCATTCTACTGCTGCTGGTCCGCGTCTTCGGTGTTGAGGGCGCGGGTGGCGCGCAGCGATGGTTGAACATCGGCATCCGCATTCAGCCTTCGGAAATCGGCAAGATCATATTAATCATCACCCTGTCGCAGCATCTGGCCGACCGCTTTCAGAATCTCGGACAATTGTCTGCCGTTTTCCGCTCGCTAGCGCACGTTGCGATTCCCGCCGCTTTGATCTTCGACCAACCTGACCTCGGTACAACAATTGTGTTTCTATTCATTTGGGCTGTGATAATTTGGTCGGCGGGATTCCGCCTGCGGCACATTGCGATGTTCGTTACAGTTGGGCTGATAATGCTGCCAATCGTGTTCACGCAACTGGCGCCCTATCAGCGATCGCGAATCGAACTCTTCATCAACCCGGATAGCGATCCCGACGCGGCTTACAATATCGATCAAGCGTTAATCAGCATCGGTTCGGGCGGTGTCTTGGGCAAAGGTTATGCCGTCGGTCCGCAAAATACCGGCCGCTTCCTCCGCGTGCGACACACTGACTTTATCTTCAGCGTTATCGCCCACGAATTCGGTATGGTCGGGGGCGTCGCGGTGATCGGGCTGCTCAGTTTGGTTTTGTCGCGCATCTTAAAAGGCGCGCGCGAAGCGAGCGACCCGCTCGGCAGTATGATCTGCTACGGCGTCGCCGCCATGATTTTCTTCCAGTCCGTCGTTTCAATCGGCATGAACCTGGCTCTGCTGCCAGTAACGGGTTTGACCTTGCCTTTTGTCAGCTCGGGAGGCACGTCGCTTTTGTTCACCATGGTCGGTATCGGACTGGTGCAAAGTGTGATCGCACGTCGCAGGCGGATCAACGTCTGATTGATCCTGCCACCTGCTGTGCCGCAACTCAGAAGGAGACGGATTTGACTGCAGATGATCGGCAACCCGTGCGTATCCGCTACGCGCCCAGTCCGACAGGACCTCAGCATATAGGCGGCATCCGCACTGCCCTCTTCGGCTGGCTCTTCGCCCGGCGGCACGGCGGCCAGTTTATACTGCGTATCGAAGATACGGATCAAAAACGCTCTGTGCCCGGCTCGATTGAAATGATTCAAGACGCTTTCGATTGGTTGGGCATGGATATCGACGAGGGACCGCGACAAGGCGGACCCTTCGGCCCATACATTCAGTCGCAGCGTCTGAAGCTCTACCAGACCTGGGCACATTGGCTGGTCGAGCAGGGGCAGGCTTACAAATGCTTTGCCACAGCGGAAGAGTTGGCGCAAATGCGGGAAGCTGGCAGCGGCTATGACCGCCGCTATCGGGATCTAGACCCGGCTGCCGCGAAGCGTTTGGAATCTCAAGGCCAAGACTATGTTATTCGATTCAAGATGCCGCTGACCGGGCAGACTAGCGGTTACGACATGATTCGCGGTGAAGTGACCTTTGACAACGAACAGTTGCAGGATACCGTGCTGCTCAAATCAGACGGCTTCCCTACCTACCATCTCGCCCACATTGTTGATGATCATCATATGAAGATCTCGCATATCACGCGGGCAGTGGAATGGCTTCCCTCGTTCCCGCTGCACCTGAAGATCTGGGAGGCCCTGGGCTGGGAAAAGCCTCATTATGCCCACCTGCCGGTGTTGCTCAACCCCAATGGCAGAGGAAAGCTGAGCAAAAGGAAGGAAAGATTCGCCGCTGCCGACGGGAGCAGCGTGCCCGTTTTCGTTCACGAGTTTATCGACGCCGGTTATCTTCCGGCAGCCGTCCTCAATTTCTTGACCAACATCGGTTGGAATTTCGGAGACGATCGCGAGATTTTTTCTCTGTCCGAGGCTATCGAGCGCTTCAACTTGACAGACGTCAATCCCGCCAACAGCGCCTATCCTATTGCGAAGCTGCATTGGCTAAACAGCCAATACATACAGTCCGCGGATGTCGACTACCTAGCCGGTTTGCTCAAACCGGTGCTGCAAGGCGCCGGATACGCGGTGGATGACGCGCGTTTGCGCAGAGTCGCGCCGATCTTGCAAGTCCGACTGAAAACGCTAAACGATGCAATTGCCATGGCCGGTTTCTTCTTTGACGAATGGGGCTGTTTCGCGCCCCCAGCTGCCGAGATACTTTTCCAAAAGAAAATGGATAGTCACGCGACAAGGCAGGTGCTGGAGGCATCGATTCCCGTCATCGAAAGTCTGGCTGATTTCAGTCACGAACGTCAATATGCTGCATTTAAGGATCTCGCCAAGCAAATCGGCTACAAGAATGGCCAGGTTTTCGGCACGCTCCGCGCCGCGGTGACCGGCCAACGTGTTTCACCACCGACATTCGAAACGATGGAGATCCTGGGTAAAGCGGAATCTATCCGTCGGATCAAGCTGGCCTGCGACTCGCTCCAATAAAGAAGCCCTGCCCGCGAATCGTTGCCTTTGACCAATAGGCAGACGCGGTGGGCTTGTCAAGCAACGGCCCTTGTGATAGGCTTCTGTCGACGCAGTGGGAGATAGTTTAATTGGCAAAACAGCGGACTCTGGATCCGCCATTCCTGGTTCGAGTCCAGGTCTCCCAGCAAAATTGAGCGACCAACGTCCCGGCGGGGCGCCCTTTCATTTGAGGCAAAACAAGCCGCGGTCAATCGTCATCCGCCCATTAAGCGACCGACAACACCACTAATTCTACCCATTTTCGAAACTCGTTATGTTGAGCGTTATAGAGCAATCTTGTCCGCAGGGGCAATCCGAGCCACATATAAGATAGCTTCCGCCGTTCTTCGCGCGAGGTGTGATCAACAATATCGCGATACCAGCGCGGAAAACGCAAGAAGACTTCCGGATAGTTCATGATATTGTCTTTAACTTTCCAATAGAGCATGATGTAGGACACAAAGGCGATGATCCCCAGCAGGACCAGAAAAGAGGAAGGCACCAAAAGAACAAAAATAAGGTACGCCAGCGTAGTTGCCCACATAATGGACTCGAAAAGGGGGCTGAAGCCCACTTCGTCGCCGTACTGCTGAAAAGCACTTAGAATCGGCTCCTTGTAGTATCCCAAGGTTACCAAACATGCGCGCAGAAACATGATGGATACAATGCTTATCAGGAGCGTAATAATCGTTGACATGCAAAGGGCCCGTTTCAAGCGACCTACGTTTTGCTAGATCGACAAAACATCCTCATTCATCCGTATGCTCACCATCTTCGACAGCCTTGAAGCCGAAACCGTGCTGAATCTGCCCTGGTACACGTGCAAAAACGCCTTTGCGCGGAAATGGCGTACATGGCAAGGGAATCTGCCAACATTGATGAATATGGCTGTCGGGCATGTTCAGTTGCAATCCGCTGGCTGTTTCATAGACGCTAACAGGTGGCAGAGGATGTTCATAAAAGCCATCACCCGGACCAGCCGCTACCGGGAAATCTCGCAGCGCCACGATCAAGTACATAAAGTATGCCAGACAAATCCCCAAAACCGCGTAAATTATCGAGACGCGCAAGCGCCATGAGATCCTAGTCCATGACAGCATGGCGAGCAACCATGAAAGCGCTGCGCCGCTCCAAAAGATGTAGCGCACATATTTGAGGTTTGGCAAACTGACGAACCAGAACACCAGCATAATCAGCAGCGGAGCGAAGACCCATAAACCCAATCCTGCTCGACTTGCTCCAGCTCGCCGCCGCACTCGACCGCTCGCATAAAGAAGCAGTCCCGACATGGTCAACGCGGCCGGAAGCGCGAAATCCTTCACGTTGCTTCGAATTCCGTCGAACCATGGTCCGACCCAGTCCCAAGTTGCAAGCACAATCTCGGGATCGCCATAACGACGCCGGGTATTGGTTGCCAGTTGTTGTTGCCGATGCGCGATAAGATCGGGCGGTTCCGCCCAATCGACCTCAATCCTGCCGATCGCATGGGGATAGGCGATATATCCGCTGGTCACAA
The DNA here is from genome assembly GCA_026708115.1 of Chloroflexota bacterium. GTDB lineage: Bacteria > Chloroflexota > Anaerolineae > Aggregatilineales > Phototrophicaceae > UBA6055. The sequence goes on from JAPOVL010000019.1 coordinate 84,009, forward strand.
CCCCGCGCAGCATCCAGGGTCCTGCGAACATGACCGCAATCAGTAGAACTGGCCGGGACAGGCGCGTCAATCGACCAAGATTTGTCAAGCCGCCTGTCCTGGCGATCCACGCAACTAGGACGAGCCCGGTTATGCCGGCGCCGAATACCCAAAAGGTCTGTTTGATGGTAAATCCAGCCAGAATTATTATCGACAGACGCAAGACTTGCCAAAAAGCCGCCCTCGCGTCTCCGCCGGCGTCCTGCAAGAAGTCCAGCAACCAGATCACGGCCAGTATGCCCAGCAAATCTACTGTTGTGTCGGTCAGAAAATGCGTAATGCTTCCTCGCCCGATCGCAGTCAACAGAAGGAACGGCATGACTAACGTGGCGAAGATCCACGACCAGCGCGCTTGATCTTGCGTACGGCAATAGTAGAGACGATGCGCCGCGTGAATTGAATAGGCCAGCATCACCGTCAGCAGAAGCCCCGTTGCAATATGATAAGAGCGCCCAGACCAGATCGAGGTATCCAGCAGGGCATGGTACAAGTAGACGGAGTGATTGTAGGCCAAAGACGAGAACAGATTGTTGAGGCCGGGAACAATGGGATAGGAATCCACCCACATGACTGCCTGGATATCGCGGAAGCCGGTGTCGGATTCGTCCGGCATTTCTATGGCGCGGTTCGACATCCACAGCAGGGTTACCAGCAATACCAGCAGCAATACGCGGTTGGTCTTCAGGCGCAGAAGCTGAGAGATCAAGCGATGGCGATGTTGGTACAGGCCAATGGCAGCGACGATTGCCAGCAGAAAAAGGGCCCTGTCATCGACCGCGAATAGCAGATGCCATAATTGCAGCGCCGCCAGCGCCAGCGCCCAACCCAACCAAAAGCATTCGAACCACGCGATTCCGTCGGCGCGCCCGTGACCGAGCAGACGCATTGCCATTAGGCCCAGTCCGCCGAAGAGCAGGAACAGCAGAAGCCAACTGAGCAAGACCATCCCCATCGGATAAATCAGTCCAAGCAATTGATTTCGTCCCGAACATTGGACACAGGGCGATACACACGTCGTATCGGCAGAGAATTATAATGAGAGATAGGCAATAAGGCGATAACTATATCGCTTCCAGGTCGACGACTGGCGATATCTCGACTTTCAGCGGATGTGCGCCTTGAAATGGTTCGCCGCCGCTCGATGGCTATGCTAAACTACGCAAGAGACTGGAAATCAGCCTAAGCAAACCATGACGGAATTTGAATTCATTCGGGGCGGAGAGGGCCCGCGCCTGGCCATTGTTGATTCCGCCAACACCGTCCAGATCGCAGAAAACATGGTCGCCTTCGCCAATACCGAGGGCGGCGTTATTATTGTCGGCCTGCAACCAGACGGCGAGCCCGGCGTCCCTGCGCGCGCAGTGTCGCAAATCGACCGGGCGCTCCAATTGGCGGACGATCTCTACAATCCTCCTGTCGTCACCGAGAAGCTAGAAGAGATCAACTTCCAGACGATAGAAGACGGCTCCGATCCGCCGGTGAAATCCGCGGCGTCTGAGTCTTCGCGGGCGAGCAAGGTGGCCAGCAACGGCACAGCTTATGCCATTCGCGTTCCCAGGAGCACCGAGCTGCATGCGCTCGCCGATGGTCGCGTACTGATCAGAAGCGGCAAGGTAAATCGGCCGCTGGGCGGGCAAGAGATCTTGCGATTGGCGAGCGCGAAGAATACCGGTGACTTCGAGGGGGAAGCGGTACCGGCCGCCACGGTTGACGACTTTAGCCGCGAGATGATAGACGAGTACTTGGAAAAGCGAGCCGAACGCACCAAACGTCCATACGACGGCGAAATCAACAATCTGCTGGGAGAGATCGGTGCGATAACAGCGGATGGCAAGCCGACCGTTTGCGGGTTGCTGCTGTTCAGCGAATTCCCGCAGAAGTGGTTGCCACAAAGCGGTGTTGTCTTCGCCAAGTTTGTGGGAACCACGCCACGCGGCGACAGTGGCCTGGCCGGCTATACGCGGCGAGAAGAGCTAACTGGGCCGGTCCCGCGCCTGATAGAAGCAACCTGGAACCTGGTCTGGAGCGAAATGGCGGTCAGCGCCGTCGTTAAAGGACTGGAGCGTGAAGAGACCTTTGAATATCCGCAATTCGCGGTGCGCGAAGCTCTTGTTAACGCCATGTGCCACCGTGACTATCGCTTGCGTGGCCGGCGCATCGAAGTTCGCATGTTTTCTGACCGGCTTGAGGTGATTTCCCCGGGCGGTCTGCCGGGTTTTATCACCGTTGAGAACATGAAGGACGAGCACTTTTCACGCAATCCCAGACTGGTGGGCGGGCTATTCCAATGGGGATACATCGAAGAATTGGGCTTGGGCATCGACCGTATGATTGAGGTGATGGAACAAGCTGGACATTCGCCGCCCAAATTCGATGCGCGCCCATACAGCTTTGCACTGGCGCTACATAATGAGCGCAAGAAACCAAAGCCGCCCGAATGGTCTCGCGACACCAATCACCGGCAAGCGCGCGCGCTACAGTATATTCGCGAGAATGGTTCAATTACCAATCGAGAATTCCGCGGATTGATCAATGCCGTCTCAGCTGAGACTTTGCGTCTTGATCTGGTTGATATGGTGGACAAGGGAATTCTCACCAAGATAGGCGCCAAAAAGGGCACTTATTATGTGCTCAGGGAAAAGCGCTGACCCGACACAAAAGACGGACCCATTGTGTCGAGTCCGGTATCGTTCCGAGGCTTAACTGATAGGAATGGATTATCGGCGTTCCTTGAGGCGTGCCGACTTGCCTCGCCTCTCGCGCAGGTAGTAGAGTTGCGCTCGACGCACTTTGGCGCGACGCAAAATTTCTACTTTTTCTACGCGCGGGCTGCGGAGCAGGAAAGTTCTCTCCACACCTACACCATGGCTGGCAATCCGTCGGACAGTAAAGTTCGCTTCGTTGCCGCCCTTGCGGGCACGGATAACAACGCCTTGAAATACCTGGACGCGTTCGCGGCTGCCCTCCACAATGCGCACATGAACCTTGACTGTATCACCTGATTCGATCTCCGGAAGTTTGTGATTCTCGGCGACCAAGGTACTCATGAGTTCCTGGCTCATGGCTGGCTTCCTTCCATAAAAATACGCCCGCAGGCGTAGCAAAGACGTATCGAATGGCGAAGATTATATCAAGCAAAACTTAGCGTATCAAGGGTCAGCCACGCCCAGCATTTTGAAGGTTTTAGCAAGCAGTTAAAGCGCTGAATCTTTCTCAGTTAGTCAAGGCGTTGCTGGACTTGCAGGGACATAGCAGCGGTCAATGACCTTACGGAATCAGCAACTCGTCTCCCGCTTTCAAATTGTCCACATCAGCAATGTTATTCAAGGATGCCAACGCCTCTATTGACGTGCCGAACTGCAAAGCGATGCCGAGCAAGGTATCATTTCGCTGCACTGTGTAGCTGCGTCCTGGCGTCGCAATCGCAGCCTGCGCGCTGAATTCGCCAGCAGCACTGGCTTGCGCATTGCTCAGTATGGCATCCTGAGCCTGTTGTACCAATGCGCTGAAGTCTTCTCCGTCTTCCGCTTCTGCTATCTCGACTTCTTCCGAAACAGCTGTCGGTTCGATGGCACTGGGATCCGGAGCTGGAGGCGGCGCCGACGTTGGAGGCGGCGCGAAACCGGCCGTACCGCAGCCAGGAATCGTAATCCGCTGCCCAACCGATATGCGGTCGGGATTGTTGATATCACTCGCCGCAGCGATCTCATCCACCGTTGACCCGTAAGCCAATGACAACATGAACAAGGTCTCGCCGGCTCGGATCTCGTGTATGCAGTCTTCGCCTGGCGGCACCGTTACGCGAACCAGTGGAATTGTCGTGGCTTGAACAGCGGACGTATCATCAACAGCACCCGCAGTATCCGATTCCTCAGTGTTGTCAACCGAAAGCACAGTTGCTTCCGGTTCCGCAGCCTCGGTCAGGCGCGAAATGAGCGCGGTTGCAGTCAAGGCGAATGTATCGGGAGGCTCCTCGGTGAAGAGTTCTTCGAGCAACTCGGCGGTAAGCGTTGGTTCGGGCAGGTCGGTGTCGATAGCCGTCGGCGATGCAACCCCGCGAGCTACCGGTTGCCTATCAATAACTTCGCTAGCGTCGCGGAAGCATGCTGCCGCCAATAGGCACAGCAGCGCGCAACACATCAACAGCAAGAAACGCCTGCTAACTGCGTGAATAATATGCCTATTGGTCATAGACAGACCGTCCCACTCAAGACAGGTTGATGGCTTGCATTCATTATAGTGAAGGGCCGAAAAACGGACAATCAAATCTGCAAGCAGTTGTGGAAACCAACGACGTTGTTTTGTCTTGAAGTAGCAGGCGGCATTAGTTTAACTTAGCGCGCCATTCGCGGCGGCCGCCAAGATCACCAGACCGGCCACGATTCGATAATAACCGAAGACGACGAAGCTGTTCCTTGAAACGAACTTGAGCAACCAGTCAATGGTGAACCAGGCGACGATTCCCGAGAGCGCCGCGCCAAACAGCAGCAGCGCCAGGCCGTCTCGCGGCATACTTGGCAAGGATGTCGCCAGTCTGTAAAGCGTCGCTCCGCCTAGTATCGGGATCGCGAGAAAGAAAGAAAACTCAGTGGCGATGCGACGGTTCATACCTGCCAACATCCCTCCCACGATCGTCGTGCCAGATCGAGACATGCCCGGTATCAAAGCCAGAATCTGTATGATGCCAACGATGATCGCTTGCCTTGTCGTGACTTGCGTCAAATGGCCGGCGCCTTCGACAGATGAACGATAAAACCGCGGCGAGCGCTCGACCAACAAGAACGCCACCCCACCAACGATCAGAGAACTAGCGACGACCACGGGTGAAAACAGCAACGTCAAAATCTGCTCATCAAATATGAACCCGACCGCAGCGGCCGGAATTAACGCGAGAATGATCAGCAGCCAAAAGCGCCTGATGTCTGGCTCCAAATGTAAACTGGTCAATTGCGAGAGCAAGGTCTGGCGATAATAGGCTACAACCGCTACCGCCGCGCCAAATTGGATAAATACCTCGAATACTGCGCCCATGACGTCAAACTGCAGGATCGCAGCGCCGACAACAAGGTGGCCCGTGGAGGAAATCGGCAAAAACTCGGTTATGCCCTCGATCAACGATAAGGCCACGACTTTGAAAATGTCAGCCATATATCCTCAATCGGGAGCCGTCCGGCGCATCGCCATCAAGAAGAACCGTCGCGCGCGCAATGCAGGGAGCCTGGCGATCGAATGAGCGTCGTAGTTTACGTATGCAGGTAGATGCGCCGAGCATAAGTTCAAAGGGATTGAGCGCTCGCAAACAAACGCTGTCCGCACAAGATCCCCAGGACTACGCCCGCAAGACATAAGCCATTGTTGAGTACAACATTTAAGAGAAAAGCGGTTATACCCTGACTCTTCCAAAGGCTGAAACTTTCGTTTGCGAAAGTCGAAAAGGTGGTGAAGGCACCGAAGAATCCCGCGCCGACCAGCAGGCGCAATTGCGGCGACAGCCCGGTCCGCGCCGCGAACCAGGTAGCAAACAGCGCCAATCCAATTGAGCCGAGCAGGTTCACCACCAAGGTCCCGAAGGGGAAGACGCCCCAGCGCGCCTGCATGAGTCCATCCGCCCAAATGGTTAACAGATAGCGGGCATTGGCGCCCAGGAATCCACCCAGGCCGACATAGATCAAGCTTTCCATCGCTCCGTCCTTGCGTGCACACGTTCATCCTATGTCAGAGGCAAAGGGCTGTCAATCAAATGCGAGGCCAATCTCTTGCCTATCCTTCAATGGTTGAATTGATGGCCAAGTGCATCGTGCAAGCGGCCGTTTCCTGCAGTACACTGGTCGCTGTTCCGGCGAATAACGCTTGTCCGACGCTTCCAGGTTTGAAATAGCGCCCAGGTTACTCATGCAATACGTCAAGCTGATACGCAGCAATCGTGATTTCACTAAACTATGGCTGGCGCAGGTCGTTAGCTTGCTGGGTGACTGGTTCAACACGATAGTCATCTCGGCTATGATTGTTCAGTATACGGCAGGGACCGGCTATCAAGGCATCGCTGTTAGCGGCTTTCTGATCGCGCGAATGATACCGCCCTTGCTGATGCGACCGCTGGCAGGCGTCCTGGCCGACCGCTTCGACCGCAAGCGGCTGCTGATTATCAGCGACGTCTTGCGCGCCCTGGCGGTGCTCGGACTGCTCATCACGACGCAAGGACCGCAATATCTGCCGCTCATTTATGTTTTCACAATCATCCAATTCCTCGTTTCCTCCATTTTCGAACCTGCGCGCAACGCCATCATGCCAAGCGTGCTTTATCGCCATCAGCTGGTGATCGGGAATACATTGAGCAGCATCACCTGGTCCACCATGTTGGCGATTGGCGCCATTTGCGGCGGCATCGTCGCCGAAATCTTCGGTATCCGCGCCGCATTGTTGATTGACGCCCTAACCTTTGTGGTTTCGGCCTTGCTGGTCATGACCGTCGTCATACCTCAGGCGCCCCGATCCGAGATCGGCCAGGAACAGAGAAGAAAACTGGACAAATCCAAACGCAGTTTTGCCGATGGATTGCGCCATTTGCGGGAGAACCCTGGCACAGCCGCTGCCCTCTTCGTCAAGAGCGCGCAAAGTTTGACGAATGCCGACGCCCTGCTGATCATCTACGGTACGCAAGTCTTTGTGCTCGGCGATCAGGGCATCACGTCCATGGCCATTCTGTGGGCGGCATTTGGCACGGGCGCCATCATCGGACCGCTGATCACCAATCGCTTTAGCGATGACTCCGTGAAACTCCTCCGCCGTTTGATCACCGTCGGCTTTGTGATGATCGCCCTGGGCTGGTTGCTGTGGGGCATGTCGCCTTCGCTGGAAATCCTGGCGCTGGCTGTAGTCGTGCGCTCGATGGGCGGCTCGGTGAATTGGACCTACAGTTCAGTGATCATTCAGCAGATCGTGCCGGACGAGTACCTGGGACGCATGTTCTCGCTGGATTTTGCCGGCTTCGAGTTGGTACAAAGCGTTGGCATCGTCTTGGTCGGTGTGCTGATAGATGCAGTGGGAACAGGCAGTATTCACGTGATCGTCTACGCCTCGGCGCTCATCGCCCTGGTTCCGCTTGTGGCCTGGATCTGGATCATCACGAGACTTGAAGCCAGGGAATCGCGCGAAGTATTGTCGGCGCCCGAATTCGCAGCAGGAGGATAAGATGCCCAGTTTTCGATACGATGCGAAAGTCATCCAGAACTACCCTGATTTGGCGGCCGGCGTTATTGTGGCGAGCGGTATGAGCAATGCGCCGACGTCGCCCGAGCTGCTTGAAGCGTATCTGGCAGAGCAAGAAACGGTCAAAACCAGGATTGGCTCGACCCCTCTAAGCGAACTGGCATCGCTCGGCGCCTGGCGCCGGGCCATCAGCGCCTTTGGCGTTTCGCCGACCAAATATCGCAGCGCTGCCGAAGCACTGTTGCGCCGTCTGACCAAGAAGGGCGATATCCCGAGCATAAACACGCTTGTCGATATCGGCAACCTGGTGAGCATACGTTACGGCTTGCCCGTCGCCATTTTTGATACGCGCGAGATTCAAGGCGCGATCACCGTTCATTACGCCGATGGCAGCGAGGCATACATGGAACTGGGAAGCGACGAGATCATGCATCCCGAAGTCGGGGAAGTCATCTTTTCCGACGAAAAACAGATGGTGGTCGCAAGACGCTGGTGCTGGCGCCAAAGCGCGACCAGCGCGGCCAATGCCTCAACCAGCAATGCCGTCATAACGGTTGAGGCGCATCATGAGAACGGTAAAGCTGATATCGAGAATGCCCTGAGCGACTTGCTCGAATTGCTGCACGCCCACGCCAGCGGCGATTTCAATATGGCTGTCTTGAATGCCGAGAGTCCGTTGATCTAGGTAAGACGCAGCCGCGCGGTCAAGACCGGCGGTATCTGCCAAATCTTGGTCCAACTCAGATCCGGTCCCAGCTCGGCATCCTCCGGTGAGAATACTGGTTCCAACAGTCCATCCAGTACGAAGCCGGCCTCAAAGGCCTCTTGAAGCAGCGTGGAGAGCGGACGATGGTAGTAGTAATGCGGTGTCGGCTCTCCAGGCGCGCCTGACCCCTTCATTGGGGGCAGATCGTCGTAGGCATGAATCTTTACACCGGTAACTGTAGTCACGACGCCGTCTCGATCTTCTTTTTCCTGGAAAAAAACGGGATTGTTGGAATTGAAGGCGGGATGCATCGTGGCAAATACGAACCTGCCCTCATAACGCAGCAACTCAGACGCAGCTTCAAAAAGGGGCGCGACAATCGGGATATCCATTAAGGTCATTGAGCAAACGACCGCGTCGAAATGCGCAGCCCCTAGCGATAGCAGCGCATCCCTGTCGGTTGCGTCGACGATGCGATAGTCAATGTCAGAAGCAATTCTCCGCGAACGTCCTTCTGCCAATAGAATCATCTCTTCGCTGAAATCTACAGCGCTGACCATTGCGCCCTTCTCCGCCAAGCTCCGGGCCAGCGCGCCGTTTCCACAACCCACGTCCAGAACCCTTTCGCCCTTCTGCAAGGCTAGAAGTTGCAGGACGGACGGTTCAATCAGGCGACGATGGAAGAGATTGCCCCGGTCGCCATGGAGCTCGTCCCAGAAGCGCGCTTTGCGATTCCAAAGTTGGCGGCCCTCTTCGTTCAGTCGATTCGTATCCAATTGCTTGCCTCCATCTTGCCTTCCTCCATTGGTACGTGGACTCTGGAGGGGTTCGACCCTTAAAAGAAACCGAAACTCCATGTCCTAAATGAGCGCGAGCAAGTCACGCACTTGCTGCTGTGGCGAAAAAATCCCGACGCGATTGCCCTGTTGGCGGCGTATCGATTCTCGCTTGGCGGATAGACCTGGCATATAATCGACGGTGGTTCGATGTTGCGCGCGACTTTCTGTAAGATGAAGGCCGAGCAGGGCATGCTGGAAGAGACGCTATTATTTGCACTGGTTGCCATCCTGATCGGATTCTCCAAAGGCGGCTTAGGAGGACCCGTTCCCGTTGCGTTGACCGTGCCGATTCTCTCCTTGATTATTGCTCCGCAGGAAGCCGTTGGCCTGATTCTGCCGCTGCTGATTTTCGCGGATGCTTTTGCCCTCTACTTCTACTGGAAGCAGTGGGACAAAAAACTGATGGCGCTGATGCTGGTCCCGGCACTGGTTGGCGTCGCCTTGGGCAGCTTCGTCCTCAAAGACATTGACGCGGTCACGCTCAAGCGGATCATCGGCGGATTAACCCTAGTAGCGCTCAGCTTCAAGGTTGGCAGCGAGCGTCTGCGTCGACTGGCATATCATCCGCAAGCCTGGCATGGTTGGTTCGCGGGATGGGCTTCCGGATTCGGCTCAACCCTAGCCAATGTAGGCGCGCCGCCTTTCACAGCCTATCTCTTGCTTCAGCCTAACATGACACCACGTGTCTTTGTTGGCACGACCACCTTGTTTTTCGCCGTGATTAATCTGACCAAGTTGCCCAGCTACATCACGATCGGTATTCTCGACCTATCCAAATTGCTCGCAATCGCCTGGGTATTCATCCTGATTCCGGTAGCGATTGCCGTCGCTCGCGCCATGATCGATCGAATTAATCACCGCACTTTTGAATGGATCATGATGGCGCCTTTGCTGATACTCAGCCTTTACCTGCTGCTTTCAGTTGAGCAGCCAGTTTCGTAGATCTTCGATTCCCTCCAACATTTTTTCGGCATGACCAAGGACATTCTTCGCGGGATCCTTCGCATCTAGTAATGCAGCGTCGCCATCGAAGTCGACATAGGCCAGACGAGCGGTCAGCTCTTTAGCACTCATACCAAACGCGCTCCCAGGCAGCAGCGCTACGCCCGTCGCTTTCAGCAATTCCCCGCAGAGCGCCTCATCATCATTGATTCCTCTCGCCGTCAAAGCATCAGCAAAGGGACGAAAGTCCAATAGCAGGTAAAACCCTCCTTGCGGTGGATGAGCGCGGACGCCCGCTTTTGCCAATGCAGTTTGAATGACATTGCCAATGTCTGACAGTACGCGTCGTTGCCCGGCGAGCAATCCCTGCAACTCAGCATCCATTTCGTAGGCAGTTAGAGCGGCTACCTGTACCGGCGCTGAAGCGCAGGAATAGGTCTCCGAACCCAGCCCAACCAAGGCAGCGCGCAAATCTCCCGGCGCATCGGGGGGCAGGATCAAGGCCCCCAGACGCCAGCCACCGGCCCCACACCACTTCGAGAGCCCGGTTGTGACCAGCGTCCGCTCTGGGTACAAACTTGCCAGGGACACATGCTCGCCTCGGTGATGCAGCAAGCCGTAGATTTCGTCAGAAACGACCCAAACTCCGTGCTCCCGCAGCACTTCCGAAAGCGCAAGTAATTCTGGCCGCGTATAGGTTAGACCATCGGGATTGCCCGGGTAGTTAAGCAACATTAACTTGGCGCGGTCTGTGCGACCGTGACGTGTGATGATTTCATCGAGCAGGCTCGGCACGACGCGCCAGCGGTTTTCCCAAGAGGTGGGAACGCGATTGACGCAATGACCCGCGATACTAGCTTGTGGGGCATAGGAAACCCAAGACGGTTCGGGCAGGTAGATCTCAGCATTCTGGAATGCCTGCATGACATTGTAAAGCAATGGCTTTGTGCCCGGCGCGACCAGCACCTGCGACATGCCAATCGGATAGCCGTCGATCTCGCAGTGGAAGGCGGCGATCTTCTCGCGCAATTCGGGCAAGCCCGCGACAGCGGTATACTCGGCGCGCCCCCGGGCTGCCTGCAAGGCCGCTTGCACCCGTGGCGGCGGCGAGAAGGGAGATTCGCCAAATCCAAATTTGTAGACCTGTCGTCCACTGGCTTCCAGCGCCGCCATCATTTCGTTGAGGGACAGCGTTCCTGATTTGGCGACGCTTCTAAAAGTCATCGGACGCCCGGTCAACGTGTCTGAATCAATCATGAATGGCCGCCATTGTACATCATGCCCCGCGCGAATACCCATGTAGATGTTTCCCTGTGAAAGATTCTCTGCGCTTGTCATAATCATTAGAACTTGACCAACGTCAAAAAGAACGCGCCTCATGTCAACCATTGCCCAGTACCTTGCGCAGCAACTGTCGATGGCCGGAATCAGCACGGTTTATGGCCTGCCGGGCGGCGAAAACGTCGAAATCCTGGAGGCGATTCGGAAGCAGGACATCGACTTCGTCCTAGTCAGAAACGAGAGTTCAGCCTGTTTCATGGCGGCCGCCTCGGCGAGACTGACTGGCATTCCGGGCGTGGCGATCACCACCTTGGGACCAGGCGCGACCAATGCCTATGCTGGTTTCGCCCATGCATATCTCGACCGCGCGCCCATTCTGCTAATCACAGCCGCCAGCGACCCCAGCCTGGCAGGTCGGCATAGTCATCAAGCGCTTGACCTTGAAGCGATATTCCGTCCGGTCAGCAAGTTCACCGCGGAAATTACCGCGGACAAGGCCGCTGCGATGGTCCAAGCCGCTTTGCATGCGCTCATGGCCGGTCGGCCGGGACCCGCCCACCTCAGCATTCACAATGACGTAGCCCTGCAATCTGTGGGCGCGCTACCGACGCCGCAATTCGAAGGTCTCCCAGCCAGCCCAGCCAAGTACGACCTCAAGCGCTTGGCCAAATTCTTCGAAGACAAATACCGCCCCATCATCGTTGTCGGTTTAGGCCTGGAACCGGAACGGCCCTACGCGCAATTGCGCCAGCTGGCGGAGAAGCTGGGCGCGCCGCTGATTGACAGTCCCAAGAGCAAGGGCGCCTTGTCAGCAGATCATCCCCTTTTCGCAGGCACTTTGGGTCTGACGGCCAGCGACCCGGCTTACCAGATTCTGAACGAATCGGACTGCATCATCGCGGTCGGATTTGATGTCGTCGAATTGGTCAAACCCTGGGATCAAGCACAGCCGCTGATATGGGTTGCCAATTGGGACAACGACGATCCGCGCATCGCCAGCGACATCGAGCTTGTCGGGCCAGTCACGGAGGCGCTTGCAGCGCTCGCCCGCGTCGATACGCAACAACACCAGGGCTGGGGCGAGGCGCGGGTGGCGGCATTCCGCCGAGAACAGGGCCAGTCTGTCGTAGCGGCGCCGCAAGACGGGCGTGTATTGCCGCAGGCGTTTCTTGCCGCTTTGCGCGAAGGGACGGCGGATGAGGTGATCATCACAAGCGATGTTGGATCACACAAGATCTTTGCGGCGCTCTCCTGGCCAGCGCGAAGGCCGAATTGTTATCTGGTTTCCAACGGTTTATCGGCGATGGGCTACGGTTTGAGCAGCGCCATCGCCGCGGCGATGGTCAGCCGACGACAAGTTGTCTGCATCACCGGTGACGCGGGATTGGCGATGGTTCTGGGAGAACTGGGATTACTTGCCGAGTTGCAATTGCCGGTGATGGTCGCTGTCATGAATGACTCGGCGCTGGACCTCATCCGTTCTGCTCAAAGGCGCCGAGAACGGCAAGCATTTGGCACCGAGTTCCGCAATCCCGATTTTGGAATGATCGCCAGGGCATACGGATTGGATTATCGTCGCGCCGAAACGCAAGAGGAATGTGCAGCCGCGATCGACTACGGCCTGGCAACCGGCAAACCACTGCTTATCGACGTGATGATCGACCCAATCGGATATCCGACGACGCCGCGCTAGGCGCTGGATCGCCCGGGCGAAATCATCATCATCGCGCTGCCAGTGCGCCTGCCAGGGACGGCTCCCTTGCCAGGGCCTCTTGCACTTTCGTCAGGGCCGCTGCCACATCGTTCACGCCGTCCTCGCCAGCGCGGAAGACGCTTTCCTCCAGCCACAAGCCCTCGCGCCCGCTGATGCGTTCGACCACGGGCAGATCCAGACTTTCGTAGTCGAAATACTCGGGAAAGGCCGATGGCACGGGAAGGCGGGAAAGCTTGGGTTGGAAGAGATCATAGCGATACATGGGGTCGTAGCCGGAGGAACAAGGTATGCCTTCGGCGACGAGCGCGCGCGCGACAACCTTGTTCGTCGCGCCGAAAACTTCGGGGTCGATGGCGAAGGTATAGGCATAGACCGAGCGCCGATGCAGCCGGGCGTCCCGCGGCAGCACCCGGAGGCCTTCGATCTCGCTCAGCGCCTCATCCAGATAATCCGCGCTCTGCTCGCGCTGGTCAAATTGCGCCGGAAAGCGCTGCATACCGACATTCAAAAGCGCCGCTTGCAGCTCCGTCATGCGGTAGTTAAAACCCAGCGTGATCATCTTTTCATCCGGATCATGAGGACGCCCGCAGTCGATGATGCTCTCCGCCAGCCAGGCATGCTCCTGCGACTTGCATAGCAGTATGCCGCCCTCCCCGGCGGTCATGCTCTTGGTCGACTGCATGCTGAACGATCCGAAATGCCCTATCGTCCCGGCGCTCATGCCATCCCAAACGGCTCCATGCGCATGCGCGGCGTCTTCAATCACGATCAGATCTCGGGCCTCCGCGATCGCCATGATCGCGTCCATATCCGTCATCTGCGATGCCACATGTACCGGGATGATCGCCCGTGTACGTTCTGTGATAGCCGCTTCAACGGCGTTCGGAGAAATGCAGAAGGTGTCTGGATCAATGTCGACCGGTACCGGGATCGCGCCCGCCATCATGGGCGCGGCGGCTGTGGCCTGGAAGGTATATGCCGGCACAATGACTTCGTCGCCCCAGCCGATACCGGCAGCGCGCAAGGCGACCTCCATCGTGATGGTGCCGTTCATCATCGCCACGCCGTATCCGCCGCCAATCACAGCCGTAAAGGCATCCAGAAAGCGCTTGGTCTCCGGACCCGGATAGGGATAGCCGCCCCAGTTGCCGCTGCGCACAACCGAGGCAACAGCTTCGACATCGGTCTCGTCATGGACGGGCCAGGATGGGTAAGGGTCGGCCCGAACCGGCTCTCCGCCGAGAATCGCGAGCTTTGTCATCATGCCTCCAATCGGGCGCCGTCGTGCCAATAGACAAGGTCGCCATCCGGGTCAGGGAACGGCCAGCCTAAGGAAGGTTGCCAGGGCGACGAACACCACCGGTATCAATCCCAATACTAGCATACGTCTGATCACGGGACCTTCCTGACCTGCCAGTCCCACGGTGCTGCAGCCGACGATGATTTTTGCGGGGGCCAGCACACTGCCGAGCGATGCGCCGGCTGTTTGCCCGGCGAGCACAATCGGCACGCTCAGCGCCAGCAGGGCGGCTGTCTCTTGTTGCAGCGCGCCAAAGACCACATTCGAGTTGGTATTGCTACCGGTCATGATTGCGCCCAGCGTGCCGATAAAGGGCGCGAACAGGGGATAAACTGCCGCGCTGAATGTCTCGCTGATGCCACGTGCGATCATTTGCGTCATGCCGGTGTGCGTCATCAGCGAGGCCATCGCCACCAGCGCCAGAATCGACACCGTCGACTTGACTGCTGACCTGCGGACGCTCAACCAGATTTTGCCCCAAACGCCATCGCTCTCGTAGTAACCGGCTTGCCGGTAGAGCATGAAGGAGATACAGCCGGCATAAAACAGAATGGCACCGGCGTGACCGAATACGCTGATTGCACGTCCTGATTCGCTCGGCACTTGCCATCCGAATGCGGTCGACACGGCCGGGAACTCAATCTTGATCAATAGCGAATCCACCAGCGTTTCGAGCGGCTCGATCAAGTTTGTGGAGAAGGCCAGAGCCAGCAGAATCCCGTAGGCCGACAAGGCCAGCGCGATGCTCCGGGACCGGTCGTCGCCTGCCAGTTTCGATTTGATTGGTTTGCCACGATGAAGCGGGGACAATACGTACAGTACGCCAACGAGGGCGCCGGCCAGCGCGCCGGTCGTCGAACCCAAGGTCCAGATACCATTGGTGGCGATCCACCATTGAGTGACGCCCATAGCTGCGCCCACGATGAGGAGCATGGGGATGGAACGCAGAAAGCCGTCCCAGCCGGCGCTGACATAGGCGACAAGCGCGCCGCTGAACAAGCAGGCCATGCCCAGAACAAGCGCGGCATCGTGCGCCAGAACTTGGCCGGGCAGCCCGGTCACGGCTGTCAAGGCGACAAAGGAGGTGCCCAGCGATCCAAAGGTGACCGCCCAGCCATGCCCCAGTGACGCCATGATGACCGATTGCGTGGCCGTGTAGCCCAAGCCAACCAGCAAAGGCGCGACCACGGCAATTGGCACGCCGAATCCGCCGACGCCCTGCAACAATGAGACGAATATCCAACTAATGAGCAGACTCTGCGCGGCGCGATCGGCAGTAAGTCGCGGCAGGCTTTGGCCGATCAGGGCGACCGTGCCGGCCTCATAGGTGACGTTATAGAAAAACAGCGCCATCCAGACGATATAGAGCACATCGACCGCCAGCAGAATCGATTTGCCGATCGCCACGACAAGCAAGGGAATATCGCCGCCAAAGGCGAAAAGCGCAAGCGCAAGCGCCAGCAGGAATCCGGCAGATCCAGCGCGGCTGCCTCCCCATCCCATCCCAACCATCAGCGCCAGCACGGCCAGCACGGGAAGTAAGGCCAAGAGCCAGTTGATCAGCGACAGTTCCACGTGAGCATTCCTCGCGCGCCGGCCTCAGTCGCCGGTCGCGACTGCCGGTCGGCGGCGGTAGAAGCCGGTTGCCTCTTGAAAAGCGTAGGCCAGTTGCAGCACCGCGAAATCGGCATTGGGGCGACCGACGATTTGCAATCCCACCGGCAGGCCATCGTCAGTGAATCCGCAAGGCACGGATATCGCCGGCAGTCCGGTGACTGTGATATAGGCGCAACTCATCATCCAGTCGATATAGGTTTTCATGGTCACGCCATTAATCTCTTCAGGATACTCCCATTCGATGGGGAATGGCGGCACTTGCGCGGTTGGCAAAAGCAAGAATTCAAAAATATCCATGAATACGCGCACTCGATGATAAAGTTCAGTTCGTTTCGCTTCGGCGCGGCTGATATCAACGGCGCTCAGCCGCTTGCCGCGCGTCACATTCCAGCGGATCGTTTCCTTGAACTTTTCCTCTCCGAACTCGGCAAAGGGCTCGGCGAAAGACAGCTCGAAGCTCCAGGCGCGCAAGGTCTGGAAGATGTCGTAGGCATCACGGAAGTCGGGCGCCGCAGCTTCAAGGGCACAGCCAATTTCAGCGAATACGGGCAGTTGCGATTCGATGGTCCGCAGCACATCGGGCGCGACCGGCAGTTCGCCCAAGTCCGGGCTCCAGGCGATCTTGACCGCTTTGAAGTCGCGTTCCAGGGACTGGGCAAAAACAGAACCCGGCTGCTGAATAGCGATCGGCGATCGCGCATCATAGCCGGCGATGGCGCTCAGCATCAGCGCCACATCCTGGACCGTGCGCCCCATCGGTCCCACGACGCCTAAGGTGGACCAGCCACTGAGTTTGGGGTAACTCGGCACCCGCCCGGGCGACGGCCGGAAGCCGACCACATTGCAAAAGCTGGCTGGATTGCGCAAGGAACCGCCCAGGTCGCTGCCGTCGGCGACAGGTATCATGCCTGCGGCCAGCGCCACCGCCGCGCCGCCGCTGCTGCCGCCACAAGTCTTGGACAGGTCGTAGGGGTTGTGTGTGGCGCCAAATACGGGATTGAAAGTGTGCGATCCGGCGCCGAATTCCGGCACATTGGTTTTGCCGAGCGTGATACAGCCGGCCTGTTTCAAGCGCTCGATGTGCAAGTCGTCGATCTCTGGCACCAGGTCGGCATACAGGGGCGAACCCGAGGTTGTGCGTATGCCTTTGGTCTGCGCGAGGTCTTTGTGCGCAATCGGAAGGCCGTGCAGCGGGCCCAATTCCGCGCCGCGGGCTCTGCGGTTATCGGCTTGCCGCGCCAAATCCAGCGCCATTTCCGGCAAGTAGGTGACAATGGCGTTTAATGACGGATTGACCGCTTCAATCTGTTGCAGATGCGCGTTCAATACGTCGACGGCGGAAACCTCGCCGCGACCAAGCAGATCCGCCAGCTCAACCGCCGAGAGCCATATCAATTCGCTCATCGTTTCCTTCCTCGCTGTCACCCGCGCCCAACAAAGGGCATCTGGGTCGCCATAACGGTCAAGGAGAGCACGTTGGCATTCAGCGGCAAGTTCGCCATATACAGAACTGCGTCAGCCACATGCTGGACGTTGATCGTCGGTTCGTCGCGGATGCTGCCGTCCGCCTGCATGGTTCCGGCTTGCATGTGAGAGGTCATGTCGGTGCTGGCGTTGCCGATGTCGATCTGCCCGCAAGCGATATTGAAGGCGCGTCCTTCCAGTGCGGCGCACTTTGTCAAGCCGGATACCGCGTGCTTGGAAGCGACATAGGGGGCGGATTGGGGACGCGGCATGTGCGCAGACAAGGAGCCGTTGTTGATGATGCGCCCGCCCGGCGGATCTTGCGCCTTCATGAGCTTGATCGCTTCCTGCGTGCACCAAAACGTACCGCTGACATTGATCTGCATCACCCGCTGCCAATCGTCTTCATCATATTCTTCAATCACAGTGCGCTGGGCGTTGACGCCTGCGTTATTGAACAAGACATCCAGCCGGCCGAATCGTTCCACAGCGGCAGCGAAAAGCTCGCTGACGGCGCGGCGATCAGCGACATCGGTTGGCGCGATCAGGGCGCGATCCTCGCCGACGCCGGCTTCGCTCTGTGTTTCGCGCAGCTTGTCCTCGCGGCGTCCGGCGAGGATCAGGCTGTAGCCCGCTTCCCACATGGTCTTTGCCGTCGCCCGGCCAACACCAGAACCAGCGCCCGTTATCAACGCTATTCGGGGACCATTCATCATCGCACTGTCCTTTCTCAACGGGAATCACGCCAAGTGTACGCGGCGCATATTGGCTTGTCAATTTATGACAATTCAAGCCTGATGCGCTAGTATCGTGCTGATAATTTGAGATCAGGACATGCTTAAGATGAAGCTAGCCTGCTGCGCCTGGGCCTTGACCGGGGCACATGACAACACGCTGCGCCAGATTCAGGATCTGGGATTCCGTTGGATTGACCTGCAGCCGGGAGACTTGCGACGCGAAAGGCAGCGCCAAATGGCGGCCGAACTGGGCTTGCGTGTTTCTTGCCTGGGCGCTTCATTCGGGATGCCCGCTGGCGCGTCGCTGGATCACGCGGACAGCCGGCTGCGATCAGAGGCGCTCGCGCACGTGAGGGATGCGACCGGTCATGCGGCCGCCTTGGGCGCTGAGACGGTTTATGTGATACCGGGTCAGGATGCCAGCCCGGACGGCCTTTCCAGATACAGCGATAGTTTGCTGGAACTCGCGGCATTCGCCAGCACGCTTGGCATAAGAGTCGCGCTAGAGCATTTCCCCGGCACCGCCCTGCACAGCGCGCAAGGCACGCTGGACTATATCAAGGGACTTGGCCATCCGAACCTGTACTTGCTCTACGATAGCGGGCATATCCAGATGACCGGAGAAGATCCGGCCCGCGTGATTCACGCCGCCGGGGAACGCCTGGCCTACGTCCATTTTGACGACAACGACGGCGCGGGCGACTTGCATTGGGCGCTGCTGGATGGCGTGATGACCAAAGAGACCTTGGGCGAGACATGCCGGGCGCTGGAAGCAATCGCCTACGAGGGCGCAGTCAGCCTGGAACTGAGCCCGATGCTCCCAAACCCTATCGATGCGCTGGCACGGAGTCGAGATATTCTCTTAAGGACGATGCACGCCTGATCCCCATGCGACTGTGCACTTAAAACTCAATAGATTCGGCTGCTGAAAAATCTGCAACCTTAAACTTGCAGCGAATTTTTCATTGCAATGTGCTTAAATCAAATTTATATTAGGTGAAAATTTTCGATTGATCAGTTTCAGTTGCACAGGTCAGGCAAAAAAACTTTGCAGTTGAGCGATCAAATGCCCGGGAAGTCGGCACGACGACCGCCGGGGATTGGCTACCGAGATTTCGGTGCAGCCTCCGCCGCCAACACTGACATCACCAATGCCGGCGGCGCGCGGGAGAATTCGATTGGCAACAAACAATTATCGATTAGTTTCCCTAGTGGAAGGAGAATCTTGTGTTTAAGAGAGCGACGTTTTTGTTGCTTGTGTCGGTCGTTATCTTGGCGGTGCTGCCGCTATCGATGACGGTATCGGCGCAGAACCCCGATTGCGAGGGCGATGTAACATTGACTTATTGGCACCACTGGGGCGGTAACCGCATTCCGCTGCAAGAACATCAAGTCGCCGCTTTTGAAGATGCCCACCCCGGCATCTGTGTCGACACTGTCTTCTTGCCCTGGGATAACCGCCTACAGAATCTGCTGGCTGCGATCGCCGCCGGCAACCCGCCCGATGTGACCATGTTTGGCCGGCAAGACCTGCCCTTCTTCGCCGCGACCGAATCCATCATTCCGCTCGATGATTACATGGCGGCCGATGGCGTCGACCCCGCCATTTTCCACGCTTCGGAATTTGCCGGCACCCAGTTCAATGGCAAGACCTGGCTGCTGCCACTTCCCGGCGGCGGCGCTTACAACATCGTCTGGTACAACACCGATCACTTCGCCGAAGCTGGCATCGAGAGCTTCCCCGAGACTTGGGACGAAATGCTTGAGGCGGCGGAGACTTTGCGTGTAGGCGATGGCGAATTCCTGGAGCGCATCGGCTTGAACGCGCAGTCGACCAGTGGCGCTGGCGGGTTCCTGACCTGGCTGAATGCCAATGGTGGCGACTGGATAACGCCGGACCTGCGCACCATCACCATCAACAGCGAAGCGGGCGCGCAAGCGCTTGAGTTCATGCAGGCGATAGCCGAGATCAACTACGGCATTGAAGAAGTCAACGCCTTTTGGGAGATGGCCGGCGAATTTGACCAGGGTCCGCTGATCCAGGGTCTGGTGTCGATGGAGATCAACGGCTCGTGGACGCTATTCCAGGTGGAAGCGCATGCCGAGAATCTCAACTACGATGTCGCGCCGATTCCCTATGGACCGAACGGCAACCCCGACAGGCGGGGTGCCGCACATGGTGGCTGGGGCTATATGGTGCCGAAGAATGCCGCGCATCCAGACGAAGCCTGGAAGCTGGTCAAGTGGCTGACCACCGAGGTCGAAGGAGATGGCGCATGCTGGTTTATCCAGCAGCAGCAGCGTCCATCGCCCTTGGTAGAATGCAACGGCTATGAGAAGGATGGCGTTGTGCATCCCAGGGCGGAAGCGCTGCTTGGCGTAGCCGCGCTGGATTATCTGGTGCCCGTCTCGCCAGTGCAGCCCGAAGCCAATCAGATCATCGGCCGCATGGTGGAAGATGTGCTCTTCGGCGACAGCTCGATTGAGGACGCCTTGGCCGGCGCCGAAGCCGAAATCCAGGCGCTGCTAGACGCGTTCTGGGAAGAATACGGCTAAAGTTCACACGCTGCCACATGGGGGCATCTTCGGATGCCCCACCCTCAATTCCTGAAGATTTCGGTCTGGAAGCGAAAGCATGGCAACGGCATTTGGTTCGCAGTTCAGCGCCTTACGCAGGCGGAGACGAGAACGGTGGCGCGACCTGTCCCCCATGCGCAAGCGCGAAGCCAAATTCGGCTTGCTTTTCATTGCTCCCTGGATCGTCGGTGTGTTGCTCTTTGCCCTGTTTCCTTTTGTCGCATCCTTTGTCCTGAGCTTTACAAAATACAATATTGTCGCGCCGCCAAAATGGGTTGGCGCCGAGCATTACGAACATATTTTCACCGATGACCCCTTATTTCTAAAGTCACTCAAAAACACCGCCGTTTACGTTGGCGGCTCGGTGGCGATCCGCATCGTGCTGGGATTTGCGCTAGCGCTTCTGCTGAACACCAAGGTGCGCTTTCTCGGCTTGTGGCGGACCTTGTTCTATGTGCCTTCGGTCGTGCCGATCGTAGCGCTATCGATCGTCTGGCTGTACGTGCTCAATGCCCGCGCCGGCTTGCTCAACTGGTTCCTGGGGTTTTTCGGCATTTCGCGCATCCGCTGGTTCGCGGACCCGGATTTTGCCATGCTCGCCTTTTTGATCATGAGCACGACCTGGGTCGGCGTGACCATGGTGATCTTCCTGGCGGGCTTGCAGGGCATCCCCGAGGAGTATTACGACGCGGCCAAGATTGACGGCGCCAACATGCTGCAGCGGCTGCGGCGCGTCACCATTCCGCTGATGACGCCCACCATCTATCTAAACGTCCTTATCAACATCATTGGGGCGTTTCAGGTATTTACACAGGTATTCATCATGACGGGCGGCGCCCCGCGCGACGCGACGCGAACGTATGTCTTGCATCTGTTTGATCACGCATTTCAATACCTCCCGCCGCAGATGGGTTATTCTTCGGCCCTGGCCTGGATACTATTCATGATCATTTTCGCCTTCACCGCCGTTATCGTGACGACATCGCAACGCTGGGTCTTCTATCAGGGCTCTGAGGACTAATGATGGCGTCTACCAGCGCCGCTCAAACTGAGCATCTCCGCAGCGACTCGCTCGCGCGCGTGACAAGGTTCGTCGGGCGCGTATTGCTCTACGGCGTACTCGTATTCATGAGCCTCTGGTTCATAGCGCCCTTGTTTTGGATGTTCATGTCCTCATTCATGCCCCTGGAGCAGGTGGGCGTTTTTCCGGTCGAATGGATTCCAC
This sequence comes from Chloroflexota bacterium, assembly GCA_026708115.1. Classification (GTDB taxonomy): domain Bacteria; phylum Chloroflexota; class Anaerolineae; order Aggregatilineales; family Phototrophicaceae; genus UBA6055. The sequence goes on from JAPOVL010000019.1 coordinate 105,659, forward strand.
GGGTATGGCAACCGGAGAATTACACGGACGCGCTTAAATTCTGGAAGTTTGGCACCACATTTCGCAACACCATGATAATCACGATCTTCTCGCTCGTCGGCGACATCGGTTCCTGCACACTGGTGGCTTACGGCTTCGCCCGCTTCCGCTTCCCCTTCAGAGATACGCTGTTCTTGATCTTGCTCGCCACACTGATGTTGCCGTTCGCGGTCCGCCTGATACCGGTATACGCCGCCTATGACGCCATCGGCTGGATCGACACTTTCTATCCTTTGATCGTGCCAAACTTCTTCGGCAATGCCTTCTACATCTTTATCTGCCGGCAGTTCTTCCTGGGCATACCGCAGGATCTCCTGGATGCGGCCAAGATCGATGGCGCAAGCGAGATGCGCATCTTTACGCAAGTGATGATTCCGCTCGCCAAACCGGCCATCGTCGTGATCGCGATATTGAGCTTCCAAAATAGCTGGAACGATTTTCTCGGTCCTCTGATCTACTTGAAAGATCCGGATCTGCATACGCTCGCTATCGGCCTGTACAAATTCACATCGCTGCCCGGCCAAGGCGGCATATACAACCAGCAGATGGCGGCGTCGGTGATGATGGTTTTGCCGGTGCTGATCGTCTTTTTCTTGTTTCAGAAGCAATTCATCCAGGGCGCCAACTTGTCCGGCATGAAAGGCTAAGACGCGCGTCGATGGCATCGCCTCCGAATATCCTTTTCGTGCTTTGCGATCAGCTAGGCGCCAGATGGCTGCCGCTTCATGGCCATCCCATCGTCGCGACGCCCCATCTCGAGCGATTCGCAACGGAAAGCACGGTCTTTCAACGCGCCATCACGACGTCGCCGATCTGTACGCCCTATCGCGGTTGCCTGTTTAGTGGCCGATATCCGTCACAGACCGGCCTGCTGGAGAACGGCGGGGCTTTTCCGCCGGGCCTGACGAGCATCGCCGACCACCTGAACAGCGCCGGTTATTCCAGTCATTACGTCGGCAAGTGGCATCTCAGCGGGCCGCCGCAGCAGAACCGTTGGGTGCCGCCGGACAAGCGCGCCGGATTCCAGAACTTTATCGGCTGGGAGAGCCACCACGTGGACCATTTCGGCGGTTTGATCTGGGAAGACGATCCGACAGTACCGCTCGAGATGAATGGCCATGAAACCGACGCCTTGACCGATATCGCCCTGGCGCAATTGTCAAAGGCGGCCTGCGCGGCCCAACCCTTCTTGCTGATGCTGTCATATCAAGCGCCGCACCCGCCCTGCTCGCCGCCCAAGCGCTATCGAGCGCTCTACGAGCGGCGTGATCTCTTGCGGGAAGCCAATGCCGAGTCCAGCGCTTGGTTCAAGATGGAATCGTGGAAGGCGGATTATGATATCGAGACCTTTCGCCAATTATATTTCGGCGAGATCAGCCACCTGGATGCCGCCTTCGGCCGTTTGCTGAGGGCGCTGGATGAGGCCGGATTGCGAGACAAGACACTGGTCATATTCACATCAGATCATGGCGAAATGGCCGGGGCGCGGGGTCTCTTCGGCAAAGGCCTGATGTACGAAGAGGCGCTTCATGTACCCCTGGTCATACGAGCGCCAGGACAGCGTTCAGGACTGCGAACCGACTTCACAGCGTCAACCGTCGACTTGCTTCCCACCATTCTTGACTATGCCGGCTGCGCCCCCGACGAACATGCCGAGGGTGTCTCCCTGCGTCCCTGTATCGAAGGCACAATGGGCGCGCAGGACCGCGTCGCAATCAGCGAATATCGCAACTTCTGTGCTAGCACCCGGAACTGGAAACTGTTCACGCAGGGACGCGCCCTGGAGCCTACCGCGCTCTATAACATCGCCGACGATCCCTTTGAAATGAACAACCTGATTGACGACCCGGCTTGCGCCGATCAGCGCGTTCACTTGAGTCTGGAACTGGAGAAATGGCATCGGCGCGTCCAAAGCGACAATGCAATTGTCAATGCAGCCGTATCCGAAAGCGAGGCGAGGTGGTCTCGAGCCAATATCTGAACGCGAGCGGGATTTATCCCCATCTTGCGCTATCGGCGGCGTTGGGTCCGCCGCGCAGCGAATGCGGTGTGGGCGCGATGATGGCATGGGCGGGCGACCTTTGGGTTGTCACTTATGTTTCGCATAAGTCGGCCAGCGGCGTCGGCACCGGGCTCTACGCGATCGACGACAAGCTGCAGATTGAAAAACATCCGGCCAGTTATGTCGGCACCTACACCAACAGAATGGTCCACTGGGAGACGAACCAGCTCTTGATTGGGCCCTACGCCATCGATGCCGACGGCACCGTGCGCAGCGCAGAAGCCCTGCTTGAAGTGCGGACCTGCTCGACCATGCGTCATCTGCGGGACCCGGCCAACAAAGTGTACGTGCTGGGCATGGAAGGCGAATTCTACGAGATGGATGTGCGCACGCTTGACTGTGTCTTGCTCGCCGACCTGACCGTCGAACTGGATGTGCCGGATCACAAATACGCGCACTTCAAGGCAGCTTACAGCAACTTCGGACGCGTGGTGGTGGCCAACAACAGCTACGACGAACGCGACTTTACCGGCCAGGAAGCGGCCGGCCGCCTCGCCGAATGGGATGGCGAGACCTGGACGATTATCGAGCGCAATCCCTTCGTCGAGGTCAACGGACGCGGAAACTTCGCTGGCACGATCTTTGCCATGGGCTGGGACAAGCGCTCGGCGATCCTGCAGGTATTCACCGAGGCGGACGGCCAGTGGAAGCGCTATCGCTTGCCCAAAGCCAGCCATTGCTTCGACCATATGTGGCAAACCGAATGGCCGCGCATCCGCGAGGTTGAGCATGAACGCTTCTTGATGGATTGTCACGGCATGTTCTATGAGCTTTCGCCCTGGGCCTACCAGAACCGCGTCTGGGGCATTCGTCCGATATCGACGCATTTGTGGGTGCATGGTGATTTCTGCAGCTATCGCGGCATGCTGGTGCTCGGCGCCGACAATGCCAGCCCGCATGGCGGCGCCAATCATCTGGCCGGGGAACCGCAATCAGGCCTATGGTTTGGCAAGACTGACGATCTCTGGAGTCTCGGCAAGCCAGCCGGCTGGGGAGGTGTCTGGTGGGAAGATGGCATTGAGGCCGGCCAGGCCTCCGATCCCTATTTGATGACCGGCTTCGACAAGAAAGTATTGCACCTGCATCACGACCAGACTGCCGATGTCACGTTTACGGTTGAGGTGGACTTTCTGGGCAACGGCACGTGGAAGATCTACGATCATATCAAGGTTTCGGGATACGGCTACGCGCATCACGAGTTCCCTGGTGCTTACAGCGCGCACTGGGTTCGCCTTCGCAGCGACAAATCGTGTGTCGCCACAGCGTATTTCACATATACTTAGCGCAAACATTTATATGCTGCTTATCAGCATCTGGAGATAGACAATGCGGGGATTCACCAAACTTAGCGAAGAACAGAGACAGCAGTTTCGCGACGACGGTTATCTCATCGTGCGGGGCGCGCTCGATGAGGACATGATCAGCCGACTGATAGAAGCGGGAGACCGTGTCATCGCCAGCAAGGAGCGAATGAACCGATATACCACGCACGGCGGGATTTACGATGGTTATCGCAATTGCATCACAATGGATGACGCCTTCATTCCGCTGCTAACCAATGGGGTAGCGCTGCCTCTGGTGATTCAACTGTTGGGCTCCAACCTGCAACTTTCCACGAGCCACTTGATTTACCGCCATCCGGATCCGCCCGGCACGCCCGATAGCGCGCGCAAGCCGGGTTGGCATCGCGACAATGGGCGCACGCAGTTGGACCTGGGTCAAGACAACTATCCGCGCATCGGCTTGAAATGCGCCTTCTACCTGACTGATCTCAGCCAACCGCAGTCCGGCGTTACCATGCTGTCGCCGGGCAGCAACCAGCTCAGCGAACGTATCGAGATAGGCGAGGGCAAGGCCGACCCGGAAAACGCCATTGAACCCTTGCTGAATCCGGGCGACTGCGTCATTTTTGAATACCGTACCTGGCACGCTGGCGCGCCTAATTTCACCGATATCACGCGCAAGGCGATTATGATTGGCTACGCCTATCGCTGGTTGAAGCCGATGGATTATGTCAAGCAGCAACTCGAGTTTGTCGAGAAACTCACTGATATCGAGAAGTATCTGGTTGGAGAGGAAATTGATGACACGCTTGAGTTTCAGCCGCAGGGCGGGTTGAACCCCTTGAACGAATGGTGCGAAAAACATGGCGTGCTGGCCGATCGGCACGGCGCCTGAACCCGTGTCTGAAACAGAAAACCGACTCTGATCGACGCGATGTGACCGGCAGTTGAGGTAAATGACCAAATGAAACAGGACAATCAGATCCCAAGAATGACCAGCGAAGCGTTTTCCGCTGAGGTCCGGGCCCCGAAGACCGTACGCATCGACAGCGACCTCGTCATCGTCGGTGGCGGCCTGGCCGGCACTTGTGCGGCTATCACGGCGGCTCGCGCCGGCATCAAGGTCACGCTGGTGCAAGATCGGCCCGTGCTTGGCGGCAATGCCAGCAGCGAGGTACGGCTCTGGGCCTTGGGCGCGACCTCGCACATGGGCAATAACAACCGCTGGGCCCGTGAGGGCGGTGTCATCGACGAGATTCTCGTCGAAAACATATACCGCAATAAGGAGGGCAACGCGCTGATCTTCGACACCGTGCTGCTGGAAAAAGTCGTCGCCGAGGACAACATCACGCTGCTGCTGAATACAGCGGCGCTGCGCCTGAGCAAATCTGACAGCGAGACCATCGAATCGATCACCGCCTTTTGCAGCCAAAATTCGACGCAGTACGAGTTGTATGCCCCGCTCTTCTGCGATGCATCCGGCGATGGCATCGTCGCCTTTCAGGCCGGCGCGGCCTTCCGCATGGGCGCGGAAGCCAGCGACGAATTCGGCGAGAAATTCGCGCCCAGCGACGAATACGGCTATTTGCTGGGCCATTCGATTTATTTCTACAGCAAGGATGTCGGCGCGCCGGTCAAGTTTGTGCCGCCGAGCTACGCGCTCGACGATATCACCCGGATACCGCGCTTCCGCAGTTTCAACACGGCGATCGATGGCTGCCGCCTGTGGTGGATTGAGTATGGCGGTCGGCTCGACACGGTGCACGAAACCGAGACCATCAAATGGCAACTGTGGAAAGTCGTCTATGGCGTTTGGAACTATATCAAGAATTCGGGCCAATTCCCCGATGCCGAGAACCTGACCCTGGAATGGGTCGGGCAGATCCCTGGTAAGCGCGAAAGCCGGCGCTTCGAAGGTGATTACATGATGATCCAGCAGGACATCATCGAGCAGCGGCAGCACTATGACGCCATATCCTTCGGCGGCTGGTCCATCGACCTGCACCCGGCCGACGGCATCTTCAGCGAGCGGCCCGGCTGCGATCAGTGGCACGCCAAGGGTGTCTATCAAGTGCCTTATCGCACCCAATACAGCAAGAACATCAGCAACCTGTTCATCACGGGCCGCATCATGAGCGCCTCGCATGTCGCGTTTGGATCGACCCGCGTCATGCTGACCTTGGCGTCGGCAGCCCAATCCGTCGGCATGGCGGCCGCCTTATGTATCAAAAAGCAACTTTTGCCGCGCGACATGGCCGACGAATCTCATATCAAGTTGCTACAGCGCGATCTGCAGCGCGCGGGACAATACATTCCGCAGTTCAGGCTCGAAGACGACGCGAACCTGGTCCGGCATGCACGCGTCACAGCATCCAGCAAACTTTGCCTGGAGGAAATACCCGACAACGGACCCCGCTTCAAGCTGGAACGGCCCTATGCGCAGATGATCCCCATACAGCGCGGCCGCCTGCCGCGCATGGCCATCACCGTCGATGTGGACGCGCCAACCCAGCTAGACCTGCAATTGCGCCGCAGTTCCAAGCCGGACAATCATACTCCTGATATCATCTTGAAGACCTGCGCCTTTGAACTTGAGGCGGGTGAAAACCAGCGCATTGATCTCGATTTTGACCAAATGCTGAATTGGGACTGTTTCGTCTTCGTGCATGTCATGGAGAACCCGCTTGTGCACCTGCATCTCAGCGAGCAGCGCCTTAGCGGCCTGCTCGCGCTGACCCACCGCCGGACGCAGCAACCCGCTCATGATATCGGCGTCGAAAGCTTCGAGTTTTGGACGCCGCTACGCCGCCCGGGTGGCCAGAACATCGCCATGAGCTTCACGCCACCGGTGAACGGTTTTGATCCGCAGAACATTTGCAATGGTCTGGCCCGACCGACTGCGGGCGCCAATGCCTGGGTCTCCGACCCCGATGATCTCGCGCCGGCGCTGGAGATCGAATGGCAAGTGCCGCAAAGCGTCAGGGAGGTCGTCTTGATGTTCGACACGGACTGGGATCACCCCATGGAAACGACTCTCTGGGGCCATCCCGAAGACGTGATGCCCTTTGCGGTAAAAGACTACCGTCTAACGGATGGCAATGGCCGGGTCTTCGCCGAAGTGGCCGACAACCACCAGACGATCAACACGATTCGCTTCGACGAGCCCCTCGAGACCGATCGCCTGCGCCTGGAAGTCCTGGCCAGTCACGGCCAGGCGCCCGCGGCCGTGTTTTCGGTACTTTGTTACGAATAGCCCAGCACAAATGATGAGGAGATGCTTGTGCGATGGTCAGCGATAGAGAGATTTACTTTTTCGACCTGAACGGATTCCTGGTGCTGCGGGGCGCCTTGTCCAAGCAAGAGGTGACGGATCTCAACGCCGCAATCGACGCCTTGCTGCCCATCAAGCCCGGCGAGTGGAAGGGTTATGTGCATGGACATCATTATGGCGACGACGACGGCTTGAACTTGCAGCAGATTTATGAAGGCGGCGCGGCATTTGAAACGCTGATCGACCATCCGTCCTGGATCGACAAGGTCAAGTATTTTGTCGGCGGCGCCGATACCTTTGATTACAACCATGGACCGCTCTTCATCGACGAGTGCTTCGCCAATATTCGCGGACCGGGACAGGCTATCGGCTTGCATAGCGGCGGTCACGAGGGTACGAAACGCACGCAATTCCGCTATTACAACGGCATGTTCCACTGTGGGCAAATCAACATCTTGATGGCCCTAACGGATATCGGGCCTGGCGACGGCGCGACCATGGTCGTGCCCGGCAGCCACAAAGCGCACTTCCCCCACCCCGATAGCGAAGCTTACAGAATGTACAGCGAGGTCGCGTCGGTTGATCACGTGGAAGGCGCGGTCGAGGTCCAGATGGATGCCGGCGATGTGCTGTTATTTGTGGATGCGCTCTGTCACGGATCGGCCGAGCGGCGCAACCCGGGGGATCGTCGCATCATCGTCTTTCGCTACGGCCCGTCCTGGGGCAACTTCCGCTTTGGATATCAAGTTTCTGCAGCCTTGATCGATCGCTTGACGCCGGAACGGCGGCAAATCGTACGGCCAAAAGCGCCGCTTGTACCCAGCTAAGCAATCATCAGGCTTGCAGCTCGCGCAGGCGCGTCTCGTCCAGTTCCACGCCCAGCCCCGCGCCGCGCGGCAATTCATAATATCCCTCCACGCAGGATAGCGGCTCGGTCAGGAGCATGTTGGCGACTTCGAACACCGGCGGCTGGTACTCCAACAGGTATAGATTCGGAATCGCCGCGGCGACATGCAAGGTCGCCGCGATGCATACACCGAGGCCGACGCTCAAATGCGGCGCGACGCGAACGTTAAAGGCTTCCGCCAGGCTGGCGATCTTGGCCACTTCAGAGATGCCGGCTCTGCCCACATCGGGCTGCAAAATGTCGGCGGCTTTTTGCATCAGCCAGGGGCGGAATTGATAACGCGTCCGCTCAGTCTCTCCAATGGCGACGGGGATGGCGATGGCGCTTGCTAGCTGCGCGTGAGATTCAATATCTTCCGGGTTGATCGGCGCTTCAAAGAATCCTACCTCTAGTTCTTCGAGGTTTCTGCCCAAGCGAATCGCGTCATCGAGATGGTAAACCCAGTGCGCGTCCAGCAACAGCGTCGCTTCTTCGCCCAAGGCGTCTCGCAATGACTTGATGCTCTGTGTATCCGAGCGCACGCCATGGCCAGCCGCCAGCTTGAAGGCCTCGAAGCCCTTGTCAACGAAGGATAAGGCTAGCTCGACACGTTCTTCGGCGCTTGGTTTGGGCAATCCGGAAACGTAACAGGGCACGGACTCTCGATAGGCGCCGCCCAGCAATTTGTAGACCGGTTGGGCCAGCGTCTTCCCGCGCAGGTCCCAAAGCGCCGTATCGCAGGCGCTGATGGCATCGAGCATGAAGCCGCCATAATAGCCGCGCTCTCGCATCAAATCGTACATGACATTCCACAGCACATTGCCATCCAGAGGATCCCGACCAACGAGGGCGGGCGCCAGCAACTGCTCGACGATCACCCCCACCGTTTCCGGCGCGACCGGCGCTAGAGCTTCGCCCCAGCCGATCAAGCCATCATCGGTCGTCAATTTGACGAAGGCCGTTTCGAAGTAGGCAGAGTAGAGCGCGCGGTAAGGCGGACGCAAGAAATAAGCGCCCGGATTGGCCGATGCCGGCAGACTGCCCAGGTAGGCTTCCTCCCGCTTGATGCGAACGGGCGTCACTTCAACTTTGGATATGCTCATGTCATTAACCCTGAGAACGCGGACATAGTGGGAGTGTTCCCAAACTGAAGGTATAGTTTATGAGAATGGCAGCGTCTTGGCAATGAATAGGCAATCTGGGGAGCGGCGGATTCTCCGTTTTGAAATCGCTAGGGGCGGCATCCGCGATGTTGAGCGCTATCCACAATCTGTGATGAGGTGAACCGTGCTGGCAGGCATCTTTCAAATCTTACATACGCCCTTTGAAGACGACGGTGCAATCGATTGGAGGAGTTTTCAAACGCAGGTAGACTACTGTATGGCGGCCGGCGCGCACGGACTGGTCGTGCCGGCCTTGGCAAGCGAATTCTTCACCCTGAGCGACGCCGAGCGCCTGCAAGTCGTCGAATTCGCGGCAAAAGCGATTGACGGCAGGGTCCCGCTGGTGGTCGGTGTTCAAGGTCTGACACAGGCAGCCGCACTGGCCTTTGCGGAACATGCTTCTAAACAAGGCGCGACTGCGCTGATGGCCATGCCGCCGTATTTGCGCAAGGCCCCCAAAGCCTACGTCAAGGATTATTACCGCGCCCTGGCCCAATTCGATCGGCCGCTCATGATTCAAAATGCGCCGGCGCCCATCGGCACGCCCTTGTCGCCGGGCGAACTGGTCGAGCTCTTGGCATCCGAGCCAAATATTGCATACATCAAAGAGGAAACCAGCCCGATCTTGCAGCATATTAATCAGATACAGGAATTGGACGCGGGGCATTGCCAGGGCGTCTTTGGCGGGGCAAACGGCATATATCTGATAGACGAATTGACACGCGGCGCTTGCGGCAATATGCCAGCCGGCGGCGTCATGGATGTCCAAGTCAGCATCTATGACTTGTATCAAGCTGGAAAGCAAGAGCTGGCGGAGCAGATACATTTCCAACTGCTGCCGCTGCTGAATTACGCGGCCGTCTACGGCATCTCTTTCCATAAATATGTCTTGTGGCGACGGGGCGTCTTGCGCTCGCCCTACGCCCGCGATCCACAAAAGATCAACCTCAACCCCGATGACATCCGAGCCATAGAAGGCCTCTGGGATCGCATCGCCGAATTCGCGCTGAGCGATTATCCCTTCGTCTAGTCATGGATATCAACTATCGCTTAGGTGACAAAGTTGCTGTCGTCAGTGGCGCCGGGAGTGGCATCGGCGCCGGTACGGCAAAGGTGCTGGCAGCGCAGGGCGCGCGTGTGATCATCGCAGAACTTGACCCTGAAAGCGGTAAGCGCGTCGCTGCCGAAATCAATTCCGCGGGATACGACGCGCGCTTCATCGCTTGCGACGTGCGCGAAGAAGACAGCATCAGGGCCATGGTTGACACCGCGATCGGCCATTACCAGAAGATCGACATCCTGGTAAACAATGCCGGAATTACGCAGGTCGTCCAACTGGACAAGATGTCGCCAGACGAATGGGATCGCCTGCAAAGCGCGAACCTGCGCAGCATGTTCTTGATGACAAGAGCTTGCCTGCCCTATCTGCGTCAAAGCGAGGGTGCCGCCATCGTGAACATGTCGTCGGTCAACGCTTCGGTAACGCTCGGCGGTTTGAGCGCTTACGCGGCTTCAAAAGCGGGCATTGTCGGCTTTACCAAAAGCCTGGCGGCGGAACTCGCGCCGCGAATCCGCGTGAATGCCATCGCTCCCGGGGCCATCTTGACAGCTGCCTGGGACGATCGAGAGGATCTGGACCAAGTCCTGGCCCATCGGCTTAAGTACATCCCGCTCGAACGGATGGGCGCCCCGGAAGATGTCGGTAAAGGCGTGGCTTTTCTCGTCAGCGATCATGCATCGTACATTACGGGCACTGTGCTGACAATCGACGGCGGTATGACCTCACGGCTTTACGACGGCCAGGTCTGAGAAACGACGTCAATAGGTCCAGGAACGTGCCAGCGGGCGCTCCATTTGTAGCAGACGCTCCAGCAGGTGATGGCGGCAGCGGGTCAGCGCCGACTGATGGGCGGGCTCGTCGGCAACATCAGCATATTCGCCCGGATCACTTTCGATGTGCCAAAGGCGCTCTTTGCCGTCGCTGTGAATCAGATAGCGATAATCCCGATTCCGCAGGCACTTCCAGCCATCGCCCTCGGTCAATGCCGCTTGTTTGGTGACCTGCGCGCCGGCCATGACGACATCTCCCAGGCTGACGCCCTGTAGTGTCGGCGGCGTTTGAATGCCAGCCAGGCTCAACAGCGTCGGCACGATATCCACTGCTTCGACGATGCCGTCTACCCGCTGCCCGGGCATGCCGCCGGGCGCGGATATGATCAAGGGTACGCGGCTGACCGCATCGTCGGCCGGATAACCCTTGCCAAATTTGAAATGGTCGCCTAACCACTCTCCATGATCCGATGTGAAAATGACAATAGTATTGTCTCGCTGTCCGGTCCGGTCCAAGGCGTCGATTATTCTGCCAATGCAGTCGTCGACCTCGCTGATCATGGCGTAATAGCCTTGTTTGGCGCGGCGTAAATGCCCGTCCGAGAACTGCGCGCCGGGGTCAAGCGGTCGCCCCCGGTCGATTTCGGGCGGGAAATCAGGCAGCGACAGGCGCTCGGGATCGTACAGATCGAGGTATTTCTGCGGTACCATCCAGGGCGCGTGCGGCGAATAGAAGCCAGCGATGCACAGAAACGGTTGACCTCCCTGCTGCCGAATGTATTCGACGGTCTGCTCGGCGACAAAAGCGCTATGCGGCAGGTCATCGTCAGCCGCAAATGGAATACCGCCATCAAAGTCAAAGCGTCCCTCGGGATCGCCACGGTGCGCGACTTTATCATAGATTCCCATCGTCCTGTACCAAGTGCGAGTCGCCGGCGGGATGCCGGCGCTAATGCTATCCATCTGTTTCGGGGCGCGTTGCCGCACCCAGGCGCGATAGGCGTCTTCGTAGACGCCCGGTTCATCCGAGATTTCCATATGGTCAAAGCCATAGTCCGGATGAGGCAAACGGTGATCGCGGTTGGCGTGCGGCAGAAAATGCAACTTTCCGATATTGGCGTTGCGATATCCGTATGGTTTCAAAATGTGCGGCAGGGTCAGCAGGTCTTGCGGCACCGGAACACCCATGTGCGTGATACCGATGCTGGATGGATAGCGACCGGACAACATGCTTATACGGCTGGGCATACAGACTGGGCTCTGCACGAAATGATGCGTGAAGGTCACGCCGGAAGCGGCAAGCGCGTCGAGATTCGGTGTCAGTATCTCGGAATTGCCATTGGCGCCCAAAGTGTCCCAGCGCTGCTGGTCCGTGTACAAAATGAGGATATTCGGTCGTCGCATACGCTCGATTTTCGACTGACGTGAGCGACGCGATTTTATCGCGTATATGTTGGGAATGCGAAAGTCGTCCCATGAATCCTGTTAAGCATGTATTACAAATATGATATAAATAATATAGCGGCGACAATAGATCAATGGAAACGGGATGTCGTCGGCGCTGTGGATTCCCGCCCCACCTCATGAATATATAGAAAACAGGACAAATCATGGTGATCGCGAATTTCGATAACATTACACCGGTTGAAAACACGCAAGAGGCCTTCGCGCAGGCCTTTGCCGATAACCTCTATTACACAAGCGGACAAGCTATCTACACGGCCACGAGTCACGATCTGTATATGGCTCTGTCGCATACCGTGCGCGACTACATGATGTTCAATTGGCAGAAAAACGTTGACGCCTACTTCCGTCAGAATCCCAAATTCGTATATTACCTGTCGGCGGAGTATCTCATTGGCCAGCAGTTGGAAAAGAATCTGCACTACACCGGCACCTTCGAGTTTGCCCGCGAAACCATGCGCCAGCACGACATCGATCTGGCGGACTTAAACCGACTGGATATTGAGCCGGGCTTGGGCAATGGCGGCTTGGGACGGTTGTCGGCTTGTTTCATGGATTCGCTGGCAACGCTGAATATACCGGCTGTCGGCTACGGCATTCGTTATGAGTATGGCATTTTCCGACAAAGCTTCCGCGACGGCTGGCAGGTCGAGAGCCCGGATGAATGGCTCTACTACGGCAACCCGTGGGAGTTCCCGCAGCCGGACGATATGGTTGAAGTCGGTTTCGGCGGTCATACCGAGAGCTATCACAACAGCGAAGGAAATTACTGTGTACGATGGATCCCGGCACAGACGATTATGGGGCAACCCTATCATACCCTGGTCCCCGGTTACCGGACGAAGACCGTAAATATGCTGCGGCTGTGGGGCGCCCGCGCCACGCGCGAATTCGATCTCCAGCTATTTGATGTGGGCGACTACACACGCGCCGTGGAACAGAAGACCAGTTCTGAAAATGTGACAAAGGTACTCTACCCTAACGACAATACGCCGCAGGGCAAAGAACTAAGGCTCAAGCAGCAGTATTTCTTCGTTGCCTGTTCGCTGAACAACATCATCAAACGCTTTATGATCAAGAATGCGGAATGGGAGGAATTGCCAGCTGTGGCGGTTATCCATCTCAACGATTCGCATCCGGTGATCGCCATCGCCGAATTAATGCGGCTGCTGATCGACCTCCACCACTTGCCCTGGGATCGCGCCTGGGACATCACAACGCGCACCTTTGCCGCCACACAACATACCCTCCTACCAGAGGCGCTCGAGAAATGGCCCGTATGGCTCTTGGAGCGTGTTTTGCCGCGTCATCTCGAGATCATCTTCGAGATTAACCATCGCTTCCTCGACGAGGTGCGCATGTCTTACCCCAACGACCTCGAGCGCGTGTCGCGCCTTTCCATCATCGAAGAGGGTCCCGAAAAGCAGGTGCGAATGGCAAACCTGGCTTGCGTCGGCAGCTATTCGATCAATGGCGTTGCCGAGCTGCAGTCTGAACTCTTGCGGACGAAGGTCTTCCCCGACTTCGCCGATATGATGCCGCAGAAATTCGGCAATAAGACTAACGGCGTCACGCCGCGGCGCTTTATCCAGTTGGCGAATCCCATTTTGGCGGATCTCATCACGGACAAGATCGGCACTGGCTGGCTGAGCGACCTGGAAGAACTGCGCGGACTGGAAGCCTTCGTTGACGATCCAGCCTTTCGGCAAGACTGGCGCGCTATGAAAACGGCCAACAAGGTGCAGTTGGCGGACTACATCGAAAGCGTCCTCGGCTTGAGCGTCAACACCGAGTCCATGTTTGACGTCATGGTCAAGCGCTTGCACGAGTACAAGAGGCAGTTGCTCAAGACCTTGCACATCGTCCATCTCTACCAAAGGTTAAAGACAGATAGCGCGACTGCGCTGGATCCCGTTACATTTGTATTTGGCGCCAAGGCGGCGCCCGGTTATTACATGGCAAAGTTGATCATCAAACTGATCAACTCGGTGGCGGAAGTCGTCAACCGCGATCCAGCTTCCGCTGACATCCTGCGCGTCGTCTTTGTCCCGAACTTCAACGTCACAGCGGGACAGCTTATCTATCCGGCGGCCGATATCTCCGAACAGATCTCGCTGGCGGGCAAAGAAGCTTCGGGCACGGGCAATATGAAGTTCGCGCTGAACGGCGCGTTAACCGTCGGAACGCTAGATGGGGCAAATATCGAGATACGGGATCGAGTCGGCGCGGAGAACTTTTTCCTCTTTGGGCTGACCACCGAAGAAGTTTACACCGCCAAAGAGGGTGGCTATCATCCCTGGCATTACTATGAAATAAACGACGACCTGCGCATGGCGATTGACTGGATCGCCAGCGGACAGTTTTCCGGCGGTGATACACAGCTATTTCGACCCATCGTCGATTCCCTGCTTCATCACGATGAATACATGCTTTGCGCCGATTTCGCCAGTTACCTGGAATGCCAGAAGGCGGCCTTGGACGCCTTTGCCGACCGCGAGCGCTGGACGACAATGTCAATATTGAACGCAGCGCGTTCCGGCTTCTTCTCTTCCGACCGAACAATTGCCGAGTACAATCGCGATATCTGGCGGGCGTCAACGCTTGAGCTGGACGATGACTAGTCCCGGAGCATTGGAAGGACCGCTAAATTGAAAATGGCTGCGATTGCAGGGCGATGCGTCGCCCCTGTGCGTTAGACGCGACAGCCGCGGACATGATCTCCGTCACATGGCGCGCCGCCCACAGATTCGATAATTCGGGCTGAGTTCCCGATTCGATGCACCGCTGCCATTCCACATGTTGGTTGGGCACGCCAGGCGCCGACAATGTCTCTACAATTGGCGCAGCCCACTCTCGGTCAGCCGAGCCAGGACGAATATACTGGACCGATTCACCGTCTTGTATCAGTTTTCCTGTTGTGCCATGTACACGCAAGTATGACGACCTTGCCGGATCGCACCAACCGGTTTCTGCTGTGCCCAGGGCGCCGTTCTCGAAATCCAGGATGAGTGTGGCGGTGTCCTCCATGGCGGTTGCTTTGTCAACGGTCGTCATGCGCGCTGTCACCCCAGCGACTTTTCCGAGCAGGGCAACCAAAGTCGCAATCGCGTAAACGCCCATGTCGATGAGGGCGCCTCCGCCCGCCGTATCCGCGTCGAAAAACCAGAAGTCGTCCTCGGCGCGCGGCTCTTCAAAGGTATCTGCCACTTCCGCATAGTAGATCTCCGGGCCGCCATGGCTGTGACGCGCCAGCGCGCCCGATACCAGCCCTATCCTTCCAGCGGCGATTTGCCGTCGCATTTCATAGACGACTCCATCAAAGGATGGCCGACAATATACTATCTGCTCAGGCCGAGCCTCGCTGGCGGCAACGAGTTGATCGGCCTCTTCCATTGTTGTGCAGAGCGGCTTCTGCATGAACAGGTGCAACCCGCGCTCTAGGACGGCCAGCCCAGCCCCGGCATGCAGCGGATGTGGCAATGCCACGATGACCGCGTCTATGTCCTCGTCATTGAGCAGATCGTTCCAATGGGTCGAATAGCGTGGAACCGCAAAGCGATCACATAGCAGTTGCAAGCGCCGTTCTGTGCGTCCGCAAATGTGCGTCACTTGCATGCCATCAATCGCGGCGATTTCCGGCAGATGGCTTAGCGCGGCTATGCCCCCCGCACCCAGGATACCGACCCTAATCATCGAGATAGCGCGTCAGGAACTGGTAACTGCGGCCGATGGAGCCGACCATGTCTTCGTTGCCCGTCTCGTCTTCAATCGCCAGGACGCCGTTATAACTGATCTCTCTAAGCGCCCCTATGTAACCATCCCAGGGCACGAGGCCCTCGCCGCAGGTCGCTTGCATCGTCTCGGGGTTCCAGTCTTTGGCATGCGTGTGGATGATCTTGTCGCCCAGGATATGAACGCCTTGAACAGTGCCCGCCTCCGAACCGAAGCGCAAGAGATTGCAGGGATCATAGTTCACACACAGCCAGGGATTGCCGATCTCGTCGATGAAGTCACTGAGCGCTTGTGGAGATTCTTGCCCGGTCTCGAGCGCAAAATAGACGCCGACCTGCGCGCCATGCTCCGCGATCTCGCCAACCGAGCGCAGCAGCGTTTGGTATGCAGGATCCGAACGGTCTTCCGGCAGCAGGCCGGCGTGCGTGGTAATGATGTTCCCCCCCAACTCCGCCGTGGTGTTCAGGGCTTCCTTGGTCTTGTCGATCCGCCATTGCAAACCTTCTTCTTCTTCCAAGCCGCCATAAGTCGTCGCACCCTGCAACTGCGCGCAAAAGGCGCTAAACGACAGGCCCAGCGACTCGGCGATCTTGACGATCTCGCGACGGTCCGCCGCGCTGCCCACTTCGGGGTCCAATATACAGGGACTGTATTCCACGTTGACGATCCAGGGTTGGACCGACGTACAGCCGACGCCGGCGGCGACCTCCATCTGCCGCGCCAGCGCGCCAACATCGGGCGTCGCGCCCAAGGTCCATAAGGCGCATCCGATTGAAAAGCTGCTCATGCCTCTCACCTTTTGCTCAATTGAGAATTCTCGTACCCTATAATAGCAAAGCTCGCAAAGTCTGGCATTGTTGCGCTACTTGAACAGCCTATGAACTCAACAAGTACCTTGTGAACCACGCGACTATCGCGCTCACAGACCGTATTCGATTCCGCTCAATGCGGAATCCATGTCCCTCGTCCGGAAACAGAATGTACTCGACAGGTACATTTCGCATGCGCAATGCTTCTACCACTTGTTCCGCTTCGTAGACCGGTACGTTAGTATCGTTGGCGCCGTGCAAGACCAGTGTAGGCGCTGTCACGCGATCCAGCTTGTGGATCGGAGACAAAGCATACAGCAATTCACCTTCTGTATCCGGATCGCCATATTCGATCTTGGAGATGCTCGCCATCCAGCCTTCTGTCTGCTCGAAAAAAGTCTTGAAATTGACCAGGCCGTACAAATTCACGCCGGCGGCAAACAACTCGGGGAACTCCGCCAGGCCTGCCATGGTCATGTAACCGCCGTAAGAGCCGCCCATGATGCCCAGCTTTCCCGCTTCTGCGATGCCGGCGCCTACTACGTGATGTACAGTTGACGCGATGTCTTGAATCGCGTCGAAGCGCAGCGCGCCGTTATCTAGATTGACGAAACGTTTGCCGAATCCAGACGACCCGCGCACATTAGGCGCGAATACGGCGATTCCTTCCGATAGCAAGGCCTGATAGTCGTAGCGGAAGCGCGGCTGTTCCTGCCCTTCCGGACCGCCATGAAAGCTGAAGACAGTGGGGAAAGGCGCATCGACGCCAGGCGGCGCGTAAAACCAACCTGACAGCGGCAGCCCGTCATGCGCCGTATATCGCAGTAACTGTGCAGCGCCCAAGCGCTCAAGCTGAACGCCTATGCGAGGACTGCGCGTTACTTGTCGCAATGACAAGGTCCCGATGTCCAGCACCCAAATGTCCTGCGGCAGCCGTGAACCAGTGATGCACATCGCCAGTTGGGAGCCGTCAGCTGAAAAGCGCATGTCCTCGACGATCTCGCCCGGCAATTCAATATCGCTTAGCTTGTTCCCGTTCGGGAAGCTGATCAGTTCCAGTTCATGCCGCCCGGCGATATTCCAAACGATCGCCGCCGATTTGTCGCCCGGGCTGATCGCGAATTCAACCAGTTCAGCGTCGTCACGCGCTTGCAATATTCGCCATTGTTCGCCCTCATCGGCGGACAAGCGACAGAAGCACGCCAAGTCACGATCCCGGTTAGAGATCAGATATACGTGACGTTCGTCGGCGGAGAAGCGCGGGTTTTCGAAAATTGCGGGCGGATCATGTGGCGTCAGCATCCGTTCCTGATCCTGGGACAGGTCTACCAGATGAATATTGTTGTCGCCGCGATAGACGATGCGATTGAGAAGCGCGCGGTCGCCGGCGGCAGTCAGGTCTTCGACGATGCCCGTACCGGAATTGGCCGCCAGTTTTTCGGTCGCGCCGCTCTCGATACAAACGCGAAAAATATCCATCGAGTCGGTCTGATCCATATTCGACGAGAAGAGAACATAGCGACCGTCTTTCGACCAGATATTAAGCCAGTTGTTGCTGGATCCGCCGCTCGTCAGCCGGCGGCGGTCGCCCCCGTCCGAGCGCACGAGATCAATCTGCGCATTCATGCCGCCGCCAGGCGCCGATTCAACCGCCAACCAGTCTCCATTCGGTGACCACAACACAGTGTTGATTTGCTCGTCAAAGGCGGTTACGGCTTCGGGGAAACCACCGGACAGGGCGATACGCCATACCTGAGGACTGCCTGTCAAGTCACTGACAAAGGCCAATTCCCGCCCATCCGGCGAGAAACTCGGCGACCAGCACCTGCCCACCTTCGCCAGCAACCGGATAGATTCATCGACCGCCCATTTATCGTCGGCACTCATGTTTTCTCCCGCCGCTGCACAAATACGAGAATCAAGGTTGCAAGCACGTAGGCGCCGCAACCAAGCCACAACACCGATGCGAAGCCCGATGTGATCGAAAGCAGAACGGCCGCGACCGAGCCCACGACCGTCATCAGCCCGTTCACGGACCAGGCCACAGCCACCTGTCGCCGGTCGCTGCGGCCAATGAAATCAAGCGCTTGTGGAAAAGGGATGCCCATGCACATCGCCAGCGGAAGCGTGAGAACTATGACAACCAAGCCACGGGAGATCAAGCTCGCGGCGAGCAGTTCTTGACTAACTACGGGCCAGGCCAGGCTCCATGCCAGCGCGAGGATGGCTATAGTCGCGGTAGTCAATTGCGGACGCCTCTCCAGATAATCGCGGAAGAATCTTTGGCTGATGCCGCTGCCAAGACCGCCGCCCACAAGAAACGTCGCCAGTACTATTGTCACGGCAAATGTAGGATGACCAAGGAAGAGCCGCGTCTGCTGGATCGCGTAGATTTCCAGCGCAATGAAACCCAGGCCCAACATGGCGAAGAACGCGGGCATTGCTCTTGTAGCTTGGACTTCCGCCCGACGCCAATGACGAATGTAGAGCAGCGCCAAGACCAGAGACACGAGCGCGACAACAACTGCCAATGGGATCAAGGTCATTGGAATCCCGCGTTCGAACTGAAAGAAGTAAGGCCTGTCATCTGTGGGCGCAGAGATGTCATCGGCGCTCGCGTCAACTAAAGTATCAAACGACTCCTCGCCACTGTCTACCGCATCCAGGGGCGGGCGCGCCAAGACATGGGGCAAGAGCAAGGGTGTGAAACCAACTTCGCGCGCGATCGCGCCCAATACAAGTGAATCGTCTTTCGTGTAGGGCGCGGCGCCGATCATCAGAAGAGGAACCGGCGGATCGCTTTTCTCATCGACTATCGCCACGAGATGTTTCATAGCCCGCTGATCTGTCAAGCCCAGGCCGCGCAAAGCGGAAAGCGCCGTCGATACGGCGCGCGTCAAGGTGATCTCGTCGTAGAGCTTGAGCGCGATCTGCCCGCCGTCCTTGAGCCGCGCCAGATAATCCGCGAAGGCCTCCGCGGTGTAAATGGTGTTCTCGGATAGCGCATACCCGCCCCGCTCCGCGGCCAATGTGACAACTTGAGACAGATAGATCAAATCATAGTCCTCGGCCGCGCGGCGCAGCGCGCTGCGCCCATCGTCGATGATCAGCTCAACTTCCGGTCGCCCATATAGATCCCCGTGGATGCCGCGCCATTCGTCAACGAGTGCCACGCTCGCCGGGTTGACTTCGACAGCGGTGACCATCTGCGCCTTGCCCTGCAAGGCGAAATAAACATCCAGCCCAGCGCCCGGACCAATGATAAAGACGCGTTCCGGTTGCTCTGTCGCAAATGGGAAAAAGCCGATGTCTCTAATCAGGTCTTGCCGGGCCGCTGCCGAGGGCATAATTGACGCGGCGCCGCCGTCGACATAGATGCGCATGGAAGCGCTATCACCCGGTTCCACCAGGTCCGTGCGCGCCAAGGCATCCCAATGGCTTTGCAGTATTTTGCCGCCCGCCTGCAAGGGATCGCTTATTGCCTTTCTTGTCGCCAGCGACGCCATGTCGATATCAAGGAAGTTAGCCGCAACATTGCCGCCAAACAGCACAGCGGACAAGGCGAGGCAGAGCGCCACGATCCAGCGGCTGTGGCGCGTAACCAGGTAGATGCCGCCTATAGCGAAGCCTATAGCCGCGATCAGCGCGGCGTCGATCGCGCCAAATCGATCCAGCAGCGGAATGGCGATCAACGCGGCGACCCCGGCGCCCATCAAGTCGCTCATATACAGCAGACGGCTCGCCGCCGGGCTCTGGCTGAAGAGCGACGACATCGCCAAGCCGAAGAAAATGTAAGGCAACGCCAGCAAAGGAAAAAGGATGATCTGCAGACCCAGGGAGGCGCCCAACACCGCAAAACTGAGCAGCAGCAGGGTGCTGAGCGTCGCGCCGCAGGCGTAAAGCGCGGTCCGCTTCGCCCCCGCCATATCCGGGCGCAGGGCGGGCATGGCCGCGCCGATGCCGATGCCGAAAATCGCGACTGAAATGACCAGAAAGACGTATGGCGGGAAAAAGAGGACGGAGAACAAGCGCGTTAAGGCGATTTCCAGCAGCAAAGCGCTGGCCGAAAGTACTGCCGTCCCAACGAGGCGCTGTGGGTTGGCGGCGGACATCGGCGGTGCCTAGCGCCGCAGTTTGGGATCGAGCGCGTCTCTCAATCCGTCGCCGAGGAAATTGAAACCCATCACCGTGAAGAAGATAGCCAAGCCCGGGAAAACACCCATCCAGCCCGACTGACGGAAAAAGTCGCGCCCTTCGGAAAGCATCCTGCCCCAGCTCGGATCCGGCGGCTGCGTGCCAAGACCGAAGAAACTTAGCGCAGCTTCCGCCAGGATTGCGAAGGCCAGGCTAAGCGTGATTTCCACGATAATTGGCGAAAGGACGTTGGGCAGCACATGCGTCAGCAGAATGCGTATATCGCCGGCCCCCATCGCCTGCGCCGCAATGATGAATTCTTCATTGCGAATGCCCAAGACAGCAGCGCGCGCGATGCGCGCGAATATCGGGATATAGACGATGCCAATGGCGATCATGGTATTGCCGATGCCTTTGCCCAATACCGCCACAATTGCTATCGCTAGCAGAATGGCCGGGATGGCATAAAGCACGTCCATCGCGCGCATGATGACTTCGTCG
The DNA here is from genome assembly GCA_026708115.1 of Chloroflexota bacterium. GTDB lineage: Bacteria > Chloroflexota > Anaerolineae > Aggregatilineales > Phototrophicaceae > UBA6055. The sequence goes on from JAPOVL010000019.1 coordinate 126,833, forward strand.
GTGAGCCGCGTGCTGTATCCGGCGACCAAACCGAGGCTGGCGCCGACGATGGTCGCCACGCTAACCGCGACGAAGCCCACTTGCAGCGAGACCCGCGCGCCAATGATGATGCGCGAGAAGATATCTCGACCGAAGTCGTCCGTGCCCATCCAATGCTGCATGGAGGGATTGCCAAAGCGATTGGAGAAATCCATGCCATTGGGATCATAGGGCGTGATCGCGGGACCAAATATGCCCATCACCACAACGATAATCAAGACAGCGGCGCCGAACATCGCCAGATGATGCCGGAGCAAGCGGCGCAGAGCGTCCCGCCACAGTGTGTTTGCAGGACCTAGTGCTTCGTCGGTCTTGCTTTTCCGCGGATCTACTGTTGCTGGAAGCCCGGCCATTGCGCTTTACGCCTATACGTATTCAATGCGCGGATCGAGTAAGAAATAAAGCAGATCAACAAACAAGTTCACCATTGTAACCATCACCGCCACGACCAGTACCGCTCCTTGCAGCAAGGGATAATCGCGCTCTTCCACCGCGTTCAGCGCCAGCCGCCCCAAACCGGGCCAGGAGAAGACAACCTCGACAATGACAATGCCGCTGAAGAGCGCGGTGATCTGCAAGCCGATGATGGTGACGATATTGATCAGCGCGTTGCGTAACGCATGGTTTACCACAACGGCGCGTTCCGCCAGGCCCTTCGCCCGTGCGGTCTGCACATAATTCGCGTTAAGAACGTCCAGCATGGCGCTGCGGATAAAGCGCGTCTGTATCGAGGCGCTGACGAACCCGGCGGTGAAGGCGGGCAGAATGATATGCGCCAGCCAGTCCCCCGGATCTTCAGCAATCGGCGTGTAACCGCTGGGCGGCAGCAAGCCCAGGTTCAAGGAGACAACGATGACTAGAAGAATGCCCATCCAAAATGTTGGGACAGACACGCCAATCTGGCTGAACAAGGTCGCCACCACGTCAACAACGCTGCCTGGTTTCAAGGCCGAAATCATGCCGATCGGGAAGGCAATCGCTAGTCCAATGGCCAGGGATACCATGGCCAGCTCGAATGAGGGACCGATACGCCCCCACAATTGCGCGGCCACTTCTTGCCCATTGAGCAAGCTTTGGCCGAGGTCACCGCGCGCGGCGCGACCCAGCCATAACAGGTATTGTTCCAGAATCGGTCGATCAAGCCCCAGACGCTCCCGCAAGCCAAGCACGGCTTCGTCGCTGGCATAGGGTCCCAACATCACACGCGCCGGATCGCCCGGCACGATTTGCACAATTATGAAGACCACAATTGTGACGCCCAGAACAACAACAATAGCAGAAAGCAAGCGCTGCAGAACGTATTGATAGTTCACGCCGGTCTTGTCCCGACACTCAGTTGCGATTCAGTTTTGGGGGAAAACGCGGGCGCAACTCGAGTGACAAAAGTGCGCCCGCAAGACGACTAGCCTTCCAGATAGGTATTCATGTACAGGTTGGCATTGTCCGAACGCAAGACGTATCCCTTAACGTTCGTGCTCATGACCCGCACAAATGCCGGATTGTAGAAGTAGACGTAGGGTACGGCGTCTACCAAAATCTGATTGGCTTGTTCATAGATGGCAAAACGCTCGTCGAAATCGGAAACTTGACGCCCTTGATCAACCAGCGCGTCAAAGGCCGGATCACTATAACCCGTGAAATTGAAAACCTCATCCGTACGGTGCTGGAGATAGAAATAGTGCTCCACGTCGGTCAGACCGTTCCAGCTACAGATATAGCCATCGTAGCGATAGTTCCCTTCAAGCTCGAGCCACTCCGCCCATTCCGGCGCATTGATGGTCGTCCTAATACCAATAGCACCCAACTGAGCTTGCAAAACTTGCGCCTGCCGCACTGTATCCTGGTAGGTCGAGGTCGGCATCAATTCCATATCGAAGCCATCGGCATAGCCGGCTTCCGCCAACAACGCTTTGGCCTTTTCGACATCTTGCGAATATGGCGCATAGTCGAAGTGCCACGGGCTACCCGTATCGATCGGACCGCCATAGAGCGGCGTACAGAGACCGAAATCGCCTGCCGAGCAGAGGTCGTCTCGGTTGATGGCGTAAGCGATGGCCTGGCGAACGCGCACATCGTCATAGGGCTCTCGGGTTAAGTTCAATCCGATGTATTTGTATGCCAGGGCCGGCGCCACGTGCACCACGATATCGGCGTTGCCCTGCAAGGCCTCGACGGCTTGTGGCGCGACGCTGGTGACGAAATCAACTTCTCCCCCCAGTAGCGCGGCTTCGCGGGCTGCATCTTCCTGGATTACCGAGATCTCGACAGCGTCAAGAAGCGGCAAGCCATCTTGCCAGTAATTCTCGTTCTTGGCCAATCTCATGCTGATCGTGCCATCGAGGTCTTCAACAGTGAAAGGACCCGTGCCAATCGGAACAACGATCACACCGTTTTCATCGACGCTGTCTTGATGCACGACAGCCGTGGCGCGGCTCGCCAACAGAATGGGCAATATCGCATTGGGATCCGGGGTCGTCACGGTTACCGTATGGGTACCCACTGCCTCCCAAACCGCGTCTGGCCCGCCAACCGAAGCCACGCGACCTGAACCCGTTTCCGGATTAATGATCCGATTCATCGAGAATACAACATGCTCCGACGTCATTTCTACGCCATTCGAGAAGTGTACGCCTTCGCGCAAGTTAAATGTCCAGCTAAGGCCGTCCTCAGATTGCGACCAGTCCGTCGCCAGCAACGGCGTCAGTTCGAGATCGTCGTTATTTGTCGTCAAGGACTCTACGACATTGGCCAGCACATAGAAGCTGGAAACGGTGCTGGCAACATGCGGATCTAGTCCCGTCCATTCGGCGTCGTGCGCCGAGCGCAAAACTTGCTCGCTCATTTGCGCCATAGTCGACAGGCCTGCCCCTACAATCAGAAGGACGAGCAATAATAGTGGGACGATTAGTCTGACTTTCTTCATGTCTTACCTCTTTCATTCAGAACAGTGTTAAATTGGAATCCTAAACTTACGCTGCACAGATCGCTCGCCAAGCGCCTCCTTCCAGCAAGTGCTTCTCTACTTGATCGAGGACAAGAGACAGAGATCGGCATAAAGACTCCGATCGTAAGCAGAAAATATACTATCTTCGCCAGTGCTTGTCAAATCTACCGATCCAGGGCCAAATTGCTCCATTTCGGCCGCTATGACGCTGTCAGTCGCGCGCGTCGCGCTCGCTTGACATTAACCAGTGCGCAAGTTAACCTTCAAGAGTGCGATCCGCAGTCGGCGGTGCAAACTGTCAGAATGCGGTTCCGCAAGGGTATATGCAAGAATTGTTCGTTTGAGCTTTCAAGGAGTCCGACATGAAAGGTAAATCAACCCTTGCCAGCCTTGTGGTCTTGCTGGCGCTAGTCGCTCTATTGCCCTTTAGCGTCATCCATGCCGATGGCCATTGCGAATTCGCCGATGAAGCGATCAAGATTGGCGGCTTGGTGCCGCTTTCGGCACCGGGCTCGGTGGCCGGCGGCGTCGCCATGTCTTGGGCCTTCAATCGCGCCGTGGATGACATCAATGCCGATTGCGGCGTGCAAATCGGCGATCAGAATCATCGCCTTCAAATCGTCATTGGCGATTCCGAGGGCAGCCCGGAACGCGGTCAAGCGGTTGTCGAGCGCTTCATCCTCGAGGATGAGGTCCATGCGGTATCCGGCGTATATCACAGCGCTGTTGGCTTGGCGACGATGGGCATCTTGGATGCAAACGGCATTCCAACCGTCTTCTCCGAGCCTTGGAATGACAATGTCAGCGCCAATGGCATTATGGAGTATGATGGCAGGCCTCCGCGCAATGCCGACGGCGTCGATCATATCTTCCGCATTTCGCCCGCCAGTTCGATGGTTGGCGGCGTGGTCGTGGATTGGCTGCTGGCAGAGGGCGTTGACAATGTCGTCATCATCGCCGAAAACACCGACTACGGTCAGCCGGCGGCTGCCGACGAAAAGGCGCGATTCGAAGCGGCCGGCGCGACTGTGACGCAAATCAACGTCGAATTGGGCACGGAAGATTTCGTCCCAATTCTCAGCCGCATCCAGGCCAGCGCCACCGTGCCCGATGTCGTGCGCATCCTGGTCACCGGAGAGACCTCCTACAACCTGACGCAGCAAATGGCCGAGCTGGGCATTGCGCCGACCGTCGACACAATCTGCGTAACCAACCAATTCGCCTTCCAGTCGGAGCAGTATTGGGAAAATGTGCCCGATGGCAACTACTGCACTTTCAACCGCGTCGGCATCATCCCCAGCCTCTTCAGCGACATCGCGGTTGGGTTGAACGAGGATTACTTTGAAGAGTTCGAGGACATCATTCCCAGCTTCGCGATGGCCTCCTACGACGCCCTGCACATCCTGGCTGACGGCATGGAACGTGCCGGCACGATAAGCGATGGCGCGGCAATCGCGGCGGCCATTGAAACCACCGACCTCGAATTGTCGCAGGGGCGCTACTACTTCAACTACGGCAATCACAACGATAGTATGCCCGCCGATGACGGCATGCCAAATTACTTGTGGCATCAGTGGCCCGATCCGGTCGTGACCATGATGCAATACTTCGAGCAGGGTCAAAGCTCCCTGGACGCCGCCGTCATCTTTCCGGAAGTCTATCAGACACATGGCACCGGCTATATGGCGCCAGGAGAAATGCCCTAAGCGCATTTCCCGCTCGATTTGAACGGGCGAACCGATCGCAGCACCTAGAGGGGTCAGTTGGCTGGCAGCGATGCTAGCCAGTTGACCCGTACCCATGGAAGCGAAGATATGGTCATTGAAGACTCGCTTAGTGTTTGGTGGCTCCTTTTGGCCGGTCCCCTGTGGGCGGCCATCGGGCTGTATGCCCTGCCGAGAAGCCAGGGCAAGATCAAACGCGATGAGCGGATTGACGTCTCCAGACTGCAGATAGCCGGGCTCATCGGCGGCTTCGCCCTGGGACCGCTCGGCATCGGGCTCTTTTTCCTGCTACCCGATTTAATACGGCGAGCAACGCTGATTCTGGGCATCCTGATCGCCGTCTTCATCTCATCGCAAGTTTTGGTGCGTGTCAGCGATCCCAACGTGCCCTCGGTCATATGGCTGGTGCTCGCCGGACCGCTTTGGGCGGCGCTAGGCAGCTACTTTATCCCGCGGCACTACCATGATGTCGACGCCGACGACATCAACGCGCTGACGGCTGCTGCCTTGGGCGGCTTCACGATTGGCCCGCTGATTTTCGGGCTTATGTGGAAGCACACGCCAAAGATCAGCCGCGACTGGATGATCGCCTTGGGCTCGCTCGGCGCCTGGCAGATTTACACCTTGTTCGCGATTCAGAACCCGAGCAATCCCTGCGTCCAGACGCCATTTCAAGTGACATATCTCGCGCAGCAAACCGCCAATGGCGTCGTGATCGGCTGCATTTATTCCTTGATGGCGGTAGGTTTGACGCTCATCTACTCGGTTCAAGGCATTGTCAGTTTTGCCCACGGTCAGCTGTATATGGTCGGCGGCTATTTTTCATTTTATTTTCTGATCCATGCTGGCAACATCCTCAGCGAGCTCACAGGCACCGAGATTACCGTCAATCCGATCTGGGGCATCCCGGTCGCGGGATTTATTGTTTTCTTGATGGGCGCTGCTTTCGAGCGCAGCTTCTTAAAGCCGATGCACGATGGCTTGATCGAGCGCGCCTCGGAATACGCGATTTTGATCACATTCGGCTTCGGCTTCGTCATCGAATATACGACCCTGGCCATTGCCGGTCCCTTCCCGCAACGCGCGAATCGCTTTATTGAGATCCGGCGCTTCACGTTTCCCCGGACGCAGATCACTGAAGACTTCTCCTTCGGGCCCTTGAATATTATCGGCGACCGCGCCTTTGCCATGGTCGTCGGCATTGTACTCATTTTTGCCCTGCTGTACTTCCTGCAACGGACCTGGACTGGCCGCGGGTTGCGGGCCACCAGCCAGGACAAGCAAGCCGCCGCCGTCACCGGCATCAATCCCACCAATATGAATACGCTGGCATTCGCGCTGGGCTCGATGCTGGCAGCCATGTCCGGCGCGGCATTGATCCCGATTTTCGCTTGGGTGCCCTGGGTGGGCGCGGAGATGGTCGGGCGATCCTATGTGATTGTCGTGCTCGGTGGTTTGGGTTCGGTGCCAGGCGCCCTCTTTGGCGGCATCATCGTTGGCATCGTCGAGGCGCTCGGCGCGGGTTGTCATCCAGATCCCAGCCGTGGCGCTGCCTATAAAGAAGCATTTGCCTTGCTCATATTTGCCTTGGTTCTGCTCTTGAAACCGACCGGTTTGTTCGGAAGGGAGCCGAATTGATCGTGGGCCTCTTTACGCGCTTCGAACGGGCGATTGACGACGGCATCGGCCGCCGCAAGCTGGGCTATGCCGTTCTGGGCCTGGTGATCGTGTTTTTCCTCTGGTTCCCTAACGACACCTCCCAGTCGAACTATGCCAAGACAGTATTCATAAGCGGCTTCTTTTACGCCATCATGTCGTCAAGTTGGGCGCTGCTGGCCGGGATCGCCGGGCAGTTTTCATTTGGTCATATGGCCTTTATGGGGATAGGCGCTTATGTCGCCGGGTTGATCGCCCGCGACGGATTGATGTTCGCATCCTTGGGCATCGCTATCACACCAGATTCCATTTCGTCCGTCGGCGCGATTGTCATAGGCACCGTGGCCGCCGGGCTGGTCGGTCTGGTCATCGGCTGGCTGCTATTGCGATTGAGAGCGGCATATCTGGCCCTTTTCACCATCGCCTTTTCCGAGCTCTTTCGTATCGCCATGTTGACGGAATACGACTATACGGGCGGATCCAACGGATTGTCGCTGCGTCCGCTGCTGCAGGTGGCGGATGTCGATACCGCGCGCCAAATCGAATATTATTTGATGTTTGGCTTGCTTATCGCCTGCCTCCTGGTCATGTATCGCGTGGTGCATTCGCCGATCGGTATTTTTCTGAGGGCCATGCGAGAAGATGAAGACGCGGCTTCGGCCTTAGGCGTCAACGTCGTGCGCTACAAGATTCTGGTCTTCGTTTTCACCAGCATGATTGTGGGCTTGGCAGGCGCGATATTTTACAGCGACGTCGGTTCGGAGCGCATCATACCCGAACAGTTGGAAGTCCTGCAAATGTCGCTGATCATCGCCTACGCGGTGATCGGCGGCATGGAGAGTCTCATTGGCGCGGCGGCCGGGGCCTTCATCTCGCGTTATTTGCTGGAGGCCATGCGCGAGGTGGTCATCACCTTGCCCTTTGGCTTGACGATGGCCGATGGCTCCGATGCTTTTGTTTGGGAGACCGGCGCCTGGCGCTTTGCGCTTTTTGGTCTGGTGATGGTTTTCACCTTGCGTTACATGCGCAATGGATTGCTCTATCCCATCATCAACTGGTTCAGCGGGCGCGACCTGATCATGAAGGAGACGGTCGCCAAACGCAAACCGGACGGGGATGATTTGGCCCTGGCGGAGGACCGGGATGAGTGAAATCAACCTGGAACTGAACAGGATCGCCAAGCGCTTCGGTGGAAACCAGGCCGTTGACCATGTCTCATTCAGCGTCACCAAGCCGCAGTTGATCGGCATGATCGGCCCCAACGGCGCGGGCAAGACGACCTTGACCAATTTGATGAGCGGTATGCTAAAACCCAGCAGCGGCACCATCTATCTCAATGGCCGGCGGATTGATGGACGCGCGCCCTATGATGTAACCCGGGCGGGCCTGGGGCGTACCTTCCAGATCACGCGCGCGCTCAACCGCATGACAGTGATGGAAAACATGTTGGTGCCCGGCCTGGCTCACGATCCTGGCGCGCGCCAAGCCGACCTGGAAGCGCGCGCGCGGCAGATTCTGTCATTGCTAACGATTGACCATTTAACCAATGAATTCAGTCGCGCGCTTAGCGGCGGCCAGCGAAAACTGCTCGAGCTGGGTCGTCTTTTGATGCTGGATCCGTCAGTGATCATATTGGACGAGCCCTTTGCCGGCGTTCATCCGCGGCTGCAGGAAACGATCTACAACTACATCCACCGCGTACACGAGGACGGCAAAGCCATCATCTTGATCAGCCACAATATGGGCGCCGTCTTTGAATTGAGCCAGCGTCTGATCGTGCTCAATTTCGGCGCCTTGATCGCGGACGGGGATCCTCAGCAGGTCAAGAATGATCCGGCCGTGATTGACGCCTATCTCGGCCATGACGAGGATGACTAGCCAATGCTCGAGATAAGAGACCTCTATGTCGGCTACTACGAAGACCTGCATATTTTGCGCGGGCTTGACCTCAAGGCGGAAAACGGCAAGCTGACGGCCATCCTCGGCGCCAACGGCGTCGGCAAATCGACGCTCTTGAAGGCGGTGTACGGCTTCCTGAAACCGCACAGCGGGCAGGTGCTGCTCAACGGCCGCGATGTCACCGGCACAGCGACACACAAGCTGATCGATCTCGGTATCAGCTATATCCCGCAGCAGCCGGGCGTCTTCAAGCACATGAGCGTGCGGGAAAACCTGATGATGGGCGCATGGACCTTCCAAAACGACAAAAAGCGCATGGAAAGCAAAATCGAAGAGAATTACGAGCGCTTCCCCATTCTGCGCGAAAAGCAGCACGATCACGCCGGCAGCTTGTCCGGCGGTCAGCAGCGCATGGTCGAAATCGGGCGTACCCTGATGACCGACCCTGAAGTCATCCTGGTAGACGAACCGACGGCCGGCTTGGCCAAACTGCTAAGCGAGGAAGTTTATCGCATGCTTGTCAACCTGCGCGATCAAGAAGGCTTGACCATCTTGCTGGTCGATCAGGAAATACGCGAAGCCCTAAAGATCGCCGACTATGTCTATGTGCTCGAGTTGGGGCGCAACAAATTTGAAGGACCCGCCTCGGACTTCGACGATCTGGAAAAGGCCTTCTGGACCTAGACCAACGGGCTAGCCCTTCAGCCCGGTCATGACCACCCCTTGTATGAAATAACGCTGCGCCAGGAAAAAGAGGATAATGACCGGCAAGGTCACAGCGGTGGATGCTGCCAGTTGCAGGTCCCAATGGATATCTGTTTGGCTGCGGAAGGATGCCAGACCGACAGCGATGGTGAAATTGTCGGGCGAGCGCAGATAGGTAATGGGACCGATCAAGTCGTTCCAGGCGAAGAGGAAAGTGAAGATCCCAATGGTGATGAGCGCCGGCTTTGACAGCGGCAGCATGATCCGCCAATAGACGCCAAATTCGCTGCAGCCGTCGATGCGCGCGGCGTCGGCGATCTCCTCCGGTATCGTTCGGAAAAACTGCCTCATCAGGAAGATGTTGAAAGCCCCGCCACCAAAAAATGGCGGTACAACCAGGGGCAAAAACGTGTCCACCCAGCCCAGGCGCGAGAATACGATGAAACTTGGCACCAGCAATACCGCGTAGGGCAAAAACAGCGTCGCCATGACAATGCCGAACCAGAAATCGCGGCCGCGGAAGCGCAATCGCGCGAATCCGTAGGCGCAGAATGATGACGTGAATACCACAGCCAGCACGTTTAAGCCGGCAACAATCAGCGTATTTCGAAAGTAGGTGCCAAATGGCTTGTAGGTCAGCGCGTAGATGTAATTCTCCGGCACGATCGGATCGGGAATCAACTGCGGCGGATACTGAAAAATGTTGATCTGCGTTTTCAGCGAGCTGGAGAGCAGCCAAATAAATGGCGTGACCATGACGACCGCGAAAAGTACCAGCAAAAAGACCGTCAGCCAGTGGAACAGGATATCGCCGTATGACGTTGGTCTGCGCCGCGATTCGATGAATTCGGCCGGCTTTTGCCTAAATCCCACGTTGCGCTCTCCTAATCGCCCGGATTCTCATAGTAGACGCGCGAGCCGATATAACGGAACACAAAAAACGATAGCACCATCAGGATCAGGAATAGCAGCCAAGAGAGCACCGCGGCATAACCCATCTTCTGACTGCTGAAGGCGGTTCGCCAGATATGCAGCACCAGGAACAGAGTCGCCCTCTGTGGCCCGCCGTTGGTGATCAATAGCGCGCTGACAAATACCTGAAATGAATTGATGAATCCGATGACCAGATTGAAGAAAATAATCGGCGACATCATCGGCAGGGTCACATAAAGCAGACGCTGCCAGCGGCCCGCCCCATCGATTTCGGCCGCCTCATAGAAGATTTGCGGGATGCCCTGCAAGCCAGCCAGGAAGATGATCATCGACCCGCCAACGCCCCAGACGGTCAGGATAACAAAGGCCAGCATCACCCAGTTGGGATCCTGCAGCCAGCCGATTTTGGGGCCGCCAAAGGCGCGTATGACAAAATTGATCAAGCCGAATTCCGTGTTGAAGAGCCAGGCCCACAAGATAGCGTTGGCGACAGCCGGTACGATGCTCGGCAAAAAGTAAATGGTGCGGAAAATGGCGATAAAGCGGAATTTTGCGTTGATCAGGTTAGCCAGGAAAAATGCGAATACCAGACCCAGCGGCACCGATATGACGGAGAAAACGATCGTCACCTTCAAGCTCTGTGCCAGAATCGGATCGCCTAGCATCTTGCTGAAGTTGGCCATGCCGACGAATTTCGGCGCCGCGAGGAAGTTCCACTTGTGAAAAGTGAGATAGCCCGCGACGGCCGCCGGACCCAACCACCAGAGCACAAAGCCCAAGATGAAGGGCGCGATGAAAACATATCCCATCAGCGTACGGCGCTGCCGCAGCGTCAAGCGGTTGTATTGCCGAATCAGCCAGAAGCCTTCAGCGGCTGCCGGGTCGGCAGTATGGGCAGTCATCGAAAATAGCTCGTCACAGTTATAATATTGCGCGACGAGCGGGAGCGCTTGTCAACCCTCCCGCTCGCACCGATGCTAGCAATCATCGTGCTCCAATGTCGGCGGTGACGCGCCGAATCACGGCAAGCCTTACATATCTTCCTTGGCCGCCATCAGGACTTCGTTCGCCCCGCGCACGGCGTCGGGCATGATGTCCTCGGCCCGTTCGCCGTTTGCCAGCCCTTCAAAGGCTGGGTTGATGTAGTCATTGGCCGCTTCAATATAGCCCGGCGGTATCGCGACGGCGACGCCGTGCTTGGGCAGATAATCAGTCGCGAACTGCGAATAATTCGGCGGATGTATGCCTTCGCGGATCCAACCCTTCAAGCCCTCTTCCGTCAGCATGGCTGTCTGGTTGGGGATCCACAGGCCTATCTTGCAGAAATGTTCCTGATAGAAGGGCGTCGCCAGGAAGCGCACCCAGCGCCAGGCTTCTTCCGGATGGTCGGTGCCTGCGAGCACCGAATGGAAATGCGCCTGCATGATGCTGGCCGGCTGCTGCATCTTGGGCAGGGCGCCCGTGCCCATCGCCACATTCATCAGCGACGGATTCATCCAAGACAGCGCCCAGGAACCATCCACCGCCATCGCCAGGCGGCCGCTATCGACCATTTGCACGTTGTTCATTCCCAGACTGGCCAAGGCAGCGCTGCGCGGCGCAACATGGTGCGCATACACCAAATCAGTAATGCGCTGCAAGCCTTCCATCGCTTCCGGACTGTCCAGACCGATCAATCCATCCTCGGTGAGGAATTCGCCGCCGTTGGCATGGGCGGCCAAGCCCAGCGGCATCCACCAGAAGGGCCAATCGACAGCCCATTGCACGATGTCTTCGCTGTCGAAACCGGCGTCACCCGGGTGACGGCCCGCGCTGTCTTTGGTGAAAACCTTGCAGATTTCGAGGAATTCCTCCCATTCCCAGATTTCATCGTCTTGGAAGCCGGGCGGCGTAATGCCTTCCGCCTCGAACATTTCGGCATTGTAATAGAAGTGATGAGCGACCCAGGTAGAACCGATGCCGTACCAGCGTCCGTTGACCTCGCAGCGATTGGCTTCTTGCGGCTCCAGGAAGTAACCGGGCTGTCCCAGAAGCGGATCGTTCTTGACCAGATCGGTGATATCCATCAAGGCGCCGCCGACGGCCAGGGTCTCGTAATTGTCGGACAAGATGAATCCGGTGTCCGGCGCTGTGCCCGCGGCGATGCTCGAGAGCAGTACGCGTCCGTAATCTCCGGCGCTAGGTGTATGCAGCCATTCCACATCGATGTCTTCGTTCTCCGCCTCGAAGACTTCAATGGCCGATTTGACGCCTTCGTCCTCGGCGACTCCGCCCCATCCGCCGAAGGTGATGTTAGTCACATCTTGCGCCAGCGCCGGCGGCAGATAGCCAAGCTGCGCCAGCATAGCTGCCGCCGTCGCCGAACCGCCGGTCAACTTCAAGAACTCTCTTCGTGAGATACTCATGATTATGCTCCTTCTTGGACTTGAATCAATAAATGGATATTCATCCGGACTATGACGTCCGGCTCATCACCAGCTAAATTGAGCGAATCCAGACGCGCATCTCGCCCAAATCGCGATTCGCCCACAGATAATAGGGAATCGCCTTGAAACTGAATGGCGTTTCATTATAGCCAGTCTGGCTGTGATGGCGATATAGCGCTGTACTTTCTTCGGCCGGCTCAATGCGAAGCGCCTGGCCATGTATCGCCGATACGCCGCCAAACAAGTCCGTGTCAAATGACGCTTCCAATGCAGACTCGTCGGGGATTGCGACATTGGCCAGGCGCGGTCCATTGTCGACTTCTTCCAGACAATACACGATCGGACCGCGTTGCAGCGCGACTTGGCCGGCAGTCTGACGGATGCTCGGATGCGGCATCACCCGCTCGACCAGCATCGCCAATGTCAACTCCACCCGGTCGCCATCTGACCATTCTCGCGCCAGGATGACGTATCCCCGCTCAGCCGCCGCCCTCTGCGCCGCGCCGTTGACCGATAGCTGATAGTCGTAGCACCAGTCGGGAATGCGCAGCGCCAGTTCAAACTCGGCCGGCTGCGCCGCATGCACAGTGATTTGAACTGAGCCGTCCCACGGATACTGCGTCTCTTGTACAAGCCGAATCTCTCCGCCACCGACATTCAGCGACACGGCGTTCTCGTGATACATCTGCACATAAACCCGATCGCCCGCCTGAGAATAGGCGTATTCGCCCATGCTCGCGATCAAGCGCGAGATATTTGGCGGGCAGCACGGGCAGTGAAACCAGGGCACGCGGCGATGATGCCCTTCCTCCATCCCTTCGTGCCAGCGACCTTGCGGGTTTACGCCCGGATAAGCCGCCAGCGGATTGGCGTAAAAGAACTCGTCGCCGGCATGCGAAAGCCCGCTCAGCGACGAGTTATATATTGCCAGCTCCATGACATCAATGTAGCGGCTTTCGGGATCGAGGTGAAACATGCGCTGCGCCCAAAACGCCAGCGCGATGGCGGCGCAGGTCTCGCAATAGGCGGTCTCGGTCGGCATATCATAAGCGAAGGTGAAGCCCTCGTTATGATGCGAGGGACCCACCCCACCATGCACATACATCTGATGCCGCGTCAGATCGTCCCAGAGCACGCGCGACAGTCGCAGCAAGTCTTCATCGCCGGTCTCCAGCGCCACATCGGCAATGCCGGCATAGAGGTAGCAGGCGCGCACCGAGTGACCATTCGCCTCCGTATGCTCGCGCAAGGGCAAATGCGCCTGGCAATAACGGTAAGTCTGCGCCCAGTAATCCTCCGGGCTCTCGCCTCGATCATACGCCTCTTGATCATAGTAATGCGGCGCCTGTCCTCGTTCATCGACCAAGTATGACGCCAAATCCAGGAAGCGCCGCTCGCCAGTTTCGCGGTACATCTTGACCAGCGCCAGCTCAATCTCCGGGTGGCCGGGATAACCGCGCCGTTTGCCGTCTTCAGTACCGAAAGTTGCGGCGATATGATCGGAAAAGCGCGCGAGAACATCGAGCAGTTTGCGTTTTCCAGTCGCCTGGTAGTAGGCCACAGCCGCTTCCATCAGGTGCCCGGCGTTATACATCTCGTGGTTGTCGCGCAGATTGGCCCACTGCCCTTCCGGGAAATGCACCGGGAAATAGCTATTGAGGTAACCGTCATCGAACTGAGCGCTCTCAATCGCGTCAATCAGCGCATCGGCGGTCGCTTCCAGATCGGCGTCGGGATGCGTAGCGAGGCTGTAGGCGGCTGCTTCCAACCACTTGCCCGAATCCGAATCCCAGAAGACGCGCACGCCGATCCTCTGGTGCGAGGACGGCCGAACGGCAGGGCCATGCATCGACCAGGAATCAATGCGCCCGGTTTCTTCCAGTTTCCGATAAATCGCCGGGATCGTGACCTCGCGGTTGACCGCCTGCCTTTCGCCCCAGAAGCCGCCGCTGATGGACACCTGCTGTAAGGGAACGGGCGCAGCGCGATTGCCTGCCACTGTACTCATAAGGACGCTCCTACTGATCGGAAAACGACAATGCCAAACCTTGCTTTGACAAAAGTTGAGGTGCAAATATACAGTAAAACGATTGCGGATAAAATCTTGTCAAATATTCGGACGCAAGTATATCCAAATGGCAAGTCGCATGCAAATAAGGACATCATGTTGAAAGGCCACTGCCATGCTGATCCATACACGATCACTCGCGCGCAAGGTGCGTGACATCTGGCGCAGCCCGGGCCGCTTCACCAAGAACCCCGATATCGTCGTCATCCCGAGCGGCCGTTACCTGTTGATTTACAGCGATGTGGACGCGCATTGGTCCTTGCAGAACCAGATCTTGACCTTGCTGGCCAGCGATGACCAGGGCGCCACCTGGTTCAAACATCGCGAGATTGATCAAGCGGATCTTTCCGCCGGCGCCGAGCGTCTGGTGACGCCACGCCTGAGCCTCCTCAATGACGGTCGCTTGGTCGTCATCGTCGACCACAATGACGACGGACACTTTCACGAGGAACAGCCACCCGGCAACTGGCTCTATTGGAGCGACGATGGCGGCGATACCTGGTCGGGTGCGCAAAAGGACAACGGCATCGGCGGCTTTGAACCCGACCGCGTCATGAACCTGCCCGACGGTACGCTGGCCGTCACATCCCACCAGATGCGCGGCGGGTCGCAAGAGTTCGCGCAAGTTCTGTGGACCTCGGAGGACCGCGGCCGGACCTGGACCGAGAGAAGCACAATCGCGCATGACGGCTATCATCGCTTCTGCGAAGGCGCGCTCGTGCTCATGAACGCCGGGCGCAGGCTGGCATGTGTCATGCGCGAGAATCATTCGGGCGGCATCCCCT
The DNA here is from genome assembly GCA_026708115.1 of Chloroflexota bacterium. Taxonomy (GTDB): domain Bacteria; phylum Chloroflexota; class Anaerolineae; order Aggregatilineales; family Phototrophicaceae; genus UBA6055. The sequence continues at coordinate 142,012 of JAPOVL010000019.1, forward strand.
CCTTCGTCGCCTTCTCCGATGACAGCGGCCACAATTGGACCGCGCCAAAAATGCTGCCCTTCGCCCTGCACCGGCCTTACGCCAAACAGCTTGCCGACGGACGGATCATGGTCACCGGCCGCAACGTCAACGGCGGTCTTGGCACCTATGCCTGGGTTGGCGATCTCGAACGCGAAGCAGGCAGCTATGCCGTCGGCGGTCCCCGGCGAAAGTACCGGGCATCGCTCGATACGGATGCCCTGATTATTGAAAACATGCCCGAACACGAATGCCGCTATACTCTGCTCCCGCCCGAGTCGTCATTCAGCGCCGTCGATTTCGAGGCCGAGTTGCGGGTTGAAGCATCCGCCGGACAGGCCTCGGTCGCGTTCATGTCGATCTCGCGCCTAGGACAATTGCTGCGCATCGCGCCCGATCACATTGCCATTTCTCGCGGTCGACACCAGGCCCGCCATCCTGTTGACATGACCGAGTATCACCGCGTGGGTCTGCATCACCGCCGGGGCTGGCTGCAGGTCAAGCTGGACGGCGAGACAGTATTGCATGCCTGCGTCTTCCGCGAAGAGACGCCGGCCAGCGATTTCCACGGCGGGGATCCGGCCCGGCGCAGTCAATTCGGTCAGCTGGGCGACAGCGGTCGCAGCTTCTGGCGCGCGGTCTCATACCGGCTGGGCAACCCGGTACTCGCTGACTTTGCCTGGCGCTGGCAGGCCTCATCCGGCGCATACCCGGATCACTACCAGCGCCAGCGCATGATTCAGATTCACGCCAATCACCCGGCGCAAAAGCCCTGGCCCGATCACGGCTATTCATCCTGGATTCAGCGCTCGAACGGTAGCATCTACCTGGTGGACTATACCAACTCTGGCGATGTCGCCGATACAGCCCACCTGGTCGGCGTCAACATTGAACCGGAAGATATCGCCTAGATCCAGCCTCGCCGGTATGTGCTGCAGCTCGGCGCCGCGCCTATCACGTAGGCGATTCTAAAACATGCAGTCGCAGGGAGCGAAGACAGCGGTCACGAAGCCGCGCAATCTCCCCCGCAGCGAAGTGGGTAATGTATCGAATTCGGTTGAAATTGAATCAACTCATTTCACCACAATTGCACAGAAGTAAAACCAACAACGTAATGCAAATTCTCAAAAAAGTAACGAATTGTAGGGGCGTTTCGGCGAAACGCCCCCAAGAAATATTCTTCTGTTGCTTTTTCTCTTCGCTCTCAGCGTGTTCTGTCTTCAAATTCTTTTGCATGACTTACTTGCACTTACTGTGAACTTGGAGAGCAACTATACTCTTGGCTTTTTCTCGGTGGGCTCGGTGTCTTCGGTGGTCATAGTTTTTGTTTCAACCGAAAAGGATGCACTACCCAGCGAAGCGATTAATTTTGACAGAGCCAAGCGCCGGCGTTAAACTCCAGTCTATATGTAGCTGGCAGACCGTCAGCAGCGATATTGGAATCCGCGTTCGACTGTGAGAAAGGAGGCGCAGCGACAAAACCTGAATGCGGCAAGCACAAAGCAGTAACTGCCCAATCGCGCGCGCAGCGCGCTGGGCACATGTACAAAAAGGGAGAGAGAAAATGATACGCAGACTGATTGCTATATTACTTTGCACGCTGCTCGTTATGAACGTCATGGGTCAAAGCGACGAGAAACCTTATGCAGGCACGTCCCTCAATTTCTTGTATTTGGCTACCGCATTTACCAACGGCCTGAAAGAACTGGAACCGGAATTCGAAGCCTTGACGGGCATAAGCGTTGAATTTGAATTGCTGGACGAAGAAGGATCCGTGCGCAAGACGCAACTGGAATTGGCCAGCGGGGCTGGCAATTATGACGTCGTCGGCATACAGAGTGGAAATATTCCGCTCTATGCCGAGAACAGCTGGGTAACGCCGGTTGAAAACTTCTGGGGCACCGACGTGTCGGACCCCGAGGCGCTGGACCACGACGACCTGATTGCGTCGACGATGGCCGCCATGCAATGGGACGGCGTACAGCAATGCCTGCCCTTCTTTGCGGCGACCATCATTATGTACTATCAGATTGACATTTTCGAAGCGGCCGGAATCGAGAGCCCGCCAACGACCTACGACGAACTGCTGGAGATCGCACCGCTGCTCCACACCGAAGAGATTCCGCTAATCGCTCTGAGGGGCAACCCGCCCGCCTCCCATGGCAACATCTGGCACTTCAATTCCTTCTTCCATGGTGAAGGCGCCAAGTTTTTCGTCGATTTCCCGAACGATCTGACGCCCACCGTCAATTCACCGGAAGCCATCCGGGCGCTCACCAACTTTGTAAACCTGAAGAACAACTACGGCCCGGAGGGCGTGGCCGCCTATCAGTACCCGGATGTGACCAGGGCCATGCAACAAGGTACCGTTGTGATGGTCATGGAAGGCGCGCCACTGGCGGGACGCATCCTTGATCCCGAAGAGTCGAAAGTGTCGGGCAATCTCGGCTTCGCTGTCGTGCCTGGCGGCGCCGCTGGTCCCAAACCCTCATTTGCGGCGCACGGTATCTGTGTCACAGCCGATTCAGAACATCAGGAAGCGGCCTATACCTTTGTCGAATGGGCCTTGAGCTTCGACACGATGAAGAAGATTTCCCTGGCTTTGCCGCAAATTGCGGTAACACGGGACAGCCTGTGGGAAGATGCGGATTTCATCGCCAAGTACGACTATGATTTCGGCGCTGGATCTTTCCTCAAAGCATTTCAAGACAGCCTCGCCGCCGCGCCCTTTGACTATTACCCAGCCTTCGCCGGATGGCCACTGATGGGCGATATTCTTGGGCAGGCGGTGCAAGAAGCCGAAATCGGCGCCAGGACGCCCGAAGACGCGCTCAACCACGCCAATGAACTGATTACGCAAATGCTCCAGGACGAGGGCTACCTGCCTTAAGTCCGGCATGCAGCGGACGGCTCTCGGGCACGACTGTGGAACCCGAGGGCTGTCCCATTTCTGTGCGTTCGGCGATCACGCCAGACTTCCTCGCTATTCCGCAAAGACTGCATCAAGACAAGTCGAGCAAAGGTCGAGAGGCGCGAAATGGCATCCTACCAGCCGATTCCGCAACGAGCATACTTGAGGTACCTCTCGCCGTCGATCGTCGTGCTGCTCTTGCTTACCGTGCTGCCCGTGCTCTTCACGCTCTATCTGAGTACGTCTTCCCTGTCATATGCCAGCCCTAGACCAGAGCGATTCATCGGCTTGCGGAACTACGACCGGCTGCTGGACGATATTCGCTTTCTGCAAAGCATTCCCGTCAGCTTGCTCTTCATCGTCGCGCCCGTTGCCCTGCAACTGATTCTCGGTTTCTTTGTTGCCGTCATCATGAACGAACGCCTGCCCGGCATGCGCTGGCTGCGATACGTTCTTGTGGCCCCAATGGTGATTCCACCGATCGTAACCGGCCTGACATGGCGCGTCCTGTTCACGCCAAAGTTGGGCAGCGTCAACTATTTCTTGAGCCTCATTGGCTTGGATGGTCCCAGCTGGCTAACCGATGCCAATTGGGCGCTCGTTGCCATCGTCATCGTCGCGGTTTGGGGTTGGACGCCATTCGTCGCGCTTATGTTCCTGGCAGCCATGCAATCCTTTCCGGACGAGTTGTACGAAGCAGCCCGGATCGACGGCGGAACCTGGGTTCAATCGATCAGGCACGTTACCCTGCCCTTGCTGAAACCGACTGTCACCTTTATCGGCATCCTGCGCACCATGGAGGCCCTGGGCATTTTCCCGATCATCTATATTGTGACCGCCGGCGGACCGGCCGCGGCGACAGAAACCGTCAACTTCTATGCATTCGTAAGCGGATTCAGCTATTTGAAGGTCGGCTATGCCTCGGCAATTATCGTGGTTTACTTTTTTATGCTCTTGCTGATTATCGGTCCCACGATGCGTTTTCTGCTGCGCAATTTCCAAGTGGATTCCTAGCTCATGCAGCGGCGATCAAAGCTTACAACAACCTTGCTCTACGTCTTTGGCATCATCTATGGGCTGGCAATCCTCGGTCCCATCGCCTGGATATTGCTGCTCGCCCTGAAAAACGCCTTGGACGCCTTCGCCTATCCGCCGCTGTTCATTTTTGAGCCGACGCTTGAACACTTTATCGCCATCTTCGAGGATCCAGAGTTCCGTCTCGCCTTCTCAAACAGCGTCATAATTGCGACCGGGTCCGTCGCGCTGGCGATGCTTTTCGCGATTCCCGCGACCTTCGCCATTACGATTATGCGCGGTCGGGCGCGGCGGAATTCGCTCTTGACCATCCTGCTCATCCGCATGGTGCCGGGCATGATCTATTTGCTGCCCTATTTTGTCTTCTATTCTCGGATCGATTTGCTCGATACCCATATTGGCCTCATCGTCATCTATCTTATTTTCTGCCTGCCGCTGATAATCTGGACGCTGGTTCCCGTATGGGGCGCTGTTCCGCTGGAGCTGCGCGAATCGGGCATGATCGACGGCGCCAGCCTGTGGCAGATCCTCTTTCTGATAGAACTGCCGCTGGTACGTATCGGCATCATCGCTTCTGGCATTGTCGCTTTCATTTTTGCCTGGAACGAATTCTTGTTTGCCTTGGTCATCACGCGCAAAAAAGTGGTAACGTTGCCGGTAGTCATAACACGGTACATGGGCTACGAAGGGTATGAATGGGGCAAGATATCGGCCGCGGCGGTTGTCATTATGTTGCCTGTCGTTGTCTTTGGCTTTCTGATTCAGCGCTATATGATCACCGGGCTGACCGCGGGAGCAGTCAAAGGCTGACGGGACCATCCAACAGAGCGAGATTACAGGAGTAGGCAAGGCGATGAATGTAAATAGACCAAACATACTTTGGATCTGCACTGACCAACAGCGCTTCGACACGATCAGCGCGCTCAACAACTCGCAACTGAATACGCCCAACATCGACGCGCTTGTCGCCAGCGGTGTCGCCTTTGAACGCGCCTACTGCCAAAGCCCCATCTGCACGCCCAGCCGCGCCAGCTTTTTGACCGGCATGTATCCCAGCAGCGTGCACGCCTGCGGCAACGGCAACGACTATTGGTCCGAAGCCGCCCCGCTGGTCACGGCCATTCTCGCGGACGCCGGTTACGACTGCGCGCTGGCCGGCAAGCTGCATTTGGCCGGCGCCTACGGCCGCATTGAACCGCGCCCGACGCGTGACGGCTATCGGCTCTTTCACTGGAGCCATGATCCGGAAGATCAGTGGGAGGCCGGGCATGCCTATGCCGATTGGCTCGGCACATTAGGTCATGATCTCGGTGAGATGCGCGTGAAACCACACGATATCCCGCCCGAGCTGCATCAGACGACCTGGTGCGCCGACCGCGCCATCGAGTTCATGGAAGCGGACCACGGCGGCAAGCCCTGGCTGATGAGCGTCAATATCTTTGATCCCCACGAGCCCTTTGATCCGCCGCAACAATACCTGGATCGATTCGATGTCGATTCCCTGTCGGGTCCCAAGTTTCGCGACAGCGACTTGGAAGCACAGGCGCGCCTGGCCCGGATTGACTTTCAACATCCGCCACGCCGGCCGGAGGCATTCAAAGCCAAATGGATTCAGGCAGCCTATTACGCCATGATTGAGCTCATCGACGACAATGTGGGTCGCATGATGGAATCGCTGGAACGCAGCGGCCAGCGCGACAACACCATTGTGATCTTCATGAGCGATCATGGCGAGGCGCTCGGCGACCACGGCTTGCTGCTGAAAGGCTGTCGGTTTTATGAGGGCCTGGTCCGGGTGCCGCTCATCATCTCCTGGCCCGGCAAGTTTCTGGAAGGCGCGCGCCGGGAGGCCCTGGTCGAGTTGCTGGATATCGCGCCCACCCTGCTTGAGCTGGCGGGCCTGCCAATTCCCAAGCGAATGCAAGGCATATCCCTGCGCCAACTGCTCGTCGACGCCGAGGCAGACGATCATCAGCGTGACGCGGTGCGCTGCGAATACTACAGCGCCATCAATCCCAATATGGTTGACACTTATAATGGGACATTCGCGACGATGATCCGCGACGAGCGCTACAAGCTGGTCGTCTATCACGGGCACGGGCTCGGCGAGCTTTTCGACTTGGAAGCCGATCCGGATGAATTCGACAATCTATGGGATGACCAAGCCCTGATGACTACGAAATTCGACCTCATGCGCCGCAGCTTTGACGCGCTCGCGCTGGCAACCGATACCGGCGCGGAACAGATCACCTGGTTCTAGTGGTTCGCTCCTTAGCAAGCGGCTTGTGCTAGCAGCCGGGCGCGGCTGGCGGCCTTACATCAGCCTGGCGATCGCGTCCACAGTTCCCCTGGCACATTCGTATGCGTCGATGATGATCCGAGCAAGCCGCTCAGCTAGGTCGATCATACCCATTTCGGGATTCGCTACGGTTACAGTCGCGATCCCTCGGAAACTTTGAACAATCACTGAAGGTCCGTGAGTCTTTCAAGTAGCGTTCTACCATTCTCTTATTTGATAAACTGCGTCGCTCATGCGACGAAAATACTTATTGATTTGTGTGAGCGCGACATTCCTGAGGTTTTCTCGCTGGCTACGCGCCGAGCAACTGTAAAAGGCGAGGACACCTTCCAAGGGGCGCCAGTCAAGCATAGAAAAAGACCTCGCCATTGATGACGAGGTCTTCCGATCGCTGTAGCCCCTACGGGACTCGAACCCGTGTCTCCACCTTGAAAGGGTGGCATCCTAGGCCGCTAGACGAAGGGGCCAAACCCAACACAATACACTACAGGTCAGATCAGCGAAAGTCAAGGACGGTTTGTGCCGGACTATTGCCTCTCTTTTATAAACCCCTTGCTCATGCAAGGAACGGATCTGTCATTTCGTGTGAGCGCAGTAGACCATTTCGCCGGTTACGCGCTGAGCGGCTCTGGACGCCCTAACTTTTGAGGAACTTGCTAAAACGATTGCTATCACCCGGCCGCAGCAAGCCGAATTGCTCACGATAGCCAAGCAGTTTTCTAATCTGATCTGGCGGAATCGGCCGCAGCGTATCGCTGATCTGAAGCGCCTTGTGCAAAATCGTGGCGCAATGTTCGAGGCATTCCAGCATCAAATAGGCCTCCCATAGCGACTTTGCCGCCGTCAACGAACCGTGATTCGAGAGCATGATCGCGTCATGTTCGCGGATTAGCTCGCTGACAGCATCGCGATTCTCGACGCTTGACGGCGTTGAGTAAGGCGCAGTCGGCATCAAACCGAGCAAAACAACCGCCTCAGGAATGATGCACTGCTGAAAATCGTAGCCGACCAAGGTCAGCGCAATCGCGGTTGGCGGATGCGCATGTACCACGCCCTGAACGTCATCCCGTTGACGATAACATTCGAGGTGCATGGGACTCTCCGAGGTCGGCCGCAACCCTGAATTGGCATCGCGCGCTTCGTCAATCCTCTCCCCATCCAGATTGACAATGAGCAACTGTTGCGGCTCCAGGTAACCGAGCGACAAACCACTGGGGCTCAGCAAGACGCGATCGCGATCAAGCCGCGCGCTGATGTTGCCGCCCGCGCCGTCGACAAAGCCCTTCTGGACCATCAGTCGACCGACGCGGCAAACTAGATCGCGCAAGTTTTCTTCGCTGCTATTCATCTGTTCTGCCCTATGCTGATTGGACTTCCGAGAGGTCGGCAAGTATGACGATCCTGCCTATTCGCCGTATGAAGAACTTCGCTTCTGCTGTGAAACCGCTGGCATATCTTCGACTGTTGCATCGCCTGCTTGCTCGCCATACAGATCTTGCCAAAGGGCTTCCAGCGTCTCCTGCGCAAATTCCACGAAATTACAGACATCGCACACGTATGCGAGCACATCGGGTATCGCCAGCAGCTGACCCTGATGCACTTCGGAAAAAATCATCTCGCGCGGCGAGCAACGTCCTACAGTGCATCGCGGACAAGCATAACCCTTAATCTTTGAATCCATCATTTCCTATCTCTAATTCGGTATCATCCCGATAGATGCCAGTGGCCAATAGCGCAACACAACTTGACCGACGATTTTGCTGAGAGGCACGGCGCCAAACACGCGAGAGTCCCGGCTGTTGTTTCGATTGTCGCCCATCATGAAGTATTCGTCCTGACCTAGGACCCAAGTCTTGTCGCTACAGCGGTGTCGACAGAGTTCCTTTATATACGATTCCTCCAGCGCATTGCCATCAATGTATACCTGTTGATCGCGCATTTCAACGGTCTCACCCGGCAAGCCAACCACACGTTTGATAAGCATGATTCCTCGTGCCGACTCGCTGGGAACCAAGGAATTGAAAACCAGAATATCGCCGCGATCCGGCGAACCGAGGAGATAATGGATCCGACTGACAACCAAGCGATCATCCCCGTAAAACGTCGGCTCCATACTGTGGCCATCCACCAGGGACCGGGGAATCGCCAAATCAAAGAGCACCGTAACGGCCACGACGAATATCACGGTGCCGACAATCTCCCGGAACAAGCCCGGCAACTGAAGCGGCGGTCGTGGCAACTGTCCTGTATGACTTCTAAGCATCGTCTTTTCGCTTAGGCAAACGCTGGCATCATTGAAGTCGTCGACAAGTTTTTATTCTCAACCCGATTATATGTTCCGCGTTGAGCCACCGCAATACTAAGTGCCATCTCGTTCTGCGCCCTCTTAAATCTATTCAATCCATTACATCCAGCGCATTGTCTTTTCGCGCGTCCGCAGCCGAAAAAGAACTGCGCTCGCTACGTGCGCGAAAACTCATGCGAAGCGGCGTGCCTTCGAATTCGTAAGCTTGACGGAACTGGTTCTCCAAGTACCTCTTATAAGTAAAATGAACCTGCGACGGATCATTGACATGAAAAAGAAACAGCGGCGGATCGGTACGCACTTGCGACGCATACAAGAACTTGAGCCGCTTGGTCCCTTTGCCGTGTGGAGGATGCTTTTCAATCGCATCGCGCATTAAGCGGTTGACATCGGCGGTTGGTATCCTGAGGAAGCGGGCCTCCCAGACACGATTGGCTACCTCCAGCACTTGATGCACGCGTTGACCTCCCAGCGCACTGATAAAGATGATCGGCGCATAGCTTACAAAGTGAAGTCGATCACGGATATTGTCGATGAAGGCATTCATCGTGTATGCATCCTTATCGACGGCGTCCCATTTGTTAACGACAATGACCAGACTCTTGTACTCGTCAATGATATAACCGGCAATGTGCTCGTCCTGCTCCGTCACCCCAAGACTTGCATCAATGACCAGCAAAGCCAGGTCCGCCCGGCCAATCGCCTTCATCGCTCGGATAACGCTGAATTTCTCCACGCCAGCTTCAACGCGTCCCCTGCGGCGAATGCCGGCGGTATCAATCAAGGTTATCGTTTCCCCATACCAGGTGATATCCGTGTCAATCGCGTCGCGCGTCGTGCCTGCAACCTCGCTGACGATCACGCGATCCTCACCGATCAACTTGTTCACCAACGTGCTCTTGCCTGCATTTGGACGCCCGACAACTGCGATCTTGAGCTGCTCGTCCTCAACGTCTTCCTCCTCATCGCCGGGCGAGCGAGCGCGCAACTGGAGCGCGACCTCGTCCAGCAAGTCGCCCACGCCATATCCGTGAATCGCGCTGACGCCCACCACCATGGGCAAGCCCAAACTATAAAAATCATAGGCATCCTGCGCGCGCCTCTGGTCATCAATCTTGTTTGCAGCCACGAGGATTGGCTTGTCCGACCGTCGCAGGATTTCCGCAATGGCTTCGTCAGCTGCCGTCACCCCATATTGCGCGTCGACGACCATGATGATGAGGTCCGCGCCGCCGATGGCGATCATCGCTTGTTCGATGATCGCCTCGACGAAAGCCGCGCTGCCTTCCGCCAAGGGCGATTCATCGCGCGAGCCCGAGGGCTGGTAAACTTCGATCCCGCCCGTATCAATCACTTGAAATGTGATGCCATTCCAAAACGACTCGCCATGCAGGCGGTCGCGTGTGGTGCCGGGTATCTCGTGAGTGACCGCCATGCGTTCACCCACCAGGCGGTTGAACAAGGTGCTCTTGCCGACGTTGGGTCGGCCAACAAGCGCAACTATCGGTTTGCTTGCCATAGCGACGTTATGCCTAATTGTGTCAGGAAGTGTGGATTGTAGTGGCTGCGGGCAAAGATCGGTAGGGATATCCTGAACGACGATCAAGCGCCGCTGGGCGCGGTTGCCGTTGCAATGACTGTTTCAGACGATTCCGCCGCCGCCACAGAGATGATTTCCACATTCAGCTCTGCCGGCAACAATGAAACGTTCGCCTCAGTCAGTTCGCTCTGGCTGATGCCAACTACCGGCAGTAGATCGTACACGCCGGGTTCGAGGCTGTTCAAGTCGACGACTACCTGAATGTCGTCAGACGTCAGCACATTAACCAGCGACACCGGTCCATTGACATAGGCGGATACATTTTGCGGAACGATGACGACGTCATAGTTCTCGTCGAGACCGATGACGTTCACCGCGATATTATCGATCTGACGGGTGGTGACAATCGGGAGAATTTCGATCGTGACGGTGATGCTGTTCTCCCCGTCCATGACAAAGAGATCATCGCTGGGCAATTGTACCGGTACCGACAGTTCAAAATCTGCCTGACGATCCTCAAGACTGATGGGAACTGTGAACAAGGTGTCAGCAATGTTTGTCAGTTGCGCTAGCGGCCCGCCCACGAACAGAGATCTGGGGTCCGGGCTCACGCTAGCCAAGGTATAGCCTGCCGGCAAGGTTTCGACGCGAACATTAGGCCGGACGGCGATTTGTCGCACATCGTCGCGTCTGGTGATGTTGACGGCAATCGTTACGGTTTGCGCCTCCAGTTCAATATCGCTGACGCGATCGCCCTCCGCATTCACAGCATAGGGACGCACATCCAGCTCGATGGGGCTGCGATGAGGGGACAAGTCTAAATCACCGCGTATCTCAACGATCTCCGAGACAACACTGGCTGCCCCAATGACAGACATCTCAAGGATTTCTGTCTCTGGATCGTCATTTCTGAAGCCCAGTGGAGGCGGTTCTACAACGACAATGTTCAGCAGTCTGGAGATTGTTTCAATCGGTTCTAATTCTACAGTAATCTGAGACGGCTGAGTCTCCTCCTGTCTCCGGATGCTAATGGATTCGGGCCAAGCAACCTTGACCTCCAATGGCACGGTATGTGTGCCAGCGCCCAAATTGCTTAGATCGGCGCGTACGACTATGTCCTCAGAACGTCGCGATGTCACCGCGGACTGCGAACCCTGAATTTCCACCGTTACAAAGCGCGATGGATTATTGGTCATGACCGTGGAATCGCCGGAAACAAACTGTATCGGTATGCCGCTAAAGCGGCGGGTATCAATGGGATCGGCCGACGTGACGGCAATATACCAGACACCGGTCGCCAGGACCACCGAAATGACCAGCCAAAGCGCATTGCCGGCCAGGTCAGACTCTCTCAATCGTTGCATCATGGGTTTGCCTGTTGTCTGCGCCGAATTTGCATACGAAGCGATAAATCGTGCAGGTTTTCCCGTATGCGGCCCAGGATCGAAACCGAGGTCTCATCCGCTGGGCCGTAATAGGCGCTTAGCACCAGATGCAAACGCTGTATATCCAGGTCGAGGATGAGCCGACCACCGTTCGTTACGCCGACCTTGCCCGTCTCTTCCGATACGATCACGCACAAGGCGTCGCCTACTTCGCTGATGCCGACCGCCGCGCGGTGACGCGTCCCCAGGTTTGGGTTGGGCAAGTTGCGGCTTGCCGTGATCGGCAAGACACTGGACGCCGACGCAATCCTTCCCGCATTGTCAATAATCACAGCGCCGTCGTGCAACTCGGTGCGCGGCCAAAAGAGTGTCATCAGCAGATCAGCAGTTACAATACCATCCAACTGTACGCCGGTGCGTATATACTCGGCCAGGCCGCTGTTGCGCTGCAAGACAACGAGCGCGCCGTGCCGACGCTCCGACAGCTTCTCGGCCGCGGCGCAAATCTCTTTGATTACCGAGACCCTGATTTCCTCAGGCGCTTGTCGACTACCAAAGATTGAGCCCCGTCCCAGCCGCTCCAAGACACGTCGGATTTCCGGCTGGAAGATAACCGGAATCGCGATCACCAGCGCCGTCAAGCTGTTGACGAGCAGCCAGTTTAGGGCCTGCAAATTGAATATGGTTGCCAGCACGATCAGCCCAATGACGATGAGTGCGATGCCACGAAAAAGCGTGACCGCTTGCGTCCCTCGGAACAGAAAACTGATACTGTAAAACAGCAACGTGACAATCGCGATATCCACGATATCCGACGGCGCCAGATTTTGTAATACGACTGCTATCTGTTCCACGGTTCAGCTACCACCAGTTTATGTAAACAGCGTCGCTCATGCGACGAGAAGGCCTATTATTTTGCGGGAGCGCGACATGCTTATGTACGATTCGTTGCCGCCAAGCGGCTCTGCAAGTTAAGCGCGCAGCGCTGGCGATGCGCCTGTTTCGCGTACATTTACCAACACTTGATACCGGTTTTCGTTATGGAATTTTAACACCCGTTACACAGTTGCGCTTAGTAATCCGCACCAGTTTACGTAAACCGCGCCGCTCATACGACGAGAAGGCTTAAGATTATGCGCGAGCGAACGTTCCTGTGACCTTTTCGCCGGTTACGCGCCGCGCGGCTAATTCCTTGCGGCTCAAACGCAGGCTGTTGATAGGCGTCGTCGATTGCAAATTGTACAGGGAGAAGATGCGCGACCCTGGCCAGCGACAGCGGTCGTTGGCAATCCATAGGCTTATGCGAGCAAGTGCGTCAGGACAGCTTTTTGCGCGTGCATGCGATTCTCGGCTTGCTCAAAGACTTTCGATTGCGGACCGTCCATCACGTCGTCAGTGATTTCCTCGCCGCGATGCGCCGGCAAACAATGCATCACAATGGTGTCGTCCTTGGCAAATCGCAATAAATCCCGGTTAACTTGGAAGCCTGTAAATTCGCCTATGCGCTCCTGGGCTTCGGCTTCCTGTCCCATGCTAACCCAGGTATCAGTATAAATGACATCGGCGTCGGCGACGGCTTGCTGCGGTCGCGTATGCATTTCCAGGGTGCTCCCGTTGCGTTTGGCAAGATCACAGGCTTGCTCGCGAATCGACGGTTTCATCTCGTAGCCCTCCGGCGTCGCGATGCTGAACGTCACGCCGAAATGCGCGCAAACCAGCGCAACCGACGCCGCGACGTTGTTGCCGTCGCCCACAAACGCAAGACGCAAGCCGGCAAGCCGGCCAAAAACTTCGCGGATGGTCATGATATCCGCCAGGGCCTGGCAGGGATGATAGCTGTCGCTCAATCCGTTGATCACCGGCACGCGCGAGAACTCAGCCAATTCCACCACATGCGAATGATCAAAAACGCGCGCCATGATGCCGTCGACATAGCTTGACAGAACGCGCGCGACATCGGGCACGCTTTCGCGCTTGCCCAGCCCAATCTCTTGCGGGCCGAGCATGATCGCGCTTCCGCCCAAATGTTTCATGGCCATTTCAAATGACACGCGTGTGCGCAACGACGGTTTCTGAAAAATCATGCCCAGGGTCTTGTCCCTCAAGATCGGCCGATTGCCGCCGTTCCGCCATTCCCTCTTGAGCAGCAAGGCCGTCTCAAGCAGATTATCCAGTTCTTCTGTCGAGCAACTCGCCAAATCGAGGAAGTGTTTCATCACCCTGGTCCACTATCGGCATCGGACGTAAAAGGCGGAGTATAGCATATGACCAGCCGCGGACAACGTCCCAATTCGCGTGACAGAAAAACACGAACCATCAAAGCAAGAGTCCATGCCTTGACAATTGAGGACGCTGGAATCGCCTCCTTCTCTAGTCCTAAGAGACTAAAGTCAGCGGACCTGATCCATCTCTTCCATGTCGCGCCAGTTGCGCCCGTAGCTGGCGTTAGCCCTCAAGGGAACACGAAGCGGCTTGCCATCGGGAAAAGCCGATTCCATCGTCTCTACAACCAGCGATGCGACATTTGAGAGCTCATCTTCCTTGACTTCAAGGACCAATTCATCATGGACTTGCAAGATCATCGCCGCGTCGTAATTCTCTTCAGTCAACCGACCTTGCAAGTTGATCATCGACTGTTTAAGGATATCCGCCGCCGTGCCCTGAATGGGCATATTGATAGCGGCTCGCTCTTCCGCGGCGGTACTGCGGCGGTTGCCATTGGATCTGATCGCCGGATAGATGCGCCGACGGCCGTAGAGCGTTTTCGTAAAGCCGTTCTCCCAGACGAAGGCTTTGGTCTTCTCGATATATTGCTCTACACCTGGCATACGCTCAAAGTAGGTCGCGATGAAGGCCTCCGCTTCCGCCAAGCTCAGGTCGCTGTCTCGCGCCAGTCGAAACGCGCCCATGCCGTACATCAAGCCGAAATTGACGCGCTTGGCGAAACTGCGCTGCTCGTAAGTGACGGCCGCTGGCTCAATGCCGTTGACCGTTGCGGCTGTCGCTTGATGGATATCCAAACCGCGATGAAAAGCGTCAATCAGCGTCGCATCTTCGCTGATATGCGCCATTACCCGCAATTCAATCTGGCTGTAGTCGACCGCCAATAGAACATACCCCGCTGGCGCGACAAAGGCTCGTCTCACCTCGCGCCCGACTTCGGTGCGTATCGGTATATTCTGCAAATTCGGGGTGCTGCTGCTGAACCGTCCGGTCGCCGAACCAGTCTGATTGTAACTCGTATGCAATCGCCCGGTACGCTCATTGACTAGCTCCGGCAAGGCATCGACATAGGTGCTTTTGAGCTTCGACAGCTCGCGGAAGTCCACGATCCTATTGACAATCGGGTGTTTGTCACGCAGGGCGTCCAGCGTTGTGGCATCAGTCGAATAGCCTAGTTTCGTCTTCTTCAGCCCTTCAACGGGTAATGCCAATTCTTCGAAAAATACCCGATTCAGTTGCTTGGGACTATTGATATTAAACTTGCCAATGCCGCCATGCTCAAAGATTTCCGCTTCCAGCTCGGCAATGCGTCCTTGCAGGCGCTCGCTCATATCCTTCAAGAACTCTACATCCAGCGTGACGCCCTTGGCTTGCATGCCGCCGATGATCGGAATCAATGGCAACTCCAGCGAGGAATAGAGCGGATCCAAGCCCTCCCCCTTCAATTCGCCTTGCAAGGGTTCGATCAACCGCCAGGTCATGGCGGCGTCCGCGGCCGCATACGGCGCCGCCGCTTCGATATCGACCGAATCCATCGTCTTCTGTGCTTTTCCCGTGCCGAGTAACTCGGCGATTTCCGTCATTTGGATATCCAGCTTTTGCGAGACGAGCGCCTTGAGACCTAGAAATTTGCTGATCGGGTTGCAGACCCATTCCGCCAACATGGTATCGAAGCTGATCGGCTGTACGTCTATCCCATAACGCCCCAAGATCATGACATCGTAGATAGCGTTATGAGCGCTTTTGGCGATCGTCGGATCCTCCAACGGATCGCGGATCGCATCGATTACCACATCCAAAGGCAACTGATCGCCGACCGGCTCGGCAAACATATCAGTCTGTCCCTGCCCATTTGCCCGTGTATGGCCCACCGGAATGTAGTACCCTCGGTCGCCATTGACTGCGAGCGATATCCCGACAAGCTCCGCCGACATCTGATCAATTCCTGTCGTCTCGGTGTCAAAGGCAATCGCGTCTGCGGCATGAAGTTGAGTAACCAGTTCAGCCAGGCCGCTTTCGTCACGAACGATGACCGTTTCGACGACCTCATGCGCGTTGACGATACCCGTTTCGACCTCGTCGCCATGCAGACCCGTATATAGCTTTCGCAGACGATCTCTCAATGTCCGGAACTCAAGCTCGGCAAAGATATCGTCCACCGGTTTCAGCGCAAAATCTTGCCCGATGCAGGCATCCAAATCCAATTCGATAGGCAGATCGCGCATGATCGTCGCCAATCGCCGGCTCAGGAAAGCCATTTCGCGCCCCTCGACCAGGCGGTTGCGGACACGGGTTTTCAACTCATCCAGATGCTCGTAGATCGTATCCAGGTCACCATACTGCTGTAACAAGTCGGTCGCGGTCTTTTTTCCTACGCCCGCCACACCGGGGATATTGTCCGAAGTATCGCCTTCCAAAGCCTTGAGATCGACCAGTTGAGCCGGCTCCAAACCATAACGCTTTTGGAAAGCCGCCACGTCCAATACTTCATCACCGCCCACGCGCTGGGGCAATTGAACGCGCACATGCGGGGACAAGAGTTGCAGTATATCGCGATCGCCGGTGGCGATATGAACATCGAGGCCCCGCTCGGCAGCCTGTTTGCTGATCGTGCCGAGGATGTCATCGGCCTCCATGTTTTCCATAGTCAGCCGCGGTATGTTGAATGCGTCAACGATCTCTTCAATGCGATCAATCTGGATCTTGAGATCTTCCGGCATCTTTTCGCGCGTGGCTTTGTATTCGCCGTAGAACTCTTCGCGCCCGCTCAGCCCGCGGTCAAACGTCACCGCGATGTACTTGGGTCGGTGATGCTCGTAAACTTCAAGCAAGGTGCGCGTGAAGCCGTATATTGCATTGGTGCTTTCGCCTTTTGAGGTCGTGAAAGCGCCCGACTTGAGCGCGAAGTAGCTGCGATAGGCCAGCGCATGACCATCAATGAGATATAGAACCGGGCGCGCTTCCATGTGTATCCCTCAATCAATTGCCTGCATCAGATTGGGACGAGTATAACCAATCCGCGTCCTTTGCGACAGTCAGGTATCAGCGCGGACGAAGCTCAGAAAGCCCTTCAACTCGCGCATGTCAAGATCCCGCCCGGGCTGTAGGACCAGGTATGCGTCCGCCCAAAGCGCCTGCGGCAAACTCTCATCTTCCGAACGAGCGATGCGCTGCGACCGCGCCATCAAGTCCTTCGCAATTTGATCCGGCGCGGCGCCTTCCGGAAACTCCGCGACCAAGTATACGAAGTCCTGATGCACATCGATGCGGCGAACCGTCGATCCCAGATTATTGAGTTGCACCTCCAGCCAAAAGACCAATTGTTTGGCCACGTTCTGGCTCAGCGCGGTCGCGGGATCAGCGACAAGCCAGACAAAGGTAAGCGCCTGAGTCGACCTCGCCGCCGTCTCCGGGACATCCGCCAATGGGAGCGTCGGTTTGCTGTCCGAGTCTTCTTCTTCCTTCTTTACGTCGACTGCTGGTACTTGCGCCATGGCTTGCAACATGCGGTCGCCTTGTCTGTTGATCGCGCTCAAGGATTGGCTACCGGCAAAAACCAAAGACAGGGTCAAATCATCCAGCGTACCCTTGGAATACAACATGAAGTGCCCCCCGTCATTGGGCAAGCTAAGAAATCGTAACCGCGATCTGTTCTGTTCCGCCGTCCAATCGTCGTTAATCGCCTCCCGCAAGGCTTTCAGTTCATCCGGTTGCAGCGCCCCGGAATACGCCACCACGGCATTGTCCCGTGTTAGCAAGGTAGCTGCAGCGGTCAGTTCTGTCATCGTCTGCGTCATGACAATTGCCGCTTGCCGGATGTAAGGATCTTCGACCCTGCCGTACAAAGGCGCATACATAGAGCCGCTTGCTTTGATCCCGCGTGATGCGGCTGCGGAACTCGCGGCAGCCGTCGTGGCCATCTCGCCGAGGCTATTTGAAACTGCGGGCAATGTCGTCTGGCCCAGGATTGGGGGCCCGTCAATGGCTGGCAGATTCTCTTGCGAAATGCCTGGTCTCCGCCGGACGTCGGGGCCACAATCTATTTGCGCTTCGCGACCAAGATCATTAAATAAACGTCTGCCGAAATCTTCGTACCGCCCGGCGTCAGACAAGTTTTCTATGGTCGTGTTTTCCTTCTCAACATCGCGCAATATCCGTCCCAAGTTCCCTGTATCAGTGTGCCGCGCATCTGGAACAGTCGTTGCTAATTCCGATGGTCCCAGCGCCGGATTTGACAGCGCCCGGCCCAGATCGCGCACCGTGGTCTCCTCGCCTGCGCTGGAAAGTGGCGTGTCCTCGTCCTGCTTGCCAGTCGTGGAGCCGGCTTGCTCTTCGCTGCGCAAGTGCCTATAACGTATCGTATCGCCGTCGTCCTCCGACTCAATTGCCAGTTCAATGCCATCGGGCGGCGGACCTGCCTTAACATCGTCGTCCGTCGGGTGCAGCAGTCGGTATGATGCTTGCAGCTTTTGCAAGGTATATGACGGCATCGCCTGATCAACCAGCAAACCGTCGACCAGCGATTCGATATTGACGGTGTCCTCTTGCATGTCAATTGCGGGCAGTCTTGCGGTCTGTGGCAAGGCCTCATATATATCTCTCAGTGATCCTTCCAGAACAGGAATCAAGAATCTTGAGGATACTGGAATATCGACAACGCCTTGGGCGCGATATGCCTGCGCCAGCTCCTGCGCCGTCGGGTTGTCGGGCGCCAAAACAATAGCGATTTCGCCTTGTCGCGCTCGGATCAAGTCAATCATCACCGCTGGCGCAATAGCAAGGTTCTCAATATCCAGCAGCACCAGGTGATATGGTTTGCGACGCAATTGCTCGATAGCGTTACGCGCTTCTGTGACCGGCGTTACAACATATTCGCCCAAGGACTCCAATGCGCGTTTGACGTTGATGGCAAACTGCACATCTCGGGTAACCAGTAAAATGCGCTTGACCGCGATGGTCATGGCTCACCCCGGGGGCACTATCGTAAGAATGAGGAAGTAACAAGACAATGAATGATTCCTGGATTGCGTCAAGGTGAATCCTCAGCTTGAGTTGGCCACCGGCGCATTCCCGATTATCGTTTTGATTTTATCACATTCACTATAGCTGACCATTGAATCAGCCTAAGCTTCGGCAACAATCGGGAGCTCAGCGCAATCGCCATATTCGGTCGTGAAGTCAGCGCTGACCCATCCGCTCCGCCCGTTGACATCTAACTGCCACCATGTATTGGCGCTATTCCGACCGGTTATCGGCGTCAGCGTGCCACTATCCAGGACAGTGATAATCGCATAGCCGGTGCTTGGTCCTGTGCGGAAATTCAAGCCAACGTTAACTAGCGCGCGGCAAATATCGTCGTCGGGAATGAAGGGAAGATTGGAGGGATTCGCGGGCGTCGCAACGATATCGGCCGGCGATTGACGTACGACCACGGTGATTTCATCAGCCGCGCCAACCACCGTATCTCGATAAGCCAGCACCCGCAATTCGATGCTGCCCAAATCGGCCGTCTGCGGGACGTAATTTAGAATAGCCTGCATTGACAAATCACCCTGCAGCGACTCCGATGAAACGGTACGCACGATCTGACTGTCTACAAAAAGCTGAACGCGATTCACGCCAATGCTGTCGGAGGCGTCCACCGATACCAGGATTTCCTCGCCAACGACAAATTCATCGCCGTCGCTCGGCGAGTTTATGATGACTACAGGCGGTCCATCTGGTGTATTGGTCGCCGCGCCGCTGTTGGGTAGAGCGGTTCTGCTGCGCAGGTTACAGGCCGAAAGAACTAGAAAGGAACATGCCAAGAAACTGAGTCGGACGCTGGCCATTAAACTCCCGCGGCACACGAGCGAAATCAACTGGCGGCAACAATTAGCGGATCATGCGCCGGCGACTGTTCTTCCCGAGGCAGCCGCGCTTGCATGCTCCAGGGCCCGGTCCAGGTCACTTCAACCTGCGCCAGTTTGCCCTTCCAGTCGCCTTCCGCTTCAAAGAATACGAGTTTGTTCTGAGGACTGCGGGCGCGCCATCGACCCTTGTAATTGTCCTCAATCAAAACCTCGACCACTTGACCCAGGTATTGCGAATTGATCTCCGCGACAACCTGCGCCTGCAAATCCTCCAGCATCTTGTGGCGCTCGCGCTTTTCTTCGTCCGGCACATCGTCTTCCATGCGACGCGCGCTCACCGTTTGCGGTCGCGGGCTGTAACGCGCCAGATGCGCCTTGTCGAGTTTTAGCTCCTCCAATACTTTGTATGTCCCCATGAACTGCGCGCGCGTTTCGCCCGGAAAGCCGACGATTATGTCGGTGTGGATAGCCACATCTGGAATGATTTTGCGAATCTTGTTCACCAGCTTGCGATATTGCTCGGCCGTATATCCGCGTCGCATCCGCGCCAGCACTGCGTCATCGCCGGCTTGAACAGGCACTTCAATATGCGGCATTACCCGAGGCAGCTCCGCCACTGTATGCAGCAGCTTGTCGGTCATCCAATTGGGGTGGCTGGTCAAGAATCGAATCCTCTCAATGCCCGCCTCTTCAGCAATCTCATGGGTGATCCGCAGCAGGTCCGCTAGATCCGGTCCATCCGGAATGTCCTTGCCGTATCGGTCCACGATCTGGCCCAAGAGCGTAACTTCTTTGACGCCCTGCGCCGCCAAACTGCGAACATGCGCGGCGATCTCGCCGACGCTGCGACTGCGTTCGACACCGCGTCGAAACGGGATGATGCAGAAACTGCAGGCATGCGAACACCCGTATACGATTGGAACATGCGCCGTGACCAATTGTCCGCGTTCATGCTGCGGTAAAATGAGTTGGCCATCTTGCAAGGCGTCCCGGTTTTGACGCGCCCGCGCCTCGAGTTGCAGGACTTCCGCTTCATCCATGCGCTCTTCAAGGAAACTGACCATCGGAGACGGGTCGGACGGTGGCATGAACACATCGACATAGGGCAGACGCTGCCTCATCCACAGCGGATCGCGCACCCCGACCATGCAGCCCATGACACCAATCACCTTGTCCGGATGGGTCTCCTTTAGCTTGCTCAACAAGCCCAGACGACCCAGTCCCTTGTCCTCGGCGCTTTGCCGGACGACGCAAGTATTGACCACCATGATATCGGCCTCTTCGCCACGCTCTGTCGAACGATGCCCTAGCTTCTCCAACTCTGAAGCGAGCAGTTGGGAATCGGCAACGTTCATTTGACATCCAAGGGTCCAGATATGATATCGCATGCTCAGGGTTTGCCTTGATCGCTCTCGGATGCCGCTATTCTAGCCGAGTCGCAGAAATGGGTCAATGCGGCCCCGTCGACGCGCAGAGCAATCGCATCAAATTATTTTCAACACAGAAGTAATTTTATGTAAGTAACGAGAGAAAATACATTTGTAGCGAGAGTTCTCAATAAAGCCAAATCCCGCTATGAGCGCTCCCCCTCTCCCCTTGTGGGAGAGGGGGCCGGGGGGTGAGGGCTTAGAAAAACGACCCTGAGCTTCCCGCGCCGTTTACGCCCAAACAATTTTCTGCGGCATGAACAAACTATGCAAATGGTCGTGGTATGGCAAAATTCTCACGGAAAAACCGACGTTGCCCGTCGTGTCATACCTGTGTTCGGTAAGGAAGGTGTATATGTTGTCGCCGTCGTCGGATATGATCGCCATATCGACCGATTGTCCTTCTCGAATATTGCCAATGGTATCCAACATGCCGTAATAGAGCTGCACGCGAACGTCGCACGGTTTCAAATCGCCAAGACATACAATGGCGCGCACTTCCGCATTGCTGCCAATTTCGACGTCTCCGCTATCGATATCCACTTCCAGTACCGCGACATCGGACCAGACCCGATCAAGCTTTGCCTTCCAGTCCGCGAACTGAACCGTGCCCGCGAATCCGCCTGCGCTCATGTCTTGACTGACGAGATAGCGAGGTATATAGAACTCTTCAGTGTATTGCTGCACCATGCGATGCGTGTTAAAGACCGGCGCCAGACGCCGCATGCTGCGCTTGACACGACGAATCCAGTCGCGCGGCAGCCCATCGCGCGCCTGCCGGTAAAACAGCGGCACGATGTCTTGCTCCAGGAGATTGTAAAGCGCCTGGCTCTCGATATAGTCTTGATCCGCCCAATCGTGATCAGCGTACTCCTCGCCATGACCGATTGACCAGCCAATATCGCGTCGGTAAGCCTCGTCCCACCAACCGTCAAGTATGCTGCAGTTCAGCCCCGCATTGTAGATTACTTTCATGCCGCTGGTGCCGCTGGCCTCTTTGGGGCGACGAGGATTGTTCAGCCAGATGTCGACGCCCTGAACCATGTAGCGCGCTACATTCAGGTCGAAATTCTCCAGGAAGACAATCGAATCGCGGAAATCGGGATCCCGCGCGACGTTGACGATGGTGCGGATGAATTCTTTGCCTTCGTTATCATGCGGGTGCGCTTTGCCAGCGAAGATGAATTGCACCGGCCGCTCCGGATCGGTGAGCAATTTGCGCAAACGTCCCAAATCGCGGAAGATCAATGTCGCGCGCTTGTAAGTGGCGAAGCGGCGCGCGAAGCCAATCGTCAAGGCATCTGGATTCAGCACCTCATCCGCCTCTTCAATCGCTGTCTGCGAGACGCCGCGTCGCTGCAATTGCTCGCGCAAGCGATCCCGCGCGAAAGCCACCAGCCTTTCGCGGCGGCGTACATGCGTCCGCCACAGTTCGGCATCCGGAATGCTTGACACGCCTTCCCAGATCTCCGGCCGCGATTCTTCCGCGCGCCACGCCGGATCCAAGTAACGATCAAAAAGTTGCGCCATCTCCTGGCTGACCCATGTCTGCACGTGGACGCCATTTGTGATGGCTCGAATTGGTACTTCGTGAACGGGCACATCCGGGTAAACCCACTTCCACATATCGCGCGAGACTTCGCCGTGCAACTGCGCGACGCCGTTTGACCCCGACGACAGGTTCAGCGCCATCACCGACATGGAGAACAACTCGTAATCGCCCATGTTTTCGCGCCCCAGATCAAAGAACTGATCGCGACTAAGCCCCAACTGATGCATTAAATCCGTGAAATGCTCGTCGATCAAATCGAAATCAAAGCGCTCCAGACCGGCCGGAACGGGGGTGTGTATGGTGAAGACGCTGCTCGCCGCAGTCAGCGCCTTTGCCTGTTCGAAACTCAGCTGATGGTCGTGCATATAGCTGCGGATGCGTTCCAGTAGCAAAAACGCCGAATGACCTTCGTTCATGTGATAAATATCGGCCTCGATATTGAGCGCGCGCAATGCGCGCACGCCGCCGATACCCATCAGAATCTCCTGTCGGATCCGCGTGCGGCGGTCGCCGCCGTACAGACGGTCGGTCAGGTTCCGGTCTTCTTCAAGAGCATTCTTGTCGATATTGGTATCAAGCAGGTACAGCGAAACGCGACCCACTTGCACCTTCCAGATCTGCGCCCACAGTTCACGGCCCGGCAAGGGCACGGAGATCTTGATTGTCCTGCCGTCCGGTCCTGTCTGCAATGTGACCGGCAAGTTGACGTAGTCGTTGATCGGGTAAGACTCCTGCTGCCAGCCGTCGGCATTGAGATATTGCTGGAAATACCCTTCCTGATACAATATGCCCACCCCGACTAGCGGGATACCCAAGTCGCTCGCGCTCTTGAGATGGTCGCCGCTCAAGACGCCCAAACCGCCCGAATAATTTTGCAAGCACTCCGTTAATCCAAATTCCATGGAGAAATACGCGATGACCGGCTGGCGAGGCAGATCGGCGTACTGGTTTGCGAACCAGGTATCCTGCGACCGCATGTATTCGTCGTAAGAGCGGCAAACGCGCGCGTAGTGCGCCATGAACGATGTGTCATTAACCAACGCGTTTAGCCGTTCCTGGCTCATTCTCCCCAGCATCCATTCCGGATTATGTTGTGTTTCTTCCCACAATTCGGGGTCGAGCCGCCGAAATAACGAAATCGCTTCGTGATCCCATGCCCAGCGCAGGTTGTAGGTTAATTCGTGCAAGCGCCCCAACTGCCGGGGCAATTTGGGCGCGACTTTGACTCGCGCTACAGGTTGTACCATTGCTTCGCTCCACTTTTGTCGACGGATGAGTCAAGCGTCGGAATCGTCCATTCTACCGTCAATCTATGACGATTACACCTCGAAAATGGAGCCGATAGACATGTCCTGAAACTTTTCGTATTTACTCTCAGCAAGCCGGCGCCAACCACCTTGGTGTCGCTTTATGCGCGTATAGCCTTAGCAATTCCGTACAAAGGGATTGCTAATCTTCTGTTATGGCGCTCCATATTACTTTGATGAGAAGTTTCATTATGATATGATGGAAATATCGCCATGCCACACGGTTCCAAAAAAACCGTGCCGCTCATGCGTCTAGAAGATTTGATGTTTTGTGTGAGCGCGGCAAGATGATTCGCTGCCGCCGGGCGGCTGTGACCATTGCGCTTCGATTGGAGAGGCTAGATGCTGAAAAAGAAATACTTGAAAAGCAAGGACATCTGCAAAGTAACCTTCTACACGGCGCCGGAACTCACTGCCGAATCAGTCGCCCTCGTTGGTGATTTCAACGGCTGGAACGAATCCGCGACGCCTATGACGGCGCTCAAAGACGGGCGCTTCAAGGCGACCGTCGACTTGCCGCGCAACAAGCAATATCAGTTTCGTTACCTTATCGACGAATGTGAATGGCATAACGACTGGGCCGCCGATCAGTATGTCCCGAATCCCTTTAGCGGAGATAATTCAGTAGTCGAGGTATAAGCCTTATGCTCAAAAAACGTTTCCTCAAGAGCAAGAATCTGGTCCAGGTGACGTTTTATACCGCGGCAGCCCTCAACGCAAGCGAAGTCTGTCTGGTGGGCGACTTCAACGATTGGGACGAATCTGCAACACCAATGAATGCGCTGAAGGATGGACGCTTCAAAATCGTCTTGGAACTCGATCCGGACAGCGAATTCCAGTTTCGTTATCTGGTCAATGGAGACGAGTGGCATAATGATTGGGAGGCCGATCAATACGTGCCCAATCCCCATGGCAGCGATAATTGCGTCGTTTGCACTTGATTCGCTTCAACAGGTTTCCAGTTGGAAACCTGTTGACCTTCCTCATCCATTCACCGTATTGCGCCAGGAAACCAGCGATTCGATTTTGCCGTAGTCAGCGGGAACGCCCATTGGCAAAATGAAGTGCCTGGCGCCGGCAGCATGGTAGGCGTCCAGGTTCTCCGGCACGTCCTGCTCGCGGCTTATTGATACCGTGCGTTCGATTTCTGCCGGGTCCCGCCCCACAGCATCGCACCAGTTATCCAATACCCGACTCTTGCGCGCCCAGGTCTCCGGCGGGCCGAAGCCATTCCAAAGATCGGCGAAGCGCGCGGTTATCTTGAGCGTCACTTTCTCGCCCCCTCCGCCAATCATGATGGGAATGGGATTGCGCACCGGCGCCGGGACCTCTTTGCCCATCCGCGTCTTGATGACGGGAAGCGCCTCTTCCAGAGCGCGCAGCCGACTGCCCGCAGTGCCAAATTCATAACCGAATTCCTCATAGTCCTTCTCGAACCAGCCCGCGCCGATACCGAGAATCAGACGCCCCTTGCTGATATGATCCAACGTATTGGCCATCTGCGTCAGCAATGCCGGATTCCGATAGCTGTTGCAATTCACCAGCGTGCCAATCTCTACCCGCTCCGTCATCATGGCGATTGCCGTAAGCAGCGTCCAGGCTTCGAAATGGTTTTCATTGCCCTCACCATATAAAGGGAAAAAATGATCCCAGTTCCAGATTGAGTCGACCCCCAGCGTCTCAATCTCTCCGATAGCTTCCGCGTAGGCGTCGTAACTGACACGCTGGGGATGCAATTGCACCCCAACCTTAACCTTGCTCATGTGTTCGCACCTTTCATTTGTCATAGCAAAAGAGAATCAAACCGCTAGTTCCGACGCGACCGAATCAGGAAATCCACCTCGCTACCAGGCGGCACGGTCATATCACCGAAACGCGAAAAACTGGCATGCGTGCAGTCGGCGCCGACGACTGATCCCGCGCCAATGGTGAACTGCGGCGGGATCCGCGCGTTTTTGCCGATACTGGTTATCTTTAGATCGCCAATATCCTGCCAGGATCCGACTTTTGCCTCCTTGCCGATCACGGCGATCTTGTCAATCAGCGCGCGTTCAATCACCGCCCCGGTCTCGACATAGGCATCGTTCAGGACGACAGACTCCCGCACGACCGCCCCCGGACCGATAAACACGCCCGGTGACAAAATGGAACGCTCGATGACCGCTCCCGCGCCGATCACCGAGCCGTCTGTGATCATACTGTCGACAATCTGCGTGTCCGGACCGATACGCACCGGCGGGCGCTCCTCGCTGCGAGTATGGATCACCCAGGTTCGATCGTTCAGATTCAGCGACGGCGGACTTGACAGCAGGTCCATATGCGCTTCCCAATAAGCGTCAACCGTACCAACATCAATCCAGTATCCGCCGTAAGGATACGCGCAAACCTTCATGTCCGCCGCGACCATTTTGGGCAATATGTCGTGCCCAAAATCATGGGAAGAGGCGGGATCTTCCTGGTCCTCCTGCAGCGCGCGCTCCAGAACCCCGTATTCGAAAACATACACCCCCATATTGGCCAAATTGCCGGGTGGCTGGCTTGGTTTCTCGATAAACTCCGTGACCCGGTATTCAGTGTCGGTATCAACAATGCCAAATCGGCTCGCTTCGTCCAAAGGCACGCGGATCGTGCAAACGGTCGCGTCAGCGCCTTTGTCACGATGATATTGCACCAGCATGTCATAATCCATTTCGTAAATGTGATCGCCGGACAAAATCAACACGTATTCGGGACGCCCTTGTCGCACAAAATTGAGGTTCTGCGCGACTGCGTCCGCGGTGCCGGCATACCAATCCGTGTCATAGCTGCCTTGATAAGGCTGCAGCAAACGGACCCCGCCAGTGAAGGACCGATCCAGATCCCACGGGCGCCCTTTGCCAATATGATCGTTCAGACTGTGCGGGCGATATTGCGTCAAAACCAGCACATCAAATACGTTGGAATTGACGCAGTTGCTCAGCGCGAAGTCGATGATGCGATACTTGCCGCCAAAGGGAACAGCTGGCTTGGCCCGCTTGATAGTCAATACACCCAATCTGGTGCCCTTGCCGCCTGCAAGTATGATTGCCTTTATCTTCACGACTCGCTCCTGTTTATGTAAACCGCGTCGCTCAAGCGACGAGAAGGCTTGCTATTTTGCCTGAGCGCGACATTCCTGTGACCTTTTCGCTGCCGAAGGTCAGTGTCGGCGGGCAGTGTCGGCGGGCAGTGTCTACGCGCCCTACGCGCCCTACGCGCCCTTCGCGACCGCCGAGCGGCTCCGCGCCTGAACTTTGACTCGCGCCAGTTCATATAGCTCGATATATTCGCCGGCGCTTTTTTCCCAACTGAAATCCATGCGCATGCCGCGTTTCTGCATACGACGCCAGGCTACCGGGTTCTGATGATAAACATCAATCGCCCATTCCAGCGTGCCCCTCAGCGCCGAAACCTCTTGCCAATGGAAGACGAAGCCCGTGCCTGTTTCCGCATCTCCATTATCGTAGTTCTTGACTGTATCGGCCAAACCGCCAGTTTCGCGCACCAGTGGCAACGCCCCATAGCGCATCGCCATCATTTGACCCATGCCACACGGTTCAAAGTGGCTGGGCATCAAGAACAAATCGCAACTGGCATAAATCTGCTGCGCCAACGCGCTATCAAACTGCAGAAATGCCGTGGCTTGGGCCGGGAAGTCTTGATCCAATTGCCAAAACGCGTATTCCAGTTCACTTTCGCCCGTGCCCAGTACCACCAATTGAGCGTCCCGCTCTCCAAGCAACTGACGCAGCGCCGGCAGAGCCATGTCAAAGCCCTTCTGCGCTGCCAGCCGGCTAACAATGCCTATAAGCGGCACGTCGGGCGCTACCGGCAATCTGGCAAATGACTGCAAATGCACCTTATTGAGCGGGCGCTTCCCTTCAAAATCACCGACGTCGAAATTCTGGAACAAGCAGGGATCAGTCGCCGGGTTCCAAACCTCCGTATCCAGTCCATTCAAGATCCCGCGCAAATCGGCGCCCCGTTTGCCGATCAGCGGCGCCAATTCGTAGCCGGCATAGGGATATTTGATTTCCTCGGCATAGCGCGGGCTAACCGTCGATATCATTTCACTGTATGCGATACCTATTCCCAACAAATTGTCCGTCAAATCAATAGACGCCAAGTCGGCCTGCTCGCGACCGTCAATGCCCGCCTGAAACAAGAAGCCCCCCGCGTGATTGCCTTGGTAAGCGATGTTGTGAATCGATAGCACTGTCGCCAACGATGCCCATTCTGTAACATCGCTGTTCGAGTGAACAAGAAAAGGCAGCAAGCTTGTGTGCCAGTCATTCACATGAAGCAATTCCGGGAACCAGCCGATTGCTTCCTTCAGCCGCCAAACCGTGGCCATCAAGGCCTGGTTGAGATAGATGAAACGCTCCATATCCCAGTTCCACTGGGAATAAATCTCGCCTTCAAGCCCAAAATATGGTGGCGACTGCAAAAGATAGTAGGGCGTGCCGTCTTGCAAGCAACTATACACCCTGACTTCGTTTGTCCCAAGGCGGTGCGCGAAATCGAACGAAATCAGTGGCTCAATTGCGTATTCGAGATGATTGATGAAACCATAGCCCGGGATTATGACACGCGCGTCTATCCCGAGCTTGCGCAGCGCGATCGGCAATGAGCCAACGACATCGGCAAGCCCGCCAACCTTGGCAAACGGGACCGCCTCTGCGCTTGTGAGCAAGACCTTCATTCCCGGAATCGACTTTCGCTACCAATTCCTGCCAAAGCGATTGTAACTGAACATGCTCGTCATGAGTACAATAACTTGCGTCCCCTCGTTGGGAAGTGAATCCGTTTCGGTTGAAATCCTTGCGTCCCCGCGTCAAATCTCCGCTATATATCCCTCATCCATAATAAAGACTATCCGTAGACACACGCGCGACAATGTCGCCGCCCACGCAACATACCTTGCATCCCGCGATGTTTAGCTCCCCCTCCGGAGGGCTGTGTCTACGCGCCCCTGATGCCTCGGGGTTTCCGCCCCCCGCTTAGCGGGGGGATTGAGGGGAGGATACGGGCCGGGGGTGGGGTTGGCTGCCCGCAACGTAAACAGGGGCAACCGGCGGGCTGTGTCTACGCGCCCTATCAGGTCGCCTGAAACATACCGCACTTACCGTCATTTTCTATTTCACGACTTCGATACACTACCGATAACTTGCGTCGCCTCGTTGCCAGCCTCAATGCCCTATGCTAATATCGTATTGGTATCCTTTTATCAAACCCCTTTGCCCGCGCAAGGCGAAGACTTATTTCTTGTGAGCGTGACATTCTTGTGGACAATTCGCCGCCGTCAATCGGCTACTCCGGTTTATCGAGTTGGAATTGCTCATGATTCAGAAGCAACGTAGCAAACGACGGTTCAACTTTCTGCCGCCGATCATTTTCCTCGCGCTAACATTCCTAACCGCGGTCAGCGGCACTTATATCGCTTTGAGGCTCTTTGGCGACAATGCGCAGGCCGAAACAGTTCCCGAAATCATCACTGTTGAGATCATCATCACAGCGACTCCGGCGCCAGCCCAGGCGGCAACTGCCCAGCCCGCTGCAAGCAGTTCCGATCAAGTGGACCTGCCAGCGGATATTGCCGGCGCTGGATCCGAATCAGTTGCCACGGTGGACGCCGCGCGGCTTGGCGCGGTAGACGCCGCCATAAGCACGCCGACGGTTGAAGCTGGCGGCGAATTCTTGTCGGACAACTGTAAGTTTTACACCGTTCAGGGCGGGGATACGCCCTTCGGCATTGCCGAGCGCTGGGGCGCCAACCCTTATCTTCTGCTCGAAGTAAACAATCTCACTCTCGAGACCGCCACCAATTTGCAGATTGGGGACAGACTGATTGTCCCGCTTCCAGGCTGCAATGTCGATGGACAAATAATCGAAACTGGCGGCACGACATCCACCGCCAATAACGCGGCGGCCGCAAATGTAACGAGCACGCCTTCCCAAGTCCCGATCGAAATCGCATCGGTAGAGGGAATCGGCGATATTACGGCAGAGGGTATACGACTCCGCAACACCGGCGGCGAGATCAATATCAGCGGCTGGACACTCAATGATGCCGACGGCAATACCTATACCTTCCCCGGTCTGCTGCTATTCACGGACGCGGTGATAGCGATCTATACACGCAGCGGCGTCAGTACCGAAGGCGCGCTGTTTTGGGGCAGCGACCAGGCAATTTGGCAAGCAGGGGAACAGGTTACCCTCACAGACCGTTATGGCCAAATTCGCAAGACGCTGCAGATACCGGGCGATCTGTCCAATTAACCTGCAATTGACGCTTGCCAGCCAAGCTGATTCAGGGACAGCTTAAGAACGCTTATGAAAAAATGGGAAAAAGTCGTCGATCACTTGCTTCAAGAGGCCATCGGCAATGGTGATATCTCCCATTTGCCAGGCGCGGGTAAGCCGTTGCGCCTCGACAATGACAGCCATACACCCCCCGATTTGCGCGCGGCGTACAAGATCTTAGATGACCACAATGTGATTCCCGATTGGATCGCACATCGCGAATCGCTTGAACGAACGGAGAGCAAACTACGTAGACAGTTGCTGCGTAAAGCCGCGACTTACCTGGCGGACAGGCGTGCCGCTCGCAAGACGGGGCGAGCCAAGCTGGAATCAAAAAATGAAAAGGACTGGCAACGCTTTAAAAGCGAGTTCTCGGAAGCGACAGAACGCTACAATCGCGCCCTGCTGGAACATAATCTAACGCTGCCGCCGGGTATCGCGCACAAGCCCCTACTCCGTGGCGAGGAAATGATAGAGCGCGCTTTGGGGGCGCATTCCGGCAAAGCGGACAAGACGAATTAAGCGTTTTCTTCAATCGGATTGTTATCTTCCGGTTTCGCCTTGGCCCCTTCCTGCAATCCCTTGCGGAAGTTCGCCACTGCCGAACCAAGCTCGCCGCCGATGCGGGAAACGCGGCCGACGCCGAATAGAAGCACAACAATGATCAACACGATAAAAAGTTCGGTAGGACCCAAATTTGGCATGGTCTTTTCCTATTCCACGTTTTCCATCTCACGACAAGTATAACACGCTTCGCATAGATTGCGACACGACATCTATTTTGATAAACCCGCCAAAATCTATCTACAGCCTCGTCGAAATCTGTAAGGCTTGTCCGCTACTCAATTTCGGTGATCTAAATGGACTCAAATACGCGCCCGACAGCAAGAAAACAACACCATTTTGCGACCCAAACACAACATACGACGAGCCATGTAGGGGCGACTCTGTGAGTCGCCCGCGTTGCGGCTAGGAACGGCTGGATACCGCATTGACAATTACATATGGTACTGTTTACGTAAACCGCGTCGCTCATGCTACGAGAAGGCTTACTATTTTGCGTGAGCGCGGCAGAACTTTTCGCTGCCGCCGAGCGGCTCTTTTTCTCCAGTACCGGACAAGCCTTGTAAGGGCGACCTATCAGGTCGCCCGAAAACACGCCAAAACTGACACTTTTGTCGCGGGTATCTGCCCAACGAAAATACTGTCCCATCCTCCCACCGCGTCTGCGGCCTGCTCCGCAGGCATCTATGCTATAATCAGCCCAGAATGCCGCCAACCGAGACCGCTTTCCATGCAAGCTCTTGCTGAGGAATCCTTACTACAGAATATCCCCATTTTTGCGCGCCTCAGCGACCAGCATCTGCGCTTGATCGGCGAAGCCTTGACAGTTCACAGCTATCGCGCGGGCGAGGATATATTTATCCAAGGCGCATCGGCGGACAGCCTTTTGATCGTTCTCTCCGGCGCCGCAATATTGTTTCAATCGAATGCCGACGGGATTCAGGCGCCATTGGCAACCGTCAAACCCAATCAAGTTTTCAATCAAGAAGCATTATTCAGCGTTTTTACGCAGTCCGCAACCTTGCGCGCCTCTCAGAATGTAACCGCGGCCAAGCTCGGCAAGGATGCCTTCGACGCGCTCTTGAAACGACACTCGGAATTAGGCGCGGCAATCGGACTGAATAAGAAGGACGCCGGAGCGGCAATCAATCCCCGCTTCGCTGAACAACGGGACGACGAAGCAGTGCTGATCGAGACCCGTCGTCATTTCTGGGCCTTCCTGCGGACAGCCTGGATTCCGCTCCTGATAATGCCGGCAATGTGGGCTGCCGCGTTCATTTTGGGGGCGGGGGCGCTTTCACTGCTGATAGTCTTCCTATCGTTGATCTTCCCCGGCGTGGCGCTGATCTATTTCTTTGCGGAATGGCGCAACGACTCCGTGATCGTCACGGACCAGCGCATTATTCGAGTCGAGCGGACCATTCTGGCCATGCACCGGCAGATTACCCAAGTCGGCTTGGAGAGCGTGCAGGAAATCAACTTCGATATCCCTCCCTATGATCCCTTTGCCCGCTTGTTTCGCTATGGCAGCGTCATCATTAAAACCGCGGGATCGCAGGGCAATCTGGAACTTGACCTGATTCCTCGCCCAGAACAGTTTCAGAAACTGATCATCGAAGATCGACAGTACTTCGAAAGCCGAAAAGCGCAGCGTCACCATGCCATGGTGCGCGACGAGTTGCAACGATGGATGGCGGGCGAAAACCCCGAACTGGGAAAAGAGTTCGGGCCCTCGCCCGCTGATGCAAGCGCGTCGCCGACGCCCGTCCCCGGCACAAACGGATACTTCAGCACCTGCATCAGAATGAGCAACGGCGATATCGTATATCGCAAGCACATCAGTGTTTGGGCACAGCATACCTTCATACCTGTCGTGATTGTGCTTCTGGCTGTGACCGGACTGCTATTGACCTTCACGGTGCTAAGCCCGGATTTGCGCATCGTGACTTTCCCCCTCTCTATGCTTGCCTTCTTAATCGGCGCTGTCATGTACTATTGGCTGGATTGGGATTGGCGAAATGACATTTACATTATCTCCGACGATACCATCACCCTAGTGCACAAGCGACCGTTTTTCCTGCAAAACCTGCGTGATCAGGTGCTCGTCGAGCGCATAGATAACGTGGAATCGGTGACAACGGGTTTCTTTGCCGCCATCATGAAATATGGAGACGTGCGCATGTCATTGATCGGCGCCGACGAACACAAACTCTTTCACAAGGTCTCGAATCCGCAACTGATCCAACAGGAGATTTCCCGCCGCCAGCACATGAAGGAAGAACGGCGCGCCCGATATGACGCGATGCAGCAGCGGCAAATCCTGGGAGAATACTTGGGCGCGGCCGGCGCCCAGACCTCGCAGCAAAACCAAAACGCGGCGCATTCGCCGACATCGCAGCCCAACGCCACTACCTTGGCCCTACAGACCGAAGGAGGGGCGCCATTGGCAAGAGCGGCCAACAATCTTGACCGCAATCGACCGCCTCGTTTGCCGAGGAAGCGCGTCAACTACGCGCCGCAGGCAATACAGCCGGACAATTCTCAGATAGATGACTTGGAGCGCAGAAGGCCGCCCCGCTTACGCCCCGATCGCGAACATCTTTAAGACGCGCTGCGCGGAAATTAAAGATCCAGTCGCATATGCCACAGTTCTCGGTTGATCTTGAACTGATAGCGATTGAGCAGTTCATTGATGATGTCGTCATCGCGCGGATGCTCAATGCTGATCGTCGACCGTGGATAACGAGCCAAAACATTGCAGAAAAGCGCCTCCGCATGTGGAAGGTAATCGAGCCCGGGAGACGCAAAGAAGCGCAACCGTATGTCGCTGAAACTGATCAGGCTTTCCAGCCAGCACGAGACGAGAATCGCTAAGGTCGATTCGTCGCGGATAATCAACTTCTCGGTGCTGTTCAAGGAAAATAGATTCAAAAGACGCTTCCACGGCGAGACACGGAAGCTCGATTCATGGGTGGGTTTCAGCCAGCCCAGCCCGCCTGAAGCATTGGGCCGCGCCTCCTGCGCCAAGGCGTATTCGGACTTCCATTCGCTGTGCCCGGGGCGCGTGATATGGAAATCATGTCCGTCGCAAAAGGGCGAACCAACGAATCCGCCGCGCCTCCAGTGCCGCCAGGCGCGCTCATAGAGAAAACCCTGCCGCTCATAGAGTCTCAGCGCGGCTCTATTGTCATAGTTCACTTGCAAAATGACCCGTTTGCCTCTTCTTTGACGGATCATTTCGAGACTGGCCTCCACGAGTTCGCCGGCGATTCCGCGCCGTTGAAATGCTGGATGTACCGCAACGTTTGCCAAAATCCAGGTTTCGGACATACCCTTGGGATAGCCTGCCGGGTATACGGACACATTCCCCACCAATTGACCGTCCATTATGTAGACAAATCCCAGACTAATGCCCAGCGCCAGATCGTTAAGCCGGGATATTAGATTGAGACCATAGCCCATATGGCTGAGATAACGCATTTCACGGATGGCTGAACGACCGTTGCTATCCATCGAGTCGGCGAATACCAGTTCGATCAAGTCCGCCAAAGGACGCAGGTCGGTTCGCATATTCACCGGTCGCAATCCCTCCGGCGCTATTGCCGCCGGCGCCTTTGGCGTCACGCTTATTTCGGTCAATGGAGCCTTCCCACTCCTGCCAGTTTGAATTAAGCCTAAACTTAGGTCAAGAGCTTGTCAAGCGGCGCGGAAACCCCTGTCCCGCTGACTGACTGGGGAGCGGACACGTTTGAAGCGATAGCGACGGGTCAGCCACCGGCTGACCCCTACAGGGACCATCAAAGTTTGAAAATTGTAAGGCTTGTCCGCTACTGCAAATCTTACTCACAGATAACAAGAACAATACCGAAACAATACAAAAAAATGGCGATTCTTGCGAAAATCGACAAATTATTACGGAATCCGCCAAGTCTAGCTCCCCCTCTCCCCTTGTGGGATTTCCGCCCCCCGCTTAGCGGGGGGACCGAGGGGGGCCAGGGGCCGGGGGGTGAGGGCTGCAAAAACAACTGCAAACTCCACAGTACCGGACAA
>JAPOVL010000010.1 GCA_026708115.1 Chloroflexota bacterium
CGGCTGAGGACATGACAGGTTTTAGCTTGGCGGAATACCGTTGCAAAACTTGTAATTTCTGTGGCGATTTCGGGCGACTCACAGAGTCGCCCCTACAGTTTTCGCCCAATAAGATGCTTGTGATCGTTGTCCTGTCGCTTTCCTAGCTAATCGAATCAAAGCTGTCATGTCCTCAGCATCCCCCGGCCCCTTGCCCCAAAATGAGGGAAGGGGAGCGCGTTTGGCGGGTTTGGGATTTGGCGGGGATGGTAGAGGATTTTTTTTGGCCACAGAGGCGCGGAGGGCAGAGAGGGTAATTTTCGGGCGACCAGATTGGTCGCCCCTACGGGTTCAGACATAGGCCTGGAGGGTTGTGGGTCTGGCGGGGGTGGTAGAGGATTTTTTTGGCCACAGAGGCGCGGAGGGCAGAGAGGGGGCTGTTGCGGGCGACCTGATAGGTCGCCCCTACGGGTTCAGACATAGGCCTGGAGGGTTGTGGGTCTGGCGGGGATGGTAGAGGATTATTTTAGCCACAGAGGCGCGGAGGGCAGAGAGGGTAATTTTCGGGCGGGCCGGTGGGTCGCCCCTACGGGTTTCGCGGTAGTTGTAGGTGGGATTTGGCGGGGATGGTAGAGGATGTTTTTGGCCACAGAGGCGCAGAGGGCAGAGAGGGTAATTTTCGGGCGACCAGATTGGTCGCCCCTACGGGTTCAGACATAGGCCTGGAGGGTTGTGGGTCTGGCGGGGATGGTAGAGGATTATTTTAGCCACAGAGGCGCGGAGGGCAGAGAGGGTAATTTTCGGGCGACCTGATAGGTCGCCCCTACAGGCGTCCTTTGTGTTGCGGGTTGTTGCGTGTGCGGGCCTCATCAGAGTCGCAAGCCGCAGGGGCTGTCGCCGGCGCGGTAGCCGCCGTGGAGCGTACGGATAGGCGGCGATTGCCCGCCGCTGGGGGCGGGGGCTTTTGCGCGATTTGGCAACTTGTGATAAGATTTGTTGCGCCTGACCGAAAGGAGGGTATCGTGTCCAATGGTATAAAGTTCGTTTTCTTACTGTCCGTAATTCTTATCGTCATGTTCTCGCTGACCTTCGCGCAGGATCTGCCATTTAATGCCGAGGTCATCGTTGAGTCCGCGCGCATGCGCTGGGGACCGGGTCCCGCGTATTCAGTGCAGCACTATGCCGGTCTCGGGCATGTGCTGACCATACTGGAAGCCGATAGCGAATCGAACCCGCCCTGGACCTGGTATTACGCCCGGACGCCTTCGGGCGTGCAATCCTGGATCCGCGGGGATTTGGTGCGGCAAGCCACGGGCGCGGCGGCGGTGGTGGACCTGCCCACCGGCACTTTCCCGGTGGTGGAGAATAACCTCTGCAACGATCCGATATACCGGCGCTGCCAGGACGGCACCGATCACGATCTGTGGACATCCGGTTATTGGGCGCATGACCGCTACCATCACTGGGAAACCGGCGGCTGGAACCTGAATGTCGTTTATCACAACAATCCCTGCAAATCGGATCGCCTGTGCACGACGCGGGAACAATGGGACGCCGGCGCACTGGAGGCGGTGCCGATCGCCGGTTCATTGACGCCTGAACCGACGTGGACGCCCGTGGTCATCAGGCAAACTGTCGTCGGTCCCCGGCAGCTATGGCAGACGTTGACTGGGACGACTGGCGATCCAGTGCGGTTGCTTCACCGCACAGTTGATGCGACTGAGTTGTATGATCCACCACCCGAAATTAAGACCGGAGGCGCTACTTCCTCAATCATCGGTGGATTTAGGCTGAATAGTGAGTCAGTCAGCGCCACATGTTTATACTGGTATCTTACGGAAAGCGACGCGCTCGTGGGTCCTGTGAGAGTCGGTGTTAACATTAGCAGGCTGCCTGAAGATACGGCGGAAGACCCGGAACATGTAAGCCAAGTTCGGTGCTTCAACTCCGAGATAGCCGAAGACGATGTTGTGGCACGGAAATGGGAGATAACGCTTTCGCGGTCCTACTCTGGCTTTGGCGCAATAAGCGTTCACAGATGGCGATTGACAGCCACGATCGGCAGTGAACCACCGGATGTTTGCACAAGAACAACTTGCGGTACTAAGGCGACTCTGACAACGGCGGCGCGGACCTACTTGGGTTTGTATAGAAGCGGCCAAACCCAACCAACCGCTTCACCGCCAGCTCGGGCTGGTATTAGGATAGAAAGAGATCTTGGCTTTATAACCGTATCCGGCGTCTCGTGCACAAGAGAGACGCACACACAGGGCGAGTCGCCGAATGAAAGAACGCGCTTGGAGTATTCGTGTAAGGATAATCCCGACAACCCAACACATGAACTGACATTCCAGTACACCCATGATGAGTCGAGACCATTCGTGAGGCCGACGACGTGTCCGGATACAAACGATGATGGCGAGCCGGATTGCCCTGGTTAAGAAGGAGTGTCCTATAGCAGGAACACTGTAGCGATCTTAACTTCCGCAAGTTGTAAGCGCCCGGGCGACAGGCTCGGGCGCTGTAGGTTACGTAGGGGCGAGCAATCTGCTCGCCCGCGATTGACGCGACGTGTCACATGACATGACGGGCGACAAGATTGGGCGCGTGGGTCGCGTAGACACTGACCGCCGACACAGCCCGCCTGTCGCCCCTACGGTTTTCGATATTGATGGCGCGTGTAGGGGCGGGTGTATTTCAGATTATTGGCACATCAAGCTCAATCCTTCAAAAAGCGACAACT
>JAPOVL010000033.1 GCA_026708115.1 Chloroflexota bacterium
GCAGATGGTACTGCATTGGAGACGATGTGGGAGAGTATGCCGCCGCCAACACGACACCTGACTGCTCTTTTTATATAGATCGAATGCTTAACATTAGAATAAGCCCCTGGCTCGTCATTGGCAGGCTTCCGGCAAGGTCGTAAGACGATATATCGCCACGAATTCATCTTCAAAGGCCGGTTCCAAAGCGGAGAAACTGTCCTCAATGGTGTTTGGTTTCAGCAGCGAATAATGCAAGACCACATGTGAGAAACCGTCGTCCCTGAGTTGTGTAACTGCAGTCAGGTAGTTATCCCGATTCTCTTCCGTGCAAATCAAGCTCTCGCGCCTATGCCAGGCATTTAATGCGAGATTGGCATTTATGTAGTCGTAGGCGCTCGGGGGCGTCCGTGTTGCCAGCCCCTCCACCTGTGGGTATCCGCCAATTGTCTGGTGGAAAATATATGTCTTTGAGTTTCCCCGATTCATGGGAAGATTGATCAGCCGAACGGGCTCGTCGCTTTCTTGTGCCAGCCAATCCAGATAAGCGAGCTCTTCCTGTAAAACAATGTGGCCACCGGGTGGGCTGCGATAGTATTCGGCTGCCAATAAGGCGATAAGCAAGAGAACCATCCCGCCTCGTCGCCGCATGGGAAAGCTGTCCAGGAATGCGAGCAACCCGTAACAGGACAATACGGCTAGCGGCAATAGTAGGCCAATTTGAAAATGATCCGTGGAATAAAACGCCTCGAAGACAACAGGCACCAGCCGATCCAGGACGTACTTGGGCAAAATAACTGAATTAAAGACTTGACCATTGATAGTGAGAACTGAACCCAGTCTAAGCAGAAAAAACGGTAAGAGCAGCAGCAGCCACGGGAACATACGCCTTCTATAGTTTTTGCGCATCAAGCCCAGGGCAATCAGAAACAGAGGAATGTAACCAAGGTAAGATGTATTCCAGCGTCCTGGATCTGGTAGCAGAACGATAGACGAGGTGACACGGTTGGTAATGAGCCGGTTGAATATAGGATTCTCGTAGTTGATGAAAAAGTGCAACAAGTCATTCTCTGTTTCCTGTCCACTTGTCTTGTCCAGTATCCCGTCCAAGTCCGTTTCATCACTAAACATAGGCAAGCTGCGCGCCAAACCCGAGAATCCGGCGACGGCAATCATGGCCGCCACCATTAGCCAGAAACGGCGATCCTGCCATTGGGAGATGGCAAAGTAGAGGAAATACGCGCCGACAGTCAAAAGCAGGCAAACAAAGATGTATAAACCGATGAACGCTGTGGCGCCAACCAAGATCCCCGACATCGCAATCAAACGCCAGCGCATTTCCGCGAACCCGCGATGAAGAAAATAACATGACAATGGGACAGTCGCCAGAAACGCTACACCCGGGTGCATTGGACGTCCCACGACGTATCCACTGAATCCCACAACAACCGCTCCGAAAAGAGCGATCCATTTGTCGTTGAATATGTAGTTCAGGTAGATGTAAGCGGCTATTGTCGTTGCAATGGTGATAAGCAAGTACGTGAGATTATACGCATTTGACGCCGGCAAAATCGCCTGTAGCGCGCCAAAAACGAGCATATGAGCGACGTTGTAATAGTGGTAAGCCAGTGTTAGACCCTGTGGGTAGAACGATAACGTGGTGAAGAGAGGGTCTGCTTCACCGGCGAGAATCTGTTTCCCGTACCAAGCATTCCAGAATTCAATCCAGATGTCGCCGCTGTCGATCGGCAGCCAAAAGACCTCGGTATTGAAAACGTGGGCGATCGTCGGATAGGTCATCACGACGAGCAATGCGCTAACAACCACAAGGAAATGCAGATGGTTATGAATCGTGCGCCAGAATTTGGTCATTTGGGTCTTTGAAAATCCATCTCATGCGCCGCTCTATGGTACGCGCGAATTGCGTCGATCGTCAATCTCAATGCGTAAATGACGCCAACTCAAGCTCGCGGTTCACGACCGTTACTCAGAGTTTCGTAAGCTAATCTTAACGTCAATTCTTGAACTTGACATAAAATAGACCTATCGCTCATCCAACAGTTGGAGTGTTCTGCATGCGGACAAATCGCCTGCTGCTGCTTTTTTTATCCGGCGCATTGCTTCTCGTCGG
Source organism: Chloroflexota bacterium (assembly GCA_026708115.1). Taxonomy (GTDB): domain Bacteria; phylum Chloroflexota; class Anaerolineae; order Aggregatilineales; family Phototrophicaceae; genus UBA6055. Next base: position 2,111 of record JAPOVL010000033.1, read on the forward strand.
ACTGTTGCCATTGCTGGCCATCGGTGAAAAAGAAGTTGACGATGCGCCGGCGACAATCGCGGAACCAGCACCGGTCGCCCAGATCATCAATGACGAGGGTGGCCCAGTCATCATCACGGGCGAACTCTCCTATTCCAACGCCTTTTTTACCAGCGGCGTTGATGAACCCGTGATAATCCTGGAAGACCAAACCGGATTCGTCGACCGCAACGAACATTACATTTTCCCGCTGGAATCGCAGGTGCTGGCGCGGATCACATCGGACTTCGATACCTCGCCCTTCAGCTATAGCTTGTCCCTGCCACAGGCGCCCAGCGGCGGTTTGCGCGATGTCGACAACGACGAAAGCGAAGACACCGGCGTTATGGTCTTCGCCATTGCCTACTGGAACAATTTGTTTGGCGACCGCTTGTTGGAAGAGCGCGATCTCGGTGGCGGTGGCTGGTCGACTGGCTACGCGTCCACGCGCGCCAGCGACGAGGTCGAAACCAGGCTGGAGATCATCGGCGGGAAATTCATCATATACGCGCCCGACGAGAATCAAGGTTTTCCCGCTGGGTTCGGCGCGGACAATTTGCTATTCACTGAAGACGATCCAATTGTCATTGTCCCGCAAGGATACTCGGTTGTTGATTTGGACCAGGATCCCTTCGTCTTTGACCGCGCGGCACAGCAAATCATTGACCTCCATGAGCCGGAAGCGGCAGCTATCAACGACTTTTCTGATTTGGGCTATGCCGATGCATTCGAAGCGATGGTTGAACTTTTCCGGGTGGAATATGCCTACACCGACCTTTACGAGCTGGATTGGAACGACCTTTTTGAGACTTACAGCCCCCGCTTTGCCGAAGCCGAAGAAAGGGAAGACAGCGCGGCTTATGCCCTCGCTATGCGTGATTTCATCTGGGAGATTCCCGACGGACATGTCGACATGCCGTTTGACGCGATTAGGGATCTCTTTCGTGAAGAGACCGACGGCGGGCTGGGCATCGCGCTTTCGGAACTAGACGACGGGCGAATCACGGTCAGTTACATTCTCGATGGGGGCCCGGCCGCCAATGCAGGCATGGAATTGGGCGCGGAGATACTGGCATGGGATGGCGGCACGGTTGAAGATGCGCTGGAACGCGAGTTCGTATGGGCTCACCAATCGCTCAGCACCGACCATACTTTGCGCTTGCAGCAATTGCGCTATATCACGCGCTTCCCCTTGGGCAGCGAAGTTGAAGTAAGCTTCCGCAATCCCGAGAGCGAAGAAGAACAGACGGCGACGATGGGGGTTATCTCGGAACGGGCCAGTTTCACGCACTCATCTTTCTTCTCCGGCATAGAAGGCTGGGAACTGCCGGTGGAATTCGAGATCCTACCCAGCGGTTATGGATATGTCGCCATCTATTCCTTTGGCGATAAGGAAAGGCTGACTGTTCAACTTTGGGAACGCATGATCGAGACCTTTCTCGAAGCCGATGTGCCCGGAATCATAATCGATATGCGCAAAAACGGCGGCGGCAGCGGATATCTTGCGGATCAACTCGGCGCCTATTTCTTCCAGGAAGCGCACATCCTGGGTTATTCCAGCGCATACAACGAGCCCCTGGGCGACTTTTACCTGGATCCGCGTTCGGAAGATCGATTTATCTTGCCCCCGGAGGAACTGCGCTACGACGGCGAGCTCGCCGTCATCATCGCGCCAGGCTGCTTCAGCGCCTGCGAATTCTTCAGCTACAATCTAACGATTGATGATCGCGCGGCCGTGGTCGGGAACTACGGAACCGGTGGCTTGGGTGGCGCGGTCGACGAATTTTTGATGCCGGAAGATATGACGATCCGATTCACGATCACGCGCCAATTCAATGCCGACAAAGAGATCCATATCGAGGCGCAAGGGGTTATGCCAACCGTGCTTGTACCGGTGACATTCGAGAGCTTGTTTGAAGAAGGCGACCTGCTGCTGCAAGCCGCGGAAGCATATCTGACGGACGAGATCCTGGGCGAGTTGATCGAAGGCGGCGAATTGTCGCTTGGCACGGGCAGCACAGAGGTGCAAGCACATGGCGTCGTAGGCCCGGATCAACGCGTGCGCTATCGCGCGACTTTGCCCGGCAATCGCATAGTCAGCATCTATCTTAGCGGTGTTGATGACACAGTAGATACGGTACTTGGGATCTATAACGCATCCGGGTCAAACTTGCTTGGGGAAAACGATGACGCCGACGATGACACCCGCGGCTCGGCTTTGACCGATCTCGACGTTGGAGCGCAAGCGGCCAGCTTTATGCTGGAAGTGCGCGTCAAGAATACTACCGACGTCCAGCGGTTCACCCTAAAGATCGTAGAGGTTCCGCCGGAAGATGAAGAGGACGCCGAGGAGAGCGACGAGTCGGACGAATTCACTGACGGCTAAAACCAGCAGTCTATCGAGCAGCATATTGATGCCGGCGATAAACGAGGTCCTGCAGAGATCTGTCAGCTGAAGATCCGGGTACCGCTAACTCGGGTTCGAAGAACGCCTATTCGGTCGGGAGATCGACCGAGCAGTTCAATCCCAGTCGCGCGCGTCGACAATCTTGCGAGCTTTGCTATCGATTGAACCGGCCGCGACAAAGTTGACGGCATCAATTCGCAGTCGCACTGCCTGTTGCGCCAGGGCTTGCAGTTTCTCCGCGATACCAGCCGATTCGGCGCCATCGTGCAACTCGACATTGATGGTGACAACATCGCTGTTGTCCGGCCGCGTGATCAAGACTTGCAAGTCTTTGATCTCCGGGAATTGCATCACAGCATATTGCAATTGGCTTGGGTGCAGGAACATGCCACGCACTTTGATGGCGTCTCCGCTGCGCCCGAAAAGGCCCAGCAGTTGCTGCCCTTCGCATGATGACTCGGGCGACAGCGCGCCGAGGTCGCCCGTGCCGAAGCGAATCAAGGGATAGGCCTTGTTGAATGTGGTTGCGACGATTTCGCCTGTTTCGCCCGCGGGGAGTGTGGCGCCGGTCTCCGGATCGCAAATCTGCAAGAAGATGTTGGGCATGATGCAGAATCCGCGGACGCCGTCGCGTGTATAGCCTATGAAGCCCAAATCGGCGGTGCCATAAGCCGAGCTGGTCTTCATGCTATATTCGCCTTCGAAACGCTGGCGTTGGCTTGGCGTATAGGGTTCCGCCGAAAAGAGCGCCTTCTTGATGGGTACCGCGCCAGCGCCCAAGCTCATCTCGGCGGCTTTGTCCAGCAGCGTCATCAGGTAGCTGGGCTGACCGACGAATCCCGTTGCCCCCAAGGCCATCATCATCATAATCTGCAATTCCGTGTTGCCGGGCCCGGTCGGTATAACCGTCGCGCCACAGGCGCGAATCGCCTCATCCAAAAGAATCCCCGCTGGGGTCAAGTGGTACATGAAGGTGTTAAGCACGCGATCGCCCCGGCCAACGCCGATATACTTAAATGGCGCCAGTTGCGATTCAGGGTCTTCAGGTAGCGGCTGCGGGTCATATATGGGACCCGGGGAGATATAGATGCGTGGCAGGTCGTCGGGGTCGATAGTGAGAAAGCCGCCAAAAGGCGGATTCGCTTGATGAATCTCCACCAAGGCGTCTTTCTTGAGTACCGGGATCTTCGCCAGATCATCCGCGCCATGAATGTCCCCAGGCGAGACACCGGCGTCGTCCATCATTTGACGGATCGCCGGCGCATGTTCGTATCCATGCCGGACAAGTTCTTGAATCCTTCCATTGAGGTCTGTCAATGTCTTGCTCCGTTTCCCTGACAAGGACGGATCATCATCGTCAATCGGTTAGTCAACGCCTGCTATCCCAGCCAGCGTTTGCGGCGTTTGTAATGCTTAACCTCGCGGTAATTCTTGCGTCCGCCCGCCTGGTCCAAGCCCAGGTAGAATTCCTTGATATCTTCATTTTCGCGCAGTTGCTCGGCCGGTCCATCCAAGACGATTCTGCCGTTCTCCATGACGTAGGCGTAGTCGGCCAGTTCGAGGGCGGCGCGGGCGTTCTGTTCAACGATCAGGACAGACATGCCCTCTTGCTCATTGATATCCTGGATGATTTCAAATATCTCGTGCACCAGCAAGGGCGCCAATCCCAAGGACGGCTCGTCCAGCATGAGAATCTGCGGGTGAGCCATCATGGCGCGTCCAATCACCAGCATTTGACCCTCGCCGCCGGAGAGATAACCACTCACTCGCTTTGACAAATCGCGCAAGCGTGGGAAGTAGTGGTAAACCCGTTCCAAATCGTCACGTATGCTGCGCCCGCCTTGATAGACCATGCCGCCGACGCGCAGGTTCTCTTCCACCGTCAGATGTCGGAAGAGCAGGCGGCCTTCGATCACTTGCACCAAGCCCATGCGCACGACATCTTCGGCAGAAAGAAGTTCGAGGCTGTCCTCGCCCCAGAGGATTTGACCGCGCGTGACCTCGCCCAGTTCCGCTTTGAGCAGGCCGCTAATGGCTTTCAGCGTTGTCGATTTCCCCGCGCCGTTGGGTCCCAACAGGGAAACGACCGCTCCGGGAGGGACTTCCAGGGTGATACCGCGCAGCACAAGGATCACGCTGTTGTAAACGACCTCGATGTTGTTGACCGACAAGGTCCGTGTTGTGGTTAGTTCCGCTGTTTTTTCAGCAAGGGTCATAGAAATCCCAAGACTCGCCGGATTTGGAGTTCATAAATGTTTCGCTCGAGAAAACGAGTGAGGGCAGGGCGCTAGCCCTCACTCGTAATTGGCTGCGTTTGAATGCTTACTGTCCACGCAACTGCGGTACTGGCATGAAGTCGGTCAAGGGAATTATGATGGGCACGAAGAGTTGCCCGCCGCTACCATCAGGGATTAGCAAGGCATCTTCGGGACCACTCGCTGGCCCAGTCATCGTTGCATTGGCATATGCCAGACGCGCGATGCGATTTAGCGTTCCGTCACGCATGCCTTCGGGGAAACTGTGACTCACCAGGCCACCCAGAACCGAGTATTCCATGCTGTCGACGGTAGCGCGCATATCAGCCCCCGTGACGGCCTCCAGACTGCCGACGGCGTTGACTGTGCGGATGTAGGTCTCGATGATCGAGTCAACGACAGCCCAAGACAGCAGATAGGCAATGTTCTGCTCGGCCGGACCGCGTTCATTGGCGGCGAACTGTTGGGTGACGAACTGAATGCCGGGGTTGCTGAGTTCCGTCCACCACAGGAAGGGCATCGAACCGTACATGCCGTCTACCGAGGGCAATCCATTGGGCTTCAAAACGCGTTGTCCGAGGATGCCGACACTGGTATCCATCACCCAGTTGACGCCTGCCAGCGTGATATCGCTTTCCATGCCCAGGTCGACCAGTGTGCCCGCGATCAAGGCGGGACCCGTCGCCAGAGAATTGGTGTAGAGGATCGTCGCGCCCTCATCGATGGCGTTTTGCACTTGTGTCAAGATATCCGTGTCCGTGGGCAAGAAAATCTGCGGTTCGTCGAGCACCTCCACGCCCAGGCCGCTGCAATAGGCGTCCGCGGCCGGCTCTGTGCCTGCCAGGCCAAAAGCGCCCGGCCAGGTGACAAAACCGATCACAGGATCGGGGAAGGTATCGGGATTGGCAGCGACAAACTCGCAGAAGGACCCGAACTGGTTGATATAGAGCGGGTTGCTGGCGTAGAGCCAACCCGGCGTCATGCCGTCTTCTCCGTACAAGCTCTCGATTGAACCGGCGGAGATGATGGAAACGATCTCGTCCTCCGCCAGTTGCTCCCGCAGCAGCTCGCCATCAGAGGAACTGTAGAGCATGAGCAAGTCCAACTCTTCAGCATATTCGCTTGTGAAGCGATCGTAAGCGCTCTGGGTCGCCTCCAGGTTGCCGCCTGTGTCTTCATATATTTGCTGCAGCATCGCTCCGCAAACGCCGCCACGGCCGTTCCAGTAATTGACCGCGTCCGTCACTGCGGAAACGACCGGCTGGGTGATAAAGGCGTATGGCCCGCTCAGGTCTCCGAAGTGAAAGATCGTGAGCGTCTCGCCAGTCAGATCGACCTGGCATTCGCTGAGCTCACTCGGGTAATCCATCATGTCTTGCGCCATGGCCGGGGCAGCAATGATCAACACCATAGCCAAGAGACTAAACAAGAAGCAAATTCTCTTCATGAGCTATCGACTCCTTCCCTTTTGGACAAGTTATCTGAACCGTGTAATCTTGGCAATTCTCCCATAATCATTAGCTTACGCTAAACTACGTCTTGTGGCAAATGCCAAGCCAGCCGGGGGCGTATTTCAATATTTGGGCAGAATGACATAAATTGCATGCGAATGAAGCGCAATTGGTCCTCAAATGCTCGGAAGTTGCCCTGATTTTGCCCCCTTTTTGAGTAACAGTATAGATACAGTATGTATACGGGGGGGGGGTACCCCCCTTCCAGATCTGAGGACAGGACAGTTTTTCCTTGGGCAGACGGCCGCGACAATACCTGCCAATTTTGGCTTGTATTCGGGCGACCCAAGGGTCCGGTCGATACTGACCGGCGACAGTGACCGCCGGTCGCCCCCGCAGTTTTGTCATAGGAGATGCCTGGCGATTGGCCTAGCTTTCGGTTTCAAGTTTCTTCGTCTTTGTCCAGTTGCGGAGGCAGCAATCTGTTTTCGGAGATTAGCGCCTCTTTTTGGACGATGTGGCTTCGTTTGAGCCGGGCGCCGAGTTTGAAAAGCAGCGGCTCAGGCTGGGCGGCCCGGTGTGTTGCAACCTCGTATGATAGAGCAAGGCGGGGAGAAAAGGACGACTATATGGTCGCGGTTTCGGCATAGAGTCGGGGGCTAGCGGTCGGGGCAGCGAGTCAGTTGACAAAAAATGTCCGCCGGCTGGCTTCTACAGGTTTGTGGTTGAGGGTGGACGATGGGGACTCGCCAATAATCTGAAATACACCCGCCAGCCGGCTGCGCCATTATATAGGGCTAGTAGGCGTAGGGCCGGATCTTCCAGGCGACCTTTAATACCTCCCAGCGGTGGGCGATGCCGCGGGGTTCAAATACGAGAAAGACGATAAGCGCCCCTCCAAAGAGTATCGGGTTGATGGCGCTGGTGATATTGACGACTTCAATGAAGGGGAATAAGTCCGGCAGGATTTCCAGCAGCCGCGGCCGAAGCGCGGGAATAGCAGCTTCTTGCAAGAGGCGGATGAAAGTCACGCCGAATAACGCGCCCAGCGGATATCCGGCGCCGCCGATAATCAGCATGGCCAGCATTTCGATCGAGATATCCAGCCTGAACATATCCAGGGACAAGCTGTTGCGCTCGAAGGCCAGCAAGGAGCCGGCTATGCCGGCGTAGACAGCGCTCAAGAAAAAGGCGCGCAGCTTATAGCCGAAGACATTGATGCCCAATAGTTCCGCAGCCAGGTCGTTGTCCCTCACAGAAATGAATGCGCGCCCGGTACGCGTTCGTGCGATGTTGCGCGCGAGAAACATCAAGAACACGGAAAGGGGCACGATGATATAGTACATGGCCGTTTCGGTGGCGAAGCTGAGCGCCTTGCCACGTCGCACCCGGGCGCGAAAGGTGGTAGTGTCAGCCTCAGCCGTCGCAGTGATGGCGTACTCGCCTGCCTTGGTTGCAATGTACGAGAATCCTGTTATCTCGCCGCCAGCGTCCCTGAACACAGTCATATTGAAATCGCCGGCTGGCACAATGTCTCCGCTGGGATTGCGCAATTCGATGACGGGTTGGGCGCCGTCAACCGGGCTTAGTTCGAGCGATATCACATCTACCAGATAGGGATCGCCCGCCTGAAAAACCAGGGGAGTCGCATCGTCAATCTGGTCGTCGGCATAGCTGCCGAAGGGTCCGATCAGGGGCGCCGGGACATTCAAAGGGCGCGTGCCGCCGGTAATGTCTTCCAAGGGATAGCGCAGCACCCAGGGAATGATGAATTGCGCTGCCAGGGTGGCCATCGCGAGGTAAAAGCCCTTGACGCGCAAAGAGGGCAATCCGAAAAAGAGGCCGATCACGCCGGTCAAGAGCGCGCTGACCGGCAGCGCGGTCCAAAAGGTGAAGCCAAACTCCCGCGCCAGTATTGCCGAGCCATAGGCGCCAATAGCCATGAATGCGGCGTGCCCGAGCGATATTTGCCCGGTATAGCCGACCAGAATGTTAAGACCTTGAACGGCGATGACAAAGATGGCGATACGCGCGATCAAGCCGACGTATTGATCGCTGATGAGCCCCAGTTCCAATGGACCCGATACCGACAGCAAAGGAACCAGCAGTAAGGCGACAAAGGCCAGGTTCTTCCATAGCTTGTCGCGAGCGGTACGGTCGACCGACATATCTTCTTCATATGTCGTGTCGAAGACACCCGCCGGGTGAATGTTCGCCATCGCTACCTCTGAAATGCAATATGAAAATCCTAAATGCGCTCAATGCGTTTTTCCCCGAAGAGCCCGTCGGGCCGGATCACCAAAACGAGCATCAGCACGACATATGGCGCCAGGTCGGTGCCGACTTGCTGTGAGGAATTCAGGAAGGTGCCAAACTGCTCAACGATACCGATGATAATCCCACCGATGAAAGCGCCGCCGATTGATTCCAGGCCACCCAAAAGCACCGCCGGGAAAACACGCAGCGCAACGAAGCTGATATTCAGCGACAGGCCGACAGCGCCACCTTGCAGGACACCCGCAATGCTCGCCAGGAATGCCGCCACCGCCCAGGTAATCGCCAGAATCACGCGTACGCGCAGGCCGACGGACTGCGCCAACTGCTGATCTTCCGATGTGGCGCGCATCGCCAGCCCGACGCTGGTGTAGCGGAAGAACGCGATGAACCCGACGAAGGCGACAATCGCCAAGACAAAGGCAATCACCAACTCAACCCTGACAATTGTCACGCCTCCGAGCATGTCCTTTAAGCCGTCCAGGCGAATGACGCTGAACCGGCGATTGGTCTCCGGATTGACGAAGATGGGCAGGTTCAGTTCGACCGTGCCCCAGGCGATCTGTGTCACGCCGTGCAGGACTTCCGCGATCGCCAATGTCATCAGCACGGCGGTGAAGAGCGGCTGTCCAATCAAGGGCCGGATGGTGAAGCGCTCGACAATAAGGCCGGTCAAGATAGCGCCGGCGAAGGTGCCCACAATGGCATGCAACCATTTTAGCTCGATGCCGCCGACGGTCATCAGTATCGTCAAGGCCAGGACGCCTCCCGCAGCGATCAACAGATTGCGCGGCTCCAGCAGGCTTCGGAGGCTCACGGCTGTCATAACCATGAACATGGTGGCTGTCGACAGCAGCACGGCCCCCGGCACAGAGATTTCGGCAACCGTGAAAAAGCTCCAAAAGATCATGCCGCCCACGACCATCATCCAGCCGTGGGCGAAATTGAAGACGCCGGAGGCTTTGTTGATAACGACGATGCCCAGCGCCACCAAGCCATAGATGCCACCAACAAGAACCCCGGAGATCAAGGTTTGTACGATGCGAGAAGCTTTTTTGTCCGCGAGTTGCTCTCGTAGAAAGAGAAAAACAAGCACGGTCGCAATGGCATAGAACAGCCAGGTCAGTTCTTTTTTGTAACGACTGAAGAATTCTTCCACCCGCATTTACCTCTTTGCGCCTCTATCTGGCAATCATGGCAACTCAAACATCGGCGACAAGTAATTCCGTCTCGACGGTGCCGGTGCGTCCATCACGGTATTTGACTTCCGCGCGCACATGCACTTGACGCGCATCGCCATATATGGCTTCGAGCAGATCATGGTATTTTTCCTGCAAGGCGCCGCGGCGCAGCTTGCGCGTGCGTGTCAACTCGGCTTCGTCGGCATCGAATTCCTTGTGCAAGATCACAAAGCGCTTGACCTGTGAATAGGGAGGCAGCGACTCATTGACCTGCCGCAACTCGCCACGGATGATCTGGTGCACCTCTGGCCGCTGTGACAAGTCGACGTAAGTCGTGAAGGCGATGCCGCGTTTTTCCGCCCAGCGCGATACATTCTGGAAATCAATAACGATGATCGCCGAGACGAAGTCCATATCGGCGCCGCCGATGGTCATCATATCTTGTACATAGGGGCTGAACTTGACCCGACCCTCGATGTATTGCGGGCTGAATTTCTCGCCTGTTGACAATTCGATCAAGTCTTTCACGCGCTCCAGATAGATTAGATGACCGGTCTTCTCGTCCATGTGACCGGCATCCCCGGTATGGTACCAGCCTTCCTTATCCAGCGCTTCGCCGGTCTTTTCCGGCTGCTTGTAATAGCCATTGAAGCGGGCTTTTGTTCGGATCAAGATCTCCTGATTTTCGGCGATTTTGATCTCTACGCCCGGCACGATCACGCCGACGGTCTCGAAGCGCACATCACCGCGCAAATGAACGGTGCCGAAGGTCTCGGTTGAGCCGTAAAACTGACGCAGCTCGATGCCGATGGCGCGGAAGAAACGGATAATGTCGCTGCTGAGCATGGCGCCGGCCGTCAGTACATTGCGAGCGCGCGTCAAACCCAGTTTGTCGCGCAATGGCTCGAAGATCGCGTATTCGCCCAGCCAACGCAAGCAGCGTAGATGGGGCGGGATCGGACGCTTGGCATCTTCGTGATCGATGGCGCGATAGGCGATTGGCATGAAGGCCCGATACATCAGGCGGTTCAAAAGGGTGCTATCGCCGATGCGGAACTGCACGACGCGCGCCAGGTTTTCCCATACCCGGCTGGGAAAGAGCAATCCTGCCGGCGCGATCTCGCGCAGATCCGTGGGCACTGTTTCCGGCCCTTCGGGAAAATTGACTTGCACGCCGGTTATGAGATGCGATGTGAAACCAAATGCTTGCTCCGCCAGCCAGGCCATGGGGCTGAAAGACAGCCAATTGTCGGATCGCCGGCTATCGACGTATTCATGGTTCATAGCATGACCGTAAACAAGTTGGTAGTGCGTCACCTCGGCGAATTTCGGCAGGCTGGTCGTGCCGGAGGTCATGCTCAATATGATGGTGTCCATAGCGCTGGTGGAGCGGGCCATCCTGTCGAACATGTCCGGCTCCTGCCCGCGAAAGTCAATCCCGATCGCCTGAATCGTCGGAAAACTGGCCAGCCACTCGTCCGTATAGGCCCACATGCCGCGATCCTCCCAGTAAACGACCTTGAGAATCTGCGGAATTACCGCGCGAATTTCCAGCAGTTTGTCGACCTGTTCCTGATCGCGGGCGCAGACGACGGTGGCGTCCGTTGAAGTGATGACGTAGAGGATATCTTGCGGGCTGGCGTCGCTGAAAACGCAACAGGTCTTGCAGTGCAAGGCGTGAGCGGCGATCTGTGACCAGTACATTTCCGGATCGTTTTCACCGATGATGACCAGCGTATCGCCGGGCTGCAATCCAAGTTTGATCAAGCCCATGCCGAAATTGACAACGTGATCGTAGACTTCGTTCCAGGTGTATTCTTGCCAGATGCCAAATCGTTTCTTGCGCTGCGCGACTTCGTCCCCGAGTTCCCTCACCCGCGATAAAAAGTTCTTGGAAAGTGTATCCGCCTCGGGCAATACGGGCCGAATCTCGCTCTGCAAATGCGATGTGTAGATCTTGCCCGGTCCCGCTTCGCGATAGGGGATACGCTCACCGGCATTGGCGACCGTCATAGCTAGTGCTCTCCTTGGCCCAGGTAAGCCGCGATCACCGCCTCATTCTTGCTGATCTCATCGGGACTGCCTTCGCCGATTTTGACGCCAAAGTCGATCACGGCGATATGGTGCGAAATATCCATCACCAGACCGATATCGTGTTCGATCAGCATGATGGTTGTTCCCTGCAATTCATGAATATCGAGGATATAGCGCGCCATATCTTCCTTCTCCTCGATATTCATTCCCGCCATCGGCTCGTCCAGCAGCAGTAAAGACGGCTCCAGCGCCAGGGCACGGCCCAGTTCAACGCGCTTGCGCAAACCGTAACTCAGCGTGCCGACGATCGACTTGCGGATATGTTCCAATTCCAGAAATTCGATGATCTCCTCAACCAGCCTTCGATGCGCGATCTCTTCTCTCTGCGCCGGACCCCAAAACAGGGCTCCCGTCAGCATATTGGACTTCATATGTATATGCCGCGCTGCCATCAAGTTGTCCAGCACAGTGGCATTGGTGTATAAGGCGATGTTTTGAAAAGTGCGGGAAATACCTAATTCAGCGCGCTTGTAGGGTGGGATATGCGTCATGTCGCGACCGTCAAAAATGATCCGACCCTGCTGCGGCGCATAAAAGCCATTGATGCTGTTGATCAGGCTCGTTTTTCCGGCGCCGTTAGGTCCGATGACTGCGTAGATCTCGCCGACCTCTACCTGGAAATCAACATCCTGCAAGGCTTTGATACCGCCGAAACTCAGCGAGACATTGTTCACATGCAGCTTGACCGGCATGGAAATCCTCTAGGCTTGCGGCAAATTCGGCGCCAGATTGTCGGGGACTTCGGGGTGCGAGAATTGTCGAGTGGCAACCGTATAAATTACAAAGATACCAAAGGGCGCTGTTTCGCGCAAACGGGCGCCATAACCCGTTCCAGCATCCAGTGAGCCAGAGTCTGGATGACCTCATCGCGACAGGTCTCGTTGACAAGTTCGTGTCGCATACCTTCGTATATCTTGACGCTGACGTCGGCCGAGGAGGCATTTTGCTGCAGGAAAAACGCGCCCGATGAAGGCACCAGATGGTCATGGGAACCATGCAAGGCGAGGATAGGCAAGGTCAGTTGGTGAGCGGCCTGGCGGATCCGACGCGAAGCCAGCACGAGCGCTGCGGAAGTCCCAACACGCCACATGCCTCTGTCAATCAGCGGGTCCTCCCACCACTCCTTGAGGATCTCGTCGTCGTGGGTGAGGGCGCGCGGCAATCCCGGCGGAGAAAGCCGAAGCTTGGGTAGGTGAGGGGCCGCGAACAGACAAAGTTTCATCAGCCAGGCCGGCCGCGTTTCTTCACAGTTGACGGCGGCGCCGCTGAGAGCGATCCCACAAAGGCGATCGGGATAGAGCAGGGCGAATTCCAGGCTCGTCAGCGAGCCCATGCTGTGCCCGAAGAGAAAAACTGGCTTTTGCGCGTGCTGCCCGGTCACGATCACGAAAAGCTGGCGCAGGTCCTCCACCGCGAGTCGCAGATCGGGGATGAAGGCGCGGACGCCCTCACTCAGGCCATGTCCCAGTTGATCGATCCCATAGCAGAGAAAACCGGCCCCGGTCAAGGCGGCGGCGACATGACGATAACGCCCGCTATGCTCTCCCAGCCCGTGAACGATGAGCACGATGCCGCGGATGTTGCCAGCATCCGGCAGCCACTCACGATAGAAAATCGTGATGCCATTGACATTTTGGAAGGCATGTTCACGTTCGATCATGGCGCTCTGCGGCGACCAATAGAGATGATAGCCGGATTTATTCTTGTGGTTCCGTCAAATGTCCGCGCATTCCGCGAGCGAAGGCATTCAAGTCGTCTTCGCTGGGACGCTCGCGCAAGGGTACACCAAGATGACGCAGAACTTTATAGCTGATGTCTTCCGGCGCTTGCTCGGGCATACGCGGCACGACATGAAAATGGACGTGCGGGTGGCTGGCCGATTCGGCAAATTGCATGACATAGGTCTTGCTGCAGCCGGTCTGTTTCTTCAAGGCCCCCGATACCAGCTGCAGCAGGGCCCCCAGTTCTTGCGCTTCGCCCGGGCTCAGGTCGGCGATGGCTTCGACATGGCGGCGCAGAACCAGCACCAGCCATCCCAGCCACGACGTGTTGTAGGCGTGTACCAGATCCCAATGGTCGCCGCGATAAATGTTATCCCAGAGCGGCGCATTACCCATGTCGCGATCAATCATTCGCTCACAGCTGTGGCAACGAGGCATAAGATTCTCTCCCAATCGATTCTGTCAATTCATACACATATGAGGCGGTCGCTCCTTCGTTTGTGGACCAGTTTATTGCGAGCTTTCTCATAGTGCATTCAGGCCCAATTTCGGGCTACAATCTGCTCGCGATTGTTAGCTGACGGTAGTGTAAGAGGTCACTTGAATTCAGAAGGCACTCGGCGCGGCGCTTTGGCGCTGGTGGGCATGCCCGGCGCCGGCAAAACTTTATGCGCGCAACACTTGCATGCCAGAGGGTTTTTCACTTTGCGCTTTGGCGCTGTCGTAGTCGATGAGGTGCATCGGCGCGGGCTCGAGGTCAATCCTGTGAACGAGCGAGGCGTGCGCGAGGAACTGCGCGCGCGACACGGCATGTCCGCCATGGCGAGCTTGTCCTTGCCCAAGCTGCAAAAGGCGCTGGATGATCACGATTGTATCGTAATCGATGGCCTGTATAGTTTCAGCGAGTACGTCTTTCTGCGTCAGCATCTGGGCGCGCCGACTATTCTGCTGGCGATAGCCGCGCCGCGTCATTTGCGCTATCAGCGGCTGGCGTCCCGCTCCGTCCGCCCATTGACGCCTGATGAGGCGGCCGAACGCGACCTGCGGGAGATCAATACGCTGGAAAAAGGCGGCCCCATCGCCATGGCCGATTACACGCTGCTCAACGACGCTTCGGAGGCGCATTTGCTGGATCAGTTGGATCGTCTTCTTGCAAAACTTGGCTTCCGACCATGAAGTCATTCCTCGGATATCACGAGGAATCCTGGCAGCAAATGCAGTTGACAAGGGGTAGTTCTATATTAGAATCTAACTTAACGTCGGATAAAGAATGAGTTAACGCTTGCGAATTTGCGAGCAACTCGGTTATATTTGAGGCGAGAAATCGTCTCGTTGCGGCCGTAGATTGAGGCAAGAATGACCGCGACCGAATCCATGCAGGAATATCTGGCCGAAGCTTATCGCATCGCCTGTTATCAGCCGGAAACCCCCTTTGTATCTACCTCTGCGTTAGCTGATGAACTGAACGTTTCCGCCCCTGCGGTCACAAGAATGGTACAGCGCCTTAAACACGCGGGCTTCCTGGAACACGAGCCCTATCGAGGTATTCGGCTCACCGCAGCGGGCGAGCGGGAAGCGCTGGCCAATATCCGGCGCCACCGCTTGGTGGAACGCTTCCTGGTGGACGTCATGGGCTTCGGCTGGCACGAGGTGCATGACGATGCCGATGATCTGGGATTGGTCGTCAGCGACATCTTGGTTGACAAGATGGACGAGATGAGCGGTTATCCCAAGCGCTGCCCGCATGGCGAACCTATCCCCAGCGCAGACGGTATCATGCCCACTGTCATCGACTACCCACTCTCGGAAGTCGAGGTCAATCGCGACTACGTGATCAGCAGAGTCCATTCCCACGACGAGCACAAACTCCGGTATTTCAGCGAACTGCAGATTGAGCCGGGCAAGAAGTTCCGCCTGGTGATGCGCGCCCCCTTCAAAGGACCGCTGCAACTACTGGTTGATGGACAAACCCATTTTCTCGGCTACGAACTGGCGGGCACCTTGCGCGTCTGCAGCCAGGAAGAGTACCTGCTAGTTTAGCCTCCACGAATTCACGAAATATCACTCATTTTTCCGGCGGATGGCGCCCATTCGTTGATGTCTTCTGGTATAGGCATGTGTTAGGGGTTGATGTGCCCACTGAATGGCAAATCAAACGCGACGGCTTCGATCATCGGTCTGTCCCGGAACTGGTGCGCGAGCGCTGGAACGGCGATCCTGCCTCGCTGCGCCCGATCAGCCAAGATTACAACATCGTCTTCCGCTTCGAGGCTGCGGGGCGCGGCTACTATCTGCGCATCTGCCACCCGGTTCTGCATCCGCTGCCCAAGGCGCGACAGGTGATGCATTTTCTGCGCTTTCTGGCGGATAGCGATGTGCCGGTCGGTATGCCGGCTCCGTCGCTGCGCGGCAATTATATCGAGCTTCTCGATGGCGGCTACTACGCCGCTGCGCAAAGGGAAGCGCCGGGCAGGGAAATGACTCGCCACATGCTTGATTTGTCCGTTTATGAGGCTTGGGGAAAGTCGCTGGGCAAGTTGCACGCTGCTTCGCGCCGCTATCAGCCCGATCCCGCTATCGATTACCAGTTCCCCACGGTGCAGCGCTTCTGGAAAAACATCGAGCCGACCGTGCGCGGGTCGGCGCCTGCGTTGCAGCGCGTCTACGCTGAATTGAGCGATTACATGCGCAGTTTACCGGCGCGCGACTACGGGCTGATCCACGGCGACTATCGGCCCGGCAATGTCATTTGGGACGGGTCGACCGCCCGCACGATCGACTTTGATGAACCGAATTATCATTGGTACATCGCCGATGTGTCGCGCGCGCTGATGGAGTTGTCGGACCAGCGGCAAGAGCGCCGCCGGGCTTTCCGCGACGCTTTCCTGGCCGGCTATCTGAGTGAGCATCAGATTGATGACTTCTGGCTGAGTCAGTTGCCGCAATTTGGTCAGCACCGCGCGCTGTTGATGCATATGTGGGATGTGCAGGAGGGCGGGGGCTGGTGTGAGATTGTGAGGTGGGTGTTGAACAGGGTGGCGTGGTAATAGGTCTGCAATCTTGATTCGCGTCCGCATCTGCAATTGACGCACACCAATTGATCTAGTAACATAAAGTTATTATATAGGCGTCTCACACGACGTCTTTTTCTTTGCCAGAAGGGGGCAGCGTTGCACATTGAAACACTAGTGGTGAAAAACTTCAGGTGCCTAAATGATGTGGAAATCGACTTCAATCGCGAACTAAACGTTATTGTGGGCAATAACGAGACGGGTAAGACAACCATTCTGGAGGCCATAAACTTGGCTTTGACATGCCAAATCCATGGTCGAAACATACGGAACGAGTTGCACCCGTTTCTATTCAATATCGCTGCAACCGACCAATATTTGCGGAGTTTATTCACTGAGAAGCCTCAGGTGCCTCCTTCGATACTCATCGAACTCTACTTCAACGACCAGCCCGAAATAGCCAAGCTAAAGGGCACAAACAACTCAAAAAGAAAAGATTGTCCCGGGGTTTTCATAGACATAAGACTCAACAAAGATTGTTCACAGGAGTATCGCGAGTACATTTCGAATCCTTCAGAAGTCAAAAGCATTCCAGTTGAATACTATGAAGTCTCATGGTCTTCTTTTGCAAACGAGTTTATAACATGGAGAAGCATTGGGCTAAAGTCACTTTACATTGATACAGTAAGGCAGCGGTCCTCACTCGGCACAAACAGGCATGTTGTCGAATTTATGCGAACATTCCTTAGCCCGAAAGACTTAGCGGAAATCTCACTTTCCTATCGCGGTCTTCGTGATGGATTTGCCAATGCTCCGCTCATTCAAAGCATTAATGAGTTATTAAGAGACACAAAGGGAGATATAACTGAAAAAGAACTGACGGTGGCTCTAGACGTACTTACGAAAAACGGCTGGGAAACGGACGTCGCACCGCATGTGGATGCAGTTCCAGTCGCACTCGTGGGAAAAGGTGAGCAGAGTGCCATAAAGCTTAAGCTTGCTATGAAAAAAGCGTCAGAAAATGCTGTCTTCCTTATTGAAGAGCCAGAAAACCACTTGACCTATAGTAATCTGAATAAACTAATTTCGTCAGTGCGAGATAAGGCAAGTGGCAAGCAGCTTATAGTTGTTACTCACAGCAGCTTTGTGCTTAACAAGCTGGGCATTCACAATGTTATTCTATTCGATGGTTCTAACGTCACTACGATTCAGGATTTGAGGCAAGGAGACCAGGACTACTTTATGAAACTACCTGGTTACGATACGCTTCGTCTCATCTTATCCAAACGTGCCATATTGGTCGAAGGTCCGTCCGATGAACTTATCGTGCAAAAGGCATTTCTTCAGCAGTATGGGAAACTTCCTTTGGATTGCGGAGTTGACGTTATCACTGTGGCATCGCTCGCATTTGATAGATTCTTGGAGATAGCGAAAAGAATGAAGATTCCCACTGTTGTTGTTAGAGACAACGATGCAAAAGTAGCCAGTTTGGATAAAAAATATGAGGTGTACAGTTCATTGAGCCACATCAATATTTTGTATGACAGAAACGAGGAATATCCTTCGCTTGAACAGCAACTATTGAGGGTAAACGGTCGGTGCAAACTAAATCAGCTACTGCAAAGACGCTTTGAAGACGATCTTAGGCTTCTAAATTATATGAAGGACAATAAGACAGAATGTGCATTGCGACTTTTCAATAGCAAAGAAGACGTTACTATTCCGGAGTACATCAAAAGAGCCGTTTCAAATGAATGATGTTATCATTGCAGCCGCTGGCTCCGGTAAAACATCTCGTATTGTAAAACGCGCTTCAAATTCAGATGTTTCTTCCTTAATCGTAACTTATACACTTAACAATGAGTGTGAAATCAGAAGGAAACTCTACGAAACGAATGGTGTTTTGCCTGAACACGTCACCGTTATGACATGGTTTAGGTTTCTCTTGTCTCAATGGATTCGTCCCTATGGCAATTTCGTCTATCCGTATCGAGTTGCCAACGTAAACTTTCATGGCAAGCCGTTTCGATTCGCTCGGAAGACTAGCAGCAGTTTCTATATTGATTCCGATCATAGAGTGTATCGAGACAGAACTGCTGCTCTAGCTCTCAAGTGCAATTGCACCTCTGGACAACGTGTTTTGAAACGTCTTGCTCAGATATTTGATCACATTTACATAGATGAAGTTCAAGATCTTAGGGGATACGATCTTGATTTGCTTGAGGCGCTTCTAGATTCAGATATCGGCGTAACACTAGTCGGGGATAACCGCCAAGCAACATTCTTTACCAATCGATCTATGAAATATGCGAAATACTTGGGCTACCGGATTGTAGACAAATTTGCCGAGTGGGAGAATGCAGGCAGATGTGAAACAGAACACTTGTCGCACAGCTTTCGATGCAACCAAATGATCTGTGATTTCGCAGACTTGATATTTCCTGATGCGTCGAATACAGAAGCTCGTAATGATTCAAATACTGGGCACGACGGCGTCTTTATCGTGAATCCCCAGGATGTGACATCTTATATCCAGTGTTTTCGCCCTCAGGTGCTTAGATACGATAGGAGTGAACCTTGCCAAGGACACAGAGCGCTGAATTATGGAGACTCCAAAGGGCTAACGTTTCCACGTGTTCTTGTGTTTCCATTTCGTAAACTGACGGCTGCACTGAAATCAGGGAACTTTAATTCTCTCGCCGACATCACAGCTGCCAAGACGTATGTGGCTGTAACCCGCGCCCAGCATAGCGTAGCCTTCGTACACGATGGCGCATGTGAAATTGAAGGTGTACAAATATGGCACGGCTAATCGTAACTTCTAGTATTCACCCCTGCCCATACAGCCGCCCCCCAAACTCCTCCACAAGCGCGTCATCGAGTTCATCCGCGATCCGCGCCAGCCGCCGAATGATCACGTCCGCTTCGCTCGCGTCCAGTCCCTCCAGCAGCCGCTCGTGATACAAATAGACCACATCCTCATGCAAGCCCAGCGCGGCGTTGGTCAACTCCAGGTTGAGTTCCAGCAGCCGGCGATACAGCGCCAGCAGATTGCTCGGCGGCAAGTGCATGATCGGCGCCAATACCTGCAAGTAACCGCGCTCCTCAGGCGACAGATAAACTTCGATCAGCGCGGAGCCACGCAGGAAGTTCCAGCCGTAGCCGCTTTCGACATCCATCCGCGCCGCCGCGGCATTGACGCCGATCTGCGCTAAAATGCTCTCTACTGCGTGCGCCGCCGCCGCCAGCGGATCGCTCGTCTCGTCTTGGTCTTGCCCGCCGCGGCCAAATAAACGTCCCATGTCTTTACTTCCGCCTTAGGTTGTCGGGGGCCCGGAAGCCAGTTCCTGGGCACAGCGCAGGCAGCGTCCCGCGTAATATCCGGTTCTGGCCTCGCAGCGCGGGCAGGGTCGGCTCTGATTGTCGCCATAGATCTGCGCCAGGCGCTCGTATTCGGGCGGGTCCAACACGGAGACACTCGCTGAGTGCAGCCGCGCGCCGCAAGTTTCGCAATAAGGCCCGCCGTAATGCCCGGCTTGCGCCCGGCAGCCGCAAGCGCCGCAAGTCGCGGCATTTGGCAACAAGCGGCGTTCCTGGGCAGTTTGCTCGGCCAGGGTCAGAATATGCGGCAGGCTGAGCGCCCAGGCTCTGCCCGTGTCATGATCGGCGTTGCGCGTCAACAATCCCAGGACATGTCCCCGACCGTCGTAGAGCGGGTTTCCGCCGGCGTCGGGCGACATGGCAATCAAGATGCTGGTGCGCAGCCAGCCTCGACGCGCGCCAGCACCGTTGTCGTGCGCGACACCGCGTATCTTGGCGCCATTGTAAGCCACGGCGGTGACCGCTTCGTCCGCGATGGCGACCGGGGTGTTCTCCAGCGCGTCAAGACTACCGAGCGCGACGGGCGTCTGTATCAGCGCCAGGTCGCTCTCCGGATAGCGGCGCAGGACCTGACCCGGCACAGCCCCCGAGCTGCCAAAGGCGACGACAACTTCCAGAGCGCTCCCGACCACATGGGCGGTTGTGGCAACCAAGCCCTCGCGATTGACGAAGATGCCACTGCCGCTTCCATTGACGCCGCCGTCGATGCCCAGGACCAGGGGCGCCTGGGTCATGCGGACGGCGGACAGGGACGATGTCGGCGTGACGGAGTGCCGCCGCATCTGCCGGGAGCACAGTTGATTGAGTTTCTCCTGGACCTGCGAGTTGCCGGGTTCGTGTCGCAGGGCTTGCTGCAAGCAGTTAATCTTGAAAGCGATGTCATCATTCGTTTCGGCCAGCCAAATAAAAGCGACGGCGCGCCCGTGCCCGTCGATATCAGGGTCATCAACTGCCCCCCGCAGCAAAGGCAGCGCCGACTGCAATTGGCCGCTTTTCATTTGTTCAATCGCGCGTAGCAGGTCGTCTTCGCCGCTCATGGCTCGGGATTCCTGGTCCGATAGCTTGACTTGCCGGTCATTGTAGCCGATAACCGGCGCCCCTGCTTGACACATGCCGAGCGGCCGTACAAGCCCTTGGTCAGAGCCTGCGCCGACGCCGGCGATGTGTTAACTTGGTAGCGTGAAGATGAAAGGAGCGCGTCCGATGCAAATTGAAGAGCAACTCGCGAATATGGGCTTGCAGTTGCCGCCGCCGATCAAGGCGCCGGCGGGCGTCAAGCTGCCCTTTTCTTTTGTCCGGGTCTACGCTGGGCAGGCCTATATCTCCGGCCACGGCCCACAGAATGAAGATGGCTCGCTAGCGGGTCCCTTTGGCAAGGTCGGGGTCGATCTGTCTGTGGAACAGGGCTACGAGACAGCCAAGCTCGTGGGATTGTCTATGCTTGGCAGCCTCAAGCGCGAACTGGGCGACCTGGATCGTATCAGCGCATGGCTGCGCGTGCACGGTATGGTCAATTGCGGGCCGGATTTCAGTCAGCAACCTGCGGTGATCAACGGCTTTTCCGATCTGATTCTGTCGCTCTACGCGGAGCGCGGCGCCCACGCTCGCTCGGCAGTGGGCATGGCTGCGCTGCCCTTTAACATGGCAGTCGAAATTGAGGCGATTGTCGCGATCAATTAGTCGATCAGCCTCGGCGCAGCAATATATTCAAGTAGCCGTCGACCGACGCCTGCCAGCCCGGCGGCACGTAGGTGGTGCTGTCCATCTGGAAGACTAAAGCCTCACCGGAAAAGGCGTCGCCGGTCCCCAGCGCTTCACGGCGAAATAGCTTGATCGTCTTGCCCAGGGGTGATGCTTTTTCGGCGAAGGGCAGCGCGACATTGGCTCGAGGTTCCAGGAATTTGATCTCCGGTTTGTTTACGATGCCGGTCCCTTGTATGCGCAGATTCACGATTTCGACTTCGCGCGAGCGGATGGCGTGGCCATACGTCGCTTCGTGCAAATCGTGGAAATCTTGCACTAAGGAGGTCGAGAAGGGCAGGTTTAGTTCGTAGGCTTGTCCCTGATAGCGCATATCAACGGATACAACAAAGCGCATGTCCTCCTCGCTCATTTCTTCCCGTCGCAATTCCGCCCGCGCTTGTTTGAGCAGTGAGCCCTGGCGGTCTTCCAGCTTGGCTACGTTTTCCGGCGTCGCCAAGGTCATCACCGATTGGCTGAAATCGACAGCGACATCGGCGATCAGCAGACCGAGCGCGCACAAGACACCCGGCGTATGCGGAATCAGTACGCGGGGTATATCCAGGCGTTCAGCCGCTTCGCAGGCATGCAGCGGTCCCGCGCCGCCAAATGCCACCAGAGTAAAATCGCGCGGGTCGTGCCCGCGGGCGATTGAAACGCGGCGAATTGCCCGGTCGATATTGACGTTGGCGATATCCACGACGCCTTTGGCCGTGGCAATGGTACTGAAGCCGACCTGCCGCGCCAGCGCCTTCATCGCTCTAGTGCCGGCCTCCAGATCGAGCGCCATTTTGCCGCCGAGGAAGTGATCGGCATCCAGCCTGCCGAGGATGGCATTGGCATCGCTAAGGGTCACCTGCTCGCCGCCCGCGCCGTAAACGACGGGTCCGGGACTGGCGCCGGCAGACTCTGGACCGACGCGCAGCGCGCCACCGGCGTCCACCCGCGCGATCGAACCGCCGCCCGCGCCAATCGTCTCGATATCCAGCATCCGCAGCCGCAAGGGCAGGTCGTCGATGGAAGATTCCGGTCTCGGCTGCGGTTGACCGTCGATCAAGGCGACATCGGTCGAGGTACCGCCCATATCGAGCGTGATGATTTTGTCAAAACCGGCTGTTTTCGCCACATAGAAGGCGCCCATGACCCCGGCGGCAGGTCCGCTCAACGCCGTGTGAATGGCTTGTTGGCGCACTCGGCTCGCGCGCATTACGCCGCCGTCCGACTTCATGATTCGCAAAGAGGTTCGCCGCGGCAATTCCGCTTCGAGCTGGCCGATGTAACCGGACATGACCGGACGCACATAGGCTTCAAGCGCGATCGTGCTGGCGCGCTCATATTCGCGGAATTCCGGCAGCACCTGCGACGACAGTATGATCTGCCAAGCATCCTTCACAATGCCGCGCTCAAGGATGCGCCGCTTGATCCTCTGCTCGTGCCGGTCATTGACGTAACTGAAGAGCAGGCAGACGGCGATCGAATTGATGCTGTCATGTTCGATCTGATCCAACACGGAATCGAGCGCGTCCATATCAAGCGCTTGCAACAGGCCGCCACGGAAATCCAGCCGCTCCGGCACTTCATAGCAGCGCTCGCGCGGGATCAATGGCGGCGGGATCTTTGGGTGCAGGTCGTAGAGCACGGGCCGATCCTGGCGGCCGATGAACAAGACATCTCGGAATCCCGCAGTAGTGATCAAAGCGGAACGCGCGCCCTTGCGTTCCAAAATGGCGTTTGTCGCCACGGTCGACCCGTGCGCGACCTGCGTCAGAGCGGACGTGCCGCCGGGCGCAATAATCTCCAAGCCTTCGAGCATGGATTGGGCCGGGTTCTGTGGCGAACTGAGCAGTTTGTGGATGCGCAATCGCCCTCGGTCGCTCAAAACCAGGTCTGTGAAAGTTCCGCCGATATCGACGCCCGCGTGCATCAACGCTTCCCATTCTCATAGGTGCAAAGTCATGGCTGCAATCATAACATTGACGCGCAAATAGTGAAACGCAACGCTGCGAATCTACCCCCGAGCCCGGCGCTTATGTTTCTTTTACGATCCTCTATTGCCTTTCCAATAGCGCGTTTTTCTTTTTCCTATGTTGCGGGCTTAGGCTGTAGATGTCAGTAAGCAGAACACAGACTTCAACAGAAGGAGAAATCAAAATGCTAGTCAGAACCCGCAACCCCTATTTTCGTCTGATCGACGATATCTTTGGCGACCACCGTCCCCTGCTCGGCACAACCAACGAATTCGGCAATCGCAGCTTCGGTCTCGCCCTCGATGTCGAGGAGAACGAAGAGAGCTATGTCGTCCGCGCCGATCTGCCCGGTGTCAGCCTTGATGATATCAGCGTCAACATTCACGACGACCTGCTGACCATCAGCGCCGAAACCACATCGGAATCCAAGGACGAAAGCAAGCGCGTGCTGGTGCGCGAGCGGCGCGTCGGCAAGTTCAGCCGCAGCCTGCGCTTCCCGATCCCGGTCAAGGGCGACAGTGTGGAAGCCGGCTTCGAAAACGGTGTCCTGAGCGTCACCGTGCCCAAGGCCGAAGATGCCAAGCCGCGCCAGATTCCGGTCACGGTGAGCGGCGCCAGCAACTAAAGTCCAAAGGCGTAAGCGAAAGTCCCGTCTTCAATTGAAGACGGGACTTTTCATTGGCGCTGGCGCTAGCTGTCCGCGACACCCCAGCCACCGCCGCCGGGTGTTGCGATGATGACCCGATCGCCCGCGTCCAGATGCGCCGTATGTTTGCCCCCGACGATCTCCGGCTCCCCCCGGCGCAGGATCGTATTGACGCCGCATTGTCCCGGCGCGCCACCTTGGCTGCCATAGGGCGGCTGCAATCGCCGTTCCGAACTGATGGTAATCCGCGCCGGCGCCAGGAATTCATATTCGCGTATGATGCCGTCGCCACCAGGATTGCGCCCCGTCCCGCCGCTGCCTTCGCGCAATTCGCAACGTCGAATGCGCATCGGCAAGCTGTATTCGAGCGCTTCGACCGGCGTATTCAGCGTATTGGTCATGTGGCACTGGCGCCCGGACAGGCCGGGTCCCTCGCTCGAGCCGCCGTGACCGCCGCCGAGGGTCTCGTAATAGACGAACTGAGCGCCGTCCTGGAAGCCGCCCACAGCGAAATTGTTCATGGTGCCTTGCGACGCCGCTGGCATGACATCCGGCAAGGCACCAGCTAAGGCGCCCAGCACGGTATCGACCACACGCTGACTGGTTTCCGTATTGCCGACCACCACGGCTGCCGGGAAGCGCGGGTTCAATACACTGCCTGGCGGCGTTATCACCCGCACGGGCTGAAAGCAGCCGTGGTTGACCGGCACATCCTCGCTGGCCAGCAGGCGCACACAGTACCAAGTCGCCGACTGTACAATGGCGGTTACGGCGTTGACGTTGCCGGCAACCTGTGGCGCGCTGCCAGCGAAATCGACCGTAATCTCCCGCCCGCGCACTGTCAGCGCTACGTTGATTGGGATTTCAAACTCATTCTGTCCGTCGCCTTCCATAGCGTCGCGGAAGCGATAAGTGCCGTCCGGTATGCTGTCAATCACCGCTTCGGTCATTTTTCGCGAATAGTCGAGCAAGGCCTTGGCGTGTTCGATGGTGGTTTCAACGCCATGATCGATCATCATGTCGCTAAGC
This sequence comes from Chloroflexota bacterium, assembly GCA_026708115.1. Taxonomy (GTDB): domain Bacteria; phylum Chloroflexota; class Anaerolineae; order Aggregatilineales; family Phototrophicaceae; genus UBA6055. Next base: position 27,286 of record JAPOVL010000033.1, read on the forward strand.
CGGCTTTCGCCCACGCGGTGCGAGGCTAGCTGCGCTTCAATGTCGCCCAAGCGCTCATCGGGATCGCGGCTGTTGGCTACGATCAAAGCCAAAGCGCCCTCGTTTGTCCAGCCGCTCAAGCGCAGCTTCAGCGGGGGGATAATGATGCCCTCTTGATACAGCTCGCTGCTCAAGGGCAAAGAGCCCGGCGACATGCCGCCGACGTCCGCGTGGTGGGCGCGGCTGGCGACGAAATAGCGGAGCTCGCCACCTGCGAAGACGGGCGAGATCATAGTGATATCGGGTAGATGCGTGCCGCCGTGGTAGGGATCGTTCAAAACGATCACATCGCCGGGGAAAAACTCTTCAAACGCTTCGACCGCGGCGGCCACTGATGCCGGCATGCTGCCCAGATGAACCGGGATATGCGCCGCCTGCGCAATCATGCGCGCCCCAGAATCGAATACGGCGCAACTAAAATCGAGCCGTTCGCGGATATTTGGGCTGAAGCTGGCGCGCCGCAAGGTCACGCCCATCTCTTCGGCGACTGCGGCAAATTGATTCTTGAAGACTTCCAAACTGATGGCGTCTACCGTCATCGCGCATTGTCCTTCTCGTTGGACTGGTTATATGCATACTTAGACGTTAAAGCCTTAAGGCAAACTTGCAGCGGATCAGCGAATTCGCGCAACCTTTGACCAGACTGTGGTGAATGGTAACATAATCATCCTGAAATAGCGCAGTAGTATTCCAGAAAGGGCGCGCAATTTGCGGATTCTCCTTTTTGCCAACGGCGTGGCTAAAGACGGGACCATGGTGAGGCGGGCGCTGGAAGGGGCGGGATCCGCTCATATACTGTGTGCGGATGGCGGGGCGCTCAATGCGCTGAGATTGGGCCTCGCGCCGCAGACGATCATCGGCGACCTAGATTCGCTCAGCGCAAAGCAAGTAGAGGAGTTTAGCGCCGCCGGCGCCGAGATATTGCGCTTCCCGATGGAAAAGGATGAGACCGATCTGGAACTGGCGCTGCGATGGAGCGCCGACAGAGGCGCGAGCGCGATTGTTATCGTGGGCGCTCTGGGGGGCCGCTTCGATCAAACGCTGGCGAATGTTTACCTGCTGGCGTTGCCGGGGCTGCAAGATATTCTAATCGAAGTGGTCGATGGTGAGCAGAGTATCCGGCTCCTGCGACCGGGACCACACAGCCTTGACGGGCGCAGCGGCGACACTGTGTCGCTGATCCCGCTGGGCGGGAAGGCCGGCGGTATCAGCGCCAGCGGTCTCAAATATCCTCTGCGTGATGAAGCGCTCGAGTTTGGCCCGGCGCGCGGCATCAGCAATGTGATGCTCTGCGATAGCGCCAGCCTCGTATTCCACAGTGGCTTGTTGCTCGTCATACATACCCGTGGCCGCGCCTGATGACCGCCTACACGATCATCAAACGCGATGCACGGGGCAAGGACGAATTGTCGTACCAGGGCACGCTGTGCGAGATTTGCCCAGCGTATGTGTGTATCGAAGCCGAATTCGGCTTCGCCGACCGCGACCTGGGCTATGTCGTATTGCGACTTGGCGATGTTTTCCGCGAGTGGTTCTTTCGCGATCGCTGGTTCAATATCTTCCGCGTGGGCGACGGCCAGAACAAGCAACTGAAAGGGTGGTATTGCAATATCACGCGCCCCCCGCAGTTTGGCCCGGACTGGATCGCGGCAGAGGACCTCTGTCTCGATGTCTTTGTCTATCCCGACGGCAGAACGCTGACGCTCGACGAAGAGGAATTTGCCAGCCTGGATCTGTCGCAGAAAGAACGGGCGACGGCGCGAAAGGCGGTCCAAGAAATTCAAGGAATGGTACGCTTGCGCTTGCCGCCGTTTGACGAGATTTCATCGGGGACGGAAAAACCGAACTGAATAAACGGGGAAACCGCGCTCGTCAGTTCGGTCTTGTTGGTCCCGAAACTACTGCAAAATCGGGGGTTCGAGATCACTCCAGGTCGGGTCGGATAACCAGCACAGGCACATTGACATCGTGCATGACTTTGTTGGCGACGCTGCCGAAGACCATCCGCACTAATCCCGAATGTCCATGGGTAGTCATCACTACCATATCGATTTTTTCTTGTTCGACATAGTCGCAGATATGTTGAGCGATACCGACGGCGTCGATGATGTGCAGCCGGCAGTCGACGTTTTGTTCACGTACTTCGTTGCGCAAGGCCAGCAGATGTTGCTTGATCTCCTCGCGGATGCGATTTGCCAGTTCATATTCGCCCGCAATCGCCAGCGAATCAACAAATTCGTGCATCGGTGGCGTAAATATGTGCAGCAATATGACTTCGCCGCCGCCGACCCGGGCGAAATCGACCGCATAGGGGATAGCGCGCTCGCTCCAGGCGGAACCATCTGTGGGAACTACTATCTTATTCAACGGACGGTGTTGGAACATCTGATCCTCACTTTACTGAAACCGATTCCTACTAACAAAGTATAACATAAACTGATTAGTCATAGGATATCCCCATTGACACCTGGCATGTGGAACCTGTAAGATCAGCGGCGAAAATCTATTAAATTCTACCAAAACCTGCAAATGTCACAAGAAAAACCTGCTGACCTGTCAATTGGTCGCAATCTTAAAATCGGCATCTTTCACCTTGGCTCGGGCATGGCGGATGTCTTGGCGACCGGCGTCTGGAACCGCATCATGGTGGCCGACCTGGGTTACAGCGCGACCGTGGTCGGGCTGTTGACCGGGCTTCGCTATTTTCTGGCGCCGCTAGGGGTCTGGGCCGGGCGCTATTCGGACACACATGTGATTGGCGGATTCCGCCGACTGTTCTGGATTTGGCTGGGTCGGGCGATGATGGTCTTGAGCACGCTATCGCTGGGCTTCTCTACCGCCGAGTTGGTGCGCTTGGCGCAAAACGACCCTCCGCTGCCGCCATCCCCCGCGCTGTGGCTGGTAATCGCGCTTTCATTCTTGCTGTTCAGCTTGGGTATCGCGCTCTCTGGCAGCACATTCCTGGCGCTGGTTCACGATCGCGCCGGGCCGGCGCAAAGAGGGCGCGCGGTTGGGCTGGTGTGGACATTGCTGTTGCTGGGCTTCACTATCGGGGGCGTCTTCTTCAGCGTTATGCTGCCTCACCACGAGGGCGCAGGCGCGATTGCTTTCTCGGCGGCGTCTCTGCAGAACCTCTTTTTGATTACTTCGCTGCTGCTGGCCGCCATCTGGTTCTTCTCGTTGCTTGGTGAAGAAAAGCGGCACGGCAAGCGCAAGCTCAAAGCAAGCGTCGAATCTTCGGACCTCTTGCGCGATTTGGCCTTGGTTTGGCGCAGCCGCCCAATGCGCTTGTTCCTGGTCTACTTGATCCTGTCGATGATGTTCGCTTTTTTGCAGGATACCGTGTTGGAGCCATTCGCCGGGCAAGTTTTTGGCATGGAAGCGCAGGCGACAAATCGTTTTTCCGCCTATTGGGGCAGTATGGCGATCCTGGGTTCCTTCGTCTTCTTATACCTGTCCCGCCGTCAGCGCAAGCTCACGAACGGTTTCATGTCCCTGGTCGGGGTCTGGCTTCTGATGGCAACATACTTGCTTTTCGCGGTGTCTTCCCTGGGCGAAATCCGCGCTCTGGTCACGCCGGGCTTGATCCTGCTCGGCTTGGGCTTGGGTGTTTGGAATATCGGCACGCTGGGCTTGATGATGGATTTAAGCCCCGACGGTCGAGCGGGCACATTTCTCGGCTTTTGGACGCTGACTGTTACTTTTGCGCGGGGCTTTGGCGTGGCGGGCGGCGGCATATTGCGCGATCTGGCGCTGCAAGTTTCAGGAGATCATACCGTCGCCTACGGCGCTGTGTTTGTCGCGGGATGCCTTGGTTTGACCTTTGCATTGCTGGCGTTGCGGCGCGCCGATTTGCGCGACTTTGCTTTGCGCCGTCCCGAGCCCGAAGTCGTGCTGGCGGGCGGGCTTGATTGATTAAACCAGGACAGATCGCTTATTTTGTTTGAGCAGGACATTCCTGGGAGATTTTTCGCCGGTTACGCGCCGAGCGGCAGGTCGTCTAATCCAATTGTTGCATGAGCGCCTCAACATCGGTGTAACCCATAATGTTGTGGCCGGCATCGACGTAGATCACTTCGCCTGTAATTCGGCGCGATAGGTCCGAGGCCAGGAACAGCGCGAGGTCGCCGACATCGTCCTGGCTCACAAGCTCATTCATCGGCGACGTGACCTCGGCGTATTTGAGCAAGTCGCGGAAGCCGGTGATGCCACCGGCAGAAAGCGTCTTGATGGCGCCGGCGCTGATTGCGTTGACGCGAATCTTGCTCTGGCCCAGATCCGCCGCCAGATACATGGTGATCGCCTCCAATGCAGCTTTGGCAATCGCCATGGCATTGTAATTGGGGATAACCTGGCGCGAGGCGTTGTAGGTCAGGCTCATGATGCTGCCGCCGTCTTTCATCAAGGGTTCGGCGCGGCGCGCCAGTTCGATTAGACTGACAGCGCTGACGTCAATCGCTCCCAAGAGCCCCTCGCGCGAAAGCTCGACAAAGCGCCCGCCCAGCGATGCGCGGTCGGCAAAGGCGATCGAGTGGACCAGCACATCCAGTTTCCCGTACTTATCTTCCACTGCCCCAAAGACCGCACCCAACTCAGCGCCGCTGGTTACATCCGCCTGTAGCATCAACTCGCATCCTATAGACTCGCCCAGTGGCCGTACGCGCTTTTCCAGCCTGTCCATGGCATAACTCAAGACAATCGTCGCGCCTTCGCGTCCCAGTGCCTTGGCGATTCCCCAGCCGATCGAATTCTTGTTCGCAACGCCAAAGACGAGCGCGATCTTCCCATCCAGCAAGCCCATGCCTTCCTCCCTCAATTTGTCCTCGGATGCAAGTCTGTTGTCACGCCTGGCTTCAATGATTAGAATCGTATTATAAGGCACATTATCTAACACGCTATGTCCGCATTAGCTACGGCATAGCGCTGTCGCCCGCGTTTATGGCGCCAAAGGAGCTAGGTGATCATGGCAGAATCAGAGCGAATTACCGTTACCGTTGCCATCGACTTCAGCGACGCAATCCTCGCTGAATTGCGAGAGATTTCCCCACGACTTCAGATAGAGCGTCACTTTCCCGATGTTCCTGTTGACGTCATGGCCCGGACCGAAGTTTTGTACACAACCAGCTATTATCCAGAGCCGGAACAGGCGCCAAAGCTGCGCTGGATACAGGCGAATACCTCGGGCTTGAACCAGGTGCTGGGGTATCGCATCGTGCAGGCGGAAGACATCACGGTTACTTCCGCCAGCGGCATCCACGCCACCAATATGGCGCACTACTGTTTGATGATGATGCTCATGTTCAACTACAAGATGCGCCTAGCTTTGAGCCTGCAAGGCAGGGCGGAGTGGCCGGAAAATGCCTCCGAGATTTTCATGCCGATTGATATGGATCGTCAAACGGTTGGCATCGTCGGATACGGCAGCATCGGACGCGAATTGGCGCGGCTTTGCGCCGGCATGGGCATGACCGTGCTGGCATCAAAGCAAGACCTGGGCAATACCGCCGAGGTCAATGCCTTCGTTTTACCGGGAGTTGGCGATCCCAACGGAGACATTCCCGATCGCATTTATCCGGCGGCCACCATCGCATCGATGGCCCGGGATTGCGACTATCTGGTGGTGCTGGTGCCTTTGACGCAAAGGACAGGCCACCTGGTTAATGATGAGATTCTTGAGGCCATGAAAGGCAGCGCGGTTTTGATTAACGTCTCGCGCGGGCCCGTTGTCGACGAGAAGGCGCTGATCACCGCGCTTTCCTCCGGCAAGATCGCAGGGGCCGCCCTCGATGTCTTTGAAGAAGAACCGCTGCCTTCGACCAGCCCACTGTGGAACCTCGACAACGTCATCATTACGCCACACATATCGGGCTTCACGCGCGACTATCACGACAAGGCCGCGCTGGTTTTCAGAGAGAACCTACGGCGCTACCTCGACAACCGCCCGCTGCTAAACCAACTCGATCGCGGCAAAGGCTACTAGTTGCCGCCGGCCCTACCGGGACTGCTCACGATCGCAGTTCCGCCCGCAAGCGATGCCGCGCCGCGCCGATAATTTTCTTACGCGCTCTCGCCGCGTTTTTGTCAGTCAGGGTCCGTTCCGGATCCTGATAAGTTAGCGAGTAGGCCAGACTCTTCTTACCGGGCGGGATAGGATTGCCAGTGTAAACGTCAAAAAGCCTGACGTCTTTCAGCAAGCGGCCGCCCGCTTGCCGGATCACCCGTTCGACTTCGCTGGCCGCGACATTGGCATCAACAATCAGCGCGATGTCTTCCAGAATGGCCGGGGTCGTCAGCAGCGGCTCAATATTGTGCAGACGCTGCTGGTAGCGCAAAAGGGGCGCCACCTCCAGCTCGGTATAGAATACTTTGCTATCGGTGAGTCGAAAGCGCTGCGCTACCTGGGGATGGATCTCGCCAAAGGCGCCGACCTGCACCCGACGTACCAGCAGATTCGCCGAGCGCCCGGGATGGAAGCTGCTGTGCGTCGCGCGTTCGTAACTGAATTCATCAATGTGCAGGGCGCCTAACAGACTTTCGATCACGCCTTTCAGGTCATAGAAGTCGAGCGCGTCCCTGGCATCGCCTATGCGCCAGGTGGGCTGCTCACGCGCCCCCGTCAGCAGGATACCCAAGCGCATGGGTTCTTCTGGCAAGACCGCGTCGCGTTGCAGGTAAACTTTGCCAACTTCGAATACCTGTTGCGTCCTCTGATATCGCGCATTGTTGGCTGTCGTCTCTAGCATGTTAGCCATCAGGGTATGTCGCAAGACATTGCGTTCGCTGGCGGAAGGATTGACGATTTCTACGTATTCCGCATCGGGTAGCGCAGACGCCAGGCCATCGGGTACCAGCATTATTTCGGTCTCCCGATTGGTGAAGCGATAGTTGATAACTTCGTACAAGCCCAAGCCCACCAATATGTCGCGGACGCGCTCTTCGATGAATACACTCGTATTCTCGCGTTGCGGCGGCATCTCGTCCGCCATGATCGTCTCGGGAATCTGGTCGTAACCCAGCACGCGCGCGATCTCTTCCAAGAGATCCGCCTGTCCGACGATGGGATCCGCGCTGATATCCAGCCGGTGATCCGGCGCAGTCGCATGTATGACATCGTCGTCGATGCGGGCCTCAAACTCGAGGCGGCGCAAGGCGCCCGCTGCTTGATCAATCGTGATGTCCATGCCCAGCAGCGCATTGATCCGCTCGATCGGCGCCGCAACGGTCACCGTTTCCGGCGGTGATGGATAGGCGTCGACCACGCCCGCTGCCACGGTTCCGCCACCCAATTGTCGCATCAGTTCGATCCCGCGACAGGAACCCAATATCGATTGGGAGGGATGTACGCCTCTGCTGAAACGCGCTGACGCTTCGGTATGGATTCGCTGTTCCTTGATGGTCTTGCGAACGCTGATATTGTTCCAGGCTGCCGCTTCCAACAGGACATTACGTGTGCTTTCGCTGATCTCGGTCTCGCCGCCGCCCATCACACCGCCGATGGCCAGGGCCCCCGCTGTGTCGGCCACCAGAATGGTCTCCTGGCCCAGGTCGCGCGTGAGGCCATCAAGCGTTTCCAAACGCTCTCCCATTTCCGGCAGACGGGTGATGATCGTGGGCAGCCCTCCGGCCCGATCCACCAATTTGTCATAGTCGAATGCGTGCAGGGGCTGACCCAACTCAAAAGTTATGTAGTTGGTCACATCGACGATGTTGTTACGGGGGCGCTGTCCGATGAGGTGCAGGCGATGCCGCATCCAGAACGGCGATGGTTTGACCTCGGTATCGCGCAAGAGCGTCAGCGTGAAACGTGGGTTCAAGTCGGGCTCGCGAATATCGATTTTGACGTGCTCTTCGATTGGATCGCCCTCCGCGACGAATTCGAAAGACGGATAGCGCATCTCCACCCCCAGAATGGCCGCTACCTCCCGCGCGACGCCGATCATGCTGAAGCAGCGCGCCAGGTTAGGCGTGAATTCGATGTCCAATATCACGTCGCCCAGGATGTTGGCCAGTGGCGCGCCAGCGACATAGCGCTCTTCATGATCCAGGATGATCACACCCTCATGCTCGTCAGAAATGCCCAGTTCCTTCTCGGAGCAGACCATGCTCTTATTGTAAATGCCGCGCAATTCCTTGCCCTTCAGGGTCATCACGCGCGGCTTGTCACTGTGCCCGTCCCAGACACGCGCGCCTTCCATGGCGAAGGCGCCCCAAATCGGCGGGTTGATCTCGCCCTGCCCTTTGTATTCAAAGAGATTGCTTGCGCCGGTTACGCATTGTTCCAGTTCCTCCCCGCCGTAGTCGACCATGGCCAAGACTAGCTTGTCGGCGTTGGGGTGGGCTTTGACTTCGACGATGCGCGCCAGCAGGAGTTTCTCACGATCCCAAACGAGATGGTCGGAGCGTGGCATGCGGACGCCGGGCACCTCAGCCTGTGGCAGGCCGATATACCTTAAGTGCGCGACTTCCAGCCCGGCAACGGTTAATTTTTCCGCCAGCAATTCAACCGGTATATCAATGTCGACATAATCTTTGATCCAGGAAATCGGTACGAGCATGGGTGATGGTTTCCTTTCCAAGTTCTCATAGTGATAGGTTGTTCAGGTTTTTGCAATTGCAATCTCGTCCAGCAGTAACATGTACCTCGGATAGCCGGTATTATTGATCCAATCAAGTCGTTTGCCCGTTAGCCGGTTGTAGGCGATCGCCATCAATCGATAGCTGCCGGCCGGAACGCGACTGAGATCAATCGAAAACCGACGGTGGGTACTTTCGTGCACAAAGGGCAGGTCGACTTGCGCCTTGTTATCCCAGTCATCATTGATCAACTGATACGACATTTTGAAATCGTTCAGAACGCTTGATGCGCCAAGCGCTGACCACTCATCGACGAAGAAAAGCGCATCGCCATCGTCATCTAGCGAGGAAGTATAGAACTTCAAGCTGATGAGTTCGTTTTGGTCACTAACAGTTGCGTCAGGGATTGCACATTCCAGCGACTCCCACATGTAGCGAGTGATTACATGGCTGTGACCGACGGGTTCGCTGGCGCAATGCGCGTATCGCAAGTCACCCAAAACGTTTCGCGCCTCCGCTATCCGCGGCGCCCACTTGTCCAAGTCAGGATAGACGTACCACAGCACTGGCGAGTCGATATTGCTGTCGGCCACAAATTCTCGAAAGACTTCGAGCTTGTCCGTAGCATTCATGACGATCCCGCGCTTTCCAAAGTAATGCTCGCGCTGCGACAGCTTGATATTGCCCGGATATTCCAGAGCGAAAGGCGCGTACAAGTCGTTGTACGGATAGCCGAAAATCGCGGGCTTTGGTTCTGCGCCGGCTGCCAGACGCGACAAGATATGCGTAGGCGGCTGAGTGAAGACTTGCGAGCGCAAAACAATATAGTCCCACCATCGCGCATTCGCCTGCATTTCGATACCGGCAATCAACCAGAGCAAAACCAGCAGTCCCAAGAATCTGCGAAAGCGATAGAGCCCGTAAATGCCCCCCGCAAGCAGCAGAACCAAAGGCAGGAATCCAGCCAGGTGATAGCGCATGCCATCCTTGACGATCAATGTGGAAGACTCGGCAACCAGTCCCAAGCTCAGCAAGTACAATATGAAAATGTATAGAAATGGTCGCAGGGGAATAGCGCGCCGCCAAGTACCGACGGCCAAACCGATTACCGAAATCAGCAGCAGTTCTGGCCGCTCGTTCATGCCGACCGCGAGCAGAATCTCGATTGCTTCAAAGGCGCCAACGACGACATGTTGCTTGCTTTCAATTACCGTGCCGATATTATCCAACATCATCATGTAGTAGGGTGAAAACAATAGCGCCGCAATCCCCACCGCAATCGAAACCCGCAGCCAGCGCAAGTTTTTCGGGACGAACAGCAGATGAAAAACGCCCACCATGGCCAAGAATATGATGCTGAAGGCATGTGTACCTAGCAAACAGAATGTCGAAACAGCCAGCGCCAGATAGTCGGTCGTTCTTGCTGCCCTGGCCTGATAGACCAGGCGCAGGTAGATCCAAAGCACAGCCCCCGCGCTTGCCACCAGCAGAGGATACATACGCGCATTGGCGAGGTAATAGTTGTAGAACGCGTTGCTGCTTATGATTAGTAGCGCCATCAATCCGGCAATTGGGGCGATGAAGTCTTTCGCCAGCCGACAAGCTATCGCCATCGCCACGAGGCTGATGAAAACGGAGAGTAGTCTTCCGACGGCAAGGCTGGTCCCACCGACCTGGCCCCAGATGCTGAGCAAGACAAAATACAGCGGCGTGTGATCCGGGCTGTGTTTCTGTAATGATTGAACGACCTGTATTGGAGAATAGGCGTGGTTCCCCAGCCAGCCCGCGTTAAACATCGAAAAGAACTCGTCTGTGGATGGCGGATAGACCTCAATCTGCCGTATGGCAAGCCAGGCGACGATCAGGAAAAGAGGTATGGTCCATACCCAATGGCTGGCAGTTCGCAATGAAATCTGTCCCGTTTTCCTGGCGCTCAAGAAACTTCCTTACTCATATTGCTTTACTGTTTCTGTAAACTGTGGCGCTCATGCGACAGGCAGGCTTGCTGTTTTGCCTGAGCCCGACGAAACTTTTCGCCGCCGCCGATCGGCTCTGAAGCCTAAGACATGGCGGCAACTAAGGCAGTTTCACTTCCGCCAATTTCAATACTTCTGGCACATCACCACTGTTATTCAACCAAAGAATGCGCTCGCCCGTCTGGTTGTTGTAGACAATAGCCATGAGCTGGTAGTGGCCGGGCGGCACTTTTGAGATATCGATGGTGAACTGACGCAATTGATCGGGGTTGACCAAAGGTAGATCCACTTGAGCGACATTGTTCCAGTCTTCAGAAATCAACTGAATCGACATGTTCAAATTGGTCAGAGCCTGCGCTTCCTCTGCGCTCCAGCGGTCGATATAGGCGATTCTGTCCTTGCCTGGATTTACTTCCGCGCCGAAAAACTGGTAATGGATAAATTCGTTTTGGTGACGGCTCTCCATATGTGGAGACGCGCAATTCAGCGCATCCCATGAGAACGTATCCAACGTACTGCCAATGCCAATAGCCCTGGAATCGCATAATTCGTAATTCAGCTTTTTCATTATAGCTGCGAGTTGATCGCGATCCGCTTCGTCGATACGGCGATCCAAGTAGAACACCCAAACATAGGGTTCGACTATAGCATGATGCCGGACATCTTTTTCCAGTTTCTCGAGCGCATCCGGCGTAATCAACTCGAGGCTGCGCCGATCGAAGTATAGATCGCCCATTGAATCGTTGTCGCTTTGGTAATTCCAATACAGAGCCCATGAATCTGTTTTGTATCCCACCAGCAAGGGCGGATATGTCTCTTGTAAAGCCTCCCGTGAAATCAAGTGAATTGGTTCCCGCAAGTACGAATAGATCTGCCCGCCCAGGATATCGTCCCATGAGGCGGTTCTCTGGAACTGAAACCCGGCAATCAGCCAAAGCAACACCAACAAACCCAAGAACCAATGGATGCCATATAGGGCATAAAGTCCTGCAATAATCGTCAGCAACAAGGGAATCCAACCTGACAAGTGGTAGCGCATGGCGTCCGCGGCGATAAATGTTGTGTAATTTGCAATCAGCGCCAGTATCAGCATATAGGGCAGGAACATAAACAGCCAGGGCTTAAAGCTGATTGACTTCAACAAGAGCCCCAGCAATACGCCAAATATCGACAGCAACAGCAGCAGCAATTCGTCGTTTAAGCTAACCATTAGCCACGCGGCCAGTGCCTCCATGCTGCTCAAGCTTTCCCAATTAGAAAAAACAATCGAGCGCTGATAAGCGTCCGGTAACACTATCAGAAGCCAGGGAGAGAAAAGCAACAAAGCGACAATGACTGTAGTGGAGATTTTCAGCCAGTTTTGGTTTCTCGACAATGCAATTAAGTGATACAGGCCCAGCATGAGCAGGAATGTCGCGCTGAAGAGGAAAGTATTCGCCAAACAGTATACTGCCGCTCCCAGCGCCAGAAAATCGCGCCTTTTTGCGATGGCACCTTTGTCGACTATGCGCAAATATATCCACAAAACTAGGGCGGACAGGAATACAAGCAGTGTGTACATGCGCGCGTATGTGATGTAGTAGTTATAGAATGCGTTGCCGCAAGCGAGAAGCAGCGCGAATATGCCGGCGGCAGGGCCAACAAAATCGCGCGCCAATCGAAATATCATGGACAAGCTTAAGAGGGCAAACATGATGCTCAGTATGCGAGCCAGCATTATGTCGGTGACTGTCATGTGACCCCAGAGGCCCAGAATCAAAAAGTATAATGGAGAATGGTTCGGGCTGTTGCGCTGCAGAGATTGGAGCACTTCAACTGGAGAAAAAGCGCTGTCGTCCGCCCAGCCAGCGTTGTACATCGAATAGAATTCGTCCATCGCCGGTGGATACAAGTCGCTGCGGTAAAAGCCTAGCGCGGCGACTGCCAGCAATATTGGCGCGGCGCCAAGCCAATGGCTTAGAATGCAGTCTACGATGCATTTTGGGGAATGCCCTTTCATTCGCATGCTTAAAATACCTTGCTCATCGGCGCGGAGGTCCATCCCGTTTTCGAGCAACGATCTTCGCTTATTTTCCAGCTAAAACTGCTTCAAGAAGCGTAAGTCGTTCCCCCAGAAATAGCGAATGTCCTGGATCCCGTGTTTCAGCATCGTGATGCGTTCCGGACCCATGCCGAAGGCGAAGCCGCTCCATAGGCTCGGATCGTATCCGCCATTCCGCAGTACTGTGGGGTGCACCATGCCGCTGCCGGCGATTTCCAGCCAGCCGGTGTATTTGCAAACGCGGCAACCCTCGCCGTCGCAGAGAAAGCACTCGACATCAACTTCCATGCTTGGTTCTGTGAAGGGGAAGTAAGACGCGCGGTAGCGAACTTTGGCATTGGTATTGAACATGCGCTTGGCAAACTCGCTGATCGTCCCCTTAAGGTCGCTCATGCGGATATTGCGCCCGATCGCCAGCCCTTCCACTTGCGTGAATTGAATCTCGCTGCGGGCCGTGACCTGCTCTTGACGGTAGCACATGCCCGGCAATATGACGCGAATTGGCTTGCTGCCGCCTGCGCCCAATTCTCGCATGGCGCGGATTTGCCCGGGCGAGGTGTGCGTCCGCAGCAAGACCCTGGGGTTGGTCGTGTAAAACGTATCCTGCATATCCCGCGCCGGATGATGTGGCGGCAGATTGAGCAGCGTGAAGTTGAAATCGTCTTCTTCAACATCGTGACTCTGATAGACCTGAAAGCCCATTTCCGCCCAAATCGTTTGAAACTCGCGATGCGTGCGGGTCGCGGGATGCAATCCGCCCATTTGGCGTGGATAGGCGGGAAGCGTTATATCGATTTCGCCTTCTTCGAGATCACGCGCCAGAACCTGCTCGCGGATTAATTGCTCACGTTCCTTGAAAGCCTGCTGGAGTTCGGACTGCAGGGCGTTGACTCCTTGGCCGAAAGCCGCGCGTTCTTCTGTGGGCAGCTTTCCGATCGTGCCAAAGAGCGCGCCAACCGCGCCTTTGCGCCCCAGGTAGTGGCTCCTCCACTGGACTAGCTCATCGCTGGTTGTGGTTTTGTGCAGCGTGTCAAGCGCCTGATGACGCAACACCTCAACAGTCTGTGACATTTGTACTCCTTTGTCTCTTATTTGACAAATCGCATCGCTCATGCGACGAGAAAGCTTATTATTCTGTGTGAGCGCGGCAGGATGATTCGCCTCTCAGGCGCCGAGCGGCTGTATCTTTTCAAAGCTATTGCCAGATGCTCTCAACAAAAAACGCCCTCGATCCGACTAGGGACGAGAGCGTGAACATTCCCGCGGTACCACCCTGTTTCAGCGTCCTGCGCGGACGCTGCGCTTGGTTTGTCCTGTGACGCCGGACCGGCGGAGCAGACTACTTGACCGATCAGCCAGGCGGCTCAGTCCGTCTTTCACCTGTCGGCTCGGAAGGGAATTCCACAACTGCTTCCGCGGGCGCTCGCAGTCCGTTGACACCCGCTCCCTGTATCCGCAGACACCTAATGCGCGCTTGTGGACTGTCTTCGTCGATGCCTTTATCCGTCTATTCAATTGCGTCCATTATGCAGCGAGCGTAATGGTCATGTCAAGCGGACGTTCGCGAACAGGATCAAATTTACAAATGGACGAAGCGCAAAGCCCGCCCTAACTATTCAAGAACGACGTCGGCGAGTGGCAAGAACTCCGGTGGATCAGCGCCGCTGTCATTCCAGGCAAGTCGCCTGCCGCTGAGCTTATCGTAAACAATAGCCATCAATCGGTAGCTTCCTCTTGGGACTGCGCCAACCTCAATGCTGAACTGTCGGAGCATGTCTTCGTGGACCATAGGTAGATCCAGCTGCACTACGTTGTCCCAGTCTTGCGAAATAAGTTGAAAGGACATGTTGTAGCTGTCCAATGAGTCATCGCTCCGCGCTGTCCATTCGTCCACAAAAAATACTCGCGAGCCCGCTGAGTCGACTCGCGCCGCGTGGAATTTGTAGTCAAGCAACTCATTTTGCTTGCTTAGCGATTCTGGGCTTGGCTCACAATTAAGGGTCTGCCAGCGATATCTTTGCATAACAGTATTGATGCCGAATTCGAGAGTCTCGCAAGGCGCGTATTGCCATGCGCTCGCAACTGTCTGAATCTCTGCGGCTTCGTCTGCTTCAGTAATGTTAGTCTGATAAATGACCCAGAATTCGGGAGACGTAATGGCGTGACTGTGGATAACCTCGTCGAGAGCCGCTAATTCATTGATTACACGAAGGTCGATATTGTTCTTGTCAATGAAGTACTCGCGCTGAGGGTAGTCGATGTGCGTCGGTATGTCGATCCGATACGTCGACAGGCGATACCCGATCAGGAGATATTGCGCTTCGGCAGGTGAAAACTCCCTTGATATCGCGTGCCAAGCCGGTTCGCCAAAGGCAACGATTCGGCCGGCGAGGAGGTTCTTCCAATTCGCCGTCATTTGGAAAAGGACACCGGCGACGACCCAAATTAGCAGCAGTATTCCCAACCACCTGCGCATGCAATAAAAGACGTATAAGCCCGCGCTGACGACCAAAGCAAGCGCGTGCCAAGCCGGGAACTGGTGGCGCATGCCGCTCTCAGCGACGAAAGGAGTTATTTCCGCGAAGATACACAGTACGAGGAGGTAAAGCGCGATCAGAAGAAAATATGGCTTGAATACCAGCTTGTTCTTCCTCAGACCGATGATCACGCCAACCACGGACAATAGCAGCAGCATTGGCTGATTGTTCGAGAATACCGTCAGCCAGATGGAAAGCGCCTCCCATCCATTGATTGATTGATCACCCCAGTATGCGACCGTATGATCAACACCTCTTGAGGTCAATACCATGATATATGGTGAAAACAAGATGAAGGCTGCAACCGCTGCTGACGAAACTTTCCACCAGATTCTGTCCTTGCGTACAAATAACAAGTGATAGATGCCAAGTGAGATGAAAAAAATGGCGCTGAATGGGTGTACGTTGACAAGCGCGTAAATCGCCAGCAGCAGGGCAGCAAAGTCACCTCGGTTGGGGCTCTTCACCTGATACAATATGCGTAGATAGAGCCAGAGGACAACCCCAGCCAAAAACAGCGTCAGTGGGTACATCCTCACATGCGGGATATAGAAATTGAAGAAAGCATTGGACGCCAGTATGACTAAGGCGAAAAGCCCTGCAACCGGTGACACAAAGTCGTACAGGATACGATAGGAGATTGCCAGCGAGAGCAATGCGCAATAGATCGTCAGAACGCGACCGAGAGCAACTTCAAATGTTGTCAGGTTGCCCCAGGCGCTTAGCAGCAAGAAATACCCCGGAGTATGATTGGGGCTGTGTTTCTGAAGCGACTGTATAACTTCGACCGGCGAGTAGGGCTGATTAACCAGCCAACCCGAATTAAACATCGAAAAAAATTCATCGTGCGTTGGCAGATACAGGTCAATTTGGCCTATGCTAAACACCGCAACCAGAAGCAGGATCAGTATCGCCCATGCCCAGCGCGCGAAAATGTCGCGCCCGGCATTCGCCTTTTGATCTGGCAGCAAACTCTTTGAGGTTTTCATGGGATTTCACGCAAATGGGAATGCCGGCAAAAGCCAAGCGTGTCGCAACTGTTGCAATGGCTAATCGCGCGACGTATAGTCGCCCTTCACGATCCACTTGTAAGTCGTCAATTCTTCCAAGGCCATGGGACCGCGGGCGTGCAGCTTCTGTGTGCTGACCGCCACTTCTGCGCCCATGCCCAGGGCGCTGCCGTCGGTGAAGCGCGTGCTGGCATTCCAATACACCGCCGCCGAATCGACTTCGTTCAGGAATTTCTCTGCATTGGCGGGTTCTTCTGTCAAAATGCTATCCGAATGCTGTGTGCCGTGCCGAGCGATATGCGCAATCGCCTCGTCAACATGATCGACTACCTTGAGATTCAAAGTCAGATTGTACCATTCCGTATCAAAGTCCTCGTCCGCTGCCGGCACCACTTGCGCGCATCCACCGACGATCTCCTGGGCGCGGGGCTCGGCGTGGAAGCTGACCCCTTCGCTGCCAAGGACATCCACCACCATTGGCAAAATCTCGTCAGCAATCCCGCGGTGTACCAAGAGGGTCTCCATCGAGTTGCAGACCGCCGGGCGCTGTGTCTTGGCGTTGTTCAAGACCGGGATCGCTTTAGCCAGGTCCGCGCTCTCGTCTACAAAGATATGGCAGACGCCGATGCCTCCGGTGATCACCGGGATGCTGCTGTTCTCGCGGCAAAATACGTGCAAGCCATTGCCTCCGCGAGGGATGATCATGTCAATGTAATCGTACAAGCGCAGCATAACACTGACGTACTTGCGATCGGTACTTGCGATGGTTTGAATGGCGTCAACCGGAAACTCATATGCCATCAGCACCTCTTGCAAAAGGCGGGTCAGCTCCAAATTGCTCTTGAGCACGTCGGAGCCTCCGCGCAAGATCACAGCATTGCTCGTTTTCAAGGCGAGGGTAGAGATGTCGACGGTGACATTGGGACGCGACTCATAGACCGCGCCCAGCACGCCGAGCGGCGTCCGCCGCTTGATCAGTCGCAAGCCATTGTCCAATGTCGATTCCAGCAAAATATCACCGACCGGATCGGGCAACTCGGCAACCTTGCGCACATCGGCCACAATGCCAGCCATGCGTGGTTCCAGCGCGATGCGATCACGGATCCAGATTGGATCGACGCCGTTGCGCTCGGCCAGCTCAATGTCGCGTCGGTTTTCCCGAAGGATAGACGCGGTATTCGTTTCCAGCGCGTCCGCCATCGCGCTCAGAACGCGGTTTTTCTGCGAGGTCGATTTTCTTGCAAGCACGCTGGCGGCATCCTTCGCGCGTTTGCCCATCTTTTGCAGATCCACAGCTTCAAGGTTGATGTCGAACATGTCAATTTCTCACTGGATATTTACGATCACAAACTCACAATATCCCATAGTCTGGTTTGAATTGCAACGTGCGCAATCTCGAACGGTATTATTTAAGAACGACCATATTGTTGCGATGCAGCACCGCGTCGCCGAAGCTGTAACCCAGGATTTCGGCGATTTCCCCAGATTTCTTGCCGCAGAGCTTGCGAAGATCTTCGCTACCGTAATTGCTTAGACCATGCGCGATTTCGCGGCCGTCAGGTGTTACCACGGACAATGTCGCGCCTCGTTCAAATTCGCCTTCGATCACGCGGATGCCCACCGGCAACAGGCTGGCGCCACCTTGCATTAGCACCTTGGCAGCGCCTTCGTCTACCCTCAGCAAGCCCTGCGTTCTGTCTGTAAGCAGCCAGCGTTTGCGACTGTCCGAACGAATCGCGCTCGCTTCAATATGCGTGCCGATCCCTTCGCCATCGACCAGTCGGATGAGCGCTTCGTCTTCGCTGCCGCTGGCGATAATCGTCTTGATACCGCTGCGGCTGGCGATTCGCGCGGCCTGTAGTTTTGTGATCATACCGCCCGTGCCCATGTCGCTGCCGGCGCCTCCAGCCAGTTCGAAAAGCTCCTCCGATACTTCGCTGATATTCTGGATCAGCGCCGCCCCCGGGTTCTTGCGCGGATCGTCTGTGAATATGCCTGGCTGGTCCGTCAACATGATCAGCAGGTCGGCATCGACCACGCTGGCGACGAAGGCCGAGAGATTGTCATTGTCCCCGACGCGGATCTCGTCGGTAGCGATGGTGTCGTTTTCGTTGACGATGGGGATGATGCTGTGTTCGATCAAGGTACGCAGCGTATCGCGCGCGTTCAGGTAACGCGTCCGGTGACTGAGGTCGTCGCGCGTCAAGAGGATTTGCGCCACCACGACTTCGAAGATATCGAAGAGGTCTTTGTAAAGACGCATCAAGTGGCTTTGCCCAACAGCGCTGAGCATTTGCTTGGCCGGCACAGACTTGCCCAGATCGGGAAAGTCGAGTTGTTCCCGTCCGGCTGTCTGCGCGCCTGAAGAAACCACCACAATCTCGTAACCGCGCTCTTTTAATGCGGCGATCTGTTGCACCAACTCCAGCATGCGCTGACGATTGAGCCGCGGGGTGCCTTTGGTCAATACACTGGAGCCCAGCTTGACGACGATCCGTTTCATTCTCTATCCTTCCAGTAAGGAGTTTATTGCAGGCTACCGGGTCTTTGTAGGCTGAAAGCCTGTGGCTTGCTTAATTCGAAGTTGTTTGTGCGGTGCGGGCGGCTATCCTCGCACCAGGTCAAAACTCAGTTGGAATCATGCAATTGCATGACGTACCCCAGTCGCAATGCCGCCCTGCGCAAAAGGTCCTCTGCATGCTCGAGCGCATCCTCCAGGCGCATCGGCTTGTCGACGATGGAGAAAGCCGCCTGAATCCCGGCCTCATACAACAGGCGATCATCGATATTAAGACCGCCAACCAGGGCGATCGTCGGCACGCCATAGTTCCGCGCCAATTGCGCGACCCCAACCGGGCCCTTGCCATCAATCGTCTGGCTGTCCATTTGACCTTCGCCCGTGATGACCAAGTCGCTGTCTTTAAGCTGCTCAAGGAATCGATTTTGTTCCAGGATCAAATCAATCCCGGAAACGATCTCGCATGACAAAAACGCCATCAGACCGGCGGCGAAGGCGCCGGCCGCCCCGCCTCCGCGAACCATGCGCAGATCAATGCCCAATTGCTCATGGATCACGGTGAAACAGTGACTCAAGTTTCGCTCCAGCTCGTCCACCATCGCGGCGTCCGCCCCTTTTTGCGGACCGAATACGTGCGCCGCGCCTCTGTCGCCCAAGGTCGGGTTTTCTACATCCGAGGCGATGACGATGTCAACCTCGCGCCAGCGCGGATCCAAACCAGACCGATCAATCCGGCTGATGTCCGCCAAGCATCCGCCGCCGCCATGAATTTCGTGACCGTCGGCGTCAAGCAGGCGGACGCCCAGAGCCTGCATACATCCCATGCCGCCGTCTACGGTCGCGCTGCCGCCCAAACCGATGATGATCCTTTCCACACGGCGCTCGAGCGCATCCGCCATTAGCTGACCCGTGCCAAAGGTGCTTGCGACCATGGGATTAAGTTCCTGCGGCTGCAGCAACTCCAGGCCGGAGGCTCTGGCCATTTCGATGACCGCCGTCTTGCCCTCGTCAACCAATCCATACTCTGCGCGAATGGAACGCATGAGCGGGTCCTTCACATTCAACGAAATGCGTTCGCCGCCCGCGCTCAAAAAAGCATCCAGTGTTCCGTTGCCACCATCCGCGATGGGAAGTATTTCCAAGCGCGCATCCAGACCGGAACCCTCCAATCCTCGTTGGATGGCGGCGCAGGCTTCGGCAGCGGTCAGGCTCTGCTTGAACGCGCCTGAGGCAATCAAGATTTTCATGCCTTTTTCTTTCATTGGCAAATTTCGTCCTCAACGTTATGATAGCGCGTATTGACATTTGTACGATAGCAGTTTGCTGGCGAGATAATTGATGAACAGCGACAACGCTCTGTGCGCCATTCAATCCTCTGGCATCGTCGCCGGTATGCGGGGCGCTTTTCCGCCCGACGCCGCGTTACGAGTCAGCGATACCTTAATGAGCGAGGGTATCAACGTCTTTGAACTGATGATGAATTCTCAAGAGCCGATCCCCGCCATGCAAGCTCTCAAAGCTGAATACGGAGAAGATGCCTGTGTGGGCATGGGCACGGTTCTTGATGTCGATACGGCTCATGCAGTGCTGGACGCGGGGGCGGACTTTGTCGTGTCGCCCGCTTTTCAACCCGCTGTCGTGGCGGCGGTGCAATCTCGCGACATCTTGGTTGGTCCAGGCGTCGCCACACCCAGCGAAGCCGTGGCCGCCTGGGATACGGGCGTCAAATTGCTGAAGCTATTTCCCATTGGCGCGCTCGGTATCGAGTACTACCGCGCGCTGTTTGGTCCGCTAAAGCACATGGCCTTCATGTGCAATGGCGCCATGGACGATTACAACGCGCGCGAATTCATAGCAGCCGGCGCGCTCGCTTGTGGAATGGGCGGTTGGCTAGTCGGCGATGGCACCTGGTCCAAATCGCAGTTGCGCAGCCGGGCGCGCATCCTGACGAACGCGGTCGCTTCGGCGCGAGATGGATTGGAGGTTGGCGACTTATGACCGGTTTCATGTCCATCAATCAAGCTGTTCCGATCGTCGTCCTATAGGCGTAGCAGGTTTTACCCGACCATCTGAACGCGCCAATCCCTTCCACAGTCGCTCGGCGCGCAAACGGGGCATTTGGGCTGCCGCGCTCACAAAAGACAATAAATCTGCTCGGCTACCGCAAATCGCGGCCTGTTGAATAAGGATATGCAGGACAATTGAAAGAGGTTATGACTGGGACCAATGCCAATCCACTACCGCGACGCGCTGCAGCAAACAAGCGCGGGGGCGGATGCTGGCTAGTGGCATTAGCGTCAGTTGTCATGGCCGCTCTCCTGCTGATTGTTGGCTTGCTGCTGCCCCCTTTTAATCTGCCTGACCGACTATTCGCGTTGCAATACACGCCGCTTGATGCCGAGAATCCCGAATTGGCGCTGGGATCTGATTTTTCGGTCCGTATGCCAGACGATTCAAGCGCCCCCGATACCGCGATGAGGGTCTCCGCTTTGCCATGGACAGTAGGTGAGACCGACACGGAGACCTCATCTGTGAAACTGGCGCGCGACAATCTTCCAGCCTATCTTGCCCCGCATAGCCCGCTCTATGTTCTTGAGGGTCGTGGCGACTTGCCAGAGCGACTGCGTTTCTCGTTTGTTCAGCCAGCGAATGTTTCCAATGCCAATGTACTTTCTCTCTACGGCTGGGACGGCCGCAACTGGCGCTTTGTTCCCTCGCAAAAATCAGAAGGCGAATTGCGCGGCGTAGCGAGTTTCCCGCCGGGAGCGATTGCGGTTTTCCAATCGATCGCCGGTCCTCCGCTTCTGATGATATCGCAAGAGTTAACGCAAGAACTTGATCCAAACGTGGTCGCCCTGGCAAAGATCGTCAGCCCGGCGGGATTGCGCCCGACACGCCGGGGCGGCTTAACCGGTAGATTGGCTCCGGGCGGCGACGCGGAATCAGATTATCTCTACATGCCGGTGATTCGCAACTTTGACGACCCCCGCGCGGCCGACCCCGCCGCGATCGACCGCCTAATCTATGACGACATTGCAAGGGATGCGCACGTCTCACAAATATCACGTATGGCCGCTTTCAACGGTTTCCATGGCATCTTCATTGACTATCGCGAATTGTATCCGGAAGCGCGTCAAAACTTCACTCGCTTCATCGAGCAACTGAGTTCAGAATTGCATGAGCAGGGCCTGCTCTTAGGCATAGTGGCGCCTGCCCGCGACGCAAGCGCCGGCGAAGCTGATGCCTATGACTGGCGCGCGCTGGGCGCGGCTGTCGACTTTTTCAAGCTTGATGTCAGCATTGCTCCGGTCGATCACGGCGCTGGCGGCGACCAACTGGTCACGAGACTGCTCCGCCGCGCTGTCGACCAGGTTGAACGCTACAAGATCCTGCTTGGACTTAGCGCGCAGAACCTGCGCGAGCATGAAGGCGCTTTTGCGCGCGTCGGCTTCGCCGAAGCGCTGTCGGGACTTGGCGACGTGACACTGGACGCCGAGTCTATCAGCGAGACCGGCTCCGTCGAGCCCGGTACATTTATCCGTGCATCGCTCAATGGGCTCCGCGTCATGCCCGGCCATGACGATTCTTTTGGGACAGGCTATCTGGATTATCTGATCGCAGCTGATGGAACCACGACGCGCATCTGGCTGACCGACAGAGCGGCTCTAGGCAAGCGTCTCAATCAGACATTGCCATTCGGGCTGGCCGGGGTCGCCATTGATGATTTGCTGTCGGACGATTTATTCCCTGGTTTGCTTCAGGCTGTTCGTGACTATCTGGCTCAAATGCCAGCGCCGAATACCCCGGGGGGCTGGTCGCTGCGCTGGTCTATCGCCCGACAAGACAGCTTTGTCGATGAAGCTATCACCCGCTTGAATGAGGATTTTGTCCTGACCTTGGTCGCGCCGGAAGGAAACTATGCGATTAACGCGGCGGTGATCAATAGCGAGGGTGAAAGCATAAGCCAGCGCGCCGGCGCTGCGCTGCCGCTTTTTGCGGCAACTCCAACAGCAACGCCGAGCCCTACACCGACGCCGACGCTTACACCAACCCCGCCGCCGGCGCCGGTCGTATTTGTGCCGGTCGCGAACGAAGAGGCCGTCAGCGCGCCACCTGACAACTTCGCTGCGGTCGTGCCGCCGGCCGGCAGCATCAACATCGAGATCGGCGGACATGTCACGAGCGCGGGCAGTCAGCGCGCGATTGGGGCGATGCGAGCCGCTGGCATGACCTGGATGAAGATTCAAGCGCGTTTCGACTGGCGCAGTCCGCCGGATATGGGACACGAAATACGTAGCGCGCATGACAACGGCTTCAAGATCCTGGTCGGCACCGTGGGTAGACCGAATGAACTGGCCCAGGGCGGACAAAGCTACGTCGATTCCTACACGGACTGGTTGGCGCGCATCGCCGGGCAAGGCGCCGACGCCATTGAAGTGTGGAACGAGCCCAACCTTGACCGCGAATGGCCACGTGGCCAGATCAGCGGAGCGGCTTATGCCCGTATGCTGGCGGGGGCTTGGCAGAAGATCAAGGCCGCGAACGCCGGCACCCTGGTGATAAGCGCTGCTCCCGCGCCGACCGGCGTTTCCGACCGTCCGGACCAAGTGATGCCGGACAATCGCTGGCTGCGCGAAATGGTTGATGGCGGCGGCTTGGATTTTCTCGATTGCGTCGGCGCTCACTACAACGAAGGCATCGTCCCGCCGAGCCAGACCAGCGGCGATCCGCGTGGCGACAATTACTACACGCGTTATTTCTACGGCATGTTGAACGGCTATATCAGTATCACCCGGCGTCCCATTTGCTTTACCGAGCTCGGTTATTTGACAGCCGACGGCTATCCCGCACTTTCGGATTATTTTGGTTGGGCGGATAATGTAACTGTGCAACAGCAGGCAGCTTGGTTGGCAGAAGCCGCGGCGCTCGCATCGCGAAGCGGACAGGTGCGCCTGTTCATCGTCTGGAATGTGGATTTCACCCATTATGGATCGGATCCGCAAGCGGGCTACGCGATCGTCAGACCAAACGGCTCCTGCCCGGCCTGCGAAGCCTTGGCCAGGGCGCGCTGATCGTTTGACGCCTAACAAGTGCGGCGCTGTACCCTTTGCCGTTCGTGAACGAGCGATCGGTTGACCATCGGCAGCCTTGGATACATACGACAAGGAGCCTGATGTGGTAACTAAAACCGTATACAAGCAGATTCGCGGCTTTGTCGCCATATGGCTCTCAATTACCTTTGTCATGGGCTTGTCCACCTTCCTCGCAATCTATTTCACATACAATCCCTCGGCTGTGGATCCCGGTTCAAGCAACCCTTTGCCCCTTGGGACACTGGGGCAAGAGACTCCGGAAGAAGCGCCGGCGCCGGTCATTATACTGCCAAGCGTGACGCCAGAACCAACATCAACGCCTACATCCGTCACGCAGGAACCAACCGTACCCGTCATGGCCTATGAAGCGACTGACATTCCGACGCTCACCCGCACACCGGAACCGAGCCCGACGCCGACGCTGCTGCCGGTAGCCGATACGCGCTATCAGATCGGCATTCAGGTCGAGCATGCGCCCGACTTAAATCCCGACAATCAGGACGCCTGGTACCGTTCGGTGGCCAGCGATCTGGGAATAACCTGGGTTAAGCAGCAAGTCCGCTGGGAACTTATGGAACCCGAGCAAGGGAATATCGACTGGAGCGCGCTTGATTTGGTTATGCCCAGCGCAGAAAAATTTGCTATCAAGCTGCTGCTTTCCGTTGTGACCGCTCCCGATTGGGCGCGCGAGCCCGGGGTTGTTCTGGAGCGACACGGTCCAGCGGCCGATCCACAAATTTATGCCGATTTTGTCGCTGCGATCCTCGAGCGCTATCCGGGCAGAATACATGCCATTGAAATCTGGAACGAACAAAACATCGACCGGGAATGGACATCGGTCAACGGTTTGAACGCAGCAGATTATGTCAGGCTTTTGCAAACCTCCTATGAGACAATCAAGACCATCGAACCCGGTACCATCGTTATCAGCGGCGCGCTGTCCCCAACGGGCATCAATGACGGAGTCGGGGCTTATGACGATTTCAACTATATGGATCAGCTAATCGACGCGGGTATGCTGGATTGGGCCGATTGCGTCGGCGCCCATCACAATGGTTACAACATCGGTCCCGATTATCGCTATAACGAGATACCGGACGATCCGAACGCGTCCTTCCGCGGTCCATTCGACAACCCGCATCATAGCTGGAGCTTCCGTAGCACCTTGGAAGGTTATGCCAATCGCATCCGGGCAGCCGGCAAAGATACCAAACTTTGCGTGACCGAGTTCGGCTGGCCCTCTGCCGAAGATCTGGAAGGCGTACGCGAAGGCTTTGACTTCGCGTACGACAATACCTTGGCGGAGCAGGCGCAATGGATCCCGCAGGCCATGTCCAATATGGCGGACTGGGACTTCGTCTGGCTGGCTTTCATTTGGAACTTTAACTATGGTCCGCAAGCGGGTTGGGCAGTCGACAACGACAACGTTCCCTATTCGCTGATTGGACCAGGATTCAACTTCCGACCGGCCTACGATGCCATCCGCGCCTGGCAAAGGGATTATCAGGCGCGAACGAGATCATAAGATGCCCAACGTCCTTAAGCGGGGGGTTCGTGCCTATCTGCTAGCGCTGGCGGCTGTTGTCGTTGCTGGCGCCGGTGTCTGGATAGGGACCCGTCCAGAACAAGACCCTTTCCAGGCAAGCGCGATAGTGGATCCGCCGTTTCCGTCACTGACCTACGGCATACAGACCTTCCTCTGGTGGAACGAGCCACAACGTGGCTTGCACCTTCATTTAGTCCGATTGATGTCCTTCAGCCATGCCAAACAAACTTTCGCCTGGAGCGACCTGGAACCGCGCAAGGGTCAGTGGATTTGGGTACAATCTGATCGAATCGTGGAGTCGATTGAAGAGCGCGGATTGCAATTGGTCGCGCGCCTGGGAAAAGTCCCCGCCTGGGCTCGCCCAGAATCAGCCGATCCCGATGCGCACGACTCGCCGCCGGCAGAGCTTGCCAACTGGGCCAACTTCTGTTCCGCCGTTGCCCAACGCTATCGCGGCCGGATCTCGGCCTACCAGATCTGGAATGAACCGAACCTCGGCCGCGAATGGGGCAATACGCGACCCGATGCGGCGGCCTACGTCGAGTTGCTTGGGGCTTGCAGCCGCGCGATCCGGCAAGCGGACTCACATGCCATATTAATCTCGGCAGGTTTGTCGCCGACTGGCACCAACGACGAGCGAGCCACGCCCGACGATGTGTTTCTCGATCATATGTACCGTAACGATTTCCAGCAATTCATTGATGTCGTCGGCGCGCATGCCCCGGGTTACGCCCCGCCCGAGATCGGTCCCGATGACCAAGAGGCTAAAGCCCGCTGGTTTACCTTTCGGCGCGTAGAAGATTTACGAAAGATCATGTTGCGGTACAATGATGGTGCGCGTCAAATGGCAATCATGGAATTCGGATATACTACCGATACGCATAACCCGGACTACGCTTGGTTTGGTGTTACCGAACAGCAGCAGGCGGACTATTTGGAGCGGGCCTATGAGTACGCCATTGCCAACTGGCGCCCGTGGGTCGGCTTGATGACGCTGATTTACATGCCGGATCTGACTTGGCTGCCGGGGGACGAAGAATACTGGTGGTCTATCCTGGATCCCGCAAGTGGCGCGCCGCGCGCGGCCTATATCAAACTGGCAAACATGCGCAAAGTCTGTGGAGAACACATTATTGCGCAACGCCCAGCCGATGGACCAGTGGCTCTTGGCGAAAAAATCGCTCCAGTCTGTCCGTGACCTACCGCTTTTGTCCTAATCCAGATAACGCGGAAAGCTACGTCGCTAGGGAAGTCTCATGACAACGGACTCTACGCTGATCAACATGGTAAAAGGCCACGCGGTGATGACCAGCCGGATGAGCTACTTTTTTGCCATTCTGTTGTTGCTTATCGCCGCCCTCCTTCGCGTCGCGGACCTAGCAAATGTTCCCGGCGGCTTCAGCGAAGACGAGATCATCAACATTCGCCTGGTCGACAACGTTCGGCAAGGCGATATCTTCGTCTTTTTCCCTGGCGAGGCCGGCGGTCGCGAAGGCATGTATCATGTCTTTGTCGCCGTTGTGACGCTCTTTGTGGGCGAAGGCACTATCGGATTCCGGATTCTCTCCTTCTGGTTAAGCCTGGTCTCGATCGCAATCATCTACACCCTCGGCAGGCACCTTTTCAATCCAATTGTCGGTGTCATGTCATCAGGTCTGGTAGCTGTTAACATGAGCAACATCATTCTTGCGCGCAGCGTCAGCAGCGATGCCGTGGTCGTGTTTCTGGTCTCGGCCACCATGTTGGCGCTTGCCCGGTCACTGCCAGTGTACCGGCGCACGCGCGTTGTAACCTCCAATATCATTTCCTTCGCGGCGCTGGGCGCCCTGCTCGGCATGGGCTTTTATTTACATCCTTCAAGTCTGTTCATTGTCTTGGGTTGCATGTTGTACATAGGACATCTCTTGTATATCCGCAATGCCATGTTTCGGCAGCGCCGCAGTTACACTGGCTTCGCGATTCTTGTCATGATCATTATCGCCATGCCATATCTGATTTCGTCGATCAATGTGCCCCAATATGCCGCTGGGCAACGGATCTTGTCGCAATACACCGACGGCTTGCTGCGCTCCATTGTTGACGGTTTGCTCGCGGTCGTGCGAATGGGCGATACCAACCCTCTGAATAATCTGCCCGGTCGCCCTCTTGTCGATGCCTTTAGCGGCTTGTTCGCGCTTGTGGGAATCGTCATTTGCATTGTTCGCCGGCACAGACCGCGCTTCATGCTGCTGCTGATAATGGGTTTTGTAGCATTGCCGGCTGCGCTGATCGTCAAGCAGAGTCCCAATTTCGCGCGCATGGCGGTCATCTTGCCGCAGCTCGCTCTCTTTTTTGGCATCGGATTCTACTCTTTGATCCGGGCGCCTGTTTTCGCTGACGTGGTCTTCCGCCGAATGGCAGTTGCCGGGGTCTTGGCCCTGCTGGGGGTCAATATGCTTTGGACCTGGCAAGATCTCTTCGTCGCCTGGCGCAACGACGAACGAGTTATGCCCTTGGTCAACGGCGAGCTGGGACAAATCGCCCACTATCTCGACGCCAGGGGCAACGACATACCGACCGTCCTCTGCAATTCCAATTGGGAAAATACCGAGCCCAAGGAGTTTTTGAACGACAGTGAAAAAACCCTGTTGATGATGAACCGCAGCGATCTCGTCTACGATGAAGCGGATTGTACAAGAAGTCTGATACTGACAGATGGCGGCGCTCGCCAACGCGTGGTGTTCTTCAGGGAGGAAAACCGTAACAACATACACCCTTACTTGTGGGAGTGGCTGTCCTACGGAGAGCCGGCTGTCGGCAAGCTCCCTCGTAATACAGTCTTTGAACTTGAGCTAGCGGACTTGCTGGCGGACCGCGCCGGCGAATTCACGACTATGGCGCCAGTCTGGTACGACCCCGATTTTGCGGGGGAGGCCGTGCCTGTACCGGCGCCCATCCGCTTCGGCGAAAACCTGACCTTTCTTGGCTATCAACCCAATGTGGAACGCCAGTATTTTCCAGGCGAGACGGTGGATGTAATCACTTATTGGCGGGCGGAAGGCACGGTCCCGGCGGATCTGACTCTCTTCACGCACATTCTTTCCGATCCGGTCACCTGGATCAATGGACGCGATGTGATCAGCGTAAATCCAGCGCGCCTGCACGATCGAGATGTCTTCATTCAGGTGACTTCTGTGCCCTTGCCAGCGACTGTCTTGGCCGGCGAATATTTCCTTTCCGTCGGCGCATATCGTCAGTCGGCAACAGAACGCCTTGTGGCTTTTAAGGATGATCGTCCCTACGGCGATCGCATCTTCCTGTATGCTATCGAAGTGCAAGAAAACCCCAACACCGAAGAAAGCAGCAATTGAATGTTCGAACTTGTATTCTTGGGCACATCGGCATCCGCGCCTTCAATTCATCGCGGCTTGCCGGCGCTGGCGATTCTTGCTGAAGAACAGCGCTTTCTGGTCGATTGTGGAGAAGGCACGCAGCGGCAGATTCTGCGTAGCGGCATCGGTTTTAAGCGTCTAAATCATATCTTCTTGACCCATGCCCACCTGGACCATTTGCTGGGTTTGGGCGGCTTGCTTTCTACCTTCGGGCGTTGGGAAGCGATGGAAGAGATCCATATCTGGGGAGGCCTGCCGGCCATAGAGCGCGTTCAGTCCCTGGTCTACGAGGTGGTATTCCGCAAGGAGACGCCACCGCTGCCGATCTATTTCTACCGCACCATGCCGGACAAGCTGCTCTTCAAAGGACGCAAGTTTTCCGTGCGCGCCTTTCCGGTTCATCACCGCGGCCGCGAGTGTTACGGCTATATCTTTGAAGAAGATTCCCGCCGCCCGTTTTTGGCCGACCAGGCCGAGGCGCTTGGCGTACCGATGGGACCCGAAAGAAGCCGGCTGGTGGCGGGGCAGGCGGTGACGCTCGCTGATGGTCGGATGATCAATCCGGATCAGGTGTTGGGAGACCTGATTAAAGGCGCCAAAGTCGTGGTGACCGGCGACGTCGCTCAAACGAATAACTTGCACGCGGCTGCGCAAGATGCCGACGCCTTGGTGATTGAGTCGACTTATCTCGACGAGCATGCCGATATCGCCGAACAGGTTGGCCATATCACCGCCCGGCAAGCAGCG
Source organism: Chloroflexota bacterium (assembly GCA_026708115.1). Lineage (GTDB taxonomy): Bacteria > Chloroflexota > Anaerolineae > Aggregatilineales > Phototrophicaceae > UBA6055. The sequence continues at coordinate 56,738 of JAPOVL010000033.1, forward strand.
GAACTTGCGCGCGACTCTAACGTCAAGTACCTGTTCCTGACACATATTTCCCGGCGCTACCGAGAGTTCCAGGTTATTCGCGAAGCGCGCCGCCATTTCTCAAACACCTATGTGGTGCGCGATCTGGATCACTTTGCTGTTTTTCGCGACCGTCTGCCGCAGAAGATAAAGCGGCGCGCAACTGAAGGCGCCAACGACGACCTTGTCGAGACTGGAGAATAGCCATGAACGAAACCATAACGCAGAGACTGCGCGAATATGTGAACAAGACATTTGTTCGTGAAGACGACGTGCTGGCCTTTGTCCGGCGACAGACCGCCGAACACGGTCTGCCGCAAATCAATCTGCAGCCGCATGAAGGCTTGATGGTCCAGCTCTTTGTGCGAATGTGCGCCGCGCGGAAAGTTGTAGAAGTTGGCGCCCTGGCCGGATACAGCGCCATTTGGATCGCGCGGGCCTTGCCCGGAGACGGCCGACTGATAACAATTGACAAGAGCAGCGAGCATTGCCGTTTGGCGCGCGCTCATATCGAAAGGGCGGGTCTGGCAGACAAAGTATCGGTGCTGCAGGGAGATGGCCGGCAGATCCTGGACAAGCTGGCAGTCGACGCGCCCTTTGACGCGCTTTTCGTCGATGCCGACAAAGTCAGCTACCCGCATTACTTTAGTTGGGCCGCCGACCACCTGCGCTGCGGCGGCATTATCATGGCGCACAATGCCTTCTGGAGCGGTCAAATCCTGAGCCCGGAAAGCGAGGACGACTTCGGTCTGCTGCGCTTCAACCAGATGCTGGCCGAGCATCCGGCATTTGCTAGCACAATCGTCGCGGTCGGGGACGGTCTGGCCTTGGGCGTCAAGATTAGTTGATTCCGGGCAGCGCTAAAGGGAATCGAGGTTTATCATCCCTTCGCCGTAAGTTCTGCCTGCCTCAATGATCGAGGGCGACATCAAGTCTACCGTCGCCATCAGATCGTAAGTCGTCGCGCCGGTTATGCGCACCGGCACGATTTCCCCGACCGGTAATTCTCCTTCAACCAGCACGTATCCGTCGATCTCCGGCGCGTCGCGGTAGCTGCGCCCCAAGCTTATGGCGGCGCCCGTATTGGCGCCGTCTTCGTCTTCGCCGACGCCATGGCCTTCCACCAAGATATCCAGTGTTTTGCCGACCAGCGCCTGGTTTTTCTTCAAACTGATGCGCTGCTGCAGTGCCATCAGCCGCTCGTAGCGGTCCAGCTTAATTGCGTCGTCAACATGATTGGGCAAAGCTGCGCTCGGCGTGCCCAACTCGAAGCTGTATTGAAAAGCGCCGACGCGGTCAAACTCCAGATCGCGCAGCATCGTCAATAGGGCTTCGAACTCTTCTTCCGTTTCGCCGGGATAGCCCACGATGAAGGTCGTGCGCACTGCCAGGTCCGGCATCAGGTCTCTCAACTTGCCAATTGTCTCGTAGACCCATTCGACCTTGGCCGGACGTCTCATGTGCTTCAGCGTTTCCCGATGGCCGTGCTGCAATGGCATATCAAGGTACGGCAAGACCTGTCCCTGTTTTGCCATTGTCTCCATCAGGCCTGGCGTGACATAACCGGGATATGCATACATGATTCGCAGCCAGGGAATCTCGGGCGCGGCCTGGGCAATCGCGTCCAAGAGCTGCGCCAATCCGTCTTTCATGCCCAGATCATAGCCATAGTCGGTGCTGTCTTGCGCGATCAGCATCACCTCTTTCACACCTGCGTCCTGCAATCTCATAGCCTCGGCGACAATTGATTCCAGAGGCCGGCTGACCGCGGTGCCTTTGATCGCTGGAATGGCGCAGAAAGCGCAGGGCCGGCGGCAGCCATCGGCGATCTTCAAGTAGGCATAGGCGCCTTGAACGCTGGCCCGCAGTACGCCTTTTTCGTCCAGACCGACCACCTTGGCATCAGTGGGCAAGTGATAAAGCGGTTCCGGGTGCTTTCGTTCGCGCAGCCGGGTGATGAGATCGAAAATATCCATCCAGCGCCGCGTGCCGATCACCCCGTCCAAACCGGGCAGCTCTTGCACCAAGGTCTCACCGTAGCGTTGCGACAAGCAACCCGCAGCGATCACCATCTGGTCCGCGCGCTTGATTTCCACCAGCTCGCGCAAAGCCGCGATCGATTCCTCTTTGGCCGAGTTGATAAAGCCGCAGGTATTGACGATCATCACCTCGGCTGTTTCCGGATCGCCCGTGCCGGACATGCCGCGCTGCTGCAATATTTGCGCGATGCTCTCGCTGTCCACCGAATTCTTGGAACAGCCCAGGCTGAGCAAGAAGTACTTGTTGGGTTGTAGCTGACTAAATGGAATCTGCACGATTTTATCCCGTCATTCGCAAGCCGTCATGGTAGCCCAGGTATGTGAGAAACGGAACGGACATCAGGCGCTTTCTTTCTTCGTTATCAACCCGGCCTGGGTCACCCGCGGCGGCAGGATCGCTGTCTCCGTCGGCGTCAATGTGATCGTCGGGGTTTCTGTTACGGTTGGCGTTTCGCTCGCTGTCGGCGTGATGCTGGGCGTAAAAGTCGGCACAGGCGTCAAGGTCAAGGTATCGGTCGGCACAGGAGTTAAGGTCGGCGTTGGGCTGGGACCCGGCGTGTCGCTCGGCGTTAGCGCGGCGATGGTCATAGCGGCGAAAGCTGTGGCCCGCGTCGTCGGGCTAACGAGTGTGGGCGCCCCGCCAGGGCCCAAGCTCAACGCGATATCCGTCGCCGAGAAGCGAAAATCCACGCGCTGCCCGCGTCCGCCGGCCCGCGGCTGCTTTTGGCCGTTCCACTCAATATCGAGCCCCTTCGCGTTGCTGGCGCTCAGGACAATCTCCGTCAAGGCGCTATACTCAACTACGGTATCCGGCGCGGCGATGCCGGCAAATCGCTCAACGCCATCGCCGATGATACGCATCCAATTGCGCTGCGTTACCAGAATGTTGACGAGGACGCCGTTGCCGCTGTACCGGGACCGGAGCGAGGGCGTCCCCGTCGCGACCGTCGGCACAGTCGTGGGTACCGGTTCAAGGGTTTGGATAGGTAGAGCGGTGCTCTGCGCGTCGGCTGCTGCTGTGCTGTCCGCGACTTCCGCCGCGCCTTGCGGCCCGATCAGCTCCATCGTGACAAATGCGATCGTCCCAATGGCGGCGCTGGAGAACACGAACAGCGCAAATATACTCCACAGTCGTCGGCGGTGAAAGCTGCGGCTCTGTTCAATGTCGATTTCCTGCATGGGCAGCGGCGGATCGCCGCGGCGGCGGCCCCGGTCGGGTTTTCTATCGCTGCGCCAAGGCCAACGACGGCGCCTGCTCTTGCCGAAGCGCGCGTCGTCGTAAAGCCGCAAGACATCGTCTTCATCCAACCCCAGGAAGCGCGCGTAGTTGCGCAGCATGCCGCGCACCTGGATTTCGGACATTTCGGTGGCGGCAAAGTCGCCCGCTTCAAATGCTTCCAGAATCGGCTGCCGTATCCGCAGCTTGGCGACAACCTCTGCTAGCTCGATCTCTTTCGCTTCGCGTGAACTGCGCAGGAATTGTCCCAGAGAGTAGGCATCCATGCGATCTGGTGGCCCTCAATCAAATAGCCCCGCTCGTTCTCTACTCGCTGGAACCAACGGGGCTAAGGATGCATTATTTGGCTGTATGGCGCGGCGGTCTTCTTGATCACGTTTCGGCTTCGACACCTTCTATTGCCAGCTCGCCCTCGGCTTGTGGATCGCCAGCTTCTGTCTCATCGGACGCTTCAGCGGCCTCAGCTTCTTCGTCCGATGCCGATGTGGCATAGCTGAACCCGTCCATCATGATATCTTCGGCTGTGACTTTCTCGCCCCTTTCGCGCGCGGCCAGGAATTCGCTCAATTCGTCCTCGGGTACGATGGTGATCGTCAGCATTGGGGAAACTTCAGTGCCGAGGCGTACCGGCACCTGATGCGTACCGATCTCTCGCAACGATTGCTGGCTAATACGTCGCCTGTTGATGTCAACGCTGGTCACGCGATCAAGTTCGTCGGCGATTTCCTGTGTCGTCACCGAGCCAAATAGCTTGCCCGTTGACGCGGCGCGGCGGCCGAAGATCAACTCCACGCCGTCGATCTGCCGCCCCAAATCATTGAGCATATTGTTGTATTGCGCTTTGCGCGCTTCGACATTCTTACGAACATTTTCCGTTCGGCGCAAAGCGGATTCGCTGGCCTGGATGGCCATCTTGCGGGGAATCAAATAGTTGCGCGCGAAACCGTCCGCAACTTTGACCACTTCGCCCGCCACCCCGTGTTTGTACAAGTCCTGCAGCAGAATGACTTTCATCGTTGCTTCCTCATATTGCTTTTCCCCATCGCGGGCCTTTCAACGACCCTGTCCTTCGCTCTGATGCGCCAGGAGACTTTCCATTGACTAAAGGCAGATATTATAGCAAGGTCGACCGCGATGCCAAGTGGCAATCCGCCAGGCATCCCTTGACTGGACAGGCGCCGGACGGAGCATGAAAGCGAGCAATGCCCTGAGCAATCGCCAACTTGTGGAAAAAGCGCTGATTATGCTTGTCGGCTTTCTGGCGAGTGGCGTATTGGGTTTGCTGCGCATAGCGGTGCTGGCTTCACAATTTGGCACGGGCGCCGCGCACGACAGCTTTAACTCGGCCCAACAGATTCCCGAACTGGTCTTTGTTCTGGTAGCGGGCGGCGCCCTGGGTTCTTCGTTCATTCCCGTCTACGCCAGAATCCGGGAAGGCGATCCACAGCAGGCCTGGCGTCTGGCCAGCGCCGTCATGACCCTGGCCGCATTGGCGGCGGCGCTGCTCGGACTGATCGTGACCGTTTTCGCGCCGCAAATTGTCAGTGGCGTTTTGTCAGCGGGACGCCCGCCCGAGGAACAGCAACTGACGGTCGAAATGATCCGTCTGATGATGCTGACCCCCTTCATCTTCAGCATCAGCGGCTTGGTGATGGGCATTTTGCAGTCACACGCTGTCTTCTGGTTGCCGGCGATCGCCATCAGCATGAACAATATCGGGATCATCATCGGCGCGCTTTTCATCGCGCCGCATTTGCCCGCCCACGCCGATGTGGGTCAAGTTGGGGATCTCAACGTGATGGGACTGGCTTACGGCGCAGTATTGAGCGCCGCCTTGCACCTGTTGGTTCAATTGCCTGGGCTCTTCAAACTGCGAGCGCCCCTGCATCCGCTTTTTTCCTGGGCTGTCCCCGGCGTCATCGACGTGCTGCGTCTGATGGGTCCCCGCGTGATCGGCCTGGCGGTGGTGCAGGTCAATTTCGTCGTCAACATTTACCTGGCGAATCACATGGTCCACGGCAGTGTGACGGCGCTGCGCTTCGCCTTCATGATGATGTTCTTTGCCCTGGGCGTGATCGGCCAGAGCGTTGGCACGGCAGTCTTTCCCAGTCTCGCAGCATTATGGGCGGAGGGGAATCTCGAGGACTTCAAGGATCGCCTGTCGCGGGCTATGCGCAATGTGCTGTACCTGTCCTTTCCTGCGACCGTGCTCTTTATCATGCTGGGGGAACCCATCTTCAGCATATTGGAACGCGGCGAATGGACTTCGGAAAGTACCCAAGCCGCGGCCTGGGCCCTGGGTTTCTATGCCTTGGGCATCGCCGGATTCACACTGCTGGAGGTGCTGTCGCGCGCCTTTTACGCGCTTGAAGACACGCTGACACCCGTTGTGATCGGCGCTGGCGCAATGGTGACGAACATCGTGCTTAACCTCTTATTCATTCAGTTCATCGGCGACCCGACCAGCCTTGCGCGCGGCGCTTTTGCCGGCTTGGCATTGGCGAATGCGCTGACGACACTGGTCGAGTCGGCCCTGCTCTGGTGGCTGATGCGACGTCGCCTCAGGGCGCAGGGCGCCGCTGGCGGCATCCACGACGGCGCTATTCTGCGCAGCGCCGGCGGCAGTCTCTTGGCTGCGCTGATCATGGGGCTTTGCCTCTGGCTATTGAGCGGCGCCATTTCCGCTCCCGGCTGGACACTGGCGATCGGCGGCGGCTTGATCGGGGCGATCGTATTTTTTGGCGTCAGCTACCTTTTCAACTTGAGCGAAACGCGGGCGCTGGCGGCGCCCATCCTCCGACGAGTGACCTGAGAAGGTATAAACGGGTAGGGACAAATCAGCATGGCGGAAAAATTCAAAGACAAGGTGGTCGTGATCACGGGCGCCGGTCGCGGAATCGGACGCGCGCTTGCGCTTGGCTTCGCCGAGGGCGGCGCAAGCGTAGTCTGCGCGGCGCGCACCCAGTCGGAAATCGACGCTACTGCTGCTGCGATTCGGGCAGCTGGCGCTACCGCTTCGTCGCAGCGCTGCGATGTCGCGTCCCCCGCTGATCTCCAGCGGCTCTATGACGTCACCCGCGAGACCTATGGCCGCCTGGATGTTGTCATCGCCAATGCCGGCGGCAACTTCGCGCGGCAGACGCTCGAAGACAGCGACATCGCGGCTTGGGAGCAAACCGTTCGTGTCAACTTGCTCGGTGTCTATTACACAGCCAGATTCGCGATTCCGGATCTCAAGGCGCGCGGGGGCCACATTATCGTGGTCGGTTCCGGGCTGGGCCATCGCGCCGGAGACAACACGCACTCCGCCTACAGCGCGTCCAAAGCCGGCGCCTGGATGCTGGTGCGCGCCATGGCCAAAGAACTGAGCCCCTACCGAATCTGCGTCAACGAACTGATTCCGGGCGCAGTGCAGACCGAGCTTTTCTCAAGCGCGCCGCGTCCTGCCGATTCGCCGCTCCAGGCCGAGTGGATCAAGTCGCCGGAAGATGTCCTGCCCTTGGCGCTCTTCATCGCCTCGGGTCCGCTAACCGGTCCCACCGGGCAGAGCTTCAGCCTGATGCGTCGCGATTCGCAGTAATTCTAGGACTTCAGAACGGCAAAGACCGCCTTCAGATACTCCGCTTCCGGGAAGCCAATCGGGTGGTCCAGCGCATGTGAGGTCGTCTCGGTGATCTCCAGCTCATAACCTGCCACCTCGGCGCTGCGCGTCACCAGGTTATAGAACATCTCCATCGTGATGCGACTAGAGCAAGAGGACATCAGCAGGGCGCCGTCTTCCGCCAGCAGCGCCATTCCCATTTCTGCCAGCCGGCGATAGGCGAACACTGCTTTCTGGACATTGGCGCGGCTGTTGGCCAGCGCCGGCGGATCGATGATCACCAGGTTAAACCTACGCCGCGTATCGACCAGTTCACGCAAGCCGGCGAAAGCGTCTGCCACGATGACCCCAACCCGTTTTTCATCCAGCCCGTTGAGCGCGACATTGGCTTTCAGGGCTTCCAACGCCGGTTCGCTGCTATCCAGCGCCAGGATCGATTTGGCGCCGCCCGCCAGCCCATAAACGCTGAAACCGCCGCTATAAGCGAAGACGTCCAGAATCCGCCGTCCATTTGCCAGTTCTCGCACCTTTTGTCGGTTGTCGCGCTGGTCGAAAAAGAATCCGGTCTTGTGGCCCTTGCGCACGTCCGCCTCGAAGCGCAAACCGTTCTCCAGGAATGACGCTCGGGTCGCGTCTCCCGTGCCTAGCAAGGTCTGGCCATCCGCCAGTCCATGCAGCCGAATGACATCGTGGCGCTGCGATTGCAAGGCGCGACTGAGCCGCAAGACTAGGTTCTCGAATTTGAGCGCCTTTCTCATTGCGGCAATCAGGGTCTTCATCTGTGGCAACCAGGCAACCGTGTACAGCTTAATCACCAGAGTGTCGCCATAGCGGTCGATGACCAGCGCCGGCAATCCGTCGCTCTCGCCATAGACCAGCCGATAGCCCGTGGTTCCCATGTCGATCAGGGGTTGGCGCCGCGCCTGCGCCGCTTCCAGCGTCTTGACGAACCAGGCATAATTGATTCGTTGCGGGGTCTCTCTCTGCAAAATCTTGATGCGAATCGGCGAGAAGGGATCGTAGAGGCCTACCCCCAGGAAGCGATTCTTGCCTCGGTCATAAATCACAGCCAGATCGCCCGCGTTCCCCAGGTGGCTCTGCTTGACGATAGACTCTTCAAAAACCCAGGGGTGACCTTGCCGGATGGCTCGCTCAGCGGCCGGTTTGACGCGGACGGCGATGTTCTTGTCCGATGGCTCCGGCAATTTGCTGAGGTCAATCATATCCGGTCCTTTCGGCGCGTTTAAGCATCATCTGCCTCGACCTGTCGGATCTTGAGCTCCGCCTTCTCCAACAAGTCTTGACAATGCGCCGACAATCGCTGGCCCAACTCGTACAAAGCGACCGATTGTTCCAGCGACAACTTGCCACTTTCCAGTTGCGCCACCACGCCTTCGAGTTGCCCGTAGGCCTCTTCGTAGCTCAGTTCTTCGATTTCGTCCATTATTGCTCTACCCTGACGTTGATTTGATCCCGGTGAAAGCGCACCTGTAAGCGCTGATCGTCCCGCACTTGCGCCGCCGAGCGCACAATCTCGCCCGACTCGTCACTGACCAGCGCATAGCCCCGCGCCAGAATCTGCTCCGGATTGGCCGCTTCAAGCGCATTCACTTGGGCGGCAAGGCGCTCTTGCAGCCGCTCGAGGCTTGACGAGGCGACGCGTTCAATCCGTTCGCCGAGGCCGTCGAGCCTCCCCACAGCCGAATGAACGAATCGCAAGGGCGTATTGAACCCTAGGGCGCGCGTCATGCCTTGCAAAGCGCGCTGCGCTTCCAGGGTTGCTGCGCTCAATCTCGCGTTCAGCGTTGCGCGCGCCCGATCCAGGTCCAAAAGCAGTTCCTCTTGATTCGGCGTCGCTAACTCCGCCGCGGCCGAGGGCGTCGGCGCCCGCAAGTCGGCGACGAAATCGGCGATCGTGAAGTCGATTTCGTGCCCGATGCCGCTGATGACGGGCACGCGGCTCGCGGCTATCGTCCGCGCAACGGTTTCATCGTTGAAGCACCAAAGATCTTCGATCGAGCCGCCGCCGCGCGCGACGATGATCACGTCGATGTCGTCCCGCGCGTAGAGCCGCGCCAGCGCCGCGACGATTGCCGCAGGGGCATCCGCGCCTTGTACGATGGTCGGGCTGAGGATGACTTCCGCCAAGGGAAAGCGCCGGCTCAGCACATTCAGAATATCCTGATAGGCGGCGGCGTCAGGCGAGGTCACGATGCCGATTCGGCCCGGGAAGGGCGGGGGCAGGTGTTTTTTCTCTTGATCAAACAATCCTTCGGCATCCAGCTTGGTTTTCAGCGCTTCAAACTGTTGGTGCAAATCGCCGACTCCGCCCAGGGCTTCGATCGCATTGGCATAGAGCTGATACTCGCCCCGGGCTTCATAAACGCTGACCCGTCCCAGAACGACGATTTCATCGCCGACTTTCACATCGAGCCGGACAAAGCGCGCCGCGCTGCGGAACATGACACAGCGCAACTGCGACTTGGCGTCTTTGAGTGTGAAATACCAATGCCCGGAGGCAGCCTTGGTCAAATTGGAGACTTCGCCCCGCACGCGTACGTCAGCCAGGATGTCGTCAGCGTCAAACAGCTCGTGGATGTAGCGCGTGATCTCTTGAACCGAAAAACTTTGCATGCTCAATTCGAACAAAACCCGTTGTTTACTGTCCTTTTGGAATATACAATTATGTCAGATTTCGCGCACTAATACTATTGAGGATAAACAATGGCCTATCTCAACGCCAGTGAACGCGGGCAATTGCTGGACGAACTTAGCGGCATGAAATTCGGGCGCGCCAAATCCAAACTCTCGCGCATGGATCCTGACGGGCGCCTCGCTTATTATCGCAATGCGCAGCAATCCGGCGAGTGGCATACCCGCTTCGTTCTGGATGGCTTGGGAACGATAGTGACGCTGGTGGAAGTCAACCACGCCAAGAATGACCAGCCGCGCAACAAGCAACGCTTCGAATTCGTCAATATCATTGTCGAGCCGACCCCCGCCAATAACAGCTAGCGATACAAACCTGTAAATTCGCCAAGCCGCAATTGTCGAACAATCCTTGTAGCCGCTCGGCGGCAGCGAAAAGGTCACAGGAATGTCCCGCTCACGCAAAAAGGTAAGCGTTCTCGTCGAACGAGCGACGCGATTTACGTAAACAGGGCCGACCCTGGGGGTCGCCTAAAATCGCCTCGTATTGTTCTCTTGGCATTACTGGAACTCAGAGTCACTGCCAAATCAGTGCTCGTGATGCGCGTCGTGCGCGTGCAAGGGACTATGTTGGTGGTAAACGCCTTGGCGATGCATGAGTTGGTGCAGCTTGTTATGCGCGGATTCCAGCGCCGCGCGGATCCGCTTGTATTGCTGCGCTTCCGGCCGGGGCGCCAGCGTGTCCACAAAGGCCATCGCCCCTTCAATCTGTTCCAGGACGGCGATGTCGTCGCCTTGCTGAAAGGGCCGCGCCCCGCCAACGCGAATCTGAACGCAGCTGCTATGCGCTGCGATGTCTGACTTTCTGCCGCTGTGACTACCCCGGGCTCTCAACGCGATCCAGGTCGACTCGCTGATGTGAATTTCGCAACTGCCCTCCGCCTGCAAAGCCCCGTCCACGGTCTGCTCTTCTACAGCGAATCCCCCACCTACGACTTCGACCCGCTCCAGCGGCATGGCCGCGGATTCGGCTCGCCAGCTCACATTAACGGTGCCGCCGCCAGCGGGCAAATCCAGCTTTGACCCCGGCGACAGCCCTTCCACCTGCAATTCAAGCAGGGGACCGACCGTGACAAAAGTATTGCCGGCCTTGATGCTCTCCATCCAGTTATCGTAAGTGAACTCGCGATCTCCAAGATGCGCGTAGGTGCGCATGCCGCCCAGCAATGATCGGGCATCCATCTTGTCCGAGCCGCCCACGATTGGCACCTGATAGCCGAGATTGAGATAGCGGTACCAATCCAGCAGCCCATAGGGCGTGATCTGCGCGTCAAAGGGGTTGAAGCTCATCATCTCGATGGCATGCACCAGTTCCAGCACGATATCGGCGGCGCGCTCGGCTTGCGGGTTGGGAGCATGTGGTAGGACGACCAAACCATTCTGCTCGATGCAGCGCCGCGCCCAATCCGCCATGCTCACTTCCAGGGCATCGCCGATCGCCGACTCCGATGGGCCGCCGCTGCAGAGCGGATGAATCATCTCGCCCGAGTATCCCAGCAAGGAAATATGACCCATGACCTGCATGCGATTTTCTGTGCCCACCCGCACCAGGAACTCGCCATCGCCGCCGAAGTCCACCGCGCCCAGCGTGCTGCGCCCGTCAAAATCGCTGACATTGCTAAACATCTCGCCCCACTGGCTGGCCAGCAGATTGACGACATTGACGCCTTCGGCGGCGCCTTCCAGCAGCGCCGTCTGCGGACTCAAGAAATGCACATGGGTATCGGCTGTGACCCAGCCGCGTTCGCGCCAATCGAGCGCGCTTTCCAGTTCAAAGACGAATTCGTCGCTATCGACGCGCACTTCGATGCTGCCGCGGAAAGGCTTGATCTCGTAGCCGCGGCTGATCTCGACGAAGACTTCGCCCAGGGGCGCCTCGACCTCGCAGTGCCCGCCGATATAGGCGTACTGATTCAGTTGATTGGCGAACTCGCCGTAGTTGTCTTCGAACCAGTAGCGATTGACGCGGCGATGATTCCCGCGGGGCGGCAGATACTCTCCGGCGCCCCCATGAAAATGCACGCGCGCGGCCACCGGCTTGCCCGCAGGGTCCACAACCTTGACCTTGATCAAGCGCCGCGCTTCCGCCACTTCAACCAGCGCGTCCCCTTGGAACTGGCTCAGGTCATAAGCGCGGGTCTTCCCGTTCGCGTCACCCAGGTACAGCTTGGCCTGGGGATGCGCGGCGTATTCTATGATGGCGACTCGCTGGGAGCGCGTCGGCTGCACATCGGTGGCCTCGCCGAACCAGGCTTCGCGGTCATAGTCCAGCTTGGCCCGCGCCGAGATGACGTATCCGAGGTCGATATCGACATTGTCCAGCTCGCCTAAAGAATTGAATTCGACGCCCGGCCGGGTGGTCAGCGCCAATTTGCGCCGAACCTGCGCGCGCAGCGGGTGCTCGCTGACTTGCGTGGCGCTGATGGCAAAAATCAGAGCGCGTTCGTCTTTGGGGACGCAGCGGATTGCGGCGATGGCTCTTTCGGGAAAGGGATTGGGAAGGGCGTAGAGCCAGATATGCTCGGCGCTGTCATCGCGCCCGCTTCCATGCCGTGTTTCGCCATTGCCGTAGGCGGAATCGGGCATTCGCCCCAGGGATAGCGACTCCGAGACTGTCGAGATGATGGTGTCTTTCTGATGCGGCGCCGCGGCAAAGGGACTTGCGCCCCAGCCGATGCGCGCCTGCTGAATGGCGAAACGCCTGCGGATCGGGATGGACTCTATACTGCCATCGGCATATTCCAGTTGATACGCCGCAACCAGTCCGCCCAATTCGTTGCCGGTGAGTTCGCTGGGGAACTGCGCCGCTTTCGCAACATCGGCCAAGTCTGGCGTCAACGCCTGCGGCTTGTCTTCGACGATATGGGCGAAGACGAGATATGTCGCCCGCAAATTATCCACCGGAATGCGCACTTCATCGGAATCGAGCAGGATGACATTCGCTTGGCTGGCCGCGCCAAATTCAAAGGGGATGCCGCGACAAGACTGAGGACCGAATCCGTCCGGGAGCCGGAGACGCAGCAACTTGTCCAGCGCCGACCGATCTTGATTGAAACTGCCTGTCAAGGGAAGGGGCGTAAACTGATCCGAAGCGGGGATTTCCATAGCGATATACTCCTATCGGGCGTGCTTGCCAGGAGTGTATCCTCAGTCCCCAGCCATCACAAGTTCATAGTCGGCGCCGCCGACGATGCGCCCGTTGACCTGAATCTCAAGACGCTGCAGGCCGGCATAATAGCGTCGCGTCGATATCGGCCGGATCGCATGCGACTTGCTGAGGGACAGCGAATCGCCTGGTTTTAGCGTCCCTTTCTTGAGTTTGAAGACCTTGGGCGCCCTCTTGCCATTGGCCTTGACGAAGTGCATGACATAATCGATCATCAACTGCTGCGCTTTATCGCCAACATTGTGCAGGAGAAATGAAAAGCGCAACTTATCGCCGAACAAAAGCCGCTCCGGTGACAGCTTCAGCTCACGCAGCTCAACCTGCGGCTCGCCGTATCCCAGAATGGCCAGAGCCCCCGGATCTCCCTTTTTTATCAAGGAGCGCAGCGCATGGTTGATCAGCCACAGCCGCTGCTCGCTCGCGCCAACCCGCCAGGTTTTCAGCGTATCCAAAACCACTTGCGGATGATCTTTGCTGATATCGTTAAGATGGTTGGCAACTGACCGCCTGACATAGAGCGAGCTATCGTCCTTCAGGATTTCCAGCAGCGCCAGGGCCGGCGTCGGATCGGCGATGAATTCCCGCAACTGCGGCGCCCAGGGCAAGCGCGGCCGACTGCCCTCGCTGACCAATCGGCGTACGTGCTCATTGCTGTCCTTCGCCCAGGCCTGTAGTCTGGTCATCGTTTGCTGCGGATAGCGCATGATGAAGGGTCGAACGGCCGATTCGCAGGAACTATATCTGGTGATGATGTACATTGCGTCCAGCGACTGCCGCGGATGTTCCAAACCGTAGCGCTCGACGAATGTCGGGATCGGCAAGAGTCGAAAACTGGCATCTTCGATTCGTTCAAATTCCCGCGTGTCCTCGTCCAGAATCTCGATCAATATCTTGACCGCCGCCGGATAATCCTGGGGCAAGTGCGCGCGCAGCTTGTCCGCGATCAAGCCAAAGCGATGCTTGAGTTCCAGGCGATGCAATTCCGCATCCACTGCGGCGACGAATTCCTCCCGGGCAAATTGTGGATAGACCGCCTGAATGCGCCCGGCAATCTGCCGCGCCAGCGGCAGATCGATCATTTCTTTGAGCAAGGGAAATTCGGACATATCAATTGCCTCAGATTGCGAAAAACCGTAGGGGCGACTCTGTGAGTCGCCCGCCAGTTTTGAGTATTGTCGCAATGCCCGCAACAATCATGGATTAGCCCTCTCCAGGATTCGCGCTCTGCCAGAAGGCCACGCGATTGCCAGTTGGATCCTTGAAAATGCCCAAGGCGCCGAAGCCCGGTATGTCCTGCCGCGGCAAAACCACCTCGCCGCCCAATTCGGCTGCCCGCGCCATATCAGCCTCCAGATCGTCGCTGTTGAAGTACAAAATGACGTCCCCCGGTTGTATGTCATCGCTAGTGGCGCTTAATGCTACCGTCACGTTGCCCGTGTTAAACATGACATATGTGAAATCCGGCCCCATGGGGACCTCCTGGATCTCCCATCCACAGAGCGCGCTGTAGAATGCCTTGGCGGCGCCGTCATCGCTTGACGGAATCTCGATGTGAACGACTGGACGCATGAGTTGTTCTCCTTTGCAAATCAGAATATTTGTTCGTTGCCCAATAGTTTAGATTGTTTGTTCTGCTCTGTCAAGGCCTATATTCATGCCACGATAAATTATGATTCCTGGCGGGCGGATTCGGCGCGCCGTCTGTCTTCTACGCAAATCCAACGCACCATTTTGGGCCTGCCCGCGTATACTACTATGGGCTGTCCCAAGACAGACGCCTTCTGATGATCGACGGTCGACAAAGGACGCGAGGAGAAATCGATGCGCGTGATTGTGCATACCGGCAAGGGCGGGGTAGGCAAAACCAGTATCTCGGCGGCGACTGCCTTGCGCTGCGCGGAAATGGGCTTGAAAACGATTGTAGTCAGCACCGATACAGCGCACAGCCTCGGCGACGCGCTGGACCGGCAGGTCGGTCCCGAACCCAGCGAAATCGCACCGAATCTCTGGGCGCAGGAGCTTGATACGCGCTATTCCATGCAGAAGTACTGGGGCAAGATCCAGGAATACCTGGGCGCCTTTTTCAATCGCGAAGGCATCGCCAAAGTCAACGCCTCCGAGGTCACAATCATCCCCGGTTTGGAAGAAGGCGCGCAATTGCTCTGGATCAGCGAATACTTCCAGGCCGGCGAATACGATGTCTTGATCGTCGATGCCGCGCCTACTGCGGAAACGATCCGCCTGCTCAGCTTGCCCGATGTGACGCGCTGGTGGGTCGAGCGGCTGATGCGTATCGCCCGCGGGCTCGACAGTGTCATTCGCCCGGTGCAAAAGCTGCTCACCCGCGCCAAGAAAAATGAGACCGGCATCGATATCGCCGAAAACGCCTGGGACCAGGTCCAACTGCTCTTTGATACGCTGGATGGCGTGCGCGAATTACTGACCGACCCCGAGCATTCCAGTATTCGGCTTGTGGTCAACCCGGAACGCATGGTCATCCGAGAGACGCAGCGTACTTACACCTATCTCAATCTCTACGACTACGCGACTGACGCTATCTTGGTCAACCGCGTTTTCCCGGACGAGATCAAAGATCCCTTTTTCGACGTCTGGAAGCAGCGACAAGCCAAGAATATCGAGTTCGTCCGCGAAGCCTTCGGCAGCCTGCCCATACTGAAGGCGCCTCTGTTTGGCGAAGAGATGGGCGGCTTGGATATGCTGCGGCGCTTGGCCGATGAGTTGTATGACGATCGCAATCCGGCCGAGCGCATGTTCGACGGCGTCGTGCATAAGCTGGTACGACTCGACAGCGACTCCACCTGGATGCTGCGCGTGCCGGTGGGTTTTGCCAGCAAGGAACAGCTTGAGCTCTATCGCGCGCGGGACGAACTCACGTTGAGCGTCGGTCCCTACCGCCGCAATATCGTGCTGCCCGATGAATTGCAGGATCTGGAAATCACCAGCGCCAAGTTCGAAGATCGCACCCTCAATATCCGCTTTGAAGAGCAGGCGTCTTGAAGCGCGCGCTTCGCGGCTGCTGACGGCTATTAATCCGGGAACCAACCCCTTTCCGCTGTCGCCCCAGGCACAAAAAATACCTTGCTCGCACGAGCAAGGCATCTCATGGCTTAATCTGAAACCGGCGCAGGTAATCGCGCGCCCAAGGCCGGCGCTGGATGGTCAGTCGTCCAACTCGACTCTAATCTTGCCGCTTTCGCTGCTGGCGTCGTCTTCGTCGTCATCGTCGTCAGCGGACAAATTGGCCGCCGCGGCTCGCTCTTGATCTCCCTCCTGACGTCCCTCGGGGTCTTCCATTTCGCTGGCTTTCTTGATCTCGTCGATGGCTGCGTCGATCAGCACGCGGAAGCCGTTGGCGAATTCGTTGCCGGCGGCCTGCGTGTGTTCTCGGAAGCCGGGCGGCAACAACGATTCCATCGCCTTGCCAAATTCTTCCAGGCCGCGCCGTTGATGAAATATGAATTGTTCGAGCGGCGTCTTGGCGCCCTCGCCTTCTACCGGGTCTTCCGGCATGGGATTCATGTCTTCGCTCATCACGTCGCTCCTCAACAGGGAATTCATCATTACTATACAATACGCAAGTCCCCGACGGTAGTTGCGCATGCCGTCGTCATCAAGTTACGGACATGACGATTAGTAGTTGAATTGGCTTCAGTCGCCCGCTTGGTTCAAGGATTCGATCAACTCCAAATCCTTTTGGATATTGCGCGAGCGCCAGAAGAAACTGAGGATTAACAGAGCCAATATGGCGAAACTGGCTGTCAGCGCCAGGGCTAGATAACCGGCATTGTCCGGCGTGATAAAAAAGCCTAAAACGGTCCTGTTGTAGGCGTCGGCAAGCTTCGGCAGGTTCCCTGTCTCGCCCTCGCCAATGGCCAGAAAGCTATCATTGCCGAAGACCATGCCCATCCCGACGGCGCCAGCGCCGCCGGCCCGCGTCCACTCCCCGCTCGGCAGCGCAAGCGCGCTCGTCTCGACCAGGTCGGCGGGCTTATTCGACGCCAGCAAGCTCAAGGCCAGGTCAATCTCGGCCGCCGCATCTTCCCTGGCGTCGCCGCTCTGCGCGATCGTCAACATCAGAATCCGCGCCTCGGGATCGCTTTCCACAAAGCTAATGACCACGGATTGCGATCCCGCGCGCCGCGCCATGACCGATGCGCTGGCAACCGCATCGGGCTCGTAAACCAATACGTTCCAGGTGCCATCCGCCAGGTTCACTTTGTCCTGATAGATCGCCTCCCCAAGCTCAATGCCGAAAGCGCGTCGCAGGTCCGACCTCGCCGCCGCGACAGGATCGCCAATTTCAACCAGGGCGCTGCGAATGGTCGCATGGGCTTCCGCATAATGAAACTGAGCAAAGTCATCCTCGCTCTGGTTCTCCCAGCCTTCCAGGAGCGGCGTGTTGAAGGCCGATAGCTGAATATATGGCACGGTGTCCTCATCGCCCTGGGCGAGGACGACGCCGGCGAATATGAGTATCGATATGAGACAGAGGAGCCTTAAAAGTGATCGCATCATGTTCTACTCGCTCAGAATCTGTAGCTTGAGACGATTGACCGCTTCCAGCCGACCCTCGATGCGACTGCGGTGCCAGATCAAGGTAATGGGCATCAGCGTCAGCCAGAGCAGCAGACTGGGAACCAGCGCCATCACGACGCCGCTGGTGGCTTCGAAGCTGCCCTGCGCGTTCTGGGGGCTGGCGCCGACGATAACCGGATGGATCGTTTCCGGCACGACGCGGATAATGAACAATGTGACCAAGACGCTAGTGAAGGCGAAGATCCCGTATACCGACATGAAAGTCCGCTTGCGGGCCTCATCTTCAATGCCGGCGCGCAGCATCAGATACGCCGCGTAGGTCAGCGCCATGATGGCGGCCGAAGTCAGGCGCGGGTCCCAGGTCCACCAGGTATTCCAGATCGGCCGCGCCCAGATAGCGCCTGTCACCAGATTGATCAGCGCGAAGGCCAATCCCACTTCCACACCCGCCCCCGCGATTCGGTCCCACTGCTCGTTCTTGCGCCACAGGTACAAGATGCCCCCGACTACCGTCAAGCCAAAAGCGGTGAAGGCGCCAAAAAACGACGGCATGTGAATGTAAAAGATGCGCTGTATCTCTCCTTGTTGGATATCCGTGCCGGCGACAAAGAGACCGAGCGCCAGCGTGAAGCAGAATCCGACCAGGGTGACAATCGTCAAAAGCTGCAGCGCGCGTGGCATGGGCGTCGCTTCGACAGTCTGGCGGGTGGGCATAACCTTCGTTTTCGTTGTCATTTCCGAGATCTCCGTTGAGTCTGAATCGGTCTCATTCTAGGATATGACGAAGTGTAACAATAGTGTCTGGCTTACGGACGCAGGCAGGTCATTCTTCCAGCACGAATCCGGACAAGAGCCAGCACAGCGTCAGATAGATGACGGTGACAGCGGCGAGCAACTGCAACCACACCAGCCATTCACGCGCGGGATTGTCATTGAGTATATTCGTGGTCGCGCGCACGGCTGTCAGCAGCAGCGGCAGCGCCACCGGCAGCATCGCTATCGGCAACATCGCCTCGCGCGAGCGCGTATGCAGCGTCAGCATCGCCAGCAAGGTGCCAATGGCGGAAAAACCGAACACGCCCAGCAATGTTGTGACGATCAACCAGCCCTTAAGCAAATTGCTGTTATAGATCACCGTCATCAGCGGCAATATCACCAGCGCCACGATCAAGGTGAACAGATAGTTGCTTAGCAGCTTGCCCAGGAAAATCGCCGGGCGCGAAACCGGCGCCAGGAGCATGGCATCCAGATTTCCCTGGTCGCCCTCCTGCGCCAGGCTGCGATTGAATCCCAGTAAGCTGGCGAAAACGAGCGTAACCCAAAGCACGCCGCTGATCGCTTCTTCCCGCGCCACCCGGTCCAGTTCTAGCGCAAAGCTGAATACCAGAATGCACAGGAACGCGAATATGGCCATCACGCTCAATAATTCCCGCGAACGGATTTCCGCGCGCAAATCCTTGCTGACAATGGCCAGCACAGCGGTCCGGAAAGGCGTCTTCATGCCACCGCCGCGCCGCCGCAAACGCCGGCATACAGTTCGCTCAAACTGGCAGCGCTCATCGTCGCGATTTGCCCGTCAAAGGCGATCTGCCCGCGCGCCAGAATCAGCGCGCGCCCAGCCAGCGCCGGCGCGCGTCCCAGCTGATGTGTCGTCATGATCAGTGTGCGCTCTTCCCGCTGCGCCGACAGGACCAGGTCCTCCAGCCTTTCCGCGGCGGCTTGGTCGAGGCCGGTAAAGGGCTCGTCCAAGAGCAAGATCTCGGGCTGATGCAGGGTGGCCCGGGCGATGCTCAAGCGCTGCTGCATGCCGCGTGAAAAATCGCGCGCCAGGCTGTCCGCCCGTTTCGCCAAACCAACCTGGTCCAATACAGCGCCGATTCGCTCGCCGCGCTCGCCCTTCGCCATGCCGTAAAGTTTGCCGAAGAAGTCGAGATTCTCCCGCGCGCTCAGGTTGCCGTAGAGCAGCGGCTGATGACTGACCAGCCCAATCTGACGGCGCACTGCCATCGCCTCCTTTGGCATCTGCCAGCCGCCGATGCGTATGACGCCGGCCGTCGGCTTGCTCAAGCCAGCCAGCAGGCGCAGTAGCGTCGACTTGCCGCTGCCGTTCTGCCCCAACAGCACGACCGTCTCTCCGCGCGCCACGCCGAAGCTCACGGAGCGCAGGACCGGGAGCAGGCCAAAAGTCTTGCTCAGGTTTTCGACCTCGATTATCGGCGTTTCGTCGCTCATCAGGCCTCCCGCTGCTGGCTCATCAGTTCAGCCAGCTTGGCCTTAAGCTCGCGTCGGCGATGATGATAGAGGTCATGATTGATCTGACCCCGGTCATGCTCGTCGTCCAATTGCGCGATTTGCTTCGCCAAGTTGTTTATCGACCCCGCCTGATCGGCCGTTCGCCGCCGCCACAAAGCAAGTCCAGCCGGCAGGGCGACTGCGGCCGCGCCGAGCGCCAACAGCGCCGCCAGCAGGCCGTCGCCGGTGAGCAGGCCGGCGTCGTCGCTGGTCGTCGCGAAGGGATCCCCGGCGATCTCGAAGCGCAGACGCGGTTCGCGATCCTGAATGAGCCGGCCCTCATATACCTTGACATGGTCCGATTCGCCGCCGTCACGCCTGGCATCCAGTTCGGCGCTTTCTATAGTCAGGGCCTTCGGCAGCATGACGGTGATATCGCCTTCCACTCGATTGTTGAAGGCTTGATCGAATTCCAGACCGTCGCCGTAAGGCAAAAAGTACTCGACGATGATTTCGTGCTCGCCCCCCGGCGCGACTGGCAGCGTGTCGATCAGCGAATCGGGCAGCCGTTCCAGGTCCACAATCAGCACATAACGACCGGCTGCGTCGTCGCTCATGATCTTGGCCCCAGTCGGGAACTGAACCAGCAGGCTCGCTTCCCGCCCGTCCTCAAAACCGCGGCCGCTGGTGAAGATGCGGTCCGACTCGTTGCGATAGCGGATCACCTGCGTCACCTGCAAACCGGTCCCCTGCGGCTCCAACTGAACCGGATTCAAGAATAGATCAATCGCCGCCACGCTGATGACGGCCGGGTCCGTAGTCACGTCATAGATTGTAATTGTCTGGTCGTACGCGCCTTCTGGCAGCAGACGGCTGAAAACGCGCCCGTCGTAAATCACGCCGATGACATAAGAGATGTCCCCCGTCAGCGGGATGTCCTCAAAGACAAAGTTGCCATCGGCGTCTAGCGATGTCTCCGCGATGCTGAAACCGATCTCCGGGTTGCCGAATTGCAGTTGCACGGCAGTATCGGGCGGTACGATCCCGCGGGCGCTGCCATGTTGAACGCGCCCGCTAATCTCGCCGCGGGGAAGCGCGCCTGCGACATTCTCGGCTCCTTCGCCGGCGCCGCGCAAGGACTGCATCCGCGCCCAGGCGACGACAGCGGCGATTTCTTCCGCTTCAAGAGCGTCGGCGAAGACATCCCGGTTCAGCGCTTGACCATAGTCCTGGTCGCTGTAAAGGGGCGGGATCGCGGCGGGCAATTCGCAATCCGCGCAGCGCTCCCTCCATAAATGCGCTCCCGCTGCCAGCAATTCAGCATCATATGCCAGCGCATAAGAATACATCGCTACATCCCAGCGCTCGCCTTCGCTCAAGGCATTTTGCCAAGGCGGCATCAAGTTTTCGATATTGCCTTCGCTGATAATCGTGAACCAGTCCAGCGGCGACATGGCCCTGGTCAAGGCCCGGTCTGTCATGTCAATCGGCGCGCTGACGCTGCCCGACAAAACCAACTCGCCCTGGCCATCGCCGCTGATGCCGTGGCAGTCACTACAGTTTTCAGCGAAAATCCGCTGCCCTCGCGCGATGTCAGGACGCCAATTCTCAGAAATTGCCGCGCTGTCCGCCGGTGACGACGGAGCGTATGTCGCGACGATCTCCGGCTCGCCGCCCAAGCCGCCGCAGGCGCAGAGCAACGTAAGCAAGATCAGGCAGACCGGCGTCAGGCCTGACATCTCTAGTTTGCCTCGCGGGTACGCGTCACCGCCCCCGCGCCTTCGCGATAAGCCGAAATCGCCGCTTCGATCGCCTCGTCGATCTTGTCCGCATTCGCGTCCCCGCCCTTTACCAGGCTTTGCCGCGCGTCCAGGCTGTCGCGAACGCGTAACAAGCGCATGCCGCGACGCGCCCAAACCTCCCGCTCTTCGCGGTAGTCATCTTCGTTGATCTTGCCGGTGGCATAGTCCTCGTCGAGATCGCGTATATTGGTCAGTACACGCTCGTAGTATACCTGCACCCGGTCCCGTTGGACTTGCAACTGCGCGTCGTCGTGCTCTGATGTCTTGCGCCGGCGCAAAAACGGATGCGCCACGGCTGCAATCGCCAGCAGAAATAAAGCGAGTGATATAGTCAGCCCCAGGATGCTCATCTTCAACTCGCCAGCAACTCACGAATGCTGCGGCTCATGTCGTCGTAGTTTAGCGCGCCCAATACAAAGCGCTGAATCTCCCCCGATTTGTCGATTAGAAAGCTTTCCGGCGGCGCCTCAACGCGATACAACTCCGCGATGAATTGCCCCCTGTCTTCGCCATTTGCGTAGCTGAGGCCGAACTCAGCGATGAAATCCAGCGCCTTTTCCCGTGAACTCTCCAAAATGTTGATCCCGATTATCGTCAAACCCGCATCGCTGAAGTCGCTGTGTAGCGCATGCAGATCCGGCGCTTCGTCTCGGCAAGGCGGGCACCAGCTCGCCCAAAAGTTGAGCAATATCACTCGTCCGCGCAACTCCGACAGCCGCAGTTCGCCGCCCTCGAATAGCGTCAGGTGGAAATCCGGCGCCGGGCCGCCCGTCGGCTGTGTGGCGTTTTGCCGCGCCAACTGCAGCGCCAATGTGAGCGCCAGCGCCAGGAAGCCCGCCAACAGAACCAGCGTGCCCAAACTGAATCGGCCTTCACGACGATTGGGCGCTGCCTGGTCCAGGAACTCCAGTTGCTCGACTTCGCTCATCGTACCCTGCGCCGCGCTATCGCCGCGCTGCCAGATCTTCTTCCAGTCGCTGCCGATAAACGTCGTCCGCGATCGTCGCGCTCAAATCGACCTCGTCACTGACGCGCAAGCGCCGGTGCCCGCCAAAGCGAGAAAACGTATAAGCCCCCAGCGCGATCGCCAGACAAAGCACCAGGATCGGCGTCACGACAGTCAACCCGCGCAAGACCGGATCCTGTGGAATGCCGACCACCTGGTCGCCGAAGCGCTGTACAAAGCTGCCGATCACCGCGGCTTCATCCTTGCCCGCTGCCAATTGCAGCCGGATTTCTTCTTTCCACTCGATGCAGGCCCGCGTCTGGCACTCGTCCAGCGGTATGTTCTCGCAGACCGGACAGTACATCTTCTCCGCGACCGCGTTCACCGCGTTGTCGGAAATCACCCCCTCCTGCGCCGTCGCTATACTCGCGACGAAGAAAAAGACGGTTGCACACAACCAAAATAAGGGGCGATTGCAGCAGGTCACATTCACCTTGAGTCTTCCGCCTCGCGCTTGCGAACGCGCCGCGCCGGGATGACTTTCGGATAGGCGGCGATCACTGTACCGATTATCAGTACGATGCCTCCCCACCAAACCAGATTCACCAGCGGATTGATGTAAATGCGAAAAGTCGCGCGCTCGCGGTTCCCGCCGAGCAACAAGACATAAAAGTCGTTTTCAAAGGTGCTGTGCGCGCCGGCGATGGTCATCGGCATGTCGGGATAATCGTCCACGCGCGGTCGAATCCGCGCCACTTGAGCGCCCTGTCTCAGCACCGTAAGCTCGGCGATATTCATCATGCGCCCGTCGACCGCCTGCGCCCGAATATAATCGTCATAGCGCAGTCCGTAGTCCTTGATGGCGATTGTCTCTCCGCGCGCCAGGCTGTGCTGAACCTCGGTTTGGAAAACTGTGCTGCCGATGATGCCGATCCCGATCACCGTCACGCCCAGATGAACAACATAGCCGCCGTAGCGGCGCTGGTTGCGGCGGAAGAGCGCCGTGACCGCCCGTAGCCAGTTCTCGTTCAAGCCCCGATGCCGCGCCCGCGCGCCTCGATAAATCTCAAATAGCGCCACATATCCCGCGAAGCATACCGCGCCGTATCCCAAGATAGACACCAGAGCGCCCGTGCCTGCGATGATCAGCAGCAGGACGCTGAGGACGGTCAGCACAAGCGGAATGGCCAGAGCCTTGCCCAGGCGCCGCGCCGACGTGGCGCCCCAAGCCGACAGCGGCGCAACGCCCATCAAAATGTACATGGCGATAAACAGCGGTACCACGAAGAACTCGAAGGTCGCCGGGCCAATCGTAACTTCTACCCCCATGAACAATTCCGAGATGATCGGCAATCCAAAGCTGCCCCAAAATATCGCCGCAAAGAGCGCGATGAATATGACATTATTGAGTACAAACATCGTTTCTCGGCTCAGGATATTGGCGAACTGCTGCTCACCCCGCAATTCGCCGCGCTGCCAGCGCCAGAGCAACAATGTCAGCGCGATCAAGGTCATGAGCGCCCAAAACGCCAGCATCGGGAAGCCAATCTCGCTGCGGGCGAAGCTGTGTACGCTCTCGATCACGCCGCTGCGCGTCGCGAAACTGCCAAACATGACCGCCGAAAAGGTCGCGATCACCAGCGCCATATTCCAGGTTTTGAGCATGCCGCGCTTTTCCTGGATCATGACGCTGTGGATAAAAGCCGTGCCGACCAGCCAGGGCAAAAACGCCGCGTTTTCGACCGGGTCCCAACCCCAATAGCCGCCCCAGCCCAAGACGTCATAAGCCCAGCGCCCGCCCAATATCAGCCCCAAGCTCAGGAAAATCCAGGCGATCAGCGTCCAGCGTCGCGTGGCCTGGATCCAGCCCGTGGACAAATCGCCAGAGGCCAGCGCCGCCAAGGCAAAGGCGAAAGGAATGGTGAAACCGACAAAGCCCAGGTAAAGCATGGGCGGATGAATGATCATGCCAAAATGGCGCAGCAGGGGATTCAAGCCGGTTGCGCTGGCCGCCAGGTTCTCCCTCGCCGGCGCAATCGCTCCCGCTGGGATCAGCGCTCTCTCCACCACTTGCCGCGACTCCGGCATATCAGGCAAGATCCACCAGCGCTCAAAGGGATTCTCCAGCAGCAGCGACAAGCCGAGGAAAAAGGCCAGGCTCGCCATCATGGTCGCGATCGCGTAGGGCATCAAACGGCCCTCGCTCCGCCAATTGAGCGCAATCGCGCCGAATGTGAACAAGCTCAGCAACAGCGACCAAAACAGCAGCGAGCCCCGCTGGGATCCCCACAAAGCGGTGAAGCGGTAAATCGCCGGCGTCTGCGGATCCGTCACCGACCATACATAGCTGATTTGGTACTGCTCGGTCATCAAGGCCAAAACCAGCATCGCCGTCGCCAGCAGCGTCGCCGGAAATGTCAAAAGCGCCGCGTTGCGGCCGCTGCGCAGCAGCGTTTCGCTCCCCGCGCCAATGCCGAGCAAGCAGGCGACCGCGGCGTAGAGCGCCAACAGCAGCGCCAATGCCAGAGATGCAGGCCCGATTTCCGCCAGCATTAGTTGTGTTCCGGTATAGCGCTCAAGCCTTCGGGAGAGGTTTCTTCAAAGCGGCTGGGGCATTTCAGCAGCAATTCGCTGGCGCGAAAAATGCCATCAGGTGCCAGCGCGCCGGTCAGGATCGCCTGCGCCTCGTGCTGCAAAAGATCCGGTATCGCTTCGTCCTCGACCAGGATCGACAATCGGGACGCTGCCGGGTTCGCCAGGGCGGCGCGCAGCGCGCTGGCCAGGTCATCGAATTCCCCCGGAATGTTGACAATCTCGAAGCGGATGATCGCGTTCTCACTGTCATATTCGATGGTTTCGCCATCTACCGCCCCGGAAATGCGCACGGTCTTCCCCTCGTAGGCGCCGTCCTTGAGCAGATCGTCTACGGTGATGAAATAGCGCGCCCCCTGCAAGGTGCCAGAGACCAGCAAATACACGACCGACGCCAGGATCAAGCCGCCGCCAATCAAGAACTTTAGGCGCTCCGATCCTTTCCTTTTTCTCAGATGCTTGGGTTTTGCCCAACTGACCACGGCCATTTCGCCCTTCGTTCCCGTCCCGCGAGAACCCTTGACCATCCTACTATCATTATACGGTATTTGTGATATTTGTCACTATCGCGCGCTTGGCGGCGGCATATTCTCGCCCGGCGCCAACAGCGCCAGCAATCCCATCAATCCAACATTGCAGAAGAGCAGCGGCGCCAGCAGCGGAGAGCCCCGCAGGAAACGCTCGATCACGATCATCCCGGCCGATGTCAAGCTGGATTGCGAATGCAAGACGAAACCAATCGCGCCCACCGCAATCAAAAGCAGCATAGCGGTGCCATGCGCGGCGATGTCCACGGGGTTCGGCCGCGAGGCAATGCCCAGGAACAGCGCTGTGCTGAACCCAAACAGGGCCGCTGTTACCGGCAGCCAGACCCAGGCATTATCGAAGCCGAATCGCGCGTGATCCAACACGCTGCTGATGAGCGTCGCCAGGATGAAAATCGCGACGATCAGCAGATAGGCGCGGGTCTTGCTGTAAGGCATTTGCACCGTCCTGCCCGCGAACAGCCGCAGCCTGCCGCTGTCAACCGGCCTTTCAATCCAGGCCGCGCTGATGCCTAACACGCCGACGAGAACATAGAACAGGGGGCCGATGACCGGCGGCGCCCAGATCAAGGTCGCGACCGCCCGGATGCTGACCAGGCCCTCGCTTAGCAATACCGTGCGGTTCAGATGAAAGTAAGCGCCCAGCAGTCCAACCCCGATGCTGACTGCAAATACGATATTGGCCAGCGCGCTGGCCAGGTCGCGATTCTTGACGGCAATAGCGCCGGCGATCAGCAAGATCGCCCCGCAGGCGCCGCCGGAAATAATCGGAATCCATTCCGCCGCTTTGATGCCGCCGCTTATGTTATGCGCCAGGTAAATGTCGATGGCGATGAAAAACTGATTGAATGCGGCCAGCAGCAAAAAAGCCTGGTCGCGGCTCAAGGGAATGCGCAGATGACGGAATCGCGGCAGCACCAGCGCCAGGTAAGCCATTGTCAACTCCCGTCAGTCGCGCTGCCGCCGTCGAGGCCGGCTTTCTCCAGCAACTCGCGCACCATCTCTTCCAATTCCGCTTGATCGCGCAAGATCTCATAGGCGCCGTGCCACTGCACATAATCCGGGCCGCCCATCCAGGCGCCGAACTTCGCCGTGCGCCCCCAATGGTGCCACAGGTCAAAGTGCACGAAATCTATCGGCTGGTCGAAGGGTTCGTCGGTCAACAGACCCGCCTCGCGCGCCGGCGCGATCGTCTCGTTGCTAATCTGCACGCGCCGGTTGATCTCTTCGGTCAGGGCGTCGGCGTCAACATAAAATTCGTCGATGAAGGCGGCGCTGTGACACGCGCTGCAGACGGCTTGCATCCGCACTTGATTGTCCTGCCAGGCCGGCCGCCGCTGGCTCTGCGGCGCGAACAGGTACCAGGTCAAGCGGTCGCCCACATCGTGCGTGGTGCTCGCCCCGCCGAAACCGCTGATATGGCAAGTCGCGCAAGTCGGGGCGGGAAAGTCCGCCACGGTCAAGGTGCCCGGCTCGGCATCCCAATGCCAGTCATCACCGCCTGTCAGATAGGCGATGCCATGGAAAGACTCGATGTAGATCTCGTACTGCGGATGATCCGGACCGATGTGGCAGTGGTTGCAGGTCTCCGGCTTGCGCGCCTGCTCCAGGCTGAATTCGTGCCGAAGATGGCATTCTTGGCACTGGCCAATCGAACCATCCGCGGCTGGCGCGCCGATATCGTGGCAGCCGCTGCAGGCAAATTTTGTGATCGCCCGGCCCTCTTTTTCGAAGAGCGCGTTGCGCATCCGGTCCGGATTGAAACTGCCTTCCGGTATCGACTCGTAGATCGCCAAGTGCTCTTCGCTCAAGCCGCTCGCGCCCCACATGGCAACGTAGGACGGCAAGCCGTGGCGGCTGGCGTTGAATTGCGCCGCTTCGTTTTGGTGGCAAGTGGCGCACTTGGCAGTGCTGGGGACGGTCAAAACAAACGTGCCATGATGTGCGATGCCGCCGGGATAACCCCCCTCTACCTCGTGACAGTTTTGGCAGGTTACATTGGCGGCTGCCATGCTGCTGCGGCTGTATTGCTCGATGATCCCGGGCGTCGTCTTCCGATGACAGGCCACGCAGGCGTTGCTGTTGTCGAGCGCGACCGGCGCCGAAACGCTCGGGTCCGCGGCGATGCTGCGCCCGATGGCGGCGATGATAAAGGCCAGCGCCGGGACGATAATCACCACCAATATGCCAGCGATCACCAGCCGAAAAGACGCCAGCAAGCCTTGTTGCGATCGTTCTTCAGCCATGGCTCAACTCCAAAGTAAGACTAGAAAGCATGGACATTATTGGTAAGTGTGTCTATATGGACTAAAGAGCAAGAGACAGCCCTACAATAGCATGACTGTGTTTGTTGATGTTGGCTTTTCGTCAATATTCACAAATGAAGTCGGCTTCGCGCTACGAGGGAAACAAACGAAGCGCCCGCCGGTTGGCTCCGCGCGAACGCCACTGCGTTGCAAGCTTGCTATGCGAAACTATTCTTCTTCGTCCGTTGTCGATTGGCTCCAGCGAATGACGAAAACGCCAACAATGCCGGCGATCCCCAGAAAAAGTACGAACATCGCCAATCCCGCGGGAGAAGAAGTTGTCTCGCCGTCTTGTGCCAGCGCAGTCATGCCGCTGGTCAAGATCATCAACAGCGCCAGCGCCGCCGGTCTATACAGTGGCAATTTGCCCATGATCAAGTCTCCAAAAAATCGCTTCCGATAATAGCCCAATTGTAGCGGCTCTTGGCGCCCAATTGAAGCGCAGCTCAAGCACTTTGCAGCATGGCGATATCGTAGGCGGTGAAGGCGATGAGCAGCGTCAAGGCCGCGAGCGCCACCAATAGATAGGACCAGCGATGCTTGTAGCCGATTGTCCAAAACCGCCGCAGGCTCAGAAAGATCGACGCCATCGCAATCAGGTTGATCAAGAGCAGGATCGGCACGGTGGCATCCGCCGCGACGCCGATGATCGGCAAGAGGAAGGGCAGCAGGACATATTGCAATATGCAGCGCAAGCCGGAAAATAGCAGCGAAATTGTCAGCGCGTTTTCGGCGCGCCGCGTCTGGGCGGTCTCATCGGACGGGGCGGCAATACGACCCCGCTGGTCGATCAATAGCAAGCGACTCATGAAACCATCGGCGCGGCTGAAATTCGCATTTGTCGCCATGCTTGAACCTACCTGCAAGCCTGCTGGCAATGACGCCAGTCTATCATTGCGCCCCGCAGAATGCCACGTTTATTCATCGTCCAGCAACTGATCCTGGCTATCAAGAAAGGCCACCAAATCCGCCAAATGCTGGGTGCTCAACTGACTGCCATAGAAATCCGGCATCAAGGGAGCGTAATCCGGGATGGTATAGGCCATCGGCCGCACGATGCTTTCCACCAAATACTGCCGATGACTATAATCTCTGAATGCCGGCTGCCCCAAACGGAAATCGTTTATGCGGGTCCAGGTACCGGCGGTCAACGGCGCGACAGCTTCGTTTTCATGGCAGCCCGCGCAACCCAGCATGACCCCGCCCAGAGCCGGCTCCAGACCGTTGTAAAGCAATTGCCCGGCCAGCGGATCGCCGTATGTCTCTTCCAGGTCGAGCAAGATCGCCGCGACATCGTTACCCACTGATTGCGCCGCTATCAAATCTTCCAAAGTCACGAAGCGCAGCGCCTGTTCGAGCATGGAATCGATCTCTGGCTCGGAGGGCATATATCCGCAGCGCAGCGCCATCGACTGATACAGGGCCCCCAATCGAAACAGATTGGCAATCGCCAAATCATAATCGCCAGCGAAATCTGGACTCAGATAACCAGCCAGCGTATTCTGTTGCGCATTCAATTCCTCGGGTGCGCAGCCCTCCGTCTCTGTGCCCTGGCCAAAAGAAGGGATAATCAGTGCGAGAGATAGCATCAGCGCGCAACCTATTCGCCTCGCCTCCATCGTTTGCTCCCTGCTCCAATCAAAAAGCCCCCGATTCCGAGGGCTTGTCAGTGTCTCATCAAAGCGCGTTATGCCTGCGTCTTCAAGAAGGCGATAACATCCGCCAACTGCTGGTCGGTCATTTGACGCGTGCCAAAGTCCGACGGCATCACGCCTGACGAGTAAGTGTCGACGACATATGCCGCAGGTAAAACGATACTCTCGACCAGGTAGCGTTCGCCCGTGTAGCTGGCGAATTGCGGTTGCGCCAGGCGTTCGTTCAGCACGCGCGTCCAGGTGCCGATGGTATCCGGCGCCGAAGCCCCATCGCGATGACAACTGGTGCAGCCAAACTTGGTATCGTACAGGATCGCGCCATTGCTGGCGCTGCCCTCGATTCCCTCTTCCGCCCAGCGCGCCAGAATCCTTTCCGGATTGTCGCCCGCTGGATCCGGCCGCGGTACGCCCGGGATTGATCCGTCAGACAAGGGTTTGCCATATTGCTCGACAGCCAGGAAATCTTCCATCGTCCAATTGCTGCCCTTGTCCCAATTCAAGATGTAAGCCGCGAGATCTTCAATCTGATCTTGCCGCAGCGAACCACCCGCCAACTGCGACCAAGCCACCATGCCGCCGTCGCTGTTCGGCCAAACGTTTAGGCTGCCGGGGCGGCCATGTATCAATGTGGTTATTACATAGCCTCGCAAGTCGCCAGCCCAGCCGACCTGCGCCAGCCGCGTGCCATTGTTGTTGAAGAATACTTCGATCTCATTGAAGGCGGTCCGGTCACTGTCTTCAATGGTATCCCACAGCGGGAACAGCCCCTTGTCCACCGCCGCGCCTAAACTGCCCAGGATCGCCTGGCGCGCTGCGATGGCTTCGTCAATGATGCTTTTCTGATTGTCAATTTCCGCCTGGATGGCTTCCAGCTCGGCCTGGATCTGGTTCTGTCGTTCATCGCTGGGCGGGTTCACGGCGTCGGTAAGTTCAGCCACAAGATCGTCGCTGTCGTCGCTCAAGCGCACCAGCGTTCGGTTGGCATTGGTGATGGCCGCGGTCTGCTCGCCGACCGGGTCGTAGCCGAAGAAATGGGGATTATTGAGCCCCGGCGCCCGCAGCAAGGCGCCATATCCCGCTTCCCCATGGCACTCGGCGCAGAGCGAGGCATACAACTCGGCTCCACGTTCAATCGACCGACCGGTATGTTGATATACGAAGGCCTGCATGCGCGCTTCTTCGTTGATGGCGACCCAACCGACCAGAATCATAATGGCGACGAACATGACAATGCCCGTCAGTATGCGACTCTCGACTGATTTAATCATGTATCGGTCCTAGATCTCGGTTGCTAAATCGCTTGCCACAGGTCAGTACGTGCTCCGGCCGCCTTTGACAATCCAAAAGCCTAGTCGAAATAAGCCGAGGCTTCGTGGATGAACAGATGATCGCTGAAGATGCGCCGCGCCGCGACCGGATTGCCCTCCGCGTCCAAGACTTGCTGTTCTTCCGTCAGCGCTTCGCCGTTGTCGTCGAACACCGGATTGCCCTCATCGTCCAAAAGCGGCACGTCTTTGGTCGCATACACAAAGAGCGGATTTCCTTCGTCGTCCAACTTCACATCACCGCCCTCGATGACGACGCTGTCCCAGCTGACGATCCAATCCAGACGCTTCAACCCGCGCTGATTATCGGTGATCACCAGCGCGCCCCAAACATTGGGCAATTCCTTTGGCGCGCCTTCCAGATGATGGTCGAACTCTTCCATCACGCGCAGCAGCACAGGCGCCTCCATTTCCGGTATCGTGCGGAAGCGCAATGGCACTTGATTGGCGCTCAGCTTCTGGAACTTCAATTCGTCGATCATCTGCTGGTACTGGCCGTTCTCGGCGGTCTCTCCGTTGATTTCGGTGATGATGTCCGCGGCGGACAATCCTTCGTGCCCATGGAATTGCGCAGTGGTATAAGCCCCCGCAAGCATTTGATCGAAGGGAATCGTCCGGCCGATGCCCACCTTGCTATGCGCCGGCTCAAAGGTTAGCTCGTGGACAATCTCAGTCTCTGCCGAGGTCTTGACTGCGAATTTCGCCAAGCCCATATAGCTCAGTATCGTCGTCACCGAAACCAGCAGCATCGCAATCGTCAACATGAAACGGCGATGGGCGAAGCGCCTGCTCGGTGTCACATCCAGGTAGGGCAGCATAGCCAAGCCGCCCAACGCGACCGTCGGGAAGGCCACCCCCCAGATGAACTTGTCGCCCAGCTTGAGCGCCCCCTGAATCCAAAGGAAGTACCAGGGCGCCGTCGTGCCCAAAGGCGTCACTTGCGGATCGGCGTGGTTCTCCAGCGGCGCGTGATAGAACCAGATGCAAAGCACCGTGATGATGAAAGTGGTCGCCCCCAGCCACATCAACTCGTTGGTCAAAATGTCGGGTATGAAATAAACGCGCTTGTCCAGCGGCACGCGCTTCGCGCTGTCTTCGCCGATATTCTCTTTCTGCGGCGGCAAGCTGTAACCGTGGATGATGACTTTGTAATAATGTACGCCGAAGAAAACGAAGAGCAGGGCAGGCAGCGCCAGGACATGCAGCAGATAAAAGCGCAGCAAGCCATTCGCCCCCAACTCCGGCGCGCCCCGCAGCAGCAAGTTCACCTGGTCGCCCACCACCGGCGTCGCTTCCGCCATCGACGCCCCAATCGTCACCGCCCAAAGCGACAACTGATCCCAGGGCAACAAATAACCCGAGAAACTGAGGAAACCGGTGATCACCAATAGCAACAAACCGGTGAACCAGGTGAATTGTCGCGGTTTCTTGTAACTGCCCGTGATCCAGGTGCGCATCATGTGCAGCGCCACCACAGCGACCATGAACTCCGCGCCCAGCCGGTGCATATCCCGCATCAACTGGCCCAGCGGCACATTGCTGAGTATCGTCAGCATATCGCCATAGGCGATCTCGGGTGAGGGCGTGTACCAGAGCATCAACAAAATGCCCGTGATCGTCTCGAAGAAAACAAAATAAGAAGACAGCCAGCCCAAACGGAAGCTGGGATACATGCCCGTCACATCGCGATTGAAGTAAGACGGGCGCATGTGCAGCCAGAAGCCATCGGCATGCGGCGTCAAACGCGGATTGGGGCGCCGGCTGGCGCCGTCGCCGCGCAAAGCCTCGCGCACGTCCTGCACGTTCATGCCGGCGGTCAGGCGCTCCACCGAATCGTCTATGCCTTCGAAGATCGCCTTTTTGAAGCCTTTTTCCTTGACATCATCGAGGAATGACGGGAAGGGGAGAATGGACATAGATGCTCCTCAACTTAAAGCAGCTTAACCATTTGCCGGTTCAATGCAGTTCTCCGATGATGCGCGCGCCGGTATCGATCTGTATGCTCGTGATCTCCCGCGTCAGATCCAGCGGGATCGGGCCGCCGTCCGCCGGCGTGACCAAGGTACTGCCATCGGCATAAGTGACCGTGGCGATGAAACGATCCAGATTGCGCGGCGCCGGACCCTCGATCCACTGCCCATTGAGCTGGAACTTCGAGCCGTGACAGGGACATTCAAAGCGGAAATTGGTCGGCACCCACTTCGGCAAACAGCCCAAGTGCGTGCAAACTTGATACAAGGCCCGCAGTCCATCCGGCGTATGCGAGATATGAAAACGCCCCGACGACACCGTCACCGGCGCCGCGCCGGCGCTCGGCAACTCCTCGGGATCAAAGGCGAAGGTGCCGCCGAATTCGCCCTCTTTGAAGCGCGGGAAAGCGAACCAAATCAACCCGGCGCTGGTCTCGCCCAACAGCAAAGCCATGGACGCGATCCAGATGTAATTGAGGAATTCTCGTCTGCTCGGCGCTGTCACCTGGACGCCCGGCGCGGCAGCCGGCCTGGCGACCGCGGCGCTCATGGATGTCGGTCGTGCGGATTGTGCAGTAGCCATATTCTGTCGTCGTCCTCCGTTGCAACAGGACTGATAACGCCGTTTTCCGAATTATTACAATTTACATTACGAACTCGGTTTCTGCTTTTGTTAAATATATCACAATCTCATGGGGGTGTCAAAGTATAAACCTTTGTGGATTGGCTGGGAAATCTGGTCGAGGATGATACGGAAAATTACGGTAAAATGTCGAAAATACCAACCATATCATGCAGGCAACATGGCACCCATCACCATCCAGCCTAACGACAGGCAGCTTAGAAAATACTACGATACACTTAGCGAACTGCGCGATGTCCCGCACGAAGGCGGCACGCGCCGCGCCTTCAGCGCCTTGCTCTCCGCCATGGCCAAGCGCCGCAAGCTCAAGCTCGTCGAAGAGCATTCGATCCAGGCGACAAACTCAACTCGTACCGTACGCCCCGATGGCGCGCTCATTGATGAATTCATGCGCCCTTTTGGCTTATGGGAAGCCAAAGACAGCGCTGATAATCTCTACGTCGAAATCAACAAAAAGAAAGCCGCCGGCTACCCGCTCAAAAACATCATCTTTGAAGACACCGTCACCGCCGTTCTTTACCAAGATGGCTACGAAGCGCGTCGAACGCGCATCCGCGAAAAGAAGAACTTCGCCGCCCTGCTCAGCCAATATCTCAGTTACCGAGCAGAATCCTTCGACAACTTCAACGAAGCGGCCCAGAGCTACGGCGAGCAAATCCGCGAAATCGCCACCCAGCTCAAAGGCAAGATCGACGCTGCCCACCAGGACAATCCCGAATTCCAGCGCCAGTTCGACGAATTCATGGGGCTCTGCCGCCGTTCGCTCAATCCCAACATCAGCACCGAAGCCGTCGACGAAATGCTCATCCAGCACCTCATGACCGAGCGCATCATCCGCCGCGTCTTTGATGTCGCGCAGTTTGCCCAGACCAATGTCATCGCCGCCAAGATCGAAGAAGTCATCCGCGCCCTCACCAGCCGCTATTTCAACCGCAGCGATTTTCTCGGCGCGCTCAATCAGTTCCACAAAGCCATTGAAGACGCCGCCGAAGACCTCGATTTCAGCGACAAGCAAACCTTCATCAACTCCGTCTACGAGAAGTTCTTTCAGGGCTACAGCGTCAAAGTCGCCGATACCCACGGCATCGTCTACACGCCCCAGGAAATCGTCGACTTCATGTGCGCCGCCGTCGAAGAAGTCCTCGCAACCGAGTTCGGCAAAAAGCTCGGCGACGAAGGCGTCGTCATCATTGACCCCGCCACTGGCACCGGCAACTTCGTCGTCAACCTGCTGCGCCGCGCCTACGGGCGCAACCTGCGCGAGTTCGAGAGCTTCTACCGCGAACGCCTCTTCGCCAACGAAGTCATGCTCATGCCTTATTACATCGCCTCGCTCAATATCGAGCGCGAATACTACGAACTCACCGGCCGCGCCGCGCCCTTCGAGGGACTCTGCTTCGTCGACACCCTCGATCTGGCCCGCGAACGGCAAATGTCCTTTTTCAACGAAGCCAACACCGAGCGCGTCGAACGCCAGAAAGCCGCCGATATCAACGTCATCATCGGCAACCCGCCTTACAACGTCGGCCAGGTCAACGAGAACGACAATAACAAGAATCGCAAATACGATGTCATCGACCGTCGCATCCGCGCGACCTACGCTAAAGACTCAAAAGCGACCAACAAGAACGCCTTGAGCGATGTCTATGTCAAGTTTTTCCGTTGGGCGGTTGACAGGCTGGAAGATCGGCCCGGCATCGTCTGTTTTGTCAGCAATAATAGCTTCGTCGATCAGTATGCCTTTGACGGCATGAGGAAACACCTGCTGCAAGATTTTGACAGAGTCTACCACTTGGACTTGCACGGCAATGTCCGCCAAAATCCCAAAATCAGCGGCACGTCCCATAACGTCTTCGGCATTCAGGTGGGCGTCGGCATTACCGTCGCTGTTCGCTCCCAAGAAATCAAAGACCATAAGCTGCTCTATCACCGCCTCCCTGAATTCTGGCGCAAGGAAAACAAACTCGACTACCTCGCCGACAACGCTCCCCCTCCCTCTTTATGGGGGAGGGGGCCGGGGGGTGGGGGCATCGACTGGCAGCGCCTCGTCCCCAATACCAAACACACCTGGCGCCGCACCGACACCGAAGACGAATTCGCATCCTATCTCGCCATCGGCAGCAAAGAAGCCAAACGCACCAAGCGCGATCAAGCCGAAACGATTTTCAAGACCTATTCTGGCGGTGTAAAGACAAATCGTGACGTTTACGTTTATGATTTCCAGTTTGATGCGTTGGCTAAACGTATGCGGCGCTTTGTCGACGATTACAATAGCCAAGTCGACAAATACAAGCGACAAAATCCTAAGCCGAACATTGATGACTTTGTCGACTACAGAATTGTTTCGTGGAGCCGTAATCTGAAGCTCGATTTGAAGCGCGGCAACTATTCAATCTACTCACGAGACAAAATCAGATGCAGTCTATATCGACCTTTCGCGAAGCGACATCTTTATCTTGACCGAATACTAAACGAGGAAGTGTATCAGCAGCCGATTTTCTTCCCAAACGAGCAATCCGAAGCGGAAAACCGACTAATGTGCGTTGCGTCGGTAGGCATTGAAAAGCCATTCTATTCGATACTCGTGAATACAATACCGAATCTTTCATTTGTTGGCTTTGGTGGTGGCTGCCAAACATTCCCCTTCTACACATACGACCAAGACGGCTCCAACCGCCGCGAAAACATCACCGACTGGGCCCTCGACCAATTCCGCGACCACTACAACGACCCGGCCATTACAAAATGGGACATCTTCTACTACGTCTACGGCCTGCTCCACCATCCCGGCTACCGCCAACGCTACGCCCTCGATCTCAAGCGCAATCTGCCCAGAATCCCGTTCGCGCCAACCCGCACCAGCGAAAATGTAGGGGCGACCTATCAGGTCGCCCGAAAGTCCGAATCTCAATCCGAGGCGACAAAGTCTCCCCCCATTGCAATGGGGGGAGATTTAGAGGGGGGTGGGGGGTTCTGGCCCTTCTCCCAAGCCGGACGCCAACTCGCCGACCTCCACCTCAACTACGAATCAGTCGACCGCTACGGACTCGATTGGCATGCCGAGCGCAGTCCCATCAGTTACCGCGTCGAAAAGATGCTGCCCAAAGGCAAGGTCGACGCCGCCGACGGCAATTACAAGGTCTACAATACGCTCAAATACAACGACACCTTGACCTTGCACAACATCCCCGAACGCGCCTTCGCCTATCGCCTCGGCAATCGCGCTGCCCTCGACTGGATCGTCGACCAATACCGTCTCAAAACCGACAAGCGCAGCGGCATCACCCATGACCCTAACGGCTACAGCGACGACCCGCAATATATCCTCAAACTCATCGAACGCGTCATCACCGTCAGCCTGCGCACCGTCGACATCGTCGAAAACCTCGCCAAACTCCCCTTCCGCGCCGACTCCGGTGATGCCTAGCACCTGCATTAAAGTAGAAAAAAGCCCCTCTCCCCTTGTGGGAGAGGGGTTTGGGGTGAGGGGGCAACCCGCGCCAAATCCGAAGACGACTAAGTCTTATCCTCCGTGCCCTCCGCATCCTTGTGGTCAAAAAAATCTTTGTGCCTCTGTGCCCTCTGCGCTTCTCCGGTTAACCCACAATTACCAAACCCAAATGTTTCCAAATCGCTCATTTTCTGTTACGGTTCTACCATCCTCAATCGTCGGAGACTAGCGAATGGAAGCCAACCCACCACAAGACGCCGTCGGACGATCCAACAGCGAGCGCATCACGGCGATCGAAGCAACCTTGCCTCATTTGGCGACAAGAGCGGATATCGCGAACATCAGAACCGATATTGAGAGCTTGCGATCCGAAATAACGACTATGCGCTGGCTGATTGTGGTCGCCATCGCTGTGACTGGCATCCTTGTGCAATACCTCAATCAAGGCGGAGCTTGAAGTGGCAATTCAAGCTGCGACTGAACAAGCGCAGATTGAATCCAATCAGGCAGGGCGGTCTAGCAGCGAGCGTATTACAGCCATCGAAGCGACCTTGCCCCGTCTCGCAACCAAAGCCGATTTGGAGCGCCATACCAGGCTCCGCATCATGTGGCTCGCCGGCGCACAGTTCGCCCGCTTCGCCGCCTTGTCAGCCCTGCTTTTGCATTTCCTGGGCTAATGAACCCAAGCCGAAGACGACTAGATCCTATCCTTCGCGACCTTCGCGCCTTTGTGGTGAAAAAACCTCAGTAGGACCAACAAAGTCATGAAGCTCAAACTTATAAGTCACCCGTAGGGGCGACCTATCAGGTCGCCCGCAAAACGGTCTTCTCCCTTGGTTTTTCTCTGTGCCCTCCGCGCCTCTGTGGCCAATCCACACATCCCAAGCCCACCAAGTCACATACTATGCGCCTTGTACACAATCCCATTCGCCTCCTGCAACTCGCGAATGTAACGTATGATCTGGCTAACCTCCTCCCGCGCCACCTGCGGCTGCGCCGGCATGTCCCCATAGGGCCAATGATGCTGCCGCACGCCCGTCGCCGCCGCCAGGTAGAAGGCCTCGTCCGAATGATGCCCCGGGTTGTAAATGTCATGGACGAGCGGCGGCCCCAGCTTCGTGCCCGCCGCGTTCGGACCGTGACAGACCTGGCAATTCACCTTGAAGAGCGCCGCGCCCGCCTCCCCCTCCTGGGACAGCGCGGCCGGAACAACCTCAACCGTGAACGCCTGATCCTCTTGCCCGACATGGGACAAGATCGCGGCCGCGGCCATCGCCGCCAGCGCAATCGCCCCGGCGACAATGAACAACAGCGCCTGCTTCTCTTTCTTCCGACCCCGCGCCCGGCTCCGCTTCTTCATGCTCCGCTCCTCGTTGCGCAATATAGCGGCCCTGTTCCCACCGCTTCCGGCCCGCTTGCCGCCATCTGCTGCCATATATGCGGCCGAATGCCGTCGCCCCGCATAAGCGACCTAGCGCAAACCCGCCCCGGCCATTCCCAGCCTGCCTATCATACTAAATGCCCCTTACATCCAAATTACAATTGTCTTACAGCTCTCGCCCTGCCCGCGCGCCGCGGCATCATCCCGCCCCCATCATCTTCAGCGACTAAAACCTTGTCCTTCGCGCCTTGACGGTCAGCGTCGCCGGTCAAATTCTTCGCGACCGCTAGTGCAAAAATCTCAGTAAGACCAACTAAATTATGCAACTCCAAAATAAAAGTCGGCGGTAGGGGCGACCTATCAGGTCGCCCGAAAATCGCCACAAAAATACAGATTTATTGGCGATATCAAGCTAGATGAAAATGTGTCAGCACCTCAGCCGATGCTACGGAGCACTGGCCGGGGGAGATGGGGGGTAGAAAATCGCGGCAACGCTCCGTTGCACGACTTAAACCTGTGCTGATTCCAAAACGCGAACATTTGGTCTCCCTTCCATCCCAAATCCATGCTACCTTGTCCTCACTTGCACATTAACAACCCAATCGCGTTCCCAGCGATATTGCGCAAACATTGGCGCAAAAACATGCTTGGCGCGCCAACGCCAATACCACCCCGATTCCCCTGCCAACCCGCACCGACGCAAGCTTGAGGCATTGGCGCAAACCCTTAATCACTTGGCGCATTTCCGCCAATCTTCGCCATCAGCCCGCCATTGCCCGCTATCCCCATCGGCGTCATAATAAACCCATGACCACCAGAATCATCACCCACGGCGACCTCACCTGGCTCGACCTGGCGCACCCGACCGAAGCCGATGTCGACAGCCTCAGCGGGCGCTTCCCCTACTTCCACCCGCTCAATCTGGAGGACATAAGAAGCCCCATCGAGCGGCCCAAGCTCGACCAGGACGACGACTACATCTTCGCCGTCATGCACTTCCCGCTCTGGGATTCCCGGCACGAGATCTCCCGCGCCGCCGAGGTCGATTTCTTCGTCGGCCGCGACTACGTCGTCACCGTGCATAACGGCACCCTCAAGCCCCTGGTCAACCTGGTCGAACGCTGCCAAACCGACCCCGCCGAGCGCCAGCGCCTGCTGGGTCGCGGCGCCAACCACGCCTTCCACACGCTCATCGATCAACTGGTGGATTACGTCTTTCCCATTCTCGGCAAGGTCGACAAGCGCATCCACGCCATCGAAGACGCGCTCTTCGAATCCAACGCCAAGCGCGTCATCCAGGAGATCGCCCTGCTGCGCCGCGATATCATCTCCCTGCGCCGCATCATCCGCCAGCAGATCCCCATCGTCCAGCAACTGGAAACCGTCCAGCATCCCATCCTGCACGACGAGATGGAAGAGTACTTCGGCGATATTGCCGATCACCTCTTCAAACTCCGCGATATCGCCGACGAGAACTACGAGATCATCAACAGCTTCGCCGAAACTGCCGATACGTTGGCGAGCTATCGCATCAACGAAGTCATGCGCATCCTCACCGTCATCTCCGTTATCATGCTGCCGCTCACGCTCATTTCCAGCATCTATGGCATGAACATCGAGCTTCCCTTTGCCGACGATCACAACGCCTTTATAATCACCTCCGGCGCCATGTTACTGATCGCCATCCTGATGCTGATCTATTTCCGTAAACGCAACTGGCTATGACCACCCCCTCGCCAGCCGCAGCGACCTACATCGACTCCGAGCGCGCGCTCAATCAATTGCTCGCTTCCCTGCGTGCGGAGCCCCGCATCGCCTGCGATACCGAGTCGAACAGCCTGCACGCCTACCGCGGCAAGACCTGCCTCATCCAACTGTCGACGCCGGGCCAGGACGTCCTGATTGACCCGCTGGGCATCGCCGATATCAGCGCCTTGGGCCCCGTCTTCGCCGATCGGCAGATCGAGAAGGTCTTCCACGCCTCCGAATACGATCTGATCTGTCTCAAGCGCGATTTCGATTTCGATGTGCATCCCGTATTCGATACCATGGCCGCGGCCCGCGTCTGCGGCTACACGCGCATCGGCTTGAGCAACATGCTGGAGGACCTGCTCGGCCTCCGCCACAGCAAGAAGCATCAGACCGCGGATTGGGCGCGGCGCCCGCTGCCGGCGAGCCACCGCCGCTACGCGCAGATGGATACGCGCTACTTGCTGCCCTTGCGCGATATCCTGTATGACGAGTTGCAGCGCGCCGGTCGCCTGGAAGAAGCCTTCGAATACTTTGCAGACATCACCGCATTCGAAGTCAAATCCCAAGATTTCGACCCGGAGGGCTTCTGGGATCTCTGCCGCCCGAAGGACCTGAATCCGCGCCAGGCCGCCATCTTGCGCGAGCTCTACATCCTGCGCGATGAACTGGCGCAACACTACGACCGCCCCTCGCACCAGCTGATCACGAACAAGGCCTTGCTCAAGCTCGCGACAACATCGCCGCGCCGGCCCAATCAACTCTTTGGCGTCTCGGGACTGCCGCCCTGGCTCGCGCGCCAGAACGGCAACGAGATCCTTCAAGCGATTTCGCATGGGAACAGAAGCCTCGCGCCGCCGAAACCCCCGCGTCGGAAGGCGATCCCACAGACGATCGTGGATCGCTACACCGCGCTGCACACTTGGCGCAAGGAGGTCGCGCTTTCCCGCGGCGTGGAATCCGATGTCATCTTGAGCAAAGGCAGCATGTGGGCCATCGCCCGCCGCAAACCCGCCTCCGTCGACGACCTGGACGACATACCGGGCCTGGGTCCCTGGCGGCGGGCAACCTATGGCGCGGACTTGCTCTCTGTGGTTAACGGAGGGGGCGGATAGCCTTCATACCATGCCTCGTCACGCTAGCCTGCCGCTCTGGCGCGATCAATCTGTCGAGCAGAAGCTGGACGCCTTGCGCGGTCAAGCGCTCGATCTCTACCGCTATCAGCTCTCAGCGGCCTACGCGGCTATCATGCGCATGCTGGGGGCGCATCAACCGGCGGATGGCAAAGAAGCAGCGGATATCGAGTTGATTAAGCGCTTGATCGCTGAACATCCTGATATCCTCAGCATGCGCTGCGAAGTCGGCCATATCACCGCCTCGGCCATGATCGTCGACCTCGCTTCCCGCCGCACGCTGCTGCACTTTCACAAGCGGATGGATCGCTGGCTGCAGGTGGGCGGGCACCTCGAATACGAAACAGATATCGCCGCCGCCGCCCTGCGCGAAGCCCTTGAGGAAACCGGCTTGACCGACCTCGCGTTTTACCCGGCGGCCGACGCCGTCTCGCCTATCGACTACGATGTGCATACCGTCCCGCGGCGCCTCGAGACGCCCGAGCATCTGCATCTCGATTTTCGCTATCTGCTATTGACGCGACGACCGGAGTCCATAGCGCCGGCCGCAGGCGAATCCACGCAGTTCAGGTGGCTGAGCTTTGACGAGGCATTCGCGCTCGTCACCGAAATCGACCCGCCGCTGAAGAGACTGTTGCGGAAGGGACAAGTCCTGCTGCGCGATCTGTCCAGCGACGACGACTAGCGACTGACTCTAGAAATTCGTCGTAATCTCTTGCCAAATTGCGCCCCTTCTCTATTGACATATCTCACAATAACGCTAAAGTAGAGCCAAGAAGCAATCGCTACAATTTGAAATCTCCTGCGCCAGTATGAAATGTCCTGCCTTGACTGTATCAAGGCTGTCTCTCTTCGGTTGTCCCTGTCTGATCGAATCTTGATTACACTCACTACAGCTAAGTAGTCTCGCTTTGCCTATCGCGCTTGGCGTTGTTATGCTCTATGGATGATAACGCTCACGCCAGAAAGGCAGCGACGACATGTCTAGCACTCGCACCGATCTTTTGCGCGCAATCCGTGACGAAATCGTGAATCTCACCGAATCACCACTGTACCGGTATCGCGTCGACAACGGCTATTTCCCGGTTATCGGTCAGGGCAGCCACTACGCGGATATCATGTTCATTGGCGAAGCCCCGGGCAAGAACGAAGCCGAGATCGGTCGTCCCTTTTGCGGCGCTTCGGGTCGCGTGCTCGACGAATTGCTCGATTCAATCCATGTTCGGCGCGAGGACGTATACGTGACCAATATCGTCAAGGACCGTCCGCCCAACAATCGCGATCCGCAACGTGCCGAAATCGAACTCTACGCGCCCTTCCTCGAGCGGCAGATTGATATCATCCAGCCCAAGGTCATCGCGACGCTCGGCAGATTCTCCATGGAGTTCATCTTGCGCCAATTCGGCTCGATGCAAGCCGGCTTGCGCATCAGCCAGGTGCACGGCACGGTCATCAGAGTTCGGGCCGGATATGGCGAGGCGTCGGTGGTGCCGCTCTTCCATCCCGCCGCTGCGCTCTACAATGCCAGTCAGCGCTCGACCCTGGAGCAAGACTTTCAGGTTTTGAAGCAGTTCATTTCTGCATAACAGTCGGGTATAATGAGTCCAACTCCGTAGGTACGGATATTGGTGAGCAATCCATGGTCGTAGACAAGCAATTCATCAGCGCAGAGAAATTTCTCGAAATGGTTGAACAACCACAGTATGTAGATCGCGTCGTTGAGCTTGTGGAAGGGGAGATCGTCGAGATGTCATTGCCAGGTGGAGAGCACGGTGAAATTCTGACACTGCTGGCCGTGAAGATTGCAAACTTTGTCTACGGCAATGGTCTAGGCCGCGTCACTTCGGGCGACACAGGATTCATGCTTGAACGGAATCCCGATGGCAAGGACACGGTGCGCGGCATCGACATTGCTTTTGTCAGTTTCGCAAAAGCGCCAAGTCCATTTGTCAGCAAGTTAGTCGATGTCTCTCCCGATTTGGCAGTAGAGGTGATTTCACCGAGCAATGAGGCGGCTGATATTCGATTGAAAGTCTTGCAACTCCTCAACGCGGGTACAAAATTGGTATGGGTAGTTTATCCCGATAGCAGAATGGTCGATGTCCATTCCGCTTCCGGCGCCAAGACGCTTCACGAGAACGATACACTCTCCGGAGGCGATGTCTTGCCCGGTTTCCAGATGCGGGTTGGCGATATATTCCCCTCCTGATTCTTGACAGTTGTGTCCTGTCGTCAATGCGCCAAGCTGCGCCTTTTGTACAAAATCCATTTCCCCTGAACTGGCCACACATTTTGCGTAATGGATCGTAATCTACATAGTTTGGTGCAAGTCATCTGGGATTACATGCTCGTCGGTCAGCGCTTGCGCGCCGCTGACTGCATCTTCATGCTCGGCAGCTATGACATCCGCGTAGCGGACTACGCGATTGATCTGTTTCACAAGGGTTACGCGCCTTATCTGCTGTTTTCGGGCGGCGCTGTCCAGCGGAATGAGGCGCTCGGCGTCTTTTGGGACCTGCCTGAAGCCGATTACTTCGCCCGGCACGCGCTGGCGCGCGGCGTCCCGGCTGAGGGCATTCTGGTGGAAAACCGCGCCAGCAACACAGGCGAGAATTTCCTGCTCGCCAGAGACTTGCTCTGTCGCAAAGGCTTTGACTTCGAATCTTTCATTCTGGTGCAGAAGCCCTTCATGGAGCGACGGGTGCTGGCGACCGCGCAAAAGCTTTGGCGCGACTTTGACTTTGTCGTGACGTCGCCGCCGATATCCTGCGCCAACTACCTCAACAGCGATTTGCCGCGCGACGCCTTGATACAGTACATCGTTGGCGATTTCCAACGAGTTAAGGTCTATGGCGACAAGGGTTTTCAAATGCCTCAGCACATCCCCGACGATGTATGGGACGCGTTTGAACAGCTCTGCGCGCTGGGCTATGACCAGCGGCTAGTGAAACCCTGAGCGCTACCTCAACGGATGCGCATGTTGCGGCCCGTGTACATCGTCCGGTATCGGGCATTTGTAGGGCGTCTCCTTTAGGACGGCGTTGAATTCGGCTTGCGCGGAGGCCAGCGTCTCCGGCGACAGGATCAACTCAGCGGCAGCCAGCGCCATCACTTTGGCGGCGTACATCATGCCTTTGTGCCCGATTGATGTCCGCCCGGTAGCGACAACCCCCCAGGAGTGGGCCGCGGCGCGGCTGGCCCAGGTCGCGGTCTGCAACATGCTGCAAGGGGCATACCAACTCATGTCGCCCATGTCCGTCGAGCCCGGAGAAACATCGCCCTTGTCTCGGCTCGGCAGCACATTGCCGATCAGCGGTTGATTGGCTGCCTGCGGATCGACGCCGTAGCGGTCGACCAAGGTCTTGACGTTGGCGTCGCCGAAATGGGCATTGATTCTCGAGGCGTATGCTCGCTCCTCATCGCTAAAGTCGATGCCGCCCAATGCCCGCATCACTTCGGTTTGC
The DNA here is from genome assembly GCA_026708115.1 of Chloroflexota bacterium. Classification (GTDB taxonomy): domain Bacteria; phylum Chloroflexota; class Anaerolineae; order Aggregatilineales; family Phototrophicaceae; genus UBA6055. The sequence goes on from JAPOVL010000033.1 coordinate 101,259, forward strand.
AGGTCGGCCAGCACTTCGTTGGACAGGACACGCGTCGAGCCGGATTTGTAGACGATCTCAACTTCGGTATCGGTCATCATGGCCGCGCCTTTGGCAATGCGTATCACGCGCTGGCTAACGTCGTCGAGGTTTTGCGGATCGTGAGCGCGCACGTAGTAATAGCTTTCGGCGTAGTCCGGCACGACGTTTGGCGCCAGCCCGCCGCTGAGAATGGCATAGTGCAGACGCACATCGTCAGTGACATGCTCGCGCAGATAGTTGACGCCGATGTTCATCAATTCCAGGGCGTCGAGGGCAGAACGTCCGGAATGTGGGTCGGCGGCGGCATGCGCCGATTTGCCCTTGAAACGAAAATAGTAGCGGTTCACGCTGAGCATGCTGCCCTTCATGGCAGAATTGATATACCAGGGGTGCCAGTTGAAGGTCGCGTCGAGATCGTCGAAGGCGCCGGCGCGCCCCATGAAGACTTTGCCGCTGCCGCCCTCTTCAGCAGGGCAACCATAATAGCGAACGGTGCCCGCGCGGCCTGTACTCTCCAGCCATTCCTTAAACGCGACAGCAGCTGCCAGGCAGCCCGTACCGAGGAGATTATGCCCGCAACCGTGGCCAGGGTCCCCCGCGATGATCGGGTCGGGACTGTTCTGATCCTTCTGTGACAAGCCCGGTAAGGCGTCGTACTCACCGGCAAAGGCGATGACGGGCTTGCCCGCGCCCCACTCCGCAGCGAAGGCCGTGCTTAAGCCCCCGATATCCCAAGTGATGCCAAAGCCTTCCGACTCCAAGAAGTCGGCTTGCAGCTTCGACGCTTTGAATTCCAGAAATTGTAACTCGGGATTGTCCCATATCTCGTCTGCCATGGCAGTGAAGCGGATTTGATGTTCGTCGAGCCAGTCGGCAATATCCTGTTTCAAACGCATGTCCGTCTTCCTTATCATTGACGATTCATGGCGCGATGATAACCCGAAGCCGCAGTCATCGCTACAGCGGGCTAAGGCGCGCCTGCCTGTACAACATGAAAAAAAGTGGAAACTCTTGCCCGTTCCGGGATCGAACAGCGCAACTGGAACGATCGCCCTAGACGTTCACGGTTGCAATTACCTGTTGATTGGGGTCTCTGGCCGATTCTGAAGGTAAGAGGTCAATAGCAGCGTCCGGCAGAGCCAGGGTGAGCGCGCGGAAACCAAGGCGATGTCCCATGTCCCGAATGGCTACCAGAAGTTGTGTGCTCAAGTGGCGCGGTGACCAGCAATAAACCTCAGCTTGGCGCGTATTGTAGAGCTGTTGATGGAAACATACCAGCGCCTCGTGACCGGATGCATTAACGTACTGTCGGTATTTGCTGCGCTCAATTATCTGCGGAATGCCTTTCCAGTGTTCGCGCCATTCAGCTTCCCATTGGGCGCGGGGACTGGTCAGGCGGCCAACAGCCATTGCCCAGCCGTCGATCATACTCGCGCTGGTATTGTCATATTCCTGGCTTTTGTAGAAGCTTTGACCGATTTGCGCCGCAAACGTGTATCGGGTTAGGCGGAACGCTTCCTTGGCGCCGAAATGAGTACGATAATACGTCGCCAGTGATTTGTCGTACTCAGGATAGGTCACCGAAAGACGTCCTGGCGCGCGCGCGTCGGCCAAGATCGCGTCCGCGAGCGTCTGATGCACTTCGTCGGCACAACTATCGTCGACAATCATTTGCGCGAGGTGCAAATGACTGTTCATGGGCGTCAATTCTCGATTGAAAAAGGCCTCGGCATAGGCCAGAATCTGGCCCTCTTCTGCTACGACGTAAGCGTATCCGTTGCCACTGAGGAGATGGTTCAGCCAAATTGCTCCGGTTTCCAGCGACATCCAGGCCCCGCCATGTAACCAACGTTCGTAGATGGTCAGCGCATCGTAGGGCAAATCTTCCACGTGTCCGCGCGCATCCATGCGCTGCCACAGGGAAACGCCACTGACAAAGAGACCTACGATATGGCGCGCGTCATCGAGCGTGGCTTGACGAACTTGCATAACTGGTCTTCTTCAAAACGATTTGTCTACAGCTTTGCTGGATTCTCTTATAGTATATCGTAAAGGCGCCGCCCGGACGATACGATTAGTGCCTCGGGAGTTTGTCGATTAATGCTTCTGGCTTTTGATATAGGCAATACCAATATTCACATGGGCTTGTGGGACGGCGAGCGCTGGCGTCTGTCCTGGCGCGCTCGTACGGTTACCGAAAAGATGCCGGACGAGTACGCGGTTTTAGTGCGCAACTTCCTGTCTACAGCCGATGTTGCCCATCAGAGCATCAAGGGCGTTGTCATGAGCAGCGTTGTTCCTGCGTTAACGCCCACTTTCCAGGAATTGATTTGGCGTTATCTGACGATCGAAACGCTGACGGTCAACAGTGATACACCCTTGGGCATCGACATCGCAATTGACATGCCCGAACAGGCCGGCGCCGATCGCTTGTGCAACGCCGTGGCGCTTTCGCAACTCTTCGGCGCGCCGGCAGTCAGTGTGGACTTTGGTACCTCCACGAACTTTGATGTGCTTTCAGCGGATAACGAATACATTGGAGGCGCATTGTCACCGGGCATCGGTCTCGCGCACGATGCGCTGGTAAGCCGCGCCGCTCAATTGCACAAAGTGGAGTTGGTACCGCCCCCGAATCCGATTGGTCGTAATACCATACATGCTATGCAGTCGGGCATTTTCTGGGGTTATGTCGGCATGATCAACAGTCTGCTGGCGCGAATTCTTAAGGAACTTGACTGCGAGGAAACCCAAGTCGTCGCGACAGGCGGATTGGCGCCGGTGTTCAAGGAGCACATTGTGCGGATCACCCATGTCGCGCCCGAATTGACACTGGATGGTTTGCGTCTGATATACGATTTGAATCAATGAAAAAGATTGTCCCGGCGAAGGGAACGGGTGGCTGCATTCCCGCGCGACCTGCTCAAAATGACGTGCCCGGTTCCGACAGCGAATGCCTGTTGAGCAATTGTTCCGCCAGTTCCGTCGCGTCCACCGGCCAAAAGCATTCTGGACGAGGTCGCTTCACATTTGGCGCACCGTCTTTTGGACGGCATTTCCGCACGCATTCAGCCCATTGCTCTGGAATCGCCTCCCGCCCCCAAACAGCGCCCAATAGCGCGCCGGCAATAGCGGCGTTGGTATCGGTGTCGCCACCGCGCATGACGCTGTCTACGACTCCTTGTTCCAGATTCTCGGCATGCAGGAGCTGCCAAAGGGCGTTTCGGAATGCGATGAGCACCCATCCCTGCGACTTGACATAGTCGGCGGGCGGGGCTTCGGAAGCTTTTACGACCGTATCGAGGAGGCTTGCGCAGACCTGCATTTCTTGCGCCCAAGCCACGATGCGCTCATAAAGATTTTGTGCGTCGCAGCCTTGTCGTATCGCGTAGGCAATCGACATCGCGTACAGCGCATTGGCCTGCTGACAAATCGGATGAATATGGGTGATGGCTGCATCCTGCCGCGCCCAATCCGCCACATGGCTCAAGTCATGGTTGGCGCCGAAAATGCCCAAAGGGCTGACCCGCATCATCGCGCCGTTGGCTTGGCTCTTACGATTGTGACGACCGCGCAGTCCGTTGGCGACCGTCATTCCGCAATCGAAAGGATCGGAATCCAGCCAGCGAACATAGGCTACCCGTACTGCCTCGCGGTCATAGTGCCCGTGCTCCGCCAGCGAGCGCGCCAGCGCCAGAGCCATTTCGGAATCGTCGGTGGGCTGCCCCGCGATTGTATTCCATGTGCCGCCATCGGCGAGTTCACGTACGCCATTGGGATATGTCCGCCGGATTTGCTCCGGCGTCTGGAATTCCACCAAGCTTCCGAGCGCGTCACCGGCAAGCTGCCCGAGCAGGCAGCCTCGAGCGCGTTCCAGCATTGCTTGCCTAGGGTTCTCCCTGGTTGTCATAGGCGCTTGCGCGTGTAAGGAGGACGGAACTCGCGGCCAAAGAACCGCTGATATTCACGTTTGCTCCGTAGCTTGGACTTGAACCAAGAACCGATCGGTTAACAGCCGATTGCTCTGCCAATTGAGCTACTACGGAATAATGATGCGCTATAATATCTAAGGCGAAGTCGACTGTCAAGATGTTTCCCGCACTTGGAACCGGTTCTTTGCAGAGTTCATAAAGGTGAATGCTCCCTTTGATCGAGATTCGACCGTTAGCTAACCGACGGGAATTCGATAACTTCTTTCGTTTTCCCTGGCGACATTACGCGGAAGACCCAAATTGGGTGCCACCGCTGCTTTCCATGAGGCGCCAACTGCTGGACAAAGCCAAACACCCTGCCTGGCAATACATGGAAGGCGAATATTTCGCCGCATGGAGAGGCGACGATGTGCTTGGCACGGTCGTCGCGTTCATCAACCACGAGCACAATCGCTACCAGGACGAGAATATCGGTTTCTTTGGCATGTTCGAGACGGTCAACGAGCCGGAGGTTGCTCGCGCTCTGCTGGAAGTCGCGTGCGAGTGGGCGCAGGAACGGGGCGCTGCAGCGATACGGGGACCCGCGACATTTACGACCAACGAGGAATGTGGATTGCTGATCGATAATTTCTCCCCTCCCGTGATCATGATGCCCTATAACCCGCCTTACTATCAGAAGCTGGTAGAGTCTGCCGGTTTTGACAAGGTGATGGATGTTCACTGTTTGTACATGGATCGCGACTTGATCGAAGCCAACGATACCTTGGCTCGCCTGGAACGGTTGGTTGGCCGCGCGGCCAAGCGCAGCAATATCAGCGTGCGCAAGTTTAACGGGCGTGACAAGAAAGCCGAATTCAGGCGCTTTCGGGAAATATACAATGCTGCTTGGGAACAAAATTGGGGATTCATCCCAATGAACGAGGCCGAATTGCAGGCCTTGGTAGACGACTTGGGGATGTTGGTGGAGCCGAACCTGGCATGCTTCGCCGAAATCGCCGGCGAGCCAGTTGGCTTTGCCCTCTCAATCCCCAATTTCAACGAACCTCTGCAGCGCGCTTATCCGCGGCCGGGCGTGCCGGAAGTGCTGACGATGGCGCAGGTGGCTTGGCGCTGGAAGATCCGAAAGTCGATCCGCGGTGTGCGTATGCCCTTGATGGGCGTCAAAAAAGAATACCGCAATAGGGGCGTCGAGTTGGCGATGTTTCTGGCTTTGATGAAGGCGCTATTGCCTTCGCAATATGATTATCTGGATTCCGGCTGGATTCTGGAGACAAATCCCCTGATTGGCATCAGTGTCAATTTGGGCAGCAAAATCTACAAGACCCACCGTTTCTATCAGAAGGCCCTTGTCCCTTAACGATCGCCGAACTGGTTCATCACTTGTCGAGTTGCGGATGCGGCGCTGACTTCGCCATGCAAAACCCGGGCCAGCGCCTCTTGCATGATCCGCGGGGCGGAGCCGCCCTCGCTTTCCGGCAGTGGCAGAATACCCTTGTATAAGAGGTCTTCAAAGAATTGATGATCGACGTTTTCCGGCAAGCTATCCCGCAATATTGCGGGCTGAGTGGGTAGTTGATACAGCGCCTTTGCGAATTCGGCATGAAACGCAGGCTCGGTCATCCATTCCAGAAAACGAGCCGCGAGCGTCTGGCGCGTTTGATCGGGCGTGATGATTACCCACAGCCAGCCATCGCGCGTTGCCAGGCTTTCGCCGTTGGCAGTTGGTATGTTGGATGGGAACAATTCTATGTCATGCTGGTCCAGCATTGATAAGTATTCAGTTGAACCAAATACGGCGACCTTCGCTAGAGCCGTATCGCCAATGAAGTCCGGCCGATAATCGGCAGGTGTCTGATAGCTGAGTACGTCGATGGGAATAAGGTCTTGCTTCACAAGTTGCTCATAGAACTCTAAAACGGCAAAAAGCGCGCCTTCATCAATTGCAACGACATCGTTGCGGGAGGTGGAACCGCTCGCGGCTAGATACTGAAGATAAAATGTTTGGTTCAAGCCGGTGCTGCGCGCTGCGGGGAAAAGCAGCGTAGCGCCGCGAGAAAGCACATCGTCGAAACGGACGCCAAGCCCCGCATCGCTCAGTGGCTGAGTCGAGACCGCGTGCAATACCTCAAAGAAATACGGCAAGCCATACAGGGCCGTGCCGCCGTCTTGCGGGATCTGGCCGAATTCCAGCGCGATTCCCAGGTCGCTAATTAACGCCGACGAGAACAAAGTCTCCATAGAGTACAGATACTGCCGCGCCTGCGTCGGGGTGAAGTCGCGCCGGCGGATGAGAGCGACATCCGGCAGAGCGCCGGGGGCTACCTCGCTTGCGGACCGAATGGAAGACATGATTCCACCGGTCACACCAACATCCTTGATACGGTATTTGACATCTATGTCGTTGTTGGAGGAGAAGACGCTTGTGTGTTCTTGCAAGAGCGCGAACGCAATACCAGATTTGTCGGATATCAGCGGAACCGGCAACCACGCCTGCAGCGGCTGCTCTGACGCGCCAACCTCGGAAGGCGGATTCTCTTGCGCATTTGCGCGAGAATCGCTTAAGCCCAATATGCAGAATAGAAGCGCGGCCAAGGCCAGCATGGTTTGCGCTGTTTTCGAGGAGATTCCTCCGCGTGGCATCAGGCGAAATGAGTTTGTCAATGTCATACTGCCCAACTGGCGGATGGCATTTCCTCCCGGACCGTGATGGCAACGTACGAGCGGTAACAGTAGACCGTGCTTGAAAAGCGCGTCCTCTTCCCACCGCCTTGGTAGCAGCGTGGCCCAGTTCATTTACTTATTCCCTCGTGTCGCCATCCGCGTGCTATCGTTGACCATTGAGATGAAACAACACCTCTTCCATAGTGTGTGCGATAGTAATCATGCCCTGGTAACCGGCGCCAAGGTAGGGGCTTGCCTGCAGCGCTCCAATGATGTCTTGCCAGAGGCCGCCAAAGCAAATAAAGGGTCGGTCCGGGATGCCGCCGATGCGCATCAATTCCCAAGTCTCGGCGATCTCGTGCAGGGTGCCGGTGCCACCGGGCATTGCCAAATAGGCATCGGCATTTTCGACCATGTACGAGAGACGATCACGCAGGTCCGCAAAGTGAACGATTTCGCAGTTGTAGGTGTTTGGCTGCAGATCGTAACGCTTGCCGATCTGATCTGTGGTCACGCCGATCACGTGCCCGTCGGCTTGGCGCGCGCCTTTGCTGACTGCTTCCATCATGCCGTAGTATCCGCCGGTCATGACCTTGTAACCTGCTTGCGCGAGCCCGGCGCCGATAGCGACCGCTGTATCATACAGGGGGTTGTCTGGGTGGACCTGGGAACTGCCAAACACGGTGATCGTCTTCATTCTTCCTCGTTCGCGAGTTACCCTTGGAACAAGATTTGAGTATAGCAGACATCGGCACGGGCGCTAATGTAGACTTGTATGAGCGGTCTCTAATGCAACATTTATCGTCTAAATGTCGTAGCTAGAGATACCCCTGAGATTTAGGGGGGAAACTGGCTGTCTTTGTGATGTATAGTAAAGCTGTGGACCGACGGGTTGATAAAGGAGAGAGAATGTTCACAAGATGGATTTACATAGCGCTGGTGATCGCGGTTATTGTGCCGTTGGCTGCAGTTGTCGCGAATGCGGACAATGCAGACGATGTAATTTGCGGCGATCTTGCCGAGTCCGATTGTCAGATTCTCAAAGACAATCTTACGGCAATGGAATCCGTTGGGGCCATGTCGTTTAGCGTGTCCATGTCGATAGATGTGCCGGAGGGAGATGCCGTCAATGACAGGACTGCAATGAACATGTCACTTGCCGCGCAGGGCAGCCTGTCTGTTGATCCGGCGATCCTGGCCGAGATAGTGGATTTGGAGGATCAAATTGAGGAATCGCCGAGCCTGTTGTTGTCGCAAGACACAATTACCGTACTGGATTCCTTCATAGCCGAGCTCACTGGAGACGTCAGACTGGATCTCCACATGGTGGCGGAAGGCGAAACATTAGACGTCGAGATGCATTTGCTGATGAGGGACGGCATCTTTGTGCTGGATGCCGGCGCTCTGGAAGATCTCATGGGACAGCCCATGCAAGGCGTGGACTGGTTGGGTTTGGACGCCAACGGTATTATGACGCTCGTGGCTTCAGATCCGAGTGTGACCGAGGCGCTTGGTCTGATGGAAGATATGGGGACAGATGCAAGCGACATACAAGCGGTTGAAGAGGCAGCTACCTCAGTCACGCGTTTGGCCGATAGCGAAATCAACGGGGTTGCGGTCGCTGTGTTCGAGAGCTCGGTGGATATGGGACTGCTGACCGATTTGGTCGTTGGACTTTACGATCCACAGGGTTTGATGAATCCAGCTGAAGTTGCGATGACACGGGAGGCCTTGGCCGAAACAGAGCTGATCATGTGGCAGTATATTGGCATCGACGACCATTATACCTACCGCACGGCGGTCTCTATGGAAATGGGCAGCAGGGATGTCGAGGTCGACATGGCCATGTCGCTGTCGATGACCCTGGATCAAGGCAACTTCAATGAACCGGTGGTCGTCGAGATTCCCGAAGACGCGTTTGTCATGCCGCTTGCCATGCTGATGCAAATGGGCAACTAGCCAGAGAAAAAGTCGGGGCGAGTTTTACACTCGCCCCGTTTGGATTTATGTCGCGCACTTAGCATTATCGGAGAGGGTGGGATTCGGACCCACGGCACCCGGAGGATACAACTGTTTTCGAGACAGTCCCAATCGTCCACTTTGGCACCTCTCCCGAGCAGCGCCCCGGTATACACTTCCCGCAGAGAAAGGGAGCGCTATCATTGTATCTGCCGGTCATGACCTGCAACCCGCTTGCGCGAGCCCGGCGCCGATATCGACCGCTGTATCGTAGGGCGGACTTGGGAACTGCCATATTCGGTAATTATCTTCATTCTGCTCGGATTGCCAAATATCGACGGAACAAACCCGAAGTGCGGCGGACGATGGCTATGGCGCTGATGTGAACGCGTAGCCTTCATACTCAATTGAAACTTGATGCTTTCGCCCGGCGTAAACCGAGAGACCTCAATAATTCGGGGGCTGTAAACTAATAATTGAGGTATATTTGAATCTTACATAAAATTCGGAGATGAGAGACACATGATGTTGACCGAGAAACTGAAAGCAGCGCTTGTCTTTGCGTTGTTACTGTTTCCACTGGCCAGCGCCGGTGCGCAAACCGATGATGACAGCGCGGTCTATTGCTCAACATTGTCGCCGGAGGACTGCGAGATCCTGGCGTTGAATGAGGCCTGGGGAAAGCAAAACGCGTCGGTGGCGTTCGAGATGACAGCCAACGCTTATATCAGCGTCAGTTTTGAAGGGATGCCATCCGAGGAAACGAATGCCGTTGTCACTGGTACTGGAAAACTGGCAACCGACAAGGAAGCATTCTATGACTGGTCAGATGTTGACAACGATGTTTCAGTTGAGGCTCTTGTTGACATACTTGAACGCGTTTTCAAGGGGATTGAGGGCGAAGTTTCGTTGAGCATTACCTCCACGGCTCACGACGAAACGACCAATTTGACGCTCAATCTGCGTATGCGCGACGGGATATACTTGCTGGACGCGGCTACGCTAGAAGGCTTGACGGGCGAATCGATGGGCGGCATGGGCTGGCTCGGTTTTGACGTCAGCGGCCTGGTCAGCGCACTGGCGGCTGAGGAGGACTTCAGTTCGGCTATTGGTCTGGCTACAGTCACAAATGAACCGGAGTTGGATGCGTACACGTCGATCGTTCGCCTGCCGGACAGCGAAGTTGATGGCGTGCGCGTTGCCGTGTTCGAATTCGACAGCGATGTGGCGGCTGCCGCAGCAGACTTCGAAATGCGGGACATGATGTATATGGCCGGTTCTGACACGCCCCTGGACGAAGCGTCCGTTGAAAGCATGATGTCAATGTTGAAGTCGATGCGGATGTCTGGCCTGGAGTTGATTGGCTTGGAAGACTATCGCACCTATCGCATGACCTTTGACTTCGAAATGACATTCGACGGCGCGACGATGGGCGATCCCGACATAGACAGCATGTCATTGCTGCTCTCCGTGGCAGTCGACCTGCGCGACCACAACTTAGCCGTTGATGTCGAAATTCCCGAAGACGCTTTTGTCATGCCGCTTGCCATGCTGATGCAAATGGGCAACTAGCCGAAGAAATTGTCGGGGCGAGGCTAGGCGCTCGCCCCGACTACGATATATCAAGCGCTTGCTGTTAACGGAGAGGGTGGGATTCGAACCCACGGTACCCCGGAGGGTACAACTGTTTTCGAGACAGTCCCAATCGTCCACTCTGGCACCTCTCCCGAGCAGCGCCCCAGTATACACTGCCCGCACAAAAAGAAAACACTGGCTTTGTCGATACGGGCGGCGCGCTACACTCGTCCCTAGGCGCGCAGCTTACGGAAAAACCGGCGTATTTGTTCAGCTGCCTCTTCCGCGAGCACACCATGTTCGACCTGCGTGTGATGGTTGAGTCGATGGTGCCTCGTGACATCCATTACGCTGCCGGCGGCGCCGGCTTTGGGATCGATAGCCGCATATACCAGACGCGGCACGCGGGCCAGCACCAAGGCGCCGGCGCACATTGCGCATGGCTCCAAGGTACAATAAAGCGTCACATCCTCCAGCCGCCATTGACCCAGGACATCGGCCGCCTGCCGCAAGGCGATCATCTCGGCGTGAGCGGTTGGGTCTTGGTCGGCTTCGCGGCGGTTGTAACCACGCCCGATGATCCGACCCTTATGCACTGCGATCGCGCCGATCGGCACATCATCGGATTCCAGCGCATTTTCCGCCTCGCGCAGGGCAATGCGCATCCATTTGCGGTCGTCATCGGTGACCGGCATGGCTAAAAGAGGCTCATTTGCTGCGGCTTGTCGACATCCTCGTCGTCCTCGCCGGAATTGACGGGCTCTTCATCGTCGCTCGCTTCGGTTTCCTCCGCGGCCAGGCTGTCTTCAAAGGTCAGGGGGGCGGGTTCATCATTCGTTTCGCTCGTTTCGATGTTTTCAAGCGCGTCGGTCGAGATCGCGCTTCCAGGTTCAACCGTCGCTTGTGCCGGGTCAATCGGCAAGGTCTGATCGTCGGCGTCAGAACGACCCTCGGCGTGCAAGGTACATAGCGGGCAAAGACATTCCGCTGCGTGGGGCAGCGTATGCTCTAGAATCTCCATATCCGCCATGTGATCCGAGCTAATTTTGTCGACGTGCATGGTGGCTTCAATGTGCAATTGCGCCAACTCGTCTTCGTTGAATCCGACATCAAGCATGACCGCAGTCAAGGTAGGCAAGGTCACGCGATCATCTTGGCGCAGGACGTGCTTGTATTGCTCACGGAGGCTGCGGATCCATTCTTCAAAAAAGACGCTGCGTTGATCCATTGTTCTTCGTCCTCGACAGGCACGTTTGCGCCAGTTTATCAGATGAAGCTGGCAAAATACGCCCGAGCCCGACCAGTTGGCTCGCTAATCCGCTCGTAGGAAGAGCGCCTGACCATGACTAAGGCCCTCCAGCCGCAAGCTGCCGTCTTTGACAACATACTGCTCGCCGCCGAGCAGGTCGGTAAGCGCCCTGCCGTCAGCGATGTTTGCCAAAACCATATCGAGTTCCAAGGCGGGCACAGCATCGACGCCGCGGTAGGCGGCCACTATTAATTGTTCCGCATGGGCTTGTCGCTGGAACGCGATCAGATCGCCCCCCGCATATAGCATTTGGAAACCGCCGTTTTTGAGGGCGTCAGATCGCTTGCGAATGCCAATCAGCTTTTGATGGAAAGCGCGCAAATCGCGATCCCACTCGCGCTCATCCCAAGGCATGCAGCGGCGATTATCCGGATCGTGTCCACCGTCCAGGCCTACTTCGTCGCCATAGTAGATGCAAGGTGTGCCCGGGAAACCCATCAGCAGCGCCGTACCGGCTTTGACCAAGTCGCGGTCTCCATCTGCGACGCGCAAGGGACGGCTGATGTCGTGGCTGCCGATCTGGTTGAACTGCTGCAGCGCGATGACATAGGGAATGGCGGTGAGGTATTGCCGCCATTGTAGAGCCAGGTATTCTGTCGATAGCGGATGGCGATCGCCGAAAGGTTCGTTTTGCGGAACGCCGTGATCGCCCATGCCCAGCCAGCGCCGAACAGGCGTGTTGAAGCCCTGATAGTTCATCGACGCGTCCAACTCGTCCCCCTGCAGGTGGGCGCTGCTATCCTGGAAGAATTCGCCCATCATGTAGGCGCGCGGATTTTCCTCCTTGAGAGCCGCGCGCATGTCCCGCCAGACCTCGCTGTCGCGCTGGGTATGCCAGAAATTGCCAGTCATATTGGCGACATCGAGGCGGTAGCCGTCAATGCTGTACGGTGGTCGCAGCCATTTCCGCATAGAACTGTCCGCGTCGCGGTAAATCAGCCCCCGCAGCTGGTGGCTGTTGTAATTGAGCTTTGCCAGATACTTCACGCCGAGCCAACTCTCAATTTCGCCGGTATCGGGATGCTGATAGAAATATTCCGCCGATTCGCAATCTGGATCTTCCCTGGCGGCCAGTACCCAGGGATGGTGGAAGCCGATATGGTTGGGCGTGAAATCCAGGATCAACTTCATATCGCGCTTGCTCATCGCCCGGCGCAAGTCTCGCAAAGCATCGTCGCCGCCCAGGCACTCAGCAATTCGATTGAAATCACGCACTAGATAAAAGTGATTGGTTTCGGCGTCAAAGATTGGGTTGAGATAGATTGCGGTCACGCCCAGGTCTGCCAGATAATCGAGGTTTTGAGTGATCCCTTGCAAGTCCCCGCCGAAGTAATCAACATTGCGCGCTTCTTCAAACGGGCGCGGCAGATCGCCCCATTCACGCTGAATGACCGGCTGGCCCATCCAGGTTGGCTCGCCAGTTTGGCGGTCATTGGCGGGCTCGCCATTGGCAAAGCGCTCGGGAAAGATCTGATAGAAGATCTGCTCCCGAACCCACAAGGGCGCGTCATAGTCGCCGAGAACGGTAAAATTGAACCAGTCGGGGCTGTCGACCGGGCTGATGCCGAATTGGTTGTAGTAAAACGAACCAGACTCGGTCAAGAAATGAAAACAGTAATTGTTGTGATGCATGATGATTGGCAATTCGGCCGACCACCAGTCGTAATACTGATCGGTGTCAGACTTGGCCATGCGTATCCGGCGCCACTCGCCGTCGGGTCGACTGCGCAAATACAGGGCGCGGATGTCAGCTTCTGACGATACGCGGATGCGCACTGTGATCGATTCACCGATATTTGGCAGCGGATTGCTGAGATAGCGCTCCGAACTGTCGTGGTGAACATAGCACGTCCAATCTGGCAAATTGCTCATTGACCAGTTTCCTTCCGCTGTTTTGGATGTCGCTGATACAGCCAGGTGAAATGGCGCAGAGCGTCCTTGCCGGGATGCGCGTAAGCCCCTTCGGTGAAGCGCCAGGTCCAGTTTCCGGCTGCTGCTCCCGGCGTATTCATGCGCGCATCCGATGCCAGACCCAGCACATCCTGCATAGGCATGACAAATGCCTGCGCCGGCGAACGCATCCCCAGCCGCGCCAATGTCCAGACGATATCATGAACATCGTGCCCCAGGTAATCTTTCACGAAGCCGCGGGTGTTATCGTCAACCTCGTTGTCCCACCAACCGCGCGTGGTATTGTTGTCGTGGGTACCAGTGTAAACGATAGAGTTTCGCCGATGATTGTGCGGCAAGAATGGATTGGCCGGGTCGCTGAACGCGAATTGCAGCACCTTCATGCCGGGCAAGCCGAAATCGTCGCGCAGCTTCTCGACGCCCGGGGTGATTATGCCCAGGTCTTCGGCGATGATCGGCACGTCGCCAAGGGTCCTTTCCAAGGCCTGGAAGAAGGAGGCGCCAGGACCCGCTTTCCACTGGCCATTAATGGCAGTTGCTTCGCTGGCGGGTATTTCCCAGCAAGCCTGGAAGCCGCGGAAATGATCGACGCGGATATAGTCCACCAGCCGCAACAGAGTCTCGATTCGATGAATCCACCATTGGTAGCCTTCGGCTGCCATGACATCCCAGCGGTAGAGCGGATTGCCCCAGCGCTGACCGGTCGGGCTGAAGTAATCGGGCGGCACGCCGGCAACAACCGTTGGATTGCCCAGCCCATCCAGGAAATACTCATGCTGATTCGCCCAAACGTCGGCGCTGTCGTGGGCGACAAAGATCGGCAAATCTCCGATCAACTGTATGCCTCTGCTGTTGGCGTATGCTTTGAGAGCGCCCCATTGGCGATAAAAAAGCCATTGCCGGAAGCGCTCCAAATTGACTTGACTGTCGCAATGCTGCTTTGCTTCCGCAAGCGCTCGTTTATCGCGGCGTAAGAGCGATCTTTCCCACTCGATCCAGGGACGCAGCTTGTGCTGTCGCTTCAAAGCGGCGAATAGAGCGAATTCATCAAGCCAAGCGCCGTTCTCGTTAACGAACTCTTCGTAATCATAGTTCAGTTGCGGACTCGCGCCCTCCGTGAAGTTGCGCTGCGCCAGCGCGAGCTTCTGATTGTGGTAAGGAATGATCCAACCGAAATCGACGCGTTCCCGCGGGAAGGGCGGAACATCGGCCAGATCGCCTTTCTCGAGCAGACCCTCATCGACGAGTGTGTCCAGACTAATCAGATTGGGATTGCCGGCAAATGCGGACAGCGTTTGATAGGGAGAGTCTCCATAACTGGTCGGTCCGAGGGGGAGCACCTGCCAGATCGATTGCCCTTGCGCTTCCAGCCAGTCTACGAAGCGATAGGCCGAGGGACCCAGATCGCCGATACCGTAATTGCCCGGTAGAGAGCTGGGATGAAGCAAAATGCCGCTAGAACGCGGAAGTGAGATCATGAAGAATAGTCCGGGAAGAAAATGGCGCTTCAGTTAGTCTCAGCATAGTAATTTAGAATGGGGGCGGACGCAATGATTTTCGTCGCCCCTCCGCGCTCACCAGTTTTTCTGAAGCTGTGACCATTGGAAACCTTGCCCCGGCGCATTGCCAGCGACCGCGTTCTTATAACGCGCGTCAGGATGTTGACAACGGTTTTCGCATTGTGCCCGTTCTCAACGGGTGGTACATAGCATGTCTGTAACCGCGCCTGCAATGTCAGACATCGAGAGCGTTCGCTCTTCACCATCACTCAGTCGACGAAGCTTGACCAGCCCGGCGTTAATTTCATCGGGACCCGCTAAGGCGACGATGGGAATGCCTTTCTTGTCGGCATAGCTGAACTGCCGGCCCAGTTTGCGCGGCTCGAAGTAGAGTTCAGTGTTGATTCCGGCGTCGCGCAATTGATTGGCGACTCTCATGGATGGCGTTCTGGTCTCTTGGCTGAAGACAGTTACCAGCACCTGAACCAGTGTGCCGCCCAGATTCGCGGGATACAGGTCAAGCTCATCCATCAAATCAATGATGCGCTCAATGCCAAATGAGGTGCCGGTTGTCGGCAGGCTCTGTTTGCGGAACATGCCGATCAGTTCATCGTAACGTCCGCCGCCAGTGACGCTGCCCAGGTTGGGCCGGGAAATCACGGTCTCGAAAATGGGACCGGTATAATAGCCGAGTCCGCGCACCATGGTGAAATCGAAGTCGTAACATCTCGTCGGGATGCCGGAATCGGACAATACATTTGCCAGTCCGCGCAGATCGTCCAGACCGTTGTCGCCAGCGCCGATTGCCTTCGAGATGAGGTCGAGGTTGCCGCTACCCGGCTCGTATGCTTGCAGCAGATCCATCATCCGGCTGACGGCATCTGGCTGGACCTCGCGCGCGATTAGTTCCTGGCGCACGCCAACGGCGCCTATCTTGTCGAATTTGTCTACGCTGCGATATAGATCCGGCAACTGCGCATCTGGCACGCCAGAAAATTCTCCAATGGCCGCCAGCAATTTGCGGTGGTTGATTTTGATGGTGAATTGCGGAAACTTCAGCCGATCCAAGATACGGTGCATCATTGTCACGATTTCGGCGTCAGCCTCGATGCCAGCCACGCCGACGATATCCGCGTCACACTGATAGAATTCACGATAGCGCCCTCTTTGCGGACGTTCTCCCCGAAATACCGGCGCGACATGGTAGCGCTTGAAAGGGAAGCTCAGTTCGCTTTCGTACTGGGCAACGACTCGCGCCAGGGGAACTGTCAAATCGTAGCGCATCGCTAGCGGTTCCCTGCTGCTGCGCCCATGCTGCGCGCTGAAAATCAGTTGTTCCGCATCTTCGCCATATTTGCCAAGAAGGGTCTCGCGCAATTCGAGGATGGGTGTATCGAGCGGTTCGAATCCGAAGCGATGAAATACATCGGTGATGACCTCAATGACATATTTGCGACGCAACATCGTCTCTGGCAAAAAATCACGGAATCCCTTTGGCGTTCTGGGATTGATGGTTTTACTCATTGACGGTCCTCTGGTTGCGAATCGGTCAACGCAGCAAAAGGCGTCAGACTGGATCTCTTTGTTTATAAACTGCGTTGCTCATGCAACGAGAAGGTTTGTTATTCTGCGTGAGCGCGACATTCCGGTGACCTTTTCGCTGCCGCCGAGCGGCTGTTTGGGAAGGATAAAGCTGTTGCGCGAATGCGAAAAGGGGCGACTCAATTGTCCGCCCCTTTTACATTTGCCTCGAAGACTCGGCAATTTGAAATCTCTATGCCATAGACCTTGCGGCTAGCGCCTGCCGTTTGACTTCTTCAATTTGGCCATAATGACCGACCTCGTGCGAAAGCCCAAAGAGGAAGGCAGCCGGGGCATTCATGTTGCCAAAGCGCGCGGCAAATCGCTCTGAAACGACGCGATTCACATCAAGAAAAGGCCTATCTGGCCAGGTCTCGAGATAGGCGTTGCGCATGCGCCGGCTTTCCTCGAGCCGCTGACGGACTTTGGCGACTGTTGTCATATCGCGCCAAGGCGTCTCGTACCGCGGCCGTTCGGAAGCGGCCACGCCACGAGCAAGCAAAGAACTGAAGGCGGCCGCTTCTTCGCTGCTGGCGGTGACGTGCGCAATGAGATGTCCGAAAGTCCAGCCGATTCTCTCCTCACCCTCTACCGCATAGGGATCATCGGCTTCCGGATCTTCGGGCGTGTTGACGATATCGCCGTCGGTCAATCCGTCCAGCAGCGAGAGCAAGAAGTCAATACTTTTGTCGCTGAATTCGCGTAGCGCCGCTGCGTCGATATTTTCACGCGCTGCATAGTCCAGGTAGGTTATTTCGCCGTTCTGCATCGGTGCAAAATCTATCATTGTGCATACTCCCGTGACGGTTGTGCCCAAGCCTATTCACATTTCGGATGATCTCAACGTCATCAAACTTACTTGACCATCCATCTGTTTGGTGAAAGACACTGGCGATGGTAAACTGAATTCGGTCCTTGCTAGCGCACAGGCTGATATCATTGATGAAACGGAAACTTGTTCATGTTGACGGACGTTGAGAAACTGCTTTTTATCCTGCTGGCTGTATTCTCCCTTGGCGCGGCTTACTCCGGATTTGCCGAAATGATCAGCATCATCCAACGAGGTCGGGGTCAGTTGCAACTTGACGGACTCTGGCGACGGACGTTGCGGGCGCTGGCTATTTACCTGTTTCAGCGGACGACGCTGAGGACTCGACGAGCAACCGGCCTCTTTCATTGGGGCATCGTCTTGGGCTTTACCTACTATTTTCTTGTCAACGTTGTGGACTTGGCGATTGGCTTCGTGCCGGACTTTGAGTTGACATTATCTGGTTGGGGAGCGTGGTTTGACCTGTTTCGTTTGCTTGGGGACGTCTTGAGCGTTGTGGTGCTGTTGGGAATCTGCTATTTCATCGTCCGTCGGTTCTATTTGCCGGGCAGGCGCGCGCTACATTTCAATGACAATATTCTGCTTCATCCCAGCGTGCGAGAGGGCGCTATAAGTCGCGATTCACTGATTGTTGCGGCTTTCATCCTGCTGCACGTCGGCGCGCGTTTTCTTGGAGAATCCATAACAGTGGCGCAACACGGTCACGATCCTTTCATGCCCTTTGCTTCGGCAGTCGCGCCACTGTGGCAATATATGAATGTCGACGCGCTGGTAGCGTTGCGGCACCTTTGCTGGTGGATTGCATTGGGCGGTATTCTGCTATTCTTGCCGTATTTTCCCTTTACAAAGCACGCGCATCTTTTCATGGCGCCGCTTAATTTCTTGACCCGACCAGAACGCAGTTCACTTGGAGAGTTGGAACCACTTGACTTTGAAGACGACGCAATCGAACAGTTTGGCGCTGCTCGGCTGGAAGACCTTCATCGGACTCATATCTTCGATGGTTTTGCCTGTATCATGTGCAATCGATGCCAAGACGTTTGCCCGGCTTATGCGACCGGCAAGGAGCTGTCGCCGGCCGCGCTTGAAGTCAACAAGCGGTTCCACATCAAGGATAATTGGGAGTCGCTGGCAAACGGAAAAGAGCCTGGGCAGGCTTTAGGCGGCTTGCTCCTAAGCGAGTCGGCGCTTTGGGCATGTACAGCTTGTGGTGCCTGCGTCGACATTTGCCCGGTCGGCAACGAGCCGATGTTCGACATAATGGACATTCGGCGCGACGCCGTGCTCATGCAGAGCGAGTTCCCCAACGAGTTGCTGGGCGCGTTCAACGGTATGGAACGGCAAGGGAATCCCTGGCAAATAGCTGAATCTCGTCTCGGCTGGGCGCAGGGACTGGACTTTCAGGTTCCAACGGTAGAAGAGAACCCTGACTTTGAAATCTTGTATTGGACGGGTTGCGCGGTCAGCTATGACCCCAGGGCCCAGCAAACGGCCCGGGCGCTGGTGAAAGTCTTGCACGCCGCTGGTGTAAACTTCGCAATCCTTGGCGAGGAAGAACGTTGCACGGGGGACGTCGCGCGCCGTGCCGGTAATGAATATTTGTATTATGAAATGGCGAACGCCAATGTCGAAACGCTAAATGCCGTATCCCCCAAGAGGATTGTAGTCACGTGCCCTCATTGTTTGCACAATATCGGCAAGGAATACCACCAGTTTGGCGGGTCATTCCAGATTGTTCATCATAGCGAGCTGATTAACGAGTTGATAGGTTCTGGCAAATTGCCGGTTGCGGCCAATACCTCGCGCTGGAGCAACGTCACCTTTCACGATCCTTGTTATCTGGGTCGCCACAACGATATTGTCGACCCGCCGCGCGATGCTTTGGGAGCAATGGGCCTTGGCATCATAGAAATGTCACGCAATCGCAGAAACTCATTTTGTTGCGGCGCGGGTGGCGCGCAATTCTGGAAGGAAGAAGAACCCGGCGAAAAGAAAGTCAGTGTTGAGCGCATTCAAGAAGCGCAAGCGACAGGCGCGGAGGCTATCGCAGTCGCCTGCCCCTTTTGCATGCGCATGTTTGAGGACGCCGGCAAGGAACTTGGCGAGAAAACCGACGTGGTGGATATCGCTGAGATCGTCGCGGACAGTTTGTGAAAGCCACTTGCAAAGTCAATGAATATCGCTTTTTAAACTATTTGTGTAAACTATTTAGGAATATCCTGTCGGCTGGTGTAGAGCGTGACCGTGACATTCAACTTTGAAGAGACGCCGGCACTGGAAACCGAGCGGCTGCGTTTACGGCGCATCCTCCCCAGCGACCTGGCCGCCTGGGCCGAGATCTGGCAGTGCCTCAGGGTAAGGCAATACCTGCTTGAATTTGAAGAGGCGCCTGATGATTCGGCAGTATGGTCTATCATGGAATGGGCGGACCGCATTTTTAAGCGAAAGACGGGCATTCGCTGGGCGATCACGCTTAAACCGAACAATCGAATGATAGGCTCATGCGGTTTCCATTTGTATGAAGCGCATAGCAGACGGCTGGAAATCGGCTACGAATTGCATAACGCGTACTGGCGAAGGGGAATCATGACTGAGGCGGTTGCTGAAGTGCTGCGCTTCTGTTTCGATTGCCTGAATGTTCATCGCGTCGAAGCCGATGTGACCGAAGGCAATGTCGCGTCGGCTGCCTTGTTGCGAAAGCTGGGTTTTGTCTTGGAAGGCCTCTGGCGCGAGCGCGTCTATTCGCGCGGCGCCTATCACGGCATGTGGCAATTCGGCCTATTGGAACCGGAGTATCGGCAACATGTGGGCGTCGAATGTCCCGATTTCTAGAATCGCCATTTTGGATCGTAGATTGTTGACAGCGATTGTCGCTTCGTTCATTTGTCCGTGGTTTTGTCGCCACAGCATCGGATGAGTTCAATGCAGGTCAGTGAAATCAAATATCTCTTCGCCATGGTGCTGATCCTGCTTTTCGCCTCTGCTATCGGGGGAATGGGTTTGAACGCCGACGTCATCTGGGGGGATGAGTTGGCGTCGTTTGTATTCATGGGCGCCTTTGATACTACGTTTTCTCCTTCACAGATATTAAACACAATTGCAACGCTTGCTCCCGATCATGTGCCGCTCTACTATCTTCTGGGCGCCGGATGGTCGCAACTGGTTGGATGGTCCCAGTTGGCACTGCGCTATCTATCGTTGTTGGCTGGGGTTGCGATGATCGCATGGCTATATCGGCTTGTTTGCGACGACATCGGCCGTCGAAACGCCATTGTCGCTGCCTTCGTGCTGACAAGCAACACCTATGTCATGATTTTTTTTCATGAAGTTCGGAATTATACGTTTATACTGCTGCTGGTAGTCGTTCACACTTGGTGCTATCGACGTCTCATTCGAAGCAACAATCCATCATCGTTGCTGTGGGGCTGCTTCATAGCATCCGCCGCTGTTCTGTTGTACATGCATTTTCTTGGACTTTTCTTCTTGGTTGCGCTTGGCGCTTCACATTTGCTGGTTGAACGTTGGTCTAGTCGCACTCGAAGTATGCTCGTCGGATGGGCTGTTGCGATGGGGTCCTTGCTTCCATATCTGCCGACCATATTAGCGGGTGGATTCAAGTATGGAGAAACTGAAAGCGCAATCTTGGCGACCGAGTTGGCTGAACCCCTTGTCGGCCTTCTTTCAAACGGACTTGGAATACTACTGATTCCTTTAGTCTTGAACCTCGCTTACCAAATCTCGCGAAGAAGAAATACGATGATCTTGAGCCTCGTTTCGCTGGCTCTTATATACGTCACACTTCTGATAGTTGCTAGCTGGATGTTTGAATTGATCACATTGAGCCGTATGCGTTATTTCCTGATTTTATGGTTCCCTAGTATGATCCTTATAGCGTTTAGCATCTCAGAGTTTTCCCATTCATCGAAGATCGTCATTATTCTATTAACAGTTTGGGCATTGGCAGGATTGCAGTTCGAGCGATCAGGACAGATTCGCCAATATGCGACACATGATAAACGAATTCTGCAATATCCGCCGCTTCACTTCTATGAGACCAGTCTCTTGGGAAAAGTGCGCCCGGAAGATTTCCTTGTTGGATTCTCCGAGTCGCTTTCCGTGAATGAAAACAAGGGCAGGCTAGGTGTTGGAATAGCTGACTACTATCTTGGCGCCCAGCTTGGCATCGACGGCGTATTCCTGCATACGAACCTCAAGCGGTATCGTCTGGAGGAAGACGTTCGATCTATTCTAGAAGCGCGTCCTCTTGTTTTGCTCGCTCACGATCCCAGTAAGGCGCCGCTGAACTACGCCAAAACGTTGGCGGTCGTCCAGTCTGTCTTCGCGCCCTGTGATCTCTTGGTGGACGAGCCGACGCTCTTGATTCGCAGATACGCGCATGCAGTGATGGGATGCAATCACGAAGCCGCGCCGATTGAGTACGAAAACGGCATCCGCGTTGTCGACCGGGCCCTGCGACTCGATGCCGACGCGGAGCGAATAGAAGCGCTTACCTGGTGGCATGTGCCGGATGAAGCCATGCTGGACGAATACAACATTTCCTTACAAATCATCTCGTCAGAAGGGAAGAATGTCCGACAAACCGATCATCACCTATACAACAATATCGTGCCATGGTCTGTGATCGATTTGTCGACAGCAGAGTTGCCTGCCGACGACTACGCGCTTGTGTTGATCTTGTACAGACGTGATACCGGGTCGAAAGTTGTCGGAGTGGATGAATCGACTGACGAGTTCGGCAGTATGCTCCCCTTACTGGGATTCACCAGGCGCCTGGAAGATGTGGAATGATGTCCGTTCTCATGTTAGCTTGATATCACACGTTGTGAATTCGTTCTGAAACTATAGGCAGATGACTCCGGCGTACAGATCTGAAGCCAAGATCCAAAGAAATCGCCCAGTAGCGATTATAGCCATGACGGGCATATTGCTGTTGGCATTCGCGCTGGGCGCTCACGGGTTGGATCTGGATCCGATATGGGCGGACGAGTTGTACTCATTGACAAGCATGGGAGCCTTTGAGTCCCCCTACACTCTTGGTCAAGTAGTGCAGTCTTTGCGTCGATACAACCCTGATCACGTTCCGCTCTACTTTTATATGGGAGCACTTTGGGCAAGAGTAGCCGGCTGGTCTCAGTTGTCTATGCGCCTAATATCGCTATTTTTCGGCATGCTTACAGCAGCGACGCTATATCGCTTTGGAGCACATGTCCTAAGCCAACGAACAGCGCTGGTTGCTGCCTTTTTGACCGTCACAAGCGCTTTTGTGATCTTGTATTTTCATGATCTGCGCATGTATACAATGCTAATGTGGCTTGGTATCCTTCACACTTGGCTTTACTGGCGAATTGCGCACGGACATCATGTTTCGCGGCTGACTTGGGTGTTGTTCTGCGGATCCGCCATCTCTCTGTTTTATACACACAACTTTTCAACGTTAGTATTCGCTGGCCTAGCCTTCTATCATCTGCTGTTTATAAAGAAGTCACTTTGCTGGCTTAAGGTCATTGTCGCGTGGTGCATCTGCGCCCTGGTGTTCTTGCCTTACGCGCCCTTTGTGATTGATGGTATTCTGCTGCATCAAGAATTCGACCGAAACCCCTTAGATACCATGGCCGTGATAGACACGTTTGCTTTGCTATTGGCAAATGGTCAGATCGTCTTATGGTTGCCCATTCTGTTGACGATCGGATATGCGCTTGCGCGTCGCCAGCGTGGCTCGATTCTGCGGATCCTCGCTGTCGCAAGTTCTATGGTCGTCGTACTTCTTGCCATACATATGACATTTCACCTTATTACTATTACCCGTCTGCGATATCTGCTCGTCCCGTGGTTACTTATAAACGTTGTTATTGCATACGGCATTGCGGAAATCCCGAAACGCGCATGGATCGCTCATGTGTTGATTCTTGTCTGGCTGATTGCGGGTTACCGGTTTACAAGTTCAGGTGATATTCTCAATTACGCTGGGCTGATGTCAAGAACGGAAAATTTTCCGCCGCTGCACCAATATGAACGTCATTTGAGGGACAGCGTGGCGTCAACGGATTTTCTGGTGGGTTTTGACGAATCAGGCGTAGTGAGTCAGGTGCATCGCGAGTATTACAGTGCAAACAGCATCAGTGATTATTACTTGCAGACAATGCTCGGTATAGATGGCACATTTCTCCATTCAAGCAAGAAACGATATCGCCTAGAGCGAGATGTACGCGAAATACTGCAATCACATCCTCACGTTCTACTTGCGCACGACCCTTCGAACGTGCCGCTCAACTATGCCCGAACGCTTGCGATCATAGAAGAAGCTTACGCACCTTGTCCATCGTTGGTTGATGAAGCGGCATTGCGGATTCGCAAATACACACATCCCGTCATGCGCTGCGATCACCGTCCCGCTCCCATTGACTACGACAATGGCATGCGATTGATCGACCGCGCTGCATATTACGATGCCGACGGGGAGATTGTTCAAGCGCTGACCTGGTGGGATGTTCCTGACGCGGCAACATTGGACGAATACAACATTTCCGTTCAGGTCATCTCATCAGAATGGAACAATGTTCGACAAGTCGATCGACACCTTTATGACAAGCTCATCCCATGGAGCGTCATTGAATTGCCAACGGGTGATCTGACCCCGCGCGAGTACCGATTGATGTTGGTTCTCTATGATCGTGAGACGGGCAGAAGAGTCATCGGTAGCGATCCGTCAAGTGGCGAATCAGCTGAGATACTGCCGTTGCTTGTTTTTAGCGTACCAGCGTAATGTCAGTAAAGACCACCGATAATTCAAGCACCAGAAACGATAGCCGCAGCCACCTATGGGCTCTCATGGCTATGATTTTAGTTCTGCTCTTTACCTTTGGTGTTGGTGTACACGGGTTGAACGCGGATCTGGTCTGGAATGATGAACTGGCGTCGCTTACGAATTTCGGCGCCTTTGATAAGACTTTGGCACTGCAAGACGTGCTCGCAACAATGAAGCAATATAGCCCAGCCGACGTGCCGGTTTATCCATGGATCGGTTATATTTGGGCGCGGATAGCCGGATGGTCTCAATTCGCGCTACGGTCGCTGTCTCTTTTTGCAGGTGTGCTCATGATCGCGTTCCTGCATAGATTTGCGTCTAGCATCTTCGATTGTCGGGTAGCCATAGTCGCATCATTTCTGATAGCGAGCAACTCTTTTGTATTGCTGTACTTTCACGAGTTGCGAATCTACACATTGTTTATGCTTCTTGTCACCATCCATTTGACGTACTACTGGAAGCTTGCATATGACGCTCGCATTAAGAAACTTCCTTGGTTGGGGTTTCTAATGAGTACCGTTTTTATGGTTTATACGACGATAGTTTCCGTAGCTGTTATCGCTGCACTTGCAGTATTTCACGTGCTGTTTGCGCCAAAGGGTCGTCGATGGAAAAAGATCGTGTTTGGCTGGGCCATAGGAGCGCTGTTCTTACTCCCATTCGCAACAGACTTCGTGCAAGGAGTCGGACTAGTTACAAGCGATGGACTGGCCGCTTCAAGCTCCGAAATCATCCGTGCCTTCTTGCACCTCGCTGTTAACGGTTGGGATTTCATGTGGATTCCGCTCTTGGCTGCTGTATGGTATGCGCTGTGGAAAACAACCAATAGCAATCTGCCAAGATTGATTGCCATAGCGCTGGCTATGGCCGGGCTTCTACTGCTGATGAATTACCAATTCGCCTTAATCGCCGTGACGAGGATTCGCTACTTCCTTGTTGTCTGGATTCCGCTCTCAATCATATTCGCATATGGCATGGTTTCATTGCCCCGTTGGAAGTCGCCCACGGTCGTCCTACTCGTGATATGGTTCGTGG
The DNA here is from genome assembly GCA_026708115.1 of Chloroflexota bacterium. Taxonomy (GTDB): domain Bacteria; phylum Chloroflexota; class Anaerolineae; order Aggregatilineales; family Phototrophicaceae; genus UBA6055. Next base: position 126,394 of record JAPOVL010000033.1, read on the forward strand.
CAGGTATCCAGTTCGGACAATCTGCAGACTTCTCAACATATTATGCTGGCGCGAAAGCATCAAGTGAGCAGTGGCCCCCACTCTTGCAAATCGTAACAGGCCTTCGAGAAAGAGTAAGTTCTCAAGACTTCTTAGTTGGATTCTATGAATCCCACGATCCGAACTATTTGTGGCAAGTCCACAGCGCAGGTAGCGTATCCGACTACTACCTGCGAACTCAACTCGGCATTGACGGAGTATTCCTTCATGCCAGCCTCAAGCGATACCGTTTAACTAAGGACGCACGCGACATACTCAAGGCGCATCCGCATTTGTTGCTGGCTCATGATCCGAGTGATGTCCAGCTCAACTATGCGAGAACGCTGGAAGTTGTTCGGGAAGTTCTCATGCCATGTGACAAGTTGGTCGATGAACCTACGTTATCAATCCGCAAATATGCGCATCCCGTTATGGGCTGCGAACGTGAACCCGCATCAATTCATTACGAAAATGGGGTTCGCTTATTGGACCGTGCCATTGAATTCGATAATGAAGACCAGCGAATAGACGTATTGACCTGGTGGGATGTCCCGGACGACGAAATGCTGGACTTATACAATATTTCGCTGCAGATCATCACGCCTGATTGGCAGAAACTACGCCAAGTCGATCGACACTTTTATGACGATCTGGTCCCATGGAACGTCATAGAGCTGTCCACGGCAGATCTGCCCGCTGGCGACTACCGGCTCATGTTGATCTTGTACAATCGAGAGAACGGGTCCAAAGTTCAAGGCGTCGATGAACTCAGCGGCGAATCGGCCGGTATACTGCCAATACTGCGTTTTTCCATCGACGCCTAGAACCATTTGTGGTGGACGAGACCTTCAAGGCAAGGCTCGGCCGTCCGACAATTATGGAATCATAAGCCATCGCATCTCGTATTATGGTCGCTACAAAAGACACTCTCAGACTGCCCGGTAGGCTAACAATCATCCTCACCGTTCTTCTGCTGGTTTTTGCAATTGGCGTCAGCGGCGCGAATGGCTATATCTTCCGTACAGACGAACTGTTCTCTGTTTCAAATATGGGCGGGTTTGATCCGCCTTACGGTCCTGCCGAGATTATTTACTCGATTTCACAATTCAGTCCGGATCATGCTCCGCTGTTTTTCTTGCTTGGCGCTGGCTGGGCGAGCGTCGCGGGCTGGACACAGTTCGCCTTGCGCATGTTTGCTGTTTTGACGGCGACTGTGATGATCGCCTTTCTGTATCGGTATGCGGCTGATGCTTTCGATTATCGAACTGGTCTGCTTTCATCGTTCTTGATGGGCACATCCGCCTACTTGGTTCTGCACTTTCACGACTTTCGCATGTATCCGCTGCTGCTTTTGCTTGGGATCGTTCACAGTTGGCTCTATTGGCGGCTGGAGAGCGGACGAGCGACCAATCGGTGGAACTGGTTCCTGTTTGTTTTGTCAGCGGTGTTGCTGGCATATACGCATACGTTTTCGGTCATACTTTTTGCCGGACTGGCGGCTTTTCACCTGGTTCTTGCCCGCAAATCAAATCTCTTTATGAAGATTTGGGCGGGATGGGCGATAGCTGCGATTGCTTATCTGCCATATTTTTCAACAACACTGGCTGCGTTGCAGCAAGCGGCTCAAATCGACAAAGTGACGGCGGCCGCGGCCAGTATCGGAGAACTGATCGGGACTTTCTCGCATCTGCTGACGAATGGCGCTGACTGGCTTCTGATTCTGTTTGGCGCGCCAGTCATATATGGCGTCCTTCGCCTTCGAGACCGCGCCTCATCCAGGCTGATGTTTCTTGCGATTGCAATGCTTGTCGTTCCGCTCGCGCTTAATGAGCTTGTCGGTTTGATTCCACTCTCGAGGATGCGCTATTTCCTGATACTCTGGTTTCCCTTCTTGTTGCTCTTTGCCCGCGGGATCACGCAAGTTCCACGCTGGACATGGCTCGCGCCGATTCTTGTGATTGCGTGGTCGATTGCCGGGCATCAGTATTATCATTCTGAGGATGTGCTACTTTACATAGGGGGCATGTCCAAGACGCGCAATTATCCCGCTTTGGACGATTATGTAAGACAGTTGCATAACAAAGTTCGCTCGGAGGACTTCCTGCTCGGTTTCGCGCGCAATTACTATCTCAATCACGATCACAAACATGGCAAGAGCGTGTCCGACTATTATACGCAGTTACAACTAGGGATCGACGGCGCATTCGTGCGTAGCCGGGCGGTCGGTCCCTGGCTCGTCGAGGAGATGAACGAATTGATTGATGGGCATCCCTATCTGTTGTTCGCGTATGAACCGCAAAACTCGCCTAGCGGACTTGAAGGCGCCAAACACGTGATGCACAGCACCTACAAAGCCTGCGACGTCCTGGTGGATTCCAGCACGCTCTATGTACAAAGATTCGTCGATCCCTTGCTAGACTGTGATCGAGATTATCAGCGTATCGAATACGAAAATGGCATTGCAATTGCCGATCGCTATGTTGAGTTCCAGCCGGATGCCGCTCTTTTGACGATACTGATCGGCTGGGATATACCCAACCAGCGTTTGCTGAATGATTTCAGTTTCTCGTTCCAGATTCACACCCCACAAGGGGAAAAAATTGCGGAGGGACATAGCGACTTTTATCTACATCAGTTTTCGCGTAAGTGGAACACGCTCGAACTGCCTATCGCCGGCATCGCTCCTGGTGAGTATCGTCTGGTTGTCATTCTGTATAATACCCAGAGCGGGAAGAAAGTCGGCGGAGTCGATATTTCCACAGGCGAAACGGGCACGATTCTTCCGATTTTTTCGTTTACTGTAGAATAGAGTTAGCGCTTCAATTGCATTCGTTGAATAAGTCGCAATTGGCAACTTTTCCCGACTAGGGAGACTTGGTCTTGCAGTTCAGCAGCATCTTCGCCGACAACCGTGATACTATCGGCCAGAGCACGTCATCTTTGCTGATGGCGTTCATTCTCCTCTGCGTTTTTGCCTTTGGCGCCAATGGCTTGAATACCGACTCCATCTGGACCGATGAGCTATACGCTATTACCAACATGGGTGGATTCGACGGACCCTATTCGCCGGCAGAAGTTGTCAATTCAGTGGCCGAGAACTTCCCCGATCATGTGCCGCTCTTCTTCTTGCTTGGCGCCGGCTGGGCAAACTTCGTGGGGTGGACGCAATTCGCCCTGCGCTTGTTGCCGGTATTCGCAGGCCTGCTCATGATTGCCTGGACATATCGCCTGGCAGGCGACTTGTTTGGTCGCTTTGCCGGCCTTGCTGCCGCGAGTCTCTTGGGTACCGCGGCCTATATGGTCCTGTATATCCATGACTTCCGTATGTATTCACTCTTCCTGATGTTTACTGCCGTGCACATGTGGTTGTATTGGAGGTTGTTGGAACGCAAATCCAAATATGGACGTCTCACGTTTGTGGCATTCGCGTTGTCGACGGTGGCGCTGTTTTATACGCATTTTTTTGCTGGCATCCTGTTTGCGGGGTTAGGCGTCTACCATTTGCTATTTGGGCCGCGATCCCGCCGCTGGTGGCAGATCCTATTGGGATGGGCTGTAGGCGCTTGCCTATTCCTGCCTTACTTGCCGGTCCTGGTTGATGGCATACAGCGCGCCGCTGATAAAGCGGATGTCACCAGCCGAGCGGCTTCTGCCCCAGAGTTGCTTGGAACCCTGTTTTTGCTCTTGAGCAACGGTAGCTGGCTGACGGGCGCAATGCTGGCAGGACTTCTTGCTTATGTAATAGCGCGCCGACGACCGCTGCGCTTGATCAAGATCATGACGATTCCTTTGACAATGGTGACTTTCATCATCGTGGCCAATGAATTGATCGGCATCATTCCCCTAACCAGAATGCGCTACTTTATTGTCATCTGGATACCGGTTGCATTGATTCTGGGCGCCTGCCTCGGGCATGTCCCGCGACGGCGGTTGGTGAGCGGAATCGTACTGCTGGCCTGGCTTGTGTCGGGCTATCATTACTACCGATCGGAAGCGATCATGAACCATGTAGGCAGCATGGTGTTTACCAGGCTCTATCCACCTCTGCCTGATTATGTCTGGCATCTAAAAGGCAAGATACGCTCGGAGGACTATCTGCTGGGATTCTCCCAGAGCAGCCATGTGAACAAAGTCCTGACACTGGGCAACAGTGTGGCGGATTATTACACGCAGGAGCAACTGGGTATCGATGGCGCCTTCATCCGTCGTGGCGCCTATGGAGAATGGCTGGAAGGCGAGATCAGACAATGGATGGGCGATCAACCCTATCTATTATTCGCCTTTGATCCTCAAGATTTGCCAAACAGTTATCAGCGCGTGCGCGAAGTCATCGAAAGCAATTATTTGCACTGCGGTGTCGTGGTGGAACAACCGCAACTTTTTGTCCAGCGCCATGTCAATTCACGCCTGGACTGTGACCGCGAATACCGGCCGATCGCCTATGAAAACGGCGTGACCCTGGTCGATCGTTTCGCCCAATATGCACCGGAAGAGCGAAAAGTTTATATCCTTACCGGTTGGGAAGTGGAGAGCGAAGAGGCGCTATATCAGTACAATTTGTCCTTGCAATTCATCACGCCGGATTGGCAACGGCTAGGGGCCCAAATCGACCGCCATCTTTATGATAATATTCTCCCGTGGTTTAGTGCCGAATTGTCTACCGAGGATCTGCCGCCCGGCGACTATCGTGTGATGGTCATTCTCTACGATCGCGCATCCGGTAAGAAAGTAGGGGGAGTCGACCTGGCCAGCGGCCGGGAAGACAGGTTCTTCCCGATAGTCTCGTTCGTCGTAGAAGCGTGATTGCCAGTTGATCACGCAGTGCTGTCGGGGAGTTGCAAGTACGGAATCAAGCCATGCATGCTGCGCAATCCAGTAGCTCAGGGCGTCAGGTAGAACAGGGCGCAAACAGTTGGACCGTCGGCCGCGGAAGCGCGCTTGCCTGGCTGACGGTCATATTGCTGATGGCATTTGCTTTTGGCGCAAATGGATTGAATACGGAACCCATTTGGGCAGATGAACTGTATTCTCTGACAAATATGGGTGTTTTCAATCCACCCTATAGCCCACAGCAGATCATCAAGTCGATCACCACCTACAGCTCGGATCATGTACCCTTGTACTACCTGCTTGGATCCCTGTGGGCGCAGATTGTCGGCTGGACACAGGTTTCAATGCGCATGTTTTCGGTTCTGTGCGGGGTGCTGATGATCGCCTGGCTGTATCGCCTGTCCACGGCGGTATTCTGCTGGCGGACAGGTCTGATTGCGGCATTGCTCATGACTACATCGACCTATGTGATTCTCTTTTTCCACGATATTCGCATGTATACGATGCTCTTATTGCTGTTCGCCATGCACGCCTGGCTATATTGGCGACTTGCTCATGCGCGGCAGGAATCCCGCCTGTATTGGTTCGCTTTCTTCGTAAGTGCCGTGGCTCTGCTATACACTCACGTGTTCTCGCTGCTGGTTTTCGCACTGCTCGGCTTATACCACCTGCTATTTGCGCCACGGACTGCGCGCTGGTTACGTTTGCTGTTCGTTTGGGGGCTTAGCGGGCTGCTGTTTCTGCCCTATATGCCAACTTTGTTTACTGCCATAGAATTGGCCACGGAAAAAGTGAAGGTGACGACTGCCGCGGCCTCTATCCCGGAATTGATCTATAACTTTGCATTCCTGCTCGTTAACGGTCAGGATCTGTTAATCCCGCTGTTTGCTGGCATTGTGATTTACTCGATCTGGCGCACGCGCTCGGGCAGCGCCTGGAAACTCGCGCTAGTGTCGCTGGCGGTATTGCTCTTGATCACGCTGCTCAACGAGGTGGTTGGCATAATACCGGTCAAGCGCATGCGCTATTTCCTAATCTTGTGGATCCCATTCGTTATGATCTGCGCCTTCGCCCTTACATCAATGCCACGTTGGCATCGCGCCACTTTTTTGTTCGCGCTCATTTGGATATTCGCGGGTTACCAATTCTATCGCTCGCAACAACTTCTAGACTATATTGGCGGTATGCAGAAGGCGCGTCTTCACCCGCCAATACACGAATATACGGACGCGCTGCGTGGCAAGGTTCGGGCCGAAGACTTCCTGCTCGGGTTTTCCTTCGTTGATTATGTAAACAATGTCTACAAGTTTGGCGATAACGTGATTGACTATTACACCGACGCGCAGTTGGGCATCGACGGCGCATTTATTCCCTGGCGCTGGGGTGGGGAACGCTTGATGAACGATCTCGTTCGCAAAATCGATCGACATCCCTATATCTTGCTCGCGTACCATCCAAATGACCTCAAAAAGAATCACGAAGACGTCTACGAGTATATCGTGACCCGCTACGATGATTGCGAGGCGGTCATTGACAGACAAGACCTAATTGTTCAACGTTTCGTGAATCCCCTGGCGGGTTGCCAGCACGAATACCGGCCCATTCATTTCGAAAACGGAATCATCATCGTCGACCGCTTCGGCGAGTACGATGCGACGAAGGACCTGTTCCGGATCGTCACCGGTTGGGAAGTCGCGTCCGATCAGCAGCTTGACCAATACAATATCTCGATACAATTGCTGGACTCTCAATGGGAGAAATACTGGCAGGGTGACTGGCATCTCTACAACCGCATCTTGAAATGGCACGAGTTGGAATTCCAGCCGACTCGTGAACTCACTCCGGGAGTCTACCGTCTCGTGGTTATCCTGTACGATCGCGAAACTCGTGAGAGAGTCACAGGAACCGACATGACCAGTGGCGAAACCAGCCAACTGCTGCCGCTCTTGACCATCTCTGTCGAAGCCTAGACCCCCATGCTAGATCTAGCCCCAAGCAAACGTAATCTATTCCAGGCTTTTCCTCGCTGGTGGCGGATGCTTCCATTATTGCTGCTGGTGACGCTGCTGGCGGCGCAAGGAATAAACGCCGATGTCATCTGGTACGACGAGCTGACCTCAATCGGCCATGCCGGCGGCTTGACAGGACCCTTTTCGCCGACAGACGTGCTTCACTCGATCAGCACGCACAGCCCCAAACACGGGCCTTTGTTCTTTGAATTGCTGGCGGGTTGGGGCGCGCTTGTGGGCTGGCACCACGCTGTCCTACGCTGTTTGCCGCTCTTCTTTGGGGTTCTGACAGTCGCCTGGGTATACCGTATTGGTGCCGATTTTCTGGGCTGGCGCGCGGGACTATGGGCCAGCGCTTTCCTGGGGCTGAACGTCTTCTGGTTGGAGTACTTTCACGAAATCCGCATGTATACCGCGCAAGCGGCTATGCTCGTAGCGATGCTCTGGCATTACTTGCACATTGTGCATTCAAAGTCAACTATTGGCAGAGTTCGTTGGTTCGGGCTGATCCTCTCAGCATCGTTGTCACTTTATGCCCAGCCTTATTCATTCTTCGTATTCCTGGCTGTCGGCTTCTATCACCTGATATTCGTTCCCAAAACGAAGCGCTGGATTCATACGGCCGCGGCCTTCTTGCTTGTCGGCGTACTATACCTGCCTTGGCTTCCAGTAACTTACATAGGAGTGACAACAAAATATGACGCTTGGGGAGAGATGCCCTTTGCGCAGGCGGTAGACGTCTTTCTCTTGCTACTGTCTAACGGAAATTGGTTAGTGCTTTTGATCGCGTTTGTCGCGGCCGCCTTGCACCTGCGGAAGCGCGAGCACCTGAAAAAAACCTTACCCTTTTGGGTGTTTGCCTTTGTCATCCTGGCGCTTCTATTGTCAGTGAATGAAGCCGTGAGACTGATTCCTTTACGTCGCTCGCGCTATTTCTTTATCGTCTTCTACCCCGCCGCGCTACTCGTTGGCAGTGGTTTGGCTTGGTTACGGCCCCGCGCGCTGCCACTGATTTTCCTGGCAATTTATCTCGGGTCTGGATTCTTGTTGCGGGCGACAGAAGACTATGTCGGGTTTCAGGGTACGATTCGCGCCATCCAGAGCTATCCCCCGATTCACGACTACGTTCTGACACTGCGAGACGTCGTCTCTGAAGAAGACTTCATTGTTGGATTCTCGAACATCAATTTCATCATACGCCAAGGCAAAGCTGGCAAGAGCACGGCGGATTACTATTTCGAGAGGTTGATGGGCATAGACGGCACTTTCATTCGAACGAATCTTGATAACGCTCAACTCGAGGAGGATATCCCGGACAAGCTGGCAGACCATCCCTATCTTCTCTTTACCTACGATCCGACAAACAAACCGGAGATCTTCGACCGAACCAGGTTAATCATCGAGAGAAACTATACGCCCTGTGAACTTGTTTTGGACGAAGCGGAACTGCGCGCATGGCGCTATGTCTATCATACGTTGGATTGCGACCGTAAATACCGGCCGATACACTACGAGAACGGGATCGCTCTTGTTGATAAATTCGCTGATTTCATCCCCGATCGCGACGTCCTGCGCGTCGTGACCGGATGGGAAGTGGCAGACACAGCGCTCTTGCATCAGTTCAATATTTCGATTCAGATCCATTCGATCGACGGGCAAAAGGTCGCGCAAATCAACCCCGATCGTCACCTCTACGACGATGTCCTGAAGTGGTTCGTTGTAGAGTTGTCGACTTCGGATCTGTCGCCTGGCGACTATAGGGTCGTGGTCATGGTCTATGACCGAAATCCTCCTCACGCGAAGGTCTTCGGCGCCGACATCGAATCCGGCGAGTTCGGGAAGATTTTGCCCATACAGTCCTTCAGCATTCCGGGATAGGTTATCTGTAATGAATTCAGTCAAGCGTCTGCTGAGGCCGCTCTATGCGCCGCTCGTTCGCAAGTATCGCAATCACGCGAAACTGAAAAACCAGCAAGGGCTTATCCGCGCGGGCGTCAACGCATGCACTGGATCCGGAAAACCGCTCAAAGTCATTATTGGCGCCGGAGATACTCGTTACGAAAACTGGATCACGACCGATATTCCGGCATTCCACGTTCTTAAACACGAGCATTGGGCGCTGCTCTTCCAGCCCGCGTCAATCGACAGAATGTTGGCTGAACATGTCTTTGAGCACTTGACAGTCGACGAATTAGGCCAGTTTCTGCGTTTGGCGCGCCTCTACATGGCCAAGAGCGGGCGCATTCGTCTGGCTGTGCCGGACGGAAACCATCCCGATGCAAATTACATTGAACATGTGCGTCCCGGCGGCATAGGAGAGGGGGCCGACGATCACAAGGTGCTCTACACCAGCGAAAAGATCGTAAATGTTTTGCAAGAGTGCGGCTACGAATTCCAACTCTTGGAATACTTTGACGACTCAGGTGAATTTCATCGGGAACCCTGGCATGCGGCCGACGGATTCATCGCTCGATCGGCTCTACATGACGAGCGCAATGTCGAAGGCAAACTGACTTATACCAGCTTGATCGTCGACTGTTGGCCAAGTCAATACATCGAGTAGAGACCAACCCCTGCTATCAGATGTTGAGGAAGTGACCTTCCAAACCGTGTGCCACTTCCTTTATCGCTTCGCTCAACGTGGGGTGGGCGTGTACATTGCGCGCGATCTCGGCCGCGGTCAATTCGGCTGAACGCGCCAAGGTCAGTTCGGGCAGCAGCTCCGTGACATCGTGGCCGATCATATGGGCGCCAAGGATTTCGCCATATCGCTTGTCACTGACTACCTTGACGAAGCCGCTTGCGTCACCCATGCCTCGCGCTTTGGCGTTGGCTTGAAAGGGGAACTTGGCAACCGCTACTTCGTAACCGCGCGCTTTGGCCTGATCTTCGGTGTATCCAAAGCTGGCGACCTGCGGCTGACAATAGATGGCGCGCGGCATCATATCGAAGTCGAGCGTAACGGTTGCTGTGCCGGCGATATGCTCCGCAGCGACCACACCCATTGCCTCGGCTACGTGGGCAAGCATCAATTTGGCGGTGACATCACCGATAGCGTAAATGTGCGGGATATTGGTCTGCATCTCTTCGTTGATCTCGATGGCGCCCCCAGCGTCGAGCGAAACTCCTGTGTTTTCCAGCCCGTATCCGGTCGTGCGCGGCTGAAATCCAATCGCCTGAAGAACGCGATCGGCACGGAGCTGTTCTTGCTCGCCATCGCCAGTTGATACGGTTACAGTGACGCCACCAGCATCTTCGACGACCGTCTCGACCCGTGCGCCGGTCATGACTTTGATGCCCATCTTCGCATAGATCTTGCCGAGTTCCTTGCTTACCTCGGGATCCTCCAGTGGCAGAATCCGGTCCAGGAATTCGACCATGGTGACATCGACGCCATAGTTGCGCATGATATAGGCAAATTCGACGCCAATTGCGCCGGCGCCGGCGATTATCACGCTGCCCGGTAGATTGTCTTCCATGATCTGTTCTTCATAGGTGACAACGCGCTCGCTCAGCGCTGTGCCCGGGATCAGACGCGTTGTCGCGCCGGTGGCGATAATGAGGTGCCTGAAATTGATCGTTTCTTCGGTTCCGTCGTTCAGTGAGACGGCCATATTGTTGGTGTCCGTGAGCGTCGCCCAGCCTTCAAAGGTCGAAATCTTGTTCTTGCGCATCAGAAACTGTACGCCCTTGGTCAAGCCCTTGGCGACTCGGCGACTGCGCTTAAAGGCTTTGGCGTAGTCCAGGCTGAATTCGCCGCTGATGCCAAAGGTATCAGCCTCATTGTTAAGGATGTATGCCAGCTCGGCGTTACGCAGTAATGCTTTGGAAGGAATGCAGCCGACATTCAGGCAAATGCCGCCCCAGTATTTTTTCTCGACGATCGCGGTATTCAGCCCAAGTTGGCTGGCGCGGATAGCGGCGATGTAACCGCCCGGCCCGGCGCCCAGCACAACCAGATCAAATTCCTTAGCCATGGCGTTCTTGCTCCCGTTCGCTGATGAATGCGCAATTCGCCTAGTCTACCGCAGGCGCGGCACAAATTGAAGTGGGGCTGATGCGACCGCTCTGTGTGGACTGCCCCACAAGCTGGTCATTTCGCAGTATTCCATGCTACAATAGCGCCGAGCGGAGGACACAAGAATGACCATCGACATCCCGGAAGACATCGCCCTGCGTTTGGAACAACTTGCAGAGCAGCACGATACCGACCTAGGCAATCTGCTGCGCGATATGATTGAGCGCTATGCCAAAGAACGCTCTACCGATGATAAGCGCTGGGCGACCCTGGCGGATTTGGCGCGTAACGCCAAAGAAGCTGGACTGGCTTCACCGCATCCTGTGAATACTGCAGCCCGCAGCCGCGAGATACTAAACACTGAATACGCTGACTACCTCAAACGTCGCAAAAGCAGATGACAGTCATCGCGGACAGCAATGTTCTTTATGCGCTTTACAACATCAGAGACGCCTCCCATCTCGAGGCGATCACTTTTGTGTCCCAGAATAATGAAACCCTGCTTGTGCCGGACGTTACCTTGCCGGAAGTCTGCTACCTGCTTACACGCGATATCGGTTATTTCGGTTTGCAAGGGTTTCTTAGACACTTCACGCGCCTGAATGCGCAACTTGTGCCGACTGAGCTAGATGACCTGAGAAGAGTGCGCGAAATTGCCATTGTCTATGCAGATGCAGAGTTTGACATCGTAGACTGCTGCATCATGGCCATCGCAGAACGGCTGAACATCACACGTATCGCGACCTTCGACCGGCGCGATTTCAGCATGTTCCGCCCCAGTCACTGCGAGTATCTCGAACTGTCGCCTTAAACTAATGGATTCCCCCTTCCGAACCTAGCGCCTGCCTTCGGGTTTTGGCGGTCCATTGCCCGGCTCCGTGTCCTTGGTGCTTTTAGAACAATCTGGGGCGGTTGCTTCGCATCGCGTCAACGAGGGGCTTGAGACAGAATCTAGCGTCAATGCCCGGGATGGCAGGCGCTTTTCAGCCTTTGGCGCTTTGCCTCGAAGAGAATGACGGTGGCGGCGGAAGCAACATTGAGCGATTCGGCTTCATGCGACATAGGGATAGACACGCTCGACCGGGAAATGCGCCGAGCCTCCGAACTAAGGCCGTGCGCTTCGTTGCCTACAACCAGCGCCCAGGGCGGAGCCCAATCTACCTCGGTATAAATCGCCTCTCCTCCAGCGTCCGCGCTGTACACTGCCAAACCAGCGCAATAGGCGCGGATCTCCTGCCAGTTCGCCTCGGCCACGGGCAAGCGGAAATGAACGCCCATACCGGCGCGCAAGACTTTCGAACTGTAAGGATCGACGCAACCTGGCGCCAAAATGGCGATGTCTACGCCCGCGGCGGCGGCGCTCCGCAAGACTGTTCCCATATTGCCCGGCTCGCGGACTGCATCCAGAATTAACGCCCGCTCAGCTTGATTCGGCATGCTCGGCTTGGGGATACGGAAAACGGCCAGGATTCCTGGCGTCCGCTTTGTATCGCTGATGTGCGACAGGACGCCCTCGCTGACGGGGAGGAGCTCGCAATTGCGATTTTGCAAAGTAGCGATTAGCTCATAGTCGGCAGACTGAGGCGTATAAAGCGCGAGATCCGGCCTGCCTCCACTATTCACGGCATCCTTGATCAATCGGTCGCCTTCGAGGATCAGTTTTTTTTCGCTCCGCCGCAATCGCCCTTTGGCCTGCAACGATTTGACGTATTTGACACGCTTGTTTTGTATGCTGGTGACGATGTCCATAGTTGGCTTCACCAATTGAAAAAAGGGTCGCCATAGTGACCCTTTTCAACGTTGCAGTCGATTGTTCGCGCTATTGCAGGCTTTGCTTCGCCACAGACACGACTTTGCTGAAGGTATCCACATCATGAATTGCCAAATGCGCCAGGCTCTTGCGATCAAGCTCAACACCCGCCAGTTTCAAACCATGGATGAACTGGCTGTACTTCATGCCGTTCATACGGGCGGCTGCATTAATGCGTTGAATCCAAAGACGGCGCAACTGGCGACGGCGCTGTCGTCTATCGCGATAGGCGTACCACAGGCTGCGCATCATGGCCTCGTTGGCGCGCTTGAATAGCTTGCTGCGCGTGCCCCATTGTCCTTTGGTGAGCTTGAGGACCTTCTTGTGTCGTCTGCGTCGGACGAATCCTGTTTTTGTTCTTGCCATGTTTCTTCTCCGTAGCTAAGACGTCCCGTGAATGAAAGGGCAGGGACGACCGGTTGGCGTGTTCCGGCGGTCCTAAGCCGGCGGATTCGCCTTGTACTTGCCGAGATAGGGCGCCAGGCGGCGGATGCGGCGTCGCATTGCAACTTCACCGACCTCCATGCGTTTGTCCCACTGCCGCTTAACGCGCTTTGCCGAACGTCGCCGCAGATGGCTCTTGCCGCCCTTGGTACGGACGATCTTCCCAGTGCCAGTCACACGAAAGCGCTTGGCGGTTGCCTTGTGCGTTTTGAGTTTATACTTTGTCGTCTTCTTCTTGCGTGGCACTACCAATTCTCCAGTTTCATTTGCTTTCCTTGTTTGGCGCCAAGATCATCAACATGTCACGACCTTCCATATTCGGGCGCTGTTCTACGACGCCAACGTCTTGCAAGGCTTCTTCGATTTTTGCCAGGCGATCGCGTCCGATGTGCTGATGTGTGATTTCTCTACCGCGAAACCGCACACGGAACTTGACTTTTTTCCCTTCTTGCAGCCACTTTGTCGCGCGTTTGATGTCGAATTGAAGGTGATATTCGTCCGTCTTCGGCCGCAGTTGAATCTCCTTGATCGTGACTTTAACCTGGTTCTTTTTGGACTTTCGTTCTTTACGGCGTTGCTCGTATTGAAACTTACCGTAATCCATTATGCGGCAAACTGGCGGTTGGGCCTTAGGCGCTACCTCGACCAAGTCTAGTCCTACATCATCCGCCCGTTCCTGCGCATAACGAATGTTGACTACGCCAATATTGGTGTTGGTATCGTCAATCAGCCGAACTTCGCGTACGCCGCGAATATCTCGATTGATTCGATGTGGTGAACTCGCTATTTCGATCATTCCCTTCGGTTAATACGGGCAAACTAAAATATTCGTAGCCCAATGAACTACGGGCGCGTAGTTTAACACAGGCTGGAATTGCTTGTCAATTATGAGTACTCGGCGAAGAATCGCGCATGCGCGCTATTTGTCATAGCTCAACTGCAAGGCTTGGAATTGGGAAAGTGACGATTCGTACATCTCTATGAGTTCCTCATCGCTGCCTTTGAATCGCCGCAAGGTCTGTTGCGCACAGGCCGTGCAACCTCTCATCGCCCTATAACTGTCAGTTTCACAAGCGAGGCAACCATTGAGCTCGATCATAAGGGACATCAGGGCGATAACCTCGACACTGGTCTCACTTTTGTGGGACAGGCTATCTATGAGATCCATCCATTTGCGGCCGCGCGTGTTCCGAAGCGCTGGAATGGCGTAGTGGGGGAATAAGATTTCGTTGTCGGCGTACATGTTTTCTGATTTTGCCCCTGAGTGGCAAACAAGTAACTCCGCAATCATTACATCATATGCGCTTTTGCGGATGATGGCAAACCCAACATTGATGATTCCAAGGCAGAATTGAGCGTCCGCAATGGTCTGCTCATTTCATACGGCGGTAATGACGCATTAAGTCCTGAAGTTGCTCATGCGGCAAGGCGTACAAAGTGTTCCCGTCTCTGCCAACTGTGGTTTGCGCCGCAACTAGCGCGTTGTACACGGACTCTTCGACACACTCGACCACCGCGCGAAATAACTGATCGATCAGCGTTCCCGCGAGGAAGGACGCTTCTTCGTTAATCGCGCCGGCCTCTCTCACAAGTTCTGTGGCTCCATGAACGCGGCGATTACAAGTTGAGAAGGCGATAACAAAGTCGCCGCTGCCACTGTGGCAGATGGTTCCGGTACGACCGAGCCCGAATGCCGCGCGTTTTGCCATGCGCTCGAGTTGCCGGGTCTCGAGTGGCGCGTCGGTAGCGATGACGACCATCACCGACCCTGGCGGCGAATCAAAGTTATCTTCGGCGACATGTTGCCCGATTGGCACGCCCAGCATGTGTAATTCATGGCGCTGGCCGAAGTTAGTCTGCAGCAGCGTGGCTACCGTATAGGCGCCGCCGATCACGAGGCGCGAGGCTGTGCCGATCCCGCCCTTGAAGCCGTAGCAGAGTGTCCCGGCGCCCGCTCCTACGCAGCCTTCGGCCACTGGTCCAGTGCCGGCGCCGTCGATTGCGCGCAACACATCAGCCTCGCCGATATGCCGTCCTTGACCATCGCTGAGGAAATTGTCGTTGCATTCCCCGACAACCGGACTGACATTGCTGGTTGTGATCGCAATGTCGGGATTCTCCCTGATCGAGTAGCTGACCACTGCGTCCCAGACTTTGCCTACATTGAGCGTATTGCTCAGGCAGATAGGCGTTTCAATGACGCCGAGATCGCGGATCTGCTCAAATCCGGTTGCCTTGCCATAACCATTGATGGTGTAAACCGCGGCCG
Source organism: Chloroflexota bacterium (assembly GCA_026708115.1). Lineage (GTDB taxonomy): Bacteria > Chloroflexota > Anaerolineae > Aggregatilineales > Phototrophicaceae > UBA6055. The sequence goes on from JAPOVL010000033.1 coordinate 141,792, forward strand.
GCGCCTTCTCACGAAACACATTGCCGGAGTGGGGTAGAACGGCTGTGACGCCGGTGCGGATCGGGCCCCGGCCCGGTACCAGCTTTCCTTCGCCTTCATTTCTTGTGGCATGACCGACACGGACGCCGGGGACGTCGGTGATCCCGTTGAGCGGGCCCGTAGCGAGGTGGTTTGCTATTGGGATAAGGTCTCGAAATCTTGTCATAACTCGCGATCACCGCAGGGCTCGTATAAGGGATAGCGTGGCTGCAAGCGCGCGATCGCTCCCCTCTAAAGTTCCGTTCCACAAGCTGAAGAGAATGCCCGCGGTGTCGCTCTTGGCCAAGACCTGCCGCAGTGAATCGATACTTTCCGCCAAGGACGGTCCGTTCGGTTCGGGATAACTCATGGCGGGCATGTCTTCACAGTCGACGACATCGGTATCGAAGTGGATGTAAAGCGGCTTTCTTGGCAGAGCGGCTTGATTGAGCGCGTCCAAGCTCTCGTAAACTATCACTTGGCTTCCGCGCAGCATGATTTCTTCTTCGGGATCGAGATTGCGCACATCGCTAACAATCACATCGGATTCGGCGATGGGCTCAAGGTTGATACCCCGCATCAGATGTTGATTGCCGCGCCCGACCAGCGCCGCCAAAGGCATGCCGCCGAGGAACCCGCTCGGTGTCGTTTCCGGCGTGTTGAAGTCGCCATGCGAATCATACCAGAGGACGGTAGGCGCCTGTCTTTCCAGACCCTTGACCATGCCCAGGCAACTCGTGCAATCGTTGGCGAATACGACCGGGACCTTGTCCGGAAAAGCCTTGATGGTATCCGCGAGCGCGCGATTGACAGCCACAACCGGGTCGTCGGACGCTTGAAAATCGGGCTGAATGTCGGCCCAATCAGCATCCAATTCATCAGCGACGCCCGCTGCGCGCAACGCTTGAACTTCAGTGCGATCGCGTCGCTTTTCGCCCAGATAGTAGGGCACGCCGATACAGATGTAATTCGACATTGCATTGCTCCTATTGAATAATCAAGACTTGCCCAACATAAATGAGGTTGGGATTGAGCAGACCATTGGCGGCGGCAATATCCCACATATTGCGCCCGTACAGGTTTGCGATGCTCGCCAGAGTCTCGCCGCGACGCACAACATGACTCTGCGCTTCAGCAGAGACGGCGGCGGATTGCTGTCCGCTCAAACCGGTTGCCAGCGGCACTATAATAATCTCGCCGGCGTACAAGCGACTCTCGCCCCGTAGATTGTTCAAGTCCAACAGATCTTGCAAAGGCACGGCATAGCGCTGCGCCAGGGCTTCGACTGTGTCACCCGGCTGAACGACGCGTATGCGATAGAGCAATTTGGGAAGTGTCGGCACGGATGTCGGAACGACGGTTGGCACAATTGTGGACACAGATTTCGCCGCCACAGCTTCAAGAGTCGCTGTAGCGACGGCTTGCTCCTCAAATGCCGGAACTTTAAGGACCTGACCGACGTAGATCCGGTTCGGATTGGCAAGATTGTTGACAGTTGCCAGCGTCTGCCAATCCAGGCCGTAGCGCTGGGCGATCCGGTTTAGCGCTTCGCCCGGCTGAACGACATGGCTGCCCTCGAAACCATCCAACGCGCCTTCCGGCAAATGGATGGTTTGCCCGCTTATGAGGTGACTCTCGCGCTGGATATTGTTCGCCGCCATCAAATCAGCTACGGTGACGCCATAACGAGCGGCAATCGACCGGATGCTATCTTCCGGCCCCACTTGATGGCTGAGTAGTTGTATCTCTGGCACGGGAATGCGTAGTATCTGCCCACGCGCAAGGAACTCGTCGTCGCTCAGATTGTTGCGTTCCAGCAGCGCCTCTACCGACACTCGAAAATGCGCCGCGATCGATTCCAAACTGTCGCCCGCTTGAACCGTGTACCATTCATCGTTTGCTGATGCGCTGAAAACGCTCCAAAGCAGAAGGGCGGTTGTTATCGCAATGCAACAGATCCTTCGAGGCAAAGCGCGCATGCCCGTGTCCCTTATCGATCGTACATGACTGACCGAGCTAGATTAGAATTCACCCAAACTCACGCATTGTCGGCAGCCACACTATATTTGAGATTATAAACCCATGCTGCGAATTGCGTGCAGACTATCCCGTGTTGCGTGGTGGTCGCACTTGCGCGCCGGGGCTAGAGCCCGCTCAAATGCGTGACAGGCAAGTTGAGCGCTTCCTTAAGGATCTGCCAGTGGAAGGCCAGAAACTCTCGCAACAGCGAATGAGGATAGGAGTACCGATGATGAATGCGCTCCGCGGGAACGGGACTGGCATAAACTTCGACGCCCTGCTGAGTAAACAGCCAGACCGCGCGTAGCATGTGATAGCTGTCGCTGACCAGCACGGCGCTTGTCCAGCCGCGTTTTCTCATCACTTGGCTGCTGAAGAGGGCGTTTTCCTCAGTGCTGCGGCTTTTGTCTTCGAGCAGGATCGCGGATTGGGGCAGGTCCCGCATTCGCAGGATTTCACGGCAAGCATCGGCTTCGCTGCGCGGGAAAGACTCGGCTTGGCCGCCGGCGCAAATGACTGCCGGCGCGATACCCTCGCGCCACAAATCAGCGGCTTGCAAGCTGCGCCGGGTTAGGGCCGGTCCCGGTCTGCCGTCAGGGCGCAGGCCCGCGCCCAGCACGATGATGACGTCTGCCGGGCTCCTACTGTCTTGTCTGCCGGCGATATGAATGGCGGTCAAAAACGCTGCGAAATAAAGCATCGCGGCTAGCAGACAAAACAGTATGACGCGCTTGAAAATCATTCGGCGTTTGGTCTTTTGTACGGCATTGTTGTTCATCGACGGGCAATTCTCTTTTTCCACTACCTAAGGCCGCAATTGCAGTTGAATAACAGGTTCAGACAGATGTGCTTCGCTCGCGCGCGGTAGAAGAGTGTCAAATTATACATGATGACCAGTTTTTCGCAGTAGTAGAATCTGCTTCATCACGCGTCACGTGGATACGTACCATCGCCATCAGTATAGCATAGGAGACGTGTTTGACTTTGTTGACAGAGGAGCGACAAAAGTATACTATAATCGTCGTATAGCAAGTGCTTGAGTCTTCTATTCTTACCTGAGGAAAGCTATGAAAGAATATACTCCCAAGTCAAATCGGTTGCACTTGGTTTCAACACCGACAGCTTGGACAGGTATAGGTAGCTTAATTGATGTCTGCGGCGTATTGAATACGTACCATGTCGCGCCTTCGGGTGCAAAAGCGGACTATGAAGCTCTTCGTTCTGACTGGTTGGCGGTGGGCGATCTTATCACCGAAGCCATAACATTACACAAAGAAACGATTGACAGCGATGTTAGCGAGCGATGAAGAAACGGTTGCAGGCAAATCATCCGAAAATAACGACCCGATAGAAGACAATCCAATACCACCTGAACTAATTGAATATGTTCCCGCAGAGAAACGCGAAGAAATAATTCGCGAGATCGTTCTTCACGAACAATATTTAGGTCCACTAGCTCATCCAAGAATTGCCGCTGGTTACGAACGGCTTTTACCTGGGAGCGTTGACCGAATTCTCACTATGGCGGAGGAACAGCAGCGCCACAGGTTGAAACAGGAAGATCGCGGGCAACAGGCGGCCATAGAACGCGATAAACGCGGCATGAATCGCGGTTTTACCCTCGCCATGGCTTTGATGCTTGTAAGCGCCTTAGCGATTTACTTGGGATCCGATCTGGTCGGGTTTGGTATGGTGGCTACGTCTGTCGTATCGCTGGCTGGGGTGTTTCTATACAGTCATCACAGTACGCAGCAGGAACTGCGAGAAAAGCGCGAAGCGTTGCAGAAGCCATCCTCGCCTCCTGAACCGCCGCAGAGCGAGGAGGCAAGCTAACAAAGTATTACAACATCTGCCGCTTCGCCCACTCGTGCGATATGAACTCCTCTCATTTTCGGAACATGAGGATTAGCCCCGACGATGTGTTTTTCTTTGGTACACGAAAGAGCAAAACGTCCAAACACTTTGAAAACTTCAATTCAACTATGAAAGGATCCAATTCATCAGGTATCATCTCATCTACTCGCAAGTCATTTATGCTAAGAAATGACACAAAGGGAGAGAGAAGAGTGTAATCTTCCTCTTGAAATGTGGTCAGGTTTTCTTTATCCAAAATGACCTCAACATTACAGAATCTAGGATTCCAACTGAATACTACATCGAGCATAGCTAACACTGCCCACGTACCATCCATGTTCAAAAGAGTCTGGTGTTCCAAATCATTGCCCGACATCTGTGAAACGTTTTGAATAAGAATGGTGCGCTGGCTCATATCGATTTCGTTTTGCGCTGCCGTTCCGATTGAAGCAACCAGGAACAGTAGCAAAGCTACTAAGAGCTTCACTGTGCCAACTCCTCTTCGTCAAAGAGTGATTACGAATGAGCTAGTGTGGATCGGTAGGCTCAAGGCCTAACACTCGCTGTAACCACAAGTAAGGCACCTGCGGCAACTCTCCGCGCGGATCAGCGACGTTGTCCCGCATTCGGGGCAGATATCCGCTCCCGAGATAGCGCCGTTGGCGGCGGCGTCTCCCGATGTGTCATCGTCCTCCATGGGCAAATCCAGTTGCAAAGGCTGATCTTCCGGGAAGAACTCCATCTGCAGGACGCGCGCTACGGCATCGGGCAGCGAAAGCACGCGCTTGGGACCAAATCCGATGGGGCGCGCCCCGCCGATATCCTGCAGCTGCTCGATGATCAGCCGCAGCATCTCGCGCCGGTTCTGTGGGGCGGTGGTGCGCAACTGAAGCGAGATCATTCGGCCCAGACTCTCGGCATCGGCCTGGATGTCCGTACCCGCCTTGCCGATAGCGATGAATACCTCGAAGGGGTTGCCGCGCTCGTCGCGGTTGATGGTGATATAGGCTTTGCCAAAGGGCGTTTGCGTCTTGACCGTCAATCCCTGCAGACTGTCCGGACGCGGGTAAACGCGATGCGGCGTGGATGCCGGCTCGGCTTCGTCGCCTGGCTCCGCCTTGGCCGCGGGCTTCAAGTCTTCCATTTCATTTTCGGCTCGTTCGTCGCCCTTGAGCATCAGCACCTGCTCGTCTCGGCTGCCATCGCGATAGATCGTGCCGCCTTTACAGCCCAGTTCATACATTTTGCGATAGAGATCGCTGACCTGTTCGACGGTGTAGTCATTGGGCACGTTGCAAGTCTTGCTGATGGCGCTGTCAATCCAGCGCTGGAACGCGCCCTGCACCTTGACGTGCTCTTCCGGCGACAGGTCCATGGCGGTGACGAAATAATCCGGCAACTCCTTGGCATCGGGATGCGCCTCGTACCAATCTTTGACGATCGGCACCTGTTCTTCGTGCAAGCCCAGGCGGCTCTTGCGATAGTATACCCAGGAGAAAAACGGCTCCACGCCTGTCGAGGTATTGACCATGGTTCCCGTTGTACCGGTTGGCGCTTGTGTCAGCAGGGTGACATTGCGAATGCCGTCGCGACGGACTTTCTGCCGCAGATTATCCGGCATCGCCTGCATATAGCCGCTCTCGATGAACTTCTCGGCATCAAATTGGGCGAAGGCGCCTTTCTCCAGCGCCAAATCACTCGATGTTTCATAGGCAGTGATGGCTATCGTCTTGTAGATTTGCTCGATTAATTCCACGGACTCATCGCTGCCGTAACGCACGCCGAGCTTCAGCATCAATTCGGCGATGCCCATTGTTCCCAAGCCAACGCGCCGTTCAGCCATTTGCACGCGCTCGTTTTCTTCGAAGAAATAGGGCGTCGTGTCGATGACATTGTCCAGGAAGCGCGTCGAATACGCGACAGTCCGGCGTAAATCATCCCAGGCGACATCGCGATTGTTTTCGTCGTAGAAGCGCGACAAGTTGATCGCACCCAGATTGCAAACTGAAAAGGCGCCCAGCGGCTGTTCGCCACAGGGATTGGTCGAAATCAGCGGATTGAAATACCAGCTATTCGCCATCTTGTTGCTGCGCTCGTTAAACCAAACCCCCGGCTCTGCGCTGGCCCAGGCGCTCTCGACGATCGCATGCCAAAGGTCGCGCGCTTTTACCGTTTTGTATTGAATGACCTTGCGCCCGGATGCGACCCAGGTATTGAGGTCGCCGTCCCAAAACGCGTCGTAATCAGGATCGCGCGTGTCTGGGAAGATTAAGGGCCAGTCGTCGTCCGCGGCAACAGCTTCCATCAAACGGTCGGAGACGCCGACGCTGATATTGGCGTTGGTGATCTGGCCCGCTTCACGTTTGCTGTTGATGAAGTTGAAGACATCGGGATGCCAGTCGTTCAGGATAAGCATCAGCGCGCCGCGCCGGCTGCCGCCTTGCTCAATGAGGCCGGTGACAAAGCTGTACAAGGCGCCCCAGGACACCGCGCCGCTGGAACGACCGTTAACCCCTTTGACATAAGAATGGCGCGGACGCAAGGTCGACAAGTTGATGCCGACGCCGCCGCCCCGCGACATGATCTCGGTCATTTGAGTCAGCGTAGTCATGATCCCTTCGCGAGAATCATCAGGCGACGGAATGACGTAGCAGTTGTAGTAAGTCAGATCTTGGTCCGTGCCAGCCGCTGTGAGGATACGTCCCCCGGGTACGAACTTCCAGTCGTCCAGCAACCAGCGGAACTTCTCCGACCATTCATCCTGTTTGGCCGGATTCGCTTCTGTCGCGGCGACGCCACGCGCCACCCGGTCCATCATCTGCGCCGGCTCGGTTTCGATCGGTTTGTCGACATGTTCGAGGTCGCGCGCCACCACCTCGCCATCGAGCAGGGTGACAGTCACTTGCGGCAGGTTTATCTCGGTCACCGTGCCAACCTCGCGCTGGCCGGTTTTGGCATTGATGACCACAATCACCTTATCGCCTACGGTCAGGGACCTGCGGGTCATATCTTTCTGCGCGTAGCGATCAAGGAAAATCTTGTATCCAAGTTCGTGCAAGGCGCTTCGTGTGGCGTGAGTCTGGACCATGAGAGGGCTATCCTAAACAGAATCGTTCAAATCAGGGCATTTAGGATTTCATGACTAGCGCGCCTCGTATCTCAGTCAATCGCTGGCGCAATGTAGACGTCAGAGGCGTTTTTAGAACGGACAATTTCTAGTGAAATGGATTTCTCTTTTATAGCACGGAAGGCATTGATTGTCGAACAGAAACGACAGAAAAATGAGTTTGATTTCCTGCAAATCGACCCGCGTTTCGACAAACCCTTGCAATACCAAACGACGCAGCTTTTGTTCGAAAAATACAACGGTTTCGATGAAGCCTTATCACTCGGTATCGCGTCGAAAATGGCCGCATTCCTACGACATGATATTACGCGATTCACCACCAAAAACGCGGCCAGATTGGCGTCAAAAGCGCTTCATGCCAGCGCGTCGAATCTCCTAAACTGCGTGATGAAAACCGGCACGATCCGAATTGGAGCCGATGTATATTCGACAAGTGTGACGGTCGTAGATTCAGTGATGTTCAATTACGAACGTCCTACCCGGTCTACCCTACGTCATGGTTGTCATCTTTTGCGAAGTCAATATGGTCAGAACAAAAAAGTGGGCCGTCAAAGCCCACTCTTGTCTCGTTTCAGTTGTTGCGGGTCTATTCCCGGCGATTCCTCTTGCGCAAGAACGCTGGCAACTCAGTGTTCTTCGGATCAATATTCTCATAAGTACGCGGATCTTCCTGTGGGGACGATGCGGGGCCCATCTGTTGACGCTGGAAAGATGATCCGCCCCCACTGGATATCGACTCTCCAGGGGACGGCGCCTCGATTTCAACATCCTCGTATATCGGTCGCTGCACCGGCGTTGGTGCATGCGGTACCGGCGTCGGTTGGCGGATCGGCAACGTGCCCGCTTCTTTCATGCTCGCCTCGAGCCGGCTCCGCTCAAACCCGGTCGCGATCACGGTGATGTGGACCTCATCGCCCATACTCTCGTCAATGTGGGCGCCAAAGATCAAGTTACATTCCGGATGCGCGCTGTCCTTGATAATTGCCGCCGCTTCGTTGACCTCGAATAGTGTCAGGTCGCTGCCACCGGTGATCGAGAACAGGATACCTCGCGCGCCGTCGATCGTGACGTCCAGCAAGCCGCTGGTGATCGCCTGGTCTGCCGCGGCGCGAGCCCGGTCGTCGCCGGCCGCGCGTCCCACTGCCATCAGCGCCGCGCCGCCTTCGGACATAATCGTGCGCACATCGGCAAAATCGAGATTGATCAAGCCGGGCACGGTGATCAACTCGGATATGCCCTGGATGCCTTGACGCAATACATCATCGGCCAGCGAGAAGGCCTGCTGCAGCGTGGAGCGCTTGTCCGCCATCTGCAAGAGACGATCATTCGGGATAACGATCAGGGTATCAACCTGGCTCTTCAATCCCTCAATGCCTGTTTTGGCAAGCTGAGCGCGGCGAGTTCCTTCAAAGGTAAAGGGACGGGTCACGACGCCAATGGTCAAAGCGCCCAACTCTTTGGCGATTTGCGCGATCACTGGTGAAGCGCCGGTGCCCGTGCCGCCGCCCATACCGCAGGCAACAAAGATCATGTCAGAACCGCGCAAGACCTCGAGCAGGTCTTCCGAACTCTCTTCAGCTGCTTTTCGCCCGATCTCTGGATTGCCGCCGGCGCCCAATCCGCGCGTCAATTTGTCTCCAATACGCACACGCGTTTTGGCTTTGGAAAGCATCAAGGCCTGGTTGTCCGTGTTGACTGCGATGAATTCGACGCCTCCAAGACCCTCGTTGATCATGCGATTCACGGCGTTGCCACCGCCACCACCGACACCAACGACTTTTATTTGCGCGAAATTCTCACCTGTAATTAGATCGTTGACCATTGTGACTTTCCTTTGAAATCAACGCGTTTACGCAACGCAATTGCCAGATTACTGCCCTTTATTGTACGCCCATTCATAGCGAACGCAAATCAAATATGAAGCAAAAATTAAAATGAAATACAGCCTTGTTTTCCTAGTCGTCCTGGGGCAAAAAACGACGCAAAAAGTCGTTCATTGCTCGTCCCCAGCGAGACACCGGCAAGCCAGCATTATCGTTGGTTTCCGGCTCCGCCATGCTGTCCATTTCCAAGCCCAGACGCAGCAGACCGACACTGGTGCTGTAGGAGGGGTTCTTGAGCGTGTCGGCGATACCCGTTATCTTCTCCGGTTGCGCCAAACGAACCGGTACGTTGAGTATTCGCGAGGCCAGTTCCCGGTAGCCCGGGAGTTGCGAACTGCCACCAGTGATCACGGCGCCGGCTCGTAATAGACCGGCATAACCGGATCGCTTGATCTCTTTTTCGGCCAGATCAAAGATCTCTTCAAATCGCGCTTCAATTACCATCGCCAGGTCGCGGCGCTTCACCTGCAATATGTCGCCGCCGAAGGGCTCCACCGGGAAGACTTCGCTTTCTCCCACGGCATCCATATCCGCGTGCCCTCGCTGCATCTTTACTTGTTCCGCCAGTTCGAAGGGCACGCGCATCCAATACGTGATGTCTTGCGTCACGTGGTTGCCGCCGACGGGAATGATGGCCGTATGCCAAACCGTGCCGTCAATGAAGATCGCCAGGTCGGTAGTCCCACCTCCAATGTCGATAATCACCGCGCCCATATCGCGTTCGTGGCTTGTCAAGACGGCATCGCCTGCCGCCAGCGGATTCAGGATGAAACGATCGACCAAAACGCCCGCTGTTTCCACGGCGTCTTCCAGGTTGGCCAGGCTCGTGGTGGATGCGGTAATGATATGCGCGTCAACCTCGAGGCGGAAGCAATGCATGCCGATCGGGCTGCGTATCCCTTCTTGGCCATCCAGCGTATAACTGCGCGGTACCACGTGCAAGACTTCGCGATTGTGCGGGATGGCGATTCCCCGTGCGACCGCCATCGCTTTTTCAAGATCTTCCGCTTGTACGCTGCGCGGACCGACAATCGTGGTGATGCCGCGGCTGGTCAACGAGGAAATATGACTGCCCGCTACGCTGACAAAAGCGCGGTTGATATCGTAACCGCTCGATTTTTCCGCTTTGCGAATGGACTTGCCAATCGCCGCGGACAAAGCGTTAACATCGTTGACCACGCCCTTCTTCATGCCGGCGCTAGGTTCAATACCCAAACCGACGACGTAAATATCCTCAGGGCGTACTTCGCCGACCATCGTACAGATCTTGTGCGTACCTACATCAATTCCTACTACCAGGTCACCCATAAGGATTTAACGCCCCCATAAAATCTTGTAAAAAGGCGCATCAGGATTCGCGATGTTCAATTCGGTAATTTCTATGCCTCGGCTGTTCAGGTTGTTAACATACGCCTGATACTCGTCGATTTTCCTGCTCATGCCCGCGCTTGAATCTATTCCCATCCAAATCTGCCAACCTTGTTCGTTGGTCCAGCCCAGTCCATTGATCGGGTCGTAGTCGAGATCGGTACCCGTCGGCAGGAACTCCTGTAAACGTAATGCGCCGAGTACGACGGCCTTGTCCAGTCTCTTAAGATCCGTCAGGGTCGCAGACGGGCCCTTGAATGCATCGACTACCACGTTGACTCGTATCACGCCCGGCATAGCGGCTCGCGCGGGCATAATTCGTCCTTGAATATCAATCCAGGTTTCATTTCCCGCTTCCGACCAGACGATGGCGGGTTGACGCTCTTGCACCAACAACGTGATCAGGTTTGGGGGCCAACCTAGCTCCACAGTTACATCAGCAATGGACGAAGAGCGCAGTACGTTGCGGCGAATCTCTTCGGGATCCAGCCAAAACATGTGAAAATCGGCGATGCTGGAAAAGGCGAACACCTCCTCGCGCGCCAAAAAATCGTTGCCTCGAACCTGCACAGAACGTACATAAAACAAGTCGCTGGAAAAGAACAAGACCAGGATAACGCCAAACATCACGAAAAGGGTGCCACTCGTGACGCGCCAGCGCAAATGCGTCCGCGCTCGTTCGTTCCGTATAGCGGTCTGTCGCTCTGGTTTGGCGCCCGCTGACGCGCGATGAAGTACTCCTGGCCTGCGATCGGGCTGCCGTTTGCGAATCTGAACGTGACTGACCACCGACGATCTTCCGAGTATGCTTGAATCTCATCGCGACTTGGCTCGCATTTAGTTTACTATTGCTCGAAATACGGCGCAATCAAAGACACGGGCAATATCAGGCCCAGTCGCCCAGCGTCTGAATCTCGAGTTCCAGTCGCGTTCCAAAGATGTCTTCGACGCGTCCGCTCACCGCTTCGATTAGCCGGTAATAATCGCTGGCGCTCGCGTTTTCGCCTATGTTGACAAAGAAGTTGGCGTGGACCGGGGACACTTGAACATCCCCGATGCGAAAGCCCTTCAGATTTGCAGCCTCGATTAGCCTCCCCGCGTAATCGCCTGGTGGGTTCTTGAAGATGCTGCCGAGGCTGGCTCCCGGCGGCTGTGTTCGTCGGCGATAGTCACTGAACTCATTCATACGCTGCAGTATGGCGGCCGGCTGCGCCCTTTTCAGCTGAAAAATCGCCTTCATGACAAAGAATCTCATGTCAGCGCGCGTCTTGAGTGCTGAGTATCGGTATGCGTAATTTAGATCTTCCAGGTCATACCAGGTTTCGCCTTGCCCCGATTCAAACACCAGCGCTCTGCGCAGGCTGTTCGCCATATCGCCCCCGTGGGCGCCGGCATTGTTGACGACCGCTCCACCCACAGTTCCCGGCACGGCGATTGCCCATTCCATGCCTGTGAAGCCGCGTTCCTGGCAATAGCGAACCAGGCGAATCAAATTGGCGCCGCTGCTTGCCGAAACAAATGCGTCTTCGCCACATGTCTCGTGGGAGATTTGTGTAGCGCGGTTGATAACCGTCAGCCCACGGATGCCCTTGTCAGCAACCAGCACATTGGCCCCGCCACCGATGACGGTAACCGGCAAGCCGTATGACCAGGCTATCCGCAAGACGGCCAGGGCCTCCTGGAAACCAGGATCTTTGGCGATATAGAGATAATCTGCCGGCCCGCCCAGTCGCGCGGCGGTGAATCTTGCCAGCGGCTGATGACGCAGAACTTGCTCTGGGAAGGGCGGGTCGGGCGCGGCCATATCTGTCATTTGTCGGATTCAAGATAGAGATCGGCTATACGGTTAGCGTCTCCCGCGCTACAAATGAGTACCACCGTTGGACCCGTTATATCCCGGCGCAGGCGAGCGACGGCGTCCTCAAAGCTGGGCGCAAAGTGCGCGCTGGGATGATGCGTCATGGATGCGACCAGCTTCGGACTGGAGATACCCGGGATTGGGTCCTCGCGCGCGGCGTAGATCGGTGTGATCAATACCCGGTCGGCAGCGTCAAATGCCGAAAGAAAATCCGACCAGAATGCGCGCGCTCGGCTGAAGGTATGCGGCTGCCAAATCGCCCAAATCTGGTGTCGCGGATAGCGCGAGCGAGCGGCATGGATGTTGACCCTGATCTCGGTGGGATGATGCGCATAATCGTCGACAATGATCACATCGTCCCGAATCCCGCGTATCTCGAAGCGACGCTCAGTATTCTTAAAGCTGGCCAGGGCGGACGCGCTCTCTTCAAAGCTGACGCCCTGTAGGTCGGCTACGATCGTTGCGGCCAGCGCATTGAGAACATTATGCGCGCCCGGGACCCGAAGAACCAGGCTGCCTTGAAAAACGCCATTTCTAACGATGCGGGCGCTAGTCTCATTTTCGGAAAAAAGGAGCTCGGTCGCGAGCCAATCGGCGCTCGCATCGTCGGCGGCATAGCTGACGGCAGCAAGCTTTCGCTCATTCCGCATATTCAACAGACTGAGGGCGCCGCCATCATCGCTGCAGGCCACCAGCGTGCCCGAGGGGGGCACAAGCTCGGCGAATTTGGCAAATGCGCTCAGCTGATCCTCCGCCGTCAAGAAATAATCGGGATGGTCATGCTCGACGTTGGTGACTATCGCGATTTGCGGCCGCAGTCCGTGGAACATATTGTCATATTCGTCGGCTTCAATCACGAAACTCTGTCCCGCGCCGACGCTCGCGTTCTTGCCGGTATTGCCCATGGTCCCACCGACAATATAACTGGGATCCGCGCCGGCTTGTTGCAGGATATGCACGATCATCGAGGTGGTTGTGGTTTTCCCATGTGTGCCCGCCACTGCAATTGTCCGCTGTCCTGCCAGGAGCGGCGCCATGAAGGCCCGTCGCTTGACAATCGCTATGCCCTTTGACTGGGCAGCGCGCACCTCGACATGCTCCCCCGCGACCGCCGAGGACATCAGCACCAAATCGGCGCCGTCGACATAATCGGCCTGGTGACCGCAATAAATGCAGGCCCCTTCCTTCTGCAAGGCGGCGGTGATTTCGCTGGAACGAAGATCTGAACCACTGACGCTAAACCCGCGCTGCAGCAGAATGCGCGCAATGGCGGATAAACCCGCGCCACCGATGCCAATAAGATGTATGTGCTGCCCGGGCGTCAGTTTGAGCATTGGTCATCACAGCCCGCACTATGAAAATGGTCTTTGAGCGCTTCCGCGTCCGCCATGGCATACCCAAGCAAGTAACTGTCGGAAGAGTTTCGGCTATGGCATGGGCAGCCAAAAGCCAGGTCACACGATTAGTATGACAATCGCAAGCAGAACCAAGATAGTCAGAGCCAACAGGTCTCCGCTACCGGTCAAGCCGCCGCCTAATAGGATCGCCGGCATGGATCCCACACCTAGATAGCTCGCGCTGCCTTCCGTGGGAGCTGACAGCAGCTGCGGGAACGGATAGCGGTTGATATCGAGAAAATACCAGACAGACCCAGCCAGGAAATAGCCATTGACGCAACCGGCTGCCGCGCCTAGCAGCCCGTTTCGAATGCGGCCGATTCTGCCTTCGGCATTATTCACCACCTCGTTGCGGTAAGCGAATAAGACAATCGCCGCAAAGACGCAAAGCTGCAACAGGAAGATCTGTTCATTCGTCAGCAGCAAATACAGGCTGCCACGCAGCAGACTGTCAAATTGCAAAATGGCAAAAAATCCCAGCAGCATGCCAGTTGTGCCAATCAGTTGGCGTTGCCAGCCCTGGAGCGCGCCGATCAGGCCGAAGAAGAGGGCCGTTGCCCACATTAACGATGAGAAACTAATCACCTTGCTCTTTCCTGTTTAAGTCACGCGAAAACTAGAATATCCTACCGTCTCCGTAAACTCAGCATCAAATCAGGACCAGCACCACCACAAACAGAACGATGACCATCAACGAAAGCAGGTCGCCCGAGGAGCCAGGTCCACCCGCCAGGACATAGAGCGGCAAATTTGCGATCGAGTGGAAGCTGAGTGAGCCATCTGCCGGCGCTTCCAAATACGGAGACAACGGGTAGTCGTTGATATGCATGAAGTACCAGATTGAGCCGCTCACAAGATAGCCGTTGGCAGCGCCAACAATGCCTCCCAGCACTTTGGACTGGGCAGGGTCTCGCCCTTCGCCGCCGGTCGCTGCGCGGGCTTCGCTGCCGATCAATGCCCGCGTCTGGTAAGCGAAGAACGCTATCAGCAAAAAGATGCTGGTCTGGGAGAGAAACTTTTGGCCGGCCGAAAAAGGCGCCAGAAGTTGCTGTCGCAAGGCAGCATCGAATTGGTGAAGCGCAAAGAGGCCCAACGTAATACCGGCCATGGCGATGATTTCTTTGGTCCAGCCTCGTTGGATGCCGACGAAAGCGAAACAGGCGACGAAGACCCACATCAAGGTGACTAACTCCAGCATCTCAAGCTCCACCGACTTCGATTAGCAAGTCCGCCAGGCGACGCGCGCCTTCAGCGTTTGCCAAGGTGCCAGAGTTTGCCCGCATCTCCGCCAAACGTGAGTCGTCACGGACTAGCGATATGATCGCATCGAACAATGATGATGCCATGTCCTCGTCGTTCAGGCGTAGCGCGGCGCCACGATCGACCAAATAATCCGCGTTGACGCTTTGGTAGCGCCAGGCATAGGGATAGGGAACCAGGATCGCGGGCAATGCAAATAGAGGCAATTCCGCCAGGGTACTCGCGCCCGCCCGACAGACTGCCAGGTCCGCGGCTGCAAAAGCCAATCCCATATCCTCATGAAGATAAGGGAAGGGGCGATACCGCGGATGCCGCCTATGTGCCTCCACCTGGGACATGCTCCGCTCCCAGTCAAAGTCGCCGGTGATGTGAATGATCTGCAATCCCTCGTCCAGCAGCCGGGGCAGGCAGTTGCCAAGCGCGATATTGATACTGCGAGCGCCGCGACTGCCCCCGAAAACCAGTACCGTTTTGTCGGGGGGATTCAGCTTGAATCTTGCGATCGCTTCTTCCCGCGTCGCTTGCAAGCGATTTCCCTGCAAGGGATAACCGGTAACGACCGACCTTCCCGCAGGAAAATATTCGGCGGATTCGCCGACCGTGGTCGCAATTCGCGCTGCGAAGCGCTGCAAGACCTTGATCGTCAATCCCGGTTCGATATCGGGCAAAAATATAACGATTGGTATGCCAAGCATACGCGCCCCAAGCGCGATTGGCAAGTTTGCCCAGCCACCTGTCAAGAGCGCGACGCCTGGTCGCAGGTTGCGCAATCTGTTGAGGGCTTGCAGAGTGCCCAGGCTTAGTTTTGCGGCGCTCGATACGACTGTAAATAAATCAACGCCATGCAAGGGCCCGGCGCGAACCTCGTGATACGCTGCAAAAGGGATGCCCGACTCCTGCACCAGCTTTCGTTCCATGCCGCCCACCGCGCCGACAAAGAAAAGTTGATGTTCACTATTGCCGTCGGCCAATAGCGCCCGAGCGGTTGCCAGCGCGGGATAGACGTGACCGCCGGTTCCCCCAGCCCCGATCAGTATTCGCAAACTCGTTTCTCCGTTCGGAAGCGCGTTTCCGCCGCAGTGCCACCCGCTGTACGCTCAACATCAAGCCGATGCCGATCATCACCACCATCAACGAAGATCCACCGAAGCTGATGAAGGGCAAGGGCACACCCGTAGACGGCACGGCGTTGGTCATCACCGCGATGTTCAGCAATGCCTGGACGATCACCCACGATGTGAAGCCCACGCAAAGCAGCGAACCAAAGGTATCGCGCGCGTGCCGCGCCATCCAGAATCCTCGTATCGCCAAAGCAACGTAGAGCGCAACGACGACTGCAGCGCCCAAGACGCCAAACTCCTCGCCGATGACCGCAAAAATGCTATCGGTATGTGGCGCTGGCAAAGCGCCGAATTTCTGGGCTGATTGTCCTAGTCCCACGCCAGTCCAGCCGCCCTTCATGAAGGCGGCGATCGCCTGTTGGGTATGATAGTTCGTCAACGTCAGATCGTTGAGTCCCGCCAGAAAGTCGGTAATACGGTTCTGCGCGTAGCCCAGCCCCGCGACCAACACATATGCCACAGCGCCCAGCAATCCCCCCATCGCTATGATATGGAGCAAGTTCGCGCCGGCGACAAAAAACATGATGCCGGCCGTCAAGGCCACGATTGCTGCCGAACTTAGGTCCGGCTGTTGTGTAATCAAGAAGGCGATGATGCCAACGACCATTAAGAAAGGTAGAAATCCAAAGAAAAAACTGCCGACTCGAGCGTTCTTTGATCCGAGCCAAGCCGCCAAATAAACGACGACTGTGAACTCCGCCAGTTCGCCCGGCTGAAAGCGACCCCCAACCAAGGAACGACGAGCGCCAAACTTGTCATCGCCCACCAACAGCACCGCGATCAGAGCGCCAATCGTGAAGAGCAGCAACCACACCGAAAAACGTTTCCAAAACCGATAGTCAAGTGCCGCGAAGAACATGAGCGCCATGCTGGAAATGAGAACGTTGCGCAGGTGCTCCTCCACGAAGAAGCCCGTTGCGGTCCCGTAGGTATCATTGCTCCAGTCAAACGTGGAACTGTAAACCATGAGCGAGCCAATTATCAGGAGCAGGATGACGATAGCGAGCAGCGGCTTGTCCAGCGTCGCGAAAAAACTGCGGTTGGCCGGCGCTAGCGGGCGAGCGCTATCGTCGCCGACAATCGTCAAGCCGGGATTGCGACCCAACCGCCGCCGAAACCGACGACGCCCGCTATCATTGTGGATGGCTTGTTCCGTCATAGGACTCGCTCTTTGTCCGCCCGCATGCGTAAAACCATTATAGTGCAGATACCAATTGGCGAAAGTGATCTCCGCGCTCGGCAAAGTCGGCATAGGCATCGTAGCTCGTTCCGCCGGGCGACAAGAGCACAACATCACCATCTTGCGCGACTTGAGATGCGCGATGTACGGCCTCTTCCAGCGTCTGCGCCCGCGACAGCCGATCGTCGCTGATACGCATCAGCGAAAGCAGCTTCATGACCTTGGTGGCGACCTGTTTCTCGCCCTCCTTGCCGAAGATGATGACATGACGCGCTTTTGCCAGCGCCAACTGAAGCGCGGCTTCCCAAGGCAAGTCTTTGTCCGCGCCACCGATCAGCAATACCAGTGGTTCGTCGTAGCTTTGCAAGGCGGCAATCAGGCGTTCCGGCGCGGTAGCGATACTGTCATTCACGTATGTAACTCCGGCGAGTCGGCGCACCGTCTCCAAGCGATGCTCTACCGGACGAAACGCGCCAATCGCCTCGCGCATCGCCTTGGGCATGACACCGGGACGATCGGTGGCCAATCCCATCGAACCGCTTATCGCGCAGGCCGCCAGGACATTCGCTACATTATGATCGCCCCGCAGCAGAATCTCGTCCCGCGGGCAGACAACATGCGGCGTCGAATCGTAACTGGCGGATCCTGCCACAAAAACACGATTACCCAATAGAAACGCGCCATCGGGCACCAGATCATAGGCGCTGAACGCCGACAGTTCACCGCGAACAAGCTGCTCCATCGCGCGGCTGCCGGGGTCATCCCAGCCGAGGACCGCGACGTCTGTTTGCTTCTGGTATCGGAAGATATTGGCTTTGGCAGCGGCATAACGCTCCAGCGTGCCGTGCCGGTCAAGATGATTGGGCGTCACGTTGAGTACGGCAGCGACTTGCGGGCTGTTGCTCATCAACTCGAGTTGAAAGCTGGAAAGTTCCATGACAACCGCATCATTTTTCGTGATTTTCGGAAGGTCTTCAACAAGCGGGTTGCCGATATTACCCCCCAGCCAGACCCTGTAGCCGGCTGCCCACAGTATCTTTGCCACTAGGGCAGCGGTCGTTGTCTTTCCGGCGCTGCCAGTGATGCCAATGACTGGCGCCAGGCATCGCTCGATAAACAATTGCGCGTCGTTGGTAAAGGGAATGTTGCGCTTGCGCGCCAACTCAAATATCGGCAGGTCCAGCGGCACCCCACCGGAAACACAGATGGCTTTTGCGCCGATCAATACCTCTTCCGGGTGCCCGCGCAGAAAGAAACGGACCCCAGGATATTGCGAGCGGCGGATGCCCAACTCTTTCGCGCCGCGGCTATCTGTGACCACAACTTCGGCGCCGATGGTTGGCAACCAGCGCGCTAAAGCCCTTCCCTGTCGTCCAAAGCCGAATATGACAATCCGTTTACCGGACAGGTAGTCTGGTGCTGGCATTAGTCGAGGCAATCCGGATCCAAATGTGGAAAAGCGCGCATCAAAGCGGTCCGAGTGCGCGCTGCCGCAGCAGTGCCAAGGCCACGCCGATGAATGCGCAAAGAATGCTGATCAGCCAAAAGCGCTGAACGATTTGCGTCTCGCTCCAGCCGCCCAATTCAAAGTGATGATGTATTGGCGTACGGCGAAAGGGTCGGATATCCACGCCATAAAACCGTCGGCTCAACTTGGCGGAAGCCACCTGCAAGATCACGCTCAAGATCTCCATGACGGGCACGATCGCGACAATCGGCAACAAGAGCCACTGACCGGTCATAACCGCGACCGTGCCAAGCGTCGCGCCCAGAGCCAGGGAACCTGTATCTCCCATAAACAACTGTGCGGGATGCGCGTTGTACCAGAGAAAGGCGAAACAGGCGCCCACGACTATAAAACAAAGGTCGATTAAGAAAATCTGATTCTGCAAATAGGCGATAACGCCGTAAGCGCCGAAGGCGCTCGCCGTAACGATACCGGCAAGACCATCCAATCCATCGGTGAAGTTGGTGGCGTTGGAACTGCCGATGATGATAAAGGTGCTGATCGCGATAAAGATTAGCGGGTGCAATGGGATTTCTACCGGTATCAGCGGAAGCGGCATGGAGTTAGCGTAGGAAAAGCCAACTTGCGACATGATGGTGGATGCGATCAGGGCCAGAACAATCTGGGCCAGGAACTTCACTTTGCCAGATAAGCCTTCGCCCACGCTGCCGCGCGATGTCTGTATGCCTTCCCAGTCGTCGATCAAGCCCAAAAGAGCGAATCCAATCAATACCGATAGCGGAAGCAAGATGCTTCGCCCTTCGCCTTCCTGGACAATGCGCGAGATATTGAGAGCGAGCGTGATGGCAATTGTTGGCAAGATGATCATAATCCCGCCCATTGTCGGCGTGCCGACTTTCTTCACATGCGCGCTGTCCATCAACTCTGCGCGGATCTGCTTGCCGAGCTTGAAGCGATGCAGGATTTCTACAAAGGGACCACCCCAGATAACACCCAGTAAGAATGTCGCCCCACCTACGCTTAATGCCAGCGGTAGTTTCGCTTCCATCTGCAGCGGGCCCTCAGCTACCGACCGAACTGATATTGACTGTGGAGCGCGCCAGGTTGTGCCGTACCTCGTCAACCGGTATCTCCAGCAAGATCACCAGTCGATCGGCCAGGCGCCGGAATACCGGCGCGGCGACTTCATAGCCGTAGTAATCATCAGGTCGATCCAACTTGACCAGGACGACGACTTGCGGATCGTCGGCCGGCAAAAAACCAATGAAGGTCACGATGGATGAATTGCGCCCCACTTCATAGTCCAGGGCAGTTGCGATACGCGCAGTGCCCGCTTTCCCGGCGATGGTATAGCCGGGCAATTGCGCCTCGGGCGCCCCTTCGGCGACCGATTGCACCAATAGCTCGGTGACAATACTGGCGGTCTCCTCGGATATGACGCGGCGTATGGTGATCGCCTGCGCATCTTGCACGCCATCTTCGGTGATCGCCTGGCGCACGATGCGGGGCTGACGCATGATTCCGTTGTTGGCGATTGCCGCAAAGGCCGTAATCATTTGCAGGGGCGTCGCCTTCATGCGCTGTCCATAGCTGTTCAGTCCCAGATAACTTTCCGACCAATTGCTGTCGCCGGGTACCTTGAGTTCGCCGCTTTCTTCCGCGAACAAATCGACGCCGGTAATCTGTCCCAAACCAAATGCGCGCATCATGCTGTAGAAATTGTCCGTGCCCATCTCGAGAGCGATGGTAGCGGCGCCAACATTGACGGAACGAACAAGTATTTGAGAGACATCTATGGTGCCGTGGGTTTGGAATCGGCGATTCCAAACCTTGTAGCCGCCTACGTCAAGGTTTCCCTCATCATTGTAAGTCCAGTACGGTGTGATGGCGCCCGTTTCCAGGCCTGCGGCAACCGTCAGCGCTTGCACGATAGATCCAGGCTCAAAGTCTTCGTTGATGGACGGGTTTAGCAAGAGATTTGGATCTTCGATTTCCAAGAAGATGTTGGGGTCCAATGTAGGGTCGTTGGCCATGGCGAGAATATCGCCGTTGCGTGGGTCCATGACGATGGCCGAGCCTCGGAACGCGCCCGATTCCAGAACCGCTCTTTCCAATTCCGATTCCACCCAGAATTGTACATCCCGATCCAAGGTCAACAGGATGTCTTGGCCTCGCTGATCGGTCGGTACATCCTCCGGCAAATCAATCGGAACATTGCTGATGGAAAGATCCAGCACACGGCCGGCCAAGGTATCATTGTAAGCGCCTTCGACGCCCATTGCGCCTTTAAGTTCCTCGTCAACAACGAAACCGATCACGTGGCCCGCCAAGGGACCCTGTGGGTAAAAGCGCTTCGGTATCTTTTCCAGATCGACGGAAATCTCGTCTAGGGCGGCAATTGCTTGTCCTTGATCCGCCGAAATGGGACCGGCGACGAACTCCCAAAGATTATCGCTGGTGGCGCGACGATGTATCTCGAACTCGTCGATATCGAGGATAAGCGCGAGTTGCCTGCTCAGGCCCAAAGCATCAGCGACCAGGCTAGGGCTGACACCAACACGATACTGCAAGGCGTTAAAGGCCAGGGGTTCGCCGTCTCGGTCATAAATCAGGCCGCGTTCCGCTGGTATCCTGCGCGTCGAACTGGTGATGGCGCTCCCGCGCCGTTCCATCTCCTGTCGGACTGAGCGCGGGAAAAACTGGAAGTTTGCCAGGTTTATCACCAGGTAACCAGCCATCACGATCAGAAAGATAATCACGAAAGGCAGTCGTGAATGGATCGTTGTCTGCTGGGTGGAAAGTCCTTGCATAAAAGGGGCTTCTCGCGCTAGCTGCCAAAGGCTTCGATTTGTTCTCGTAAAGTCGCTAGTTGCCGTTGTATCCAGCCGCTGAAGGTCTCGTCATAGATCGGCGTCGGATCCTGGTTGGCGCGCGCGCTCGCCGCTTCTGCAAAGGAGTTTCTGCGCGTCGGGCTATAGCCCTCGATCACCACATAATCTATTTCAGCGTTGGTCGCCGGGCGAAAACCGATATCTTGGGCGCGCAGTGTCAAGCGCGGGACGGTACGGAACCGGGCAATCTCTGCGATTAGCTGTTCATTTGTATATTTGAGCTCGTCGCGCTGGATAATCAAGTCTTCAATCGTTCGATTGGTGATGGCGAAGGATGCCACCTGCGATAAATAGATGCTGCCAAGCACGAGCAAAATAGCGGTGCCGAGGATCGCAAGCATCGCCGCTTGATTGCGGGCATAGAAGCGCTTGCGGCTAAGCGTATGTTGAAACCAATTCTGTGCCATCTTACTCTTTTTTCAATGTACTCCCTTGCTCATGCAAGTAGCGCGTTTATAGCTTTCTGTGAGCGCGGCATTCCCCGGGGACCCTTTCGCTTGCTGCGCGCCAAGCGGCTGTTGACTGGTCTGTCTGAACAGTTGCCCGGCCGGCTGGAAGTCCAGGGTCCTGTTAAAGCAGACGCCAGCACAGTTACAAATTTATCAAAAACGCGATATTTCGCAACAGAGGTTCAATCGAACTTCAACTTTTCGACGACCCTCAGCTTGGCGCTGCGGCTCCGCGGGTTGCTGCTTAGCTCTTTATCACCGGGCACGATCGGTCGTCGATTGACGAGCTTGACCAGCGCTCGCTTTTCTTCAATTGACGCCATGCCCGGCGGAGCGACAACCTCCGCTGCCAAATCCCGGAAGCTCCGCTTGACGATACGGTCTTCCAGGCTGTGAAAGCTGATCACTGCCAGTTTCCCGCCGGGACGCAGCAAG
The DNA here is from genome assembly GCA_026708115.1 of Chloroflexota bacterium. GTDB lineage: Bacteria > Chloroflexota > Anaerolineae > Aggregatilineales > Phototrophicaceae > UBA6055. The sequence goes on from JAPOVL010000033.1 coordinate 164,120, forward strand.
TCGACGGCGATCGGCAGCGCCTTTTCCAGGGATTCCAATTCCCGGTTAACTGCGATGCGCAACGCTTGAAACACCTTGGTAGCCGGGTGAAGCTTCGTCATTCGCCGCCGCTTGGGGACCACCGTTTTGATAAGACTTGCCAACTCGCTTGTGCGTCGTATTGGCCTCCGAGCTACGATAGCGTCGGCGATCTTACCGGCGGCCTTCTCTTCCCCGTATCGAAAGAAGAGCTCGGCAAGGTCCTTCTTTGGAAGAGAATTAACCAGTTTTTCCGCAGTGACGCCGTCGTTCAAAGCGTCGAAGCGCATGTCGAGCGGGCCCTCATGTCGAAACGCGAAACCGCGCGCGGGATCGTCCAGTTGCATGGACGAGAGGCCCAGGTCCAGTATGATCGCGTCGACCTCGCGCCAGCCGCGCTGGCATGCCACAGCGCGCATATCCACATAACTGGTCTGTGCGACAGTCACGCGTTCAAGATATGGCGCCAGATTGCGGCGGGCGATCTCAATCGCGCTGGCGTCAAGATCGAATGCCAACACTGCTCCGGCGCCCGCTTGCAGCAGGGCGCGCGTGTGACCGCCAGCCCCAAGCGTCCCGTCAATGACTCGATCGAGCCTCCCGTCGCAGGGCTTTGTCAGTCGAAGCAATGGCTCAACCAGCACTGGTATATGCGTGCTCACAAATTGTAATCCCTTCACGCTTGGCGCATTCAATTGTAGCTCGTTTTGCCAAACCAGCATGCCCATATTGCCCTATACCACGTTCTCCACAACAGCGTATCATGATAAAATATAGGCTGTCCCAATTGCTTGCCAATATCACCCCAAGCGCCGATGGAATACCAGAAACCACAGCATATCGAGACCATTCTTAAGAATCTGCCTGCCAAGCCCGGCGTTTACCTGCTGAAGAACAGCAAGGGTAGGATCATCTACGTGGGCAAGGCCAAGCGCCTGCGCAATCGCGTCCGCAGCTATTTCACGACGGTCGCCGATGGCAATAGCAAGACGCTGCGCATGCGCGGAGAAGTCGATGACATTGATTTCATCATCACAGAAAACGAAGTCAAGGCGCTGATCCTGGAAGAAACCCTGATCAAAAAGCACAAGCCGCGCTTCAACATCGAGCTCAAGGACGACAAGCGCTATCCCTATATCCGCGTCAGTTGGGCCGATGCCTTCCCAAAAGTGGAAACCACCAGGCGCATTCTCAACGACGGCTCGCGCTACTTCGGTCCTTACACAGCTATGTGGGTGGTTCAGAAAACCTTGAGCGATTTGCGCAAAGCCTTTCCCTATTTGACCTGCGACCGCGACATCAACGGCCAGGACGAGCGCGCTTGCCTTTTCCACGACATCAAGCTCTGCAACGCGCCTTGTATCGGCGCCGTCAGCCGAGATGAATACCGCCAGATGATTCAAGAACTGATGGACGTGCTTAGCGGCAAGGCTGAATGCGTGCAGAAACGCTTGATGAACGAAATGCTGAGCGCCTCTGGTCAACTCAACTTTGAAAAAGCCGCCGGCATCCGCGACCAGCTGAAGGCGATAGACTACATCACCAACAAGCACAAAGCCGTTGGCAAGAACATGACCGATCACGATGTCATCGCCCTGGCCCGCGACGAACGTGACGCCACCGTACAGATCATGTTTATCCGCAACGGCAAGCTGATCGGCAGCGATTCGCGAACTGTAGACAATACCGAAGGCGAATCGGACGCCGTTGTGCTGGAACAATTCATCAGCCAGTTTTACGCGGCCAGCAGCAACATCCCGCGCGAACTGATTTTGCCCAACGAAGTCGAGGAAGCGCGTATCCTGGAACGTTGGCTCAGCGACAAACGCGCCAGTTCGAAAGTATCAATTCATGTGCCGCAGCGTGGCGACAAACGCAAACTGGTCGCGCTGGCGCAGGAAAACGCGCTGGAAAGCCTGCAAATGATGCGCGCTCAATACGAGGCCGATACCACCAAGCACGAACAAGCGCTGGCGCAACTGCACGAAGCTTTGGGGCTGCCGCGCATCCCCAACCGCATCGAATGTTACGACATCAGCACGACGCAAGGCACCGCGATCGTCGCCAGCCGGGTGGTCTTTGCCCGTGGCGTGGCGCGCAAGAGCGAATATCGCCGTTTCAATATTCGGTCGGTTTCCCACGGTGGTTCGGACGATTATCAATCAATGCGCGAGGCCCTGACACGGCGCTTTCTGCGTTGGAAGGACGCGGTCGAGTCGGGGCTGTCGCTGACGCCGGCCGGGGTGGACAAGGACGAAACCTGGCGGCTGCTGCCGGACTTGCTCTTGATTGACGGCGGCAAAGGGCAGCTCAATGTCGCTAGGAGCGTATTGGCCGAATTTGGCTTGCGGGACCGGGTGCCGGTCGCGGCCTTGGCGAAACGCATTGAAGAAGTCTTCCTGCCAGATCGAGCGCTGCCTATCTTGCTGCCCCGCCGCAGCGAAGCGCTTTATCTTGTTCAGCGCGTGCGCGACGAAGCGCATCGCTTCGCCATTACCAGCCATCGCAAGCGCCGGCGCAAGCTGAGCCTGGCCAGCCGCCTGGAGACGATACCAGGCGTGGGACCCAAACGCCGCAAGGTCTTGCTCAAGCACTTTGAAAACTCGATTGACGCCATCAGAACGGCCAGCGTCACCGAACTGGCGGAGGTCAATGGCATCAACAAGGAAGTTGCTTTGGCGATCAAGAGTCATCTCGATTGAACTTGGTTAGATCTGCAGTTGATGCACATGGCGTATGAAGTCTTGCCCGCGCAGAATCTCCATTAGGGACTCGGGAAGCGCTTCGTCGAAGTTGAGCACGGTCAGGGTGTTGCCGCCGGGTTGGGCGCGGCCGGTATGCCAACTGGCGATGTTGATGCCGTTTTCCGCCATCAGGGTACCGACGCGGCCGATGACGCCCGGCTGGTCATAACTGCCCATGATGAGCAGATGCCCGCGCGGCTCGAAGTGGATACGGTAGCTGTTAATCTGCAGGATATAGGGCTTCTGCCGGTCCAGCAGCGTCCCGGCGATGCTGATCTCCTCGTTGTCATCCAGCGTAATCTGGCTGGTGATGACATTGCTGTATTCGCTGATCTTGATGCCTTTGGCCTGCGTGATCCGCCAGCCGTGCTCGGTCGCCAGAACGGGCGCGTTGACATAGCTCACCTTGTCGCCGTGTATCGGGGTCAGCAGCCCCTTTAATATGCCGACCGTCATGGGCTTGATCAGCCCGTTCATGTCTTCGCCGATGATCTCGATGGCGATGCGCCGAATGGGACCGCGCGCCAAGATGTGCTGCAGGCTGCCGATGCTTTCGGACAATTGCATATAAGGGCGGGCGTCGCTGTAGTTCAGGCCCGGCAGCAGGGGCATGTTGACGACGTTGCGATAGTCGCGGTCGTCCAGCGCGTCAATCACTTGCTTGACGATCTGAATGGACAAGTCTTGCCGCGCTTCGGCCGTGTTGTCGCCGATATGCGGCGTATGAATCACCTTATCCAAACCGATCAAGGGACTGTTGAAGGGCGGCTCTTCGTTCCAGACGTCCAGGGCGACGCCGCCCAGGCGCCCGTCCTTCAGGGCGTCCGCCAGCAGGGCTTCCTTAATGACGCCGCCGTGGGCGGTATTAATGAAGCGGGCGCCGGGTTTCATCTGGTCGAGCATGTCCGCCGTGAAGAAATCGACGGTCTCGTCGGTGGCGGGCACATGCAGGCTGACGTAGTCCGCCGCCCCCAGCAATTCGCGCAGGCCGACCAGTTGAATGCGCTTGTCGTTGACCTGCTCTTCGCGGATATAGGGATCGTTAGCCAGAACGCGCATGCCGAAGGCCAAACAGAGATGCGCGACACGCTGCCCGACCCGACCAAGGCCGATGATGCCGACCGTTTTGCCATGCAATTGTTTACCGACTTGCGGCCCGCGGTCGAAGAGCCACCAGCCTTCGCGCAGGCTGTCATGGATATCGGGCAGATTTCGGTTAAGCGCCAACATCAAGGTCAGCGTATGTTCGGCGGCGGCGATGGCGCTGACACCGGGGATATTCATCACCAGGATGCCGCGTTCTGTGGCATAGTCGACGTCAATCCCGGTCAAGCCGGCGGACATACGCGCGATCAGTTTCAGGTTCGGCGCGTGTTCCAGCAGAGGCGCGTCCAGTTTGAAATCGGAACGGGTGATGATGGCGGCCGCGTCGTTGAGGGCGGCCCGCACGTTGGCGGTCTTTGGCGGGACGATGATTACCGCGACATCGTCGGCCGCCTCCAGCAGGGCGATGCTTTCGGGCGTGAGGTCTGTCGCGACCAAAATGCGCCGCAGGTGTTTCGCAGCGCCAACTGCCTGGGCCGAGGCAGCTTGATTACTTGTCTGGGCGCGGCGGTGCTGGTCGCTGCCGCCGGTTGGCTGGCTCAAGAGAACAAGCCCTTCCTTCTGAATTCCGCCAATATGTCGTAGAGGCTGTCGTAAACGCGTTTGTTGATTCCGGCGAAGTCATCAAGCGTGGAATGCGACAGGTCGGGCACGGAATAACAGGTCATGCCCGCGGCTAGTGCCGACTGCGTCCCGGCCGGGCTATCCTCCAGGGCAAGGCAGCGCGCGGGCGGGTAGCCCAGTTGCTCGGCGGCGTGAAGATAAATATCGGGCGCCGGTTTGCCGCGCGGCATATGCTGCGCCGAATAGCGCTGCGGGATCAAGGCGTCCCAGCCAAGCAAATCCACGAAATGGTCGATCACGCAATCCCAGGAACTTGAGGCGATTGCGCGCGGAATCCCTCGCTCGGCGGCGAAGCGGATGATCGCTTCCGCGCCCGGACGCGGCTGAATCTTCTCCAGAGGCGTGCGGAGAATGCGCCCAGTAATCTCATCAATAATCGCCTCGGGCGTGTCGCCCACGTTGGGATAATGGCGGTGGATGATGCGCGCGAACTCATCTACGCGGACGCCAATCGTTTGCTCGCGCACATCTTCGGCATAGGTATAGCCAGCGCCTTCTATCATTTCGATTTCCGCCTCGTGCCAGAGCGGTTCGGAATCGACCAGCAGGCCGTCCATATCGAAGATTATCGCGTCGAAACTCATGTCGTAGTTATGCCTTCAAATGCCTGAATAAACTGGCCAAGTCGCTTATCCGTTTGGAAGCTGACTGCCTTTGGGTCACGCGCCAGATTGATGCCCTTGAGATAGAGCGATTCGAATGCGCCCCCCGCCACAGTTTGCCAGCCAGCGCGCCCAGCTGCAATTGGCAGGATCGGCGCCAGGGAACAGGCGCTCACAAAGACCTCGGACGCCGTTTTCACCTTGTCCCGCGCCAACACGCCGCCATAACCAATGAATAGATCGACCTGTTCTTTTGCCGCAAGATCGCTGGCGCCGTCGCCGATCATGATGCGCCGTCCAGGCAAATCGTCCGCCAGTTCGCTGATAATCTGGGACTTGCCCTTCGATACCGTCAGCGGACCTTCGTCGTAATCCAGATAGGTCTGGGCATGTTGGGTCTGTGGCTCGTGATAGCGCCACCATTGCCCGGACAGTTGGTTGTATTCCAATTCGACAGCGCGGATACGCGAGGCATCCACCCCCAGTCGCCGGCCGAAACCCTTGACGGCATCGATCAGTCCGCCACTGATGATGAAAACCTGCTTGCCCAGGTAATGGAGCGCCGCGATAACTTCGGCCGCGTCCTCGACCATGGTTTCCCAGTAGCGTTCCTCAATCGCCTTGAGCTGGGCGCGGGTGGGACGGATGGCGCGCAAGCGTTTTCCGTAGACTTCGGCGAGATCAAGCTCGCCGTCCATGGCTTTGCTGGTCAGCAAGCCGACGCGGTCCCCCTTGCCTTTGAAGCGAGCGAGCTCGTCAATGCCCTCGATAGCCGACAAGGTGCTGTCGCAGTCGAAGAAAATCAGGTCGTAGCTTTGCCAAGCGCTGTCGGGCATGTTCCTGTCCTCGGCGGATACCAGATCGTCATCATTATAGTCGCGCGCTCAGATATATGAACGGCGGTTTGCCGGGCTGCTTGCCAGCCGGCATGCAGAGCCGCTCGGGGCCGGCGCTTTGTGATGCGCAATTGGTCCTCAAATGCTGGGAAGATGCCCTCATTTTGCCCCCTTTTTGTGTAACCGTATAGATACAGTATGTATACGGGGGGGGGTACCCCCTGTCCAGATCTGAGGACATGACAATTTTCGTTGGGCAGATATTTGCGACAAAACTTGGCAATTTTGGCGTGTTTTCGGGCGACCTGATAGGTCGCCCCTACAAGGCTTGTCCGGTATTGGGTCATGCTGACGCGCTTTTTGTACCCCTCACCCCCCCGGCCCCTTGCCCCCCTCGGTCCCCCCGCTAAGCGGGGTGATCTTCACCCGAAAAAGTGGACACAGTTTTTGTCTAATTGGCACGCAACTCAT
>JAPOVL010000007.1 GCA_026708115.1 Chloroflexota bacterium
GCAGATGGTACTGCATTGGAGACGATGTGGGAGAGTATGCCGCCGCCAACACGACTCCTGACTGCTCTTTTTATATTTAGTACAATCGCGCCATGCGATTCCACAACAGTCCTTCTTCCAGGCGTCTCATCGGAGACTACCTTCACTTGCTCGCTGCGCTAGCCTGCTTGTTGTTTGCCTGGCATTTTGGCACAAAGGGGCTGACGCGCGTACCTTTGGCGAATCATGACGAATTGCGGACGCTTTCACACATATTTGGACGGTCCGTCAACACACCGCAATCAATTCATGAAACAGTCAAGAAAGTTGCGGCGAATAGCGAGCAACACGGGCCTTTATATTTCATCCTCTTGAATGTCTGGTCGAGAGTCGCTGGGAGTGATCTATTCGTATTGCGACTGCTATCGACTTACTTTGCTCTTCTTTCCTTGGCAGCGATTTACCGCCTCGCTCGGATTCCCCGCCTCCGCCACCAAGCCCTTGCCGCTCTGTTTATCGTCTCGTTAAATGCCTTGTTCCTCTTTTATTCGCGCGAGCTAAGAATGTACACGTTGTTGCCGTTCTTGGTGGTGTGGATTGTCTGGTGCTATTGGCGCCTGCTCGAGACAACTGAACGAGTGAATTGCTGGACCTGGCTATCGCTCGCATTGAGTTGCGCGCTGATATTGTACTTGCATTATTTCGGAATCTTCATCTTGGCCGCCCTTGCCATGTATCATCTCCTGTTTGTGCGAAAGAATCGACGCTGGATTCATATTACTCTTGCCTTGATAGGTGGCGGCTTGCTTTTTTTACCTTGGTTGCCTACCGTTCTCAAGGGCTTGGAAGGTTTCTCTAACAAGTCATTCAGTGGCATGAACGCCTTCGAGTCACTCGTCAGTCTTGGCAATGTTTACAGCAACGATTTCTGGATTCTACCGCTTGGCGCTCTGATCATTGTCGCTTGGTATCGCAAGCTGCTGGGCAAGCCTCAACGATTTCTATTGATTCTCACTTTTCTGGCGATTGCCATTTTGTTGTTGGCTAATGAAATCAAGCCCATACTCATACCGAAGCGTCTGCGATATATGCTCCTGTTGGCGCCATTGCTGGGCAGCGCTCTGTCTATCGCCTGGAATTTTCTCCCCAGGCGGGCGCCAGTCCAGTTCTTGCTGGCGGCTGTCTGGATACTCTCATTCCTCACGTATTCGCAAAACGAGAACTCCTATATTGCAAGCAAACGCAAAAGCCTGGAGTCGCTGCACGCGCCACCCTTTCATACCTTGGTTTACGATCCCAACATTGAAGTTAGACCTACAGAATCCGTGCTCAGCTTGCACCCGTCCCGCAAGATAACCTGGGTCACAGGTGACTACTATCAGAAGCTCATCAAACCAAGCAACCTGGTTCACATTTATTACGATGGCGGCGGCAAGCTCACCATTCAGACGACCAGGCAACCCATAAGCTCGCTCGACGAATTTGTATCCAGGTACGCTGCGTTTTGGTTGCTTTACGACCCTCAAGAGACCGACGAGCCTTCCATGGGCCATATTTTCGGCTGGACGCGCAATTATTATCGATCTTGCGGAATATACCTGGAAGAAAGAGATGCCGTCGTTGAGCGCTATGTCCGCGATTCCGATCCTTGCTAGCGCTTCGCAAGCGGATGAAATCTATGGCAGGGGCAAGCTATACTTGGCGTGTATGAGTATAAGCTAGTTTATCATATCGATACCGATCAAGAATCGAATGTAGTATCCAATGCCGAAAAACACGTGAGAACCGAGCAAAACTACGGAAATAGAGAATTTCAGTGACATTCGCGAAGACATGCTTTGACAGTCTTCTGGCCAAGCGAGCCTAGACCGTTCATATTGCTGAACAAGGAACAGTACAGAAGCAAACATCAATACGAAAACAGCGATATAGCTATTCCACAAGAAGTTTCCATGATTCATGCGGGGTCCCGATTCATAGAGGCAATATGTCGCAAGTACGCTCACCGCGAATACAGTCCAGCACAAATTCAAATAGATATGCTTTCTGGCTTCTGCAAAAAACAACAGGTAGACCGTTAGAGGAAAAGCCAGCGAGAGTAGCAATTGTATCGGAATGCGCCAAGCCGGAATCCAATTTCTGAAAAACGTGAAAACGCCAAATGAAATAGAAGAACCGTCAGCATGGTTCACATACGATATGAGGTACAGAAGACCTAACATTAGCGAGCCCGGTACGCAAATTCCAAAGACAAGATGTATCCAATCAACCCGATTGCCTCTGAAAGCCCTCCAAGCGGCAAATGCGCAACAGCCCGGTATCAACACAAAGGTATAACTCTGCTTCGCTAGCGTAGACAGCAATATCACAGAAGCGCAAAGCAGAAGCGTGTAAAGCCTATGGTTTGAATTTCGATACGATCTGTTACTGAATACGCCCAGGGCAAGAAGAGAAACCGGAATGGCAAAAAGTCGCAGGGCAATCAGTGTTGGGTTGTGATATACAATTGGATTAATGTAACCAATCATCAGATAGTTGGCCCAGAAAGTGATAGGCGACGCAATCGTCAAACCAACGGAAAGTAAAAGGATTCCGAGCGTGGAAATCAGTTCTGGGCAGTTTCGCCTTAAGATTGAAAATACGATCAGTGGCAGAGGAATTGTGAAAACCAGTATAGCTAGAAGCGCGATATCCGAAGAATCGAAATTGGGAAGCCAATACTTCAACAGTCGATATATGGAATGATACAAAACATGGGATATATGCGTAACCTCGTGCGGCAGCCCCTCGGCAACTCCAATGTGATAGCCGAAGTCCGTATATCGCTCGGTCGCAGCTTCCATAACAGGAAGAAATATGAGTAGACTCAGTACACACAAGAAGACGTACGGAGGGAGTCTTTGCAAAGCTGTCGGATTTCCAGTGCCTGACATATACTGATGACTCCGGCAAGATAGCAAGGCATCCGCCTGCCGAGAATTTCATGAATAGAAGCGTTATGCGTCTCGTAGTCTAGAGGTGGTGCCAGATTCCAACCATACACCTCGGCTATGCGATCAGCATCTTGATAAATATGGAGTTTATCACTTTAGCCGTCATTGGAAAACCGGATTCCTGGAGCTACGTTCAATCGGTGACAAGGCATGATAGAATGGTTGTGGATCAAGAATCGGGAAGCCATGGGCCTTCGCAAACTTCACAACGAAACTGACGGTCCGCAATGGATCGTGGTTTACATCACCAACAACCTGCAAGAAGCGTATATTCTCGCTGGCAAACTCAAGGCGAACGAGATACCCGCGCTCATCCATCAAGAAGCCGGCGCAACGGCGCTTGGCATTACCCTCGGTAATCTGGGTGAGATCAAAATTCTGGTAATGCCAACGGACTATGAGCGGGCAGAGCGAATCTTGTTCACGGAGTCGAACGAGCAAATCGAAGCGAGCAACGACAAAATGCGCATTATCTGGCAAGACGACGGCGACGGCGACGAATACTATGTCGAAGACGACGATTAAGAACAATACGCTGACTCGCGTTCCGGGGATCAAGGTTGGTCACTATACAGACGCAATAGCGGCAACCGGCTGCACTGTCGTACTCTGCCCGCCAAAGACAGTGGGCGCGGTTGATGTTCGCGGCGGCGCGCCCGGCACACGAGAGACCGATCTGCTTCAGGCGCATAATCTGGTGGCGGAGGTGACGGCTATTGTGCTGTCCGGCGGCAGCGCCTTCGGTTTATCATCCGCTGACGGTGTCATGCGCTGGCATATTGAGCGCGGGCTGGGATACCAATCACGCAGCGGCTTGACTGTGCCGATCGTTCCTGCGGCCATACTCTTTGACTTGGGACTTGGACGCCAGGATGTATTCCCGGACGGCGATGCTGGATACCAGGCTTGCCAGAACGCCGCAACCGGCGTCCTGGAATTGGGCAGCGTGGGCGCGGGCACAGGCGCCAAAGTCGGCGCCATAGCGGGCAATGAACGCGCGTCAAAGGGCGGTATTGGATCGGCGGCGATCGCCCTGAAAAACGGCTTGGTGATTGCTGCGCTGATGGCTGTAAACGCCGTTGGCAATGTCTACGACGAACGCGGCGAGATCTTGGCGGGTTTGCGCAAAAACGACGGCGCAGGATTTGACTCTGTATTGGAGGCCATCGTCAAAATAAGCAGCGATAGTTCCGCGGCGCCCGCCAACGAATCTACGGTCATTGGCGTAGTAGCGACCAATGGGGCGCTCAACAAAACCGAGGCGCAGAAAGTCGCGCAGATGGCCCACGACGGCATAGCGCGAGCGGTCAACCCCGCGCATACGATGTACGACGGCGATACGATTTTCGCGCTGGCTACTGGTGAGGTCCCTGCGGACACAAGCCTTGTTGGCGCCTATGCTGCAGAAGCGGTTGCAAGCGCTATCCGTGACGCCGTTAGGCGAGCGACATCGCTTGGGGGGGTCCGAGCCATCGCCGACGGCTAAACAAGTGGCGATATTAAGGCCTTGTCCAATTGGGCTTTACACGAATGATCTTGTGTCTTAACAAGGATTTAGTACTAAAATGTTAAGCTGACTGGGACTTGGTCAACGTTCGGGCTAAGTGCATGACAAAGAAGATTCTGATCGTCGAAGACGAAGAGAAGCTGTCCTCCAATCTCGCCGATAAGTTGCGCGCCGAGGGCTATAATGTTTCCACTGCGCGCGATGGCGAGAGCGGATGGGAACACGCGCAACGCGAAACATACGACCTGTTTGTATTGGACATAATGTTGCCCGGCCTGGACGGTCTGAGCCTGTGTCGCATGATCCGTAACGACAACAAAACAGCCGAAGTCCCCATTATCATGTTAACGGCCAGAAGTACGGAAGTTGATAAGATCGTCGGCTTGGAGAGCGGCGCCGACGATTACATTGTCAAGCCCTTCGGTTTGGGCGAGTTCTTGGCTCGCGTACGGGTTCAAATGCGCCGCCCGTCGCCGGCCAGGCGGCAGATCCAGGACGAGCTGACTGCCGGGGACCTGCGGCTTGATCTCACCGGACGCAGAGTATTCAAAGGCACCGATGAAGTCAAGCTGAGCAACAAGGAATTTGATCTCTTGACAGAGCTCATGCGGAACAAAAACGCTGTTTTGTCACGCGATCTGATCTTGACCAAAGTCTGGGGATATGACTATTTTGTGGACAAGCGAACGGTTGATGTCCATATCCGCTGGCTGCGCGAAAAGATCGAGGACAATCCCTCCAATCCTCGGCTCATTAGCACGGTGCGCGGTGTGGGCTACCGCTTCGAGGACTAGGTATGGAATCGCTGCTGGTCATATTCGCCGCTGCGTTCATCATCCTGGCATATGCTGGCCGTCGGCTGTGGCGGAAGGTCCAATCCTTGGAAGAGGCCGTCAGCAGCCGGGATATCGAAATCGACGCGCTGCGCCGGCAACGCATTTCAGCCGAACATGTAAACAACGAGACAAGGGCGCTTTACTCTGCGCTATCAGAAGTTGCTTTCGATCTGGCGCTGGTTTTGGATGAAGCCGGTGTGATCCTTAGGCACAATCAGGCAGCCGCACGATTATTCGGCGGTAGATCCGCCGTCGGCAAAAAGTTTTGCGATATCCTTGACTCAGCGGATCTTGCCAACCTGGTTGACTACACCCTGAACGAACACGACAGCCTTGAAGAACAGTTCGTGATAGATGATGTTTATTATCGCGCTCGAACGCAAATTGTGACGATCGCTGAAGGCCGACGTTTTGTGGCTGTTGCCATGCAGGACGTTACCAATCTTGTAAACCTGAATCGGGCCCGGCGCGATCTTGTCGCCAATATCTCCCATGAGTTGCGCACGCCAATTACTCGCATCCGCCTGATCATCGAGGGACTGTTCCTTGATGCTGATCGCCCGAAGCGGAAAGCGAGCATTCAATCGCTGAAAGAGATCGCCATGGAGACCGACGCCTTGCTCTGGCTGTCTCAGGAATTGCTTGACCTTTCTATGATAGAATCCGGCGAAGCCATTATGCGCCTGGTGCCCACATCCCTGACTCAGGTGGTGGATGAAGCTATCGAGCGCTTGATCCCCCAGGCAGAAATGAAAGACTTGACAATAGTCAGCCATGTTCCGCGAAGTTTTGCCGTATTGTGCGACGCCGATCAACTGAAGCGAGTGCTGGGCAATTTGCTCCACAACGCGATCAAATGGTCACCTTTGAAGCAAGCGATCACGATTACCGCCGTCGACCTTGAAGACGAAATTTCTGTCTCGATTCTCGATAGTGGGCCTGGCGTGCCGGAAGACTTGCGAGAACGCGTATTCGAACGCTTCTATCAAGCCGATGTTTCCCGCTCCGGCGACGACGGAACAGGCTTGGGCCTGGCAATTTGCAAACATATCATAGAAGCGCATGGCGGCCGTATTTGGGCTGAAGGCAACAGCCGCGGCGAAGGCGGGCATTTCCTGTTCACCGTGCTGAAAGCTGACGCGAATTTCGAGATAGAACCGCAGCTTGCTGCTATGAAAGAATCGGCTCTTCCCGCAACAGACGTCGCCAATGCCTGATAAGCTGCAATGTATCCCATTCGCTTGAAATACTTTTGAGCAGACCTCGGCGCGAGATCCTTCACGCTAAATGCGAAGTATCTGAAAGGGACGACTCACCGAGCCGCCCCTTTCACATTCAGTTTCTACTTGTCGGGCGTTCCATCTGATCGCCCTTACCGGCTGTCAAGTGGCTGCTGTTCCTTAGGTTCAGCCGACTTCGATGCACTGCTATACAAGTGACATCCTAAAGTTTTCCTGCTATACTCAGGTCAAAATGAATCTAAACCAACCTTCGGGGCAGGGTGGAATTCCCTACCGGCGGTGATGCGCGAATGAACGTGCCCAGCCCGCGACCCTGTTGGCAGCGCGATGGCTTGTCAAACAGGTGGATTCCGGTGAGAAGCCGGAGCCGACGGTGACAGTCCGGATGGGAGAAGGATTGGCAAGTCAAATGCGCTCCGCTTTGGCTAGTTCGGTTTGATGCGCCGCAGACTTGAAGGGCCGACATTTGCAGGGCCGTTCGAGGGCGCATTGCCTGCCGCCCTGCTTCGAGTTGGTCGCTTCCGTTGAGGCGAAGAATGGCTGAAGTAGGCAAAAAGCATGATACCGAGCTCGGTTCCCGGTCAACTCGGACTCTACTTCTACAACTGCGCCGATCTTCTCCGCTTCTGTCTCTTGTCGCCTTGCTGCTGCTGTGGCAATTGCTAACATCTGCCGAGATATATCCCGCTTTTATCGTTCCGCCGCCGGCTGCAGTTGGCGAGGCTTTTATCGAGGCGCTTCAAAGCGGATTGCTCCTCAAGCACCTCAGCGTAACCCTGGAAGAGATGTTTTTTGGCTTGATTTTGGGTCTTGGCATTGGATTGTCAATCGGCTACGCCATCGCCAAAATGCCAATCTTGGAATACACGCTTTCGCCTGTGATTGTCGCCTTTCAATCGACGCCCATTGTCGCCTATGCGCCGCTGCTCGTGATCTGGTTTGGCAGCGGACCGACGAGCAAGATCGTGACGACAGCCGTCATCGTTTTTTTCCCGTCGCTGGTCAACACGATTGTCGCGGTCCGCGCCGTCTCCCCTAATCTTCGGGACTTGATGACATCGCTAAACGCGACGCCTTGGCAAACCTTCCGCCAATTGGAATTGCCTTCCGCGTTGCCCGTTGTTTTGGCGGGACTAAAGACGAGCGCGACCTTGGCGGTTATAGGCGCGGTCGTGGGTGAATTCGTGACTCAGGGCAGCGGTCTGGGCTTTCTTGTGACTTCTGCTCGCAATCAATACGACACGCCGCTGGTCATCGTGACTGTTCTGACGATGACAGCGATCGCTTTGAGTTTGTACAGTTTTGTGGTGTTGCTGGAATGGCGCTGGCTGGCTTGGCGGCGTCGCTCCAAACCTTGAATTGCCTATCATAAGGAGTGACACAAATATCATGCGCAAAATCTTGGGAAGGGCGCTAATCAGTTTCTTTATCATTCTGTCTTCGGTTGGCGCGCAAGCGGATTCGCTTCAGGAACGCATCTTGTTGACCTTTATTCCCAACATTCAGTTCGCCCCATTTTATGTAGGCATCGCAGACGGGCATTTTGCCCGTCAGGGCTTTGATGTGACGCTGGAACACCTGCAAGAACCGGATGTTTTGGACTTGGTCGCCGCTGGTCAGGCTGATTTCGGCATTGTCAGCGGCGAGCAGGTGATTCTGGCGCGCGCTAAAGGCCGTGATGTGGTCTATGTCTATGAGTGGTTCCAGGAATTCCCGGTAGGTATCGTCATGGTCAGCGACGATGGCGGGGCAGACCTCGAAAACTTGACGGACATGACCGTCGGCATTCCCGGCCGCTTTGGCGCCAGCTACAGCGGGCTGACTACCTTGCTGCAAAGCGCCGGTTTGAGCGAAGATGATATCGAATTGAACGAGATCGGCTTTAATGCGCCCGATGTCTTTTGCCTTGGCGCCGTAGACGCGGCGGTTGTTTATGTGAACAATGAACCTCTGCAAATTCGTAAGCGCGTTGCTGCTGGTGATTGTGGCGATGTCAGGGAAATCGCGGTTGTTTCGGTCGCTTCTCGCGTGGACCTGGTCTCTAATGGTCTTATTGTCAGCGCAGATCTTGCGGGGCGCGATCCGGACAAGGTGCAACGCATGGCAAGTGCCTTCAACAGCGCCCTGAAAGCGACCATCAACAATCCGGCTGCGGCTTACCTGGCTAGCGGAACCTTCGTCGAGACATTGCCCGGCGAGCCGGCATTGCTCACGCTGTTGCGGGAATTGGCGGCGGAGCAAGCGGTCTTTCTCGAAACGGACCCAACACGCGAAGAGATCGCCGAAAGTCGTTCTGACATGCTTGTACTGCTGGCCGACGCCGTGGGATCGGACGATTTGACACAATTTGAAGTGCTGCTGCGCACGATCGCGCTTTGGGATGCCGATACACTGGGCCATAGCGATTTGTCTTCCTGGGAAGCCATGAGCGATACGCTGCGCTTGATGGGCCTGTTGAGTGACGACCCGCCCGACCTCAGCGCGTCATTTTCCAATCAGTTTGTCACCGGTATCGGCGAGTGAAGCTGAGCCTGCGCGAGCTTGTCGTCGATTTTAAGACGCCGGACGAAGGACGCTTGCCCGCATTGGGACCGATTTCGCTGGAGGTTTCGCCTGGCGAATTTGTATGTATCGTAGGTCCCAGCGGCTGTGGCAAAAGCACCTTGATCCGTACCCTGGCCGGGTTGCAACGCGCAACATCGGGAAGCGTCGCCGGCGACGACGTGCCAATAACCGGCCCGCTGGCGACGCTCGCCATCATGTTTCAAGACGCCAATCTCATGCCCTGGCGCACAGTGATCGACAATATTGGACTGCCGCTGGAGTTGGCGGGGGTCGACAAAGCGCGGCGGCACGCGGCGGTTTATGAATTGCTGCCTCAGTTGCATCTGCAGAACTTCGCCCTGTCCTACCCGGCTGAGCTGTCCGGAGGCATGGCGCAGCGCGTTGCCCTGGGAAGGGTGATCGTCCAGCGGCCCAAGGCATTGCTTCTGGATGAGCCATTCGGGGCGCTGGACGCCATGACCAGAGAAAAGATCAGCTTGGAACTGCTGGATCTGTGGCGGGAGCACAGACAGACGGTTGTCATGGTAACGCATGATATCAACGAAGCAGTGCTGATGGCGGATCGGGTCGTCGTGTTGTCGAGTCGTCCGGGAAAACTGGTTGCTGATATCGCAATTGCTCTGGAGCGCCCGCGCGCGATAAATATGATTTACCGCGAGACTTTCTTGCGCTTGGTGCGAGAAACCAGAGCCGCCATCGATCCTCCCGACGCTTGAAGCGCTTTATGCATAGAGCAATCGCGCCATATATTCTTACCGCCGACGGGCGGCCAGTGTCGAAGAGCTCTGTCCACGCGCCCTACGCGACCCTGTCAGTCGTCCGCTAGGCAATATTCCCAAATCTGGCGCATTCGCATCAGTAGCGGACAAGCCTCGCCGGTTTCGACATCAATGTCGAGTCGTAGCGGACAAGCCTCGCCTCGCCCGCTTCTACAAGTGCAAATGCGGCTGCGGACGACACAGCGCCGCGCGTACACACTGTGAATCGCCCGCGTTCAATACCTACGGATGTTTGGACTACCGTAGAAAATGGCGCAAATGCGACTCTGTTCTATTAGTAGCGGACAAGCTTTGTAGACCCTCGGCGGCAGCGACAAGATCTGTCCCGCTCACGCAAAATCGGTTGCGTTTTCGTCGCATGAGCGACGCGCTATACGTAAACAGGCGCGACCTATCAGGTCGACCGAAAATCACTCTCGCCAACCGCGCGACGCCTCAACCAACCTTGACATGGTCTCTGACTTCTCGGGCTGAAAATACATCTATCCTGAGCCAGCCGGCTATAGTACTGTTCTCGCGATTCTCTTGAGTGTCAAGGACAAGTACATGGGCTTCCACGCCAATTTCATACGTGAACTATTCCCTTCGTTGCGGGTCTCTATGCCGGACGCGCGCCAGCCGATATTCTTGGATAATCCCGCCGGAACACAGGTCCCTCAAAGCGTGATTGACGCGGTCGGCGCATATTATCGCGGGATGAACGCCAATTCGGGTGGCTTCTTCCACACCAGCCGCCAAAATGATGAGATGGTGGACCAGGTTCGTCAGAAAATGGCCGATTTCCTCAACGCGGCCAGCGCTTCCGAAATCGTAATCGGTCCTAACATGACCACTTTGAACTTCGCATTGAGCCGCGCCATTGCGGCTACGCTGAAGGCCGGCGACGAAATCGTCTTGACGCGCATGGACCACGATGCAAACGTATCGCCATGGACATCAATCGCGCAAGACCGCGGGTGTTGTATCAGATGGGTTGACCTGAATACAGAAGATTGCACATTGGATATGGATTCCCTTGAAGAAGCGCTGAGCGAAAAAACCAGGATTGTGGCGACGGTTCACGCCTCCAACGCGGTTGGCACCATCAACCCGGTACGACAAATCGCGGCCATGGCGCATGCTGTGGGCGCCTGGCATATCGTCGATGCCGTTCAAAGCGCGCCTCACGTCCCGATTGACGTGCTGGATATTGACTGCGACTTTCTTCTTTGCTCCGCTTATAAGTTTTATGGCCCGCATTTGGGCATCATGTGGGGTCGCGAGGACCTGCTGAATGAACTGCCGGTATTCAAAGTGCGTCCGGCGAAAGATCGAGCGCCCTATCGCTGGGAGACCGGCACCCCAAGCTATGAAACCTGGAACGGCCTGCTCGCCTGTCTGGAGCATTGGGAGATGATCGGCGAACGCTTCGGCGCCGCGCATCTGCCACGCTATTGCGGCGCGCGACTCAAAATGAAGCAGGGAATGATGGCTGTGCGGGAATACGAGCGCGGCTTGCTTGCCGCGCTGATCGAAGGTCTGTCGGCGATTGCCGGCCTGCGCATTGCCGGCATTACCGAGGCCTCGCGTTTCGGCTGGCGCGTGCCGACGGTCGCATTCGAACTGGACGGCAAGTCGCCCGATGAAATCGCCGCTCGCCTGGCCGAGCATGACATTTTCGTCTGGAGCGGAGACTATTACGCCTTGGAGATCATGCAGCGACTCAATCGACCCGAGGGCATGGTCCGCGTCGGCATCGCCCAATACAATACGATTGAGGAGATCAATCGGCTGCTGGAACTGGTAGAGCAGATGTGAATGCCCGTTGCCGTGCGCCCGATGGATAGCCCCGCTCCTGCAGATGCGAGGCAAGCACATCTTCCACCCCGCTAATGTGCGCTAGGAGGCATTCCCGTAATGCCCTGTGGACGCCAGGACAAGCGTGATCAACTGCTTGAGTCCGAAACGAATCGGCGCAACCTCTATATACTCGTCAAGACGGTGCGCGTTTCCTCCGCGCGTAATGCCGATCGTGACCGCCGGACAGCCTTGCGAGAGTGGCACGTTGCCATCGGTGCTGCCTGTCTCCAACGTGCCCATGATGCCAATCTCGGCCAGCGAGGATAGCGCGCCCCGCACCAGTACATGATCGTCGGCGATGGCGCCGGCCGGACGTTCGCCCACTGTCTCGATCTCGAATTGCAAGCCATCCTGTGTGCTTTGCTTGACCAGTCGACATACGCGTTGGCGAAGCTCGGCGAGGGCGTCCGCGCAAACCGACCGCATGTCCAGCCAAAGGCTCGCTTCCGTAGCTATGGCGTTGATCGCATGTCCACCGTCGATCATGCCAATATTGCACGTTGTGCGTGGCGAGACCGGCACTTCCAAGCTGGCGATTTGATGGCCCAGTTTCATGACGGCGTGCGTCGCGCTGGGACGGCCGTGATGAAGCCAGCTGTGGCCGCCTTCTGCCTTGGCGCTTATGCGCAAACGATGCACGGCGATGCCGGCATTGTAGACATGACCAAGGGCTAGTCCTTCCAGATTGATGACGGCGCAAACCTGCTGCTGCAAACAGGCGTAGGCTGCTTTGACCCCGCGCAAATCCCCCAGGCCTTCTTCACAGCTATCGGCGACGAACCAAATGTCGCAATCCGGAACGCGGCCGGATTCTTGAATCGACTTGATCGCGCCCAGCATAGCGGCCACTCCGAGGCTATTGTCGCCGATTCCGGGTCCGTAAATATGGTTTCCACAGCGCTGAATGCTCAAGTCCGTATCGGCGGAAAATACGGTATCAGTATGCGCCAATACCAGAACGGCCACATCGGATTGCTTGCCCGGTATCCGCCCATAGACGTTGTTCAAGTCGTCAATAGTGATGTCATCCAGACGGAACTCGCGAAACCGGTTTACGACATGAAGCGCTCGCGCTCTTTCATGAAAAGTGGGCGCCGCGATCTGTTGGATTTGTATGGCTTCGTCTACAACCCACTGGGCGAGACCTGTTAAGTTCTGCCAATTCCAGTTGGCGACGACTGCTTTGACATCCA
The DNA here is from genome assembly GCA_026708115.1 of Chloroflexota bacterium. Taxonomy (GTDB): domain Bacteria; phylum Chloroflexota; class Anaerolineae; order Aggregatilineales; family Phototrophicaceae; genus UBA6055. The sequence continues at coordinate 12,933 of JAPOVL010000007.1, forward strand.
TACTCATAAAGTCAAGACAACTACTTTCAAGTCTTGCAGGCGCGATCGCACGGTACCGTGAACCGATACCGTTTACAAGACGGGGGACGATCTACCTCGCCAACCATGCTTGTGAACCAGAGCAGTTTTGATCGATACCGGGCTAATTCAGACTGACTCAAATATCCCACGACACCGATATTATGACCGATAGCGCCCGGATTTGCATTATTTCGGCCCGAGGGGTAGTCTACCCTTTTTTGGGTGAACTAAAGAACAACCACCTGACAGTTGCTAGGTGCGATCGAAGGTCTGTGTCGGCGGTCAGTGTCTACGCGACCTACGCGACCTACGCGACCTGTGATGAACACGTAGTTTGAATCGATCGCCCTGAAACGAAGGCAGCCTTGCTTGTATAGGTCGCAGGTCGACTCAGTACACGCTGGGCGGAGCGAACGCGGGTCGTCTACCCTACGATTCGAGTTTCGCCAACTGTTTCATCAAACGGCTCTTGCGGCGCGCGGCATTGCGTTTGTGGACAACGCCACGGCTCGCCAATTTATCCAGATCGCGGACGGCCACTCTCGTTGCTTTACGCGCTTCTTCCAGGTCGCCGCTTTCAATGGCTGCGCGCGCCTGCTTGACCAGCGTACGAGCCCGATTGCGGTAGGTACGATTGTGCAGGCGACGTTTTTCGTTTTGTCTGATACGCTTCAATGCGGATTTATGCGTTGCCATATGTCAGTTCGAGGAACCTCAGTTCCCGGTACTCCTTTCAAAGCGGCTTGCTCGCCCTGTATACCGACGGATAATGCTATCATGTCGCTACAGGCTTGTCTATAGCGCGTTCACATAGGTAGTGTATCGAAGTCGATTGAAATAAAAAACAGAAACCGCCTGACAGCCGGTAGGGGCGTTTACTTGCAACGCCCGCAATTTTGCTTCGCTGAATTGTCGCCGACTGCTTATGTGGAAATCTCAATCGGCGATCTTCGGATCAAATGCGTCGCGCAGGCCGTCGCCGATCAAGTACAGGCAAAACACCGTAGTGGTGATCAGAAGCCCTGGCAGATATACCAGATGCGGCGCCTTGCGCGCGTATTCCAGGCCACCACTCAGCATATTGCCCCAGGTCGGCGTCGGTGGTTGCACGCCGAATCCCAGAAAACTAAGTGAAGACTCGGCTAAAATCAGGCCGCCGATCGCCTGCGACAAGGTGATGATCAGCAAAGAAAAGATATTGGGTACGATGTGGATGAACATAATGCGCCAGTTGGATCCGCCCATAGCCCGGGCTGCAATAATGTATTCGCGTTCTTTGATGGAATAGGTCTCGGCGCGAACCAGGCGCGTCGTGCCGGTCCAGCCCAGAATGCCAAAGATCAGCACCAGCGTCAAAGGCGACGGTGACAGCAGGGTGGTAATAATGATCAAAAGATAGAGCCCCGGTATGGAATTGAGCGTGACCATGAACCAGTTGATGAGATCGTCGGCGATGCCGCCGTAGAAGCCCGCGAACACGCCGACTACGATGCCGATGCCTAGCGACAATACCGCGGCCGCCACGCCGATGCCCAGCGAAATCCGCCCGCCGTAGAGCAGTCTGCTGAGGTGGTCCCGCCCCAGTTCATCCGTTCCCAATACATGCCCTTCAGAAAATAGCGGCAGATATTTGCTGCGCACCGCCTGTGTCACTTGGTCGACTTGAAAAACCGTCTCGCTGAGGAAAGGGGCGAAAAGCGCCAACAGGGCAAAGCCAGCAAGTACCGCCATTGCCAGCAGGGTGGGTCGGTCGTTGCGGATACGCCGAAAGGCTTTCTGGTAGAGGTTTAGCGATGGCGTGAACCCGTCGTTATGACGCTGCTTGAGTTTTGCTATCTTGACTGCGGATCGACCGTTGCGCATCGTCGGTATCCCTAAATAGGTGCACTAAAATAATGCGAAACCGCTTCATTTACACTGCGAGTTCTAGATGTAACCGAAATCCCGCCAGACGTGCTCCCCTTCCCTCCTTGTGGGGGGAAGGGGCGGGGGGATGGGGGGTGATCGCATGGTCTCGGTCCTCAAAGGCGAACGCGAGGGTCAAACAGGGCGTAAAGAATATCTGCCGCGATGTAACCCAGCATCGTCAGTATCGATCCGATGACGACTGATGTCATGACGACGGGATAGTCGCGACTGACAACGGAATCAAATAGCAGCAGACCGATCCCGGGCCAGGAAAATATCCGCTCGATAATGACTGAGCCGCCGATCAACCCAAACATCAACGGACCCAAAAACACCATCAGCGGAATGATAGCGTTGCGCAGCCCGTGCCCTATCCACACGCCGCGGCTCGTCAGGCCCTTTGCTTTCGCAGTGCGGATGTAATCGCTATTGATTGTCTCCAGCATTGATGCCCGCATAAAGCGCGACCAACCGGCGACGGGCCCCAGAGCGCTGACCAGCACCGGCAAGATCATGTAGTGCAGACGCGCGTAGATTGGCGGGCAGCCCCCGCGCACCGGCGGACAGCGACCGCCCATCGGCAAAAAGGGACTGCCGTCCCCGATGCCATGCGGTTCCAATGCCCGTGGCAAAACCAGGCCCATCAGCATGATTGCCAGGAGGGCAAACCAAAAAACTGGCACAGAATCCCCCAGTACCGCGAAGATCCTTGAGGACTTGTCAAAAGCGCGGCCGCGCTGCACCGCAGCCAGCAAGCCGATCAGCAGCCCGCCAATCACGCCAATGAGCACGACGGCGATATTCAATTCGATGGTTGCGCCAAGCCGCTGGCTGATCAACTCTAGCGGATTCGATCCGCGAAACTTGAATGAGCTGCCGAAATCGCCGCGCAAGATGCCGTAGTTGTCGCCCCAGGAATCAACCTCGCCATCAGCATTGCTGTCAACCAGCATCCAGTCATCGCCGATCAGCCAGCGCAAATATTGAATATGAAAGGGATCGTTGACCCCGAGCTTGATGGCGAGGCGTTCGCGCTCGTCCTGCCTGATGCTGGGATCAAAAGTCATCAAGGCGACCGGATCGCCGGGCGCCAGCAGCATAATGAAATAGACGATGATGGTAATGCCAAAAAAGGTGGGTATGGCTTGTAGGAGGCGACGGACAATGTACCGTTGCATATCATGTTGCCCCAGAATCGACCGGCGCTTGCGACCGACGGGGTATCGGAGAGCCGGAGCTCTCCGATACGTCAAAGACTGGCTTACTTAGGGCTGCGTCACTTCCGGCGCTATCCAGGCATCCTGCGAATACGTGCGCGAGATCGGCGTCGGATTCCAATTGCCAAGTCCCGGCTGCGTCGCGGTCATGGACTCGGAGACGTACATGTAGAAATAGGGCATGTCCTCGAAGAGGATTTCCTGCACTCTTGCATAGATCTCGGCGCGCGCTTCGGTATCGCATCCCGGCACAACCCGGGCCTGGTCGTTCAGTTCGATCAGTTCGGCGTTGTAATAGGAGCCGAAATTGAAGCCGGAGCCGGGCACGTCAACTTCCGGATAGTAGAAGGACGCAACATCGGGATCCACCGGCAAGCCCAAGCTCCAACCCAACATGTTCATGTCGAAGGTCTGGCCGACGAGTTCTGGCAGGAAGGCGCTTCCCCAGTCTATGGTCTCGAAGATAGCGTTGAAGCCGACCTTGTTCATCTCCGCCTGGAAGAACAGGCCCATCTGCTCGCCGATATCGGAGCCGGCCGGAACGTGCAAGTCGAGCGTGAGTTCGCTGCCGTTGAACGCCTCGTCAACCTCGCGCGCAAAGAGGCAATCCTGGCAAATGCGAGCCGTATCCGGATCATCGTCATGGTCAATCCAGCCGGCTTGTGTCAGTTTCTCCATCGCTAATTCCGGGTTGTACTCATATTGCAAGTCAGGATTGTAGACCCAGGATGTCGGGATCGTGTGCGTCGCGACTTTGAACCCGTTGCCTTCGCGGATACCCTCGATCAGCGCATCCATATCAACGGCGTGCGAAATCGCCTGGCGCACCAGCCGGTCACCCAAAACCGGATGCGGCTCTTGCGGAATCAGATTGCCCTCTTCATCAAAGCCGGGCTGCGGATTTTCCGGATTGGCATGGTTCATGCCGAAGAATGTGAAGCCGTTGCCCGTGAATTCGTAACGCGGGAATTCCAGCAACTCGGGATCGGTCCGGAAGTCTTCTTGACGGATGGAGGGCACGCCGATAATCGTGAATTCGCCAGCGATGAAGCGTTCGGTCGCGACATTCTCGTCGGCTACTTGCAGCGTCACGCTTTCGGCCGGGCTGACATAACCCAGGATGGCATCGGGATAAGCTTGATCGGCGATTAAGCTGATGCGCTCGCCCGAAGCGAATTCGACGTCTTTGAAAGGACCGAAGGATACTGTCGGGATCCGCCGCGGATCGTCCATCATCGCGGCGTAATTGTCACCATATAGCTCAGAGAATACATGCGCGGGCACTGGCGTGATGTCATTGACGTCGCTGAAGGAGATGCAATCCGCTTCGGAAAAAGTCACGACCACCGTGTAGTCATCCGGCGCTTCAATGCTGACGATCTTGCCGCCTGCCGGCGTGCCATCCGCCATGGTCTGGAAGATGCCGGCGCGCGGGCTGTCGATTTGGCCGCTGCGCGTCGCTTCAACCGCCCACATGTAATCCGCCGATGTGATCGGCGTGCCGTCGTTCCAGGCGATATCCTGACGCAGATGAACAGTCAGTACGGTACCGGTCTCGTCGTATTCCCAACCTGCTGCCATGGCGCCATCAAGATTCGGTTCTTCCAGTCCGGTGTATGGGCTGACGCCGATGATGGCCGGATACAGCAAGCCATAGACAGCGCTGGAGGCGGTATCGCTGCCGATGAGCGGATTGAAGGTCGCCGGATCGCCCGCGGTGCTGGCGTCAATTATGATGCCGCCCAGGCCCGGACCGGGCGCCTCTTCAAAGTCTTGCGCGCTAGCCGGCAGCGCAAGCAACAACAAAAAAATCAACAGGACCCGCATTAGCCGCTTGTTCATGACTCTGTTCCCTTTCTTCCATATCTCTTCAATTTAGTCGAATACATGTCTTAAGGCTCAAAGTTAGTTTAGCATACATCTGTTGGATTAATAATTTGTTACGGGATATCTTAAGCTATCAGACTGGCCCGATGCGACCTCTGATTCTGATAAATCTCTCGGCCTGCGAAGAGCTTGAAGAAGAGGGCATGTTTGAAGTAACGCGGCGCGATAGCGGCGGGTCAGCGAATAGTGCAGGGCTGTGTCGGCGGTCAGTGTCGAAGGGCTGTGTCGGCGGTCAGTGTCGAAGGGCTGTGTCCACGCGCCTTACGCGCCCTGACCCCCTCAAGGTTCATATAATGGCAAAAATCGTAGAGACGACTGACAGTCAGTATCTACACGACCTACGCGTCCCTCGGTGCTTATAATCTCACGATCCTTCCCCTACAATATCAACTGACCATTTGCGATAATGTTGCGTGTCAGCCATTTGTGACGAATTTCTCAAATTGAATTGGACGATAAGGATGACCAGAGTGCCGCAAAAACCTACGCCAAACCTGATGTCGTATCGTCGAAGAATCGTCAATGATTCTGTCCCGAGTCGCGCTTGCGGACTTCGAGACTTGCGCAAGTATGCGCTTAAGCGAGTTTATGCCACCGTCTGGACCGTCCTTGCTATTCTGCTAGTTGGATGCGGCACTGTAGCCACTCCCGTATTGCAAGCCCCAACCGAGACCGAAACCCCGGCGACCGGCCAAGAAGCTGCGGCGCCGACTCTGGAAGCGACAAATCCGCCCACCGATACGCCGATCCCGCCAACCGCGACGGACACGCCACAGCCCACCGCCACCAGCACGCCGGAACCGACCTCAACGCCGGAACCGACAGCCACCGAGGTCCTGTCTCCGCTTGATCGCATGGTCTCCATGCGCGATCCCGCCAACGGCGCCGTGCTATTCGAGACCTTCCAGGAAACGGCCGGGACCGGATATTCCTGCGCCAATTGCCATAGCCCGACCAGCGAAGAAAAATTGGTGGGTCCGGGCTTGCTCAATATCAAGAGCCGCGCCTTGACCCGCGTCGAAGGGCAAAGCGCCGCCGAATACATCTATAACTCGATTGTGAATCCCAAGGATCTCGTTGTCGAAGACTATGACCCCGAACTGATGCCCGACAATTGGCCGGACATCTATACCAACCTCGAGATCTTCGATATCGTGGCCTATCTCTTGACCCTGGAAGGCGACGGGGCGGAAAACGGCTGACAGCGACCCGCAGGCCGATCCATTTATCCCGCCGACGCTTCCAAAATATCCTCGATCTCGCTCTGAAGAAAGGACTGCGCGTCGGCGATCTTCTCTCTTGCGGCAGCCAGCCACTGAGCGTCTTGCTTTATACCTAGTGCCTGTTGCTCAAGAACCTGCGCCGTCGCCTTCGGCGCAACGCCGCCCGGCAAGCTGCGCGCCTCGATAAATGCGCGGGGATCAAGCGCCGCTTGCAGCATCTCCTCGGACAAGTCGACATCCAGGTTAAATTCGCCTTTGGCTATCTCACTCAGTAAGCCGACTGTCAGATCATCTGGCGCCAGAGCGTTTTTCATCGAGTGACTCACCAGCGCCGATATGATGCCGTGCGCCTCCCGGAAGGGCAGCTTGCACTGCCTGACCAAGGTATCCGCCAATTCGGTGACTGTTGTGAATCCCGCGCTCGCTCGCTCGCGCAAATGGTCAACGTTCACCTGCAACGTTTCGATGACCGCGCTGTAGAGTTGCAGTATTTCCGAAGCTGTTTCCAGTGATCCAAACAGCAATGGCAAAATCGGGTCTTCTATATCCTGCGTATCGCCAAAAGGGATATTGTGACACTGTATGACGATGCCGCTCGCCAATCCCATCATACGGCTGATACGCGCCCGCAAATGCTCGAGAACCACCGGATTCCGCTTCTGCGGCATGATCGAACTGATCTGAATGAAGCTGTCGTCAATGCGGATCGCCCCGCTTTCTTGCGTCGCCCAGAACAGCATGTCATGCGTGAACCTTGACAGATTGACGCCTAATGAAGACAGGGCATTAGCCACATCGATCAAATTATCGCAGGCGCCGATGCTGGCATAGGTGCTAAGCTGCACGCTGTCGAAACCCAGCAGCCTGGCGCTGAGCGCTCTGTCGATGGGAAATCCCGTTCCGGTCAGCGCGGCGGCGCCCAGCGGACTCTGGTTATTGGTCTCGTGAGCGAACCGGAGGCGCTCGCTGTCTCGCTCCAGAACCGATAGCAGGCCGGCAATGTAATGCGCCATAGTCGTCGGCTGCGCCGGCTGCGTATGCGTATAGCCGGGCATAAGTGTTTCCAGGTGCTCGCAGGCAAATCGCCGCATACCCGCTCTGAAAGCCTGCAATGCTTCGAATGTTTCCAGGATCAACGACCGCAGCGCCAGGCGCGTCAAAGCATAACCCAGGTCATTGCGGCTGCGCGCCAACTGCAAGTTGCCGCCGAAAGCGCCCCCGGCGCTTTTGATTAAGCGGCCCTCTATCGCGAAGAACATATCCTCCACGCCGGAACGATAAACGACATTGTCTTTGCCCGCCTCTTCCACCTCACGCAAGGCAGCCAGCAACGCCTGTGCGTTTTCCAGTGATATCACATCGCAGCGGTACAACATGACGGCGTGGGCGAAATTGGCCGCCATCATGGGTTCATAAAAGTATTCTCTTGCGTCTTGATACGCGGGCTTGAGAACGAATTTTTCGTAGAGAGGATGCGGAAAGCTTCCCGACGGCGTCGCCAATTGCTAGCCTTTCAGCCCCGTCAAGGCGATGCCTTCAATGATGTAACGCTGAAAGATGATGACAACGATCATCAGCGGCACCACCGAAAGCGAGGCGCCCGTCATAATCAGGTTCCACGGCGTGTCGGCTTCTGATGAAAACTGTTGGATGCCCACCGGCAGCGTGAACATCTCCGATCTCGATGTCGCAATCAATGGCCAGATGAAGGCGTTCCAATTGCCCAGGAAGTTGAAAATGCACAGCGCGCCGATGGCCGGCAAACTCAGCGGCACCGCCACCCGCCAAAACAGCCCAAATTCGCTCACGCCGTCAATCCGGCCCGCATCGAGCAGCTCGTCCGGCACGCCTTGCATGAACTGCCGCATCAAAAAGATGCCCGCTGCCGTAATCACGCCCGGGAATGCGATGCCCCAATACGTATCGACCCAGGTAGGGCCGATCGGCGGATTGGACGACATGATGAACCAGGGAATGAGCAGCATCTCCGTCGGCACCATCAGCGATGTCAGAAACAAAATGAAAATAGGGCGCTTGCCAGGGAATTCATACTTGGCGAAGACAAAGCCCGCCAAGGCGTCGAAGAAGGCCACGCTGACGGTGCTCATCACAGCCACAATGAAGGAATTCTTGTACCAAAGCGGCAAATCAGTCTCGTTGATGACCTCGGCGTAATTGTCCATTGTCGGTTCGATTGGGAATATATTGCGCCGCAGAATCTCTTTCTCCGGCTTCAGCGAGGTGGATAGCATCCACATGAAAGGCACGATCATCGTGAAGGCGATCAGCGTCAACAACAGATAGGAGAAGAACTTGTGCGCCCAACTATCGCCGGCTTTACCGACAGTCCTGACGCGGCCCTGATCCTTGAATATGTTTGACGGCGTGATCGATTCCATTCTAACCGCCTCAATTGATTCGCCGTGAAGTGATCGAGAGTTGAATGATGGTGACACCGAGAATCATCGCGAACAGCACCACAGTAAGCGAAGACGCATAGCCCATATTGAAGCTCTGGAACGCCTCGCGATAGACCCGCAGCACCACCGTCGTCGTCGAATTGAGCGGGCCGCCGCTGCCCTGTTCCGTCATCGCCACCACCGGCGCGAACATCCGCAAAAACGAAATCGTCTGCAATACCAGCAGATAAACGATGCTCGGGTTCAATAGCGGGAAAGTAATGCACCAGAATGTGTCCCAGCGGCTCGCGCCATCAACCTCGGCCGCTTCGTAATAGGTACGCGGGATCTGCTTGAGACCAGCCAGAAAGATAATGACCGCGAAACCCATGCCTTGCCAGATTACCAGCGCCAGTACTGATGGCAGCGCCTGGTGCGTGCTCCGCAAAAAAGGCTGCTGCGGCAACGATAGCAATTGCAAGACCACGTTGAACAACCCAAAGCGCGGCTGATACAACATACGAAAAACCCAGGCGATGGCAATCGTCGATGTCACAAAGGGCAAGAAAAACAAGATGCGATAAAACGTGCTCATGAAGCGGATTTCGTTCAGCATCAAGGCGATAAACAGCGCCAGGCACAGCTGAATCGGCACGCCCAGGGCCACATAAGCGATTGTGTTTTGGAAGGCCGATTTCGTAATCGACTTCTCCTTGCCCAATTCTTCAAAGACCTTGTCGTAGTTTTCCAAACCGACGTAAGGCTGCTCGGCCGCCAGCGGATTGTAATCGTGCAGGCTCATCTGGAAGGCGAAAAGCGCGGGATAAACCCGAATGTATGCAAAGAAAACGATCGGTATCGCCAGAAAAATATATGCCCAGACGATCTTCTTCTTCGCCAGCGTCCAGCTGAATGGACGCGGCTTTTCCCTCGAATTTCGCTTACTCATTGCTCAGCCCATGGCCCTGCGCGCGCATTTGCGTGACAATCGGTACCGAAAACTCTTCGCTTGCATTACACTCGGCCAGTTCCCACTATGAAATCTTTGCCCCAAAGCGCTAAAGACTTGGTAGGGGCGACTCGCTGAGTCGCCCGATACGCATTCTGTTTCTACTGGTCGGGCCTTCCATCGGATGCCCTTGACCTGGCGTTCCCATCCCCGACCGCCAGTGTCTACGCGACCCCACGAGCAAGGAAGGGGAACTTGACAACTGCTAGTACGCCGATAAAGCCCCTCCCTCTTTATGGGGGAGGGGTTTGGGGTGGGGGTTTAGTTGAACGCGGATTTGATCTAGCGCTCAGCCCAGAAGTTGTCGATCAATTCCTGTTCCGCCGCCGCCGCTTCATCCAGCGCGTCGCAGGGATCCATTCCGCCCAGACGAATATTGTCGAAGGCGTCGATCAAAACCTGGCGCTGCGCGCTCTCGTCCACGAAGAACGTCGCGTGCGAATAAGCCAAACCAGCCGAGAAAGGACCCAAAATCGGATCCGCCAAAATAGCTTCGTCGCTTGCCGCTGCTAATTGCGCCGGCAATTCACCCACATTGTTCACCCACAGCGTGCCCGCCTCGGGCGTCGTGATGAACTGCAAGAACTTGATCGCGGCTTCCAGGCGCGCCGGGTCGTCATTGGCGCGGCGTGTGATGCCATGCGTCCAGTAAGACCCAAAGGTATGCTGTTCGCCGTTGGGACCAACGGGCAACTCAGCAACGCCGTAATTCAGATCCGGATTGTTGTTTCGGATTGTGCCGACGCGGAAAGAACCATCAACATGCAGCGCGCTTTCGCCGTTGACGAAGGCGTTCGTGGCCCCATCAAGGATGTCGTTGCTGCCTGTTACAAGCTCGGTCTCAAACGCCGCCAGCCAACTGAATGCCGCGCAGCCTTCTTCGCTGTTGTAAGTCACCGTACGGCCGTCATCGCTGTAAGGCGCGCCCCCGAATTGGCGGATCAGCACTTCGCGGAACCAGTGGTGATCTTGCGAAGCCAATGCCGGCGCATGACCTTGCGTCGTGATGTTGTAGACGTCGCTTTCGTCCCCGTCATATGCGGTCGTCGCGATCGCGGCTTCCACAAAATCATCCAGCGTGGCCGGTGGTGTTTCCGGATCGAGACCCGCTGCTGCGAAGATGTCCTTGTTCCAGAACAGCGCCAAAGAACGTACCGCCGTCGGGATCGCCCAATAGCTGCCTTCGAACTTGGCATTGGCCACCATCGGCGAGAAGGTCTCAAGGATGAAGTCCTCCGAGAATGCGTCTTCCGGCAAAGGCACCAGGTAACCGGCGTCCACAAAGGCTGGAATCCATCCGTAGAACAGCGTCACAACATCGGGACCAACGCCGGCCGGCGCCGAAGCCGCCAGCTCGTCGCGGAAATTGGCGTAGGGAATGTCGCTGTTATGAATGACGTCAATACCAGGATTCTCGGCTTCAAATTGTTCGATCAGCATGTCCATGGCGCCAACGCGAGCGCCGAAGTTGTACTGCCAGTACTCGATCTCTACCATGTCCTGCGCGCCGGTCGCGGCGCCCAGCGTCCCAAATAGAATGGCAACCATAACGATTGCGAGCAGTTTCGATAAACGCATTCTCTTGTCCTTTCTCATTATCTTGAACAGTGGTCCGACACCAAAACTGTAACCCATATCGCGCCAAGGCGCAATCAAAGCGACAGCGCGATAATGTATCGAAGCTGCTTAAAACAAAGAACAACAATCACTTGGCCACCAGTAAGGACGACAATTGTGTCGTCCGCCAAATCCCATCCGCATCCGCCTCGAAATCCGTAGGGGCGAGCCCGTGGCTCGCCCAAAACATTCCCCCTCGGTGGTTAAAATCCTTTGTGCTCTTCGTGCCTCTGTGACCAACGAAATCCTACAACTGCATCTTGAACAAGCGCGCCGCATTGCCCGCGAAGATCAATTGAATGTCGTCCTCGCGATAATTCAGTTCCCGCACATCGCGGACTTGGGAACTCAAATAAGGTTCGGCGAACCCGCGCGGAAAATAGCTGGAATCGGTTCCAAAGATGATCCGCTCCGGGCCGATCGTTTCCATGTACTTTTGAAACAGCTTCTTGGTCGTCCAGTCGCCGTCAACCCATTTGACCCACTGGTTGGATCCGCTGGTGTCTATCGACACGTTGGCGCAAGCCCAGCACAATTGCAAGGTTTCGCGGATCCAGGCGCAGCCGAAGTGCGGCACGACAAAAGTTACTTCGGGGAAGTCCTTCGCCACGTTATGCAGCTTGAGCGGATTAATATTCTGATGCCAGGCGATGCCGCCGCCGCTTCCCTGAATGCCAAAGTGGATCAAAACCGGGATATCCAGTTCAGCACAAGCCTCCCATACCGGGTATGCCGCTTCGTCCTCGACCGGGCGATCGAGCGACGGCGCCAGCAGCTTGTAGGCTTTCATGCCGTCTTCCCGTACAGCCCGGCGCAGTTCATCCGCGGCGCCTTCGGCGAAAGGATAATGATGCGCGAAGCCGATGAAGGTCTCGGGATGCCGGCTGATGATCTTTGCCAGATTTCTATTGCCGCCGCCGGTGACGAAGCCGACCGCTCTCAAACCGTATCGCTCAATCTCGGAAGCCCAGCGATCCGCCAGTTCTTCGTCGCTGAAATCGCCACGCTCCGGCGGATCGAATCCCCAGGTGGCGCGCCACTGCTGGTTGTATTTCATGGCCTGCTCGCGCGCAATCCGCGCCCGCCGTTCGCCGCGCCGCTCAACATATTGCTGGCGATAATCGGGTGCGCCTTCAATGAAGCTGCGTTGCTGCGTGGGAAAATGCGTATGAAAGTCTATGATCTCCAAACCATTGTACATCTTTGCTTTCCTGTCTGCTATCTGGCTTGCCGAATGCTGCCCCCGTTGCCAACGCAGGGCAGGCTAACATCATACCAAACCCTGCCGATACAGTTCAATCGCGGTAATCCCGTCCACAACCACCTCGGAACCCGTATGGGCAACCTGCCAGGTCGCCTGCAAACAGAAATAATCTTTTGCCTTTCTCAGTAAGTGCAAGTAAGTAATGCAAGTTTTGCTAAAGCAACGATCTGTAGGGGCGACATACCATGTCGCCCGAAACCACAGGGCACGGCGGCAGCGGGCGACCAATTTGGTCGCCCCTACAAGGCTCATTTTTTTGCATGACTTGCATGCGTTTACTTCTGTGTCCTCAGTAGTGCCAATAAAATAATGCGAAAAAATCTCATTTGTAGCGAAAGTTCGGGATCTAATCCAAGTCCCGCCGAACACGCTCTCCTTCCCCCCTTGTGGGATTTCCGCCCCCCGCTTAGCGGGGGGACCGAGGGGGGCACAGGGCCGGGGGGTGAGGGTTATAATCCCCAAACCTGAGAACAAACTTACACCCCATACCAGAACATCCGTGCTAACCTCAGCCCACAACACGCTCAATCATGTCAATATATT
>JAPOVL010000048.1 GCA_026708115.1 Chloroflexota bacterium
CCCCCGGCCCCTGGCCCCCCTCGGTCCCCCCGCTAAGCGGGGGGCGGAAATCCCACAAGGGGAGAGGGGGAGCTAAGCTTGGCGGATTTCGTAATAATTTGTTGATTTTCGCAAGGATCGGCTTTCTTTTTGTACTATTGCGTTATTTGTTCCGTTATCTGTACGTATGATTTGCAGTAGCGGATAAGCCTTGTAGAGGCACTGTAGCATAAATGTTCTATGCAAAGGCGACTAAATGGTCGCGTTTGCATTTTTTTTTGCCCTCACCCCAAACCCTGTTCCCCCCTCTGTCCCCCCGTTCTCGGGGGGCGGAATCACAAGGGGTGCGCGTAGGGCGCGTAGACACTGCCCGCCGACACAGCACTACGAGAGGGGCTTCTATCGAGGTCTATGTGCTTGGCAGGTCGCGTAGACACTGACCGCCGGTCGCCCCTACGGGTTCGGACATAGGTCTGTAGGGGGTAGGTCGTGTTGGGCGCGTGCGTCGCGTAGGGCGCGCCGACACTGACTGCCGGCACCGTGGAGCCGGTCGGGGATGGGGTAGAATGTCAAGGGAGCTCGTCAGGCCGCCGCGCGGATGAGCAGTTCTTGGCCGGGCCTGATGAAAAGGCCCCTTTCCGGGAGTTCGTTGAGGGCAATGATATCATAGGGGTGAACGCCATAGGCGACGCCTATGGCCCAGACGGTATCGCCCTGGCTGACAACATGTACGATGGAACCGTCGGCCCGCGGCGCTTGCGGGCTTACCGCGGGCGCGTAGATCTGCGTCGGCGCCAGTGGGGCGGCGGGTACAATCCTGGCCGGGTCAAAACCGAGGCAGGGCGCGCTGGACGGGATGGTATCGACTGTGCCCAGGACGTCGCCGTCGAGGACATGGTCAATCACATAATGATGCACCTTGCCCTCGTCAGTGGGACCCAAAGAGATGAGAATATCGCGGCCGCCGCGTATGCTGGGGTCGACGTAAGCCGGGCTGTAAGCGACCTGCTGGCGGACGGCGTCGGTCAGCCCGACGCGCACGGCGGCGCGCCCATTGCGCGAACAAGCGACGAAGCCCTCGACCACCCCTTCAATCTGGCTCTGGCTGACGCTGAGGGCGAAGACGCCCTTGCTGTTGGGCAAGACTTCCCAGATCTCTATCGCGGCAGCCGGCGATTCTTCGACGTGGCAGATAAAACCGATGGCGCCCAGCATCTTGTTGGGGGGCAGGTGGAATTGTCCGGGCCGACAGCCTCCCCCGACAATCGGCCTGGGCGCCGGATGATTAGTCCCCGAATTGGGGCTGCCGCAGCCGAGCAGGACGCCGCCTTCGAGTGTCATGAACAGCGGGCGCCAGACCGGCGTAGATTCGATGGCGCCTTCCTCGGGCGGCGAATCGTCGCGCATATTGTCGCCGCACAAGGTAATGGATGTGCCGGGGCCTATTGCCGTCAACTCGGCTGGGCCGCCGCTGTTGTCGATAAACATGTTGTCGCGGAAGAGCGCGCGACCGAGGCGAAAGTTGTCTGTGGATTGATAGACGCCGCCATTCCTGGAGCTGGTACCGCGGTTCTCCTCAAAGGAAGTCTTGTGGGCGTAGAAATAGCCGTTATTTACTATGGGCGTGGGAGAGGTGTTCGTGACCTTCGAATTGGTCAAGGTCAGGGCGCCACCATAAGTGTACATGCGAATGCCGCTTATGATGGCTTTGTTGATGGTGAGGTGAGCAAAGCCGCCGATCCGAAAAGTGGAACCACAGCCGACGATACGGCGGCCATTGGCATTGATGGTGACCTGCACGCCGGTAGCCAATGTCACGGTGTCGATGCAGTCACAATCTTGATTGAGGTTGTAGACGGCGTCCTCCTCAATGATGCCGTTACCGGGCAGACCGCATTCGAGCATCGTTGGGGAATAGTCGACCTCAACTGCATGACCGTTGCCGATGCTGTCGACGGCGCCGATGCATGTCTTGGCGCTGTTGCTCCAGGCGCCGAAACCGCCCCATAAACCGCTGTGGTGCACCTTGTGGGTGAAGGCGCGGATGAAGCTGAGGCAGCCTTTGGTGGTTAAGCGGCCGCCTTTCTCCACGACGACGAGTGTACGCGCGACGTCGCGGAATACGGCCTTGTCAAGCGTGACATTGCCCGTGTTGGTGACATGGAGGCCGCCTTTGACGGTACTGGATATACCCCAGTTCCAGACTCGGCTGTTCACGAAGAGCACGTTCTTCAGGTTGGCTGTGCCCTTGACGGTCAGCCAAATGCCATTGCCCTGGGTAAAGGTGACGTTCTCCATCTCCAGCGTGCCCTCAGTCAGTATCCAGGAGCCGAGGCCTCCCCTGTAGTAATCACCGTCTTCATCAACGCGTATGTGTCTATTGAACAAGTGATTGTTGCCGTCGAAGGTGACGTTTTTGATGGTGATTTTGACGTTGGGGCTGGGCGTAGTGTCGCGGTTATAGACGGTGCCGGCGCCGTCGTCGTCAACGACGAGGAAATTCATGCCATAATTGGCGCCGGTCCCGTTGGATATGGTGTGACCATTGCCATTGATGGTGAGCTCTACCGAGCCCGTCTCGGCGGTCTTTATTTCCAGGGTGCCCTGCTGCGAACAGTTGCGGTCGAGATTGTAGGTAACGGTTGCGACGATGGTGCCGGAAGGGGGTAAGCCGCAAGTGGCGGGAGTCGGGTTGGACGGTGGGGTGGCAGTCGCGGTGGACTGGGCGAAGGCAGGCGCGGGAAAAGCCAAGAGGGCACATGCTGCGCACAAGAAAAGGAGACGCGAAAACATATGCAAGCCTTTTTACCGAAAATCGAATAATGCAGTTCGAAAAAGCAGGCCGTGCAGAGGAAAAAGCATCAAAATTAATGACCTTACACTAATGATAACAATTGCCAGGTTGCCGGTCAAGGATTTTTGAAGATTCAGCGTTGTGAGAATCGCCGATATCGACCTCTGGCTCGGCCCCTGTTTCGAGCGTTGCTGAAGGGAAGTCGTTCCAAGTAAGCAATGCAAGTTTTGCTATAGTTTCGGCGGCAGCGGGCGACCAGATTGGTCGCCCCTACGGGTTGTCAGGTGGTGGTTGTTCTTTAATTTCAACTAACTTTGACACACTGCCATTCGTCTATTTTTGCGATGGTGGTGAAACCGATATAATGAGTAGCGTATCGGGTGGCGTCGACTTGGCGCCGAGCAATGGCGAGCGAGGGTGAAGGATGTCCGAGATCCGGGTGGCGGTATTTGAAATCAAGCGATATATGGTGATTTGGCGCCAGCTGGAAGAGCGCGACTTCGCCGGCGTTCTGGCGCGGATCCGCGGTCTGGTGCGCTGTTCCGGCATCGGCACGGCGGACAAAGAGAACTATCGCCTCGATGTTTACTTCCTCGCCGACGACAGTCCCGTACCCGATCCGCAGGTGGATGTTGAGAATCGTATGGGCGCCATCTTCATGTCCATCAGCGATATTCATGCTTTCGTCGACATCCTGCGCAACGAAAAGCCGATCTTCGGGCATTTGCGCGGCGACAATCCCCAGTGGACCAGCGTCACAACCACCAATGAACCGGTGGGTACAGGCGACGAAGACCATCGCCCGGCCGACGAATAGCCGTCAAGCCCCTGGAAAAGGCCGGACATGAGCGAGCCGATCCGCGTTCTGCATTTTGCCGATGTGCATATCGGCATGGAAAACTACGGCAAAATCGATTCCGAGTCCGGCTTGAGCCGCCGCGTCCACGATTATTTGCGCCGCATCGACGAGATGATTGAGCATGCGCGCGAGCGCGATGTCGATCTGGTGGTCTTCGCCGGCGACGCCTTCCGCAGCCGCAATCCAGACCCGACCCAGCAACGGGCCTTCGCCCAGCGCATCCGGGCGCTCGCGCATTTGGCCCCGACTGCGCTGCTGGTCGGCAATCACGATCTGCCGGTCAACGCGGCCAAGGCATCGACCATGGATATCTACCACACGCTCGATGTGCCCAATATCTGGGTGGCGTTGGATTATGAGCTTCGACGCATATCGACCAAGCGCGGCGATGTCATCGTGGGCGCCGCGCCTTATCCGGTCCGCGCGCGCTTGTTGGGTGACGATTCCAGGCGCGGACTGACCATCGCCGAACAGGACGCCAAGCTCGAGCGCATCCTGGGGGAGAAACTGGCTGAGTTGGCGGGTCAGGCGGAATCGCTGGCGGATGAGACGACGCCGCGCCTTTTGGTCGGGCACTTCAGCGTGGAGGGCGCGGTCTGGGGTAGCGAGCGGCTTGTCATGCTGGGACGGGATGTGACTGTCGATCTCGAGGCCCTGGCGGATCCACGTTGGGATTATGTCGCGCTCGGGCATATTCACCGCCACCAGAACCTGAGAAAGGACCGCCGCGACGCGCCACCTGTGGTCTATTGCGGCAGCCCCGAACGCATCGACTTCGGCGAAGAAGCCGAGGCCAAAGGCTTCTGCTGGGTCGAGCTGGCGCGGGACCGGGCCGACTGGCAGTTCATCGAGTCGAAGGCGCGCGCGATGCGGACCCTGCGCGTCGATTGCCGCGATGTCGACAATCCGACGCGGCAGGTGATTGGCGCGCTCAAAGAGGCCGCACTCGACGGAGCGATCGTGCGGCTGGAGCTGCGCTTGACGCCGGAAAGCGAGGCGCTGCTCGACGAGAGCGCGATTATCGAGGCGCTCAAGCGCGCCGGCGTATTCCACATCGCGGGCATGCGCAAAGATGTCGAGCGGGGCGCAGGAGCGCGCCTGGGCCGTAGTCCCGAAGGGCTGAGTCCGCTGGAACTGCTGGAGCGCTATTTCGAGATCCGGGGCGTGGATGAGGCTCGGCGCGGCGCGCTGCTGGAACGGGCGCGAGATATTGTTAAGGGAGGGATGGGATAGGCTATGAATGGCAGTAAGCAATATCAGTGGTGAGTGTAGTGTTCTATCCACATACATTTGAAATGCTATTGAATAGCATAACAGGACAATCGCAGTATGCACGGAATATGGGAGTTGCCCTATTAAGATTTTACAGTCGTATATATGGAACCTTTGCATCTTCCCGGTGTAGATTGACGCCAATATTAGAATTTCAGGGGGCAAGAGCATGCCTGGTTACGCCAATTGGAAAGACTTGTACGCGCTGGAGTATCTGCAGCTTTACGAAGAAGGGTATCCCGTCGGCGATTCAATCGCGCCCGACCATTCTGCCTCGTATTTGCCGACGTCAGTGCGAGAGGCGGCTGATCTTTCCCGTTTGACGGAAGCGGACTGGGCGGATGCCTACAAGTGCCTTTGGGCGCTCCGCGAGCGTGGCATCCGCGCGGACTACGCCTTTGACGAACCGAATGACTTCGAGTCGATCATCGCCGATGCCGCCGACGTGCCCAATTTGCAGCCCTTGAGCGACGAGGGATATGCGGAACGGATCAAAGGCGCCTGGTATGGCCGTATCGGCGGCGTCGTCCTGGGCAAGCCCCTGGAAATGCGAGTCGATCGCAGGTTCATCAAGGCGTATCTGGAGAGCCTCGATGCCTATCCATTAAACGATTGGGTGCCTCACCATTCGCCAAAGCTGGACAAGACGCTGCGCTGCAAGCCGTCCACGCGGGGCAATATCCGCTATGCCGAAGCGGATGATGACATTCACTACACGATTCTGGGTTTGATGTTGATCGAAGAGCGCGGATTTGAATTCAGCAAGCTGGATGTCGCGAAGCATCATCTGCGCAATATTCCCTATCACTGGTTATTCTCCTGCACCCGCCAGTCCTATTATCACATGGTCAACCTGGCGGAGGACCGGCCGGCTGAAGCGCAAATTGATGAATTCCCTACCAAGCTCAATCCCTGGCGGGAAGGCATCAATACCGCCATTCGCGCCGACTTCTGGGGTTATATCGCTCCGGGGGATCCGCGGCGGGCCGCGCGCATCGCCTACCGCGAGGTGACGTGGAACGCGGTCAAAAACGGCATTTACAGTTCTATGTTCGTCGCCGGCGCCCTCAGCGCCGCGCTGAGCGCGAATCCGACGATAGACACGATCTTGGCTGGCGGGCTGTCGGTGATCCCGCGGCGTTCGCGTCTGGCGCGGATCGCGCGGGAAGTGAGGCAGTGGTACGAGGAAGATGGGGACTGGGTGCCGGTCTGCGACCGCATATACGAGAAATACGGACACCTGCCCTTCCTCAACGCCCTGCACAATATGGCATTTGTGATTCTGGCGCTGATTCATGGAGATCTGGACTACAGCAAAACCATTACCACGGCGGTGATGTGCGGCATGGACACCGATTGCACATCCGGCACAGCCGCCAGCATCGTCGGCGCCGCCGTCGGCTATGAGGGCTTGGATCAGCGCTGGATTGAGCCCTTTAACGACCAGGTCAAGACGGCCGTCGCCGGCTTCGGGCATGGCTCGATTTCGGGGCTGGTGGAGCGGAATGTGGAGTTGTGGCGCCGGGTGCGGGATTTGCCTGTGCCGTAAACGAAGGCAAACGTGCCGACGGCAAGTCGATCGCACAGTCATTCCAATCTCGGCAAGCTGTTTTTTTCGGCATGATTTGTTATCGTTGTCGACAACGATTGCCAGCAGCAGGACGGGATTAATCTCATGACCCAGAGCCAGGGCTCCACCCGGCGGCAAGACTTCCACCGTCCCAGCTACCACTTCCTGCCCGCCGCCAACTGGATGAACGACCCCAACGGCGTCATCCAGTGGAAGGGCCGTTATCATCTCTTCTACCAGTACAATCCCGATGGCGCATACCACGCCAATATGCACTGGGGCCACGCTGTCAGCGATGACCTGGCGCATTGGCGGGAACTGCCCATCGCCCTCGCGCCCACGCCGGATTCGCCCGATCAAGGTGGCATCTTTTCCGGCTGCATGGTCGACAAGGACGGCAGGCCGGTTGCGGTCTACACCGGCGTGAACGACGACTATAGCGTACAGACGCAGTGCCTGGCGCTGGGCAATGACGACTTGACCCAATGGCAAAAGCATCCCCGCAATCCAGTTGTCGGCGAGGTTCCCACGCAGCTTGGACAAAGTCGCGACTTCCGCGATCCTTTTGTCTGGCGGGAAGATGACGCGTGGTACATGACGCTGTCGTCGCATATCGTCGGCGTTGGCGGCGCCGTCTTGCTCTATCGCTCGGCTGACCTGGTCGATTGGCAATACTTGCACCCGCTGTATGTCGGCGAAAGGGCGCGCAACGGCCGCAATTTCGAATGCGCCAATTTCTTCCGGCTGAGGGACAAGTGGGTGATGATCATCTCGGTTCAGTGGGATCAAGCGCCGACCAATACGATCTACTTGGTCGGCCGGCTGGAAGAGGGGCGTTTCATTCCCGAGAGCGAGGGCGTTTACGACGCCGGTTACAGCTATGCCTCGCTGATGCACGTGGACGAAAGCGGGCGTCCGCTCATCTATTCCTGGATCCGCGAAGGGCGCGGCGCGGATCGACAACGGGCCGCCGGCTGGAGCGGCGTTCAGGCCATCCCGCGGGTCTTGAGCCTCGATTCCCAAAACCGTCTCCTCAGCCAGCCAGTTCCCGAAATTGAAAAGCTACGCCGAACGCAGCATCACTTTGGCCCCTCAGATATCGCTGCAGCGGATCTGCCCCTTCGTGGTTCTGCCCTGGATATCGAAGCCGAATTCGATGTTTCGGCCGCCGATACGTGCGGTTTAGAGTTCGCGGTCGCGCCGGATGGCGAGGAAAAGGCGGCGATCGTTTATGAGCGGGAGACGGGGACGTTGCGCATCCACCGGCGCTACAGCCAGGACGACCCCGAAGTTGACAGTGCCCCGCTGGGCCTGCCGCATCGCCCCGATGCCGGGGAATCACTTCAACTGCGGATTCTGCTCGATGGATCGGTTCTGGAGGTCATCGCGGACGGCCGCGCGCGCCTCACCAGCCGGGTCTACTCGTCCAGCGCGGATAACCAGGGCGTACGAGTGATTGCGCCGACTGCGCTGCGGGCGCTTGATATCTGGGAGATGGCATCAATTTGGTGAGAGCGCCAATTTACGCTTGATGTCCTGGATATGTTCCATCTCGTGCAGGGCCGTGCCACGCGCCAGCAGATAGACCGATTCCCGGCGCTGCTTGCCTTTCTCTTGGATATCCCGCGCCCAGCCCTTCTCGTTCAAGCCTCGTAACACGCCCAGCAAAACTTGGCGGCGAAACCTGAAATAGTCCAGCAAATCATCGTAGTTGAACTGCTCGTATCGCATCAGTTTGCCCCAGTCGCGTTCCGGGTGAATGCGCGGAACCAGGGGCGTGCGCAGCAGCAGCGCGGAATAGATGGCGTCGGAGGCGCGCGCCTCGCAATTTAAAAGATGCACTAGAACCCGCCGTGGGCTGCGCTCATCGGCGGCAATTGGTTGTTCCAGTTTCTCCGGCGGCAGAAGCTCCCGCAATTCCGCTAGTTGATCCGGTACGCTCGCGAGCATATCGAGGGCGCTGGCGATGTTCTCTGGCGTGGCTTCTGTGCTTATCCGCTTCGCCATGTCCAGTATGTCTAACGATTCTGCTGGGCTATGTGGGGCAGATCAACCAGCCGGACCATCTTCGTTTTGCCGTTCGCGCTTTGGACCGGCGTGTAGAGCTCCTCGGGATCGCGCAGTCGATCGATGAAAAGGATGCCGTCGAGATGATCGATCTCGTGATGCAGCATACGCGCGTCCATGCCCTCGACGCGCCGCCTGATTTCGCGGCCGTCTTCGGCCAGCGCCTTGAATTCGATCCAGACCGGTCGCGGCGTATCCCAGCTATAGATATTGGGGATGCTCAAGCAGCCGTCAAAGCCGGGTTCAACTTCGCCGGCTCCCAGGATCTGCGGATTGATCAGTGCCAGCATGGGCTGCTCGTCCTCGTCTTCGTTTTGCCCGAACTTGACGACCGTCACCCGTTTGAGCGCGCCGATTTGCGGGGCGGCGATAGCGGCGCCGGGCTGGCTTTCCAGCGTGTCTTTCAAGTCCTGAATCAATTGTCGGAGCTTCTTGTTTCTTATGGTGGGAATGGGCTTGGATAGCGCGCGCAACCGCGCCTCATCGCCCGGATAATACAGCAGCTTTCGCACCGCCATGTGAGGTCTTGCTTTCTCGCTCCCCGTTATCTGTCAAAGTTACTTTAGCACAGTCGGGGCGAGAATCGCAGTTCCGGCAGCCGCTCGGCGGCAACGAAAAGGTCACAGAAGTGACCCGCTCACGCAAAATCGTGAGCAGTTTCATCGCGTGAGCGACGCGGTTTACATAAACAAGAGTACGCCGCTAGCGGGTGGTCGAGCCGTCATCGAAGATGCCGGTCGGGTGACAACCGCGCCCGGCCGCCGCCGCCTCGGCCTCCAGCCGCACAAATTCCTCGTAGTGGGCGTCGTTGGGCGGGTAGAGCACCACTTCCGCAAACCCCTCCTCGACCAAGACGCGCTCGACCATGATATCGCCGACATAGACATAGCGCAGCAGGCGATCGAAGGGATCGATCAATCTTTTGCTTGGCACGAGCCGCACCGTCTTGCCGGCGACCAGTTCCGCATTCGCCTGCGTCGATTCGCGGAAGCAGGGTTGGTCACGCTCGGGCGTATTGATCTGCACATAACGAATGCGCGCGGTTTTGCCATCTATCAGCACATCAATCGTATCGCCATCAATGACCCTGGTGACTTGGGCGATTTCCTCTTCCGCGCTGTCGTCGCTGGCGGGCTGGGACAGCGAGACGTCTTGCGACATTGCAGCGGACAGTTCCGCGACGGCTGTGCCGACTTGCGCCGCGACAGCCGTATTGACTTGGTCGACCACTTGCTCGCTTACCTGGTCGGCAATATCGTCGGCCATACGATCGACAACTGCCTGGCAGGAAGCTAGGCAAAACGCGGCCAATACCGGAAACAGCCATGCTTTTATCATTACAGTTTTCTGTCCACATAGTGATGTAGTGAAATTTATTTATAGCACATGTTTGTTCTTGTGTCCCTATGCAAGGGTCGGGGTTTTGTATCGAATTCGGCTGAAATAAAGAACAACAGCCACCTACCAGATCGTTGGTATTTTGGGTTCAGGATCTCCTGTCCGGAACTGTAAGCAGTATTTCAACCGAAAAGGATACACAACCAAGCGCGGCGCGACTGTCTTGGTCTCCACTGACCTGTTATAATCCCTTCATTCCCGGCGATCTACTCATGTGAGGAGCGAAGCTGTGAAAAACCGCGGCAGAAAATTCCTTTCCTTTTACCGACCTTATCTCGGCTTGCTCGCTATTGATCTGTTTTGCGCCTTTGTGATATCGATCATCACACTGGTCCTGCCACTTTGCGTACGCTTCATCACTGGCACGCTCTTGCCGGGCGGCTCTCCCCAGCCGCTGGCCGATCTGGCCATCATGGGCGGAATCATGTTGGCGCTGGTGGCGGTTCACGCCTTGTGCAATCTCTTCGTTGACTATCAGGGTCATATGATGGGCGCTATGATGGAAAGCGATATGCGCCGCGAGTTGTTCGCGCATTATCAGAAGCTGTCTTTCAGCTTCTACGACGAACAGCAGACCGGCCAGCTCATGTCGCGCATCACCAGCGACTTGTTCGCGCTATCCGAACTTTTTCATCACGGACCGGAAGATATCTTCATCGGCATCTTGAAGTTCGGGGGCGCTTTTCTCATCACAATGAGCATCAATCCACAACTGAGCTTGATCATCTTCCTGTTCCTGCCGCTGATGCTGCTGTTCGCTTATTACCTCAACCGCAAAATGCACGCCGCCCTGCTGCGCAGCAAACAGCGCATTGCCGAGGTCAACGCCCAGGTTGAGGACAGCCTGGCGGGCATCCGCGTTGTGCAGTCCTTCGCCAATGAAGACCGCGAACAGGCCAAATTCGACCGAGCCAATGCGCGCTTTGTAGAGAGCCGCCGCCTGGAATACAAGAGCGAAGCCGTCTTTTACGGCGGGATGAGCGCCTTCACACAACTCATGACCGTGGTTGTGGTTGTCGTGGGCGCGGTCGGCATCTTGAGGGCCTCCCTCGACCTCTCCGACTTGATCACTTTCTTGCTCTACGTCGGCATTTTGATCGAGCCAATCCAGCGGCTGACCAATTTCGCCCGCTGGTATCAAGAGGGCGGCACCGGTTTCCGCCGCTTCATGGACCTGTTGGAATTGCAGCCGGCCATCGTCGATGCCGACGACGCGCTGGCGTTGCGGCCCGTCTCGGGAGCGCTGGAATTGCAGGACGTCAGCTTCCGCTATCAGTCCGATATCGACTACGTTCTGAAGAATTTGTCGCTGCGCATCGGGGTTGGCGAGTTTCTGGCGCTGGTGGGCGTCTCCGGCGTTGGCAAGACGACGCTCAGCGCGCTCATCCCGCGCTTCTATGATATAGATGTCGGGCGCATCTGCCTGGATGGGATCGACATCCGCAAGATCAGCTTGTCATGTCTGCGCCGAAATATTGGCGTGGTGCAGCAGGACGTCTATCTCTTTGCCGCCAGCGTCGCCGAAAACATCCGCTATGGGGATGGCGCGGCCTCTCAAGGCGAGGTCGAATCCGCGGCCAAAAAAGCCAACGCGCACGATTTCATCATGGCTTTGCCGCAGGGCTACCAGACGCATATCGGCCAGCGCGGCATCAAACTATCCGCTGGCCAGCGACAACGCTTGAGCATCGCGCGCGTTTTCCTCAAAGACCCGCCGCTGATTATCCTGGACGAAGCGACCAGCGCGCTCGACAACGCAAGCGAACGCGCTGTTCGCGAATCGCTGGAACGTCTGATGCATAAGCGAAGTACACTTGTTATCGCCCATCGTCTGTCCACCATTCGCAATGCCGATCGCATCGTCGTCTTAAAGGACGGTTGCATCAGCGAAGAGGGTACGCACGACGAACTGATCGCCAAGCGCGGCCAGTACGCCAGGTTGTATCAGTTGCAATTGGAGCATTGAGGGGAGTAGCGGGAGAGGGGCTCGAACCCTCACGCCCTTACGGGCAGGTGCTTTTAAGGCACCCGTGTCTGCCATTCCACCATCCCGCCTGCTAGCGACAAGTATAGCGAGAGCCCAGTCCTTGTCAATGTTGGCGAGGCAGCCGCAGGCGCTAGACGCGTTGGATGTCGTCGTCGTTCTTGCGCTTCCCCTTGCTGACGCAGGGCCGGTACTTGCCGCCAAAGATCATGAACAAGCCAATGCCTACCAGGATTGAGGGGAAGACCTTCCAGAAGGATCCGGCAATATCGCCAATTAAGCCCGGTACGCCAAATATGACCCCGATGCCGATCAGCCACCAGGCGCCCCTGGCATCCAGGATGCGTTCGCCCGCGGCCATGGCGCGCGCCAGGATGGTCGCTGCCATAACAAACATGATGCCGGGCCACCACCAGCTCGTCAGGAATAAGAGTCCAAGTCCGATAAAGAAAACACCGGTCGCCACCTGTGATGCTTTTTCATCCATTTGCTTTCCTCATCAAGAGTCCCAATGTTTCGCCTATTCAGTTTACGGGATTCTGCGCGCCTGGTTGCAAGACAGGCAGCAAGCTCGGGCGGCGGCCTAGCTGTCCGCGCGGAAGGTGACGCGGAAGGATTTCAAAGATTCGCGGCCGCTTTCGGTATAGCAGCGCCCGGTGATCAAATCGGCGCGCAGGGCATCCGATGCGCCCGGCATATCGATTGAATAGCTGATCCCTTCGTCCATCTGGAAATCGGCATAGCCAGTTCCGCGCTCCGGTTTGAGCCCGCTGAGAAAGACGTTTTCCTCATCGCCCCAGCGCACGCGGATTTTTTGTCCCGGGATGCCACGGCCCAGGTAGTCGACGATCTTGACTTCGATCAGCGCCCGATCGGCGGTATCGCAGAAGGTGCTGGCCGGCAAGGGTGAGAACGTCCGCTGCGGGACTGAGGTGGCGACCGCGCGCAAGGTCGCGGTCGCTCTGCTGGCGCGTCTGGATGGCGTCTTGGTAGGGGGCGGCGTCGGCGAAGGCGGAGCCGCTGCCGGGTCGGAAGCCGCTGCCGGTTTTTCAGGGAGATCTTCGGCTGGCAGCAAGGGCTCGGCACAGCTGCTGCGTCCCTGCGTTGTGTACATGCGCACCGCCATACGCAAAGCCTTGACACCGCTTTCATTGTTTATGTAATCGCTGCTGGCGAGCTCGCAGGCGGCATCAGCCAGCGCTTGTAAAGGGTCGCCAAGTGGACGGAGCGAGACTAGTTTTTCCAAAGCCCGGTGCAGATCGCCACTATGCTGATATTCCAGGGCGATCGCAATCATGTAATGTTTACGATCTTCTTCCCCCAACTGAAAGGGCTCGGTATTGCGCTCCGGCAGTGGACCCAAGGCCCAACTGACGCTGAGACCCAATACCAGCCCGACAACCAGCGCCAAAGAAAAGAGCCCGTAAGAAAATAAGGATTGCGGACGCGGTTCTTCAGGCTCCCTTTGCGGTAGTGGCGGCCGCGGAGGAATCCAGGCCGGCGGCGGCAATTTGCGTCCCACTAGCGCCCCCCTCCGCGCAGGTCCAGGAAGGGCTCCATCGCCGGCGTCAGCCGTCCCAGGCCCCGCGCCAGCGCCACCAACAGACGAATGTCACGTATATCGCGCGCCGAAGAGGCGATCACTCTATCCGTTAGCCGCTGCACGTATCGTGGCACGTCATCGACTCGCAGGCGGCTCAGGCGATCAAGCGCGCCTTGTAAATCGCTGTCAGCGGCATAACCGGCTGCGATCATAACGGCATAATCGTCGCGGAAGGATTGCGCCAGTTCGGTCATGTCGCTGCGATAAGTGTCCCGCGGGAACTGGAACCAGCCCAGGTACAAGCCGAGCAGCCCGCCCAGGATCAAACCCAGGAGCATGGATCGCAGAAAGCGTCGCATCGCGCGTATTTCTCTCGTCTGTCGGATTATTAATCTTATAACGAACTATTGGCGAAATACAGCAAAAATACAAACGATGCTGCAACCGCTGTGCCCGCAAGATGGTCCCAGCTCTTAGGATCGTCGTGTCATGCTGGCCTGGAGCGCGACCGGACTCACATCTGAACTCGCTTACTTCATTCGATCGTATTGAAAACTCAAGACTGCGGATTCTTATCATTTGACCGTCACGAACAAGTAAGTACTTTGATATGATTGCGGTACTATGAAAAACTTAGATGTTCTGCCCCGACGTTTGATTATGCGAGCGAAGTTCATTGCCGCATTTGTATCAGTAATTCTGTTTCATAGTATCGCATTGGCGCAGCCTTACTCGATTCGCGTTAGCCACAACACCAATCTGAGGGCTTCGTACAGCCTCGAGAGCGCGATCGCGGAAACCGCGCCGGCTGGCGCGACTCTCGATGTGGTGGGCAGCCACAACCGCTGGCTGCGGATTAACCCGCAATGGCAATGACGTCTGGATGGCGGATTGGGTCGCTTACATCCGCGTTGAGGACGGCGCGGCGATGACGCAGACCCAGACAGCCGCCAGCATCGACAATTGTTGTTTTGTCGATCGCCAATGCCAGACCGACCAGGATTGGACGGAGGGCTATTGGGAGTTCTAAAATGGCCAGTGCGCCGCCCCGGCGCGGACACAGACGCGAGCGTCGACGCAGCCCGTCGGGGCCGATGCCGCGACGGTGGACAACTGCTGCTTCGTCGGCTGGCAATGCGCCACAGACAACGACTGGCACGAGGGCTTTCAGGCCTATCAGACCAACCAATGCAAACACCCCGGCATTGCTTTGGAAGGGTCGCCCGGCTTTATCTTGCAGATGGAGCAGGCGCTGGACTTGCTGCAAAGCCTGTCACCAAAATGGTATCAATACGTGATCAGAGGACTGGACCGGATCAGACAGACCCCGCAGGGCATAATCGGCGTACATGTCGGGGGCAGGCATTTTGATCTCAGTTATGCCGACGATCTTCCGCCAGGCCGCGACTTTTACGAACACACACTCTATACGGGCACGGTCTTTATTCACGAAGCTTGCCATGTCTACCGATATGAAGCGGGATTACAGTCCGGTGGCCTGGAAGGGGAACGCGCTTGTGTGGAAACGGAGCTTGCCGCGCTACTGGAATACGCCCCTGACAGCCCCGAGGTTGAAAATAATCGGCGCGTGCTCGCCAATATCCACAGGCCCGAGTGCCAATGGTGGTGGGGCGAGTACAAAACTTGCTATGACTAGCGGCGAACCTGTGCGGTTCTAGACAGGGGAGAGCGACGCAACCGGATCTTGGATCTCCTTGCGGCACTCTCGTAGAAAAGCCCGCTGGTTTGACATTGCCCGCGGCTTCTTGACACGGGCGCGGTCACGATAGAGTTGGCGGCCATCGCCGCACTGACTTCGGGCGGCGTTACTGCTGCAAGGCCGCAATGGTCTGGCAAGCCGGGCAACTGCCGTCGGGGCGGATAATCGCGTAGCCGGCTTGCGGATCGTCGTCGTAGTTTTCAAAGTCGATATTCCAGACGATGATCAATTCGACGGGCATCCGCTGGAAGTTAGCGGAAATCCGTATCGCATCCGCCAGCCATCGCGCTTGCTCTTGCACGGATGTGTATGCCGCCCAATTGAAGGCGTCGGGCAGGCGACCATAACCCTCGGGCGAGAGATAGCCCATTTCCGTCATGCACATGGGTATGTCGAAGTTGCGGAAGGGAAATGCCACCCGCCCCAGCATAAGGGGCAAGTACCTGGTGGGATATTCGTCGCGCGGGTCGCCGCCTTGCGAGGTCGGCGGCAAGATGCCTTCGTTATAGTGCGCGCCAATGCAATCGGCAAATTCGGCCACGCCGGCGTTGGCCATGCCCCAGTAATAGCGATCATCATTCCAGACCGAGGCCAGTCCAAAAGCGCCTTCCGCCCCGGTCGGGGCCAGAGCGCCAGTGATTACCATGGTATCGGGATTGGCTGCTTTGATCTGGGTATAGGCTTTTTCCAGCATGGCCTTGTAACGGCGCGGATCAATCTGTCCGGTAGGCCATTCGCGGTCGAGATTCATCTCGTTCCAGACTTCGATGGCATCGGCGCCCAAGCCGGCTACGCCGCCCAGGAATTCGGCATATTGGTCGAGATAGGCGTCGCCGCCCTCCGCCAGCTCATGTTTGTGGCCGGTGATGCTCAGCAGGACCAGGAATCCGGCTTCGTGCGACCAGTTGATGCGGTCGCGCGCTACTGTCAGGTCCGTGCCTTCAAAATAGGGTATCTGCCATTTGACCCAGGTCATGCCCGCCGACTTCATCGCTTCTTTCGCGGCGTCGCCAAAGTGCAGGACGTGCCCGCCGACCGGTATCGGCAAGCGGTTTTCCACTTGCGGCGCGGGAATCATTTGCGCTTTCGCGCTCTTGTCTTCGGCGGGCGTGTCTTCCGCGGTCTCCGCCATGGCGGTATTTTCGATCACTTGCACCGGTACGCTGTTCATCGTTTGGCCATCGTTGTTGATGGCGATCGGCGCCAGAACATAATAGAAGCTCTCCTGCGCGCTGTTGGTGGCATGCAGCCGCACTTGATACAGGCCGTCGGGAAAGACGGCTGTATGCCAGGCGCCAATCTCGCCATCCACGATCGTTGCCATAGGCGGCAATACGATTGGTGTCCATAGATCGGTCTCTGGCGTTGCTGGATCATAGTGCGCCGCTTCCACATAGAAGAACTGCTGATCCGGGACGTTTGCCGTGCCTCGCAGTTCAACCGAGCCGGTGATGATGTTGTGGGCAGGATCCCATTCAAGCATTAAGTTGTCAGTTTGTGCTGCGCTAATGATTGTGATCAGAAAGACCGTAAGTGATTGCCAGATTAAACGTCGCATGCTAACTCCCGTAATCGCGCCAAAGTAACGCGCGGATTATAGAGCAGAGGAAAGCAATTGACCAAGTGGGAAGTCGTAATCGAGCGCGATCTTTTGCATTTGTCCCTGCCAGCGTTTACCATCGTGGGAATGGGAGATCAGCGGCGAGGATAGGACGATGATCAAGACCGGCAGTGCGGCGGATGTCGAAAATGATATTTTGGCTCGATACCGGGGTCGAAGTCCAAATTCGCAAGCTCAACATGAGTTGGCGCGGCGCGTGTTGCCGGGCGGCGATACCCGCATATCGACGCATTACGGTCCTTACCCGACCTATATGGCGCAGGGCGAGGGCGCTTGGCTGACCGATTGCGATGGCAACCGATATCTGGATTTGCTCAACAACTATACCTCTCTGGTTCACGGTCACGCGCCGCCGGCTATCGTAGAAGAGGCGGCGGATCAGCTGACGCATGGAACAGTCTTCGGCTCCGCTGCGAGGCCGCAAGTTGAATTCGCCAAATTGCTGATCGAACGCGTTGCCAGCGTGGAGATGCTGCGCTTCACCAATTCGGGCACAGAAGCGACCATGATGATGATGCGCGCCGCCCGCGCATTCACGGGACGCGATGTGATCGTGAAGATCGACGGCGGCTATCACGGCGCGCACGACCTGGCCAAAGTGAACGTCAGCGCCGAGCCCGACCGCAGCAAGCGTCTGGAAGCGCGCGTCGAAGGGCGCGGGGTGCCAGGCTCGGTGCTGGACACGGTCCTGGTTGTGCCCTTTAACGATCTTGACGCCATGGAAAGCGCGCTGGCGGAACATCATCGGCGGATTGCCGCCATCATCGTTGAGCCGATGGCCAATTCCGGCGGGATGATCCCGCCCTTGGCCGGATACCTGCCCGGACTGCGCGAGTTGGCGGATCAATACGATGTCTTGCTGCTATTTGATGAGGTGGTGACCTTGCGCCTGAGCAGCGGCGGCATGCAAGAAATCTACGGCGTCCAACCGGATATGACGGCTATGGCCAAGGTCATCGGCGGCGGATTCCCGATCGGGGCCTTTGGGGGCCGACGAGCGATCATGGAACAGTTTAATCCGGACCGGGCCAGCGATGTTATACAGCATAGCGGCACCTTCAACGGCAACAATATCACGATGGTTGCAGGCATGGCCGCTATGCAGCGTCTCGATCAAGCGGCGATCGACCGCATCAATCGTCTGGGCGACCGACTGCAAGCTGGGATCAACAGCATCTTCAAGTCCAGGGGCTTGCGCGCGCGCTGCCATGGCTACGGGTCGCTGCAGCAGATCCAGTGGACGGACGAGGACTTGATCAGCTTGGGCGATGTCCGGCGCGCTAACGAGGATCTCGGCAAGCTACCGCAGTTGTTTCATCTGGAATTGCTCAACCGGGGCGTGCATTGCAGCCCGCGGAGCATGTTCAATATCTCCACGCCGACGCAAGAAGCCGATATTGATCAGGCGCTGGCCTCTGTCGAGGTGACCCTACATACCTTGAAGCCCTATGTCAGCGAAACTGTGCCGCGCTTGCTGCTGGCGTGAGCGCATTGTCCAGCGAACCGTCAGGATGACAGACCGGCGCTTTGCATGTGGGCCTGAATTTGATCGAAAAACCGCTCTTCGGAATTGTCCTGCGGCGCATATCCGATGACGCGCCGGGCATTGGCGATGCTCCAAATCGCATGCGAATTGGCGCTAATGCCGTAAAAGATCTGAAAGGGCACAGCGAATTGATCGCGAATATCTTCGGTTTCGATGCTCTTGATGAACAGTTGTGACATATCGCGCTGACTGATGTAAACCGCCAGCGCGCGGCGCATCCGGCGCAGGTCGCCCTTGTTGATATCGGCCAAATCTGTCTCACGCGGTCCGCCGATGCGGATCTGCACGTTTTCAAGCGGGCGGCCGCCATGCGTCACGCCGCTGGCGTAGACTTGGCCGATCTGTTCGAAGGCGATCTTGGCCCAACCGTACCAGTTGTCAGAGGCGTTCATGTCCGGCGTCACCATCGGGGTCTCGCCATCGAGCGCATATCCCTCGTAGAAATCCGCGGCGTGGTTGGTGCTGGCCGCTACCAAGCGCCGTACGCGTTCTTCCCAAGCGACCTGATAGACATTGTAAGTCATTTGCAGGTTTGCCAGTTCGGACGAGAAATAAGCGTCATCGCCTTGGTCCCCCACGCGATAGTAGGCGCAGTGCACCACTGCATCAGCCCCGGCGAAGTGATGGCGATAGCTGTCGCGATCCCTGTCCATGAGGTCGGCAAGGAGCGCGCCTGGCACAGGGTTGCCGTTGCGGTCAGTATCGCGGGAGTCGAGCAAGGTCAGGTCGTAGCGCGCGCGCAGCGCAGGCAGCAGGACGCCGGCGATGGTGCCGCAGGCGCCGGTGACGACGACTTTTTTCTTGGTCATTGCATAGTCTCCTTTGATCTATATGGTGGTATGTCGTACAGTCAGTTCTATCCTCGCAGGTGTTCAAACACCCGCGCTTCGCCGTGTTCGAAAACCAGGTTCAAGGGCAAATCGGGAAGAACGGCGCCGGCAGAAGGCTGGAATACAAAGTCCACATCACGCTCGTCTACAAACCCGTCTAGGCCGTCCCACTCAAAATACGCGACGGCGCGAAAATCGACCGCGCGGCGCTCGGCGACGACAGGCAGCCAGCCTTCGCCATCAGCTGAAAGTACAAGCGCGTCTTCTGGCGTGTTATCGCGCAGCCAGAGCATGGCCGCGTAATCGTCGGGCGACATGGTTTGCTCGGGCAGGTTCAATAGCGGTCGCAGGGTTGTGACTATCGGCTCGAAGGCGAGACCAAGCGCGAGCAGCAGCAGCCCAGTCGCGGCCATCAGCGGATTTGCCATCTCGCGCAGACGGCGCTTCAGGTTTTGGGGCAATTTTGTTTCCCAGATATGTAGCAAGGCCAAGCCACCAAACCAACTGAGGGGCAAGATCGTGCCGTGCCGCGCCAGGTTCGGCGCGTTGACGAGCGCGCCGAGCGGCGGCAAGAGCTTGCCAGTCAATCCGACCAGAGAAAACTCGAGAATCAGCGCAAGCCAGAGCAGCATCAGCAGCGATACCAACCGAAGTCGTCCTCGGTCGCGGAAGGCGATTGTGATGCCCCAGATTGCCAGCGGAATGATCACGACGCCGTTCCCGATGACGATATCTGCCAACAGGCCAAAGTCGGCGGGGTTGGTCGAGGGCGAAATGGGGAAAATGAGCGCCAAACTGTTGTAAAGCCAGGGCGAGATACCGAGCAGCGCCACGAGCGGGAACCCGACTGTATATCCCCAGCGGGACTTGCGAGAATAATCGGCGCCGACGCGCGCCCAGCTGAGCAGGCAGAGGAGCGCAAAGCCCAGCAGCGCGATGAGGCTGACGGTAAAGCTAGTATAGCATACAGCGCCAATCATTAAGCCGCCGGCAATCAGATCGGCCAGGTTGAATTCGCGCAGAAAGCGCAGCGCATAAAGCAGGAAGGCTTGCAGGAAGATCAGAGCCAGCAACTCGGCAAAATGCCCGTCAAGGTAGCTGAGGTGAATGCCGCCAGACATAAGGGTTGCAATTGCCAGGGCGCGCCCTAGACGCTTGTCGCGCAGTTCTGCCCCAAAGTCGTAGGCAAGCCAGACCAACAGATATAGAGATACAGCCGCCAGGCTCAACTGAATCAGCGGTAACGGCTGGCTCAATTGTTCGCTGAGATAGGCGGAAAGCGCGTGAAAACCGGGCGAGACGATCACCTGGCTGTGCGGAGCGAAGGGGACGAGCGAGCGAAAAGACGCCCCGTGCAGTGTTGTCAAGCTGTGGAAGCCGACGATTTGGCCCTGCGCCCCCAAAGCCGCGGGCAGATGAAACAGGGGGATGATGATCGCAATGGCCACCAGGGCAAGAAAGGCTAGGTCTTGGGGGCCGGGCCAGCCTTGATCGCGATCCGCCAGTTGTTCGCCCCGCGCTTCGGCGCGCGCCTGTGCCGTCGACAGTGTGCCACCGAGCACCACGCCCGAAAGCAGGGCGAAGAGCAGATAATCGACGACCAGCGTGTCCCAGGCGAAGGCTTCGGCGTAAAAGACGGCGCCGCCCACGATCAGCGCCAGGCAGAGCGTCGCTGCCAGCGCGACGCGCGGCTGGGCGCTGCGCCAGGCGGGGGAGAGCATCGCGCCCGCTCCCAATAGCACCGCAGCGACTATGAAAACGATGAAGAGGCTCATTTGGAATGGATGCGGCTACCAGATGCGCTGAACTTGGTAAGCGTCGAATACTGTATCATTTGTGATTATCGGCAGATCTTCGGCAAGCGACTGGGCTATGAGCAGTCGATCAAAGGGGTCTCTATGTATGAGAGGGAGAAGGGCTATGCGCTTCAGATGGGAGATGTTGATGTTCAAGAGGCGGAAGCGATTTGTTTGTAGTTCTTCGTCAATAAACACTGGAAAAGGGCGACGCAACTCCAATCCTCTTCTGAGGTTGGCTTTGATTGCAAGTTCCCAGATGCTTGCCAGGCTCAGATGGATGTCACTTCCGGGATCTTCCAGGAGTACTTTAGCATCTGCGCTCAGCTTGACGTCGTTGTTAACGAACCAAAGGAAAGAAGATGTATCTAACAGATAGTTCATTCCATGTAGGGTTTAAACTCAGGCAAAGGCTCGTAAAACTCGTCAGTGATTTTGATTTTGCCTTTGGCGCTGCCGGCTTTCCGCGGTCCTTTCTTAGGCACTATGGTAGCGACAAGTTCGTATGCTTGGTTGTCTTCCCCGACAATGAGCACCGTTCCGCCTCCCTTGGCGTGTTCCAGTACCGTGTCAAGGTTTTTCTTCGCTTCATCAATGGTAAAGGTCTTCATGTGGCAACTCCCGCGGACCTTGCGTCAATCAGATTATACATGATCGCCACCGGAACTCAACAAGCGATGCCATTCTGAAACCCGCGCTCGGCGCATGCGCCCCGATAGTAGGCGGCGGCGCTAATCGAGCCACCACTGATAGGCCGGATTGTCGATGTTTTCCAGCACGACGCGAAGTCCGAATGGATCTTGAGCGTTGGGATAAATCAGCGCAAGCGCTTCAATCTGCACTGCCAGGCAAGGCCTTTCCCCTGCCAGATGAGCGTATGGCAGTCCGGCAGCAAATTGATGTACGTGACAGGCCTCGTGCACGATGATGCCGGCCAGCCAGGCCGCTGTACGGTCGCCGGGCCTGTCTACCGTGTGAATGGGTGAAATGTTAGATGTCTTGCCAAGGACGTCAACGCCGGTGTGGACTGACTCCGGTACCTCTTTGATCTTGTCCAGTCCGCGAATTGCAAAGTCGTACCAGGCAGGCGCGCGCCGCTTCAGGATATCGAGAGCGCGTTCTATCTTGGCGACAAAGGTTGCGCTTCCCTCTATTGCGAGACCGGGATGCAGACATTGATTTGACCGGAAAGCGCGGGATCCCGCTAACCAGTCGTCGTCCGATCTACAACTCCAATGAAGGTAACAACAGTTGTCAGCTTGCGATATATGGCTGTCGGTCGGCTGCGTCTCGGTCTGTGTCTGCACGGGCGCGGCGCATTGGTCATTCTGGAACGCCCAATAGCCGTCTGTCCACTCTTGATCGGTAGCGCATTGCCGATCGACGAAGCAGCAGTTGTCGATATTGGCTTGGGTCAGCGTTTGCGTCGGGGCGCTTGCCTCAACACGAGTGTAACTCACCCAATTGGCCATGAAGACTTCACGGCCATGACGGTTGATGCGCAGCCAGCGATCGACGGCGCCGATGACATCGAGGATTGTGCCCGCCGGCGCCGATGTCAGCACCGGCGCGTCCAGGCTGGGCGCGCCGCGCAGATTGGTGTTGAAATCAACGCGGATGGCATAATTCTGTGCCGCCGCAAGCCCGCATACAAAAGCCAAAGCAGTCAATGCTGCAAAACGCATCAATCTCAATGGTAGTCTTCTTGACGGGGGTGTATCCATTTCGGTTGCAAGATAAAGCTTAACACAGAGGACGTAGAGCGCACAGAAGTATATTCAAGTAAGTCGCGCAACGAAATCGCAGGCTGATTGCAGGGACGAGCCTTGGCTCGCCCGCTGTTTCCTGTAGCGTTCGTTGGGCGACCCAAGAGTCCGTCTCTTTTCCCGAGTTTCGCAGGACTTATTTGCTTCTACTTGTACCTCCCAATTCTCAATCAGTCGCTGAGTAGGCGTGTGGCGGCGCTAGTCGCACCATCCTTCCCATCCTGGTTCGCCGCTTTCACAGTCACCAAAAACCCCGTGCCACCATTGGTATTCTATCTTGTCAATGTTTGCCAGAGTGTTGCGCATAGAGGGCAGTCCATAATAGTTCGGAGCGATGTCCTCGACGGCTTCGATCTCTTTTGCAAAGCACTCCCTTTCAGCCTCCACCCCTTCTACCATCGCAAGCAGGTCAGGGGGCGCTCCCAACTGCAGGTAGGCTTGGCGTTGATACAGGTGGCAAGCTTCATGCACAAGGACGCCGGCAAAGCCGATTGTGTTTCCATAATAGCCAAAGTCGGGCGGGAAGAGCCAAACCGATACATCCGGAGGGTGACTGATCCAAACTAGATCCGGAACCTCCAAGATCCAGTCGTAGCCAGCAACGGTATAGGCATACCAGTGCGGCGCGCGAGCTTTGAGCAAGTCCAGCGCGGAATTCACCTCGTTTAGGAATCTTTCTGAGCCCTCTATTCTCAAAGCCCTGCGCATGTTTTCCGTTTTATCGACATTTTGATCGACATTCCCTTGGACTTGCCCGGGCGCGGCGCACAGGCCATTTTGAAATGCCCAATAGCCGTCGTCCCAGTCTTGGTCGCTATTGCACTGCCGATCGACGAAGCAGCAGTTGTCCACGCCAACGGGTGGGCTGGCAGCGACGGGCTGCGTCGATGCCTGTGGTTGGGTTTGCGGTTGTGTCTGCGCAGGCGCGGCGCATTGGCCGTTTTGGAAAGCCCAGTAGCCGTCGGTCCATTCCTGGTCGCTATTGCACTGCCGATCCACGAAGCAGCAGTTGTCGATGTCGCGCGCGGGCTGCGGTTGCGTCGGGGCGGTCTCCTCAACGCGCGTGTGACCGACCCAACTTGCCATCCAGACTTCGCTGCCGCTGCGGTCAATGTGCAGCCAGCGGTTGAACTCGCCTACGACACTGAGGATCGTGCCCGCCGGCGCGGTTTCTATGATGTCCGCCTGGAGGCTGGGGGAAGCTCTCAAATTGGTGTTGAAGCTGACGCGGATGGAATAGCTCTGTGCCGATGCCATCCCACAAAGAAAGGAAAAGGCTGTAACGATGGCAAAGAGTTTCTGTTTCACTCTGACGCTCCTTTTAAGTATAGGACCTAATCACTCGCAATTGACGAATCATGCGAATATATACGCCATAGCGGGGAAAAGGCAAGTTTTCCCTGGCGCTCCAACTTTGATGCGATTGTCTCGCTCACCGCCGATGCACGATGGCGGATGTCGTCCCGTAGAGCCGCCAAAGGACTGCGCACGCAGAAAGAGCGCTACCGGTTGGCGCGCCCAGATGAAAGCGCCGGTAGCGGACCGGGCTGCTAGTCGTGCCACCACTGGTTGCTGGTTTTGTGCATGTTTGCCAGCAGCCATTCTTCATGCTGCAATTGATGGCTGCCGGGAGCGAGGATGCGAAGCACTTCAACCTCTTTTGTTGTGCAATCCCTTTCGCCTTGGTAGCCGCCACTGTCCAAGCCGGCTTTATGTCGATGCGCGTGGCAGGCTTCATGCACGATGATGGCTGCGAGATCGTAGGCGGGATAACGGTTGGGGTCGACTTTCATCACGCCGATCCGCGCCGTCACGCTCGCGCTGCGTCCTGGACGTTCTCTGATGACATGCAGCCCACTGATAACAAAGTTATACCACTTGGGCGCTTTGTCCAACAACAGATGCAGCGCGTCCTTTACCTGGCTGCGAAAAGCGCCAGAACCGTCGAGTCTGATGCGGCCTTCTATCGAAGGCACATGGCAAAGATTGTATTTGAAGCGCTCGTAGCCCGATACGTAATCCTGCTCGCTATGACATTGCCAGTTCACGAAGCAGCAATTGTCAACATCTTCGGGTATGGGTCCGGTGATGGGCGGGGTCGTGGTTGTGGGTGCCTCCGCGGCGCATTGGCCATTCTGGTAGTCGTAGAATCCGCGGGCCCAGTCGTCATCGTTATGGCATTGCCTGTTCACCTGGCAGCAGTTGTCCACGTTTGCCGGCATATTGACCTGCTCAGTGATGGTGGGCTCGGTCGATATCTGGGGCTGGGTCTGTGCAGGTGCGGCGCAATGGCCATTCTGGAAGGCCCAATAGCCGTCTGACCATTCCTGGTCGCTATGGCACTGCCGATCGACGAAGCAGCAGTTGTCGATGTCGCGCGCGGGCTGCGGCTGCGTCGGGGCGGTCGCCTCGACGCGCGTGTGACCGACCCAGCTTGCCATCCAAACTTCGCTGCCGTCCCGGTGGACGCGCAGCCAGCGGTTGAGCGCGCCGACGACATCGAGGATCGTGCCTGCCGGCGCGGTTGCGACGATGCGTGCCTGGAGGCTAGCGTCTGCCCTCAGGTTGGTATTGAAGGTGACGCGGATAGCATAACTCTGGGCTGAAATCGCACTGTAAAAGAAAAACAATACTAGCGTTGTAAAAAACAGCTTGCTTTTCATTTAAGTTCTCCTCTATGTCGATATGTTGAGCGTTCTCGCGCACTCGAGTGATTCCGTAAGTATGACTTACTGGTAACGAGACGGCAAGTATGGCGTGGCGCGTGGGCGTTTCTGCGGGATCGTTCTGGTCGTCGCCCTTGCTAGCCAGCTTCCGGTCTTGCAAAGAGCCACCAGAATATGGCGCGGGGGTAGAGCGGCTCTAGTAGTGGGGCCCAGATGAACGCGCTCGGCCGAAGATATTGGCGCAACCCGGCATCGCAATGCTGTACCTTGGGCAAGAGTTCGCTTTTGTCATAATCGAATTCATCCATCGCCAGCAAGATCTCTTGCACAATGGTGCGGCGCATGGCTTCCACGGGATAGGCCGCGGCGCAGTCGCGCGGGCTCTCGCTGCATTCGCGGAAAAACGCGACCATCATCTTCAAGCGCGAGTTTACTTCTTGTTGCAGCTTCTTTTCATAATGCAAGCGCCATTCGCGCTGCATGTCATCATGTTGCTTCAGGGTAGCATCCAGCAGCGCTCGCTGCCCCGCATCCAAGGACTCCCGGAGCCGCGAAAGCCGCCGCCGCCGCAAGAGAAATGCGCCTGTGGTCAACTGGGGCGTACTGCTGCCGCGGAAGAAGCCGCCGCTCACCGGCATATAGAGGGCATCGCTGAGCATGTACTCGTGGAGCTTGTCGCTCATCTGGACGAGTTCTTCCAAGTCGCGCTTGATGGCGTAGTTTGATGACATTTTCAGCCAGTCAAGATTCTGTCTCACGCATCCGGCTTGCGGGCGGGCTAGTCCCACCACTGATAGTCCGGATTGTCGATATTATCGATTAAGGATTGCAAATACCGGTTAAAGTGGTCGGTGGGATCGACGGCGTCAACGACAGCAAGCTGCACCTGTGTGCACAGGGCTTCCTCTTCAGCAGAAATTACGTTGGCGGCAAAAAGCCCAGCCTCATACAAATATACATGGCAAGCTTCGTGAACAAGCCCGCCGACTACCCAGATAATCGGGGTTTCGCCGGGTCCATCATAAAAGTGCTGGCTGGGCGTTTCATCAAAGGTCCTTCTTTGCACGTATACGCCGGGCGAACCGGACTCCGGAATTTCTCTGATTTTGTCCAGTCCACCGGTGGCGTAGGCATACCAGACCGGCACTCTGTCCTTTAGCATGGCAAACGCTTCTTTCATTCGTATCACAAAGGGGTCCGAGCCCTGTATGGTCACTCCCCGCACATCGCATTGATTATTTTGGAAGGCTTGAAAGCCACTGTTCCATTCCTCGTCGGTTGCGCATTGTCGATCAAGGAAACAGCAATTATAGACGTCAAAACCGGGCAGTTGGTTGTTTTCAACCCGGGAGTAATTTATCCAATTCGCCATCCAGACCTCGTTGCCGTTTCTGTTGATCTTCAACCATTGGTCTGTCTCGCCGACGACTTGCAGGATGGTACCTGATGGCGCAACTTCGATAATGTCGGCTTCGAGACTAGCCGCCGCCCTCAGGTTGGTAGCGGCAGCTAAACGAACGGAATAGTTCTGAGCCGATGCTGGGCTGCAAAGAAGAAATGTTGCAGTTATTAGCGCCAATAACCTGGCTTTCACAAATCGGCTCCCTTATTTTGTTTGTCAACCAATCGAGTTATCCAAACAGACAGATCAAGCGAGCGCAATTGCCTTGCAGTCAGCAACCGTTGTCAGCCTAGGTGTATCGCCTCCCAGACCTTGCGCGAGGTCAGCGGCATATCCAGATGGCGGATGCCGTAGGGAGCGAGGGCGTCCATGACCGCGTTGACAACGGCCGGCGTCGAGCCAATGGTCGCGGCTTCGCCGATGCCCTTCGCGCCCAGGGGATTCAAGGTGGTTTCCGTCACGGTCTTGTTAATGGTGAAATGCGGAAAGTCGTCGGCGCGGGGCATGGCGTAATCCATCATTGTGCCAGTCAGGAGCTGCCCGGATTCGTCGAAGATTACCTCTTCCAAAAGGGCTTGCCCAATGCCTTGCGCCAAGCCACCGTGAATCTGACCCTCCACTAGCAAGGGGCTAATGCGCGGTCCGCAATCATCAATTGAATAGAACTCGCGGAGACTGATGATACCGGTGTCGCGTTCGATTTCGACGACAGCGATATGTGTGCCGAACGGATAGATGAAATCGGCCGGTCGAAAGAAATCGGTCGCCTCGAGGCCGGTATCAATATCGTCTGGCAGGCGGTCTGAATAGGCTCGGCTGGCGATATCGGTCAGGCTCAAGCTACGGCTCGGCACCCCTTTGACACGATACTCACCGTCGGCGAACTCGATATCGCTAGGCGATGCTTCCAAAACGTGCGCCGCGATTTTGATCGCTTTGTCTCGCACCCTTTCAGAAGCGCGCAAGATTGAAGAACCGCCGATTGCCAGGCTGCGGCTGCCGAAGGTGCCAACGCCCATCGGCTGAGAGCCGGTGTCGCCGTGTCGTACGATAATGTCCTCGTAATTCGCGCCAATTTCGTCGGCGACGATCTGCGCAAAAGTCGTTTGCAGACCCTGCCCATGCGGCGATGTGCCTGTGTATACGGTGACCGTGCCGCTGGGCTCGACGCGCACTTGCCCACTTTCATAGGGACCGAAACCGCACATCTCGACATAAGTCGCCATACCGATCCCCAGGAGCGTGTCGGAATCCTCGGCGCGTCTTTGCGCTTGTTCCTGGCGCAAGGCGGTGTAGTTGGCGGTATCCAGCGCTGTATCCAAATTGGCATGGTAGTTCCCGGTATCGTATGTAGAACCGGTGGGCGTTTTGTAGGGGAATTGCTCTGGCTTGATGTAATTCTTGCGCCGTACATCAGCGGGATCCATGCCCAACTCGGCGGCGACCAGTTCGATCATGCGCTCCATGTAATAGATGGCTTCCGGGCGTCCTGCGCCACGGTAGGCAGCGACGCCGATCGTGTTGGTGAAGACGTTGCTGGCTTTGAAATCCACCTCTTGAATATCATAATTGCCGGTCGCCATCAGGCCGGTCAAGTGCGCGATATCGTAGAAGGGCGGGTAAACACCGAGCTCGGCGATCACATGCAAGCGCAGACCAAGGATTCTTCCCTCGTCATCAAAGGCGACCGATGCGTCGGCTATCTGCGACCGTCCCTGTGTCGTGGTCAGGAAATGTTCCACGCGTGTGCCCGCCCATTTGAGCGGCATATTGTAGGTTTGCGCCAATTTTGCCACGACGATTTCTTCGGGATAAAGCGCGTTCTTCACGCCGAAGCCCCCGCCGACATTGGGCGCAATGACACGTAGTGAATTCTCTGGCAGGCGCAAGGTTGTCGCCAGCGCAGAGCGCACTCCGTGCGGGATCTGTGTGCTTGACCAGAGCGTAATACCGCCCGTGACAGCGTCGGGCGCAGCGGCCACCGCCCGCACCTCCATCGGCACGCCCGCCACTCTTTGGCTGGACATGCGCTGGCTAATCACATGAGGCGCATTGGCGAAGACTTCATCAACGCCATCCGTTTTCTTCTCTCCAACATCGGGAACGTTGTCGCTCCTGCTTTCGAATATGGGTCCGTTTTCGCCGCTGTAGGCGCCAAGCAGATCCGCGGAGGCGGGCAATTCTTCCCACTCTACCATGACGTCGTCGATTGCATCCTCCGCGACTTCGGCCGTGATCGCGATAACTGCCGCAACCGCCTCGCCAATATGACGGACATGATCGACCGACAAGGCTAGATGGCTGTAATTGGCAAGCG
This sequence comes from Chloroflexota bacterium, assembly GCA_026708115.1. Lineage (GTDB taxonomy): Bacteria > Chloroflexota > Anaerolineae > Aggregatilineales > Phototrophicaceae > UBA6055. Next base: position 29,131 of record JAPOVL010000048.1, read on the forward strand.
CTTCCTCGCCGCCCGCCATCGGCACGGGTTCGTACTGATCGCGCAGGTCTTCGCCCGTCACGACAGCCACTACAGCTTCACGCGCGGCCGCAGCCGAGCTGTCAATGCCGAGGATCTTGGCATGGGCGTAGGGGCTGCGCACGAAGGCCACATGATGCATACCCGGCAATTTTAGATCGTCTACATATTTGCCCGTACCGGTGATCAATCCGGGATCTTCCTTGCGTTTGACACTTGCGCCTACCATCGAGCGTAAAACCATCGCAATAATCTCCTTACTGTTGTTGAATCAATAACTGACGACGCCGGCGTCGGTCAATCAACATCTTCGCCTTCGACAGGGTAGCCCTTTTTCATCCAGCCCTTGGTGCCATCTTCTATGTTGTACAGGTCCTCGTAGCCCATGCCCGCCAAGAAGAGCGCCGCCTGCGACGAGCGAATACCTGTGTTGCAAACCAAGAGAACCGGGCTGTCCTCGCTGATTTCGTCGATCCGCGCGGGAAACTCACTCAAGGGGATGTTTATCGTGCCGGGAATGCGCGCGGCGGCGTATTCTTCTTCCTCGCGCACGTCAATCAACTGGTACTCGTCGTTATCCTGGTTGCCGAACTGTTCCCGGTATGCTTCGCTGTCGATATCAGTATACATGCCGTCCCTCCGGCCGATGTAGCATCATGCCGGAATTATAGCGAAGTCGATTTCATTTACCAAATATGCGGCTGCGGGATCCACAACTATATTGAATTCGGTTGAAAGAGAGATCGGCAAGCAGCTTACAGCCGGAAGAGGCGACTCGCCAAGATTCTGTGGAAACTCTACCCCATCCCGGGTCTGTGCTCCTTCGGTCCGCCGCCTCACGGGGGAGTTCAGTGAGCCATTATGATCAATCATGGCCTTTCGCGTTTATGCGACAGTGACGGGGCTCGGTCGCACGTCGTGATCTACAACAAAGTCCATCAAGTCGCCCTCTACTCAATCGAATGTATCTTGGGTTAAGGATCGCATGGCGAGAACTGTAGAAAGTGTTGCAGCCGAAAAAGATACATTTGCCAACGTCTGATCAGATTACAGAAGACGCCGATCCGCCTTTTGAAGTCACCACTCAATGTTCGCAGCTGCTTGAAGTGTTACAGCCATGTGATTGCTTGCCTTCCCAATCTTACATTTTCGCTGATGTAATGTATACTACATATTATTTGTTATGAGATTTCATTAGCTCTATGTGCGAGCTCGATTGTCGACGCATTGCACGGGCGCGGAGGCATCGCCTGATTTGTTCCCTAACTCAGACTCTTTGGTTGGAAGTCAAGACCGAGCTTTGCAGCCAGTCGCGTTGAACCGGTTGTATTCTCCCGATTCCTGGTCATTTGGAAGCGCAGTTATCGGAAGAACAGTGTGATCGTGCGCACATCGACTTGGAATGCATTCAATGGCTAACGATTCGCCACGACTATCCACATGTGTCAACGTCGCGGCTCTGCTGCTTGTTGGTTTGGGCTTATTGGTCGTAGCGATTGGCTTCGGGTTTGATCATCTTTTTCTCGGCTCGAGCGCAGGATTCAACATTGCTCAGTTCTTGCTGGTTGTTTGCGGTTTGATCTTGTCGTTGGCGTCATTGGCGATGCGCGGGCGAAAGTTAAGGCGCCGTGTTTTCCTCATGATAAGAAAGGAATTACTGAAGGTATCGTTCATCATTTTGATCACGCTGGTTATGCTGGAATTCCTGCTCCTTGCCTTGGGTATCGGGACCTACTACCCGACGGAGATTCCGGAAAAATGGCTCGAGCCCGTACCTTGGTATACCTGCGACAACAGCGGCTGCCATTACGTATATGACAAGTTGCCAGACCTCTGCAACGAAGGAAATTATGCAATCAGGGGTTGTATCGTGAATCGACAAGGGCGCCTCGATACAGAGGACTTTGTTGCCATAGACGACGGCGATGCAAGAATGCGCATATTGATGCTGGGGGATTCGTTCACCGTTGGACACAGCGCCGATATGGGCAAATCCTATGTCGAAATCGTTGAAACAAACTTCCCGGATAGCCTTGTTTGGAACACAGCAATATCGGCAACGGGTACCAATCATGCCTTGGCTTCGTTTGAGACGTATGCGGCAATGCTAAAACCACATATTTCAGTACTGGGCTTTGTCATGAACGATTTTGACGATAACGCCACGCCGATAGATAGTTATCTTGTTGCGAAGAACATAGAAACTAACGCCTTGCTACGGCTCAGGCAATACCGGATTGATCTTTGGGGTAACGTGATCAAGCTGGATCATCAGTCCGATCTCTATTATCGAAAACGCGATGTTGATCCGCCAGCGAACGAATTCGAGCGCCTGGTTGGAATGACTCGCTTGGGAACGCTCGTTCTCCGAATGTTGGATACACTGGGTGCAGTTTTCTTCGACGATGCGCGATTCAACCGCAAAGTGGAGATTACACGCGAGTATCTGCAAAAGTTACGTGACCGCGCTGCCGATCATCGTAGCGCGCTACTCGTTGTGCTGGTTCCAAAAGCCGAGAATGTCGACAGCGACAGCGAACGATACCGAGTAGCCATTCAATTGATGCGAGAACTTGAGATTGCTTATATAGATCCGATAGATGCGCTTGGCGCTGAAGATTATGCGCCGGCCCCGGACAATCACTGGAACAATGCCGGGCATCAAAAGGTGGGCGCAATGGTGAGCGCCTGCCTGGAGGTCTATTTTGCAGGTGGAGACTTGTCAGATTGTGAGCACGTCGGCTCACCCTAGCTTGAGATAGTATTTGGCAACTCGGACTCGGGCATGTTGCCGCAACTGGCAAGATTGTGGCTACAACGACAGTAGAGCTCTCGGTTAGCGCAACTTCTGCACCATCCCTAAAGTGATATATGTCGGCAGTTATCTCAATGCCCTAACGTGCTTTCGGTATTGCTGAGCGCCCGAATTTTCCAGAAGGTATCTCGTTGTGACTGCATTTCAATATAATTTAGTTTTGTATGCCGAATCTGCTGGCTTTGATATTGGGACTCTTGCTGTAAACTATGCGAAGTGGGGCGCAAGGCAGACGATAAAAGGCCGCGTTGAGTCAGAAGCGGGCATTTCACGAGGGCAAATCAGCAACTTGCAGTTTATGGAACATGGCTGATAATCAAGTCTTGGACCCAGTTGAATTCTCGTGGCGCGCCGCTATTCTAAGAGCGGCATTTAGCTTGTTGGCTGGGATAGGGATCGTGGTCGCAATTGTCGGCATCGGGCTCGATTTTTTCTTCCCCTACACCAGTCCGGGTTTCAATCTACCGCAGCTCCTCATGGTGCTTGCCGGGTTAACTTTATCTTTAGTCGCGTTTGCCATGCGTCGCGAAGATTGGCGGCGACGGTTTTTCCGGAAGGTCGTCCGACATTGGACGGCGGTTATATTAATCACGTTAGTCACGCTTGTTGTTCTCGAGTTTGTCCTCGTTGCTATGGGCATGGGGACCTATTACCCGACAGAGATTCCTCAAAAATGGATAGAGCCTGTACCTTGGTGGCGCTGCGATGAAACTGGCTGTCGCTACGTTTACGATGAGTTGGTTAAGGCCTGCGATGCCGGTGTATTTTCTGGACGCCGCTGCGTCGTCAATCGCCAAGGATACCAGGATTCCGGGGACTTTGTCGCCGTAGACGACGGGGACGATAGCATGCGAATATTGATGCTGGGGGATTCATTCACAGCCGGTTACAACGCCGAGATCGGCAAGTCCTACGTCGAAACCGTTGAAGCAAAGTTGCCGGATAGCGTCGTCTGGAACACCGCCATTGGCGGTACTGGGACTAATCATGCCTTGGCATCTTTTGCATCTTTTGCGCCACTGCTCCGACCTCAAATCGCGATACTTGGCTTTTACATGAATGACTTCGATGACAATGTCACGCCAATCGACAGCTACTTGGAGGCTGTGAACTTGGAGACGAACGGGATGCTTATGATTAAGCAGTACCGGGTTGATGTCTGGGGCAATGTTATCAAGCTGGATCTTCAGTCTGATCTTTATTATCGTCAGCACGACGTGGATCCGCCAGCGAGCGAAGTGAAGCGCATCGTCGGAATGACGCGCTTGGGGTCGCTTGTTTTACGTTTGATGGATGCATTAGGCGCCGCCATATTTGAGGATGCGCGCTTTGAGCGCAAGGTAAATCTAACCCGCGACTACCTGCGCCAATTGCGCGTCGCTGCTGCAGAGCGGGGCACCGCCTTGCTCGTGTTGTTGGTTCCCCACGAGGATAACCTGGACAATGTGAGCGAGCGCTATCAGACTACTGTTCAGTTGATGCGAGAACTGCGGATAGCATATCTCGATCCGATTGATTCACTTGACGCGAGCGATTACTCGGCGACTTCAGATTATCATTGGAACAACGCCGGACATCAAAAGATCGGCGCGCTACTGAGCGCGTGCCTGGAAAGTTTCTTTGCAAGCGGGGGCTTCGCCGAATGCAAGTATGTCGAGACACCTTAGCACAAAAAGGTATGCAGAAAGTCATCGTGAAAATTTGATGTTGACAAGGCGCTGATTTGGCGAATGATCTAATATTCTTCGCTTTATCGTTCAAGGTGTTCGACAGCTACAGGACAAACAGGCTACCCAGCACCAGAATTCTTCTCCGTTTGCCCCTTCTGCTCCCGGAACCAGTTAACCGTTCGGCTCAATCCCTCGTCGAATCCTACAACAGGCTCATAAGCCAACAGGTCGCGCGCTTTGTTGATATCGGCGCGCGAGTGCAAGATATCGCCCGGCCGTTCCGGAATGTAGAGCGCAGGCAGATCAGTACCCAATTGGGTGTTCAGTTTAGCGACCAGCTCGTTGAGAAGAACCCGTCCGCCGCTGGCCAGGTTGATGACTTCACCCCCGGCATCGACTGCCGCGCATGCCAGCAGCACCCCGTGCACGACATTGTCGATGTAGGTGAAGTCGCGGCTTTGCGTCCCGTCGCCATATACGGGCGGCCGTTCGCCATTCAGCATCAGCTTAATGAACTTGGGAATGGCAGCCGCGTAAGTGGAATCGGGGTTTTGGCGGGGACCAAAAACATTGAAGAATCTCAAAGAGACCGTTTCCAGGCCGTAACTGTGATAGAAGGCCCTGGCATAGAACTCGCCGGTTAGTTTGGCGGCTCCGTAGGGAGAGATCGGCGCTGGGGACATGCCCTCGTTTTTAGACGCGCTTGGTTGATCGCCGTATGCGGACGAGGAAGCGGCATAGACCACACGCTTGACATCCGCGTCTCGGGCTGCGATCAGGACCTTAAGCGTGCCGTCGACGCAGTGCGCGTTCGTTTCCAGCGGATCGGCGATGCTGCGCGGTACCGATGGCAATGCCGCTTGGTGGATCACATAGTCTACACCACGGAATAGTTTGTTCAGCGTATCAAGGTCGATAATGCTGCCGATAGTGATTGACAAGTCGCCGTTGAGGGACTTCAAATAGTCGAGATGCGCTTGCTTGCCAGTCAGCAAGTTGTCGACGACGTGTACCCCTTGGCCGTCGCGCAACAGGCGCTCGGCAATATGCGAGCCGATGAAACCGGCGGCGCCGGTCACGACATAGCAATTTGGCATGCGCTACCTCCGTCTAGCACAGCAGCCAACATAACTGTCAGTTTTCATTTGCGCAAGCTTAACTGCGCGTAAGCTGGAATTCCATTCCTGACCCTGATACACTGAGATCTGACAATGCACATCAGTAACGGATTTATCATGGCCTTCCTGTCGCCGCATAAAAACAAAGCCGCTGAACTCGATCTGATCCTGGCGCGCTGGGAAAACCGCTACGAGTTGAGGCTCCTTTCAAGGACTGTGCCTCGCTCTTTGATCGTAGCGGCCATTGTCAGTCTCGTGGTTGGTGTTGCTGGTTATCTGTACTTCCGCTTGCGCGCCGAGCAACTCGCAGTGATTTCCGCCGCGCTGTTTGCCGGTGGTTTTCTTCTAAACCTGATCAAAACGGCGATGTTCCCCCGCAGCCCACAGGAACGCGCGCGCTATTTTGATATCGAGTTCGGTTTGCAAGAACGCATATCCACAGCCCTGGAGCTGATGTCCGGCCGCTTGAGAACTCACCCGGAGATTGAATCGAGACAGATCGCGGATGCCTTGGTCCATGCGCGGCAGATCAACGCGCGGGACTCGATTCCGCTGGACTTTCGGCCACGCGAGTTGACTCTCATGTGCATATTGCTTCTGGCGGTGCTATTGGTGATTGCGCTGCCTCTAGTCACCGGGCAGTATCCGGTCGTCGCGGCGCCTTCAGTCACTTTGGAGGAGCCGATTGAAGAAGTGCGCGAGATCATCGAGACGGTTGCCAAAGACACTGACCTGGACGATATCGACCGGCGCGAGTTACTTGATGCGCTTGAGGTTGCTCTGGAACGCCTGGAAGAAGAGGATATCAGCGAGGAAGAAGCCTTCGCCGCAATGAGCCAACTGGGCGCGGAGATTGAAGAGATCGAAAACCAACTCGAAGAAACGATTGATTTGGACCAATCCGCGCTGGAAGCAGCGGCTGCCGCCTTGAAAGATTTTTTCCCGCCCTCCGACAACGAGCCCGCTGCAAACGAAGAGGGGCAGCCATCGACGGGTTTTGATGACCTGTCAAATGCGCTTGAGGAAATGGGGCAACAGGCGGGAGAAATGAGCTCGGAAGAGGCGCAGGCGCTGGCGCAAGCCTTGCAAGATGCCGCGGATGAATTGGCCGAGACGAATCCTGAATTGTCGCAGCGCTTGCGTGAGATGGCGGAAGCGCTGGAAGAAGGCGCAAGCGAAAACTTGCAGGAATCCCTCGAACAGGCGCAGCAAGAGCTGTCGCAAGAGCAGCAGCAGCAAGAGGGGAACCAAAACGCGCAAAACATGCTGCAGGAACAGGGCGAGCGCGCGCAGGAAGCCGCCGACGGAATCGGCCGTCAAGAGGCGGAACAACAACAAGAGATGACCGACCCGCGGCAGGGCCAATCCGAATTGTCTGAATCGGGCCAGCAGCAAGCGGGCCAGGAAAGCAGCCAGCAGTCGGATTCCGCCCAACAGCGCGCCAATCAAGGTGAACAGCGGTCCGATCGAAACAGTCCCGGTGAGGGGGAGAACGCGAGCGTGAGCCGCGACAGCCGCTCATCCGGCGCCGGCGCCGGCGAAGGCGAACCGAGCAACCGCAGCCTGGCAGGCGCCGCGGGGGAAGACCAGGGCGCGGATACCGACAATCGCACCAGGGGCACAGGCGAAATCCAATACGAAGTGATCTACAGCCCTAGGGGCATCAGCGGCGGTGGCGCTGAGGAAATCCGCCTTCGTACCGATGCCGGCGATCAGACGCTCAACGAAGGCGACTTTGATGACAACCCGCTGGGCGAATCGCGCGTGAGCTACGATACTGTCTTCAGCGAGTATCAGAATTCGGCCAATCGCGCCTTGGAAAGCGACTATGTACCGCTGGGTTTGCGCGATGTGGTGCGGAACTATTTCACCTCGCTTGATCCAAACGGTTATCGCTAGCTTGGCCCTACTGGCTTTGCCAGGCGCAGGACGCGCCAGCGTTCATTTTCAATACGCACTTCCTTTGACGCGCTGATTTGCTCGAAGCCCGCTTGCTGATAGGCCGCGCGCGCTATCGTGTTGTGTTCGTCGACGTCCAGCGCCAGACGCGAGCAGCGCGCTTGCCTGGCAAGATGACTGGCATGATTGAGCAGGGTCTTGCTGTGCCCGCGGCCGCGGCGCTGTGGATAGACAGCGAGAAAGGCAATGTAATAATCCCCTTCCAGCAGGTTCTCGCCAATAAAGCCCAGGATGTCTCGCAACAGGATGGTGGCGGCCAGAAAGCGGAAGATCTGCAGCCGGGCATATTTCAAATAGAGCCAGTTTGTTCGCGGCGCATAGTCGCGCGCGGCGGTCGCCGAATAGGCGTGGAGCATGCCGGCAATTGCAGAGTCCTCTTGCAAGAAAGTGGTATGAGTATGGCCGTTAAGATTGTCGGCCTGCAAGTACATGGATTTCAGCGCGGCATGCGCTCTGCCGCCGAAGAGATCTGTGAAGACTTTGTCGCCAGCCATCTGCGCGAGTTGCGCAAAATGATCGGCATTATCAGGTGTTGGGCGGGCGGGGATCAGTTTCACTTGATGTATCGCGTTGCGCAAATTGAGTGGCGGACGTCTGTTATAATCCACAATCGTGGCTGTCTGCGCAAGGGTGCAGGGTGATGGTTGATCTGCTGATACGCAATGTTGATGTGTTGCAAATTCAGGGCGAAGTTGCTTCGGTAGTGCAGAGCCAGGATATTTTGGTTTTCGGCAATCGGATAAGCGCCATTCAGCGCAGCGGCAGGCTTGATCCTTCGCATGCTCGGAATGTGGTTGAAGGGAACGGGCATTTGGCAATGCCCGGTTTTATCAATGCGCATGCCCATGTGCCGATGGTCTTGTGGCGCGGCCTGGGCGAGGACGTCAACCTGGAAAGCTGGTTCAACGACTATATCTGGCATCTGGAAGCCAACCTCGAAGCAGAGGAGGTCTTCTGGGGCATGCAACTCGGCTTGCTGGAGATGATCGAAGCGGGAATCACGGCGGTCAGTGATCACTATTGGCACATGGACTACGCCGCTCGCGCCGTGGAGCGGGCCGGCACGCGCGCCCTTTTGGGGCAAGCGATGTTCGGCAGCAACGGCATGGAGCAGATTGAAGAGACGGCAGCTTTTGCGGCCCGCTGGCAGAACCAGGCAGGTGGACGAATCCGCACAATTCTCGCGCCGCACGCCCCGTATACCTGCGACGATGGCTTTCTGACCGCCAGCGCCAGGCAAGCCGAGCGGATCGGCAGCGGCATTCACATCCATGTCGCGGAAACGGTCGAACAGACGCAAGCCAGCCTGGCAAAGCGCGGCCTAACGCCGATCGAAGTCTTGCAGCACTGCGGCATCTTCAACGTGCCGACTATATTGGCGCATGCCGTCGGCGCGACATCGGCCGACCTGGAAACCCTGGCCGAGCTCGCGCAGCCGACGGGCATTGCCCATTGTCCCAAGACCTATGCCAAGCTGGCGATGGGCGTGCCGAATCTGGTGGAAGCGCGCAAGATGGGCATATCCATTGGCTTGGGCACAGATGGCGCTGTTAGCAACAACACCCTTGATCTCTGGGAAGCGATGAGACTGACGGCCATGGGGCAGAAACAGCTTACAGGGGATGCGGAGAATCTTAGCATCCCGCAAGCGCTGACTATCGCCAGCAAAGAAAGCGCCAAGGTCTACGGGCAAGGCGATGAACTGGGAGATTTAGCCGAGGGCAAGCTGGCTGATATCATCCTGGTGGATTTGAGCGGGACGCATCATTTGCCGCTCAACAGCGTCACTGCCAGCCTGGTCTATAACGCGCGCGCCGGTGATGTGCGCACGGTGATCTGTGATGGGCGGATTATCATGCGGGAGCGGGAGCACTTGACGCTCGACAAAGGCGAGATCATGGAGAACATCCTGCCGCGCATGGCGCGCCTGCGCCGTCGCGATAATGTCGGCGGCATCCAGCGTTACAACCCCTGAGCCTTCGCGGCGCGCCACGTGATTATAGGCGGCTTAACGCGCCAACTTGATCACGTGGTTGAGCGCTGCCCGCAAGCTGCCTGGATCGGCTATGCCCTTGCCCGCGATGTCAAAGGCGGTGCCGTGCGCAGTCGTCGCGCCGATGACCGGCAGCCCCATCCATAGTGTGGCGATATCGCCGCGGGCTTGCAGCTTGCGCGCGATGTTCATTTGATCGTGATACATGCAGACGACGCCATCGAAATCACCCTCAAGCGCCCGCTTGAAGACGATATCGGCTGGCACCGGTCCCGCGACATTCATGTCAGCGCGCATGGCGTCGCGAACAGCCGGCGCGATCTCGTCAATTTCTTCGTGACCGAATAAGCCACCTTCACCGGCGTGCGGATTCAATGCCGCTACCGCGATCCGCGGCTGATCCTGTCCCAGCTTTGTCAAGACATGCTGCAAGTGCTCGATATAACGCAGGATCCGTTCGCGCTTGATATGAAATACGATGTCCTTAAAGGCGATATGCTCTGTGACCGCCACTGCCCAGACAGGTCCAGCCGCGCCCAGGATAAAGGGTTCGGGACTGCCGGTGATATCGCCCAGGAAGTCGAGCTCATCGAAATAGTTGTAACCCGCCAGTCGAAAGGATTCCTTGTTCATGGGCGCCATGATCACGCCCTGCACGCGTGATTGCGCGGCTAGCTCGTAGGCGTATTGCAGGCAAGTCCCGGCCGCCTCTCCGCATTTGGCGTTAACTTGCGGCGGCGGGACGAGCCCCAACTCGAACCCGGGCGGCGACAGCACGTCAACGCATCCTGGCGCAAATTCAGCATCCGCGAGTTCATCAATCGCGCGAAATCGTAGCGGCAAATTCAACGCGGCGGCGTTGTCGCGCATGACCTGGGCGTCGCCGATGATGAAGGGCCGGCAGCGTTTGTGCCAGTTTTCGTCAGACAGCAGCTTGACGATTATTTCGGGGCCGATGCCGGCTGGATCGCCCATGACGATTGAGATGGTAGGTCTTGGCGTCATTATCGGTCACAGACTCTTAAATTCGATCTATACCCCTATCCTAGCGACAATTGCACAAATCTACTAGCGAACTGATGAAGACGAGAGACCCGCAGCAAAAGCGCGACCTGATCGAGAATTCTCTCCTACGTTTGCCCTACGGCTGCATTGCTAGCGGGTTGCGACACTTGCTGCGGTCAATTAACCTTATCGATACAGTAGCCGTGATTAGATGGCTAAAGGTTGAAAGGAACCGTTATGTCGAGGCGCGGTCTAGCGATTGTAATATGCTTCGTCTTGTTGGCCCCGGGATTGGCACAAGATTGGCATTACGATGAAAAGACAGAAATGAACTACAATTGCGAACTTGTAAACAGGCTCTATGACGATTATGGCGATGAAATCTTTATGATGAAAGACGCCGATTTCGTTCGCAGTTTTGGGGACTTTTTGGTCATGTTGTTCGCCCTTTGCCTGCCAGAAGACGACAGGGTGATTGTCTTGGGAGCGCCGTCGGAAACCGATGCAGACAACGACGCAATCGTTGTGACTGACGCTGCCGAGGAGGCCGAGGATGCGCCCGAATCGGAGGCGGATACGGCGCTAGCAGCCGCCGTCGAATTGGACAATGAGCCCTGGTTTGACGCCGAACTCGTGAACGACAAGATGCACCGCCTTGATGAGGTTAATTGCAGCATTATGGTCATCGATCGCTTCCCCGACGATTTCAATGTCACCTATGGTGGTTTTCGCCAAGATGATATGTCTATCGATGTCTATCTGCCGGATGAAGAAGAACCGCTGAAGATGGATCACACGCACAGGTATACCCTGAATATGGCTGGTATTGACGTGCCCTCGCGGACGGAATGGGCTCAGGGCGATAGCTTTCCCTATGGCAGGTATACAATAGAGGTAGTCGTCGACGACGAGCAGTATCGCTTTTGGTGGCTTCGGACTGAGGAATCGGAGGCATACCGAACAGTCGCCTTGACCTGCCTGCGCGCAGAAGAAGAGCTCGTGGACGGTTCGAGAGACGATAGCCAAGCGATTACCCGACTTATTGATGGCGAGACGCACAAGTTCGAAGGAACTGATTGCTTCCTGGTGACAAGCGACTACTACGAAGAGGATTTTAATGTCATCATCGCCGGTGAGGATCACTCACAAGTTGCCGTCGAAATCGTTTTCCCGGAAGAGAGAGATCCTCGGCCAATGGATTCGACAACTACCAATACTGCTGATGACGGACGGACCTATCGTGTTGAATGGATCGTCGGCGAATCCTTTCCGCTCGGCCAATACACCGTGAATGTCACGATTGACGAGCAAGCATTCAGTGTGATTTGGGACAGACAAGACGTCCTGTACAGTACGATTTGGATAGGGTGCCAGATACTTGACGACGAGGACTAGCGCTGGCAATTGCCGATCATTTGGCGTAAGATATTGGTGAAACTTGGTTTTGTCAGGTATGCGACATGTTTAACGCCGACAACGCCCTACAAGTCATCGCCTGTATCGTCACTAGCTATTTGATCGGCTCCTTCCCCACCGCCTATTTCGTTGGCAAGGCCCGTAATGTCAATATCTTCGAGGTAGGCAGCGGCAATATGGGTGGCACCAATGTCGCGCGGGCCGTGGGTAGAGGCTGGGCGATCTTCACTGGGTTGGTTGACGTCTCCAAAGGCGTCTTCGCCGTCTGGCTGGCGCGAGATGTCATCTTGCCGGAGCAGATCGGCGTGGCGACATCCATCTCCGCGACCAGCGTCGTTGTCGGGCACAATTGGTCCTTGTTCGCGACCATACTGACCGCGTCGATCAAGGAGGGCAAGTTGCGTTTGATCGTGCGGGGCGGCAAGGGCGCGGCGACCGCATTTGGCGCTATGATGATGATCCAACCTTTTCAGAGCCTGGTTGCCGCGGCCATTGGCATCGTTATTATTTCGCGCACGCGTTATGTATCGCTGGGCGTCTTGATCGGTTTCGCTGTCGCCAATGTCTGGCTCATCCTCTTGGTTGGCACCGAATTCCAGAAACCGATCCTGCTGGTCTATGCGGTTGCGCTCAGCGCCATGCTGTTGCTTCGGCACTGGGGCAATGTGCAGCGCTTGCTAGCGGGGACCGAGCGACGCCTGGGCGAGCAAGTCTCGAGTTGAATTTTGCTTCAAGCTAATCTATCCTCGCATTCGGCCATTTTCATTAAAGAGGGTGTCATCGCGCAGTTTCCGACATTTTCGAGTTGGGTTGTGACATGCAGATCAAATCCGAACAAGACTTGCGCGGCATGCGACGCATCGGAGAAATCTGCGGCTTGACGCTCAAACTGATGCTGGACCGGGCGGAAGCCGGCATGAGCACCCGCGACCTCGACGATATCGGGCGCGACTTCCTCAAGAGCGTCGGGGCAACTTCGGCGCCGATCAGCGCCTATCGCTTCCCTGGATTCACCTGCATAAGCCTCAATGACGAAGCGGCGCATGGCGTCCCGCGCAAGGACCGCTTGATCCATGAAGGCGACTTGCTCAACGTGGATGTGTCCGCCGTGCTGGAAGACTACTGGGGCGATACTGGCGCGACTATCATTGTGCCGCCGGCGCGCCCTGCGCTGGACAGACTTTGCCGCGTCACGCGCCGCGCCTTGTACATGTCAATCGAGATGGCGCGCCCGGGGCAACGCGCCAATGCCATCGGCAAGGCGGTGGAGAGATACGCCAGAAAAAACGGCTACCGTACTCTGCGTCAATTGGGCGGGCACGGCGTCGGCCGCCATATTCATGAGAAGCCCTCTATTCCCAATTTCTACAACAGACGCAACCGCGATGTGCTAAAAGACGGCATGGTGGTCACGCTGGAACCCTTCTTCAATACGGGTCGCGGTCGTATCAAAACCGAAGACGACGGCTGGACCTTGCGCACGGTCGATGGCAGCGTCTCGGCACAATACGAGCACACCGTCATCATCAATGGCGATGAACCGATTTTGGTGACCAAAGTCGACAACGGTTACGTCTGATCAATTCGTCCGCGAAAGGGCAGCGCTTATGATCCTCGGCATCGACCATATCGTCATCGCGGTGCGCAGGCTCGATTCCGCGATGGAAAGGTATCGCCGTCTCGGCTTCAGCGTTGTGGAAGGCGGGACGCATCCTTACGGATCACATAATGCACTGATCGGCTTTGAAGACGGCTCGTATATTGAGTTGCTGGGCTTCTATGAAGAGAGCCCGGCGCATCCCTGGTGGGCTCTGCTGCACGGGCGCGGCGGAGGCTTGATCGACTTTTGCATGGCGACCGACGATATCCGCGCCGATCTGGCGGCCTTTCGCGCGCAGGGCGTCGAGGCGAGCGATCTGACCGAAGGCGGGCGAGCGCGTCCTGACGGCTACGAGGTTAAGTGGATCAACAACAAAGTCGGCGGCGCTTTTCAGGGTCTCATGCCTTTCATCATTGAGGACGTCACGCCGCGCGCGCAGCGACTGCCGAGCGAAACGACGCACGCCAACGGCGTGACCGGCATCCATTGCCTCGGCTTGGCTACGGCAGACGCGCGGCGATACGCCGCTATCATGGGCGCCGTGTTGGGGCAAGAAGGGCAAACTTTCTTGGACGATGAGTTGGGCGCGTCGGGAATCCGCTTCGAGGTGGGTTCGCATGTGCTGGAATATCTGTCGCCGAGAGATTCGTCAAGTCCGTTGCAGGCACATCTGGCGGGGAATCGTCCGGCGCCCTACGGCGTGAGTTTCAAGGCGAGGGGTCCGTCCGCGAGTTTTGAGCCCGAGCGGGCTGAAGGCGTTCGGATTAAGTTGATCTAAACCTGTGCCTTGGCGTTTATCTTCTGCGATCGAGCGTCAGCCTTGCAGGCGCTCTAGCAAACCGCTGTGGCGCTGCGCGACTTTGTTGTTGTTAACCGCGATCGACAGCGCCCGCCGCGTGCCGACCAGGACGACCAATTTCTTGGCGCGGGTGATCGCCGTGTAGAGCAGGTTGCGCTGCAGCATGATGTAGTGCTGCGTAGCTACTGGCATGACCACCGCCGGATACTCCGAGCCTTGCGAACGGTGGGTGCTGATGCAATAGGCGTGCATCAGGTCGTCGGTTTCGCTGTAGTCGTATGCGACATAGCTGCCATCCATGACGACTTCCAGTGAGTTGTCATCATCGTCGATGCTGTCAATGAAGCCGATATCGCCGTTGAAGACATCTTTTTCGTAGTTATTGCGCGTCTGCATGACTTTGTCGCCGACGCGGAAGACGCGCCCGCCCAATTTGACGCTGGCCATGCGCAGGTCGTCATTCAATTCTCCCTGCAAGCGATTGTTGAGGTTATCGACGCCGATCAGGCTACGGTACATCGGCGCTATAACCTGGATGTCGCGCACGGGATGGAATCCCCAGCGTTGGGGAATGCGCGTTTTGACGATGTCAACCAGCATATTCGCTGCGGCGTCCGGTTCGGCGATGTTGAAAAAGAAGAAGTCTTTGCTGTTGTTGCCGGTATATGGCTCCAAGCCTTCATTGATACGGTGCGCATTGCTGACGATATGGCTGTCATCGTCTTGGCGGAAGATTTGCTCGAGGCGCGTGACCGATGCGATGCCGCTCTCGATGACATCGTTCAGAACGTTTCCCGCGCCAACTGACGGCAACTGGTCGACATCGCCGACGAGGAGCAGGTGCGCGCTGGCCGGCAGGGCGCGCAGCAAGCTGTGGAACAGTTGCAAGTCCAGCATGGAGGCCTCGTCTATGACGACCATATCGACTGGCAGCGGGTTGTCTTCGTCGTGTTCAAAGCCGCCAATCTCGGCCGAGAAGCCCAGAAGACGATGTATTGTGCTCGCCGGTACGCCGGTCGCTTCGGAAAGGCGCTTGGCGGCGCGCCCGGTCGGCGATGCCAGCTTGTAGGCGTAGTCGCCGTCATTAAGCGCGCTGATGAGCATTTGCAGGGTGGTCGTTTTGCCGGTTCCGGGTCCACCGGTCAAGACGCTGACTTTGCTAGAAAGCGCCGCGCGCACCGCGCTTTGTTGCTGCGGCGACAAGTCAACTTCGTTGTTTGCGCTCAATTGTCGCAAGAAGCGCGTCCAATCAGTTTTGCGATGATCCTTGATGATGATGCTCGTGCCGCTGACCAGGGCGCGCATCTGGCTGGCGGCCCCCGTTTCGGCACGGAAGAAGCGCGGCAAATAGATTGCGGTGGTCGGCTCGGCGCGTGTTGCGGCATGGAGTCGGTCTTCCATGAGCTTGCCGGCGGTCACTTGTCCCTGGAGGGCGATCTTCAAGGCCTGTTTGTCTTCAATACCGAGCAATGCACAAGCGGTCTCGATCAACTCGTCTTGCGGGGCGTAGGTATGGCCTTCGCGGGACAACTCGTTTAGCGTGTGATGCAGGCCGGCTCGCAGACGGTACTTGGCATCAACTTCGACGCCCAGGTTCCTGGCGATCTGATCGGCTTTGCGAAACCCGATTGTGAAGACATCCTCCGCCAGTTGATAGGGATTGCGCTCGATGATTTGCCGCGTGTTCGGGCCGTATTCGTTGATGATGCGTTGGGCGATTTTGGCGCTGATGCCCAAGCCTTGCAGATAGATCAGCAAGTTGCGCGCGCTGCGGTTTTTCGCCCAGGCATCGATGAGATTGTCTGCCAGTTTCGTCTTGAGTTCGGGCACTTCATGAATGCGTTGCGGATCCGTGTCGAGGATTTCGACTGTTTTCTGGCCGAAGTGTTTGACGATCTTCTCGGCGGTACGCGGTCCGATGCCCTTAACGATGCCGCTGCTCAGATAACTGATAACACCCTTCGCAGTATGCGGCGCGATTGGTATGGTTTGTTCGGCGCGGAACTGGAAACCATATCGATCATCATTGACCCAGGCGCCGCTGAACTGTGCCGATTCGCCTTCTTGCAAGGCCGGCATAATCCCGACGACGGTGACGGTTCCATCGCGCGCTTGCGCCCGGGCGTAGCGTTTGTCCGGGGTGATCTTGATAACGCTGTAGCCGTTGTCCTCGTTGTAATAGGTGATGCGTTCGATTGCGCCTTGAATTTGTTCGTCCATGTTGGGCAGTCCGTCCTCGGTCACTATTGATTGTAGTATGCTTTGCCGAATCCGCTACGGTTTTGTGTTGAGACGGGCGGACAGGCTGTCTTTGCCGATTGAGCATAAGCGCGCCGCCGGTGTATATTGAAGCGCGTTGTCCGAACGTAAGCGCCAGGCGAAAGTCAAAGTCATGAAAGCGGAGCAGCCGTCACCACCCGGCGCTGAAGACTCGCCCCCCTCCAGCGAAAAACTCGCCGCGGACCAAGAGCGCACCAACGCCAATGTCGCGGGCGCTAGCGGCGTCCTCGCGCTGGGCAATATTTTCAGCCGCGTTCTTGGTTTGGCGCGGGAAACCATGCTCACGTTTCTCTTCGGCGCCAGCGGCGCGGTGGATGCTTTTCAGGTCGCGATTATTGTGCCCCGCGCCATATACGATCTGCTCATCGGCGGCCATATCAACGGCGCCATCGTTCCTGTGCTAAGCGAAATCATCGTCACGCGCGGCAAAGAGGAATTGTGGCGCGTGGTCTCGATCCTGATGTGCCTGGTGACTGTGGCGCTGGCGCTGCTGGTGCTGCTGATCGAGATTTTCGCCCCGCAGATCGTTATGGCTGTCGCCAGCGACGCCGATGCGGGCACCATAGGGCTTGCCACCGATATGCTGCGCATGACTGCGCCGGCATTGATCTGCATGAGCTTGTTCGCCGTTTTCAGCGGGACGCTTTTCGCACTACGTTCTTTTACGTTGCCCGCGTTTGCCGGCGTCGTCTTCAACGCCTGCACGGTATTGGTGACATTGGCGCTTGTGCCGTCGATGGCGCTGCAAGCTAACCTGGGCGGGATCGCCAGCCTGAGTCCCTTTGTGTTGGCGCGGCCGGCGAGCGGTATCATGGTCGTTGCGCTTGGCTGGTTGATCGGCGCCATCGCCCAGATGGCCCTGCAGTTACCCGGGCTGCAATTGCGCCGACTCCGTTTGAGTATCCGCTGGGGTCATCCCGCGCTGCGCAGCATCGCCTTGCTCTATGCGCCGGTGATGTTTTCGCTGATCATGGACACACTGATCATCCGGCCCTTTAGCTACAACATCGCTAACCAAACCGGCGCGGGCGGTATCGCCTACATGGTATGGGCGACGACGCTCATTCAGTTTCCGCAAGGTTTGGTGGCGACGGCCATCAGCATCGCCATCTTGCCCACGCTGGCGCGCCAAGCCTCCGAAATGACCGAGGGCGGACAGCGCGCCTTTCAGGATACCTTGGGGCTGGGATTGCGCTTGACCACGACTTTGATCTTGCCCGCCGCCACGGGTTTGTTCGTGCTGGCGATCCCGATCATTGCCTTGCTATTCGAGCATGGCGCCTTCGGCTCGGCTGATACCCAGGTCACGGCGCAAGCGCTACGCTTATACCTGATCGGATTGCCCTTCGCCGCTGTTGATTTGCTGCTGGTTTACGCCTTTTATGCCCGCAAGGATACGCTGACGCCAGCGCTGGTCGGCGTCGTGAGCTTGGTCTGTTATATGGGCGCCGCCCTGCTTCTCTTCGATTCTTTTGGCTTGTTCAGTTTGATGATCGCCGATAGCCTCAAGCATTTTGTCCACGCTTCAATCTCTGGTTTCCTACTTTGGCGGCGACTCGATGGCTTTGGTTCGCAGCGGATGGCGGTAACGGTAATCAAGACGGCATTCGCCTCAGTGATCATGGCAGTGGCAGCCTTGGCGACCTTGCCGCATTTAAGCGCAGCTTTTAGCTCGGCGAGCATCGCGCACGAGGCGCTGCTGGTGGCTGTGGGCGCGCTGCTATACGGGAGCACATTTCTGTTAGTGGCGCGGGTTTTGCGACTGGACGAATTGGTCTGGCTGTGGAACTTGTTGCGGCGTCGAGTGGAGGCGTGAGCGCAGCGCGAAAGCCGCAGGAATCTCATGTCGCGCTGGCCGGCAATCTCGGTTAGACTCCCCCAAATGCGCCAAGGCTTCAATACTTAGGTGGCGCGCCTCGCCTCATAGGGCGAAGAAACGGGAGTATGAGCCTGCCAGGGCCCAAGAGCACTACGAAATTATTCTTGCTTTCTTGCATCATGTTCGCGATGGGCGGCCTGCACGCTGGCGCGCTGGGCGTAGTATGGATCTATGTGCAGAGCGATTTTGACCTCAGCTTGAGCGCCTTGGGCGTCTTGGTCTCGGTCGCGACCGTCGGACGGCTTGTGACCAGCGTCTCGAGCGGGCCATTGATCAATCGCTTCGGCATCGCCCGGGTCTTGATCGCCGGCATTGGCATTACGGGCGCGAGCTTGCTGGTATTTGCGGCGGCGCCACTCTGGATCATCGTGCTCTTGGCGGCACTCATCAGCGGCCTGGGATCGGGCGCCATGGCGGCGGGCATCAATGCCTATGCCGCGGTTCACTTTTCGGCCCGGCAGATGAATTGGCTGCATGGCAGCTTTGGCGTTGGTTCTACAATCGGTCCATTTGTTATAACGACAATTGTGATCGACCTGGGCTTGGCTTGGCGCTGGGCCTATATCTTGTTCGGAGCCATGCGCGGCCTCATTCTGCTCGGATTCATCCTGACGCGCGTAGAGTGGTCTTTGGGAGAAGCCAAGAACAAGCGCGGCGAGCGGGTTCATGCCACTTTGCGAGAGACCACGCGTATGCCTATTGTCTGGCTGATGGTCCTGACTTTTATGACGACCACGGGCCTGGAACTGGTGGCCGGACAGTTTTCCAACAATTTCTTGATCGACGCGCGGCTGATTGATCCCAAGGTCGCCAGCAGTTGGGTCAGCATGTATTGGGCAAGCCTGACGGTGAGTCGCTTCGTGGTCGGGTTCATCATCACGCGGATCGGAAATGGCATGTTCCTGCGCCTGAGCAGCTTGGGCGCTGTCTGTGGCGCCGCCTTGCTTTGGTCAGGCATGAGCGACGCCAGCACGCTGATGGGATTAGCCTTGGTCGGTTTTTGTATTGCGCCCTTTGCGCCGCTGATGGCCTCGGACACGCCGGGACGCGTCGGTAACCATCACGTCGCGAATGCCATCGGCTTTCAGTTTACCGGCGCCAGCCTGGGCATGGCGGTTTTGCCGTGGTTAGCCGGCACTTTGGCGGAAGTCTTCGGATTGGAGATACTGCCGCAATTCCTGGTGGTTGTCATGGCGATCACCTTCTTGCTGCACGAGGCGATTCTTTTGCTGGAGGGGCGCCGCCCGCTTAGCAAAGCGGTCTAAGCTCGTCCCAGGTTAGGCCAGCTTGTTGACCGCTTCGACCAGCGCCATGATATAGCCGGTTGAATAGGCGTGACCGCGGTGCCGCCAATCGCTGTCGTCGATCATCTCCGGCACGTGATCGTCGATGATGAAGCCGGTAAAGCCAACCTCTTTAAGGGTCTTGATCGCAGCCACCACATCGACATTGCCCTCGCCCGGGAAGCACTCCTGGAAGCTGGGCACGCAGCCCTGTACATCGCGGAAGTGCACATAGAAGATTTTGCCGCGCTCGCCAAAATAGCGGATGGCTTCAAGGACGCCTTCGTTGTTGCTCTTGTCGGCATAGACCATCTCGGAAAAGCAGCCCATGCAAAAGTCGAGGCCGTGGTTGGGGCTCGGGACTGCCTCCAGGGCACGCTTGAAATTTTCCGGCTTGTAAAAGACTCGCGCGATCCCGCCCAGCGATTCTACCGGCGGATCGTCGGGATGCAGGGCGATTTTGACGCCCGCTTCCTCTGCCACGGGCAGCACGCGCTTCATGAAATAGACGTAATTGTCAAAGATTTCGTCTTCGCTGTATGTTCTGTCTTCGGCTTCGGCCACCTCGGTGATGCCGACTATCACCTCGCCAGCCAGCGCCCGATCCATGTCGAAAGCGGTTACGATTACGCCGCCGCGCCCGACCGCCATCGGCGTGCGCCAAACCAGGTTCGGCATCCAGTTCAAGCCCAGGATGGGGATGCCCGCCTCGCCCATATTGCGCACTGTTCGCTGGTAATTCTCAATCTGCGCGTCGCGGCGCGGTCCAGCGAGCATGGCGTCGATATAAAAATGGCGCGGCACATTTTCAATCGCTTCCAGCGCCAAGCCGTAATCATTAACCTTCTGCTTGAGCCGCTGCAAATAGCTCGCATCTAGGAAGCCCCTATCCGGTGGCAAATCAGTCACTTCGCCGATCAGATCGATCTCCTTGCCGATCATATTGAGTTGAACGCCCCCGACGCCGAGCTGTTTGGCGAAGGTTAGATACTCGTGCGTGGCCACCGGATGCTGTCCCAATGCCACGCGCATCACTTCTGTCACTGTTCATCCTCCCCGCGTTTTACAAAACTTGAATTTCGTCTATAGTGTAGCGCATTTGCTTTAGAAAGGGCTTGCTACCGGGAAAGGAACAGTCACATGACCATTAGAAAGGTACTCGTCAGCGGCGCGGACGGCAAGATCGGCCGCGTGACGGTGGAGGAGCTCATCGATCATGGCTATGATGTCACCCCGGCTGACAAAGAGCGCAAACAGCGCTGGGATACCCAGTTGGTCGACTTTGAAGATCTGGGTCAGGTAATAGGTGTCATGCGGGACCATGACGCCGTGATTCACCTGGCCGCCATTCCGTCGCCGATAGCGCACACCGCCGATGTTGTCTTCCGCAATAACGTCATATCCACCTTTAACGTGCTGGAAGCGGCCGCCATACTCGATATCAAGCATGTGGTGCTGGCGAGCAGCATTTCCGCCCTGGGATACGCTTTTCGCTTTCGCCATTTCAACCCGGTCTACTTGCCAATCGACGAATCGCATCCCACCCTCTCTCAAGATTGTTATGGTTTGTCAAAGATGATCGGGGAGACCCTGGCAGAAGGATATTTGCGCCGCTTGCCGGATATGTCGCTGGCCAGCTTGCGTTTCACCACGGTTATTGATGACGAGGCGCAGGGCTGGCTACAGGCGGCGCGCAGCGGGCCAACCCGCGATGACGAGCGCTACGGGGCCTTTTGGACTTTCGTCGATGTGCGCGATGCCGCGAGCGCCTGTCGGCTGGCCATGGCGTATAGCGTGCCCGGGCACGAAGCCTTCAATATCTGCGCTCCGTCAACCTACCGTGAGGAAGATACAAGAGCGCTGCTGGCGCGGCACTTCCCCGGCGGCTACCCGGTCGCCAGCGAACTCAAGGGCCGGGCCAGCCCAGTCGACCCGCGCAAGGCCGAACGTCTGTTGGGCTGGAGAGCGCGTTATAATTGGGATCGCAGCGCATTTTAGCGCGGTCGCGCGACCACTTGCATTTGCCGAATTGGCTGTGGTATAGTAATTTCACTCTGTCAGCCGAGTTTTGAAAATCCAGTGGACGACACAGCCGAGCCTCCCTCTGGGAGTCCCACGCACATAGAAAATCTTGTTTCAGCCGATCATGCGTCGACGTGTCCGGCAGTTTGTTGTTTTACCGTAAGCAAGTCCGGGGAAGGGCAGTCATGACCTGGCTTGTGGCAACGCTTTTTGTCCTGATCTGCATCCATGCGCTGGTCAGTTTGTTAAGTGCCGCGCTGCAGAACGTATCGCGCGCCGGACTGCGCGAACGGGCGGAGGACGGCGACAGCGGCGCGGCGCAGGTTCTGGCGCTGACGGAGGAGACCTTGCGCCTCGGCATGACGGTCAGCCTGGCGCATATCCTGACGCGTTTCGCCATCGCAACGGTTCTGGTGCTGCTGGTTAATGATTCAATAACTGATGGCGATCTCGCCGCTCGGTTCGCGGTAGCGCTGGTTACGGTCATACTGGGAGCCACGGCGACGCTGATCCTGGGCGATCTGGTGCCGGATGCGCTGGGCTCGACCTACGCCGAGAACTTGTATCGTCTCGCCGTCACGCCCATGCGCGCGCTGGTGATGATCATGTCGCCCTTGTCCGCCCTGGTGCTCTTTCTGAGCCGTTTGATCTCGCGTTTATTCGGCGGCGAGCCTCTGGTAAACCTG
Organism: Chloroflexota bacterium; assembly: GCA_026708115.1. GTDB lineage: Bacteria > Chloroflexota > Anaerolineae > Aggregatilineales > Phototrophicaceae > UBA6055. The sequence continues at coordinate 51,674 of JAPOVL010000048.1, forward strand.
GTTACGGAAGAAGAGATTCTAACTCTCGTGAGCGCCGGGCACAGCGGGGGCACTATTGAAGAAGAAGAGCGGGACATGATTTATTCCGTCCTGCAGTTGGGCAACAGCAACGCGCGGGAACTGATGACGCCGCGGATTGATATCGTTGCGCTCGAGGTCAAGGACTCGATGATGGAGGCGCTTTCCGCATTTGTCGATTCAGGTTTTTCGCGCTTGCCCGTCTATGAAGACAGCATTGACAACGTGATCGGTTTGCTCATCGCCAAGGACATCTTGATTTTGCTGGAGAAGCGAGACGACTTGGCCAGCAGTTCGATCGGGGAATTGATCCGTCCCGCCTGGTTTGTGCCGGAAAGCAAACGCGCCGATGCCCTGTTGAAGGAAATGCAGTCGGAGAACATCCACCTGGCGTTGGTGGTGGACGAATACGGCGGCACCTCGGGCTTGATCACCATTGAGAACCTGATCGAGGAGATCATCGGCGATATCCGCGACGAATACGATGTTGATGAAGAAGAAGAATTTGTGGCGCTGGGCGATGGCTCCTGGCTGATCGACGGCAGCATGGACCTCGATGACCTCAACAGCCTGCTCGACTGTTCGATCGATACCAACGTTACTGACACGCTGGGCGGATATATCTATTTGCATTTGGGTCGTGTGCCCGAGGCAGACGAGACCATCGCTACCGACGTTTTGAGCATGACAATCAAATCCATCGACGGTCACCGCATCCGCAAGGTCGCCGTGCGTAAGATTGCATCCGAAGCGCCTGACGTGGCGACCGCGCCGGCGGAGCCGCTCGGCGGCAGTGAAAAGATTTCCCGCGCTCATGCAAAATAGGCGCCTGCTGGCCGCATGAGCACTTCGGTTTACCTAAACAGAACACGGAGTCTCTAAGTCCTTATGTCTCATCCAGCCGAAGCTGAACTGATAAATGCGGCTATTGCTGCCAGCGAAATGGCGTACATCCCTTACAGCAGCTATCGCGTCGGCGCGGCGCTTTTGACGCTCGACGGCGATGTCTACACGGGCTGCAACGTAGAAAGCGCCAGTTATACGCCGACCATTTGCGCGGAACGGACCGCGCTGGTCAAAGCCATCAGCGAGGGTCAGCGCCGGTTTTCGACGGTTGCCGTTGTTACCCGAGATGGCGGATCGCCCTGTGGCGTTTGCCGGCAATTGCTCTACGAATTCTCGCCCGAGATGCTCGTTATCATGGCCGATCTCGAAGGCGCGGTGCATCAGCGAGTGATACTGGCGGATCTGTTGCCCTTTGGTTTCGGTCCGGCGAATCTGCAAGACTAAACTCATTTCAAACGATAAGGCCATGCTCAAGGTCAGTGTCAATGCCGATTGCGGCAATGCGCCAAAAAAGTTGCTGTTGCGGGACCTGAACATCGCATTCGCCCGCGCCGATGTCGAAGGCATCCTCGACAAATTCACGGAGGATATCCGCTGGCGGATTATCGGCGAGGCTGACCTGCGCGGCAAAGCAGCCGTGCGTGAGGCGCTGGAAAAGATGCAAAACGTGCTTGCGAGCGAATTGGTCATCCATTCCATCATCACCCAGGGGCGCGAGGGCGCGGTCAATGGCGTCATCACGATGGAGCAGGGCGGATCAGTCGCCTTCTGTGATGTTTGCCAATTCGCGTCCGCAGCCGGCAAGAAGATCAAGTTGATGAAATCGTACGCAGTTGAAATCAAAACGGAGGACTAAGCCATGCAGAAGATCGTCACCAATCTCTGGTTTGATGGTCGCGTCGAAGAGGCGCTCGAGCTATACACCTCGCTTTTGCCCGATTCTCGTGTCACCCACATTCAGCGCTATGGCGAAGGCGGTATGGGCACCCCGGGCGATATCATTAGCGCCGACTTTGAGCTGGCCGGGCAGGCCTTCACCATCATCAACGGCAATTCCTTCTGTGAGCACAGCGCGGCGATATCGCTGAGGGTTCTCTGTGAGGACCAGGAAGAAGTCGACCGGCTGTGGGAGGGCTTGATTTCTGGCGGCGGCGCGCCCAGCCGCTGCGGCTGGCTGACCGACCGCTTCGGCGTCTCTTGGCAGATCACGCCGCGGCGCTTATTGGAGATGATGAAAAGCGACGATGCCGCCGCCGTTGAGCGCGTTGTCGCCGCCTTCATGCCAATGGACAAGCTGGAGATCGCCACGCTGGAACAAGCTTTCCGCAATGAGTAAGCCCAAGCCGACCCGCCAGGCGCCACAGGAGGTCGACGCCTATTTGGCGGCTCAAGAAGATGGATTCCGCGAGGCGCTAGAGCAATTGCGCCAAATTATCAGGCGGGTTGCGCCAGCATGCACTGAGCGCGTCAATTATCAGATCCCGATCTTCCGCCTCAAGAGAGATTTTGTCGCCATGTCGGCGGCCAAACGGCACACCGGCTTTCATACCATGAGCAAGGCTATTCCCATACTGATGAAGGAGGAATTGAAAGCGGCTGGCATTTGGACTTCCGGCACCACGCTGCACATCAAACCCGGCGGCGAGTTGCCGGTAGCATTGCTGGAAAAAGTTCTGCGCGCGCGCCTGGACGAGGCGGAGGCTAGCTGAGAAACATATCGCTGTGGCCAGACGATTCGACATCCGAGATCGCATCCTGCGGCTGGATCCCAAAGCGGATTGCCAGGAGATCGTTTTGCTCGTCGGCGCTTACGAGTACCCCTGGCTGATCCGCAAGTCGCTGGAATTCGCCTTGTTCCGCAGCTATGGCGCGCCCAGCATCAGCCAATTGCTCGATAAAACGGGACAGTTCAAACGGCACGGACAGCGCCGCGTTGACGACACTGCCTTGCTGCTGGCCGAGATCGTCGAGAACGGCTATGACAGCCCGCGCGGCCGGCAAGCGATCAAGATGATCAACCGCATGCATGGCAAATTTGACATCGCCAATGACGATATGCTCTACGTCTTGTCCACTTTTGTCTTCGAGCCGATTTACTGGACACAGCGATTCAGTTGGCGGCGTCCGAGCCGCCAGGAAAATCTCGCCAATTACCACTTTTGGGTCGAGGTGGGCGCGCGCATGGCGATCAAGGACATTCCGCCTACGATTGAAGAATTCGAGGGATTCAAGCAAGACTATGAACGGGAGCGCTTTCGATACGAAGCGTCGAACCGTCGCGTTGCCGAGGCCACGCTGCAGGTCATGCAGAGTTGGTATCCGAAGCCGCTACGACCGCTTGTACGTCAGGTGGTCTACGCCCTGCTCGACGAGACCCTGCGCCGCGCCTTCGGCTATCCCAAAGCGCTTCCGTTGGTGAAGCCGGCGGTGCATGGATCGCTGCTGCTGGCGGCGAAGTTATTGCGTTTCCTACCGCCGCGCCGCCAACCCTTCTTGCTCACGCGCGCCGACCACAGGAGCTATCCTGATGGCTACCAACTGGACAAGCTGGGACCGCCCGACGTTACTTCAGGCTGAGGTGATGCGCGCCGCCCATTCCTTGTAGCGCTCGTAGGTGACCGTGTAGTGTTCGCGGAGAGCAGGCGACGCAGCCGCGCGACCTTCACCGTAGTCGAATTCGGCCAGCCATGCGCGTGCGTCCGGCGCCAAGCCCGCAGCGACGACGCCGTGGGCGGCCGCGCCCAGCGCCGACATATCGGAGAAGGAGCGAAAGCGGACCTCCTCGTCAAAGACGTTGGCCAGGATCTGCCGCATCAAGGGGCTTTTGGGCAGGCCGCCCGTGAATAGTATCTTCTTCGCCGATAGATCACCGTCCTTGACCAAGGCTTCGGCACAGTGCTTGATGCCAAAGGCGACGCCGTCCATCACCGCGCGGGTCAGCGCGCTCTGGTCGGCAGTCGCCGATAGCTGCACAAAACTGCCGAAAGAACCGTCCAGCAGGCGCGGAGTGCCCGTGCCTTGCAGGTAGGGCAGGAAAATCGGACCCTCCGGATTTGGCTTTGCAGCAGCCGCCAGGGCATCGAACTGGGCATAGGTCATCCGCTCGTTCAGCAGGCGGCGCCACCATTCCAGCGAGTGCCCGGCGCTATTGAGCGCGCCGATGGCGAATGTTCTGCCCTCGATGCCGAGCTCAAACAGGTAACGGATGCTAGCGTCATGATCAATGGGACGCGGCTCCGCTCGCATTTCAATGACTTGGACTGCCGTACCGGCGTTTATCAGCAGGGTATCCGAGCCCGGTATGCCCGATCCGACGACGGCGCAGGCGCAGTCCCCGCCACCGTAAGCGACGACAGTGTTGACCGAAAGGTCCAAGTCCGTGGCAGCCCTCTCTGAAAGCGTACCGGCGGCCTCATTGGAGGCGCGCACATCCGGAAGCAGGTCGGAAGATAGCTCGAAGTCGGCAAGCAGGGCGTTATCCCAAGCGCGCGCGGCAAAATCCCACATCAGCGTGCCCGAAGCGTCGGAGTATTCCGCCGCGATTTTGCCAGTCAGTCGATAGCGCAGGTAATCCTTTGACCAAAGGATATGCTCGATCTCGTCGGTAAGCTCGGGTCGGTTTTCGCGAAGCCAGAGGATTTTGGCGAGGCTGTAGGGCGCGATCGACGGATTCCAGAGCGGGGAGTTTGCTCCCGCGCTGATACGCCGCGCCTGTTCCCTTGAACGCGTATCGGCCCAGACGATGCAGTTGTGCGCGATGCCCCCGTCGGCGCGCAGCGGTACAATCGAGTGCATGTGGCCGGAGAGTCCGATCGCGACTACAGCTTCCCTGGGGATGTCTTTCGCGGCTGTCAAATCGCGCGTGAGCCGACAGAGCGTCGTCCACCATTGCTGCGGTTCTTGTTCCAACCAGCCGGGCGCCGGCGTCAGATTCTCGACCGTGGCCGAGACACTGCCCAGCACCTGCGCGCTGGCGGCGTCAAAGGCGACGACTTTGAGCCCTTGCGTGCCCAGATCGATGCCGAGCACAATTTCGCACGCTGCGTTGCTGGGGCTGTCTCGGTTCATTGACAAAGCCCGTGCTAAATCTCGAAGACAAGGGCCGTCACTGAATGCGGCTCGAAGGCATGGACATAGTCCTTGCCCCCGGCCCTATTCCGCGATTCGCGTACTGTGACCTGCTGCGGATGCTCAAATGAATTCTCCGCTTTGATATCCGGTCCGTTGACAACCGACAGCGCCACATCCCCGGCGAAAGTCGCGTCCGTCAGCGATATATTTGTCTCCAACGTCTCGGTCTGGCTGCGATTGACGACGAACAGACTTAGCTTCTGGCCCGCCGTATCAAGTGTTGCGGAGACATCAAGCGTGCGCAGGCCGGTGTAGTCCCCGCCGGAGAAGGTATCGCCCTTCCAAAAGACATCGAGGGCGATATCGCCGCAGTTGCTGGCATAAAGTTCGAAGGGGTGGAAGATCGTCTGCAGGAACAAGCCTTCTTCGTTGGTGAAGACGGGCGCGATGACATTGACGATCTGGGCGATATTCGCCATCCGCACGGAGCGGCAATGGCGGATGAAGGCATTGAAGTGCATAGCAACCACCAGCGCGTCTTCCAGGTTGTAACGCTCTTCTAGGTTGTTGCGTTCTTCCCGCGTGTTGCCCCGCGCCCGATACCAGACGTTCCACTCGTCGATGGCGATGTGAACGGGGCGCTCCATGCCCAACTCTTGCCGCATCGCCGCGATCAGACCGTCGAAAGCGGTGATGCTATCTTCAAAAAACTCGGAGAGCGCCATGTACTTTTCAAAGTCGTTTTCTGGATTGCCGACATACCAGTGAAGCGACAAATAATCGAGAAAGTCGGCAGCCTGCTCAAAAAGGAGCTGCGTTCGTTCGACCGGTTGGTAGCGCCAACCTGAAGAGACCGCCGCGATCAGTTTGATGGATGGGTCCACCAAGCGCATGACTTTGGCGAATTCTTTATACGTCCGCGCGTATTCTTCGGGCGTCTTGTGGCCGATTTGCCATTGCCCGTCGACCTCGTTGCCGATGCCCCAGAATTGCACGTTATGCGGGGCGTCAAAACCATTGGCGCGGCGCATGTTCGCGAGGGCGCTGCCGGTGGCGCTATTGCAGTATTCCACCCAGTCGCGGGCCTCGCGCATATCGCCGTCGCCGGCGTTGACCACCAGGTAGGGTTCTGTGCCCAGGGCGCGACACCAGGTCACAAACTCGTCGGTGCCGAAGTGATTGCTCTCGATGTCTTGCCAGGCCAACTCGACCCGCGCCGGCCGCTGTTCTTTGGGTCCAACACCATCGCGCCAACGATAACCGGAGACGAAATTGCCGCCGGGGTAGCGGATGACGGGCATCTTCAGGCGCCGGACGGCCGCCAGCACATCGCTACGAAAGCCGTTTTCATCCGCTAGCGGGGAGCCGGGGTCATAAATGCCGCCATAGATATGGCGTCCCAGGTGCTCGGCGAAGCCGCCGAAGATGTTGCGGCTGATGCTGCCGATTTGCCGTTCGGGGTCGATTTTGATTTGGTTCATGGAGTCACCTTCCTCTAATGGAGTAGAGTTTACATGACGGAGGGCACTTCAGCACACGGCATCATGCGCAGGCGTTTTGCAAAGCGATACAATTCCATGCCTGCTGCGACTAAAGTTTTTTCGCCGTAAAGAAGGCGCGTCCGTCTTCCCGCAGTTCAAAGTCCCGGCGCGCGTCGAACACTTCAATTCCCGCGAAACCGACTGTTGTCAGTGTCGCGATCACTTCATCAACTTTGTACGCTCGTTGTGTCAGCATTACATCGTTGCGCCGCCAAAGCGCCTTGTCCTCCTTATGTTGGGCGAATATCGTCATGTTTAGGGTCGCCAGTTTATCATTTTTGTCGTACTTGGATTCCGCGGCAACGACGGTGTCATCCGCCCTGATATTAAACGAACCGACCCAGCGGCTAAGGAAACCTGACTCGAGGTTCATATCGAAAACAAAAACACCGCCGGTCTCTAGTTGCCGACGGACATTGCGGAATACATTTCCCAGATCATCGAGAGTGAGCATATGATTCAGACTGTCATACGTTGAAAACACGATGTCAAATTTTTTCGGCAATTCGAAGTCGCGGACGTCCGCGCAATGGAAAGTCGCTTTCGGAGCATTGATGCGCGCATATGTCAGCATCTGTTCTGAGCTATCGACTCCAGCGACCTTGTAACCACGTTCGGTCAATTCACTTGCCAGTTGACCAGTACCACAACACAGATCAAGGATAGCAGCGCCCTGAGGATAATCGTTGAGTGCCAATCGCTCGAGAATCGGAACAACACGGATGGAATAACCCGCCCAATACTTGTTGTAAACATGGGCAAAGTCGTCGTAGTCAGCCTGTGTTTCCATAGATTGCCAGCTTTCTTCGCGACACCAGCCGGTCGATGATAGCGAGCTTACTATGCTTGAATCGGAGCGGGGCGAAGGCGACTAAAGATAGTTTTTGTTTCTCGCGGCGCGCAACAGCTTCGGGTTGATCTTGCCGTCGCGATTGACCACGGTCTGGTAGCGCCCTATCCGCTGCCGATTCAATTCCGGCGTGTCAAAGCGCGCCGAGTTGACGCCGCTGACCGTGCGCGGGCGCGTCGTCGTGATCAGCCATTCCAAGAGGTCAGCCCGCAGCCCTGCCACAAGATCTTCATATTCGGCATCAAAGTAGCGGTTGCGCATTTCCCAGGGATCGGCTGCCAAGTCATAGAGTTCGCCGAAGCCGTCGGGATATTCCTGCGGGAACATCGCCCGAGGATAATGCACCAGCCGGAATTGGCCTTTGCGGATGCTCTTGCTCCAGGCGAATTCGGTGATGCCGATAGACTCATCCGCGCTCCGCTGGCCGGCGAGCAAGGGCGAGATATCGCGTCCGTCGCTCGTCTCCATGAGGTCGACGCCCGCCAGGGAACAGAGCGTATTAGAGATATCGACCAACTCGACGATGTCGTCGATCGCGCTGCCGGCTTTAATCCGCCCGGGCGCCCACCATATCAGCGGCACGCGCGTGATGGCGTCGCTGCAGATACCCGGGGCCTTTTCCATGATTCCGTGCTCGGTCGCGTAGTCGCCGTGGTCCGATGTGTAGACGACGATGGTGTTTTCGACTTGACCGCTCCCGCGCAGGTAATCCAGCATCTTGCCGAGCGCCGCGTCCACTTGACTGACCGCGCCCAGGTAGCCGCGCAATTTGCGTAGGCGTCCCGCTTGGAATGTCTTGGGCTCGAAGAGCTGCCAGTGGCTTTCGCGCCAGCGCCGCGCGGAGGCGATCATATGCGGCGCTTTCTTCGCCATTGCCAGATCATAGTCGGCGTTGGGCGGCAGGCTGATTTTGTCGGGATCGTAGCGATCCCAGAACTCTTGACAAGGCGTCGTGCATTGATGCGGGCGCGGGAAGCTGACATGAACCAGGAAGGGCTGCCCCTGCGACGCTGCCCTTTGCATGGTTGCGATAGCGGTGTCCGCCAGCCAGCCTTCCTGCGATTCGTCGAATTGCAATGGGCTGGGGCGAGCGTCGACGCTCTGTCGTCCGCGTTCGCCGAATTCCGGCAGCAGGATATGATCTTCCAATTGCTCCAGGCCGCGCTCGCGCAAAAAGCGGGTATAAGCTGCCGAGCGGCCGACGACGCTGCCGGCAGCCCAGGAGTTGCTCTCGTGGAAGACATCGCATTGGTCTTCCACCCAGTATTCCGGACAGTGGATTTTGCCCATGGCGGCGGTGAAATAACCGGCCATGCGCAAGTGCCCGAAGATATTGGGCAAGCCGCCAGGGTTGGGTCCGCTCAAACTGTAATAGCCGTGATTGTGTGGATACTGACCGCTGAGGAAGGAGACGCGGCTGGGCGTGCAAATGGGGTTTTGGGTGATGGCGTTGTCGAAGCGGCAGCCCTCGCGCGCCATGCGGTCCAGATGCGGTGTCTGCGCATCTGGATGTCCCTTGTGGCCCAGCACTTTGGCATTGTGCTGGTCGGAGACGATGAAGAGGATATTGGGTCGGGTCATGCGTTGCGTATTTTCCTATCCCGTCCTCCAGCAGAGCGCGTAGGGGCGACCCACCGGGTCGCCCGCTTAACTCAGCAATCTTACATAGGGCGACCTGATAGGTCGCCCCTACACAACCCGTATTGTGGTGTAGGGGTCAGCCGGTGGCTGACCCGAAATTCCACAGTTTCGTAAGCGTAGCGGCGCGACGATTACCCGCCATACTGCGCGTCGTAGGCTGTTTGGTAGATTTCGGCCAGTCGATTGACGCCCAGGGCCTCGAGCGTGGCGACGAAGTTATCCCAGCCGGCATCAAGATCCTGCCGTCCGAGGACGAATTCCGCGGTCATCTGGGCAACGTAGTCGGTGATACCCAAACGCAATTCGGTGACCTCGGCTGCTTGCTCTCTGGTCAATGCCAGCGGGGGAATCAAATCCTCGATCGCGCGGGCGTAAGGCTCGTAGGCGACTCTGGTCTCCTCAAGGAGCACGACCTCCAAACCGGCGGCGTCATCTCGGCGGACTTCGCCCAGACGCAAATGGTTGGGACGGTAGCTCGGTCCGCGCTGCGCCCAGTGGACGTTTTGCAGCGAACCGAAGGTGGAGAGCCGGCGCCAGATGGATTCGAATTCATCGCCGCCCAGCGCTGGTTCGCCCTCTTCCGCCCATTTCCACTGGCCGTCTTCGCCTTCTGCCGCTTCCCATTGCGGTATGCCAAAAACAGAGCGGAGGGTGGTCTCGCGGTCGTACAAGCCATCGCACCACTTGAAGGCGGCTATTGGGTGCTCTGTCTGGCTGTTGATGGTGCATTGCCCGGAGCCGACACCCCAGGGGTTGAAGGGCGCCTGTCGCAGGCCGGTCGGCCCTTCCAGCGAGGGTACGGCGACATATTTGATCCAGCGGTCGCCGCCGATATTGGCGAAATTGGCATGCGCGCCGGCTACAACAACGCCGATCGTGGGCGCATCGCCGCCTTCAACTTGCTGCTTGACCTGGTCCATAGGCTGCGTGAAGCTCTCTTCACCGAACAATCCCGCGCTAAACAGCTGTTTCAGATAGCGCAAGCCCTCGCGGTAACCTTCACTGGTGACGGTCTGGGAAATCACGCCGTCGTTCTGCTCGAAGAAGCGATTCTGCCCGGAAAATTCGCTCAAGACGAAGGGGTTGAGCAAAAAGCCATCGATGTTGGGGTTCCAGCCGGTGGTGGCGGCCGCCAGCGGAATCTCGTCGTTGGGGTCGCCATTGCCGTTGGCGTCTTGCTCTTTGAAGGCGGTCAGGACATCGACGAAGTCCTCGGTCGTCTGCGGCACGTCCATGCCGACGTTCTCTAGCCAATCAGAGTTGATCCAGGCGCGCTGCGAATAGAAGCAGTGATAGCATTCGTTGACTTGGGGCAGTCCGTAGATTTCGCCATCGGGCGAGGTAATCAGCGGGCGGACCTGGGGCGAACCGGCGAAGACGTCGTGGATGAAGTGGCCATGCTCTTCGATCAAGTCGTTGAGCGGCAAGAACAATCCCTGAGGGCCGAAGAGCGCCAGGGACGACGGATCAACATTGAAGCCGACGATGATATCGGGCAGGTCGCCGCTGGCGATGGTCAGGTTGAGCACTTCCTGCATTTCGTTGGGCGGCGCGATATCGAAATTGAGATTGATACCCGTGCGTTCGCTATACCACTGGGTGAAGGTATTGGTATTGAAGTCCTCCACAATGGCGTGTCCCAGCATCAGAATGTCTAGGGTGATCGGTTCTTCGACGATGGGGAATTCGCCGGGTCCCGATACCATTTCTTGCCCCAAAGCTGTCAGTGGCAGCGCAAGCGCGACTACCAGCAGCGCCATGACGATTATTTTTTTGCTCATGTCATTTCCTCTCTTGTACAATCTTCTGACCTTGAAAAGTGAAGGAAAAAATCGATAGCCGAACTCCTTTCGGTGTCTTGCAATATGCCTACTTTACCGAGCCAAGTGTCATGCCTTTTACGAAGTGCTTCTGCACGAAGGGATAAAGTAGCATGACAGGGACGCTGGCTACGACAATCAGCGAATACTTGAGCAGTTCGCGCAAGCCCTCGCGCGCGACCAGATCTTCGATATCAATCAGCATCGACGCGTCTATTGTGTTTTGAATCAAAATCTCGCGAAGGACCAGCTGCAGGGGAAAGAGGTCTTGGTCTTTCAGGTAAATCAGCGCCTGAAAATAGGTGTTCCAATGCGTGTTCACGGCGTAGAACAAAGCCAGTACGGCGATAATCGGGCGGGCCAAAGGCACGACAATGCTGCGGAAGATGCGGAAGTCGTTGGCGCCGTCGATGCGCGCCGCTTCGTATAACTCGGGCGGGATGGTCGTGCGGAAGAAGGTGATTGCGATCAGCAAGTTGAAAGGACCGATGCCTGTCGGCAAGATCATCGCCCAGCGCGTATTGAGCAAGCCCAGATCGCGCACCACCATATAGGTCGGTATCAAGCCGCCGCTGAAGAGCATAGTGAAAATGAAAGCGATGATGATGACGCGTCGCCCAACCAAGTCCTGCCGGGAGAGCGGGTAGGCTGCGATGATGGTCATGACCACATTAAAGATGGTGCCAAAAAAGGTATAGAAGAGCGAATTGGCGAATCCGTTCCAGACCTTTTTGTGCTCGAAGATGGTTTCGTATCCCAGCAGGCTGAAATCGACGGGCCACAAGGTAACCTTGCCGGCGATCACAGCGTCCGCTGAACTGAAAGAGGCGGCGACGATAAAAATCAAAGGCAGCAGAATGATTATAGTAACGATCAGCAAAAATGTGGTGTTGCCCAGCATGAAGACACGGTCGACAGCCGATTCGCCGACTTTGTTGATATGGCTTTCGTAACTTACTATCCCGCGCATCTGCTGCCCCTTTTACCAGACGCTGTTCCCAGTCGTGCGCCGCGCGGCGTGATTCACCGTTATCAAAAGCAATAGACCGACAATGCCTTTCAGCAAGCCGATGGCTGTTGAATAGGAAAAATCGAGAATCGGCGATAATAGCCCGACCTTGTAGACGTAGGTGTTGATGACCTCAGATACGCCGAGATTCAGCGGGCTCTGCATCAGGTAGACTTTTTCAAAGGCGACTTCCAGCACTCGTCCCGTGGTCAGGACCAGCAGCACCATGGCCGTCGGCAGCAGCCCAGGGATATCGATGTAGCGGATGCGCTGCAGGCGATTGGCGCCGTCGACCACCGCCGCTTCGTGCAAGGCCGGGTCGACGGTAGAAAGCACCGCCAGATAGATGATCGCGCCGAAGCCCATTTCTTGCCAGACACCCGACCAGACAAAGATATGACGGAATGCGCCCGGGTCGCCCATCCAATTTGGCGGCGCTTGCCCGAGCAGATTCGCCAGCGACGCCGTAAAGCCAACGCGCGGATGCAAGAACTGAAAGAGCATGCCGACGATCACCACGGTCGAGATGAAGTGCGGCGCATAGGTGATCATCTGTACGCTGTTGCGAAACATGCGCGATCGAACTTGATTCAGGCTCAGCGCCAGGATGATCGGGATGGGGAAGACGAGCAAGGAATAGAAGCTGAGGACAACAGTATTGATGATGACTGGTTCGAATTTGGGGGAATTGAAGAAGCGAATGAAATTGGCGAAGCCGACCCAGGGGCTGCCTTCGATGCCGAAGGCGGGCGAATACTGCCGAAAGGCGATCTGCGCGCCGTACATCGGCGCGTAGCGAAAGACGATCAGCCAAAGGACGGGCAGGAAGAGCAGGACATACAACTGCCAGTTACGGCGGATGCGCAGCCACAAGCGAAATGCGCGCTCCTCAACCAGGGAGCGGCCGCCCTTACGATGTTTCGACTTGGAAAACACGGCTTTCAATTAACCATAAGACAAACACACGGCGAAAGTATATCACGGTCGATGTCAGTTGTCTAAAGCGGAATCAGTCATCGGAACGCGGGTTCGGCTGGATTTTAGACGGTTGCGGCTTGCTTCGTCTCGAAGAATCGGTATCCGCCGATGACGATGGTCGCGCCGATGGCGCAAGCCAGCGCGCAGAGCGCGAAGAAAATTTCCGGCCCCAAATGATCAAAGGTCCAGCCAAAGAGCGAGCCGGTCAGCAGTACGGCGACGGCCGGCATGGTGACTTGCAGGATGGCCTGGTTGGTTGCTACGTTGCCGGGATGGCTGATTTCGGCAACCAGCTTATACGAGGCCAGATTCATCGCCGGCCAGGAAAAGCCGCGGAACACCACCAGCAGCGCTAGCGCTGGAAGCGTCTGAACGATGCCGAGCAAGAGGGTAAAGACGGTCAGGCAGAGTGTGCCGACGATATATAGCGTTCGCATACGTACACGCGGCAAAACCGAATCCATCAGAATGAAAAATGGAATCTCGGCAGCCGCGAGCAGCGCCGCCCAGATACCAATCTCGGCGGTAGGAATGGCAAGATTCTCGCTGAAATGGATGAACATAAACTGAAAGGTATTGCGGAAGCCCATCATAATGAAGAATTGGCTAGCGATCAAAACATAAAAGCCGCGATTGCGCGGCGCCTTGCTGGCGCCGTCGTCTTTCGGCTTCCGTTTGGGTTTGGCGGGGAAAACCGTCGACATCAGCACGCTCAGCAGCACCAGTACAGCGCCCGCCCAGAAGAGCAGGGGATAGCCGCCAGCCGCGAACAAAGCCCCGGCAACCAAGCTGGAAGCCGTAAACCCGATGGCGGTGAAGGAGCGCATCTGGCCCAGTATCGCTTTGCCCTGGCGCAGCAACTGCGTCATCGTCATCTGCATGCCCAGCGTGACGCTGGGGCTGACGGTGACCCGCATCAGCAACACAGCGACTATCACCACGATCGGTTCGCGGGAGCTGGCGAATATGATCAGCGCCAGGGCAAAACCGAGCAAATAGATCATCAGCAGGCGACGATGTAGCATGAGCGCGTCGGCGACACGATTGAACAAGGGCGTTAGCACCAGCGACAAAACCGCGCCGATGCTGGCTAGCGTGCCAATTAGCGTGCCAGAGAATTCCAGATCAACTAGCAGCAGGCTGAAATAGGGCCAGGCCATGCCGATTGCCGCAAAGGTGAGGAACTGCCAAGATACCAGCCGAATCGAGAAGCCATGCGGACGAATCGAAAGAAGTTTTGCCATGAGGCAATGTACCTGCCGGGGCCGGATCGAAGACAATGTGCGATTCCAAATAGACGCTTCGTGAGCGGCAAATCCTACCTGGTCGATCTTCATTTATTAGGAATCTGGCGAAACGAGCGGCAGCGGGTGTTGTTCCAACGCGCCAGGCCCGCATTTGCATGCGAGTGCGGGCACTGTCAAATACCCATGCCATGCTCACTGGAGTGAGATGAAGGCGATAGCAAATTGAATCGCTATGCTATCGCTGCTATGCTAATCCATCCAAGCGCGACATTAGCATTACGGGGGCAACAAATACGATGGCGAACTTGACGGAAGCGGCATCCGTGTACGATGGATTTGACTTTTACCAGGTCGATATGCACTTCAGCGACAAGCAGAAGGCGCTGCGTCAAGAAGTGCGCGACTTTGTCGAAAGGGAGGTCATCCCCAACATCAATCCCTATTGGGAGATGGCCGAATTCCCGTGGGAGATCGCCCGCAAGATTGTCAACTTGCCCATCATCGGCGGTCCGCTCTTCGAGCATGATGCGGCTGGGCTGGATTTCGTTGAGATGGGTTTGGTCATGTACGAGTTGGGCAAGGGCGATGGCAGTATCAGTACCTTTTATGGCGTGCATTCCGGCTTGGCGATGGGCTCGATTGGCATGTTGGGGGACGAAGAGCAAAAAGCCCGTTGGCTGCCGGAGATGGTCAAGCTGGAGAAGATCGGCGCATTTGGCTTGACCGAACCCGAAGTCGGCTCTAACGCAGCCCAGGTCAAGACGACCGCTCGGAAATCCGGCGACGGTTTTGTCCTTAGTGGCGCCAAGCGCTGGATCGGCAACGCGTCGATCTCGGACATCCTGATCATCTGGGCGCGAGACGAAGACAGCGGCGACTTCGGCGGCTTTGTCATCGAGAATCCGGGGGAAACCGAGGGCGTCGCCATCAAGGATATCTGGGGCAAGGTGGGCAAGCGCGCTGTGCTTAACGCCGATATCAGGCTCGATAATGTCTTCGTGCCCAAGGAGAACCGATTGGCTTATGTCAAGCGCTTCAGAGATATGGCGCAAGTGCTGGGAGTCGGGCGCTATGGGGTGGCTTGGGAAGCCGCGGGTGTGGCCGCGGGCGCATTTGAGCTGGCGCTGAAGTATACCAAGGCGCGCGAGCAATTTGGCAAGCCAATCGCCGGTTTCCAGTTGATTCAACAGAAACTGGTCGAGATGGCCACAGAAGTTACGCTGATGCAAACGCTCTGTCTACAGCTCTCTCATCTTATCAACCGCGGATTGCTCAACGCGGGCACAGCGTCAATGGCGAAATACAACAATGCCCGAAAAGCGCGCTACGTGACGCAGTTGGCGCGCGAGTGCCTTGGCGGCAACGGAATCATTATCGAAAATCACATCGCTCGGCTCATGCTCGATGCCGAAATCATTTATACTTATGAAGGTACGAATGAAGTTAACCTGCTGTTGGTGGGTCGGGAGTTGACGGGATTGAACGCGTTCGTTTGAGTTTAACCCGATAGCGGCCAGGCCCGGATGTGACTAACAAGGAAGGATTCGCAGCAATGGGGTCACACGATTTCATCCGATTTCCGCCGGCGCTGGCACAACTTTCGGCGAGAACTTGGCTCCTTTTGGGGGAAATACAGGCTACCACGCAAACGGTGAGAGTCTCTCCAATCTTGCCAGGGCACTCTTACGAACTGGAAAAAGAGTATCTGGCAAAAGGCATTCATGGCACGACCGCCATCATGGGCAACAGTTTTTCTGAAGAAGAGGTGGCGAAGCTCATTGATGGTGAATTGCCGGCTTATGCCTCTCGTATTGCCGAATTGCGCCAGATCAAGAATATAGCCGAGGCCTTCAACATGGTGGCGCGGGACGAGATGTTTGGCGGACCGTCGCTCTTTTCGCTGGAGAAACTGAATCGCTACCATGAGCTTGTCATGAATGGCTTGGGCGAGAACAATGGCGGCCAAATCCAGGTGGGCGCGCTGCGAGAACATCGCGTCGAAGTCGGCCCTTATGTCGCGCCCTCTCCAGAAGTGATCGAGCCGCTGATCAAGCAATATTGCGATTGGCTGAACGCCGACGAGGAAGAATCACATGATCTTGACGGTTTCGAGATCGCCAGAGCTATCATTAAGGCACTGGTCGCTCATGTCAGCTTCGCTTGGATCCATCCTTACGGCGACGGCAATGGCAGAATGGCGCGCTTGATTGAACACGCGATCCTGTTGCGGGCGGGCTTGCCAGAAGCTTGTACACATGTCTTGAGCTACTTTTACAGCAAAACGCGACGCCAATATTACGCCGAGTTGCAGCGCTCGCACGGCGAATATAACCACGGGGCCTATTCGCCAGTTGGCGATCTGCGGAGCTTTATCGAATACGCGCTGGAAGGTTTCATGGATGAGCTCAGCGATTTGATGCTGGTGATAGGCAGCATGCAGGTGCAGGCGATTTGGCGCGATCACATTCGCGCTTGTTTCCCTTCAATTTTGACAACAATGCAACAGCGTCAGATGCGTCTGGCGCTGGACTTGACGGACCGCTGCGTCGATCAGCCAGTCATATTGGAAATGGTTCGAGAGGTATCCGCCGCTATTGAACTGGAGTACGCCGATGAGAGCGACGCTGTTCTGTCGGGCGATCTTGATGCGCTGGTGAAGATGGACCTGCTGATACACGATGATCGTGGTTTTCAGCCCAATCCGGCGCTCATGCTGAGCCTGTTTGGCAACTCGGGATTGCGGTCATAGGCAGTTCGTGAACAGATAAGCTACATTAGCCCAGCCGCCAGCTTGAATCGCTGACTTCTAAGGGAAAAATTCGTGTCACACTAGTTGAGCAAATGCGTCACAAAGTTTGTCAGCTGTTGGCGATCATGCGCATTACTTCCGCACAATACTTTGCCAATATGTGCAGAAAATCCATAAAATCAGGTATTGACAGGCCATCTTTATCTTTGGATGATTTTGCCAGTACTTGTGTCAATATTGGCGTCAAGTTTAGTGTCAGAATGGAGATAAATCTGCAAGCATGACGACACATAGATTCATAAAGTTTCCACCAAACTTTCGCGACGTAGGGTCGAGAATATGGTTGCTGCTCGGCGAGATCCAAGCAAGGATTGAGCACATCAAAAGGCTCCCTATTCCGCCAGATGACAGCAACATGCTTCGTAGCATGTATCTAACAAAGGGCGTACACAGTACCACCGCAATCGAAGGAAATTCTTTTTCCGAAGAGGAAGTTGCGAGAATTATCAACAAAGAGATGGAAGCGCCCCCCTCTCGCGCCTACCAGGAGAAGCAGATAGAAAACATGGTAGAGGCCTTCAGTATGGTGGGCAAGAATCTCATCGACGGCGAAAGTTCTAGATTTTCAGTGGAACTCTTGCATAGATATCACGAACTGGTGCTGAAGGGCTTGGAAGAGTCGATTTCTGAAGAAGTCGTGATTGGCAAGTTTCGTAGCCACAGAGTTATAGTCGGGCGTTATTTGGCAGCCCCGCCTGATGAAGTTCCAAGTTTAATGAAGCAATACTGTGATTGGCTCAACGATAAGCCGATTGGAACCCAAGGTTATAAAGTAGCCGAACAAATCGTCAAGGCAATTGCCGCGCACGTCTACTTTACTTGGATTCATCCCTACGGAGATGGCAACGGGCGTATGTCAAGACTTGTTGAATTCGCAATACTTGTAGGCGCAGGCGTACCAGACATTGCCGCACATCTGTTGAGCAATTTTTACAATGATACACGTGATATGTACTATCGTGAACTGCAACGTTCTCATGGCGAGAGCCAAGACGGCTCATATCCAGAGGAAGCCAGGCTGAATGGATTCCTTGAGTACGCGCTTCAGGGCTTTAAGGATGAGTTGGATAAACAGTTCATGCTAATCCATGCGCTTCAGATCGAGATCATTTGGCACGATGTAATTCACGCTGAATTCCGCAAGCGCTATTCAGAGAATCTGACACAAACGCAGCAGAGACGGAAACGATTAGTTTTGGATCTGACCGATCACCGATTCGAAAACCCGGTACGCAAGGGCGAAATACCTGACATTACGGCTGCGCTTGCGCGTGCATATCGAGACAAGACCGAACGCACCATTCAGCGAGATTTGAACGCTTTAGTCGATATGGACCTGCTGAAAAAAGACGACAAGGGATACAAGCCGAATACGGATATTCTAATGGGCTTGTTCGCCAGATCACGGGAAAACGATGAGTAGCTGTCTGGAGAAAAGGAGAGCGCAGCATTTCGCTACGCTCTTCCGGTTTAAGTCGGGATGGGAAACCTAAGCCCCACTCATCGGCTCGCCGCCGAGCAAGTTCGCGCCCATCTGCATGCCTGCCAGCGCAGTCAGTCCCAGGCGTCCGTTGATGCGCATTGGCTCGTCCCGTATCCATCCCGTCATATGCTCCGCCACGAATTCCGCCGCTAGTGTATTGGCGGCCAGGGCATTTTCCTCCGTCTCATAGACGCTCAGGGTCACGACGCGGTCCACTCCATCGTCCATCGAGAAGTAGCTGAACAGACCGTCGGCCCCTTGCAGGATAGGCAGAAAGCCCGACTCCACCAATTCTACGGCTATGTTACGGTCCGTCAGGTCGTAGTTGTCGTAGATTCGCAAGGCGGCGTAAAGCGAGTCTAGGCCCTCGTAAGTCATCTTGTCGGTGACATACATCACGTCGAGCATGCCTTCGGTGATTTGCGGCGGGTTTGGCAACAGTGGCGTCAGGTTTTCCGTCACGAAATCGCGCGCGGCCGCGTTAGACGCTGTAGCTTGTTCGGGCGAATCGAATAAACTGACCGCGGCCAGCGTATCACCGGCCGGCAACAGATAGTAGCCGACGAAACCGGCGCTTTGGCGCATGATCGGCAGGAAGCCTTCGCTGGTAATGCGCAGGATTTCGTCTTGATCGGCCGGATCAACACCGCCATAGACGCGTATGCTGACGAAAGCCTCGTCTTCGTAATCGTCGGCGATCAGATTCTTCCCCATATGCATTTCCGCCAGCGCCGCTATCGCAATCTCGCCCGAAACCCCGGTCGGGGGGTTTGGCGCCCAATCGGCAAGATATTCAATGGTGAAGGCCTTGCCGGCATCATTAGCCGCCAACGCCGCTTCTTCGCCCTCGAAAATGCTTATTCCTACAACCGTGTCCTCGCCGTCATTGAAGGCGAATTGCGCGAATAAGCCACCCAAGTCTTGCAGCGCCGGTAGCAGGTGCGATATGGCCAAGTCATTCGCTTCATCAAAATGTCTCAAGTCGAAGCCTTCGTAGAAGCGCATGCTGGCATATAGCTCGCTAACGCCACCATGATCATCCGAACCAGGCAACGCGGCGACGTAGTTGATCGACAAAGAA
The DNA here is from genome assembly GCA_026708115.1 of Chloroflexota bacterium. GTDB lineage: Bacteria > Chloroflexota > Anaerolineae > Aggregatilineales > Phototrophicaceae > UBA6055. The sequence goes on from JAPOVL010000048.1 coordinate 71,068, forward strand.
CCTTCGAAGATCATCGGCGCGTTGGGCAGTAGTGGCGCCAGGTTCTCCGCCACAAATTCACGCGCCGCTTCGTTGGAGGCCGACGCCTGCTCGGCGGAATCGAACAAGCTGACCGCCGCGAGTCTGTCGCCCGCCGGAAGCAAGTAATAGCCGACAAAGCCATCACTCCCGCGCATGATGGGCAAGAATCCTTCATTCGTCAAGCGCGCTATCACATTCTGATTTGCCGGATCAACACCATCGTAAACGCGGACGCTGGCGAACACGCTAGCCTCGTCTCGGCTGTATTCGACCAGGTTCGCGCCCATTTGCATGTTGGCCAGCGCCGCCACGCCGAGCTGGCCACTGACGGTCGTTGGATCAACCGGCAGCCAGTCCGCCAGGTATTCGGCCACGAAATCAGCCGCGATGTCTGATCCCCGCTGCAAACGCTCCTCCGAGTCCGCAATTCGCAGCGCGATAGCCTTGTCGACGCCGTCGCTGATCCCATAGTAGCTGACGAGACCGCCGTTCTCGCGTAGCTCCGGCAGAAAGATGGACTCGACCAATGTGACAGTCTCGTCCAGGTAGGTCATGTCGAAACCATCATAAATCGCCAAGAGGGCGTGGAGCGAGGTCATGCCCTCATCCATCATCATTTTGTCGGCATCCGCCACATACATCACCTCGACCAGTCCCTCCACGATCTGCGGTGGATTCGGCAACAATGGCGCCAAGTGCGCTACCACGAATGCGCGGGCTTTTTCGTTGGAAGCCGCAGCTTGTTCCGCCGTGTCGAACATATTGACCGATGCCAGCCTATCGCCGTCTGGCAGCAGGTAATAACCGACGAAGCCATCGCTTTCCCGCACGATGGGCAAGAAACCTTGATGGGTGATGCGCGCGATTTCTTGCTGGTCGGCCGGGTCGACGCCGTCGTAGAGGCGGATGCTGACGAAGACCTGTTGCTCGTCCATCATGTTGTCGATCAGGTTTTCGCCCATATGCAATTCCGCCAGCGCTGCTACGCCAAGCTGACCGCTGACGCGCACGGGATCTTCAGGCAACCAGTCCATCATATGTTCTGCCACAAAGGCGGCGGCGATGTCGTTGGCGGCCAAGGCGCTGTCTTTCGAGGTATATACGTTCAGGCCGACAACTGTGTCCACGCCGTCGCTCAAGGAGTAATAACTGAAGAGACCGCCGTTCGCTTGCAAGGCCGGAAGCACGTGGGCCTCGACCAGACGGTTCGACTCCTCAATATCCTGCATATTGCCGACGTGATATATGCGCAAGGAAGCGTATAGAGAGCTTGCGTCGTCCATCATCCGGTCAAAATCGGCTACATGCATCACGTCAACTGCGCCTTCGACGATCATCGGCGGATTGGGCAGCAATGGCGCCAGGTTTTCGGCGACGAAATCGCGTGCTTTTTCGTTGGAAGCCGCAGCTTGTTCCGCCGTGTCGAACATATTGACCGATGCCAGCTTATCCCCGGACGGCAGCAGGTAATAGCCGACGAAGCCGTCGCTCTCGCGTACGATGGGCAAGAAACCTTGATGGGTGATGCGCGCGATTTCTTGCTGGTCCGCCGGGTCGACGTCGTCGTAGACGCGGATGCTGACGAAGACTCTGCTGTTTTGAGCGCAGACTGTCAAAGGCGCTGCCATCAGCATGGCAATGGAAAAGAGAAGCAGCAGTACGCCACGGCCGCTACTATGCTTGAAACAGGTGATCTGCATGGAGTTCCTCCGGTTGGTTGAATCACAGGTCATGCGCTTGGCGCATCGAGCTTGGCCACTGAACGCGCGCATGCTCGCCTATGTATCAGTGTAATCGCATAATCATTCGAACTCAATCGGTTACACTTTAGCGATCCGTAGAATATATTTAAAAAGCCGCTCGGCGCGTAACCGGCGAATTTTGGCTATCGCGATCACACAAAGTAATAAACCTGCTCGGCTACCACAAATCGCGGTTTATTTGAGAAGAGATAAATCAGCCTTGCTGCTTAAGTGAAGCCCAAGCCGGCATTTGCGCGTCGAGTTGGGCGAGTTCGTCGGGGCTGATGGGGCGAATCTCGGTATCGCGCAGATGTGTATCGCGGTTTTCGACGATGAGAAATGACACGTCGCGGGTCGCAACGATGTTGTGCCAGACGCCGGCCGGTACGTTGTAGATCTTGCCGGGAGCCATCTCGATCGCTTGCAGCTTGCCGCCCTCGGGCCGCGTGAAGAGTACTGCCTGCCCGCGCAGCAGAACGAAGACTTCGTCACTGTGATTGTGTCGTTCGATCTCGTCGAGGCTCACCCGGTCAAAGAGCGGTTCCCAGTTCAGCAGCGCTACTTGCCACTCGTCGGTGAATACCAGCGGTTCAAAACCCTGGCCCTTCCATTCGTAAGTTTCAAGCATCGGTTGTCCTCCTGATGTAGGCGAAAGGGCGCGAGGGACCGGCGCAGTTTACAAATTCAGCACTTGACCTGTGCGGCTGCTCTCTAGCGCGGCGTCCACGATACGCATATTAAGCAAGCCTTCCTGCGCGCCGGGATTCGGCGTCTTGTCATGACGAATGCAATCGATGAAATGCGCCATCTGCAGATCGTACATGATCTGCGGGCAATGTTCTTCGCGGGGATGCGGGTAACCGGCATCAACTAATTCGACCGTTTCGGTAGCGCGATCCGGGATCTCCAGGCGGGTCGGGAAGATCTGTCCGAAGGCTTTCTGCCCATAAACCTGTGTCGATGCCTCGGGTCCATCGGCATGGGGCCACCACCAGCCGCTTTCCACGATGGATGTGGCGCCGTTGTCCCAGCCGATGATGATGGCGCCGGAGTCATCGACATCGTGTTCAGTGTAGTCGGTCGAGATCCGCGCATAGACAGTACGGGGCGCGGGATCGCCAAGCAAGAAGCGCGCGGCGTCGATGGCGTGGATGCCCATATCAGCCAGGGCGCCGCCGCCGGCGTATTTTGCTTCGACGAACCAACCGCTCGGTCCCCAATTGACATGAACGCCGTTTCCCCTGGTGCGTAGTATCTTGCCGAGCCGGCCGCCGTCGATTTGTCGCTTCAACCAGAGCACTTCTTCGTCGAAACGCCAGCAATGCGCCACCATCAGCTTGGCACCGGAAGCCTGGCTGGCAGCGCTCATCTGTTCCGCCTCTGTCGCATTCATCGACATGGGCTTTTCCACCAGGACGTGAATGCCGGCATTCAGCGCGGCGACTGACTGTGGGGCGTGCAAGTAGTTGGGCGTGCTGATGACGAGCGCATCGACATCGCCATCCGCCAGCATAGCGTCGACGCTTTCATACTCCCGTCCTATACTGAACTTCGCAGCGAACGCCGCCCTTGACTGGGGCCGATGGTTCACCACAGCGACCAATTCCAGATCGTCCTGCGCAGCGGCCGCTAGGGCATGGATATGCGAGATATGACCGGTGCCAGTGAAGGCGATTCTCAGAGTCATTTAAGGTCTCCCCTGTGCATTCTGTTTCGCCGGCAAACAATATTCATTGAAAAGCCTGTTAACAACTGTTATCTTATGTCCGTTTAATCGATATCGGCCGAGCGCCTGGCAGACGCTGATTCTAGCAGCACTGCAAGGCGCGCGCCTATGATCTTTCCAAACTTGAGGAAATGCCATGCAAAACAGCGCGGGATTCACAACGATATTCGGGCGCAACTTGATCGGCGAATTGCCCAACTTCGTGCATCGACCCTATCTGGTGGTCACCATGGACGATCTGTGGGATTTGTTCGCGCAGAACTTTGACGACAATCACGCGGGACCGTATTTCGTCCACACGATCGATGGCGACGAGCTCAAGGACGAGGTCGCCAAGCTGCCCGAATGCCGCTGCATCATCGGTCTGGGCGGCGGGCAGGCCCTTGATGTGGCCAAATATTTCGCTTGGTCATTGGGGCTGCCGCTTTTTCAAGTGCCCACGTCGATGTCGGTCAACGCGGCCTTTGGGCATCGCACCGGCCTGCGCTTCAGCGGAAACGTGCGTTACATCGCCTGGGCGGTGCCGGAGGCTGTCTATGTCGATTTCGATGTGATCCAGCAGGCACCGCCCGTGGTCAACCGCTCGGGCATTTGCGAGATTCTTTGTTATCACACCGCCCATGCCGATTGGCGCTACGCGACCGAACGCGGCCAATGCGAAGACAAATGGCCCTACGATCAGGCTCTGGTTGATGAAGCTCAGGGTGTGATGGCGACAGTGATGGATGCGCTGGATGATATCCGAGAAGTTAATGAACGCGGTATTCGCACGTTGATGACGGCCAATCGCTGGGGTGGGGCGGCATTCCACAACGCGGGCTGGAATCCCCGTCACATTGAAGGCGCCGATCACTTCCTCTTCTATGCGCTGGAATACAATACCGGGGTGAAATTCATCCATGGGCAGCCGGTCTGCCTGGGCATTTATGTCGGCTCGCTGCTGCACGATGACAGAGCGCAGGAGATGCTCGATGCGATCGTGCGCGCCGGCGTCGATATCCGCCCCGGAGCCATGGGTATCACCTGGGATGATGTTAGTCACGCGTTGGTCAATATGCGCGATTTCGTGCGGCAGGCCGGTCTCTGGTATGGCATCTACCACGAAGCTCAAATCGACGAGGCTTTCGCGGCACAGGTGCGCGTCAATGTAGAAGCCGCATACGAAGGCCTAAGCCTTTAAGCCTTCATATTGGAATCACCCCGACAAGATCGGTGGTTTATTCGTTTATCGGATTGAGGAGAATCTCATGAGAAAGTTTGCTGTATTGAGTTTACTTGTTCTGTTGATGGTGATGCCCGCCGTACAGGCGCAAGACTTCGACTGGACGCGCTTCGCGGGCGGCGAAATCACAATTCTTATGCCCGAGCATCCCGTGCTTGACGGCATGCGCAGCGTCATGGACGATTTTGAAGCGGCCACCGGCATCACGGTCAACGTGGAGGCGCTGGCGGAGAACCTCTATTTCGACCGAATGGAAGTGGCGCTGCGGGCCGATGAAGGCGTCATGGATGTCTACATGGTGCCGATGGATTCCACCGCTTTCACGCAATGGTCGAATGGTCTGATCCATCCGCTTAGCCCTTACATTAACGACTCCAGCATGACTGCCGCGGATTACGACTTCGCCGACTTCCCCGGCGGCTTCACCCAAGCCACGCAATACCCGCCCGGTGACATGGACGCGCAAGATTACGCCATCCCCGTTTCCTTCGAGGCTTACACGCTGTTCTACAACATGGATATCGTCGACGAATACCTCGATGGCGAGATACCGACTACTATGGGCGGGCTGATAGAAGCTGCGCAGAGCATTACCGAGGCCAGCGGCGGATCGGTCGCCGGCGCGGTCATGCGCGGCATTCGTTCGCATACCATCATGGATACCGTGACCGGTATGGTCTTCAACAACTGGGGCGAAGCGGAAATGTCCCTGCCTTACAACGTCTGGTTCGATGGCGACTGGTCGGCGCCTGTCGTGAGCGACGAGCGTATCACGGCCGGTCTATCGCATTACGCCGGTTTGATGTCCGCTGGCCCTATCAACATTCAGTCGCTCGATTGGCCCGATGCCAGCTTGCTCTTCCAGCAGGGCCGTGCCGGCTTCTTCCTCGACGCCAGCCTGTTTGGTCCCGGCTTTGAAGATCCGGATGCCTCGGCTGTGGCTGGCAAGACCGGCTATGCCGTGATGCCGCCGGTTGACGACGGCGGCGCCTCGTGGACCGGCCACTGGATGTGGGGCATTGGCATACCCGCCAACGCCCAGAATCCGGAAGCAGCCTGGTACTTCATCCAATGGATGACCAGCGCCGATATCGAACCGGTGATTGGCGCGTATCACGGTGGCGCGGCGCGCGTTTCGACCTGGGACAAAGCCGAATATGTCGACGCGCTGAATTCGCAATATGTCGACACCGTGTTGGAAGCCATGCAGACCTCTCGTACGACGGTGGTTTTCCGCGAGGGCTGGAGCGAGTACGCGCTGGTCATCGTCGATGCGATTCAGGACATGTACGGCGGCATGGCGCCGGCGGACGCTACAGCCAAGGCGCAGCAGCGTATCCTGGATATGGATAGCTAAGCTCGCATCTACCCCCACTCCCAAAACCCCCTCCCCATAAAGCGGGAGGGGACTTTGGTATCAAGCTCTGACACGGCAGTTCACCTCTTCCCCCATTGTTGGGGGAAGAGGCAGGGGATGGGGGAGAGGAAATCATCCCCCGTATGCCCGTCCTCAGAAGCAAAAACTTCGCCTATTATTTGATCGCGCCGGCGGTCGTGATCCTCATCATCACTTCGCTTTATCCGGCGGTATTTTCTTTTGTGCTCAGCTTCTTCAACTGGAATTGGGGCGTCCAATTTGATTTTGTCGGCGCCCGCAATTATCTTGATTTGTTCCGCAGCCCGGAATTTTGGCAGGTGCTCTACCAAACCTTTTTGTTCGCCGTCGTCGCCACCGCTTTGGAATTGCTGCTGGGACTGGGGCTGGCTGTGGTGGTTGATCATCTCAAGTTCGGCGCTGGTCTTATCCGCACGCTATTGCTCACGCCTTTGATGGTGTCCGGCATCATCGTAGCGCTGATGTCGAAGATCCTGCTCGATCCCATGTTAGGTATTGTCAACTACGTATTAAACGCCCTGGGCTTGCCGCTATCGCCCTTCTTCGGCGCGACATCAACCGCCATGGGCACGGTGATTATGGTCGATGCCTGGTGGCAGACGGCCTTTGTCTTCATCATCGTTTTGGCAGGCTTGCAGAGCCTGCCGCAGGAGCCGATTGAAGCGGCGCGCGTCGATGGCGCCAGCGCGCTGCAAAGTTTCTTCCGTGTCAAGCTGCCCATGTTGCGCGCGGTCCTTTTCACTGTGCTGATCTTCCGCACGATTGATACGCTCAAGGTCTTTGACATCATATTCGGCACCACTGGCGGCGGTCCGCAGATTTCTACCGAGGTCATGCAGACGCTGGCTTATCGCAAGGCCTTCAGTTTCCTGCAAATGAGCGAGTCAATGACGATCATGGTCATATTCTCGGCGATAGTGCTGGCAATCAGCCTTGTTTACATGCGTTTGGAAGAGCGCCTGGAGGACGATTAGGCATGGACCACAGACAGCGCGCGCAATTGCAGCGCCTGCTGGCCTACTTGATTTCACTGGCGGCGATCCTGATCACGCTCTTTCCAGTTGTCTGGCTCTTGACGATCTCATTCAAGACGCAGCGCGACGCCTTCTCGATGCCGCCCAAATTCATCTTTGAGCCGATCTGGGATCATTACCTGGCGCTGCTGGACAAGCCGGGCTTTGTGCAAGCTTTTTTGAATACTGTTTATGTGACTGCGCTGGGCGTTCTGATCGCCATCGTCATCGCGATCTTCGCGTCTTACGGGATTCACCGTTTTCGCTTTCGCGGCAAGAAGCTCTTCGGCGTCTGGTTGCTGATGGCTTATATGCTGCCGGAGTTTCTGTTTGTCATCCCGATGTACGTGCTCTATCAGAAGATTGGCTGGTACGATACGCACATTGGCTTGGCTCTGGTCTATCAAGTCCATTCGCTGCCATTCGCCGTTTGGCTGATCCGCAGTTTTTTCAAGGAAGTCCCGTCGGAATTGGACGATGCCTCGCGCATCGACGGCTGCAACCACCTGGGCACGTTGCGCCACGTCTTCATTCCACTGGCCGCGCCGGGCATCGCCGCTACCGCCATTCTGACGGCCATATGGATCTGGAACGAGTTGACCATCGCCCTATCGCTAAGTTTTAGTGAGGCGCAGACAATCACGGTGGCTGTCGCCTCATTTCGCGGATATACGTCGATCGCCTGGGGACCGATGTCGGCGGCATCTATCGTAGCTATCCTGCCCATGCTGATCTTTGCTGTCTTCGCGCAGAAGTATATCGTCAAGGGCTTGACATTAGGCTCGCTGAAAGGCTGAGTCATTTACAGTAAGATCGCAAGCAGGCGTATTGTTCAAATCTTAGGAGCTGCACCATGTCAAAACTCGCCATCCAAGGTGGAATGCCCGCCAAGAGCAAAGCTTTTCCCGACTGGCCGATATATGACGACCTCGAACGAGAGGCCTTGAAGGAGGTGCTGGAAAGCCGCGACTGGTGGCGATCGGAGGGTAGCAAAACGCTCGCGTTCGAGCAGAAATTCGCCGAATACCATCAGGCCAAACACGGCATCGCGGTCACGAACGGGACGCACGCCATCGAAGTCGCCCTGGCCGCGCTGGGCATCGGACCGGGAGACGAAGTCATCGTGCCCAACGCCACCTTTGTAGCCAGCGCGAGCGCGGTGCTGTTCGCTGGCGCGCTGCCTGTCCTGGTAGACGTCAGTGCTGACAATTACTGCATTGATCCCGAACTGGCAGAAGCTGCTATCAACGAGAATACCAAGGCGATTGTCGCCGTGCACTTGGGCGGGCGCTCCGCCGATCTTGACCAGTTGACCGCTGTGGCGAGCAAGCACGATCTCGCCCTGGTGGAAGACAGCGCCCATGCCCATGGCAGCGAATGGCGCGGGCGCAAGGTCGGCGCTTTTGGCATCGGCGGTACTTTCAGCTTCCAAGCCAGCAAGACCATGACCGCCGGCGAGGGCGGCATGATCATCAGCAACGATGATGACTTTGAGCGCCTGGCGCGCTCGACGCATGATTGCGGGCGCATGCCTGGCGAATGGTTTTACAGTCATTACATTTACGGCTCGAATTACCGCCTCAGCGAGTGGCAAGGCGCGGTGCTGTTGGCGCAACTGACACGCCTCGACGAGCAGACCGCGCGCCGGCACGAGAACGGTCGCTTGCTTGATCGTTTGTTGGGCGAGATCCCGGGCATCACACCGCAGAGCCACGACCCTCGCATCACCCGCAACGGGCATTACGCTTATATCTTCCACGTCGATGCGCGAGCTTTCGCCGGCATTTCGAATCAGCAATTTGTTGATGCGCTGGAAGCGGAGGGCATTCCCACGCAAGCGCCATATCCGCCCATCCACAAGCTGGACCTTTTCACCAGCGGCGCTTACCGAAACCGCCTCAGCGGCGCGCAGGCGGATGCAAATCACGATTTCCTGTCCGATGCCTTCCCGAACTCTCAGCGCGAATCGGACGAGACAGTCTGGATCACACAGAATGCGCTGCTGGGCGACGAAGAGGATATGCACGAGATCGCCGCCGCTATCGGCAAGATTCATCAGCATGTCAAGGAATTGCGCTGATTCCGCATGTACTGCGTCGCGGCGGTCCCGCGCGAGATTTGCCGGCGCCAGCCAGCCGCAATTGATAGAATCAGGCATTTTCCTTTTCTACTTTGCGGTACAATTTATGCTTCGCTGTTGACCTGTTCTGGAGGGAAGATCGATGAGAATATTGATCATGTGCGACATGGAAGGCGTTAGCGGCATCGTCACCTGGGATCAAGTCGGGGGCGGCAAGGCCGGCTACCCGGAAGGCCGGGAACTCTACACGGCCGAGGTCAACGCGGCGGTGCGCGGCGCTTCCCGCGCCGGGGCAAGCGAAATCATCGTCATAGACGGCCACAATGCGGGCGGCGACTGGCGATACAATTCTCTGATCAAGGGCATGCTCGATCCCGCTTGCGAATATGTGGCGCACCATACCTGGACGGATTACCGGGTGCCGCTGGAACAGGGCGTGGATGCCTGCCTGATGGTTGGCTATCACGCGCGGAACAATACGCCGGATGGCGTCTTGAACCACACCATCTCGTCGGCGCAATGCCGCAATCTCTGGTTCAACGATGAACTGGTGGGCGAGGTTGGCGTCAACGCGGCGCTCTGTGGTCATTACGGCTGCCCCGTGCTGCTGGTCACAGGTGACGTCGCTGTCTGCCGCGAGGCGACGGCGCTGCTGGGCGACGGGCTGACGACAGTGGCGGTCAAGCGTGGGCTATCGAAGTATTCGGCGCGCCAGATCGCGCCGCAACGCGCCCGGGAAATGATTGAAGAAGGCGCCTATCAAGCCTTGGGTGACTTGAGCGCGGTCGCGCCCTATGTGCCGGCGTCGCCGGTGACGATCACGGTCGAATTCGGACATTTCGATACGATGGCGGCTTACAGCCCGCGCGCGGACGTGGTGCTGGATCAGCCGGCGCAGAAGATGTACAGCCGCGCCGACGACTGGATGAGCGCTTGGGACAAGATCTGGCCCTTTTAGAAGCGCAAGGCCGCTCAGATCGCGTGCTATCGCGCGGGAGTTGAGTTATATCTAACCGCTGCCTAATCGTTGTTCTACAATAAAGGTGAAAACGGCTGTCATGGCGCCCATCGCAATCACGATGCGCCAGGTCAAATCCGCTTTAAGTTTCTCGAGTTCGGTTTTCATATCCGAAATATCTGCTTTGGTCGCGGCGTGCGCATAGTTGGCTTCGAGCGTAGCGATCTTTTCACCATGCATGGTCACCATGTCGAGAACCACAGTGTTTTCCGCTTTAGTATGTGTCGCCATGCTATCTCCCTTGCGCGTCAACGATTCGGATTGTATAGCATCAGTCTATCCTAGGCAGCCGCCGTTGTCAAACTATTTACAAACTTTGTTAATTGAATATTATGACCGACCGATGTCGTAGAGCGTATTTTTTCTGCATTTGCTTGTGCGCCGAGCAGGGCCAATTGCGAAAGGAGCCATTTCCTCAACACAGAGCCTAAATATTGCGCAGCTTATTGGCGGAATTGCACCTGAACTGTTATCTTATGTTGGGTGCTTTCTTGACAAGGGAAAGTAATCTGAAGTTGCTTGTTTTGTACGAATCACAAATTGAAAGGTGTTATGAGATGAAAGTCAGATTTGTCTTTGTTCTGTTGGTGATCGCACTTGTGATTTCCAGCGTATCCGCCATGGGTCACGACCCGATAGAGGATTGGGCGGCCGGCATCAAGGAGCAGTACGGCGGCACCACAATCACAGTCGCCGTCGCTTCGCACCCGTCCGTTGAAGCCTTTAAGCAGATGATTCCGCGCTTTGAAGAGTTGACGGGCATCTCGGTCGTGCTTGACGAGATGGAAGAGGGTCAGCTCGGCCAACGCATGTTGCTCGAGGTCTCGGCCGAATCGGCAAGTTACGACGCCATGATGACAGCCATCGAGTGGAGCCCGCTGGTGGCGTCGAGCGGCTACGCGACTCCTTTGGAGCCCTGGATCGAATCCGATATCACGCCGGACTGGTTCAACTATGAAGATATCTTGCAAGCCTACCGCGATATGTTCCTTTGGGAAGACGGCATGCATTATGGTATCCCATATGCCGGCGAGACTGTCTTCATGTTCTATCGCGAGGACCTCTTCGAGGAACACGGCATTGATGTGCCGACGACCTATGACGAGGTGTTGGCGGCGGCTCAGTACTTCAGCGAGAACGTTGACGGCGTAGACGGTATCAGCTACCGAGCGCGCCTGGGCTGGGAATTCACCTATATGTGGTCGATCTTCCTGGCGCCCTTCGGCGGCATGATGGTTGATCCGGCGACGGGCGAGGTGGCGCTGGATTCGCCGGGCACGGTGGCTTCGCTGGAATATATCCGCGATCTCTGGCAGTACGGTCCCGTCGGCGTTGAGTCCTTCTCTTTCCCTGAAGCCTGGGACGCCTTCATGCTCGGTCGCGCCGCGATCATGATCGAAGCTTCGGCCGCAGCGCCCGAAGTCGAGAATCCGGACAAATCGCTGGTCGCGGGCATGACCGGCTACAGTCCGCTGCCGGCCGGACCTGCCGGCGCCTTTTCCGGCGTATGGGGCTGGTCCTTCGCCATGATGGACGATTCCGATGCCAAAGAAGCCACTTGGGCGTTCATCGCCTATCTGACGAGCGAAGGCATGCAGAGCGAATACCTGGCAAATGGCGGCATCGTCTCGCGCGCGTCGGCGCTGGGCGATCCCGATCTGCAAGCGGAAAATCCCTACTATCAGGCGACGCTGGATACGCTGCAACAGGCGGCCGCGCTGGGTGAGCTCGGCTTGAGCGTGGTACTGCCGACGCCGAGGTGGAGCCAGATCAGCGAGATCATGGGCATTGAAGGCGCGCGCGCCTTCATTGGGGAAATCAGCGTTGAAGAAGCCATCGCCAGTATGCAAGCGCAAGTGTCCGAGGTTGTTGCGGAATAGTCTCCGCCCTTGGTGGCGGTTCGTCGAAATGGCGGGCCGCCACCAGCTGGAAGTCGGTTTATGAATGGCGACATCAGATCGCGACGGCGCTGGCCGACATGGTTGGGGCCGGCGATCCTTATTCTGCCTGCCTTTGCAGTAGTCTTTAGCATTGCAGCATACAGCGCGTTTTCGCTGTTTCAGCTGAGCACAGTCGATCTGACCTTCGGCGAGCCCTTCCGCTTGGCCGAAGGGGTGGGGCTGCAGAATTATCAGTGGCTGCTGACCAACGAACACAGCACATTCGGGGCCACTGTTCGTATCACAATTCACTATTTGCTGGGTACGTTGATACCGGAATTGCTGATTGGCTTTGCCATTGCGCTGCTGCTCAATCGCAAGATGCGCGGCAATTCTCTTTTCACTGCGCTCTTGATCATCCCGGTTGTATTGATGCCTTCAATGGTCGGTTTGATCGGGCGGCTGTATTTCTCGTATGACGGTCTAATCAATTTCTTCTTCGAGAGCGTTACCGGCGTCCGCCACAATTGGTACGGGAAAGATCTGGCGCTTGTGGCGGTGATCCTGGTTGACATCTGGGAATGGACGCCCTTCTTTATCTTGATCTTGTTGGCAGGTTTACAAACCTTGCCTGTAGAGCCGTTCGAGGCGGCGCGGGTAGACGGCGCCTCGCGCTGGCAATCTTTTGCGCATTTGACCTTGCCGATGATGCTGCCGCTGATCCTGACAACCTTGATCCTGCGTTTCATGGATGTCTTGCGACTGTTCGATGTGATCTTTGTCATGTTTAGCGGGGGACCGGGCACCGCAACGACAACCTTGCCGCTCTACGTTTACCGCACGACCCTGGTGCAACGCGATGTCGGGCGTGGCTCGGCGGCCAGCGTCATGCTGATCATTATCATCGTGGCTTTGACCGTCATTTTGATCAAGCTGCGCGAACGCATCAAATTCGAGGCCTAGGCGTATGAAGGTGAAGAATCGCGGCGCACTGTTGGGCTCCCGCATACTCGATCTGCTGACGATAGCGGTGGTAGCGGCTTTTCTGTTTCCCTATCTCTTCATGGTCAGTTCGGCATTCAAGACGCGGTTGGAGACGTTTGCTTATCCGCCGGTTTGGCTATTCACGCCGACGTTTGAGCATTTTGAAAATATTTTCGACAATATGAATATTCTTTTCTATATGAAGAACAGCACCATCATTGCTGTATGCAGTACGCTCTTGACCATTTTCATCGCTATCCCGGCCACGTATAGCTTCGCCCGCTACCGCTTTCGGTACAAAGAAGGCGTCGCCTACGGATTCTTGTTTCTGCAGATGGTGCCGGGCATTTCCATCGTTTTTGCGCTTTTTTTCATCGCGCGGGCGCTGAACTTGTTCGATACACATATTTTTCTGATCGTGGTTTATCTGCTTTGGAACATCCCCTATGCCATCTGGATGATGCGCGGCTTTGTGGAAGGCATACCGGTCGAGCTGGAAGAATCGGCCATGGTCGATGGCGCTTCGCGCTTCAAGGCCTTTCGCCTGATCACCTTGCCGCTGATGGCGGGCGGCGTCGCCGCCACGGCGATCTTGATCTTCATCGGCGTCTGGAACGAATTCAGCCTGGCCTTCTTTTTGACCTCGACCAATGCCCGCACCATGCCCACCACCATCGCCTTTTTTATGACTCACTCCGGCATCAAATGGGGACCCATGTTCGCGACCGCAACTATCGGCACCTTGCCGGTGGTAATATTCGCGCTGCTCGTGCGCCGTTATTTCATCTCGGCGTTGACCTTCGGCGCGGTGAAAGGATAGGTATCTGTGTTCTCCGAGCAAATTGACCGGGCCATTAAGCATCACCGCGCTGACGCGCTGCATCTCCTGCAGGACTTGGTGCGCATCCCCTCGCTGGAAGGCGAGGAGAAACCCTGCATGGATGTGCTGGAACGCCAGTTACTTTCCATGGGACTGGAAGTCGACCGCTGGGCGCCTGACGATGACAAACTCGCGGCGCACCCGGCTTTTGTGCCTACGGGATTTTCATATGCCGAGCGCCCAAATGTGGTCGGCGTTTATCGCGGCGCCGGTGGAGGCCGGTCGCTCAAATTCAACGGCCATACGGACGTTGTGCCCATCGGTCCGCCGGAACTCTGGCAATATGGTCCCTGGAGCGGGGAATACGTCGACGGAAAGATTTACGGGCGGGGCAGCGCCGATATGAAAGGCGGCGTCGTCAGCAATGTCCTGTGCGTGCTGGCGCTGCAGTCCGCCGGCATTCAACTTCAGGGTGATGTCATCGTCGAATGCGTGGTCGACGAAGAATCCGGCGGCAACGGCACCCTGGCATCGGTCATGCGCGGCTACAGCGCTGATGCTTGTATCTTCACCGAACCGACTGGGCTGGACAAAATGGGCATCTCCAACCGCGGTGCGCAATTCTTCCGCATCACCGTGCCGGGCGAGGAAGGCGGGATTGAATACAAGCACGAGTTGACCAACCCCATCAGCAAATCATTTGAAGTTTTCCACGCCGTGGAGGCATACTCGATCATGCGCGAGTCACAAGTGTCGCACTCGCTCTACGACGAGATATACAATACGAAGGTGCCGACCGGTATCTGCAAGATGGTGGCCGGCGAATGGCCCTCGACCATCGCCTCGCAGGCGATCCTGGAAGGTTCGATCGAATGCCTGCCCGGCGAAGACATCCATAAGATCAAAGCCGACTTCAAGGAGTACATCCTGGAATGGTCGCGCAAAGACGCCTGGTTCGCCGATCATCCGCTGGAGATCGAATGGTTCGGCTTATGGTTTGATGCCGCGCAGATAGATCCCAGCCATCCTATGGTCGGCGCCTTGAGCGCAGCGGCCAAGTCCGTGACCGGGCGCGATGTGCAAGTCGGCGGCTCGGGCGGCTGCGACCTGCGCCTGCCCGTGCTCTACGGGGATACGCCGTCCGTCCTTTTTGGGCCCTCGGGCGCGATGATCCATAGCACCGATGAATATATCGAATTCGAGCAAGTGATCGATTGCGCGCGCGTTTTGGCGCGCATGGCTGTCGATTGGTGCGGCGTCGCCTCATAGGCAGACAGATCCCAGGAATGTCGCGCTCGCACAAAAAAATATACCTGCTCGGCTACCGCAAATTGCGATCTATTAAAGGAGATAGCAAACCTTCTCCTTGAATGAGAAAAACCGTTTGTAAAAAGGAGTAGCGACCATGTCAAACTGGTGGGACGAACCCCTGCGCGCCGTCACGCTGGAGTTTCCCGCGTCCGATGTCGCGACTATTGATGTCGAGGGGATCGTGAACGAGACACAGCGCGGACATGTGAACACCCTGGTCGTTTTTTCCACCGGTTACTACCCGGGCGGGACCGCCTTCTACCAGAGCAAAATCGCGCCCCTTTATCCCGGCTTGGGCGAGCGGGATCTGCTGGCCGATGCCATCGAGACCGCCCATGCCAATGGCCAGAAGGTGGTGGCGTATTTGGCTTCGATCTGGGGCAATCGGGATTTGTACTTCGCGCATCCGGATTGGGCGCAGCGCAAAGCCGACGGCCGTGTCACGAGTTGGGACGCAGCCTATAACTCGGTGGCTATGGATCCGCTCAGTCCTTATCGAGATTATTTTGCGTCGATCGTGCGCGAGATCGCCGACAATTATGACGTAGATGGTTTCTATTTCGACGAACCGAGCTTCCAAAGCTGGTCGGCCAGCCAAGCCTGCTGCCGCGCCTTTGAAACGGAGTTTGGGCTGCCCTTGCCGACGGATGAAGACTGGGAAGATCCCGTTTTTCAGCGTTTCCTTGCCTGGCGCTATGATCAAATCGCCGGCTGGCGTCAGTCGCTTTATGATGTGGCGAAGCGAGACGACCGCTGTGTCTTCTTTCAAGGCGCCTTCCCATTGGCGAGCTTGCGCGGAGAAGTGACCCAGGTTTCCGGCGCGCCTCCCATTCCCGCGTATTATCGCGAGCGCTTTGGCGTATCCTGGCATGTGCCCATGGCTCATGCCGATGACATGGCGCGCACCGCCGAGACAGGCGATGTCGTGCACATGGAGCTTTACCGGGCCAGCGTCGGCGAGCCGCTCTGGTGGTATGGCGTGGCGCTGCGCTATGTGGGGGCCATCGCCAGGGGCAAGCAGATTCTGGTACTGAGCATGATGGCGCAATCGCCTTTCGACCTGTATGGCCTGGGCGAGGCGGAATTGCGCCTGTCCACGGCCGAATTGCTGGCGAACAATGCGGCGCTGCTATTTGCGCGTTATTACCCCGATCAGGTCGATCAGCCGGCTTGGGACCGCGTCTATGAGCGCTTCGCCGAGGCGGAGGCGCTGGCGCCCTACCTGCGCGACCGTCAGCGGATCCCGTATGTCGCGCTGCTCTATTCGCAGACCAGCGTGGAACGCTTCGACAATCGCGGAGGAAAGCCCTCGCAACTGGGAGAACTCAAGGGCTTCGCCAAAGCGCTGCTGCAAGAGAATGTCCTCTTTGATGTGATTACGGAATCGGACCTATGCGCGGGAATAGACGGCTACCAGGCGCTGATCTTGCCCAACGCCAGTTGTTTGTCCGCCAAGTGCAAGGCGGCGGCGCGCGCCTTTGTCGCTGCGGGGGGCGGCCTGATCGCGTCCTATGAGTCGGGCATGTACGACGAGACAGGTTTGCGCGCGGAGGGTGATGATTTGTCCGCCGTTTTCGGCGTCAAGTACAGTGAGGAAAAACTGCCGTTTGAACTGGACATCTACATGTTGATGACGGCTGCGCATCCCTTGCCGGCGGATATTCCCGCTGGCAAGCGCATGCCGACCATGGGCATGCAAGTGGTGGTCGAGCCGGATGGCGCGGAAGCTGTCGCGCACGTGCAAGGCGCATCGGAAGTGCATTACGGCCCGCTCGGAGACGAAATCGGACCGCCTGCCGTGCTGACCAAGGCGTCGGGTGGGGGCGGTCGATCCGCGCTCTTCACCACGCCCATCGGCGTGCGCTATCTGGAATTCGGCATTCCCGATTTTCGCAAGCTGATACAGGCTGCGGTCGACTGGACAGCGGCGACGCCGCCACCGGTACGCCTTCGCAACGCGAGCGACGTGCTGGCGCTGACTGCCTTCAAGCAGGGTGAGCGTATCCTGATTCACCTGGTCAACAGTGTCCGCGACGAGACGCGTTTGCCCATCAACGAGACGATAGCCAGCAGAAATGTTGTGGTGGAGGTTGATCTTGAAAGCGCGGCGCGGTCGGTGGTCGCGCGCGGCGATCCGTCAGAAATGACCTGGCAACAGAGCGCTGGCCTGCTCTCGATTCAGCTATCAGAGGTCGCCTATCATGTGCTGCTGGTGATTGATTAGCAGCTGAGACGCGGCTGAGACAAGCAAATGCTCGCGACCGGTTTCACGATGAACGGAGTGTCTGGCATATGAGCGACGATTACCCCGGTAAACGGCGGCAACTGGAGCGCGACGGCTACTGTATTCTGGAAAACATCATTGAGCCCCCAATGCTGGCGCAGTTGAGAACGACCACAGACAGCATGCTCGAACGGCAAGCGGCCGCGCATTTTGAAGAGAATCGTTCTCAAGGCAGTCTGCTATCGGTCTACGAAGAGCCCCTTATGGCCGAGCTAGTCGCCTATGCGCCGCTTCTGGCTGCGCTGAAGCGACTCGGGTTTGAGAATCCCAAATGGACGAGCGGATTCGTGATTAGCAAGCCAGCGGAAAGTCCGCCGCTCTTTTGGCACCAGGACGCGCGCTTTTGGGACGATCCGATCAGTTATACGCCGCAAATCATTCAATGCTTCTTGATGATTTATCTGGTCGATACCTCGCCGGAGAACGGCTGTCTGCGGCTGATCCCGGGTTCGCACCTGAAGCGGCACCCGCTGCATGACGCGCTGCCGGACGCGCATGGGGAGGCGCTGGGTCGAATGGAAGATCCGGCGCACCTGGCATACCAGCGAGCCGAGGGCGAAGTTGATGTGCCGGTGAAAGCGGGCGATGTGGTTATGGGCAGCGCGCGGCTGCTGCACGCGGCGCACGGCAACCGCTCGGGGCAGCGCCGGACCAATATCACGCTTTGGTACTATCCCGCCTTTGACGACTTGCCGGAAAGCATCCGGGCCTTCCTGGCGCAGAAAGAGATCCCGGCCGATTGGTACGAACAGAACCGGGACCTCATAGAACCCCTTTGGCCGCGCTATCAAGGCGATGCCGAGCCGATCAGGCAAAACCGGACGCCCGGCCCGGCGCTCAAGTGAGGCGCTGGACCGCTGACCGCGCCTCAATCCCCGGCGGCAGGCAGCGCGTCGAGCGATTGCAGGCGCTCTTCATTGGCTTCCAGCCACTGGATCGCGGACATGGCCGCTGAGGTCCCTTGACCCACTGACGTGGCGACTTGCCGCCAGATCTCGTCCTGAATCTCGCCCGCGGCGAAGACGCCTTCGACGTTGGTGCGATAGCGCTGATCGGTGATGATATAGCCATTCTCGTTCAGGGCGATCTGATCGCCGAAGACGGCGTTGTTGGGGTCGTGCCCGATGAAGATGAAGACGCCTTCGGTCGGGTGAATGGTTTCTTCGCCGGTGACGACGTTCTTCAACCGCACGGCGTTGACACCGCCCTCCGCATCGCCGATGATCTCTTCCACCACGCTATTCCAGGTGAAGTCGATTTTCTCGTTGTTAAAGGCGCGCGTCTGCAATTGAATGCCGGCGCGCAGTTCGTCGCGGCGATGAATGACATTGACACTGGTGGCGAATCGCGTCAGGAAGATGCCTTCTTCCAGCGCCGAGTCGCCGCCGCCGACCACGACGATGTCCTTGCCACGGAAGAAAAACCCATCGCAGGTGCCGCAATAGCTAACGCCCGTGCCAGTGAATTCTTCTTCGCCCGGCACGCCCAGCTTGCGCGGATCGGCGCCGATGGTCACGATGACGGCATCCGCCAGGTATTCCTCGCCGTAGGTTTTGATATGGAAGGGCGAGCCATTGCTGAAGTCGACGCTCTCGACCAAATCAAACTCGACCACAGCGCCGAAGTTCTCGGCATGTTCTTTCATGCGTTCGACCAACTCCGGTCCGCTCAAGCCATCGGGGAAGCCCGGGTAGTTTTCAATTTCGTGGGTAATGGCGACTTGCCCGCCTAATTGATTGCCCGCGATGACGACCGGCGCCAATTGGGCGCGGGCGGTATAGAGCGCCGCGGTCAAACCGGCGGGACCGGAACCTATGATGACAACGCGTTCCTTTTTCATACTTATTTCCTTGCGAAACTTGGTGTAGGACGAATACGAAGAGCGAATATTTGATTAAAGAAGTGCTTTCAATTGGCGATGCTGGTGCTTGAGCGTGACTTTGGGTGCGAGCAGATTAGTCCTGCCAAGTGGGCGGCACGGAAAAGTCAAAACCTTCGAGCGCTTTTTCCCGTTGAATGACCGCCACCAGCGCCTCAAATTCTTCGCGGCAATCGCCCCAGTAATGCATGAACTTTTTCATTTCTGGCAAGATCTCATTGATATCGGCGCCGTTCGCGACTTGTTCCGCCAACTGCGTGATCTTTTCGCAACAGTCGTTGCAGTCCATTTTGATCAATGATTCGTCGGCCGGGGCGTTGACGATGAAATCGACGAGTTTTCCCAGTTGATCGCCATCAGGTGCTTGAGACATGGCCCTTGCTCCACATGTTGTCGCTATGTCTTTTGGACGAATGGCGGGCGGGGATTCTTACACTGGGGTCATTTCTCCCAGGATTTCGCGTCTCACATGACGTTTGAATTCTTCGACATCCGTAAAATATTCATAGTCAGCGTGATTGACGATTGCGAGCGTTTCTGGAGTCTCATCAATGAGCAGAGCGGCTTTCCGGCTTAGGCCTTCTTGAATGCCATTCGGCCATGCGAGGTCAAGCACAATAGCGTCGCCATTTTCCGCTAGCGGCAGTTCATAACCCAGTTCACCGCTGGGCAGTCCATTCTCTTTCATCCAGTCCATCACATTTTGCAGCGCTGTTTCTTCTTCGTCGCTAGCGATGCTAATGGGGCGAGGCGCTGCAGTCGTTTCGTGAGCGAATGCGGGTGCTTCAGTTTCGGGGATTTCCCCATGATATAGCTGATCGAGGAAATGGTTGGCGGCTTTTGCGAGCAATTTCCGGCGGTCCGCTAAGAATTCCCGGTAGTTCTCGATTTTCCACAGTACTGGGTCCATGGGAATCCACTGGGACGCGAGTACTCCGGGGTGCATGGCTTCGTAGTGGGGGAAGTAGTCTTGGGGAAGTTTCGCGCTTATCTGCAGATTGCAGTCCTTAGTCAGAAACGCGAAATTGGCTATTGCGTTGACTTCATCGCGCCCAAAGCCGCCATGCTTGTAGAGTTGAGATTTAGGAAATATGTGATGCAGCTCAAGCTGATTCCCGCCACCAAGCAGGAACTTTTTGAGCTCAATGCCTTTACAGAAATCGCGCGCGCCGTGTACGCGTGAGAGCATGTATAGAAGCGCATAAAAGCGCCCGCCACGGTTCGATGCAGTTAAGTCTTGTTCAAACAGTCGCAGATCTCGACGGTTGTCATCCTTCAGTCGTTTGATGAGGTTCTCAGCTGGATCGCTGCCTTCGCCGACTGCCATGATGTCTTGCCGTATTCTAGTCTCCACAGGACCCGAATAACGCTGCCATAACATGGCGTGGACGTACCAGAAGCAGAGCCGGTCCAGCGTGGCATAGTCGGGGAATGCGCCATGCGTATCGAAGAATCTCGCCATTGCCACCAGAGCGTTTGGACTGCCCAGTACATAGCTGTGGTCCAGCCCAAGCCGCGACGCGAGCAGATTAAGCGCGCTATAGACATGTTGCTGCGTTCTAGCCAGACCATCTTGCACTTGCTCAATTGTTACATTCTGTCGATCTAGTTCAGAAAAGTCGGCATGGCCTGTAATTAGCCCATTAACGCAGCGCAATAGCCAGTCGAGATTGTAGTGATGGTCTTTCTGTGCTAATTCTTCTAGGCGATCTTGCATTGTTTCCCTAGCTTGAGGCCAATCAGCGCAAATCTTTGCCAGCGCCAAATCGCCTTTTGATAACTTCGTTCCGCCACTGTTGACCTGATTGAAGATGTCGACTACAACATCCATCGTCATACTTTGGTCTATCATGGTTTCTATGTGAAAGTCCCGGTCCAATATGCCCGTTATTCTAGATATGCGCCCAATATAGTCTGCTAAATTAGGGTCGCTTATGAACGGCTCGATGACATAGGCTAAGTCCTTTTGCATCACATCAGTCACGGAGATCCAACGTGGGTTGTGCTGCATCTTGGTTGGTCCATAGAACTCAAACTCTTCTGTTTCAACGTTGAAGTATAAGTTGATGAATAGGCTTGGTTCAGCATTAGAGAACTCCGGTTTCTTGCCGCGGACAATGCCGTACAAAGAGGTCAGCCGCTGTTGGCCATCAAGTAGCAACTCATGTATACCCAGAGGAAGATCCTGCTTCCCTTTGACTTCAATCTGCTGCGCTTTTGTTTGCCAAACAAGCATGCTTCCGATAGGATATTCATGGTAAAGCGATTCCATCAGATTGCGTACTTGCCAGCGCTTCCACACGTATCCGCGTTGAAACTGAGGAAGCGCTAATACGCCTTGGTCAATTTGCTCCAGAATGTTTTTCAGCTTCATCTCATTCCTTCCTTGTACATACCGCCCATTTTATCACACGCTCACATACCCTTCACCGCCCGCGCCGCAGCCAGAAGCTCCCGCGCCGATTGCAGGCCAGCCACGCCGGCAGTACCCAACATCGCCGCCAGTTCGCCGATGCGCGCCTCGTCATCGGCGAGCGCCCGCACCCTTGTCGATACCCCCGCGCCTGCGATTTCTTTGTGAGCGCGAAAATGGATATCCGCGTATGCGGCCAACTGCGGCAGATGCGTCACGCAGAGGACTTGGTGCTCGCCGGAAAGGGCCCAGAGCTTCTCGCCGACGACAGCGCCGATGCGCCCGCCGATGCCCTGATCGACCTCGTCAAAGATCAAGATCGGTGTGTGGTCGGCGGCGGAGAGCACGCGTTTGAGCGCCAGCATGATACGGGCCGCTTCGCCGCCGGATGCTACTTTCGCCAAGGGCAGCAGCGGCTGCCCGGGGTTGGCGCTCAGCATGAATTCGACATCGTCCATGCCTTTGCCATCGAATTTGTAGCGCTTGTCGCCGATTATGCAGCCCGAGGGATGCTCCGCCTGTGCCAGATGCGCCTCAAAGCGAGTCCCCTCCATGCGCAATTCCTGAAGTTCGCGCATGACAGCGCTGGCAAGTTCCTTGCCGGCCTGGGCGCGGGCCCCGCTTAGGCGCAGGCTGATATCGCCAATTTGAACCAGCAGACGCCTTTCTTGCAACCGCAATTCCACCAGGCGTTCTTCGCTGTGGTCAATGGTCTCGAGTTCTTTTGCGGCATCGGCCGCGTAAGACAGAATGCCGGCGATGTCTCCCGCTTGAAAACGGCGCTTGAGCGAGCGGATCAATTCCAGCCTTTCTTCCACTTCGTCCAGACGGGCGGGATCGAATTCGATTTCGTCGGCATAGCGCGCGATTGTCAGCGCCAGATCTTGCGCCCCCTGTGTCAGGTCTTCGGCCAACAGGCGCTCGTCACTCAAATCGGCGTCAATCTGCGCCAGCTTGGCCAGCGAGGCTGCTACTTGCATTAAGCCGTCGACCAGTGGCAGCCCCGCGTCGCGATCGTCGCCATTGAGCAGTTGCGCGCATTCCTGCGCGAGGGTCGCAAGCTGCTCGCTGTTGGCGAGGCGATGTCGCTCGGCTAGCAGAGCGGTTTCCTCGTCGGGCTCCAACGCGGCGGCGCTGATCTCTTGAATTTCATGACGAAGCAGGTCCGCTCGACGTTGTAAGGTCTCCTTGTCCTCGCGCAGCAGGCGTATCTCGCCTTGCGCAGCTGTCAAGTCTTGTACCAACGCTGCCAATCCATCGCGGACATCCAACAAATCCGCGTAACGATCGAGCAGATCAATATGATGCCGGGGCCGAAACAGCGACAGATGTTCGCTTTGGCCATGGATGTCGAAGAGCATTTGACCGATCTCCCGCAGCAATGCAGAGTTGACCGCTACGCCATTGACACGCGCGCTGGAACGGCCGCGCTGACGTATCTCGCGCTGGATGCTGAGATACCCGGGATTGTCATCAAGCAGATCTTCGCGCTCCAGCACGGCCTCGATTGCGCTGTGATTGCGCCCGTCCAGCGTGATGAAGCCTTCGATGCTGCAGCGCTCTGTCCCGCCGCGGACAAAGGCTGGATCGGCTTTAGCGCCGAGGAGCAGTTCAACGGCGTCAACCAAGATCGACTTGCCGGCTCCGGTTTCTCCGGTGATGACATTAAAACCAGGGCCAAAGGAAAGCTCCAGCTCGTCAATGACGGCAAAATTGCTGATGCGCAGTTCTTCTAACATAGATGAACGGTCAAATCTTGGTCCGTTTTAGATGGACACCTTGAAGCGAGCGAATGCGGCAGACGTAGCCAGCGCCAGATAAATCGCTGTGAAGATGCCCAGGCCTGTCAAAAGTAGCCCTGCGGCCAAGCCGCCTGTCAGTACGCCAGCCGCGCAAACGGCGCCGCTGTAGCGCCCGCGCCTGCGGCCGGTCGCCTGCAGGGCAATCTGCGCGATCATGCCTCCCAGGGCCGGCGCGATCACGATGCCCAAGAGCAATATTCCGCCAAGCAGCGATGTGACAAAGGCAGCGATTGCCCCGCCTATCACGCTCACGACAGCGACTATGGCGTAATCAAGTGCGGTTCCTTCGAAAAACTTGTTCTCGTGGCTGCGTACGCATTGGCGGCAAGTGTAGCCGACGGGCGTTCGTTTGGCACAGTCGACGCACATATAACGTTCGCAACGGTTGCAGCGCAACTCGGTGTCACGCTCGGGGTGTACGGCACAGTAGTGCATTTCACCTTCGAAGGGGATATCTGGTACGTTTTCACTCATGGCTGCCTCGTATCCTTGTGACTCGCATTCGCGACCGTTATTCGTCGAAGGTCATGCGTCGCGGACCGTGACGATTGATGCGCGGTTCCATCCGATCGAGCAGCGAACGATAAAAGTAATTTCGATCGCGCAGGCGCGCGAATTTGCTGACCGGCTCGGCAGAAGTGATGCAAATATGCTGGTTTTCCGACAGTTCGGCGACCACGCGTCCGTCCACGGTCAGCACGACTTGATGCCGGTTTTCGCGCGTCGGTTCGATATCGACCACGGCGCCGCGCGACAGCACAATCGGCCGCTCCATACTCAAATGCGGCGCCATCGGCACCATCAGGATATTGCGCAGTTCCGGCGGAAGGATTGGACCGCCGGTGGCCAGCGCATATGCTGTTGATCCGGTCGGGGTGGAGATGATCAAGGCATCGGCGTTGTAGGTGGTCGCCCAGTGTTTGTCGATATAGCTATTGATCTGGACCATGCGCCCGAAGACGCTGCCGCTGACAACGACGTCGTTGAGCGCGTTATGGCTACTCAGTTCGGTGCGCTTGTCCTGCATCAAAGTCGCGCGCAACATCATGCGTTCTTCGATCCAATAGTCGCCGCAGAGCAATTGATCCAAACCGCTTTGCCAATCGTCAGGGCTCTTGATCTCGGTCAGGAAACCCAGCCAGCCCATATTGATACCCAAAACAGGCACATCATGTTCGGCGCAGACGCGTCCCGCACGCAACATCGCGCCATCGCCCCCGATCGCCATCACAATGTCGGCTTCCGCCACATCGTTCACGACGCTGTCTTCATCCCAAACGGTGTAAAGCCAATTCGCGATCCCGCGCTGGTTGAGGATTTTGGCGATATCCCGCGCTACCGGATGCGTATCCGGACGCGAGGGATGCGCGAGTACGCCTATCCGCTTGATCTTGGTCAAACTGGGCTGCTTTCGCTTGGTCGAATGCCGACACAATTATGACGCAGTTTTGGCGCCAATCCTATACGAAAAGCTTTCGAGGATATGTTAAGTGGCGAAGAGTTCTTGCAAGGCATGTCTTTTGCGGCACAGCGCCGAGGGGTCGTGTTGAGATCGTCGTTGAAGGATTGTTTGCCGACGCGAATGTCGACTAAATCGATTGACAGGTATACGCTTCCAGCACTAAGATAAGTTAGAGATACGTTTCGCAGTATTGCGAAGACTTCCAGTATGTTTGTTCGACGACTGTCTGAGACGGAGGCTTAATACGATGTACAAGAAGGCACTTTTTCTGTTTTCCTTTGCGTGTTTGATCATTTTCGCGCCTATCGCGACCGCCCAAGACAACCCGACCATCGCCATTCTGCGCTTTGGCGCGCTGCCAAACGTCGACATCACCGAAGGGGCCATCCTGGACGTCCTGGAGTCGTATGGTTTTATTTCGACAGAGGAGAACCGCATTTTCGAAGCGCGGCGCGACTACGAAGGCGAGCATATCACGATCTATTGGGGCGACGCCGGCTTTGATTTTCCGACAGTGAATTTGATGCTGGAAGACGCGCTGGATAAAGAAGTTGACGTGCTGATAACGAATGGGGCGACGGTGACCCAAACCGCCGTCCATATCACCAGCGAAATGGATATGCCGACGCCGGTGATCTTTGTATCGACGCCTTATGAGGGTGGTATCGCCGCCGAAGCCGCCTGCGTGAAACCGGATCATGTCGCCGGGGTGTCCGCCGCGCTGTCTTACGATTACGCCTTTTCCGTGCTACTCATGCAGGATCCAGACATCGAGCGGGTCGGCGTGATCCACAGCACAAGCGATGCGTCCGGTCGATACGGCGCGCAAAAGATAATGGAATCCGCTGAATCATTGGGCATCAAGATACATACAGCTGGAGTCGTCTCTTTGTCAGACTTGCGCCCGGCCGCCAATAGCCTGGTGGACGCCGGGGTCGGCGCGATCCTGCTCCCGCTTGATACAATCACAACGAGCGGATTGCCCGTAATCACAGAAATCGCCAGCGAAATTGGTTTGCCGGTATTCTATCCCAGCTTCAGCGCGATCTATTACGGCGCCACGATCGGCGCGGGCTCGTCGCCAATGTACACAAATGGCGTCAATCTCGGGCGCATTTTGACGGCGTATTTGAATGGCGACGTCGATCTTGCGCGCGTCGGCATCGGCACGACCGGGGATCTCCACATCGGCGTCAATCTGGATTCGGCTGAAGCGCAGGGAATTGATATCAGCGAAGCGGTGATGAATGAAGCCATCGCCGTAATCGAGAGTGGCGGAACGACTAAGCTGGCGCCGGAAGTGCTGGCGGCGATTGCGCGGCGCGGCAAAATCATCCCGCTGGAGCAACGCGACGCGGGCGACCAGGCTTGGCTCGCTTCCTTGCATTGCACGGACGAGATGATCGCCGAACGGCAAGCGGCGCTGGACGCGGCGAGCGGATAAAGCCGCTCGCGGCCGGCCAGTCACAATTGAAAGCGGCAGCCCAGGCGGGCTGTCGTTTTTATTTTCAGTTTCGCGCAACGAGGGAAAGCGAACTGAGAAAATGTGATACTATTATGAGTGAAGTGGTTCAGGAGTTCGTGTCCTTAAAGCGTGGTGTAGAAGAGGCGATGCTTATGTTCAAGAGACAATTGATAGCTGTCATCGTATTGACTTTTTGGCTTGCTGCGCCGGCGATGGCGCAAGACGGCAAGCCAACTGTCGCCTTCCTGAGGTTCGGGCTATCCCTGTCGGATGCCAGCCTGGAAACCGCCGTAATCGATACACTGCTCGTTTATGAATGGATCACTGCGGAAGAACACGCGCGTCTGAACGAACGGCAGGATATTGAAGGCGAGAAAATTAACATATTTTGGGCGGACGCCAGCTACGATCTCACAAATGTCAACATTATGGTCGATAACGCACTGGATCGCGGCGCGGATATACTGCTCACCCTATCCACCCCCGTCACGCAAATCGCACTGAACATCACGCTTGATCAAGACGAGCCGAAACCCGTGCTGTTCTCCGCAGTCTACAGTCCCTATCACGCTGGGCTGGCCGATGCGCCCTGTATTAAGCCCGCTCATATCACCGGCTCGGAATCCGTACCGCCTTATGAAAAAGCGTTTCAGATTTTCATGCTGCAGAATCCGGCGTTGAATCGCTTTGGCTTGATCTATTCATCGCATGACGCCAGCGGCATATACGGTGCGGAGACTATCGCTGCTATAGGCGAATCCCTGGGCCTGGAAGTCGAAAGCGCAGCGGTAACGAGCGTCAGTGATTTGCGCAGCGCCACCCAAAGCCTGGCCAACGAGGGCGTCGAAGCGATTATCCTGCCTTTCGATTATACGGTTGCTATCGGGCTGCCAATCATTGCAACTGTCGCTACTGAGAATCAGATACCCGTCTTCCACCCCCATCCGGGCTCGGTTTTGGCAGGCGCGACGGTTGGGGCGGGTTTCTACAACTTTTACACGCAAGGCATCAGCACCGGTCTGATGTTGACCGCCTATTTGAATGGCGATCTCGACTTGGCGACGACGGCTATCGATAGCCAAAGCGGGCTTTCGGTAGGCATCAATCTGGATGTCGCGAATACCTTGGGCATTGATATTCCGCCTGAGTTGAACGATATGGCGGAAATGGTGGTACGAGACGGCGAATCTGCCATGTCCCCGCTGGGTCTTCTGCGCCTGCTGGATTCGATGGGCGCCAGTGACGAGGTCAAGCAGATGGCGGCTGCTTATTTGCAAGATGTGGATTTAAGCGCCATGGCATCACAGTCAGGCGAACAGCAGCAGGCGGCGGCGATGATCAACAGGATGCTGATTGAAGGAAGAAAGTCGCCGGAAAACATGGCAGCCGATCGCGCCTACCTGGACAGCCTGCAATGTACACCTGAGATGGTCGCCGAGCAGCAGGCGGCGCTGGACTCGGCTGCGCAATAGACTTGGTATCTGCGCCGACATCGTATTCAGATTCCAACTGGCCGGCATATACTGCCGGCCTTTTTCTATTGACACTGTGAATCTTATCATTATTATTACTCAGATATTAATAAATAGTGAAGGAAACGCCATGTACGTTCGATTGCTGTTAACGCTTACCCTCTTGCTTCTGGCAGTACCCTCAGCTCTCGGACAGGGTAGCGAAAGAATTAGCGTTGCGATTCTTCGCTACGGTTCGCTGGATTTCGCCGGGATGCAGGAATACGCCATATTGGATATCTTGCAGGTCTATGGGTGGATCAGCGCCGATGAGCGCGCGCTCTTGAGCGGCAGGCAGGATTTTCAAGGTGAAAAGGTGAGCATCATCTGGGGCGATGCCAATTATGACCTGCCTACCGTGAATCTGATGATCGATGAGGCGCTTGACAAGGGGGCGGATATCCTGGTCACGCTGTCAACGCCGGTGACGCAAATCGCGGTGAATACCACGCTCGATCAGGACGTGCCAACACCGGTCTTGTTCTCGGCGGTTTTCGACGCCTTCCGGGCGGGCATCGCCGATGCGCATTGCATAAAGCCCGATCATGTCACGGGGTCGCAGAATGCGCCGCCGTACCATGAAGCGTTAAGGCTGTTTTTGCTGCAGAATCCCGAAATGAAGCGCGTAGGCACCATATATTCGCTGACAGACGCCAGCGGCGCGGCCGGCGCGGAAGACATTCAGCAGCTGGGCCAAGCCTTGGGCTTGACGGTTGAAAGCGCGGCGGTCGCCGGAGTCAGCGACCTGCGCGCCGCGACGCAGGGCCTGGTCAACAAAGGTGTGGAGGCTCTGATATTGCCTTTCGATTCCACAATTGCCATTGGACTGCCGATCATCGTGACCGTCGCTACGGAGAATATGATTCCGACATTCAAAGCGGCTTCGGGCTCAATCTTCCAGGGCGCGACAATTGGCGCGGGCTTCTATCAATACTATGTACAGGGTATCAACGTGGGGCTGATGCTGGCTGCCTGGCTCAACGGAGAATTGGACATTGCCAGAACTGCCATCGACAGCAACAGCAGCTATATGGTTAGCGTCAATCACGATATCGCCGGCGAGCTCGGCATGGAGATCAATGAGGACGTGGTTGAAATGGCCGATGTGGTCGTCCAGGACGACATGGTTTCGGTCTCTCCGCGAGTCGCCCTGGAGCAGCTTGAAGCGATGGGCGCTGATGACGCTACCAAACAAATGGCGCTAAGCTTCACCAGTGAACAGAGTGTTGAAGTCATGGTAGATTTGATGCGTAACGGGCGTCAATTGCCCGCCCAGCTGGCTGATTTTCTAATCCGTGGCCGGCGCGCCGACCCATTCATGGCGACCGATGCGGCATTTCTGCAGAGCCTGCACTGCAGCGACGAGAAGGTCGCCGAGCAGCAGGCGGCGCTGGACGCGGCCGAGGAATAAGCCGCGCGGTGCGCTACCGGCTAGCCGCGCGCATTTGCGAAAGAACTGAGGTCGGGCAGGGGCGACTCTAGGGGTCGCCCTTTTCCATCGGCGAGACATTCCTGTGTTCTAACCAAAGCGACCGGCGATGTAATCCGCGGTCTCTTGCTGTGCCGGGCTGTCGAATACTTTATCCGTATCGTCGTACTCGACCAATTCTCCCCAACGGACTTCGTGTCCGTTTTCTACCGTCTTGCGTATGTTGTAGAAGGCGGTGAAATCGGAGGCGCGCTGCGCTTGCTGCATATTGTGCGTGACGATGACGATGGTGTATTCCCGCTGCAATTGCCAGATCAGTTCTTCAATCCGCTGTGTGGCTATGGGATCGAGCGCCGAGCAAGGCTCGTCCATCAAAATCACATCCGGCTCAACTGCGATGGCGCGCGCGATGCACAGGCGCTGCTGCTGCCCGCCGGAAAGCGCCAAGCCCGACTTGTTTAGATTGCCGCTAACTTCATCCCAAAGCGAGGCGCCACGGAGGCTGCGCTCGACGATCTCGTCCAGGACGCCCTTCCTCTTGATGCCTAGCAAGCGGGGGCCGTATGCCACGTTGTCGTAAATGCTCTTGGGAAAGGGGTTGGGTTTCTGGAACACCATGCCGATGCGCCGCCGCACCTCTACCGGGTCAACCTCCTGGTCATACAGATTCTTGCCACGGTATATGATCTCACCCTCGACCCGCGCCCCGTCCACCAGGTCCAACATACGGTTGATGCCGCGGAGGACCGTGCTCTTGCCACAGCCTGAAGGACCAATGAAGGCCGTGGTCTTGTTTTGATAGATCGGCAGGCTGACATCCGCTACCGCGCGAAAACCGCCGTAATAGAAACTGCATTCGCGCAATTCCATCACCAGGTCGGTATCGATCTGAACTCGCTCTTTAGTTTGCACAGCCATGACTTAAAACCTTATCGAATAGCGGTTGCGCAGGACGATAGCCGCGGCATTCAGCGTCAGCATCAATGCCAGCAGCACGATGATGGCGGCGGCGGCGATATCGGCGAATTGTCCCTGTGGACGCGCTGTCCACTGATAGATCTGAATCGGCATCGCCGTGAATTGCGAGAAGGGACTGTTCGGGTCGGTGACCAGGAAGGTCGCCGCACCAACGACAATCAAGGGGGCGGTCTCCCCTACTGCGCGCGAAACGGAGAGAATCGTACCGGTCATGATGCCGGGCAGCGCCGCCGGCAAGACCTGACGCCAAATTGTCTGCCAGCGGGTCGCGCCCAAGCCATAAGAGGCTTCCCGAGTGGTATGCGGCACAGCGCGAATCGCCTCTTGCGCGTTGATGATGATGATGGGCAAGATCAACAGGACCAGCGTCAGACCGGCGCTAACCAGCGTGCGGCCATTGGGCGCGAAGCTGTTAATCCGCACCAGGCTCGCCATCAACTGGTCGAAAGTATCATCGCTGATGGCGGCGTCGCTGGAGACATCAAAGCGATAATAATCGCCCCTTACCTCGATATCGTATTCTTCATCTGCTTGTACAGGCACGTTGTCTACGGCGATCTTCAGCGCCTCCGCCAAGGCCTGCGACATCTCATGCACGTCGGTATTACCTTGCATTGTCAAGCTTGGTGTGCCAAAGAACATGAATGTATCGGCTACACGTTCGGCTGTCGCAACATCGACAAGCTCGAGATCGCTGCGGATAGAGGCGCCATCGTAGGTTATCGCGCCCTCAAAAGCGGGGGAGATCCGCTCAATCACCGTGTCTATCGTCGGCGCTTCAAAGTTGTAGTGGAAGATTAATCCACTGGTAAAGGGCGCCAATGCGCGAACAAAGATGGCCAGTCCCAGCATGCCATAAATGATCGACGGCACACCTGCCAGATTGCGTACATTGGTCTCGATCAAGCGGTTGATGAAGCCGTGATGGGCATATTCCTCGAGATAAATCGCCGCGCCTACGCCAATAGGCAAGGCTACCACCACTACCACCGCCATTAAACCGATGGAGCCAATCAAAGCGGAGCGCACCCCCGCCAGCGCCGGTACACTGGACATCGGCGTGGTCAGAAACTTGCCGCGCAGCCAACTATGAAAACGAAGGACTTCGACCTTGGCATCGTCGCGCCGTTCGCGCTTTTTGAAATCGGCCAGGATAGGTCCTTCTATTTCCGCCTTCACCGAGTCGAAGTTGAAGATTGTATCCACCAGCGGGAAGCTCGCGATAACCTGTTGCTCCACCACTTCTTGCAGCACAAGGTTACGCAAGACGCTGCGGTCAGCATAATCCGCCAGCAACAAGGCTTGCTGCGACGCGCTGATGTTCTTCAGCAGCTTATCCGCCACTGAAGGATCAATGTCGGGGTCTCCGACGATGTCCGCCACAGTCGATTTGGTGAAGACGTCGTTATCCACCTGGCTGATGGTATCGCGGATCAAGACGCGTAGACGTTCGTCGACATGTTTCCACAGGATCAACGCCAATTCATTGTTGTTCAGCGCGTCCAAGGGACGACCATCGGTCAATGTCTCCGGTTCGATAGTATTGACAACGCCGATCGTGCCAAAAGCTTCGTTGGCGACATTGAAAAACAGCGCCACCAACGCCAGCGCCGCCACTGTTACTGAGAAGTAGTTGAACAGCTTGCCCAAGCGCCCACGCCGGTGCCGCGCTTCCAGGCGTTGAAAGAACGCTTTCTCCTCGGGCATGTAGTACACCCTTTTGGCCTCTTCCATTAGTACGCCTCTCGGAAACGACCGATGATGACGCGGCTCAATACATTGAGCATAAACGTCATCACGAAGAGCGTCAGCCCAATTGCAAAAATGCTGTTGTAGTCAATCGAATCATAGCTCAGATCGCCGCCGCTGATGCGCGCGATATGCCCCGTCATCGTCTCGGCCGAGTCGAAGGGACTGAAACTAAAATTGGGGCCCGCGCCAGCGGCGATCGCCACGATCATCGTCTCTCCGATGGCGCGCGAGACGGCCACGATGAAGGCCGCCAAAATGCCTGATAAGGCTGCGGGCACGACGACCTTGATCACCGTCTCCAGCTTCGTCGCGCCCAATCCGTAAGAGGCTTCTCGCAGCGCGTTGGGCACGGCGTGCAAAGCGTCTTCGCTCATTGAGCTAATCAAGGGGATGATCAATATGCCAACCACAATGCCAGCAGAACCCGTGTTATAGATATTCACGACATCGACGCCGAATAGCGCGCGCAGCATCGGCGTCATGAAGGTCAAGGCGAAGTAGCCGTAGACGACCGTCGGAATGCCCGCCAGGATTTCCAGCACCGGCTTCAGGGTAGCGCGCACCCGTGGAGAGGCGTATTCGCTGAGGTAAATCGCCGCGCCAATGCCAAGTGGCAGGGCGACCAACATCGCGATGGCACTCGTCATCAGCGTGGCGTTGATCAAGGGAATGACGCCGAATTCCCCGATTGCGGGTATCCAATTGGTATTCGTGAAGAATTCGATGATGGTGGGGCGGTCATTGTATTCCACCGTCACGCCGGCGCTGTGTGGCGCAACGGTATTTTCACCGCGGATACCGCGCTTGACCGTCAGGTGAGGCAGATAGCCATCTTCCACAAACATATCGGCGATGCGCTCGGTCAGAGGGAAGACGGTTGAACTGCCCGCTGCGGTCAGTTCGCCATTTACCGCTGCGGGATTGACCGAGGCGACTTGGCTGGCGCCAGTCGCGCGCTTCCATTCCTGGCGCGCCTGCGCTATGACCTCGGCTGACGCCGCGAAATAGCCGACATCGACGATGACGTCGTTGACATGGCTGAGGTAATAACCGATGAAGTCATTCACCTGCGGGTGATCCCGCATGAGGCCGGCATCGCTGTAAATGAACAGGGGACGCGCAAGCGCGTAACTGCCGTCTTCCACCGTCTCCGCTCTCGGTGTGACCCCGTCCAGCGTGATGATCCGCAGGTCATCCGTGTTGTTCAAGAAATAGGCATAACCGAAGAAACCGATGCTAAAGCGATTGCGCTTGATGCTGCCGACCAGTTGATTGTCATTCTCGGACATGATCGGGTCAGTCGCCAGCATAGCGACTGGATCCTTGTCCAGGACTTCTTCGACGAAGAAATCAAACGTGCCGCTGTCTTCGCCCGGTATGACCAGCGTAATCGGCTCGTCCGGAAAGCCAACGCGTACATCGGACCAGCGTGCTGCGCCGTTGAAGACCTGTTGCAGCTCGACAGAGGTCAACTCCGTAAGGAAGTCGTTGTCGGCGCTCACCACGATCGCCAGGGCATCGGCACCTACACGGAAGGCGAGCGGAGTAATCCCCACCGCGGCGCAGGTCTCGATTTCGGCTTGCCTAATCGGCCGGCTGGCATTGACGATTAGCGGCCGCGCTCGCCCGACTTCGGCCAGTTGTGCTTCGGTCGCGCACCAGCTTCTAAAGCCGCCGCCGGTGCCAAGTACATCGATTTCAAAGCGATTATTATGAAACTCGACAATCTCCATCACCTCTTGACCGACGCGGATCGTGCCGCCGCTTGTGATGGCTTCCAGCGCCTTGCCCGGCTGCACAGTGAACTCGGTTGTACTTTCATCCATGTCGCTCAAAATGGCGCGGTTGGTATTCACCCACTGATCGCGCGTGAAAAATGAGATCGACTCATTTCCCAATACAAGAATGATGCCGATGGTGGTGAATATGGATAGCAAGCCACAAGCGAGCAAGCTCATCTGGATGGCGACTTCGTGCCACTTGACGCGATGCTTCAAATTGAGCGATCTGGACTTCCGCTGCACCAGATGAAGCGTCAAATCAGGATTTTCTGGGTCACTCATCTATAACTCTTATCCATTGACAGAACGATGCCGCGCACAGGGAAAATATTGGCCACCGGCGTAACTCACGCTTCGCATTAAGTCAGCGCAAATATTCTTCGCCGTTTCTGATTCTATTGCTATTTCAATATGTACCTGACAATAACTCGTAGCAATGTAAAACTCAGAAAGGGATACGGCGTCTAAAGAAGATGCCATACCCCTTCCAGACTTATGGTCTGATAGCTTACAAGCCGCCCATCGTCGCGTCAAGGAATGCTCGTTTCGCGGCATCCAGCGCGGAAGGCGCGGCCGGGAAGTAACCAACGTCGACTACCTCGTCGTTGACATGGCTGAGGTAGAAATTAATGAAGGCGGCGACCTGCGGCTTCTCCGTCATGACGCCGGCATCGCTATAGATGTACAACGGACGCGCCAGCGGATAGCTGCCGTCATCGGTGGTTTGCGCGTTGGCTTCGATGCCTTCAATGTTGAGAATGTTCAGCGTGTCCTGATTTTCGACATAGTAGGCATAGCCGAAGAAGCCGATGGCATAGGGGCTGCCGGTAATTCCTTGGACCAGTACGTTGTCGTCCTCGGACAACTGTGGGTTGGCGCTCAGGATCGGCTCTTCATCTTTGTCAAATACCTCTTCCACGAAGTAATCGAAGGTGCCGCTGTCCGTACCCGGGATGAAGCGCTGGATCGCTTCGTCGGGCCATTCCGCGCGGACGTCGGACCAGGAATCGGCGGTGCTGAAGATCATCGCCAGTTCTTCCATGGTGACATCGCTGACGAAGTCGTTTGCGGCTGAGACGGTGACGGCTAGGGCGTCGGTGCCGACGCGGAATTCAATGGGGTCTCGTCCGATGGCGTTGCACGATTCGCGTTCGCTGTCCTTGATAGCGCGGGAAGCGTTGCTGATATCGGTTTCGCCTTCGACGCAGAAGCGCTCGAAGCCGGCGCCAGAGCCGATGGACGCGATGCTGGGGGCGACGCCGCCGGCGTCGGTCCAACGTTCTGCCATGCGTTCGCTCAGTGGGAAGACCGTGGAACTGCCAGCGGTGATGATTTCGCCTTCGGTGTAATCCAGCGGGTCAACTTCCGGCAGTACAACGTCCTGCAAGTCCATCGCCGCATCGCCGATTGGGAGCATGCCGTTTGCGATCCGCCAATAGTCAATCGCGCCGGAGAAGGCGTATTCAGAAGCCGGGAAATAGCCCACATCAATGACTTCATCGTTGACAAGGCTGAGGTAGAAATTGATGAAGGCGTTGACTTGTGGCTTTTCCGCCATAATACCGGCGTCACTATAGATGAACAGCGGACGCGCCAGCGGGTAGCTGCCGTCATCGGTGGTTTGCGCGTTGGCTTCGATGCCTTCAATGTTGAGAATGTTCAGCGTGTCCTGATTTTCGACATAGTAGGCATAGCCGAAGAAGCCGATGGCATAGGGGCTGCCGGTAATTCCTTGGACCAGTACGTTGTCGTCCTCGGACAACTGTGGGTTGGCGCTCAGGATCGGCTCTTCATCTTTGTCAAATACCTCTTCCACGAAGTAATCGAAGGTGCCGCTGTCCGTACCCGGGATGAAGCGCTGGATCGCTTCGTCGGGCCATTCCGCGCGGACGTCGGACCAGGAATCGGCGGTGCTGAAGATCATCGCCAGTTCTTCCATGGTGACATCGCTGACGAAGTCGTTTGCGGCTGAGACGGTGACGGCTAGGGCGTCGGTGCCGACGCGGAATTCAATGGGGTCTCGTCCGATGGCGTTGCACGATTCGCGTTCGCTGTCCTTGATAGCGCGGGAAGCGTTGCTGATATCGGTTTCGCCTTCGACGCAGAAGCGCTCGAAGCCGGCGCCAGAGCCGATGGACGCGATGCTGGGGGCGACGCCGCCGGCGTCGGTCCAACGTTCTGCCATGCGTTCGCTCAGTGGGAAGACCGTGGAACTGCCAGCGGTGATGATTTCGCCTTCAGTGTAATCCAGCGGGTCAACTTCCGGCAGCCCGTGTCCCATTGCGCAGACACTTGCGAAGACACTGATCAGGACCATGGCGAATGCCAAAAGCAGGAAAACTAGACGTGGTTTCTGCATGTCTGTCGTAATCTCCATCAAGCACTAAGAGATGTTCGGTAAGGGGTTGGATATCCACACGGAAACTAGGATAGTGGCCGATTGTTAATTGAAGCGACCTGCAGATTAAACTCATGTTATTGTGATGTTAAAGTCTGGGTGAAGCTTGTTTATGGGCAGTTTCAGTTTTGAGATCTTAGTGTTTCGGGCTAGTAGTCGGCAGGGTCAAGTGTGACTTGGTTCGGAAGGAACTGGGAGAAGCGATTTTTAGGGGCACTTGTGCTTTTGCTATCTGACGATAGAATCAGACTAGAGAAAATCAAGGTCAACCTCGCTGATGTTCAAGTATTTGCAGCGGCGCGTCATACAAGCGATTCCGACCTTTTTTGGCGTGACCATCCTTTCGTTTCTCATAATCTTGTCGGCGCCGGGCGATCCGGTGGCGATGATCACTTTCTCGCCGAATCCCTCTCCTGAAGCGATCATGGCTTTGCGCCGTCAACTTGGCTTGGATCAACCGCCGTTGTTGCAGTATGTGTATTGGCTAGCGGGCAACGATTGGACGCTGATAGATGTCGATGGCGATGGAGTTGGCGAGACCCAAGGCGAACGGCGGGGCCTGCTGCGTGGCGATCTCGGCAATTCCATAAAGCAGAAAAGACCGGTAATGGATCTGATCGCGCAGCGAATCCCGGCCACGCTTCGCCTCGGTGTTGCCGCACTTGTATTAGGTTATCTTATCGGCGTTACGTTGGGTGTGTTTGCAGCTGTCTTTCATCGAACCTGGGTCGACCAGATTATTCGCGTTTTGTCTGTTATTGGGAATGCGGTGCCAGCATTCTGGCTGGGCTTGCTTCTGATTATCATTTTCGGCGTACAGTTGGATCTTTTGCCGATAAGCGGCATGTCCGACATCACCAAGCGTGGCAAGTTCGACCTTGGCGACGCGCTCTCGCACATGATCTTGCCGGTGTCAGTCTTGTCACTGAACACGATCGCGTTTATATCCCGGTTTACGCGGACGCAGATCCTTGAGGTTCTTCAGCAGGATTATGTGCGCACGGCCTTCGCCAAAGGGCTGCAAACCCGTGCAATCTGGTTTCGCCATGCCTTGCGCAACGGCTTGCTGCCGGTGGCGACTTTTTTGGGTCCTTCAATCGGCACGCTGCTGGCGGGTTCGGTGATTATCGAGCAGGTATTCCAGTGGCCCGGCATGGGCAAGCTGATCATCGATGCGGTCTTTTCGCGCGACTATCCTCTCGTGATGGGTTCTGTTGTCATAGCCTCAATGATGTTCATTTTTGGGGTGCTGCTCTCCGATATCATGTATGTCATTCTAGATCCACGTATCCGGCTGGAGTAGGCGGATTCTAATGGCGCAAGAGTCGAAGATTGCCCGGCTTGAAAAGGCAGAACCGCAGCGCCCGTCGCGTTCTTTCTGGCGAGATGCCTTCGCATTTATCCTGCGCGACCGACTTACTCTCTTCGCCATTAGCGTGCTGCTCATCGCCACGTTGATTTGCTCGTTGTCGCCCATCGTCATTGAAGGAGTCTTCGGCCTCGATGTGAACGACACCAGCATTCCTGACCGCTTCAAACTACCCGGAGAAGATGGCTTTTTACTCGGGACGGATCAGCTTGGCAGAGACCAATTTCTGCGCCTGTTATATGGCGGGCGCGTGTCATTGACTATCGCCTACCTAGCCAGCGTCCTGACCGTTTTCATCGGCATCACGCTGGGATTGCTCGCTGGTTACTACGGCGGGCGGGTCGATGACTTGATCTCTTGGGGCATCAATACACTCAGCGCGATACCGCCACTCTTCCTGCTCTTGATCGCCGCAGCGGTCTGGGAGCCGTCGACTGAAGTTCTGATCGTGGTTCTGGCGGCCTTAGGTTGGGTGGGGACTAGCCGGTTGGTGCGCGGCGAGGTTTTGTCGCTTAAGGAGCGCGACTACGTCTTGGCGGCGCGGGCGCTGGGCGCGTCCGACTTCCGGATTCTTATCTTTCACATTTTGCCCAATGTCTTCTCCATCGTCATGGTCACCATGACGATCATTGCGGGCAACCTGATTCTAATTGAGTCCGGACTGAGTTACCTGGGCATGGGCATCCAGCCGCCGACGCCGACCTGGGGCAATATGCTTACCGATTCACGAAGTTATTTCGTCACCGGCGTACATCTCATTTTCTCGCCGGGCATCCTGATCATGATCACAGTGCTTTGCTTTTACCTGGTCGGGGACGGTCTGCGCGATGCGCTGGATCCGAGAAGGTATCAGCAGTAGACCCGTTCGTCAGGAGTTGTCGGAGCGCCCTACCAGGTCGCCCGCACCAGTCCGTGAAAAATACAGAAGGGCGACCCAATGGGTCGCCCCTACGGTCTCTTGATATGTGAGGTTTATTCCTCAAGCGTCCACTTGTGGATGTCCGCAGTGTAGCCATAGAAGACCCAGAAGGCTGTCGGCTCGAAGCCTTGGACACGCTTGGTGGCCGTCTGCCAGATATTCGGCACGAAGGTCCAGTCATAGGCCACTTGTTCGTGCGTGATGCGCTGGATCTCTTTGTAGATGTCACCGCGTTCCATCGGATCGCAGCCCGGCAACGTCCGCGCTTTGTCGATCAGAGCGTCAACCTCCGGATTGACATAGGAACTGGTGTTGCCACCGCCAGCGCCCGTTGCAATGTCCTGTGGGCTGTAAATGATCCCCATGAAGTCATTCGGGTCAGGCGCGCCGCCGGTACCGCCGCTACTGCTCATCGATGTGGCGTCGTGTTTCTGACCGAAAAAGACTTCGCTGAGATAGTTGGCCCATTCGACCAGTTCTACCTTGGCATCAACGCCGATGTCTTTCAGTTGATCTTGGGCGATCAGGGTGGTGGTCGGGAACATGGAGAGTATATCGGTGTAGGAGATGGTGAATTCTAGGCGTTGGCCGTTCTTCTCGCGCACGCCATCGCCGTCCTCATCGACCCAGCCGGCCTCTTCCAGCAATTGCATGGCGGCTTCCGGATCATAGGGATATGGCTCCAGGTCGTGATTGTACGCCAAGCCGTGAGCCGGGTTCACCGCCCCAACCAGGCGCGTGCCACCTTGCTCGCCGCCCATCGTCGCCAGGATGTCATGTTTGTTGTAGCCCATCGCGATCGCTTTACGCACATTGACGTCGGTGAAGATCGGATGTGGCGGTTGCTCGTTGCGATTCCCGTCGGCGTCAAAAGCCGGCGTCGGCTGGGTTGGGTCCGCCCAATTCAAGCTCATGAATTTGACCGACATCTGCGGGAAAATCTCCCATTGCAGATTGCTGGTATCGGCTATCTGGCCGAAGAAATCGCCGTGCAGATAAGTGTAATCTACCTCGCCGGCTTGCAGCGACTGCGCCGCCACCGCGTGCTCTTTGATAAGGCGGTTGATCAGGTAAGGAATCCCGACATCGCCGCCCCACCAGTTAGGATTGGCGTAGAAGCTCTGGAACGCATCCGGCTCCCAGGCGTCCATAATATAAGGACCACCGCTGATTTCGAGCGGATTGGTGCTGATTTCACCATCCCGGAAGTCGCTAAAATCCGCAGCGAAACGATGTGCAGGCAGGAATCGCGTCCCGCCTAATTCGGCGAAGACCGTACAGTCCGGTTTCGTCAATACCACCTTGTAGGTTTTGTCATCTATGATCTCAACGCCGCTGACATTCTCAAAGTCAGCAGCTCGCCAGGAAGCGACCTCGGGCGATTTGATGGCGTCGACGACAAACTTCATATCGTGGGATGTGATCGGCTCACCATCACTCCAATTTGCGTCTTCAAGGATATGGAACGTGAAAGAAAGTCCATCATCCGCAGCTTCCCAGGTAGTTAGACCGGGTACGGGCGCGTAGGTCATGGGATCAATCTCGTATGGCTTGGGCCACAGCAAACTGTAAGCCTGGAACGAAGCGCCGTCGCTGCTGACAATAGGATTGAAGGTGCTGATATTGCCGAAGCCGCGAATGACGATGGTTTCGGAGTCTTGCGCCGTCGCAGCCACTGCGGAAAGCACCAGCAACAGGATTAGTAGAAATTTGAACACTCTCATGGAAATCTCCCCTTTTTTCTCTTGAGCGAACACTGCAAAGGTCTATCTATAGCTTACTATAACATTTTTGCTCTCGATTTACGAAATTTGCTCAGTCACAAGCGTCGCCCTTGAGAACGCTACGGGACTTACGTGACCGATGATCGAGAATCTGCTCTTGCGCGACTAGAACAAAAGTGCTATGATGCCAATCATAGCGAAATGACTGTAAAGACACTACACTTAGGCATATTCCTAGACAAAGCGAGGCGGCGGCGATGGCAAGAGCGAGACGAGCGGTTAAGGAAACCCAAATCATCGAAAGTCAAGACCACGAAGCCAGGCAGCGCGCGCTCGACGCCACCTTGACCGATATCACCAAACGCTATGGCGACGGCACCATATTCAACCTGGGATCCGGTAATAACTTGCAGGTTGATACTATTTCCACCGGGTCGCTGGGCATTGATATTTCGCTGGGTGTGGGCGGTGTGCCGCGCGGGCGCATTACCGAGATTTACGGGCCGGAAAGTTCTGGCAAGACCACGCTTTGCTTGCATGTGGCCGCCGAAGCGCAAAGGACAGGTGGCATCTGCGCTTTCATTGATATGGAGCATGCGCTGGATCCGCTTTATGCCGAGAAGATCGGCGTCGATATTCAGCAGCTTTACGTCTCGCAGCCCGATACCGGCGAGCAGGCGCTGGAGATCACCGAGCATCTGGTGCGGTCTGGGGCACTGGATGTCATCATCGTCGACAGCGTCGCGGCGCTGGTGCCACGCGCGGAAATCGAGGGCGAAATGGGCGATTCGCACGTCGGCTTGCAAGCGCGCTTGATGAGCCAGGCGCTGCGCAAGCTGGCCGGCGCCATCAAGCAATCCAATGTCTGCGTGATTTTCACCAATCAATTGCGCGAGAAAGTCGGTGTCATGTTTGGCAGTCCGGAAACGACGCCCGGCGGCCGCGCGCTGAAGTTTTATGCCAGCGTGCGCATTGACATCCGCCGCATCCAGCAGATCAAGCACAGCGGCGACATCGTCGGCAACCGCACGCGCGTCAAAATTAAGAAGAACAAGGTAGCTGCGCCCTTCAAAGAGTGCGAATTCGACATTATGTTCAACCAGGGCATCAGCAAATCGGGCGAGATCATCGATATCGGCACTGAGCTCGATATCATCGAGAAGCGTGGCGCCTTTTACCGCTATGCCGATGAGTTGCTGGGGCAGGGGCGGGAGAACGCCAAGGGGTTCCTGGGGAGCAACCGACAAATGTCGGATCTGATCGAAGGTAAGATTCGCAGCGCCTTCGGCCTGCCGTCTCTGGCGGAGGTGGCTGGGGGCGAGGGTTAGTCCTCACCCCGCCAGGCGAGCCAATCCCCCTCGCTGACCAACTTTCCGTTAGTGACCTCGCTGCTGGTCATGCGCTTATTCTTGTCGAAGTAAATCTCAACCTCGGCCTGGAAGGGACAGCGATGGCCGCTGGCCACTTTACGCACCCAATAGCCGCTGCCTTCGTCGGAGCGCGAGAGGTCGTTCATGGGGTCCACGCGTATGCGCAAGATCTCCTGGCAGGCTTTGGGCTGGACGTAAAAGTAGATCCCGCGATCGTCCGAGCGCGAGCCGCCACTTAGGAGCGTCTTTAGGAATTGCATGGTCTCGTCCTTTCGATCCCCCCGAACACCCTGACCGACAAAGGCTTAACTGTCACCACGTTTGCGTTCGTCGCGCGGCAGCACGGGTCGCGCCAGCGAGATCAAGAGCCAAATGCCAAGCATGACGGCAATGATGGTGGCCAGTTGACGCGTCGGCTCGCTGAAGAGCCCCACTGTGGGTAATTGCGGCGCCTCTTCGCTGGGTTCGAGCCGCACGACGGTAAACTCGTCGACCACATCCGCCAGGGTACTCAGGTCGGCGGCATGCGCCGAGGTCATACGCGCGAACAAGGACTCATAGATCCAGGAGTTGCGGCTGAACATGTACAAGGCGCTTAAGGCTTCCGGCGGGTTATCCACCGGTATCGCTTTGGCGTCCAGCACTTCGCTGCCAAGCTGAATGGTGACACGTGGGTTCTGCAAGACGTTTTTGTACCAGTCGGTGTTCTTGCCCCAGCCGCTGACGATGTAGAATTTGCTGCCGTGCCGGCGATACTCCACCACGACATGACGCGCCTGTCCGCTCTTGCGCCCTTCGGTCGTCAATATCAGCAGGGGAATCCACTTCAAAGCGGGACCCCAGCCGAGTTGATACAAATATAACGGCAGACGAAATATCGATTTCGCGAGCGCCTGGGGGCTGGACAAGGATGCGTCAGACAGGGACATGATTGTGTTGCTCTGAATTCGAGAATGTGGCGTAAGTTTACCCGATTTGCACTCGAATGCCAGTCCGACGGCGCTTTATCTGTCAAAGCGCAAGCGCCACTAGCGCCGCATTTTTCCGCCTAATCCCACTCCGATCGGCGGCGCGTTCGCCGATACGACTCGTCGTTCTGGCCCCGCATGATCTGGCGCCGCGCTTTCTGTACATCGCTTTCGTGTTTGAGCAGGACTGTCAAAGTCGTTTCCAGTGTTTTTTCGTCGATGCTATCAGCATTGAGCATGACCAGCGCCTTCGCCCAGTCGATCGTTTCGGAGACGCTGGGATTCTTTTTCAAGTCCAGCCGGCGCAAACCTTGCACCACCTCAACGGTTTGCTGCGCCAGTTTATCCTCCATCTCCGGCACGCGCATTTTGACGATATTCATTTCCGCTTCGTGGCTGGGATAATCGACGAAGAGATAGAGGCAGCGTCGTTTGAGCGCTTCGGAAAGTTCGCGCGTGTTATTGCTGGTCAAGACCACACTGGGGTGGTGCCGGGCCGTGACCGTGCCCAGCTCGGGGATTGATACCTGAAAATCGCTGAGTATCTCCAGCAAAAAAGCTTCAAACTCGGCATCGGCGCGGTCGATCTCGTCAATCAGCAAAACGGCCGGTTCATCGCTCAAAAGCGCCGCCAACAGTGGACGCGCCAGCAAGAAACGTTCGCTGAAGAAGACGTCGTCTTCTTCGCCCAGGCGGTCGGCGGCTTGCCGCAAGGTATCAGCCGCGGCCAGCAGATCGCTCAACTTGTCGCGCAGCAACTGCGTATAGAGCATTTGCTTGGCATATTCCCATTCGTAAAGCGCTTTATTCTCGTCCAGCCCCTCGTAACATTGCAGGCGAATCAAGGGCTTGTCAGCCGCGGCCGACCAGGCCTTCGCCAGTTCCGTCTTGCCAACGCCTGCGGGTCCTTCGACCAGAAGCGGCTTGCCCAGCTTGTCGGCCAGGAAAACGACCGTAGAGATGTCGTCGCTGGCGATGTACTGCTCTTGGCTGAGCGCATTGGTGACACCTGTTACGTCTTCAAACATAGGTTTACGATCCATTCTGTCGCGCGATGAGTAGGGCCAAACCGTGTATTTGGAGTGTAACCGACTTGCTCTTGTCCTGGCAAGCACACTCATCAAAGTCTAGCCCGCAGAGCGCGTAAGTTGACAAGACAGCTCTAAGTTGTTCTATTCGTGAGGAGAAATCATCCCCAAGACACTGAAGGAGATAAAGATGCCGGATGTATTCTTACAAGAAACTGTGCCCCTGCCACCGCAAGCCGCATTTGATACATTCGTGGGGCAAATGGACGTCTGGTGGCCGCGGCAAGGTGTCTTTCCCTACAGCTTCGCGCCGGAGGGCGCCTTCCCGCGGCACATCCGTTTTGAGGCGGAGTTGAACGGGCGCTATTTCGAGATCTTTTCCGATGGCAGCGAATACGAAATCGGCCGCATCACCGTCTGGCAGCCGCCCGATTCTTTGGGTTACACCTGGCAGGATCCTACCTGGCCGGGCCAAAACCAGATCAGCTTGCGCTTTGATTTTGATGGCGAGTGCACACTTGTTACTTACAAACAGGATGGCTTCACAGGCGCGGGCGTGCCGGATCTGATTCCCTATTATCAGATCGGTTGCCGACAGACGCTTTCGTCATACATCGCGCACTGCCGCGCGATCTTTGAATTGCAGCAGC
Organism: Chloroflexota bacterium; assembly: GCA_026708115.1. GTDB lineage: Bacteria > Chloroflexota > Anaerolineae > Aggregatilineales > Phototrophicaceae > UBA6055. Next base: position 115,463 of record JAPOVL010000048.1, read on the forward strand.
TAGGGCAGTGATTCAGTCGAGCAGCCCGCCGATCCGTTCGATAATGTAGGCGCCGATATCAGCCTTGCTGCGTCGGTCAATCTTGTGTAATCCGCCATCCATATCCAGCACAAGCACGCGATTGGTATCCACTTGAAATCCGGCGTCGTTGGCGGTGATGTCGTTGGCAATCAACAGGTCCAATCCCTTTCGTTGCAGCTTGTCAGTGGCGTTTTCGACCAGATTCTCGCTTTCAGCGGCGAAGCCAACCACGATCATGGGATAACCCGTATCAGCGCGCCTTTGCTTAACCGTCATCAGAATGTCGGCGGTGCGTTCCAGGGGCAAGGTCAAATCGTGGTCCGCTTTCTTGATCTTCTGCTGGGAAACATCGGCTGGTTTGTAATCGGCCACCGCCGCTGCCATGACCAACGCAGTCGATTCAACAAGGTTTTCCAGTACGGCCTCTTGCATCGCCCCGGCAGAATCGACCGAAACCAGCCTGGCGCCAATTGGGGGCGCCAGGTGCTGCGCTGCCGAGATCAAGACAACCTCCGCGCCCGCATCGAGCGCGGCTTGCGCGATGGCATAGCCCTGCTTGCCGGACGAGCGATTGCTGAGGTAACGCACTGGATCAAGCGCCTCTCGCGTGCCGCCGGCCGTGACCACCAGCTTGTGTCCCGACAGTTCACCATCCAGGCCCAGAATCCGCCGGACTTGCCCCATCAAGGTCGACGTCTCTGGCAGGCGCCCCAAGCCCGACAAGCCGCTGGCAAAACGCCCGATTTCCGGTTCGATCACGTGGACGTCGCGCGACCGCAAGACTTCGAGGTTGGCGCGCAGCGCGGGGTTCTCGTACATAGCGCCGTCCATAGCCGGGGCGATGGCGAGGGGGCATTTTGCAGCCAGGGCCGTTACTGCCAGAAGGTCGTCGGCTAGTCCATGCGCCAGCTTGGCGATCGTGTTGGCAGTTGCGGGGGCGATCAGGAGAAAGTCGGCCTCTTCCGCCAAACCTATATGCGCGATGTGTGTTGGCAAGCCGCCGTCCGCGTCGCTCTGCCACAGATCTGTGTACACCGGACGTCCGCTCACCGACTGAAAGGCAAGCGGAGCGACAAATCGCTGTGCGGCTTCTGTCATGATCACGTCGACGGCGACGCCCGACTGCGTCAATTTGCTAACGAGATCAAGCGACTTGTAGCTGGCGATGCTCCCGCAGACACCCAGGATAATGCGTTTGCCGTCTAATAACGCGATTGTATCCATGGCTCACTTTGTGCTAGTCCTGCAGTTCCATGTTACACAATGCGCGGCGGAAACAAAAGGATTTCGTATAATCAGTCGCGCTGCAAACGCTGAAATAGTAGGCAAAGAGCAGGGCAAATCAACTCGCGTCAAGCTGCCCTTTCTGATAGAGTTGACTCTACTGTCGGGGCGTATAAAGCGGGAGATACGGTATGAATTCGGGCGAGGCAACCAGGGCGATTCACGCGCTGTGCTCGATGTTCATCGCCCTCGTTTTGCTTTTGTCCGCGTGCAGCCTCGGCGTCCCAAGCGCGGCCGTCGCGCCGGTAGCGTTTGCCGGTCCTCCGGTGATCCGTATCGCTTCTCCTTTGCCGGATCAAACATTTTTGTCCGGGGCAACGGTCATCGTACAAGCGCGCATTGAGAATGCGGGCCCGGATTTGGCACGGGTGACGATGCTGCTGGATGGCGATGTGATCGGCGAAAAGCAAGGTCCCAATCCCATTGGCGCTTCGGTCGTACCGGTCACGATCGACTGGCCCACGAGCAGACCTGGTCAATTCGAGATCACAGTGGCGGCGGAACGCGGCGATGGCAGCGGTGCCAGCGAGAGCGTTTCGATCTCGGTCGTCCTAGCACCTGCAGACGAGGAAACGCAGGAAAGCGTCGAAGTCGTCCCTCCAGCGGAAGAAATCGTCGACGCTACAGTTGTCCCGCCCCCTGACGAAACCGCCGTGCTTAGCACAGCCGCGCCAGTCGTTTCCGCAACCCCTCCGCCACCAACCAGCCCGTCCGTGCTTTCGAGCAGAAGCGTAGCGGCGGTGATTGCGAAGCCGTCTAACTTGCGTCGCGGTCCCGGAACGTCCTTTGAACTGGTCGGAAGCATTGCCGTCAACCAAGAAGTTGTCATCGTTGCGGTGAATCCCGATCGTGACTGGTACCACATTCGTTACGGCGCCCAGGGCGATGCCTGGATCTATTCGGAACTGGTTAGTCCCGGCGGCGATCTGGTAGGCCTTCCCGTGGAGTCGGGTCCGGCGCCAGTTGAGCCGGCGGCTGACGCGCCTTCGGCCGGCGGCGTTAATCTGGTGATCGCGGGCATTAGACTCGAGCCTCAGAATCTGGTCTGCAACCAGGCTGGCAAGGTAACTGTGTCGATACGCAATGAAGGCACTGAAGACGCGGCTACCGGCGGTTGGATAGCGGTGGAAGACAACATTCCCGGTCGCGACGAGCCTGTGGCGCGGTCAGATCCAGCGAGCCCCTTCCCAACGATACGAGCCGGGGAAACCATCACGGCAATACCCGTCAACATTACCGTTAGCGTATATTATGAAGAAGTGCATCAGATCGTTGTTTCCATCGATAGTGGCGGGCACATTGCCGAAACGAATGAAAACGACAATTCCGACTACAGAGAATATACCTTGCAGCGGGGCAACTGTCCCTAAGCACGGCCTGCGTTGCGGCGCTCCCCGACCCTAGCAATCTCCCTTGATTTACCCTACATTTTCTTCTCCTGTGCCACAACTGAAAGGCGGACTAATTTGACCTCTATCCTTGTCACCAATGACGATGGTTATGACGCGCCCGGCATCGTGGCGTTGGCGGAGGCTATGCGCGCCCTGGGCGAGGTGCGAGTCAGTGCTCCAGCCACCAATCAGAGCGGATCGGGTCACGCGATCACCCTTTTCAAGGATATTCCGTACAGGCGTTGCGAGGTGGGAAGCGGCATCCCGGCGCTCGCGGTCAGCGGGTCGCCCGCCGATTGCATCGCTGTCGCCATGTTGGGCTTGCTGGATCACAAGCCGGACATCGTCGTCTCCGGCATCAATCGCGGCGCAAACATGGGGCAAGACCTGACCTACAGCGGGACCGTCACCGCTGCCTTGGAAGCCGCGATACACGGCTTGCCCGCCCTTGCTATATCGCTGGCCGCGCCGCGCGCCGACCGCGTCGAAGACTATCAGGCAGCGGCGGAGATCGCGATTCGCATCGCGCGCAAGGTGTTGGAAGAGGGACTGCCGCCTTTGACGATCCTCAGCGTCAACGTGCCGGACGTGGCCCATTTTCAAGACCTGCGAGGCATCCGCCTGACGCGGCAAGGGGTGCGGATTTATCGCGACATACTCAACCACATCGACGGGGGCGTGGTCCGTGTTGAAGGCCAGCCGCCGGTCGGCAATTTTGATGAGATAGGTACCGATATCTGGGCGGTTCATCGCGACTTTGTCAGCGTGACGCCGGTCCATCTCGATATGACGGCGCATCAATTCATGGCGACGCTGGAAGCCTGGGACCTGCGCTTGTCATAGCGCTACAGTTGCATCGCCCTGGATTCATCGAGCCTCAAACATCAAATTCGACGCCCTGCGCCAGCGGCAATTCGCTGGAGTAGTTGATGGTATTCGTCTGCCTTCGCATATAAGCTTTCCAGGCATCGGAGCCGGATTCGCGCCCGCCGCCGGTATCTTTTTCGCCACCGAATGCGCCGCCGATCTCGGCGCCGCTGGTGCCGATGTTGATGTTGGCGATACCACAGTCGGACCCGGCATGGGATAAAAAGCGTTCCGCCGCCTGCAGGTCGCGTGTGAACATCGCACTGGATAGCCCCTGCGGCACCGCGTTATGCATGGCGATGGCTTCATCCAGCGTCTCATACGTCATAACATACAGGATGGGCGCAAAGGTCTCTTCATATACTAGCGTGGTCTGCCGCGGCATACGGATGATGGTCGGCTCGACGTAGTTTGCGCCGATGGCCGGCAGCTTGCCTCCGCCCGTCAACACGCGCCCGCCTTCCGCCTCGGCCCTGTCAATCGCTTCCATCATCGCATCAACAGCGCGGCCATTAACTAGTGGGCCCAGCAGCACGCCCTCCGCCATGGGATCGCCAACTGTCACGGATTGGTAGGCGCGAACGAGTCGATCGCAAAACTCGTCAACAAGCGAGTGCTCCACAAAGAGCCGGCGGGTGGTGGTGCAGCGTTGCCCGGCGGTTCCGACGGCGCCAAAAAGAATGGCGCGGATGGCCATGTCCAGGTCGGCGTCGGCGCTGACGATGATGCCATTATTGCCTCCCAGTTCCAAAATGCAGCGCCCCAGGCGTCCTGCAACCGCCCGGGCTACATGCCTGCCCACGCGGATCGAGCCGGTAAAGCTGATCAGCGGGAGGCGTTCATCGCGGATCATAGGTTCGCCTATCGAGTCGTTGTCGCCGATGACTATATTGAAGACACCGGTAAGGTCGTGCTTCGCCATCACGCGATTGCAGATCCGCTGTATCGCAATCGCTGTCAAAGGGGTCGTCGGCGACGGCTTCCATATCATCGTATCGCCGCAGACAGCCGCGATGGCCGCATTCCAGGACCAGACCGCTACCGGAAAATTGAAAGCAGTGATGATACCAATCGGTCCCAGCGGGTGCCATTGCTCGTACATGCGATGACCCGGGCGCTCCGAATGCATGGTTAAGCCATAAAGTTGCCGGGACAAGCCCACAGCGAAGTCGCAGATGTCGATCATCTCTTGCACTTCACCCAGGCCTTCGGTACGGATCTTGCCATTTTCCAATGTAATCAATTCGCCCAAGGGTTCTTTGTATTCTCGCAGGGCATTGCCCAGATCGCGGATGAGCTCTCCGCGTTTTGGCGCCGGTAGCGCGCGCCATTGATCAAAGCCCCCTTGCGCGGCCGACACCGCTTGGTCATAGTTTTGGGCAGTGGCCTGCACGACGGTGGCAATGACCTCGTTGTTGGCAGGGTTGATCGACTGCAGTTCCGCGCCCTGCGGATCATGGATCCAGTTATCGACGCCGCAACAGACACCGGCGTTCACTTCGCTGATGCCAAGCCTTTCTAAAATATCTTTCATGTCTGAAGCCTCCTTGGATGTCACGTCGCCGCCCTTGGTCAAGGCGGCTTTAGGTAGATTGGCATCACCTGAGCGGCTGGATATGATTCATGATCATTTTGGCGCAGTCGTTCCCAGGCGATCTGCGCCATATAACCGGCGCGTCGGAATCGCTCGGCCGGCGAAAGCAGCGTGATTCGTCCACCTGCGCCACGTGCCATGCGTACTTTCTGCAGCCCGTCCTTATCGATCTCGCCGGTAAGCGTACACGGCATATCGCAGGCGGCAAGCAATTCATCCCAGCTTCCCAGTTTCATTTCGCCCGAGATGCGCCAGGCGTTGCCCTCACAGTGATAGACCGCCCAAATGACCCGGCTGCGTCCAGCGGGCACGGTCACGATCAACGGGAGCGAGGGATTCGCCGCATTTGAAGCTGCAGCGATCGTGTCGAGGGTGGTCACGGGCACGAGTGGCAAATCACGAGCGGCTGCCATGCCCTTTGCCAAAGCGACGCCTATTCGTAGTCCCGTATACGAGCCCGGACCGATGGCAACCGCTAGCGAGCTTAGTTCGCCCGTTTTGGTGTCGGTATGCGCCAAGATCTGTTCAATTATGGGCGCCAATAGCGCGCTATGCTTCCTGTCGACGGTCAATGTGCATTCGGCCACTAGGCGATCGCCGTCGTGGAGCGCAAGGCTCAACAAGCGAGTGGCGGTGTCAATTGCCAGCAACATCAGCTCTGTCTTTGTTTACTTGATCGTAATGCGACTGATCAATTGCCGATAGTGGGCAAGAAGTGACACATGACGCTCGCCGCAAGCTCGAGAGACGAAATGGCGCTGCGATCCTCCACCGTCGAAGATGTCGATCCACATACGCGCAGAGGGCAGAACTGCCTGGATGCGCTCGGGCCATTCCAGGAGCGCCGTTGCCGTGCTATCCAGGATGTCATCCAATCCGATCGAATCCACATCGCCGGGACTGCTGATGCGGTAACAATCAATATGAAAGAGACGGGCGTCATCCGTGGCACGCCTGTGCTCGTGCACCAGGTTGAAGGTTGGACTGGTCAAGGGCGTAGCCGCGCCCCATCCGGCGCCGATTCCTCGGCTATAAATCGTTTTCCCGGCGCCCAAATCGCCGGACAGGCAGATCAGATCACGGGCGCGCAGCAACTGGCCGAGAGATCGTCCAAGACTCTCGGTATGCTGCGGACTGTCGCTGGTGAACTCCCACTGATTTCGCCGCTGGACAGACATTGCGGTCTCCTGCCCCCATTCGTTCCGGCAATTATACCCGTTGGCATCTGTTTTTTCGCCGATAGTCTGCAATCATGTCAGGCGCATAATGCGAAGAAGATTGGCTTCCCCCTTGTCATATGCCGCTTTACTCGCCCGTGTTGCAACACATCGGCGGCGTTGTCAAACCTAGCAGTTAGCCGCTCACTTCGCTTGAGCACCCGCTGACCTTGGGCTATACTGCTCTTGTACGCGTTCAAGCAATTGCAGGCATGCGAAAGACCCATGAAAGGCGACGACCGCAGTCATGCGCTCGAGACTATTTTGCAACGGCTTTGCTTGGTGGTGGAGCAGGTCAAGTGCTGTGTGGTTGTCAGCGAAGATGGTCTGCCTGTCGCCAGTTACCCGTTTGCCGCCGACGGCGACATCCCGGGGCAAAAGATTGAGAGCGCCGAGTTGGCGGCGCTGGCAGCGTCGCTGAGCGGCGCAGGTGAGCGAACGATGCATCGTCTGGCGCAAGGCAAGCCGGGGCGGCTGGTTTTGGAAGGGGAGGCCGGTACAATGTTGTCCTTTCCGGTCGGGGAGGTATCGTTGGCCCTTCTGGTAGATTCCGATGCCAATCTCGCGCAAGTCTTGTTCGCCGCGCAGAAGGCCGCCGAAGATATCGAATCTGTGCTTTCGCCGGTCTGAGTTTAAGACCGGGGACGCACGGTTATCCACATTCGCGCGGAATCACTCGACCGCTAGCCGCAGCAGCAAAGGCGCTACTAGACTGACGGGTATGCGGTCAGGGATCCGGGAATGCGCGGTGATAGCGCATGTGTCCGCGTACAGAGCCAATCAGGCTTTGATCCAGAACGAGCGCCATAAAATGTTCGTGCCGCCCGCCCGGCTTGACGTAATCCGAGCTGAACCCAAGCGGAAGCGCTGGCTGGAAACCAAAGCGGGGGTAATAGTTGGGACTCCCGACCAGAAACAACAGCCCAAAGCCCGCGCCTTCTACAACTTCAATGCCCGCGCGAATCAAGGCGCTGCCGATGCCTTGCCTTTGTTTGGCAGGCGCAACAGCGATGGGTCCCAAGGCCGGGAAGTGCCATTTGTTGCTGTTTTGGGTAATCTCGACCAGGCTGTAGGCAGCGTGCCCGACTATCCGATCGTCGACAAGCGCGACCTTCGACAGCCACAAGGCTCCGTCATCGCGCAAGCGATCGACAATGTCGGCTTGCAGGCGGCAGCCGAAGGCTTCAGCTTCGAGGGCGTGGATTTCCTTTATGTCTTCAGGTATTTCGCGTCGGATGGATATTTGCATTTTTCTTCTCGATAGCGCGAGCGGCAAGGAAATTCGCGGTTGCCAGGATGCCAACGGGCAACAAGAATATGCGAAGTAAGGTGCTTTTGCAAGTCCTCAAGGGATTCGGGTGCAGCTATGAGCGCAGGCAAATATCTCTACTTGACCACCATCGGGCACAAGACCGGGAGGCCACACGAGATCGAAATCTGGTACGTCGAACATCGAGGTTGCTACTATTTGGTGTCAGAAAAGCGCGAAGCGTCTCATTGGGTGCGGAATATCCGAGCGAATCCATCAATCAGCTTTCGGCTTGATAGTAGAGTATCGCGGGGTAGGGCGTCTCTACCGGACGACGCGCAACTGCTGGCGGCGGTCAAAGCCAAGATGGTCAAGAAATACGGCTGGAGCAATGGCCTGGTAATCGAACTGAAGCCGGATGTCCGGTGAGCGCCGGAATGCCAGACAATTTGCCGCGGCGGGCAAAATCGTCTACCATTTAAAAGACCATATTGTCGCCGTCAAGCAGCAAGGCTTGCGCCCATGCAAAAACGAATGGTCGAGTTCATCCGCGCTCTGCGCGCTGCCGGAGTCCGCATCTCCCTGGCGGAGAGTCAAGACGCTATGTTCGGCGTTGATCACACGGGCGTGAAGGATGTTTCCGCGTTCAAGAGCACCTTGAAAGCCACCTTGGTCAAGGACCACCGGCATCAGCCAGTCTTCGACTATTTCTTTCCACTTTTCTTCTCCAACAACAGACCTCCCTTGCAAAACATCCTCGATCAGCTGGACGAGGAACAGCAGCAACTCTTGCAAGAGGCGATGGGTTCACTGATGGGCAACCTGGATGCCTTGCGCGACCTGTTGGAACGGCTGCTGGAAGGCCGGGACTTTAGCGAAGAAGAGTTGCAGCAACTGGGTGATGCATCGGGCCTGCTGCAGGGCGACGAGATGTATATGCGGCCCTGGTTCGAACGGCGCATGAATCGCCAAGCCGGGCTGACCCAAATGGATCGCCTGCTCGACGACATTCTGGAACAACTGGCGGCCATGGGCATGAGCGAAGAAGCGCTGAAGCAATTGGATTCGCTGCTGCGCGAGAATATGCGTGGTTTGTCCGAGCAGATTTCGCAGCATGTAGGCGCTACGCTGGCGGAACAAATGGCCGAACGCGAACCGCGCGACCAGCCCGACCTGCTGGACGTGCCGTTGCAGCGCTTGAGCAGCGCCGATATTGACGACATCCGCGAGGAGATTCGTCGCCTGGCAGCGCGCCTGCGCACCCGAGCTGCCCTGCGCCAGAAGCGCGCCAAGTCCGGCCGTTTTGATCCGCGCAAGACGATCCGCAAAAACATGCGTTATGGCGGTGTGCCGATGGAAGTGCAATTCCGCAAGCGCCACAAGAAACCCACGCTGATTCTCATTTGCGACTTGAGCACTTCAATGCGTTATGCGGTTGAATTCTTGCTGACTATGGTTTACGAATTGAGCGACCAGGTGCGTCGCACCCACAGCTTCATTTTCATTCATGATCTGGTCGATGTTAGCACCACGCTGGCGGAATTTCCCCCGCGGGAAGCGGTGGCTCGAATCATGACCGAAAACCCGCCGGGCTATTACAGCACCGACCTGGGCAACAGCCTTAACACCTTCAACAACGAGCATATGCATTTGGTCGACAGCCGCTCGACCATCCTCTTCTTCGGCGACGGGCGCAACAATTACAATGATCCGCGTCTCGATATCGCGCAGGATATACAGCGCAAAGGAAGGCGCTTGATCTGGTTTTGCCCCGAGCCGCGCCGTCAGTGGGGCAGCGGGGACAGCGATATGTGGGAGTACAGTATGTACGCCGACAACGTCTTTATGGTCAACAACCTGCGCGAGTTGGCGGATTCGGTGGATAGCCTCTTGGCTGACGGCTGAGAACTTGCGCCGATCTATAAACCCGCAGCGAGAAGGTTTGGCTGGTGCGGGTGTTCAACCGCTTGGAAGACGTGATTCCGCTGTCGACGCTGAATTGCGAACTGCCTCTAACGCAGGTCTATCATTGGATTGCAATTGAAGAGGCCTGATTAACGTCTCTAGCCACCCCTCACTTCAAGTCGCGCCGATGCCAATCGTCGCTGAACAGATTGAAATCCGTCTCGCGCTGTGGGAACTCGGCGATAAGTGCCTCGTCGATATCGACGCCAAGGCCCGGTTTTTCCGGCAGCGGGAAATAGCCGTCCACAACTTCCGGCATGCCCAGCCCCACCGCTTTGACCGGCGGATCGGCAAAATCGTTGAAGTACTCCTGGATCTTGAAGTTGGGCGTGGTTGCGGCCACCGCCAGCGAGGCCATGGTCGAGCAGGGTCCGCCCACGTTATGCGGCGCGACCAGCACATAATACATTTCGGCCGTGCCCGCCAGTTTCTTCATATTCATGATGCCGCCGAAGTGCGTGGTATCGGTCTGGATGATATCGGCGGCGCCCAACTCGAAAAGGTCGCGATATTCATAAGGCGTGTGGATGCGTTCGCCGGTCGCCACCGGGATGCCCAGTGCCAGCGCGACTTCCCGCACGTCACGCAGCGCGCGCAAATTCTCTGGTGGCACCGGCTCTTCCACCCAGGCGGGTCGAAACTCCGCCAGATCGCGGATGATCTCAGTCGCCGTCACCGGGTTGAAGCGGCCGTGCATCTCGATCAACAACTCGACGTCGGGTCCCACGGCATCGTAAACGGCTTCGACCAGCGCCACTGACAGCAGTTTCTCCTCGCGCGTGAATTCATAGAAGCCGCTGCCAAAGGGATCGAACTTCAGCGCGCGATAACCCTTGTCGATGACTTCTTTGGCGGCCGCGTGCCAGGCTTCTGGAGTACGCTCCACGCGGTACCAGCCGTTGGCATAGGCTTTGATCTTGTCGCGCACTGCCCCGCCCAGCAGGCGATAAACCGGCTGTCCCAGCGCCTTGCCTACGATATCCCAACAAGCGATCTCCAACAGGGCGATGCCGGTCATGGCGATCTCGCCGGCGCGACCGTAGGTCTCGCGCAGCATGCGGTAGGTCATATCTTCGGTGTTGAAGGGATCGCGCCCCAGAGCGAAATCAGGCACAGATTCGTTGAGGTAGCCGATCACCGGTCCCACGCCACCAACCGGACGCGCCTCGGCCCAGCCTACCAAACCGTCATCGGTTTCCACTTTGACGAAGAGCAGATTGCGCCAGGGCGTGCCCATCACCATGGTACTGACCTTGCTGATTCTCATTATTCTCACTCCACTCAAGATGTGTTGCAGGGGCGACCCCGTGAGTTGCCCCCGTTCCGGTCAATTGCCAATTCGGGCGACTTGACAGGTCACCCCTACGTCTACCGCAAAAGTATCGGCCGTTCTTTTCGGGCCAGGTTCTTATGCTATTGCCATGCGGGGCTAGCTGCTAGCCCTTAAACTACGGGAATCCCCAGATCAGCTGCCCCGACTTCGCCCATGAGGGCGTCCGGAGCGTAGCGTTTGATGATGTTCATCACCAATGCCGCCCGATGCACGCGTTCCCGCGAAAGCTTGACCGCCGTGTCCTCTATATGAAGGCCGCTGGGATAGATATTGGGCGCGTTGCGCAAACCCAGCTTCACATAGATCGGCGACGCGATGCGGATGAGCTCCGGCACCTCGTAATGCCGTACGAAACCGCCGAAGTCGTCCGGCGCCTCGACATAGACATCCAGCGGCAGATCCACGACAGCACGGATGGCGGCAATCTGCGGCAGCGTCAGATCGGTCGGTACATTGTAGGTGCCGGCCCCCAGATCTTCGATCAACTTGACGGAAATCGGATTGGCAGCGCCCAACTGTACCGAGATCTTGACCACCAGATCAGCGGGCAACTCGCCGGACTTCTTCATTTCGTTGACCAGCGACAATTGTCCCTCATCGGCCACCAGCACCGAGCGCAAGCCCAGTTCGCAGCCGCGAATGACGTCTTCGGTCGCGTAGACCACATCGTCCATGCCGCGGAGGCGCGCGCCCAGGTTCTTGCCAGCGCTGGCGCGGACTTGCGCGCTGGTGCCCCAGGCCGCCCGCGGTCCCACAAACAAGCTGACTTCGATGCCGGCCTCGGCGCCCAGCCGGCACATCTCGCGGATTTCGTCGTCAGTCAGCATCCAGATACCGCTGCCCTGCGAAACGCGATGCACCGTCAGGCCGTATTCGTCGGCGGCTTCCAGAACAGCGGCAAGCGCCTTGGGACCCTCGGTGCTGGGAATCTCGATGCGGTAAGCCGCGCCGTCGGGGAAGCGCTTTTCCGTCGAGGGCAGGTCGTAGAGATCTCCGCGCGGGTAGTTTTGACCTTGCAGGAAGTCGCGTACTTTCTTCATTTATTACCTTTTCCGCCTATTCGTGATAGACTCTAGTCGAATGGCAGTATACCCAATTGTAAAAGGCGCAACCACAGACTCCCGCTCCAACGGCACAATATGACAAAAACCCGCGCAGCTATCGCATCTACTTAGGATACACCCTCTGTGCAAATGCGGCTCTGTGGTACAACTTGCCTGAATTGCCAGAGGACTTGAGGTTGATAACCATGCCCGATCGCCCAAACATAATCGTCTTTTTCACCGACCAGCAGCGCTGGGATACGACTGGCGTACACGGCAATCCGCTGGATCTGACGCCCAACTTTGATCGCATGGCGCGGCAGGGCACTGATGTTCATTACGCCTTCACTTGCCAACCAGTCTGCGGGCCTGCGCGGTCCTGCTTGCAAACCGGCTTGTACGCCACCGAGACCGGCTGCTATCGCAATGACATCCCTCTGCCGGGCGACAGCAAGACCCTGGCGCATTATTTCGGCGAGGCTGGCTACTACACAGCCTATATCGGCAAATGGCACCTGGCGGACACGGGCGCGGGACCCGTGCCGCCAGAGCAGCGCGGCGGCTATGACTATTGGCTGGCCTCCAACCTGCTGGAATTCACCTCGGACGCCTACGACACGGTGATGTATGACGACGATGGCAAGGGGCATAAGCTGCCGGGCTATCGCGTCGACGCGCAGACCGATGCCATGATTCGCTATATCGACGCCCATCAAGATCGCCCCTTCTTTCTTTTCAGTTCCTTCATAGAGCCGCATCATCAGAACCATCGCAACGATTTTCCGGCGCCGCCCGGTTATGCCGCGCGCTATCGCGGACGCTGGATGCCGCCCGACTTAGCGGCGCTTGGCGGCAACGCCCACGGGCAACTGGCTGGCTACTGCGGCATGGTCAAACGCCTGGACGAAGCACTGGGCAGATTGATCGACGCGCTCATCAGCCTCGACATGCTGGACAATACTGTTATCCTCTTCACCTCGGACCACGGCTGTCATTTCCGTACGCGCAACGCCGAGTACAAGCGCTCGCCGCATGAATCGTCGATTCGTGTGCCGACGGCGTTTTACGGTGGCCCCTTTGTCGGCGGCGGACGGATCTCGCAATTGGTCAGCCTGATTGACCTGCCGCCGACGCTGCTGGACGCGGCCGGCATCGTAGTACCCGATCACATGAGGGGTCGTTCCATCCTGCCGCTGGTACGCGGCGACGACGTGGAATGGCCCGACGAGGTCTTCTTGCAGATGAGCGAGTCGCAACTGGGCCGGGCAATCCGCAGCAAGCGTTGGAAGTATGCGGTCAGCGCGCCCGAAAAAAGCGGTTGGGACGACGCGGGCAGCGATAGCTATGTCGAATCGGAGCTATACGATCTGTTTGCCGATCCCGAGGAGTTACGCAACCTGGCTGGCTACGAATCGCATCGAGATCTTTGCGACGGTTTGCGCGCCCGTCTCATCAAGCGCATGATCCTGGCTGGCGAAGATGAACCGGTCATCGAACCGGCGCCGCTGCAGCCGGGCGCTGGTCAGCAGCTTGTCGTCAGCGCGGAAGAGCGCTGGCTGTAAGCTGGCAAAAGCGGCGCATGTTTACTGTGTTAACGGACGCGAGCGCGAGATTGCTCTGGTCTTCATTTGGCGTCGGGGAAGCGTAAGTTTCGCTTTGGCGAATCCGTGTATAATGAGTGCGACAGGCACTTGAACTACGAGGCTTTTCACGATGAAGCGAATCCATTTGCTGATCCTTTTTACGCTTCTGGTCACCCCGTTACTGGCTTCCGCGCAAGACGAAAATGTTTTGCTTCCCTCTGTCTTTCGCATGAATAGGCTTGGGACAGAATACCAAGGTTGGAACAACTGCGGTCCCGCGACTTTGACCAATGCCTTGGTCCACTTCGGTTATGAAGATGATCAAAACCGCGCTGCCCACTGGCTAAAACCCGACGGCGAAGACAAAAATGTCAGTCCCTGGCAAATGGTGGAATTCGTCAATACGCAAATCCCGGAGATTCCCGTCTATGGTCTACTGCGCAGCGGCGGGACGATAAACACTTTGAAGACCTTGATGTTTAACGACTTTCCGGTGGTAATCGAAAAAGGCTACGAACCCAGCGGATATGACTGGATGGGGCACTATTTGCTCATCAGCGGCTTCGACGATCAGTCAGAAGAATTCACGACCATGGACAGCTTCAAGGGTCCGGATACGCGCTACAGTTACAAGAATATCAACAAATACTGGCAGCATTTCAATTACACCTACATTGTTTTGTACACGGCTGATCGCGAAGGCGAGTTGATGGAACTGCTCGGCGCCGATGCCGACGAATGGCAGAATCACATCAACACGCTGGAACTGGCGCGCGCCGAGGCCATCGCCGACCCCGCGGACGCCCATGCCTGGTTCAACATGGGCAGCAATTTTGTTAGTCTGGGCATGTATGATGTGGCGGCACAGGCCTTCGATCAGGCGATTTCGCTGGGATTGCCCTGGCGCATGATGTGGTATCAGTTCGGACCATACGAGGCCTACTATCGTACCGGGCGCTTCGACGATATGATCGCGATCGTGCGCCAGAACCAGAACGATGGCGGCGGGCATTTTGTCGAAGAGACCTGGTATTACCTGGGCATGGCCCGCGAAGGGCGCGGCGAATATGACAAGGCGCTGCAAAACTACGATACCGCGCTCAATTTCAATCCTCGTTTCACGCCCGCGCAAGAAGCAAAAGAGCGGCTAGCTGCGCAAGGTGGCTGAGCTTCAAGGCTCCGGCGTCCTCTCTCGGCTTTCTTAATAACGCAGAATTGTATTTGAGACTCGCTCACATTCCGATCCGCTGCAATGAGACAAGACTAATTCGCTACTTTGTGATCTAAATTAAGTTTGATTGAAGTTCACGTCAGCGATGTACTTGCGCGCCACAACCTGACTCCAATACAAAGCCAGGATATAAGGCATCATCAATATAACTGCAAAGAGCTTCTCCACCGTGTTTGGAAGTCGCTCGATATTCCCCGGCAACAATTGCGCGAATGGCAAAAGAAACAACACCGTCAATAATCCGATCACCAGCCTGGCTCGTTCGCGGTTGTGTATCTTGCGACAGAAAAGCCAGGTCACGAAAGCCGTAAACAAGCCTAGCTTCAATCCAAATATGAAGCCGAGCACTAGGAAGACGAAGGTCAATTCCAGGACGAACCTAACGAACTCCTCAAGCCCTAAGTTGTCGACGCTCCCGAATACTGGAACAGACCCATGCGCGAGTAGCAGCAGAGGTCCCGCGAGGGTTGCATAGAGGGTCATTCGGATAAACACGTTGATATGCGGGTTGTAAGCGAGCATCATGTTTTCCCGTGCTGCAGACTGGCGTACTGCTCGGCGAGATACTTGCGCGCGGCGATTTGGCTGATCCAGAGGGAGATGGCAGCATGAGCCGAGAACAAGAGAAGTAAGGAAAGGTCATATCTGTTAGGATAGCGCAGCCAATCATGGACAAATATCATGATTACTAATGCCGGTAGGGCAACGACGGCGAGCGCCATGGCCAGCTTGAAGCGCCGAGGATCTGGCTTGTATCCAAAGACCGCCGCGATCACGACCCCGACCACAGCGATTGCGATGCCAAATGTCAGCATGCCTCCAAGGGTAAGGGCTTGCGCAACATTTAGACTATGGTCCAAGCTACGCCCCCAAAGGAGAGAATCGACAATGCCGAGAGCGAAACTCTTCAAGGCGATGTAGGTGATCAATCGCACAAATAATCTGAACTTGGGGTTGCGCGGCAGTTTCATCGCGCTTTCACCTTTCGGCCTTCTGACGGGATTTCTTGTATGTACTTGCGCGCCACGATCTGACTCAGATAGATTGCGAGTACATATAGCACCAGGACCGCTACAGCTTCTGGCGATTGAACGAAATTATTGTTCAGCACTGTTGCAAGCGACCAGCTTACGACATCCAGTGGCGAGACGAGGTAGATGCCGGCCGCGGTGATTGTGGCGGCAGCAGCCCGGAACAGCCGCGGATAAGTCATTTCGCGAAAGAAGATCAGCGCGAGTAACGCGATCATATAACCCAGCACCGGGGCGGCGAGAAAGCCGTAGCAGAATCCAATGCCGCCGCCAAAAAAGGCAGCAAACGCGAACTGCGCCAGGTAATCGTCCCAACTCGGGTCTATCGGCGCGATATGCTCTAGGAAACCCAAGCCGTACATGAACCCGCCAAGGGTGCTGATCGCCATGCCGTAGAGGCTCATGCGCAACACGATCATTGCCCGGGGGCCAATTGTCTTCAACAGGGCCGTCATCATACGCTTTGCTCCCGCAACCTAAAACCGAAATGCTAGGCCATGACTGGCTTCAAGAAGGCCTCGTTGACAGCGAAGAGTTCATCCACCATGGACTGGATCTCCCGCAGCGAGCAGACGGCCGCCGAGAGCGGCGAATAGGCCACAGCTTGGTAGATCAAACGCTTGTCGCCCTTGAGGATGCCCTCGACCGCCATCTCTTCGATCTGCGAATAGAGGTTGGTCAGCGGCGCCACGGAAGCCGGCAACGAGCCGACCGCCACCGCTTCCAGGCCATCGCGCGACGCCCAGACCGGCACCTCAACGCAAGCATTGCTCGGGAGGTTGTCGACCAGGCTCTTGTTGGGCACATTGCCATTGAATTTGAAGGGTTCGCCGCCTTCCATGGCGTTGATGATATAGGCGGCGTATTCGTGACCGCGTTCCAGGTCAATCTCCTCTGCCTCGAACCAGGCGTGGATGTCATCGCGCCAGTCGTGTTCGCGGCGGCGATATTCTTTCAAGATATAGGCGTGATGTCCGGGATTCCAGTTGGTGCCGTGCGTAGTGTATTTCTCGATTAGGTCTGGGCGTTTACGGAACCACCAGTTGTACTCGGAATTGTGCCCGCTGGATTCAGTCACGTAATAGTCAAGGGCCAAGTACATCTCGTTGCGCACCTGCTCCTTGTTATAGATGTGCTCGTTTTCGGAGATCGCGCGATGAATCAAAGGATAGGCGTCTTCTCCATTCCAGGTATATTCCACGAACCAGGCAGTGTGGTTGATGCCGGCGCAGGTATAGTGTATCTCGTCATAAGGCGCGCCGATCCAGTTTGCCAACATCTTCGAGGTGCCTTGTACGCTGTGACACAGGCCCGTCACCATGATATCCGTCTCAATATCCATCGCGCGGCAGAGCATGGCCATTGGGTTGGTGTAATTCAACATCAGCGCCTTCGGGCAGTAGCGCTCCATATCACGGGCGATATCGACCAAGGCGGGAATCGTGCGCAGCGAGCGGAAAATGCCGGAAACGCCGCGCGTATCGCCGACATTCATGTTGACGCCGTACTTCATGGGGATCTCGATATCGTGCCGCCAGACATCGGTTGAGCCAACCAGGATGGTGACGACCACATAATCGGCGCCGCGCAAGGCCTCGACGCGGTCCATGGTTGCGCTGACTTTGGCGGGGTATTCGCCGGCGGTGACGATGCGCTGGACGGCGCGCTGGGCGAAATCGAGGCGCTCGGCGTCGATATCCATCAAGGCAATTTCCGTGCCTGCGAGGGACGGGAAGGTAAGGATGTCTTTGACGAGTTTGCGGGTGAAGCCGAAGCTTCCGGCACCGATAAAGGTGATCTTTGGCATGGCTTGGTTCTCCGAGATGATCGTGGATTGATTGATGTCTATTGTAGACCCTTAGTGTTCAATTCCCAATATAGGTCCGAATCCGTTAGCTTCGAAACTGGAAGGGGAGTTGGTCGACACTGTTGAAAACCGGTGCTGTAAAGACTTCTGACGATTCTGCGAGAATAAGCAGCCATCGTAATATTCCAAATTGACAACATATCAGCGCAACTGCAGTTATTCCAAATCGCGGCCCTAATCTGGCCTGGGCGGGGCCCTTTGACGCCCTGGAATGGCTTGCGAAGGGTAATCACTGCGGGCGCGCAATCCAAGTGACGCTGATGCTATTTGAAGCTAGGCGACCGACTTGGGCTTTGTCGGCAAAGCAATGCGCCTTGAATGGAAACCTTCGGGGATGAACGTACTTTATCGCGCAAAGAAAGCCTAGAAATCATAATACATTCATTCAATTTTGGAAAAGTGCGACTATTTAGTCGCATCTGATTAGCTCGATTGTTCTATTATTTATCCATATCATCAAAGTAAAAGCGAAAGGACGGGATGAAGAAAGATTGCTGGGACTGGTTTCAAAGTACAAGGTGAAGCGGTTGCGTCGCGCGAACTGGCTTGTGACAGGGAAAATCTACGTGACAGTTTCACAAACCTGCTTGATGATTGGCAGGACAATTCCATAACACGTGAGAAAGTGGCAAAAGTAGAAAAAAGGAGAAGATGAAATGGCTTGGACAAACCCAAAGACCGACTGGGCAGATGGGGACCTGGTATCCGCTAGCGACATGAATGCGGTCGGCGAGAACTTGATGGCGCTGCGCCAACCTTCCAAATCAGTTGCGGTCCATTCAACATCTGTAGGATATAGCAGGGGCGCGAGTCACGAGTTTACCGATGTCAGTAGCGATAATCTGAACCTAGCGATGACCACCGCAGGGGGAGACGTGTTGGTTCATTTTCACGGTACCATGGGAATGGGGCAGCTTACCTCGGTTGCCTTAGATATTGAGGTTGATGGAAGCCGTCTAGGTGGTAGCAGCGGTATTCTGGTGTGCAGCCCGCGCTACAGTACAGCCTGGCCTGTGAGTCTGACACGTCTGATTCAGAACTTGAATGCGGGATCGCATACTTTCAAACTTCAATGGAAGAGCAATGATGTTGTAAGACTTGGCGCCGGCGCTCATTTCTTGCTGCGAGAGATATAGGCATCCATCCATCAGCAGGCTGGGATATGAAGGATGGGCTAACTGTCATGCGCGACTCCCGGATATGAGCCGTATTAGCTGCTTGCATCGGATAAGCGTGACTGGCGCGTAATATCCTTAAGCGCTGAAGATGTCGAGGGATCAGCGACCGAAGCGACGCTATATCTGCAGATCAATTCGTCTTGAATGAGGAGCCGCAGGGACGGGCGGATAATCGTTCGGAAAAAGTATGAAATATACGAATTTGATTCGATTTGACAAAACGCGATCAAATAGTCGCAATTGAATTAGTACAAATGTGCTATTATCCCCGCATATCATCAGACTAAAAGCAGAAGGCGCAGAATCGAGGTAAAGAATGCTGATAAAGGCTTTTTAAGCGCGGGAGGAAGGTTATGTCGCGCGGAACGGCCTGTGACAGGGAAAATCTACGTGACAGTTTCACAAACCAGCTTGATGATTGGCAGGACAATTCCATAACACGTGAGAAAGCGACAAGAGTCGAAAAAAAGGAGAAGATGAAATGGCTTGGACAACACCCAAAATCGATTGGAACAACGGCGAGCTGGTTACCGCCGATGATATGAATGAGATTGGCGGGCTTCTGAAGAAGTTGATGGCTCCGCTGGCGGTAGCGAGCTACACAACGCCATCGGACATTGTTGCAACTCCAAGAGACTGGTCAGATATAGACAGCGACAATTTGAATTTCACGCTGGACACCACTGGCGGGGATGTGCTGGCGCATTTCCAGGGCGTCATTCACGATGAGACGCATCGGGGTCACACTGTCGGCTTTAATCTTGAAGTCGATGGGGTCCGGCAGAGAGGCAGCAATGGCATTGTCTCTGCGGGTCTTGATAATGATAGACAGAATGTGCCCATAGCGTTTACCGAGTTGATTCGGAATTTAAGCGCTGGAACCCATACTTTCAAGTTTCAGTGGAGATCGAACCAGGAGAGGGCGGTAAGACTGAAGAAGGGGGCCCAATTCTGGGTGCGGGAGATATAGACATCCGTCCATCAGCAAGCTGGAATATGAGGACGGACAAAGGACATGCCCCATGTCATGCGCGACTATCGCGATGACGAGCGCTTTGTTGCCTTTTTGGAATAGATTGCGGTCAACAGTATATTGGTAACTCACTTCTATCTTGCGTCTGTAGTCGTCCGCCCAGGTTGCGCTCAGTCAACACATTCCGATGACTCGAATGAAGAAGCGCCGAGATAGTCGAAGTTGGCGGTTAGGAAAAAGTATGAAATATACGAATTCCATTCGATTTGACAAAACGCGATCAAATAGTCGCAATTGAATTAGCACAAATGTGCTATTATCTCCGCATCTCATCAAATTGAAAGTGAAAGGAGTGGATTAACGAAAGACTGCTGACGGGTGAATTCAAAGTACGCGATGGAGCGGCTGTGTCGTGTGAACTGGCTTGTGACAGGGCAGATTCACACGACAGTTTCACAAACTTGCTTGATGTTTAGCAGGACAATCCCAGCATACAAGAGAAAGTAACAGAATTCGAATAAAGGAGAACATGCAATGGCTTGGACAGCCCCAAAGACCGATTGGATTACCGGGGAACTGATGATCGCAGAGGACATGAATGCGGTCAGTGAGAATCTGGCGACGGTGAAGAATCCGGCTTCGGCCGCATACACAACGACAGCGGATATTGATGCGGATATTCGCGAATTTGCCGATGTTGACAGCGACAATCTGAACCTGACGATTACAACAGCAGGTGGGGATGTGTTGGTTCATTTTAGTGGATCGGTACAGTTTGCTAATCATCGATGGATCGATTTTGATATCGAAGTTGACGGTAACCGCCTGGGCGGTGTCGATGGCATTCTGCGACGTCACTTTGTGCATGCTGTGGGGCGTGATATTGTGACTTTTAGCCGTCTGATTCAGGATTTGAGTGCTGGATCGCATACTTTTAAACTCCAGTGGAAGCAGAATGGATCAGTGCGAATGTTGTCTCATGCCCAATACTGGGTGCGGGAGGTTTCATAAATCCCTCGCATGACCGAATATCAAGCAAGAAAGGAGAGGTGATATGCGCAATAAAACGCATGACAATCGCGATGTGGGTTGCTTTGGCGCCTTGGAACGGTTTGTAGTCGGGTACATTGTATATGGCCATCCTGCCCATCGCTGATGCTACTTGTGGATATGTTGCCGAAGTCGAGCTTTGTAGGCAAAGCAAGACGTCTTGCGTGGAGAATCGCAGGGACGGTCGAGCTGAATCGTTCGGAAACGGTGTGAAACATACGAAATCCATTCAATTTGGAAAATTGCGACAATTTAGTCGCGATTGATTAGCACAAAGGTTCTATTATTGCTGCATATCATCAAACTAAGAGCGAAAGGACATGAACGAGGAAAGATCGCTGAGGGCCGATTTTCAAAGTACGCAGTACAACGCTTGCGTCGTGTGAGCTGGCTTGTGACAGGGCAAATCCACACGACAGTTTCACAAACTTGCTTGATGTTTAGCAGGACAATCCCAGCATACAAGAGAAAGTAACAGAATTCGAATAAAGGAGAACATGCAATGGCTTGGACAGCCCCAAAGACCGATTGGATTACCGGGGAACTGATGATCGCAGAGGACATGAATGCGGTCAGTGAGAATCTGGCGACGGTGAAGAATCCGGCTTCGGCCGCATACACAACGACAGCGGATATTGATGCGGATATTCGCGAATTTGCCGATGTTGACAGCGACAATCTGAACCTGACGATTACAACAGCAGGTGGGGATGTGTTGGTTCATTTTAGTGGATCGGTACAGTTTGCTAATCATCGATGGATCGATTTTGATATCGAAGTTGACGGTAACCGCCTGGGCGGTGTCGATGGCATTCTGCGACGTCACTTTGTGCATGCTGTGGGGCGTGATATTGTGACTTTTAGCCGTCTGATTCAGGATTTGAGTGCTGGATCGCATACTTTTAAACTCCAGTGGAAGCAGAATGGATCAGTGCGAATGTTGTCTCATGCCCAATACTGGGTGCGGGAGGTTTCATAAATCCCTCGCATGCTCGAATATCAAGCAAGAAAGGAGAGGTGATATGCGCAATAGAATGCATGTTGTCGGCAAAGCAAGAGGTCTTGGGAGGGGAATCGCAGGGATGGTTGAGCTGAATCGTTCGGAAACGGTGTGAAACATACGAATTCCATTCAATTTGGAAAATTGCGACTATTTAGTCGCAATGGATTAGCACAAGAGGTCTATTATTGCTGCATATCATCAAACTAAGAGCGAAAGGACACGAACGAGGAGAGATCGCTGGGTACCGATTTTCACAGTACGCAGTACAAGGGTTGCGTCGTGTGAGTTGGCTTGTGACAGGGCAAATCCACACGACGCATTCACAAACCTGTTTGATGGTTAGCAGTACGATTCCAATACACGTATACGCGAGATTTAGGCGGTTCCGTCGGCAAAGACAAACGCGTAAGAAGGAGGGATAAATATGTAAAAGAACAGGCGCGGCTGGCGCGATGCAAAAGCGCAGTTTGAACGGCGGATGAGCGTGGAGCGCTCGCTGCCGATCATACCGGGACTTGATCGAGATTCAGTATAGCCGATCAAGTTGTTAAATCTCAAGCAGTGTTTACAGGTCGAATCATAAGGAGAAAACATATGGCATGGACGACGCCTAAGACGGATTGGGCTGTCGGCGAACTGGTCGCCCCAGGTGATATGAACGCGGTTGGAGAGAATCTGGCAGTGTTGAAGAATCCGGCGATGGCGGTTCATACAACGACAGAGGATATCAATGCGCGCACGAATAGCGAATTCGCCGATATGGACAGCACAAACCTGAACCTGACGATTACAACGGCGGGTGGGAACGTACTTGCGCATTTTGATGGTGTGATGGTACGAGGATCACGGGACACGGAAAGCTGTCTCGATATTGCTGTCGACGGAGATCGAATAGGCGGCGATCAGGGTTTGATGCGAGTCAAGGTTGAAGACGAATACATCAGTCAAAGTTTCACCCGTGTGATCCAAAACCTGAGCGCTGGAACCCATACCTTTAAGCTCCAGTGGAAGAATCCAAACAATGTACTTTTGTACGCCGGCGCTCAATTCTGGGTGCGCGAGATTTAGGCGGTTCCGTCGGCAAAGACAAACGCGTAAGAAGGAGGGATAAATATGTAAAAGAACAGGCGCGGCTGGCGCGATGCAAAAGCGCAGTTTGAACGGCGGATGAGCGTGGAGCGCTCGCTGCCGATCATACCGGGACTTGATCGAGATTCAGTATAGCCGATCAAGTTGTTAAATCTCAAGCAGTGTTTACAGGTCGAATCACAAGGAGAAAACATATGGCATGGACGACCCCTAAGACCGATTGGACGACAGGGGAGCTGATTACCGCCAGCGATATGAACGCGGTCGGCGAGAATCTGGCGGCTTTGAGGTTGAGCGATCTGGCGACGGCAGTCTACACAACGACGGAGCATATCAGAGCGAAGGCTTCTGAATTTACTGATGTAGACAGCGATAACCTGAGCCTGACGATCACGACAGCGGGTAGGGATGTGCTGATTCACTTCTATGGCACGATTGGGCACGGAAGTGCTAGTCCCAATTTCTACGGCTCTTTTGATATTGATGTCGACGGAGTGCGACAAGGAAGTGACGACGGCGTGGTGAAAGTCTATTTTTACCACGACGTGTACCCGTGTGTGAGTTTTACTCGTCTAATCCAGGGCTTAAGCGCAGGATCTCACACCTTCAAATTGCAGTGGAAGTCCTATAGGTCAGGAATGGGACTTATGCTGCATAAGGGCGCCCAATTCTCGGTCCGGGAGATTTAGGCGATCCTTCCATCCACTATCAGAAATATCGAGAAAGGAGAAATGATATGCGCAATGAAACGCGCGACTATCGCGATTACCAGAAGCGCAAGCTGAGCGGCAGCACCGACGGACGCGGCATCAAAGTGGCGGCGGGCAGCAGCCCCGGGACCTTGGTCCACACGGCGTTGAGCAGTATCGCCGCCAATGAATGGGATGAGATCTTCATCGAGGCAGTGAACACTCACACTGCGGCTGTCAAGTTGACGGTCGAATGGGGTGGGACGAGCAGCCCGGATGATCTCATCGAAATCGAGATTCCGGCGGAGAGCGGTTTCACGGAAGTCATCCCGGGTCATGTCCTGCAGAATGGCGCGCTTGTCCGCGCTTTCGCGGACCGGGCCGACGCCATCGTCCTGCACGGTTATGTCAACCGTTATCAACATATCTAGGAGGAGATGATGTCGAAACTTTCAGGCGATCATGTACAAGTCCTGGTTGACAGCTATGAAATCACCGGCGACAGCAACCACATCAGCATCAATGACAACCGTAATTTCCTTGACGCCACTGCCTTTGGCGACGAGGTTCATAAGTTTGTTGCCGGGCAGCGCATGATGGCGGTGCAGCACGCCGGTTTCATGAACAGTGACGAGGTGGGATCGCATCCCGCGCTGAAGGGGGTGGATGTCGATGGGCTGGTCTCGGTGTATGTGGGAGATAACGCCGAGCCGACAACAGGCGCCCCAGTTTTCAGTTTTCTGCCGCAACAGGGACGTTACGGTACCCTGCCCCAGGTCAACCGGATGATTCCCTTCCAGGCGGTCTTCGCCAATCGGGGCGACAACGGCGGCTGGGGGGTAGCTTTGACAAGCCCGATTGAACTCGTCGGCTCATTCCGGGGGAATGCGGTGGACAACGGCGTTTCTACGGATACGGGCGCCTTGGCCTGTCTGCATGTGCTTAACGCCGCGGTTAGCGATGCCTACACTATCAGCATTGAGGGTTCCAGCACCGGCGGATTCACCGGCGAAGAGAGTACTTTGGCGACCTTCACATTGAATACCCAGACGCTGGGCTCGGAGCAGGTCAAGATCAATGGGGAGATCCCCCGCTATGTGCGCTGGAAAGCGATAATTGATGAGGCGGCGCGGGATCGTATCAAGATCGCGATTTCGTTGACCCGACTGATGACGGGAAGTCTCGTCGGGACGGTATTGCCCGATCAGTCGCCACAGGGCTTGCTGGCGGATTTCCAATTTCAATCGGTGGATCCAACCGGCGAAGACCCGCCCTTTCTGTTGCGGGGCGCTGGCGAGGTCACTGGCTCTCGCTGGTTGAACCTGACGAAGGCGGACAACAGCAATACGGATATCGAATTGCAGTCGATGGCTTGGGACACCGATTCGGCGCCTTATAGCAATAACCTTCCGCGGTTTATCGGATCGCAGAAGCATGAGTGGGAACTGTTGCCTACACTCTTGTCCAACGCTTCGTTCTACATCTATCTGCCCGGAGATGATCAAATCTTTGAACTTCCCGTTTCCACCAACACCCTCTCGGATGGTTATCGTATGGCTTTTGCCTCAACGGCCCGCCCGACGAGCGTCATGGCCAATTCGTTGATCCGTGTTTTGGTGGCGAATAGCGGACAGGCAGACCGAATCAAGCGATGGATCGCCCTCGGCAACCAGCCGCAGGTCATCGCGCCGCCCGACAAGCTGGATCCGCCGAGCTTGGAGGCTGGCAATCAGCAAGTAACCGTTTCGATCACCGCTCCCGAACCGAGCGGATTGCCGATCACAACTTATGAACTGCGCTATCGCGAAGCGGGAACCGCTGGCAACCCAGCGCACATCGCGAACCTTAGCGGAGAGCCTTACATCGTGAGTGGCCTGTCAAATCAGATGGGCTACGAGTTCTCGGTAGCGGCTGTCAATCGGGGCGGCAGGGGAGAATGGTCGGAATATGTTACCGGCCAGCCACAGAGTTAGCATCTAGTCAGTAAGATTGAACAGAAAACCAAAACACAAAAAGGAGAAAGAAATCATGGCACTATCAGGAGATCACGTCATCGTCAAGATGGACGACAGCAGCGGTACCCTGCGGGCATTCGCGGATGGGGACATCCGCAGCATCGACCTGGGGCTGACCTACGACCAGTTCGATGTCACCGGCTTCGGCGACGAAGTGCACCAGTATATCAACGGGCAGTTGCGGGCTCCGGTGACGATTCAGGGTTATCTGACGACCACCGCAGACACCGGCACACACACGGTCATCCAGGGCGCCTTCGCGGCTGGCAGCCAGGTCTCGCTGGAGGTGCAAGTGGGCGACAACGCGGCGCCGACCACGAACGATCCCAAGTACAGCGGAGAGTTCCTGGTGTCGAGCTACCGTCCGCAGATCACGACCGGCGGGGCGGTGATGTTCACGGCGACCTTGCAGCCGGCGACGGGCACAGCGCCGACCTGGGGCGCGGTCTAGTCGACGGTTCGACGTAAATCGGTTGGGGGGCGCGCAGCGGCTTGTGACAGGGCAAGCTGCGCAGCCCCCATTCACAGATCCATTTGATATTTTAGAGAGGAAGATTTGTCAGCTCCAATGTTCACACCCGGCGGAGGCGGGGGTGGCAGACCGCCAGAGCCAGAGCCAAAACCAGAGCCAGAACAACAGCCTATGGGATGGTGGCCGTCATGGCTGCCGCTACCGAGTCCAGAGCCAGAACCAGAACCCGAGGATTCGCAGCCATCGTATGTTCCCGGCGGCGGCAGACCTGGTAATCCAGAGCGGGAGCCAGAACCTGAAGAATCGACTCAGACTTATACATCGCCGCATGAGTTCGCCGACAAGCCAATAACATCAGCACAGTATGAGAGATATCGGGAAGAGATTCGCGAGGGCCAGCGTGACCGCGACAAAGAGCAGTCGCCGTCCCAAAACACTGAGCCACCCGGCGCGAGCGTTTTGCAGGATATCGAGTGGTCGCACGACATTGAAGCGTCTGAACCGCTTGGCCTCATGTTCGCCGGAAAAGGAACGAGAGAAATCGCTGAGGACATAGTGGTTGGGGTCTGCGAGGGCTTGTACCGAGTCAACCCGGAAGGCATAGCGGGCTACGTCAGATTCGCGACGGGCGTAGAGCCGGATGAGGAAGACTGCCGCACGCCTGAGGAGATGGCGAAGCTCTTTCGCAGCGCCGGTTTCGTTGAGTACTTTGACAGTGAAATTCGGCAGTCGCTGCGGCAGGGGCCGCGGTCATCATTTAGGAGTCCGCCGTTTGCGGGCGACTATTTTGATATGGCCTACGCGCCTCGACAAGGCATTCCTCGGCCCGAGATACTATTCGCCTACGCTACTGATGACGAATCAACTGAAGCGGAAGATCCGATACCGGCAGAGACAGAAGATTCATTCGCCGAGTATCGTCCCGACCCGTCCAACCTCAATGAACGGACGGTGGACCACCTGAAAGAGCTATTCCCGGACGCCGACCTGAAAACGCGTGAGGAACTAAAAGCCTTTCTGCAAGGCCGCCTGGCGCATCTGGCGCCGGAGTTCGACGACCCCGAAATCGGCTGGGACGAGTTCAGCACCGACGACATGATCATCTTTTACATCTCCGCGCTGAAGCTGGCGAGGGAGATGTACATCCTTCCCACAGATCCCGCCTACATGTGGGATGAGCGCCTGGCCATCGCGAATGAACTGGGCCTTGTCGGTGGGCTGCTCGAAAAGGCGGCGTTGACGCCGCTCGAGGATCTTAACGCGATGCTAGACGCCTATGGCTGGGAGGACAAAGCGGAGGCTATCGCCTACTTCCGCCATCGCGTCGAGGTCGTGTATGGCAAGTTGAACCGCGAGCTGCCGCCGGGTTGGGAGGCGCTGGATGACCCGGTGGTGATGGCGAATATGCTGCACGCCGGCATCGGGGAGATGAAGTCGATCCTGGCTAGGGACGACCACTTCCTGGACTTTGATGATCCGAGCGCGTCGGACTGGGGCATGATCCACAATGCGGTCGGTTTCATTGATATGGAACCGCAGACGCTGACGGGCACCCGGAATCTGGGTCCTGACCTGACGTTGCTCTTGTTTGTAGGGTCCTTGTTCTTCGAGCCCCTGGACTGGGTGATGACGGCAGCGGATGTGGCGCAGGCGCTGGAAGAAGGCGATGTTGGCGGGGCGGTGCTGAATGCCTTCCTGGGCTTGATGCCGTTTGTATCGTCAAAAGCGGATGACCTAATTCAATTCGGGGTTGATGCTGTTGGCGGAGCGGGGCGCGCTGGAGTCGACTTAGCAAAGATTGGAGGCCGTTTCGCAAGTAAGTTCAATGTCGACACGCATATAACGGCCAGGTCCATTTTTGACACGCTCCGAGAGAATCCGGAGTATGCGGACCTTTCGGATACAGCACTGATGCGGAAGGCAAGGGGTCGAGCCAGTTCGCACAATTCAGACAGCATGAAAAACCAGTTGAAGCAAGCTGTAGCTGAGAATCCGGAGAAATGGCAGGATCGCGTCGCCGTGGGCGAGCAGCAGCTTCATCACATTGTCCCTGCGGGTCATCGTTACGCCATAGATGCGAGGCAGCACATGGAATCGCGCGGGATATTCGTTAACTCAGCGCATAATGCCGTTGGCTTGGAAGCGAATGTCCACAACTTGACGAAACGGAAGAAATACGTGCAAACTGTAAACAGCGCGATCACGAATCTTGAAAGTCCTGAAGAAATTGCTTTGTTTCTCGATTCAGTCGCGAATGATCTGCATAACCTCAATCAGTATGCAGCCCAGCCAGCGAATCTGGAACGTGAATTTGCAAGACTGATTGCTAATATTCAGGAGGCGTTCTAATGACAAGTGTGTGGGCGATTATGCATAACATCGACGATTACAAGTATCTCAGCGCGTATGACGAACGGTACTGCACATTCCCGCGGAGAGACGGCACATCCGAACTTGCGACTTGGGAGCCTCAACACTTAACCTACGAGTCCTATGAAGAGGAGGATAATCATTTAGGCTTATGCAATTTTCCTGCGTGGAGCGGGCGTAGCGCATGTGACTTGAAAGCCAAGGAAATAATAGGAACGCTGACCGCGGATGACGTAGAGTTTTTACCCCTCTTCGTCCCAGAAATCAGCCATACCAGATACTTCGCGATCCACGTCCTGACAACATTGGATTGTCTGGATAACGAACGATCTGAGTTTGGCTACTTTGGCGACCTCAGGATGCGTATCGACAAGTATGAATTCAAGCCGGATTGCATTGGCGACACGCCGATATTCAAACTGCCGATTTTCAACAGGAACAGTACTTACGTCACGGATTCGTTCAAACAGCTGGTCGAAGACAATGACTTGACCGGGCTGGAATTCAGAAAAGTCTGGCAGGGATGAACATTGGTTGTTCAGAACTTGACCATACCGACAAACTTGTCCAGTTTCTCGATGAAGTAGCCAGGGATCTGCATGACCTCAATCAGTATGCGGATAGTCCATTGCTCAACAGCAAATTTGGCGAGTTCCTAAACAAGATTGAGGAGAGAAGCTAATGACAACCGTGTGGAGACTAAGGCGTAATGTAACGGACTTCAACTTCTTAGTTTCACGTCCTGAGTCAATCGGTACCTTGCCTCGTAGGGATGGTACGTCCTTGATCGCGACATGGAAGCCCATGGAGGTGTGGTATCACCCTCTTTACTTCAAGAAGTCTAAGGGCATAGCAAACTTTCCAACGTGGTCAGCTGACACAGTATGCGACGCAGCAGCGAAGGACATCATCTATGAACTGGTCAAGGACTGTGTCGAGTTCCTGGCGCTGTCCTCTCCGAGAATCCCAGAGACCGAGTACTTTGCGCTGAACTGTGTAAAGGTGCTTGACTGTCTGGATATGGAGCGATCTGAGTTTACCCGCTTCGAGAAGACAGGTGGAATACGCGGCATCCGCAAGTATGAGTTTAAAGCAAACTGCGTTGATGGGGTACCGGTGTTCAAACTTCCGATACGCAATCGTGTCAGGACCTTTGTGACCAATGAGTTCAAACAGTTGGTCGAAGACAATAACTTGACCGGGCTGGAGTTTCAGAAGGTCTGGGAGGGTTAATGGACGCCGTATCCGTTGATCGAAAGACAAGCGTCTGGATTAAGTGAATTAGCACAGTGAAAGGACGTAGGGATTGGCAACGGAAGTTGCCGCGGCGTCAGATTGAAACGCGGTCTAATCAACGCACTTGAGGCGCCATCGCAAATCGGTTGGGGGCATGCGCAGCGGCTTGTGACAGGGTAAGCTGCGCAGCCCCCCATTCACAAATCAGATTGATGTTCAGCGAGGACCGATGATGTCACCTCCATACTCTGAAATGACATATGACCCAGGCAGCGGAGTAAGAGCCGAGGTAATGGCTGACGCGCTTGAATACGTGCTTTGGAAAGAGACAAGAAACTGCGCGAATAGACGCAATTCGAGTAAGCTGCGCCGTCAACTCAGACGGGATGTGAAGGAAGATCGATATGCGTGGGAGTGGCGCGCACCCAAACCGGGACAACATGCTCATCATATTATCCCGTCTGGTGACGTGAATGCTGAGTTAGCTAGAAAGCACTTGGAAAGTCTCGGAATAGCAGTGAACTCGGTCTTAAATGGAGTCGGTTTGAGGAAGCGTGTTCATTACTTGACGAATACGGAGAGGTATGTGAAGGCTGTTGACACAGCTATTCGGACATTTGACAACCCGGATGATGTTGTACAGTTTCTTGATCAAGTAGCTAGAGATCTGAGTAAAATGAACCATATCGCAAGCAATGAATCTCTGCTGCGCGCAAAATTCGAAGAGTTTCTAGTTGCAATTGAAGGGCTAAGCCAATGAAAGCAGTATGGATAGTGGATTACAAGCTAGATACGTACAACAGCTTGAGCTTCCGTTTCGATGACTACACGCTTCCGAAGCGTGATGGTACACGCCAACTGGCAAGTTGGCAGCCTCAGCAAGTTTGGTATCACCCCGCGCATTTTCGTGAGGACAGGGGCATAGCGGATTTCCCGAGATGTTCTGGTGAATTTGTGTGTAATACAGAAGTCAGGGATTTAGTCGATGAGTTACTTGCGGATTACGTGGAGTTTCTGCCCCTTACTTTCCCTGATAGCGCTGATACCGAGTATTATGCGATCAATGTCTTGTCGATATTGGACTGCCTGGACAACGAGCAATCGGAGTTTTCATACTATGGTCCGCTCAAGAAAATCAACAAGTATGCATTCAAGACCGACTGCGTTAGCGGGGTACCTATGTTCAGACTCCCGATACAGAGAAGTGTCAACCTGTTCGTCGACGATGAATTCAAGCAACTGGTCGAAGACAATAACTTGACCGGGCTGGAGTTTCGCAAGGTCTGGGAGGGATGAACGTTGATTGTTCAGAACTTGACCGTACCGACAAACTTGTTGAGTTTCTCGATTCGATTGCCAGGGATCTGCATGGCCTTAATCAGTACGCGGATAGTGCATTGCTCGACAGCAAGTTTGATGAGTTCCTAAGCAAGATTGAGGAGAGAAGCTAATGACAATCGTGTGGAGATTAAGGAGCAATGTAACGGACTTCAATTACTTAGCTCCGCGTCCCGCGTCAATCGGCACTGTCCCACGCAGGGATGGTACATCCTTGATCGCGACATGGGAACCTAAGGAGGTTTGGTACCACCCCCTAGACTTCAAGAAGAATAAGGGCATAGCAAACTTTCCTATGTGGTCAAGTGTAATAGTATGCGACGCAGCAGCGAAAGACATCATCTATGAATTGACCAAGGACTGTGTCGAGTTCCTGCCACTGTCCTCTCCGACAATCCCAGAGACTGAGTACTTTGCGCTGAACTGTGTAAAGGTGCTTGACTGTCTGGATATGGAACGATCTGAGTTTACCCGCTTCGAAAAAACGGGTGGTATACGCAGCATCCGCAGGTATGAGTTCAAAGCAAATTGCATTGATGGGATACCGGTGTTCAAACTTCCGATACTCAATAGCGCACGGACGTTTGTGACCAATGAGTTCAAACAGTTGGTCGAAGACAATAACTTGACCGGGCTGGAGTTTCAGAAGGTCTGGGAGGGTTAATTGACACCAGATAATATGCCGGCGCCGACTGGGGCACGGTCCAGTCAGCGCTAAAGCGAAATTCGGTTCGGGGCTGCGCGGCGGCTTGTGACAGGGCAACCTGCGCAGCCTCCATTCACAAATGAGCTTGGCATTCAGCAGGACAATTCCCGTCAACGTAAGAAAGGAGTGCATGAAATGACTTGGACGGCTCCCAAAACCGATTGGAGCAACGGGGATCTGGTGACCGCCGATGATATGAACGTGATCGGCGAAAACCTGGCCGCAGTGAGAAATCTACAGAAGGCGTCCGGCGCAACGACAGAGGAAATCGTCAAACTGCTTGGAGACTTTGACGATGTCGATAGCGCCAATCTGAACCTGACACTGACAACAGGAGGCGCGGATGTAATGGTGTACTTTCACGGCGCGCTGAAACGAATAGGTAGCGACAATTGGACATACGCCCGGTTTGATTTTGATGTCGACGGTATCCAAAAAGGCGGTATCAACGGAATTGCGACCTTTTATATGACCGGACACTTCTATATGGAGTGCGAATTTCACTCATCTGATTCAAGATTTAAGTCCCGGGTCCCATACATTCAAGCTCAAGTGGAAAGGAGACCGAA
The DNA here is from genome assembly GCA_026708115.1 of Chloroflexota bacterium. GTDB lineage: Bacteria > Chloroflexota > Anaerolineae > Aggregatilineales > Phototrophicaceae > UBA6055. The sequence continues at coordinate 147,827 of JAPOVL010000048.1, forward strand.
AAGTAAGCCTAGCGGCCGGCGCCCAATTCTGGGTGCGCGAGATTTAGATTTTACTTTCGCAGGCAATTACGAAAAGCATAAAAGGAGAAATGATATGCCCGATGAACTGCGAGACGATCGCGATAAGCAACACTCGCTTACTTTGAAGTGGCTTGCGGTCTGTAGCATGGTGTACATGCGGTGCCGTCGAGCGCTGACGTTAATTGTCGACAGGGCAAGACGTCTTGCACGGAAGATATCGAGAATGTGGGGACATGATCGTTCGGAAAAGGTATGAAGCATACGAATTCTGTTCGATCTTGGAAAACGCGACCATTTGATCGCAACTGACCGAACAAATGTGCTATTATTTCTCCATATGATCAAATTAGAAGCGAAAGGAGAAGAGCGAGGGAAGATTGCGGATGGGAGATTTCAAAGTACGCACTACGCAGTTGTGTCGTGTGAACCGGCTTGTGACAGGGCAAATCCACACGACACATTCACAAACCTGCTTGATGTTTAGCAGGACAAATCCAGTATACACGAGAAAATGAAAAAAAAAAAAAAAAGGAGGACATACAATGGCTTGGACAACACCCAAAACGGATTGGGAGGTCGGAGAGCTGGTGAGCGCTGGCGAAATGAACGCGGTCAGCGAGAATCTGGCAGAACTCGACAGAGTACGAAAGACGGTTGCAGCCCACACGACGACGGAAGATATAGCGATTCCACACAGCGACACGTTTGTTGATATCGATAGCAACCTCAATCTGACAATTACCACCGCAGGTGGAGATGTTCTGGTTCATTTTCATGGCGTGGTGGTAAACGGGCCCTTCAGGATTGATGTTGAAGTTGATGGGACCCGACTGGGTCATGACGAGTATGGTTTGAGGCGTGGGGAGCCAAATCATGAACTTCTGAATTTTACTCACCTGGTTCAGAATCTGAGCGCCGGATCTCATACTTTCAAGCTCCAAGGGAGAAACCACAGAACGACTCTGCGCTCCCACGCCCAATTCTGGGTGCGGGAGATTTAGGCGTCCTTCCATTAGCATGCTCGAGGAGCAAGAAAGGAGAAACGATATGCCAAATGACATGCGCGACTACCGCGATTACCAAAAACGTAAGCTGAGCGAGAGTACGGACGGACGCGGCATCAAAGTGGCGGCGAGCAGCAGTCCTGGCACCCTGGTTCACACGGCGCTGAGCAGCGTCGCGGCCAATGAATGGGATGAGATCTTTATTCAGGCGGTCAACACGTCAGCTACCCCGGTTAAATTGACGGTGGAATGGGGCGGGACGGACAGCCCGGATGATCTCATCGAAGTCACGATTCCGGCGGAGAGCGGCTTCACGGAAGTCACCCCGGGCCACGTGCTGCAGAATGGCGCGCTTGTCCGCGCCTTCGCCGCCGCGGCCAATGCCATCGTCCTGCACGGTTATGTCAACCGTTATCAACATATCTAGGAGGCGATGATGCCTAAGCTTGCAGGCGAGCACGTACAAATCCTGGTTGATGGCTATGACATCACCGGCGACAGCAATCACGTCAGCATCAATGAGGATCGCGATGTCTTTGATGTCACTGTCTTCGGGGATAAGGCTCATAGATTCGTGCCCGGGCAGCGTATGATGGCGGTGCAGCACGCCGGCTTCATGAACAGCGACGAGGCGAGGTCTCATCCTGCCCTCAAGGGAGTTGATGTCGATGGGATGTTCTCGGTCTATGTGGGGGAGAACGCGGAACCGGCGGTGGGCGACCCAGTCTTCAGTATGCTGACGCGACGGGGGCGTTATGGCGCCTTGCCCCAGGTCAATCAGGTGATTCCTTTCCGGGCGGTCTTCGCTAATCGGGGCGATGACGGCGGCTGGGGCATCGCGCTGGCGAATCCGCGTTATGTGATCGGCTCATCCAGCGGGAGTGCGGTGGACAACGGCGTTTCTACGGATGGGGGCGGCTTGGCTTGTCTGCATGTGCTTGACGCCGCCGTCAGCGATGCCTATGCATTCAGCATTGAAGGTTCGGACAGCGGCGCCTTCGCCGGCGAAGAAAGCGTTTTGGCGACCTCCGCGCTGGATGGGCTGACGATCGGCTCCGAGCAGGTCAAGATCAACGGGAGGATCCCCCGCTATGTACGCTGGGCGGCAACAGCCGACCCAGCCGCGCGGGATCGCATCAGAATCGCAATTTCGTTGATTCGGACTCATGACCCGGTTGTTTTGCCGGCGACGGTCACCCCATCACCACAAGGCTTGCTGGCTGATTTTCAGTTCACGGCACGCATTCCGTCCGGAAACCCGGAAACCGCGGCTATCATACTGGAGGGATATAGTCGGCGGACCGGTGTTCATTGGTTGTTCCTGACCAAGGAAGACGGCGCGAAGACGGACATTGATTTGGCTGGGCTGGCTTGGGATGCGGCGGGTGACGCGCCCACATCAAATCTCTTTGGTCGGGGAAGACCCACATTCTTCGGCGGTGGAGATCACGACTGGCAACTCCTGCCTTCGCTGCTACCGAATTCGTCTTTCTACATCTATTTGCCTCAGGACAAGCAGATCTATGAATTTGCCGTCACCGCCAACAACGAAGCGGCAAATCATTTTCTGAGTTTCGCGACGACTCCGCGTCCCGCGAGTGTCGTGACCGGTTCGTCCATACGCGTGTTGGTGGCGGATAGCGGACAGGCGAATCTGATCAAGAATTGGATCGGGGCGGGCAATCGGCCGGAGGTCATAGAACCCCCCGCCAAGCCGCGATCGCCGGGCTTGGCCTCTGGAGACGGGCAGGCCACCGTGACGATCACTCCGCCCGATTCAGGCGGAGCGCCGATCTCAAGCTACGAGCTAAATTATCGCGCGGTCGGATCAAAAGCTTATCCTGACTTCAGGGGTAATCTCAGTGGAGAGCCCATCACCGTGACAGGCTTGACCAATGGCAGGCCTTATGAATTCCGAGCCTTGGCTGTCAATCGGGGTGGCCGAGGACCTTGGTCCACCTACGCGAGCATCATACCAGCGCCACGGCCACAGGGGCTGCTGGCTGACTTTGAGTTCGCCTCGCGTGACCCCAGCGGCAACGAGTTGTTGGGCAGTTCTGACCAAGTCACCGGCGGGCGCTGGTTGAATCTGACAAAGACAGACGGCAAGAATACGGACATCGAAATTCAAACATTGAATTGGAAAACCGGGTCTGGCACCGCGCTGCTAGAGTTCAGCGGGGCGTTCTTGCAGGATTGGCAGCTCATTCCTTCATTGTTGTCCAGTGACTCGTTCTATATCTACTTGTCCGGCGACAACCAGATCTATGAGTTCCCCGTGTCGTCCAACACGCGTAGCAATAGCAGCAGCTTGAGATTTGGTTCCACGGCGCGCCCGGCAAGCATCGTGACTGGTTCGTCGATCCGTGTTCTGGTGGCCGATAGCAGGCAGGCGCAAGGGATCAAGGACTGGATTGCGGCGGGCAACCAGCCGGAGGTCATAGAGCTGCCCGCCAAACCGCAGCCGCCAACCCTGACTGTTCGCAGCGGGGAAATTACCGCCACCATCACCCCGCCCGCGCAAGGTGGAGCGCCGATCACAACCTATAAACTTGACATTCGCCACGGTCAATCCGGGCAATTTCATGTGCCAAACTTCGACTCACTATCATACACTTTGAGGCAAGTGTATTCTGGAGTCTACAGGTTCAGAGTAGCGGCTATCAATCGGGGCGGCAGGGGACCTTGGTCGGACTACGCTACCGCCACAGCGCAGAGCTAGCGATTCACCAAGTAACAATCAGTACAAAAACCATAACACATAAAGGAGAAACAAATCATGGCACTATCAGGAGATCACGTCATCGTAAAGATGGACGACAGCAGCGGTACCCTGCGGGCATTCGCGGATGGGGACATCCGCAGCATCGACCTGGGACTGACCTACGACCAGTTCGATGTCACCGGCTTCGGCGACGAGGTGCATCAGTACATCAACGGGCAGTTGCGGGCGCCGGTGACGATTCAGGGCTATCTGACTACCGACGGCGTCAGCGGCACGCACACGGTCATCCAGGGCGCCTTCGCGGCTGGGAGCCAGGTCTCGCTGGAGGTGCAGGTGGGCGATAACGCTGCGCCGACCACGAACGATCCCAAGTACAGCGGAGAGTTCCTGGTGTCGAGCTACCGTCCGCAGATCACGACCGGCGGGGCGGTGATGTTCACGGCGACCTTGCAGCCAGCGACGGGTACAGCGCCGACCTGGGGCGCGGTCTAGTCAGCGGGTTATCGTAATCCGGTTGGGGGCATGCGCAGCGACTTGTGACAGGGCGAGCTGCGCATCCCCCCATTCACAGATCGATTTGATGTTTTAGAGAGGAAGAGATATGCCAATGCAAGATGATGGCGGTTACAGGCCACTAGAAACGGAGCCAGCGCCAGAACGCGGAGAATCGCAACCGTCTCTAGTAGCGTCTGAAGGGGCTAAATTAGTTGGTATGGGGGTTAGAACGGTGATTGCTGCTCCTATGTTTGGTCCTTTCGCCTGTCTTGCAGCACGGCTGATTTCCGATATCGCAGCAAATGTTGTGAATCCGTTGGTCGATTCATTTGTAGCCCCACTTGTAGATTCCATTGCGGGCCCCTTGAGAGACTATTTTGAAGGGTTGTTTCCGGCAAGTGTACAAGGATCGACAAAGAGATATACCCTCAGAAATGTCGAATTCTAACGGTATCTTGCGAGCAAATGAATGGGTGCCTATTAGAGATCACCATACTACTAAAGGGGATAATTGCTTTGCAATAGAGCCGTATAACGAAGCTCTCGAAATTTATTCCGATCTGAAAGGAGAACTCGAATCAGCCACGAACATACTACCTAAAGAAGCTATCAGAAATTGTCCAGACTAACTCAATGAAAGGAGCAACAAAATGGCAACACAATGGACAGTCGAAATTGATTGGGAGCGTAACGGTAACTATACTGGCACGTACGACGATGTGACAGGCCGCACGATTCTCACACAGTGGTTTGTCGGGATGCGTCAGCCCTATCAATTGACAGCGGACAACTCGGTATTGCGCTTGGTCCTGCGCAATGACGACCGTCTGTTTTCCGCAGAATACGCCAGTTCCCCGCTTAGGGATAAACTGGTGCCGCTGCGCCCGGTGCGGATTCAATCCGACGACGGCACAGACACGCGGACGCATTTCACCGGTTGGCTCGAAACCATCATTCCATCCGTCAATCACCATGGCGAGCGCATCGCCACCGTGGTTGCTACCGGCGCCATGCAATTCCTGAAAACGACCGAGACCAAGATCGAGCTGCAAGAGAACCAGCGCAGCGACGACATCATCGACACGCTGATTCAGGAGGTCATCTTCCCGCCATCGCTCAGCGATGCCTGGGTACTCGGCGACCCGGGCTACAGCGAACTTGGCCAAACGACATATTTGACCAATCTGGGAACCTACAGCGACTTTGAAGAAGGCGTGCTGACGCTGCATACGGTTGGCGACAACTGGGTGCGCCAGGGCGGCTATTCCGACCAGGCCAAAGACACCTTTGATGTTTACCGCGGCATCCGCGACGTCACCGCCGCTGAGCGCGGCAAGTTCTTCTTCGACCGCGAGGGCAAGGCGGTCTTCTGGAATCGGCATCACATCCTGGACAAGGACGAGATTGACACCACCCTCGACGATACCATGACCGACATGAAGTACACCTTTGCCAGCTTGGATCAGACCAAGAACGAGATCATCGTCACCTGTCACCCGCGCACGATCGCCCCGACCGCGACAACCTTGTGGGAGCTCAAGGACGCGGTCATCCGCGTGGCGCCGGGCGAAACGCGCGAGGTCTACGTCAAATATAAAGACGAAAAGGACAAACGGATCGGCGGCAAAGATGTCACGGTGGAGGATGTGGAATGTTTACATGGCCATTGCTCGGTTGAGGTCGAGGCCAAAGCCAACGGCGCCAATCTAATCTTCAAGAACACGAGCGAAACCGCCGAAGCGGTGGTGGAAAAATGCGTGGTCAAGGGACGCAAGGTCGTGGACGAGGGACAGATGGATGCCCGCGCCTTCGATCAGTTGAGCATCACCTATTATGGCCGGCGCACGATGAACATCAACCTGCCCTCGATCGATGACTTGGATCAAGCTCAGTACATCGCCGACTTCGAGCGGGACCGGCGCAAGACGCCTTTCGGCCTGGCACAGACGATCACTCTGCAAAGCCACGCCGAGTATGGCGGCGCGCGACACGAGGATCAACTGGAGCTGACGATCGGCAGCCTGATTCGGCTGCAAGAAACGCAGTCCGATCATGAGGGGATCTATTTCGTCATCGGCGAGGCGCACGAATTGGCGCGCGGCGGCAAGCACTGGACGACCACCTGGTACCTGGAGCCGCAGGTCGAGACCTTGCCCTGGAGGCTGGAAGATAACAACCGCGGCAAGCTGGACGAGACCGCTTACCTGGCGTATTAGCGATCGGTTTGGTGAGATGAGGCGGCTTGTGACAGGGCGAGCCTCATCTCGCTGATTTCACATGTCAACTTGATGATTTTGGAGGAGAGAGATTATGCCACCTACAAGAGCAAGACGCCGACCTAATTCATCGCGGTCGCCGCAAAATAGCCGAATCTATAGGCACATTTACCGCAACACCGCGGATACTAAGCGATCAATTACCCAGGAGCAACTGGAATTCGGCCATGACAGCAGCGCGTATGACCAGGCTATGTACAATCAAGAACAGAGCAAGGTGGGCTCGTCCCCTGGCACCTCAGATTCAGGTATTCCACCAGATGTAGCGGACTATGAAGATCGCCAGGAACAGCGTCTCGGCATCAATAAGCCACCCTATAAACCACCCAATACGCCGACGTACGTGAGCGATGTGGACGACTACGAACGTCGCCAGGAAGAACGTCTCGGCATCAATAAACCACCTAGCAAACCGGCTTATATGAGCGATGTAGAGGACTACGAAGACCGCCAGGAACAACGTCTTGGTATCAAGAAAAAGGCTCGAAATTCTGGGCAATCCGGCGTGGTTGTTGACCAAAAACCTGACCTCGCCGAACAGGAAACGGGGGGCTCCGAATCTCAGCCGACCTCCACAGCGCCTGTCTTAAAACCGCTTACCGTAGGCCAAAGAATAGAAGTGGAAGTGCGCATGGCCACCGAGAACGATGAAGACTTGCGAGGTGTCTTAAGCGCAATCTTAGTAGGGCTGCCGCCGGATGGTCGTTTTCAGGAGTTTCTTTCACAACTCTCGGGTTGGGACCGGGATGAAGAGACAAACCAACGTATGTTGGATCTCCTTGAAGAGATCGCATACTCGAACTGGGATGCATACTTGGCGGAGTCGGATGTCTTGCCCTACCTCACTGAAGGCACTCGAGAATACCTCCAGCAGCGTTTCCCAGAAGAGTCTTTGACGACACGTGAAGAGTTGCAAACGTTTCTACAAGGGCGATTGGAAGAGTTCGTTCCTGAGTTCAATGTGGATTCGATACACTGGGATAGCCTCACTGCGGAAGGATTAGTCATGGTTTACCATTCCGTGCTAACAGGCGCGCGAGAAGCTTACTTCAATCCCTACAATGACGAATACATGGCTCGCGAACGCAATAGAATTGCGCGCGAATTGGACTTCGTTGAGGATTTGCTAGGCGTGGTGGACAGAACGCCGCTTGAAGATCGCGAAACCTTGTTCGCCGACCTTAATTGGGAAGACAGCGAATCAGTTGCCGCCGCTTATCTTCGCCATCAAGTGGAATATGTCTACGATGAATTGAAGGTCGACTTGCCAGAGAATTGGGAAGATATTCAGAGCGCCGTCGTGCTGGCGAACATACTTGAACACGGTCTAGAGCGCTTGATGCATGTATCGGGATTGGACTCTACTCGCCCAATTGACAATTACGCGGAAGCTCGGGCTTTGTACGAGAACTACCACCGTGTTGCGTACCGAACTATAGAAAACGACCATCAGACGTTGTCGGGGGTTGAAATGCCCGATATCTATCCACTCATCCGATTCCTCATAGGGTTCATACCGCCAGCTGACTTGGTGTTCACCATTGGCGAAGTGTATCACAGTCTGGCCATTAAAGGGGATGTGGGAGCAGCCGCGAATGTCGTACTGGGTGCTGTCATACCAGGCCAAGTATCTTCGAACCTCAAAGGAGTCTTTCGAAATGTTCCTGGCAAAGCAATCGATATTTCAACAGCCACCGTTGCGGGTGTTATAGGGCAATTAAATCCTGGTGAAGGACAGATACTCGAAGCCGAATTCGCGGATGCACTTATGAAAAACCTCTATTCTAAAGTGCTGGAGAGCGACGAAATACCTGACCATTGGACTGAACCGGAATGGGATGCATTCATGGAATTGATCAACCCTGCACATGGACAAGTTACTGACGAAGCGCTTATGGCAGCCCTTTCCATTGGGTTTGAGACACAGATCAGACAAGAACTGGCCAGCCAACAATAAACTGACCGCTATCGAGCAAAACCTAGCTGAGAGTATCGCAAACAGCCGCAATGAAGCGTGACTACGCAACACCGACGCGATAATCACCAACCGTTCAGCGAAATGAGGCGGCTTGTGACAGGGCAAGCCTCATCCCGCTGATTCGCAAATCAGTTTGATGTTTGACGAGGATTAGCATTCCGGAATTTGCAAACTTGGCGGCGCGCACGTTTTATCGACCAGTGGACATGGAATAGGACAACTGTGGATCTCAACGATTTGCCGGATGAAGTCAAACTCCCCATTATGGCAGCGCTCGGCGGCAGTATTGTCGCTGTATTTAATCATTTTAGCGATGTGTTCAAGCGCAGTTCTCGTAAAGCTGACATCAGCGTCGACAAGATCGAAGCCGAGCATCAACTCGATGTCGGGCAGGCCGAGCTCATTCATCGTATGGTCGATCAGCACCTGCTGCAAGAGAACAGCGTCTTTCGCATCATGGAGGAGGAGGTGAGGGAAAACAAGAAGACGATTCGCAAGCTGCTAGAAGAGCGCATCGCCATGAAAGCGGAGCTCGTCGCTCTGCGCACCGAAAATCAGGCGCTCAAAGATCGTATTGCCGAACTTGAAAGACTCAATCACAAGGAGAAGGAAAATGGATAAGAGCAAAACAGCACCACGCAGACTTTTGCAATCACGGCGATTCTGGTCGGCGATCATCAGCATCATCACCTTGCTGATCGCCGCCACTCGACCGGAGCTCGAAGAGCATCTTAATGTATTGGCGCCCACCATCACGACGATCTGCGTCACCCTGGTCGGCGGCTATATCATTGAAGATCGCGAACTCGCCAAGAACGCCGCGTCGCCTGCGGACGAGGGCAGCGATGAATCTGACGCCGCGTGAGAAAGAACAACTCAAGCTGGCGTTGGCGCGGATTGCCGAACATAACAGAACGCTGATCAATTCCATTGACAAGACGCTGAAGGGCATGCAAGCCGCTCAAGAAACCCTGGAGGCAATGAGACAGGACAGTCTCATTGCCTCCTCGGCCATCGAAAAGATGACCGCTGGGCAAAACGTCCTGGATGATAATTCGGCGGTCAAAGCTGCGCCCGACGGATCAAGCGAAGATAGCGCCGAAAGCAAAGCGGGTGAACCGGTCAGCGCAGTATCGCGTATCGAGGATTTCCTCGACTTCGCAATTGCTATCATCAGCGCTTGGCAAGGCAATAGCTGGGGTGTCATCAATCCTGACCCGCTGGAATACGGCCTTTTCGGCTTCAAGGGCAAGCGGCTCCAGCAGGTCCTGGATAACTATTTCGACCGGACCAGCAAAGTGCCTTCAAATCAGCTCCTATCGCTGTCCTGGTATGCTGTAAAGGCGAACGATCAGCACATGAGAGCCGCTCAGTTGCACATCGCGCGCGACTTCCTTCAGACTGTCATGAGGCTGTCAATTGAACCCAGGGGAATCCGTTCCCCATTGGGCAAGCTCATGATTATGGATGCCGCAGTCGATCATGGCTTGACTCATGAAATCCTGAAACGCACCGAGGTCGATTTAGGGCTTGATGTCATCAAAGCCGATGGACGATACATCAAACCTTACCTCCCCGCGCTCTTCAATGACGAAGTTCTGTACTTCCAGCACTTCGCGCTTGAGCGTATGAAGGAACACGAAGCGCAGCGGGCGGATCTGTCTCAGCAAATTCAGGAACGCTTGCGAGAGCGCTACGAGTGGTTTGAAAAACTCGCTTTTGAGCGGGACATGACCTTTGAGAAGCAAGCTGATGGCGTCGTAGATCTGGGAGCCATCAATATCACGGTGCCTTTGCCCGAAGAGCTATTACATGTTCGAGGTGAGCCGCAAACGATGCCCTCCAGACAGAAAGCCGGCGCCAGACAGTTAGCCTATGGATCGCCCGTAGACCCGGCTGCCAGAGCCGTTTTGCCATGGGGTTGGTGTTCCGCGATTGACCACGGAGAAATCTACCAACATACCAAATTCAAAGGCCAGATGCACACCGGTTTGGATATCAACCGCTGTGATGACGTCGATGAAGGTTTGCCCGTCTATTCGGTTGCGGACGGGCTGATCGTCTTCGCTGGCGTCGGCGCTGGTTCCTGGGGAAACCTGGTTGTTATCAGACATCCTGACGGCGTGTGGTCTCGCTATGGACACTTGAAGAACATCGCGGCCAGTATAAGGAAAGGCGAAAACTGTAACAGAGGAGCACTTCTCGGCACAATCGGTCGTGGGCACAAGGAACAGTTCAACGCCCATCTGCACTTTGACATGTGCAAGACCTCTCTATGGCAAGCCAATCCCTCTTGGTGGTCGGCCAATAATCCAGCCGAAATCAAAAGGAATTACGTCGATCCGGTCGAATTCATTTCGGAGAGAGGCTGGTGGATGCTCTGACAGAAGTCCCAGCTGATTCGACTTGACTTGCGGCAGCATGTATCCTATCAGTAACTTCTCAGGCGTTGTCTTGCTCGAAGCGCGCAAGGTCAAGTGTCGGGCGGAAGAAAACTGCGACGCACCGACGCCGACGCTTAAGCAGAGAGGAGCACGATCAATGGGTGAATTGGCGACTCGGGTCGACGGACTCCGGGCAGAGATAGAAGAAGTGAAAAGCAGCACACTATGGTGGTCGCTGACCGGATTGTTCCTGGCAGCTATCACGCTCTACGTGGTCGCATCGGCATTTCCGGATCCACTCGTCACGACCTTGCCAGGTGTCATTCTGCTGCTATTGGCAGCCGTCGTCTGGTTGCTGCTGCAGGCCTCACGCTATTTGCTTGCCTCCTGGGCGCTGGTCATAAGCTGCTTCGCTGTGAATATGATGCTGATCATCTGGAGTGGCCTGGCGGAGGCGGTAATCTTCCTGGCTTTGCCGGTGGGCTTGACCGCCGTGCTGATCGGTCTGCCCGGCAGTATCGCCACCGCCATCGCTTGTACATTGCTGCTGTTTTCCGGTTTCATTGTTTCGCCGGTGATGGAGCCCGCTCTGCGCTATGTGGCGATCATCCATATTTGGGGAATCGTTTGGCTGGTCTGGCTGACATCGCGCCCGCTGCTCTTGGCCAGACAATGGTTCGAAGCGAGTTACAGTCAAAGCCAGGAGGCGCTGGAGGCGAGCCGCGATTATCAGTTCCAGCTCCGGCAAGCATTGGATGATCTGACGGACGCCCATCTCCAGCTTACCCAATTGAATCGCCTGGCGCATGACCTGCGCCGGCAAGCGGAAGAAGCGCGGCGCTCGAAAGAGCAATTCGTCGCCAACGTGAGCCACGAACTGCGTACGCCGCTGAACATGATCATTGGTTTCAGCGAAATGGCGATGAACTCGCCCGAAACCTACGGCCGCAATATCCCGCAGTCCTTGCTGGCGGACCTGGAGATCGTGTTGCGCAACAGCCGACATCTCTCGAGCCTGATCGACGACGTGCTGGACCTGAGCCAGATTGACGCCGGCCAAATGGCCTTGATGAAGGAACCGGTGACGCTCGCCGAGATCGTCGCTGCGGCCGAGACAGCCGTGCGCCCGCTCTTCGACTCGAAGGGCTTGTCCTTGCAGACGGATATACCGGAGGATATGCCGCCACTCCACTGCGACCGCATTCGCATCAGACAGGTTTTGCTCAACTTGCTGAGCAATGCCGGACGTTTTACCGAACAGGGCGGCGTGCGGGTGGCGGCAAGGCAGGAAGGCGGTCAAGTGATCGTCAGCGTTGCTGATACCGGTCCCGGCATAAAGGCTGAGGAAATGGACGAGGTCTTCAAACCCTTTCAGCAATTGGACGGTTCCATCCATAGTCACTGGGGAAGCAGCGGCTTGGGATTGAGTATCAGCAAGCACTTTGTGGAGCTGCACAAGGGACGGATGTGGCTGGAGAGCGAGCCGGGGCAGGGCGCCACATTCTTATTCCGTCTGCCGGTCGCGGAGGCTATCCCGCCGGACGATGGGGAGTTGATGCGCTGGTTTTCGCCCTATTCAACCTATGTCGAAAAGCCTCACATACCGTCTTTGCCCAAGCCAAGGGATCGTCCGCGCCTTATCATCTTTGAAGAGGGCGGGGGGCTGAGCCGGCTGCTTGCCCGCTACCTGCACAATGTCGAACTGATTCCGGCAACCAGCCTGGAGGAGGCGATAGCCGAGGTGGAGCGCCTGCCGGCGCAAGCATTGCTGATCAACGCGGCCTCTGTGGGCGAAGATCTGCTGCGGATCGAGAGAGAGATCACGCTGCCTTATGGGCTACCGGCTGTCGTGTGCTCTGTGCCCGGCATAGGCGATGCCGCCGAATCCCTGGGGGTGGAGGATTACCTGATCAAACCAATCTCGCGCGAAGAACTGCTCGCTGCTCTGGATCGCCTCCACTTGGATGGCAAGACCATTTTGGTGGTAGATGACGAGCCCGATGTCCTGCGGCTCTTCCGGCGCATGCTGGCGTCGGCGGGCCGGGACTACCGCGTGCTGCGGGCCACTAGCGTGGGACAAGCCCGTCGGATTCTGCGCGAACAGCGGCCCGATGTCGTCCTGACGGATTTGATCATGCCGGAAATGGACGGCTTTCAGTTGATCGCCGAGATGCGGGGGGACCCGACGCTGCGGGATATCCCCATCGTAGTCACATCGGCCCGCGATCCCTCAGGCCAGCCCATCGTGAGCAAGTCGCTGGCGGTGATTCGCGGCGACGGCATCGCCATGCCCCGGCTTTTGGCCTCTATTGAAGCGCTGGTCAAAACCTTATCCGTGCAGCCGGTCAACCTGCGCATCGAGAACGGCGAGGAGCTGCCGCTGGCTGAGGGGCTTGCTCAAGAAACTGGCGGCGCCCAGGCTTAGCGCCAGATCGCGCTGCGGCAAGATGGTGCAGACGATG
>JAPOVL010000009.1 GCA_026708115.1 Chloroflexota bacterium
CCATCTGTAGCGAAACTTCCCGATCAAATCCCAATCCCGCCAAACGCGCTCCCCTTCCCTCTTTATGGGGGAAGGGGCCGGGGGATGGGGGTGAAAAAACCCTCTGGCCTCTGTGGCAAATAAAATCATGTACCATGCCCGCCAACACGCCATCCCCACCAAATCATCCCTACGCCTTTTCCAAGGACCCTGTAGGGGCGAGCCTTGGCTCGCCCGCTTCTGCAATTACAAATCCGCCCGCGGCCGCCCCTCATCAGCACCAATAAAGCAATGCGAAAAAAACCCATCTGTAGCGAAACTTCCCGATCAAATCCCAATCCCGCCAAACGCGCTCCCCTTCCCTCTTTATGGGGGAAGGGGCCGGGGGATGGGGGTGAAAAAACCCTCTGGCCTCTGTGGCAAACACAAAACCCAGCAATACCGCGCCCTCCAGCCCTCCCACCCCCTCAAAAACTGGAGAAACATGGGGCTTTCCCAGGGCTTCGACGGGGGGATCCCGGGGGCGCCAAGGGACGATGCAGGGACCAACGGACGGCTGTTTCAACCGACATGGATCCCCTGCGTGGCAAAGGCACATATTCGATCCAATAAGGGGCTTGACAGGTCAGAAAGGCTCATGATATGCTCACAAAGTCGACTTCGCATGAAGCTCTCCGGTACTTGGCTCTGGCCATTCACTTCTTGCGCCAGACCCGCAAATCCAAAAGGGACAAACCTTTTCCGCGGAAGCAGGCAAGTCTACAATGCTGCGGAGCGTCGTAGCGCGATTCCCAAATCGTGATTCCACCTTCGCTCAATTCATAGGAGATCAAGATGCTCGCAAGGCCATTGCCAGATACTGAACACGCGCTCGTGGTCAGGAACATCACCAAATACTTTCACTTGCCGGGGCCGCCGATTTGGAAGCGCCTGCTTGGGGCAAAATCTGAACTGCCGACATCAGATGACCTGCCAAGCGTCAAATCCGGAGACAAAGAACCGGTTGTCGCCGTCGATCATGTTTCCTTTGACATCAAACGAGGGGAGATTTTCGGAGTGCTCGGCCCCAATGGCTCGGGCAAGTCGACACTGATTCGTCTGATCTCGACACTGCTCAAAGCCGACAAAGGCAGCGCGGCTGTCTTCGGCATCGATATCGAAAAACACGATATGGCGGTCAAACAATTGATCAGCCGGGTCTCGGTAGACGCCGCGTTCTTCAAGAAACTGAGCCCAATGGAGAATCTGCTCTATGGCGCCCGGCTTTACGGCGTCACCGGCCCCGAAGCCACGGTGAAGGCTTACGAGATCATGAGCCGCCTGGGCTTGAAGAAGTCCTCATATGACGAGCCTATGGAAGAGATGAGCCGGGGCATGCAACAGAAAGTGGCGGTCGCCCGCGCCTTTCTGACATCGCCGATTCTGCTTCTACTCGACGAACCGACCACCGGCCTCGATCCAAGGTCAAAGCGCGAAGTACACGCGTTTATCGAAGAACTGCGCGATGCCCATGACGCCACGATTCTGATAACGACGCACGACATGGATGAAGCCGACACGCTTTGCGATCGCGTCTCTGTCATACACAACGGCAAGCTGGTCGCCACTGACACGCCGGCCAATCTCAAACGCAGCATCGCGCGCAATGGGGTTCAACCCACGCTGGAAGACGTCTTCATGGTGCTGACCGGCGAGCAACTGGTGGACCGAGATACCATGGAAGCGCCGCTGCCCAAATAGAAAGGCTGTAGTGATGCAACAGACGATACGGCATGGCTTCGCTACGCTGCGGCTCGAGGTCCTGCAATCATACGCATTTTTGGCGCGCAATTGGCACCTGACCAGACGCTATTGGGGTTGGGAAGTCGTCTGGTTCTTCTATTCGCTGACGACCGCGCTGTCGGTCATATTCATCGCCCAGGGCGCGGAAGCCTTGACCGGCGCGGCGCCGGGTTTCGATGTCCAGTACCTGACGATGTACTTGATCATCGGGACCCTGGTATGGCACTACCTGTCGAACATATTCATGCTGACCAGCGAAGTGATAGCGTGGGAGCGCTGGGAAGGCACCATCGAATACACCTTGATGGCGCCTGTCAAGCGCTGGGTCCACCTTGTCGGCCAAACCGCCTATTCGCTGATTTACAGTCTGCTAACGGCGTTGATTATTGGCGGGACGACGGCGCTCTTCTTTCAGTTGGATTTGTCGCGAGCGAACCTGGCCGGGGCGGCCCTGGTGATCCTGGCGGGCAGCCTGTCTCTAATCTCGATCGGCATAGTCGCAAGCATTCTGCCCTTGCTCTACCCCGAGCGCGGCGCCCAAATGACTAGCGTTGTTCAAGCGTCGTTTCTGCTGGTTTCTGGCGTCTATTATCCGATTACGGTGCTGCCGGAATGGATGCAATCAATCGCCCGGTTTTCTCCAATCACTTATGTGCTGGATGGCGTCCGCGCCGCGGTTCTGGACGGAAAACCGGTATCCGAACTAACGGCATTCATTGTCCCGCTTCTGCTATTGGGCGTGGTCCTGTTGCCGGTCGGGATACAGGCCTTCAAGATGGCGGAGGCCTATGCCAAACGCAGCGGAAAACTCAAGCGTGTTGGCTAGCATCGCCTTGCCACACGGCGGCGCGCTAAAATCGCCGGTCTTGTGAGAACTCGCCACTGTCGTTATTTGCCGCCGGCAACCCGCCGTTCTTCCGGCACGCGCACCTCGATCTGGCCGTTTCGAATGGCGATGCTATAGGACTTGTTGAAACCGGTTTGACCCGGGTCTTGCCGAATGATCCATTCATTGAGTCGGGCGCATAATTCCGCGCTCAGCAAGAATATCGCAGCGATAAGATTCGCCCAGAACAGCAAGACGATCGCCGTTGCGATACCGCCATAAATGAACTGGAATCCGGCCAGGTTATTCAGGTAATAGGCGAAGCCGGCCTTGGCCAATTCCCAGCCAATAGCGCCGAATATGGCCGCCGGCAATACCGCGTCCCAATGCACAAAGCGCGCTGGAACGAAGCGGAAGAGCATGGCGAATATCACAACATCAAGGCCGATCGGCAAGAACAAGCTGCCGACAGAAACCCATAAGCTCGGTTGGTCCAGCAGCAGTATCGATACCAGCCGCAATACGCCGGAAGTGAGAAAAGATACAACCACCAGGATCACCAGCGTTATGCTCATCAATACCGCAAGTACGCGCAAGCTCCATATGCCGCGTCGTTCGGGCACATCGAAAATCTCGTCCAGAGATGCCGTGAGGTTGGAAAAGAAGGTCAGCGACGACCAAACCAGCGCGAGTATGGCGACAACGCCGAATGACCTGGCTTGCTGCAACGAATCGTCCAAGACTTCCTGAATGTAAGTGACCGTGTCGGCGGGCAACAAACGGCTCAGTCCATTCGCGATCTGTTCCTGGGCGACTGCCGGTTCCAACAAACCGCTCACAACCACAGCCAACAAGAGCGTCAGCGGAAATACCGAAAAAAGAGAATAAAATGCCAGAGCAGCCGATTGACGCGAACCATAACGGCTGAAATTGCGCATCGCCGTCATAAGGACCTGGGGCAGTTCCCTGGTTGGCGCATGTCGAGCGGACCACCAGTCACGTATAGGGCGAAACAGTCGCGTAATCAACGCGCGCATTCAAACTCGTCCTCACTGCTTGAATTCACCATATCACACCGCCCGCCGTCGCGTTGAAGGTCCTGAGCCGGTATTTGGCTGCCACCTGCTTCGTTTCGCCGCCAGTCATTAAACGTCGACAGCGCGGGATACTGCAACTGACGCAAGTCTAACCACAAGTCATACGAATCACTCCAACGCCGTGAACTAGGACTGCCGCAATAGCTGTGAGAAGTTCGCGCCAGGCGTGATCTGCCCCAGAACGGCCGCTCCGCTTGCTCCGGTAAAAGCGGGCATGGTGCCCGGTCGGCCGTGCCACGATTCATAAGCCAAAACAGCGAATACAAGCGCTTCTTTGAAGTCGCTGTCCATGCCTATGTCTTCATGCGTCAATACGCGCGCCGGCGCCAAAAGGTCGCGCAATATGCCCAGCATGACCGGATTGTGGCGTCCGCCCCCGCCAATGATCACCTCGTGAACGGGAGCGGGCGCGAAGCGCCTGTAAGCTTCCGCGATATTGGTAGCGGTCAAAGCAGTCAAGGTCGCGACTATGTCAGCTTCGCCTAGGCCGCGCGCCCTGGCCTGGCTGACTAACTCCAGCGCAGCCGCCGTACCGAAGGTCTCGCGCCCGGTAGTCTTTGGGTATCCTCTCTGATAATAAGGGTGCTGAAGCAAGACCTCCAACCATTCTTCGTTCATCCGACCGCGTTTCGCAATCTCGCCGGCGGCATCATAAGTTAGCTTGCCACCGCTAAAATGACTGACGGCGGCATCCAGAAGCGCGTTTCCTGGTCCCGTATCGAAGGCGATTGGCCGATCGCGCTCGTTGTTGAGCGGGGGCAAGAAAGTCACGTTGCCCATGCCGCCGATGTTTTGTATGGCGCGCCAATATCGCGGATGCCGCAGCAAGAGCCAGTCCACATAGCTGGTGAGCGGCGCGCCTTGCCCGCCCAGGGCGATATCGCGAGCGCGAAAATTGCTTATAGTCGTGATGCCCGTTCTTTCGGCGAGAACAGCCGCTTCCACGATTTGCAGCGACGCGCTTACCTGCCCGTCAGGACGCACATTGTGCCATATTGTCTGACCGTGCGATCCGATGAGGTCAACGTCTTCGCGTCTTACGCTGGTCTCGGCGATCAATTGCAGAACGCAATCCGAGAATACCTCCGCCAATGACACATTCAACTCCGCGATCATATCGGCGCGGCTTCGGTCGGCATCGCAGCACTGCAGGATGGCTTCGCGCATGGCGGGCTCGTAGGCGCAGGTACGTCCATGTACCAGGCCTGCATTCAAGTTGCCGGGGGCGCCCTCGATTTCGAAGAGCGCCGCGTCGACGCCATCCGCGGATGTGCCGGACATCAAACCGATTATGAGCACGTGAGCTGTCCCGCTGCTTCGTTCAATTATGGCTGCATTCTAGCACAGCCGCTCGGCGCGTAACCGGTGAAAAAGGTGCCAGGAATGTCGCGCTCACGCAAAATCGTAAGCGTTCTCGTTGCAGAGCGACGCGGTTTACGTAAACAGGAACGGGCCAATCTCTTCTGGGGCTATCGGAGCGGCTTACAAATCAGGCAGACAGTCAAGGAGAATGAAAGGGAGGGGACAGGACTTGATTCTGAAAAAACAGTGCAGATACAAGCACTTAGTCGAAGACTCTTATCCTGTATAATGCATCATCTTGCTCACATGCTTGTGCCGTCCGCTTGATCGTTCCATGCAGAGGTCAATTCTTGATGCACGCTAGGTCGACTCGGCATATTTCTTGAAATTGTCGAGTATCGCTTGCCATCCCATCCTCTGCATGTCAACCGGGTTTTCAGTCTCGGGATCAAATACTGTCCTGACCTTGGTCCGTTCTTCCAGATCCTCAAAACTGGTTTCAACTTTGCGGCCACCTGGCATCGTGTACGCGAGTTTGCTCTCATGCGCGACTTGGTCATAAACGCCTTCAAAGTCGAAGCCAAAACTGCCATCTTTGGCTTCCATCCTAAAGCAAAGCCTGCCACCCACCCTGAGATCATTTTCAGCGCGCGGGCAGCACCAGTCATCCGACGCGAAGTTCCATTGGGTGATATGTTCCGGTACGTTGAATAAGCTCCAGATCTCGCTGCGCGTTCTGTTTACTACAGCTTCAATCGCGATTCGTTCGCTCATTTACGGTCGCCTTGTGCTGCATGGCAAGATTTGAAACGGAGAGGACAGGATTCGAACCTGCGGTACCCGTGAAGGTACAACCGCTTAGCAGGCGGCCCCAATCAACCACTCTGGCACCTCTCCATGCTGAAATATAAAGTTGTTAAGGCGGTTAAGGCGGAGAGGACAGGATTCGAACCTGCGGTACGGAGAACCGTACAATGGTTTTCAAGACCATCGCCTTAAACCACTCGGCCACCTCTCCAACTGTAAACCAAGTCTCGATGTGGCGCCGGTTATGCTAGCACAGCGCCCTGTGACCTGTCAATATCCCAGCGCAGGACGGGCTGACAGTTGAGCGCTTCGCTGATATCGTCTATACTTCGCCGACCCGCATACTTGAAGTGATCGATGGCATTGACACTTTTTGGACTGCTATACATAACTGTTTTGATCTTTCTGACGAACGCGGCAACTGCCCTCGGCATTTCATACCGGCACCTCCGAGTTCTTCAGACAGCCATGCCCGCCGTCATCGCGATCCAGTTGCTGAGCAGAGTTTCGACCTCCGGCGCGAACAACTTGTTTCAGTTCTTGTACTTGCTATCTGCATGCGTATCAATCGCGATCATGCTGCTCTTAATCAGATTCGACTCACCCTGGCGCCACATCGAGCGCCTGATCAGCGTTTCAGGCCTGGTCGCTTCACCGACATTTGACAGCCGACGACCAATTCACCGCCTGGCGCTACTACTCCTGATATTTGCGCTCGCCGTACTCTATTGGCGTTGGAGCGCCGAGGATGTCCTGCAAGTACTGTTCGATGCCTATGCCACAACCGAAGGCGCCTTGCTCAACCTGACCATGAATACGACGCTATATGTCTTGCTGGCGCTTTTGGGCGTCGGTTGGCTGGTTCACCGAAACTGGACAAATAGTTCCGAGCGCCTCGGCTTGCGATTCCCTACTCGTATGGATTCGCTGGTTGGTATCGCGCTTGGCTGCATTTTGTATCTTGGCGTCTCGCTGCTCACATTAGTATGGCAAAGTATGGCACCCGCAAGCAGTTTCGAATGGCAGGCGGCGGCGCGGCAGATTTTCGACTCCTTTAGTAGTTCGCTCTTCTTGGGAGCGCTCCTGGCCCTTTTAGCAGCTGTAGGCGAAGAAACTCTGTTTCGCGGCGCGCTTCAGCCCGTTTTCGGCGTCGTGATCGTTTCGCTTTTCTTCACAGCGATCCACTTGCAGTACGCCTCTTCGCCGGCAGTGGCAATCGTGTTTGTCGTCTCGCTCGCATTCGGATTGGCGCGCGCCTGGCTTAGCACCACCGCAGCTATTATTTCGCATTTCGTATACAATATGATTCCGTTTCTCTTGGC
Source organism: Chloroflexota bacterium (assembly GCA_026708115.1). Classification (GTDB taxonomy): domain Bacteria; phylum Chloroflexota; class Anaerolineae; order Aggregatilineales; family Phototrophicaceae; genus UBA6055. The sequence goes on from JAPOVL010000009.1 coordinate 7,116, forward strand.
AAGTCTGGCATAATGCGACGAATTTGCGGACAACAGCCGCTCGGCGACAACGAAGAAGTCCACTGCGTTCACACAAGATAACGAACCTGCTCCTTGCATGAGCAATGGGGTTTATAAAAAAAGCAAATGACAAACCTCTACGCGCTGACCCTCTCAGAACTCAGAAGCTTGGTCGCCGAGTTCGGCGAAAAGCCCTTTCGCGCTCGCCAACTCTGGCAATGGATGTACGACAAGCGCGTGCATGACTTCGGCGCAATGACCGATCTACCCAAGCGCTTTATTGACAAACTCGCTCAAAACGCTTCGCTTGGCAGCTTAGAGCTGATCGCGCGACAGAACAGCGCCGATGGTACAGAAAAACGACTATATCAATTGGCAGACGGTCAATTGATTGAATCAGTCCTTATGCCTTATGAAGACCAGCGCAAGACCGCCTGTTTATCGACTCAGGCCGGCTGCGCAATGGGCTGTGTCTTTTGCGCCACGGGCCAGATGGGATACGCGCGCAACCTGACGGCGGAGGAAATCTTCGAACAAGCGATGCTCTTCGCGCGGGAACTGGCTTCGCAGGGCGAACGCTTGAGCAACATCGTGCTCATGGGTATGGGCGAACCCTTCCATAACTACGAAGCGACCATGCATGCTATTCGTCAATTCATGAATCGATTGGGGATCGGCGCTAGACATATCACCGTCAGCACCGTGGGATTGGCGCCACAGATCCGGCGCTTTGCCGACGAGAGTCTTCAGGTCAATTTGGCTGTGAGCCTGCACAAATCAGACAACATCCAGCGTTCCGCGCTGATGCCCGTTAATCGCCGCTGGCCGATCGACGAATTGATCAGCGCTTGTCGGTACTACATTACCAAGACAAACCGGCGAATCACCTTTGAGTGGGCGGCTATCGCCGGCGAAAATGACAGTCCGGACGAGGCGCATAAGCTGGGGCGTCTGCTCGCCGGACTCTTATGCCACGTCAACATCATTCCCTTAAACCCAACCGACAGATACAGGGGTTCACCAGCCGAACACGAGCGTATCGACAAGTTCAGGAAAATCCTCAAGCACTATGAAGTGGCGAGTACCGTGCGCCTGCGGCGCGGCATTGATATTGACGCCGGCTGCGGTCAATTGAAAACGAGTCTCATCGAACTCGACCAGATCAGCGGCTAAGGCTCATGAATTTGTACGCCGCCAGCGCATATGCTTCTCCTGCTCTCACCGCAAAAACTGATCAATCAGTTCCGGTCCGGGGAGTGGTTAATGTGCTAGGAACTAAGTCATTTGTAGAGGCAATCTACCGGATCGCCCGCGTTTCCAGGTACAGTTTTCGGGCGACTTAATAAGTCGCCCCTACATCGCCTTGCGATGTTGGCGTATCTACGACTTTCACCACTCCTTTGGTCCGCGCGCTTTTGCAATAACGCTGTGTAACAAGTATGATGGTTCTGTGCGTCGAACTCAAGATTCGGGGTCCCGGTATGACAAACAAGCCGATCAAGATAGCGCCTTCGATACTCTCGGCGGATTTCACTCGACTCGGTGAAGAAGTAAAGCAGGCGCAAGATGCTGGCGCCGATTGGATACATATTGATGTGATGGACGGGCAGTTTGTACCCAATATCACCATGGGGCCTCTGGTTGTAGAAGCTGTGAAAAAGATCGCAAATATCCCCTTGGACGTACACTTGATGACCGTCCAACCAGAGCGCCTTATAGAACGGTTTGCCGCATGCGGGGCCGATTCCGTCACCGTGCATGTGGAGGCGTGTACACACCTTCATCGTGTCCTCGGGCAAATCAAGGCAGCCGGCTGTCGCGCGGGCGTCGCGCTGAATCCGCATACGCCCGCCGGATCGCTCGGCGAGATCCTGGATATGGTCGATATCATCAATGTGATGACCGTCAACCCGGGCTTCGGCGGTCAAAAGTTCATCTCTACGATGACCGCCAAGATCGCTTCATTGCGCGCTATGGCTGATAAGCGTGGGTCAAATATCGATATTGAAGTTGACGGCGGAATCAATAGCGAAACGATCCCCTTGGCTCTGGCGGCCGGGGCCAATGTCATGATCGCCGGGACTTGCGTATTCGGGCACGCCGGTGGCATCGCCGCCGGCATCCAGGATTTGCGCCAAATAATCGCGAGTCTTGATACCTGATGTCTTTATGTCGCAGCAAATACGGCATAGATGCCAAAGCGCTGAAACAGGCTTTGGCAAGCGCCATCGGCCAGTTTTCCCAGCACGTTGAAGTAATCAACGAAATGAATGTCTTTCCGGTTCCTGACGGAGACACGGGTATAAACATGTACCACACACTCCAGCGCGCATACAGCGAAATATCGGACCTCGACGATTCGGACCTTGCAGAACTATCCCAGCGATTCGCCTATGGCGCGTTAATGGGAGCGCGCGGAAACAGTGGCACAATCCTTTCGCAACTGCTGAAGGGATTCGCAGAGCAACTACAGACGGCCGAAGCGCTGGATACGCGCGAATTCACCCTTGCTTGCAAACGCGCGGTGCAATCTGCTTATGAAGCGGTAACAAGCCCGGTAGAAGGCACTATTCTCACAGTTGCGCGGGAAGCGACGGAAACTCTCGAGCTTCGCGCAGACGACGGCGTGGCGCTCTCCGAGGCATTGAATATTCTGGTTCGCGCAGCGCAAGCATCGCTGCGTAGAACGCCAGAACTGTTACCGATACTAAAGGAGTCCGGCGTCGTTGATTCAGGTGCCTTGGGCCTGGTCTCGTTCCTGGAAGGACTCGCGTCTACCGACGGCAAATTCGATTCGCCGGAGAAAGCGGGATCTCCTGCTGCAGCAGGTCCAGACACCCCGATGGACTCTTCCAACGACACCTCCTACGGCTACGATGTGCAGTTTCTCATGCTTGGCAAGAACTTGAATATCGCTCAAATCCGTCAAGATCTGGAGCAAGTCGGCTGGTCTCTGTTGGTGGTCGGCGACGACTCCACCGTCAAGGTCCATATACATGTGGACAATCCTGCCCTACCTATCAACTATGCGGTTCAATCCGGCGCAACACTAGATGATGTCGTCATCGAAAACATGGAATTGCAGTTCCGGCGAAGACCGCCGCGAGGGGCATCATCAACCGCGGCACAGAAACATCAGACTTCAGACGCCTACGGAGTAATCGCCGTGGCTCCGGGAGACGGATTAAGGGCAATCTTTGAAGATCTGGGATGTGAAGCGGTAATCCCCGGCGGCCAAGGCAGAAATCCCAGCGTAGAAGACTTCCTCGTTTCAATAGATAGCATAAATGCTTCGAGCGTGTTCATCTTGCCAAACAATGGCAATATCATCATGACCGCCAGACAAGCGGCCGAAACGGCCGGCGAGGCTCGCGTCGATGTCCTGCCCACGACGTCCGTCGTTGAAGGCATCAGCGCTCTGATCGCCTTGCGTTCATTTGAAGACAGTGGTGAAGACGGCGGCGGCGATTTGGACTTGGCGGTCGGCGAAATGAGAGCGGCAACCCGGCAAGTCTGTTCGATAGAGATTACGCGGGCAACCAGAGATTCTCGTCTGGGTGGCTTGGAAATATGCTGTGGCGACTTCCTCGCTACCGGCGATGGCCAGATTCTGGCTGCCGGCCCTACAACCGAGGCAGCTGTACGCGATGCCTTGGCCAAAGTCCTAAAGGCCGAACATGAACTGGTTACCTTATATTATGGCGAAGGCATCCAAGAGCGAGAGGCCAGTAAATTGATTGAGCGTTTATCATTTACCTATCCAGAATTAGAATTTGATCTGGTCTTCGGCGGACAAGACCTTTATCCGTATTTGATCGGTCTTGAGTGATGCCTCGAATCCATATAGTCACCGATAGCGGCGCAACATTTTCCAATCCACGCCTGATAAAACACTACCCGGTTACGATCTTGCCCAATCAAATTGAAATCGAGGGGATTCGCTATCACGAAGATATCGACCTGGAAAGTGAGCAGGCCTTTGAACTTCTGGGAAAACTTACAGCGACGCCAACCGTCATTCCGCCGTCGGAAAACGACTATGCCGAACTCTACGCTCGGCTTTCGCACTTTTACGATGTGATAATTTCCATCCATCCGTCGCGCGACTTGAGCAAGAGTTGGCAAAATGGCCGGTTGGCTGCGCAGCAGGTTGGAAACGACTGTGAGATCGCGGTAATCGATTCGCAAAGCCTCTGCGCCGGCCAAGGTATGCTGGTACGTGTCGCGGCGCGGGCCGCTCACGACAAACTTGGGGTTGAAGAGGCGATTCAGGCGGTGCGTACGGCGGTCAACCGCGTTTATTCAGTCTATTGCATACATAACCTGAACTACCTGCGCTTTAATCGGATCATGAAACCCTCTCACGCGATTTTGTGCGCGCATATGGGCATCAAGCCATTTGTCAGCTTGGAAGATGGTAAGATCATTGTCATCGAAAAGGTCCGCAACCAAATGCAGGCCATCGAACGACTGGTCGAGTTTTTGGTAGAATTTAACGAATTAGACGACGCGGTGATGTTGCAGCACCAGAATCAAATCAGTGAAGAGACCCGCATCATGCAGGATCGATTGGCTCTGGAATTCCCGGGTCAGCATTTTCCCTTCACCATGTACAGTACAACTATGGCAACCTGGCTTGGTCCAACGGCAATAGGCGTCGCGGTATTGGAAAAAGAAACGGACGATTTGGACTATGACTTTTAAACGGATTCAAGTTGCAGCCGACAGCGTCTGCGATTTGCCAGCCGAGATCGTCAGGGAGTTAGATATCCGGATCATTCCGACATATGTTAATATCGGCCACCAGAGCATCCCCGACGACGGCGCACAGCTCGACCGCCAAGCATTCTATCGTCAACTACCCTCCATGAAGGCGCAGCCTACCACCTCCGCTCCATCACCGGGAGAAGCGGAGGTATTCTACCAGAACATGCTAAGCGACGGCGCAGAAAAGATCGTCTCGATCCATGTGCCGGACCGACTGAGCGGCGTGCTCAATACCATGCGCTTAGGTGCGCGGGCTGTAGGCGCGGAGCGGGTAGCGCTGGTAGACAGCTTGCAACTGACATTTGGAATAGGATTCCAAGTTTGGGTGGCTGCTGAATTAGCTGTCAAGGGCGCGTCATTGAATGACATACTGGAAGCGATTGAACGGGTACGCCAACATACCGAGGTTTACGCCATTATCGATACGATGCAATACTTGCAGCGGAGCGGCCGCGTTAGCTCACTTGTCGCGGGTATCGGAACATTGCTCAAGATCAAGCCGATTGTCCGTGTCGCCGACGGCGATATCAGCTCGCTGGCGCGTTCGCGAACCTGGTCTCGCGCAGAAGCAAAGCTAAAGGCGCTCACGCAAGATCAGGCGCCCTTGGACCGTCTCGCGATCTTGCATATCGACAATCACCTTGGCGCCGAGCGTTTTTTGGACTCGATCCGAGAGATTGCGCCACAAGAGACGCATATCATTGAAGTATGCCCAACTTTAGGCGCTCATATTGGACCGGGCTCGATTGGCGTGGCGACCTTGAACCAAAACTGGAGAAACTAGTACATGCCTTCCGCACTGGAAACATTGGTCAAGATCTTGAAGTTGGAACGCGTACAGGGTGGCAATGATACGGCCGTAGTCGGGGGTTTGAGCGAGTATTGCAGGAATTGGGAGCCCGAAGCGCGACGACAAGCGCGTAAACCAGCGCATCAGATCCTTATTGACGAGATCATGGATTGCCTCAAAGACTATGACAAGATTGAACCAGAGAGCAATCGTAAGGACAGGTTAAATTACATACTGGATCGCATTACCAATCGCATCCCGCCACCAGCGGAGTACACCAACAGATTACAGACTTGGACGGAAAAAATGGCCGCGGACAAGCCGAGAGACTCGCGGGAACGACGCGGACGAGATCACTCGGACCGGCGGCAGGCAAGACCGCCGCGGTCGCGCAAGGCTGGGTCGTCATCGCAAAAGCAGGACTTTAGAGATGATGATGCCACCTGGGACGAAGACTATACGGGCGGCCCACAGAGCGGCGAACTGGACATCAAGCCATTGCCGCGTTTGGAACGTCCGCCTCGAATACCGCGCGCCTATCAGAGTTTCGAAGAGGCGCTGGCGCGCTATCACGAACTCGACGCGCCAACTACAGACGTGAAGGGTATAGGCAACAAACTGGCTGAATCCCTCAAGACGTTAGATCTGTATACCATTGGCCAATTGCTCTTTAGTTTCCCGCGGGACTATCTGGATTACACCGAACTAAAGTGTATCAGAGACCTCGTTCCCAATGAAACGACAACGATTGTGGCGACGGTCTCGCACGCGGGATCGGCAATCGGCGCTAATCAGCGACAGGATTTCCTGATACGGGTGACTGACGGCTCGGGTGCGCTCTCGATTCGCTTCTTCGGCCAGCATTATCTCTCCGGCAGAATACTGCCCGGCAAGCAAATCGTACTCAATGGAAAGGTGACTGTATACCGGGATCGCCTGCAAATGTCGAACCCCGAATGGGAGCAGGTCGACCTGGAGAACCTGCAGATTGTCGGCATTGTGCCGGTATACCGACTCGGCAAAGGCATGCGACCGCGGCTGTTCCGGAAAACCATGAAGGCTCTCAGCGCGGACTGGGCCGGCAGCTTGCCTGACCCCGTACCGCAGTCTGTCTTGGAGCGCGCGGAATTGGCCGATTTGGGGTGGGCCATGCGCCAAAGGCATTTTCCCTCAGGCTGGGATCACTTGCGCCATGCGTATCGGCGCTTGGCATTTGACGAACTGCTGATGTTGCAACTCGCCGTGCTTGGCAACCGTCGAAAATGGCAGTCCGCGCAGATCCCCGCGCTGGCAGTATCTAACGAGGTCTTGGCAGATTTCATCAAGAACGCCTTCGAGTTTGAACTGACAGCGGACCAACATACCGCTATTGCGGACATACGCAAAGACATGTCACAGACCGTACCGATGAACAGGCTCGTACAGGGTGATGTTGGCTCCGGCAAGACCGCCATCGCCATGGTCGCAATGGCGATCGCTCTATCAAACAAAAAGCAGGCGGCCTTAATGGCGCCAACTGGCATCTTGGCAGAGCAGCACTACCGAAAGATAGCAAATGCCGTAGACGCCTATCCCGGGCCCCGTCGGCCAGTGGTTGCTCTGCTCACCAGCGCCCTTAACAATTTAGAACGTGAAGCTGTCTATCGTGGCGTGGGGGACGGCTCAATTGATATTGTTGTCGGCACGCATTCCTTGATCCAGGAAGGTCTTGACTTCAAGCAATTGGGGATTGCGGTGATTGACGAGCAGCACCGCTTTGGCGTTGGACAACGCGCCAAGTTGCGGGGCAAGGGTGGCAATCCGCACTTATTAGTGATGACCGCCACGCCAATTCCCCGAACGCTTTCATTGACGATCTACGCCGATCTGGATTTGACGCTTATTAAAGAAAAACCGCCGGGACGGCGACAGGTCATAACAAAAGTTATCGACCCAATTGCACGGGAACGTCTGCACGGATTCGTGATAACTCAGTTGGAACAAGGCCGGCAAGCATTTTTTATCCATCCGTTGGTCGAAGAATCCGAGTCGGTCGAAACCGCGTCCGCAACAGAAGCATTTGAAAGTTTGCAAAAAGTGTTTTTCCGGTATCGCGTCTGCCTCTTGCACGGGCGAATGAGTTCCGCCGAAAAGGATCGACTCATGTCGGAATTCAGCGCGGGTCAACATGATGTGATGGTCACAACGTCGGTGGCAGAAGTCGGCGTCGACGTCCCCAATGCCTCGGTCATTGTCATTGATGGCGCCAATCGTTTTGGCCTGGCGCAATTGCATCAATTCCGAGGCCGGGTCGGACGCGGGGAACACCAGTCATATTGCTTTTTGATCCCGGACCGCTCATCAAGCATCAACATGGATCGAGTCCACGATATGCTCGAGGGCGAGGCGCTACAGGATCTACTCTCTGTTGCGGAGAAGCGTCTCGTCGCGATGGCTCAAACGAACGACGGTTTCGCATTGGCGGAATTGGACTGGCAATTGCGGGGCGGAGGCGACTTGCTAGGCTGGCGGCAGAGTGGCAAGGATGTCCTGCAATCCTTGCAAAAGTTTTCGCCAGAGTTGGTACAGTTGGCACAGCGCGAGGCGCGCACGATTTATGAAGAAGACCCCTCGCTGACATTGCCGGAGCATCAGTTGTTGGCCCGCCGTATCAGCCAACTCTTTGCCGAGCAAAGCGAATTGAGCTGAGGAGGCTCTGAGATCTTGTTGCGCAAAACGCGTTTGTACATATCAAGGTACTCGTATTACCTACGCTCGATATTCACCATCCTGCTAGGCATGTCGCCTCGAACGAAGATCATCGCATGTTTCTTGGGGCTGGAAAACACGGTCTTCACGATCAAACTCAAGGGCGAATTGCGCTTTAAAGTCCGTTCCAGCATGGACATATGGATTGCCAAAGAGACCTGCCTCGACCGCGACTACGAAAAGCATGGAACCGGTTTGAAACCCGGCTGGACGATCGTGGATATTGGCGGTGGAATCGGGGATTTCGCCGTTTTGGCCGCGCAGACCGACGGCAGCTCTGTACACGTCTATGAACCCTTTGAAGAGTCGCGACAACTGTTGCGCGAAAACCTGAAGCTCAACAGCGTCGACAACGTAATTTGCTATCCGGAAGCCGTCGGCGCTGATTTTGGCCTGAACCAAATGGACACAAGCCCCCCCCACCCAGTCATGTACCATATGGTCGCAGATACGATTCAAGCGGCAAAAGACGTATCGACGATTCCTTTATGCGAGGTCATACGACGCAGCGGCAAAGAAGTTATAGATTTCATGAAAGTAGATTGTGAAGGCGCGGAATACGACATCTTCTTCAATGCGGACGATGCTTCGCTGGCATCAATTAATCGTATCTGTATGGAGTACCACAACCACCTCACCGAATACAGGCACGAAGATCTGTGCGATCTTTTGCGCGTCAAAGGATTCACCGTGACCACAGCGGGCAATCCAGCGCATGACACCATAGGTTTCCTTTACGCGAAAAACAACCGTATCACCTCTCACTAGGTTGTTTTTGGGTTATAATCCCCCGAAATACTTGATTGAGGCGGATTTTATGTCAATTCTGTTGGCACGCTTTTTTGAATCCCATTAGAATCATGTCGTGCCGTAGGAGCAGCTAGATGTCGGGAAAGGGTATCGCGGTATATCCAGCGTCATTGGACCCCATACATTACGGTCATATCGATGTCGCGATTCGAGCGTCCCGGTTTTTTGAGCAAATCATTGTCGCGATCTATGCGAATCCCAAGAGCAAATCGGTGCTGTTTAACATTGAGGAGCGCGTTGAGCTTGCGCGGGATGTATTCCAAGACTATCCGAATGTCTCAGTAACGCAATACAGTACGCTTACCGTCAATTATGCACAATCAATAGGTGCCATTGCCTTAATACGTGGATTAAGAGTATTTGGGGATTTTGAGTTTGAGTTTCGCATGGGTATGGCAAATCGAAAATTGGCGCCGGAATTGGAAACAATCGCCATCTTGTCGGATGAGCAATTCATACACATTAGCTCAAGCACAATTCGAGAAATTGCGGAATTGGGGGGTGACGTGAGTTCGATGGTACCACCAACTATAGAACGCGCGCTCAAAGAGAAGTTCAGCTAGTGCATTTGTAAAGAACACAGTCATTAACTTTCAGTGGGGAGGAAGCTGATGGACATTCAACATCTTGTGGATCGCTTGGAAGACCTTATTGATGAAGGGCGTCATCTTTTTGGCACCAAGTACACTATGGTTGACGAAGAACGCGCCCTCGAGATTATTGATCAAATGCGGATATCGATACCGGAAGAAATCGAAAAAGCAGCGCATGTGACCCAGCAGCGCGATCGAGTCTTGGCAAAAGCCAACGAGGAAGCTGCGAGGATTGTTCAGCAGGCGCGGCAGCACAGCGAAGATTTGATTGATCAGCACGAGATGGTGAAACAAGCGAAAGTTCGCGCCGAGTACGTGATCGAACAAGCCAAGATAGAGTCTACGAAAATCACGGACGAAGCTGACGCCTACGTTCTCGCTCAACTCAATCAGCTCGAACATCAGTTCGCCCGCAGCCTGGAAGAAATCCGCAACGGCATCCACTTGATGCAATACGAAGAACCCGTGGCAGTGGAGATTGAGCCTGAAGAGCAAGCAATTCATGTCCCGCGCCCGGAAATCAATCGCGAACCGATTAACTTTGACAGGCCTGCGCAAGCGCCGATCGGCAATCACATCTAATCGTCGCTTTCTATTGAGTAATGCAGAAACGGGCATCGAAGGGCTGATGTCCGCTTCTGTTGGTCGGCACTGACAACAGATCACCCCGTTCTTCGCCGGTTATTGCATCGCGCCAACCAATGCGTCTGATCCTCGTCGCTATCTTTTGGGTTCTGGGAATCAGCTTAGCAAGACAATTTGTCAGCCTCAGTTTTTTGTCGTGGCTGGCATTAACTGTTGCGGCGACGATCCTAATCTTTTCATTACGGCAACATCGCTACCGCTGGTTCGCCATCGCATTGGCAGCATTCGCTCTCGGCGGTCTCCGCCAAGCATCGCTTCCTCGCACCAGCGATATCGTGCAATACAATGGCAATTCGGGAACGATCACGGGAATTGTCATCGAAGAACCGGTCATTCGTGATGACCGCGCGCAACTGCATGTCCGCGCAGACACCATTTTTACCAAGAACAACTTGTACGAAACCGACGGACTAGTCCTGGTCGAAACTGATCGCGTCGTTCCACTTGCCTATGGAGATCAGATTCGGGCGACCGGGTTCCTGGCTATCCCCGCCACCTGGGACAGTTTCTCATATGCCGATTACCTGGCTCGCCAAGGTGTATTTTCGATTATGCGCAACGCCGGCATTGAGGTGCTTGGTTCCGGATACGGATCACCCCTACGGGCGCTACTGATTCGAATCAAGCAAGCGTTGCATGGCAACATCAATCGCGCCCTGCCCGAGCCTCAAGCTGGGCTGCTGGTCGGCATCTTGCTTGGGGATGAACAAGGGATATCTCCGGAACTTGAGCGCGACTTTCGTCGGGTGGGCGCGTCCCACATAATTGCCATCAGCGGTTTCAACATGGTGGTGATCAGCGCGATCGTCATGCGCGTCGTCGGCAGCGTTTTGGGGAGGGACAAGGCCCCGGCCGCGCTGGGCGCGCTCCTGTTCATCGCGGTGTATTCGCTGCTGGTCGGCGCGGGCGGCGGCATCTTGAGGGCGGCGCTGATGAGCAGTCTCTTGGTCATCGGGCAGCAACTTCGTCGCAAGACCTTCGTGCCGACGTCCCTGGCCTTCGCAACGCTCTGCCTTTCCGCGCTCGACCCCAACATGCTGCTGGACATCGGCTTCCAGCTTAGCTTCTTCGCGGTACTGGGTCTGGGCCTGTTTGCGGATCCCTTGTCACGACTGTTGCGTAGCTGGCTGGACCGACGCTTTGGACCCGCTGCCGCAGAACTGTTGCACGCTGCGCTCAACGAACCGCTGGTTGTGTCGATTGCGGCGCAACTCGTGACCTTGCCGCTGATTGTCCTTTACTTTGGACGTTTGTCGCTGGTCACGCTGCCAGTGAACATCCTGATCGTGCCAGTACAAACGGCAGTGCTTCTGCTTGGGATGTTGGCTGCGGGAATCAGTCTTTTGTTGCCCGCGTTTGGCACAGTCACTTTTTGGGTCGTGATGGTCTTCCTCTCGTGGTCGATTGGGGTCGTCCGCGGTTTCGCTCAATTCGATTTTGCGGAAATTGCCGTCAACTTCGACGCTCGCTTGATCCAGGCTTATTATGTTCTCTTGATTGGAGGCGCCATGATAGCTGCCTCAAGACCACAGATTTGGACGCGTATTGCAGCCGCCATTCGGCAGCGACGAATGACTTTGCTGGTCTTTTCAGCGTCACTACTTCTCCTGGTACTAATGGTCGCGGTGCACATGAGCCGCCGAGACGGCCGACTGCACGTTTGGATGCTGGATATGGGACACAACAATGCTTTTCTGTTAGAGACGCCCGGTGGCGCTCAGGCGCTTGTTGATGGCGGTCGATTCCCTTCTCGCTTGCTGACAGCGCTTGGCGACAGAATGCCTTTCCCGGATCGTGAAATCGAGATCCTGGCGATTACACACCCCGATGAATGGGATATCGCAGCGCTCAATAGCGTCCTCGATCGATATTCCGTTGGCGTTGCCTTGACCAATGGTCAGCCGAATCGAAATCCAGTTTTTCAAGAAGTCACACAGGGTCTGGCGGAAGCCGGCACCCGGCAAGTGATCGTCAAAGCTGGATACAGCATCGATTTCGGAGACGGTGTCACGATTGAGGTCTTGCATCCACAGGAACAGCCCGGGATTACCGACCGACTATCGGATCATGTTTTGGTATTGCGGGTGAACCATGGAGACGTATCCATTTTGCTGACTTCGGACCTGAGCGCCGCGGGCCAAGCCATGATGCTGCAACGCGGAATATCTCCTCAAGCCAGCGTTTTTCAGATTCCCCAGCACGGTACCGTCCGAGCTATCGACGGTCAGTTTCTTGCTTTGGCGCAGCCGCAAATCGCACTGTTGCAGAGCGATATCGCTAACAGGCGGGGCGACCCCGACCCGGACATCATGTCGCTGTTCCGCGATCTGGATGAAGATAATCGCCTGTTCCGCACCGACGAAATCGGCACGATTCACATGATCAGTGACGGTTCCCGAGTACAGATTGCCGGAAGCGCCTGAGCGGTTTTTTTCTTGTCCCTCCCTCGAAGTGATTTGCGGGCGATCCAAGGATCGCCCCTACAGTTTCCAGACATAAATGATATCCGTAGGCGATCGCGTATCAGGCATAACTGATATCGACATGCTTGCCGCTGGCAGCGGATTCCAGGATGGCGTCGCAGATGACGGCGTTGCGGTAGCCGTCGACGAAATCGGCGCCATAAGGCGCGACGCTCTCACCGTTGACGATGGCGTTGAAAAAGTGGTGGAATTCGTGAACGAAGCTGTGTTCCCAACCGATGATATGCCCGTGCGGCCACCAATTTTCCCAGTAGGGATGATGCGCTTCGGTAACCAGCACGTTGTGGAAGCCCTGGGTCGTATCGGGAGTCTCGCCTTTCCAGAAAACGTTTAGCTCGTTAAGCCGTTCCAGATTGAAGTGAATGGAACCGTTTTCGGCATTGATCTCGAAGGAATTGAAGTTCTTGCGCCCTTGGGCAAAGCGGGTCGCTTCTACGGTGCCCAGCGCGCCGTTGTCGAAATCCAGCAGCGCCACAAATCCGTCGTCCACGTCCGACTTGACCATTCCGCCGGCGCCGTCGGGCCGCTCGGTTATCCAGGTTTGCGCCAGCCCGGCTACGGCTTTGGGTTCGCCGATCAAGAAGCGCGCCAGATCAATGATGTGCGCGCCAAGGTCGCCCAGAGCGCCGCTGCCGGCGATGTCTTTCTGGAAGCGCCAGGTGGTTTCCATCGTCGGATCCATGCCCCATTCCTGCAGGTAAACCGCGCGCCAGTGGTAGATCCTGCCCAGCTTGCCGCTTTCAACGATTTTCCTGGCTTGCTGAACGGCGGGGACAAAGCGATAGTTGAAGGCGACCATGTGTTTGACGCCGGCCTTTTCGACGGCGTCAAGCATCGACTTGGCCTCTTCGGCGGTGCGGGCCAGGGGCTTTTCGCAAAAGACGTGCTTGCCGGCTTCGGCCGCGGCGATGCAAGGCTCGGCATGGGCATCGTTTGGTCCGCCGTTGTCCAAGACCTGCACATCGTCATTTGCGACCAGATCGCGCCAGTCGGTATAGGCGTTCTCGTATCCATAGCGGGAGGCCGCCGCGCTGACCGCTTGCTGGTTGCGACCGGCGATCCCGACAAGGCGCGGAATGGCCACGGGCGGATACATCATGTAGGGGATCTTCTTGAAGGCGTTGGTATGCGCCTTGCCCATGAAGGCGTAGCCCAACATGCCGATGCCGATCTCGGGCGCTTCAACATCGGACCCGGCAGTGGCCATGCTTGTGAAGGAACTCGCTACTTGTTTTTCGTCTGACATCTCAGGTCTCCAATTTCAGTTTAGATTGAGCGCTTATTCGTCGGCGAAGGCAGCATCAAATGCCACTGCGGACGCGGTGAAGTCTTGACTCTTGACCCAGGCGGCGGATTCGGTCGCGCCGAACTCGCGATCCATGCCGCTGTCTTCCCATTCGACTGACAGGGGGCCGTTATATCCGGCGCGATTCAGAGCGCGAATCATGGAGTCCATGTCCAGGTCGCCACGTCCACAGGACACGAAGTCCCAGCCGCGGCGCGCATCGCCAAAGTTCAGGTGAGAGCCGAGGATGCTGCTGACGTTGTCCAGCGTGACTTTTGAGTCTTTGACATGGACGTGGAAGATGCGATCGGCGAAGCGGTCGATAAACTTGGCGGGATCAAAGAGCTGATGAATGAAATGGCTGGGATCGAAATTGAAGCCGAAGGCGGGATGGTGATCCAGGGCAGCCAAGGTCTTTTCGCCGGTGTAAATGTCGTAGGCGATTTCGCCCGGGTGGGCTTCCAAGGCGAACTTGACGCCCTCGGCGGCGAAGACATCCAAGATCGGGGTCCAGCGTTGGGCGAATTCTTGATAGCCGGCGTCGACCATTTCGTCGGATGTGGGCGGGAATCGGTAAATCAAGTGCCAGACCGGGCTGCCGGTGAAACCATTGACGACATCGACGCCGAAGGCCTTGGCGGCGCGGGCCGTGTTCTTCATTTCCTCGGCGCAGCGTTCGCGCACGCCATCGGGATCGCCGTCGCCCCAGAGTCGATCGGGCAGGATGGCGCGGTGGCGTTCGTCAATGAAGGCTTCGGCCACGCATTGCCCGACCAGGTGATTGCTGATGGAAAAGTAGCTTAAGCCATGTTGGGCCAGGCCGTCCCGCCGCGACTGAATGTAGCTGTCGCTTTCCAGGGCTTTGTCGACTTCAAAGTGGTCGCCCCAGCAGGCCAGTTCCAAGCCGTCGTAGCCGAAGCTTTTGGCTTTTTCGGCGATGGTCGCGAAGGGCAGGTCGGCCCATTGTCCCGTGAATAAGGTCACCGGTCTCGCCATAAGATTGTTCCTTTCTCGAACGCGCGTCGTCCTCGATTCATAGATGGCAAGGAGTATAACGCCCTCCGCCTTATCTTCCAATACTGCCTCGGTCCGGGGCGTGGCATCGTCCCTTGGCGCCCCCGGGATCCCCCCGTCGAAGCCCTGGAAAAG